>NZ_JAAFZU010000040.1 GCF_018263905.1 Loktanella sp. SALINAS62 | reverse complement strand
TATCATGTTCGAAGATCGCTTCAATGCGTAACTGTATCTGAAACCCGCATGCGCCAGACCAGATACACAGAGTTCATGACACTCCCTCAGGCGAAGCCGCTGTCATCACCGGTCCCATGCCGGTCCCACATGACAACGGGGCGATGCGAGGCAGACTAACGATTGCGGGCGGACGACGATCATCACCAAAACAGGCACACCTTGGCAGATTCAGCTCCGTGAATAAACACAGTTGCTAAGGAGCGTCCGAGGGCGGAACGACGCAGTCCGGCACACTGGCCGGTTGTTCTAAAAATTCGCTCTCATCAATCGGTCTTTCTGCGCAACCAATTCTTGGATGGGTGGCTATGCTGTAGAGATAGGCTGCCATGTCATGAGCGATAATTTCCGGCACGCCCAGATCTGGCATCGCGCTGAGGGGATCGACGGTTTGCGGGTGGGCGATCCACCGTGCCAATGCACCCTTATCATGCGCCAATACTCCGGCGACGTATCGACGCGATCCGGCCTCGTTCAGGGGCGGCCCGACGTGGACGTCAGGACGGCCTATCAACCCTGGAATCATATGGCATGAGCGGCAACCATATAGTTGAAGCGCGAGTTTTCCTCGGGTTTCATCTGGCTGGTAGCCTGTCGGCAACTGCGGGTCGGCTGGGGTCGGTTCGATCTTGTTTTGCAGCAAGGCTTGCCAATCGCGTGGTGACAGGTTCGGTATTGCCTTGACGGTGGCGGTAATGTCCCACATTTCTGCTTCGGACAGGCGCAGATGCCACGCGGGCATTCCGCTCATCTTCAATCCATTGCGAATGAACCAGTAAATCTCGTTTGACGGGCTATCGCGTGCTACGCCCGCGAGATTGGGCGGAACTGGCATCATTCCGAGGGCAAAGGTGTCTGGTGCGACACCCGGTGCGCCATGACATTTCGTGCAATGACGATCATAAAGAGCGACACCCAGGGGTGTTGTACCAATTGTAAAACCCGGTGGCTCCTTCACGCCCTCAGCCGCAATGCCGACGACAGAGTTGCGCACGAAATTGAGCCCCCAGTAGACCAATGCAGGGTGCTGGCGAATTGCGCTCAGTTCGTGGAATCCACCAAGCAGGAATGCGGCAACGCCAGTTACGAAGGCCGTCAAAGCCGCATAGAGCAAGTTGCGAACCCAACGCCGCATCAGGAGCCTTCTGCACTCAGCAGAAAACGCGCGATGGCCTCTGCCTGGGACCGGGTTATAGACAGCTTCGGCATGGCCGAGCGTGGATCAATGGCCTGGGGGTTACGAATGAAATTGGTTAAGGTTTCGAAATTATTCGGTACCACCCCCGCGATGTAGACCTGTCGGTGCATTGCCGTCAGGGGTGGCCCCGTCAGCCCGTTAGCACCGTTTGCGCCTGGAATTTCATGACAGGTGACACAGCCATGTTCGATCAAGGCGCTGCGCGCTTCTTCGGAACTTTCGGCTGCTACGTTACCAGCAAGCAATAATGCCCCGATGTAGAGCAATTTTTTCATGACGCGTGCTCCAACCGCTGTTCCAAGTCGCTCATCAAGCGCGCCAAGGTACCAAGTGCGGCGCCAAGCAGGATTGCGCAGCAAGGTACCCACATGATCAAACCGCCCAACTGCTGATCCTGTAAAGCGCTCATTCTGAGACCTCCAGCATAGGCCGGATACCAGAGCACCTGCGACGTTGTCAAAAGCGCTGCGAGCGCGCAGGAATGAAGTGCGGTGACAAAGATTGCGCCGAACGCAGCGGCGCGTGTTTCTCCGCGCGAGCGCACGAATACAGCATGCCAAAACAGCAGCGCGGCACCGAAAAAGCTGGCATGTTGCACGACATGAACTGACTCTATTCGCAAGGCAGCCTGATGCATGGGGGGCATGTGCCAGACCCAGAGCACGATGAAATAAATCAGCCACGCCCCCAGCGGATGGGTCAGCATCTGTATCATGCGATGCCTGGCGACCTTATGTAGGCGGGTTCGCCAGGCCGGCGACAACGACCAGAAAATGGCGATGCCGGGCTTTCCAAGCACGATGAGCGGAGCTGCGATCAGCATCAAAGCAAAATGCTGGATCATATGTGCGCTGAGCAGTGTTTCGGCGAACGTATTGAGACGCGACAAAAGCAACACGGCTATCAGCACCAGTCCCCCCAGAAAGAGCCCAACATGCGTAAGGCGCAGTCCTCGAGCTGTTCCGGCGCGCAGCCAAAGTCTGCGTAGTCCGAACAGGTAACCCAGTGCAACAGCTGTCAGTGAAACCCCGACCGACGCCGGACTAACCCAACCTGTGACGGCTTGGTTTTCTTGCGCCGCTGCTGCGACCGGCATCAGCGTTGTTGAGGTACAGAGCGTGGTCAGAAATAATGGACGAGATTTTCGTGTGATCATATGACCCCCGCGCAAAGTGCAAGCCAGAACGAGCCGACGTACTCCAAGGCGATCCCGCCTAGCGCTGTGGCGCAGAGCATGAGACTGACCAACGCCATCATACGCATCCGGTCCCCACTGCGTCCGGGCCGTATTTCTCGAGATTTTCGCAACGCACGAATCCCCGTCAGTGCGCCGACTACGCACATAGCCAGCGCTACGGCAGTAAGCGAATGGTATGGCCAGCGTGTGTCCAGTTTGCAAAGCCACGGGATCATCGCGTACCCGATACCCTGATGCAATGCCCACGCCATCGGACCAAGTAACCAACCCGTCCAAGGTAATAGTGCCTCGTATCCTTTCTGAACGGCCCGTCTTTTGCGTTTGGCTTCATTGGTGGTGCTAGGCATGACCGATCCTCACAAAATACGGGGTGCCAAGATGAGCACCAAATAGATGGGTACAAAGATGCCGGCAACAAAATACCAGTACAGGGTATCGACGATGACCCCGAGCTGACGGGCCGGATTGAAATATCCGCGCCATGCATAAACAGCCACAACTGCGGTGCCCAGAATGGCTGACACGACATGGGTGAAATGAAACCCCGTGATGGTCCATAGGATCGAGCCGTAGGCGCTGTCGGACCATTTCACGTCAAAACTGGCTATTTGAAAGGAACGCGCCACCAGTGCCAACAAGGCAAGCCCGACGCTGGCGGTCACACCAATGGCAAGCTGGCGCTTGTCGCCGCGGTCGGAACCCCGCCCCGCCCACCACATCGTAACGCTCGAAAGCGGCAACAGCACCAGGAACACCGTCGGCCACAGGATCGGCGGCGCTTCTGTTCCAGCGGGTGGCCACGGGCCTTCGGTTTGCGCCATGAGATAAAAATAAGAGGCCAGCAGGTTGGCCACCACCGCGGCCTCGATTGCGACAGCACTTAGAATGCCCCACCAGAGTGGATGCGTGCGCGGCGCAAGACGCGGCAGTTCGGATGCATCGATATCGATCCAAGTCTTCATGATTTGGCCTCCTCTGGTAAGTCGGCGTTGGGATCTGTGGTGTATCGTGGGGGGATGAACCACATGACGAATGTGGCGAAGGTTCCGAACACGCCGACGACAAAGAACCATGGTGAAAAAATCAGGCCCAGAAAGCAGATGGATGCGACGACAGCCGAAACGAAAGGCCAGATCGTGGGGCCGGGCAGGATCATGACCGACTGCGGGAGAGCATCCAGAAGCGTCGTGACAATGGTTTCGCGCTGCGTCGTGCTTAGACCAGAGACCATCGCGCGCTGATTTTGCTCATGCCAGTCCCACAGAGGGTTTGCTGTCTTTACCGACACCTGTTCGGCAAAGTTGCAGTTGAGCGGCGGCGAAGCAGTTGCCCATTCCAAAGTCGAAGCATTCCATGGGTTGTCACCCGCAACCTCGCCGCTGCGAAGCGACACAATGATGTTCACGAGGATCATGCCAAATCCCGCTGCCATGACAAAGGACCCGCCAGTTGCCAGCAGGTTCAGATCTCCCCATCCAAGATCCGGTAGATAGGTGTAGACCCGGCGCGGCATTCCCTCGAGCCCAAGCTGGTGCATTGGAAAGAAGGTCAGGTTGAAGCCGACGAAGGTAACTGCGCAGCTCCACTTGCCCAGCTGTTCGCCAATCATCCGACCGGTTATCTTTGGAAACCAGTAATGCAGTCCAGCCATGAGAGGAAATACTGCACCGCCGATTAAGACGTAGTGGAAATGTGCGACGACAAAATAGGTGTCGTGCACCTGTCGGTCGAACGGAACCGAGGCGACCATGACTCCGGTTAGCCCTCCGGCAATGAATATCGCGAAAAATCCGAGTACCCAGATCATCGGTGAAGCGTAGCGCGGACGCGACCCCCAGATGGTCGCAATCCAACAATAAATTTGCACGCCTGAAGGAATGGCGATCATGGTCGACGCCGCCATAAAGAACGACCGCCCCATGAGTGGTAGGCCGGTCGTGTACATGTGATGCACCCAGAGACCGAAGCTGATCATGCCGACCCCGACCAGTGCCAGAACCACGGCAGTATAGCCGAACAGCGGTCGCTGCGTGAAGGTAATGACGATCGAGGTGACGATCCCCAAGGCCGGCACTAGGATAATATAGACTTCGGGGTGGCCGAAAAACCAAAACAGGTGTTGCCACAACAAGGGCGAGCCTCCGAGCGTGACGTCGAAAAACGCCGTATCCACCAGTCGGTCCATCATCAGAAAGGATGAGGCGACGATCACCGATGGCATTGCAAACAAAATCATGAAAGACATGACCAATACAGCCCATACGAAAATGGGCATGCGGTTCAAAGACATGCCGGGCACTCTCAGTTTGAGGATGGTGACGATTAGCTCTACGGCAGCGGTCAGGGCAGAGACTTCGATGAAGGTGATCATCGTGGTCCACACGTCGATGCCGTAACCGGCCGAATGTTCCGGCCCTGACAGCGGCACGTAATTGAACCAGCCCGCGTCTGGCGCAAGACCAAATGGCAGCGATAAAAAGAAGACTGTGCCGCCGATCAGATAGACATAGTAGCCAAAGGCATTGAGCCGTGGAAAGGCCATGTCTCGCGCGCCCACCATCAGGGGTGCAAGATAGATCGCAATGCCTTCCATGGCGGGGATCGCGAACAAGAACATCATCGCCGTACCATGCACAGTCATGACCTGATTGTAGGTCTGCGCGTCGAGCACATCGTTCAGAGGCGATAGAAGCTGTAAACGCATCGCCAGCGCCAGAAGACCTGATAGCAGGAAGAAAACCATCGCTGTTATCAGGAAGCGCTTTCCGATACTCGTATGATTGACATGCGTAAACCAGCCGATGAACCCGCGCGGCGATTGCCAGGTCTTTTCCAATTCAGCCAGACGGGCGCGCATCTGGGGATCGGACTCGTCGCGGATTGACGTGGTCGCCTCGGGGTTTTCGGGCACACGGCTCATTCCAGCGCATCCAAGAAATCGAGCAGGGCCATCAGGTCGTCAGGCGGCGGAGCCGTGGCAGGCATGGCGACACCCGGCTTGACGCTGTGTGTCGAGGTGATCCAGCCGCCCATATTGCCTCGCGTGTTGGGCAAAGTTGCGGCTGCCAGAGTTGCGCGTGACGCCACGTGGGTGAGATCGGGGCCACGCGTCCCGTTTGCGCGTGTGCCACGGACAGTGTGACAAATAGAACAGTTCTGTTCGACAAACACATCAAGTCCCGGGTGATCGGTAACGACGGCAGGTCGAGCCTGATGATCGAGCCACGCGTCATATGCATCAGTAGGTTCCGCGACGATCAAAAGGCCCATCAAGGCGTGTTGCAATCCACAGAACTCAGCGCACTGACCACGCCACCGACCCGCTTGCGCCGGTTCGGCGTAAAGAATGTTGGTTTGTCCCGGAATAAGGTCGGTTTTGCCCTGCATGTTCGGAACCCAGAATGAATGTATTACATCATCGGAGATTAGTTTGATGCGCGCACGCCGGCCCACCGGCAGATGCATTTCGTTGGCGGTCACAGCGACAGTCTCACCGTTGTCATTCAGATATCGGAATTCCCACCACCACTGTCGTCCGGTAACTTCGATCACCGGACCGGCGAGGCCGGGATCGCCTTCAGTTTCGTCGCTGATCAACACCCCGGAAATCACAACTGCAATGATGGCCGTAAGCGGTGCCAACACGCCACCCGCCACGACCAGCCCAGTAGAGAAACGAAAGCTGGGAACGCCTTTCTTGTCGCCATGGCGGATCATGATCGCGACGCCCAACAGACCGATCGTAACGATAAAGACAAAAATCGCAGCTGCGAACATCCACCACCCGAGTTGGGCCATGAGATAGGCATCACGGCTGACCGGATCCATCACGCTTTGCATGCCCTCGCACCCGGCCAGCGGAAAAGCCAGCACCAGAACGCGCAGACATGAGACGCCTGGCTGCCAAAACAAAGGCCGCGAAGCATCTCTATCGCAGCGCGCCGATGCGGCCCTTGCTCTCGAGCCATGTACAACCGTTTGATGCGGCGTGGTTTTATCGGTCATGTGAGGCGTGATACAGTTGTCGGCAGGCCCTTTGTCGCTTTCACAATTTGAAGACATCGGGCGCTCCGCGTGCTTACAACTATTGTGTGCAAACCTTTTGAAGGCACTGAGGTTCCTGAAAAGACCGGCATGTTCGGAAGAGCGCACCTGGGTTCGATCCGGCGACGGCCATCGACCGGGGCTATGAGAAAAGAGTCTACGCCCATTCGGCTCGACCCTATGCCGCGCTTTAAATTTTCTACAAAGACGAAGAATCGTGCAATCGAATGGACGTACGGAAGTGGCCCTGCTAACACGACTTTGAGTGATACGATCCGGCTATGTTAGGCGACAGCATCGTTCGCCATAATGGCACACGGGCAGTAGATGTCCTGCGAGAGAGGCGATCGCATTTACTTTCTTAAGATGCTTCATTTTTGATTTCTGAATAAAAGATCTTCTTCATGATCTCGGGTGAGTTGCGCCGAGATCTGGAGCCGACCCGGCCGGTCACTCTGAGAAAGTGCAGGGCACCGATTGCGTTTTGCACCCCACTGGCGTTGTTGCACAAGTCTGATGTTGGAGGATTCACTTCGTGAATCCATGCCGTTAGACGTGCAACATGAGCAAGCCATCCCCCGCCCGCTACCGCACGACGAACTGGTCCAGCTACAACGCGTCACTGCGCAAGCGGGGGTCTTTGCTGATCTGCGTGGACAAGGACATGGCCTGGCGCGCGCCGCGTGACGGTCGGCCCGGACGCCCGCCGGTCTTTTCCGATGCGGCCATCCAGTTCTGTCTGTCGATCAAAGTGCTGTTCAAGTTGCCGCTCAGACAGACCGCCGGGATGGTGGCGAGCCTGCTGAAGCTGGCGGGGCTGGACTGGCCGGTGCCCGGCTTTTTCACCCTGTGCCGCAGGCAGAGGACCCTGGCCGTGCAGATCCCTTATCGCCGTGCCGACGGGCCGCTGAACCTGCTGGTCGACAGCACGGGCATCAAGTTCCTCGGCGATGGAGAATGGCATGCGCGCAAGCATGGCCCGCAGGGCCGACGCCAGTGGCGCAAGGTGCATCTGGCCATGGATACCGCCACATCCGACATCCGGGCCGTGGAATTCACACCCAGCCGCGACGGTGACAGCCCCGTGCTGCCCGACCTCCTTGGGCAGATCCCGGAAGACGAGCAGATCGGCACCGTCACAGCGGACGGCGCCTATGACACGCGCCGCTGCCACACCGCCATCATCGACCGGCAGGGCATCGCGATCATTCCAATGGACGTCTCTGGAAGGAAGACTGCCCGGCTGCACGCGCGAGAAATGAGACATTGCGCGCCACACGGCACTACGGTCGGGCATTCTGGAAACGCTGGACGGGATACTATGCCCGCAGCCGCATCGAGGCGAGGATGCGCGGCCTGAAATCCCTCGGAGAACGCATCATGGCGAGAGATCCTGACCGCCAGACCGCCGAAATCCACATCCGCATCGCCCTCATGAACCACTTCAACGCCCTCGGCACCGCCGAGACCGTCCGCGTGGCCTGACGTCAGTGGGGAAAGGGGCAGTCACGCCTCAGGCCGGAGTTGCGCAACAACGCCCACCCCACTGGGCCCGATGCGCGAGACGCCTTGGCTTTTGATTTTCAATCGGGCACTGCGGGTAATGGTCAGCAATGAACCGACGGATTTCTCAAACCCGACCAACGATAGAAGTTAGGGGATGGCGATGGTGGTGAAATTTTCACAGCACAGTCCCGAGTAGCCATTTCCATCGCGCTTGCAATTTTCACTATGAGAGATGAACTCGCCAACATAAATCAACCCTCGCACTCCGATCTATCGCCCAAGAAATACGAAGGAGAAGCACGCCGATCGACTGGCCATATTTCCTTGTACAGCAGATTTGGCGTGCTGGAAATAATGCGCTGTGGGAAGTGCGACGCGGCAGTTCGGTGACGCAGAATATTCCCGGTGATCGCACCACGCCAAGCATGATTGATGCTCTGAAAGATAAGCTTTGCCAAATTAAAAAGGAACCTCAGGCGATCCGCCACGTTGCGGAAATAGAATAAAGAGGAATACCGATGCCAAACGCGGATCATCATAAAATCCTTACTTTATTGGCCCGAGTAGGGCGGGGGTCGCTGACGACCTTGGCTAGCATACTTTTTCACGGGCTCATGGACCGCTATGCCGCGCGCGAGGTGGTGGGGGAGGCGGTTCTGACCGCACGATGCGGCTGCGGATCGCCCCGACAACCTGTTCAGGCAGGCAGACGGACTTAATACGTTGGGCTCCATCGAAAAGAAAGCGCTACCGAATGAGCTGCGGCCTGCAGGTGGGACCTACGCGCCGGACAAGCCACCTAGCCTGGGCCTGGTCGCGAAGAACGCCGGCGCGACGCCGCGCCGACATTGGAGCGGCGGGAGTGGAGACCGCGAACGAAAAGACCACAAATTGCATGAAGGAGGCACCATGGAAACCAGACTTCTGAATGACCAGGACGGGTTGCGAACCTTTGTCGTCGTGTTGCGGACGGGCGACGAGGTGATGGCCTGCCTGCAGGAGTTCGCAGCTGCCAAAAAGCTATCGGCCGCGCAGATAACTGCGCTCGGTGCCTTCGAAACAGCTGGCCTCAGATACTTTGACTGGAGCAGCAAAGAATATCTTCCCATCTCTGTCTCTGAACAAACCGAAGTGGCGACGCTCGTCGGCGACATCGCGCTCGACGAACACGGCAATTCGTCTTTGCATCTCCATGCCGTGCTCGGCAAGCGCGACGGGACGGCGCTCGCCGGCCATCTCGCCTATGCGAAGGTGCGACCGACGCTGGAGGTCGTTGTCACTGAGTCGCCAACACATCTACGCCGGTTGCCGGACAGAGAGACCGGCCTCGCTTTGATCCGGCCAGAGCGGTGACGGTCGGGCGACGCATATGGGCTATCGCTGAAGGTTACATCCCGAGTGGTGGACTGGAAGGCGATTCAGCTTTAGTTTCGCACGAGACGGCGTGCATCCTCAACGCGCAGGAAGTTGACGTGAACCTTCGCATCACCCTGTACTTCGCCGACCGAGAGCCCGTCGGGCCGTACTGTATGCCGGTATTGGCCCGGCGGACGCTGCATCTGCGGTTCAACGACCTCAGCGACCCTGAACCCGTGCCACGAGATACGGATTTCGCAGTCGTTCTCGAAGCCGATGCACCGGTTGTCGTCCAGCACACGAGGCTTGACTCGCGGCATCAGAACATCTCGCTGTTATCAACAATCGCATTCTCGGAATGAGTGCACAGAAGGCCATCAGCGATTACGCGATGATAGGCGATTGCGAGACTGCCGCGCTCGTCGGTCGTGACGGATCCATTGACTGGCTTTGCTGGCCGCGCTTCGATTCCGGTGCTTGCTTCGCAGCGTTGCTGGGCACAAAAGAGCATGGCCGCTGGAAGATCGCGCCACCCGGAGATATCCAACGGATCGAGCGGAGCTACCATAAGGACACACTGATCCTGGAGACGACGTTCGAAACCGCCGAGGGGGATGTGTCCCTGATCGACTTCATGCCGATCCGGAAAGACCGGCAGATTTCAGATGTCGTTCGCCTCGTAGTCGGGAGGAAGGGTCGGGTGCGAATGCGCATGGATCTCGCCTTCAGGTTCGACTACGGCCGGATCGTTCCGTGGGTGACGAAGGCTGAGGGCGGTAGACTACGCGCTGTCGCCGGCCCTCACGCCGTACTGCTGACGACACCAGTAGAATTGCGTGGCGAGGATCTGACGACAGTTGCCGAATTCACCGTGGCTGCGGGGCAGCGCATACCATTCACCCTCGCCTACGAGGCGTCGCATCTTCCATCCGCCCAACTCTGTGAGCCCGAACCGGCGCTTGAGGAAACGGAAAACTTCTGGACGGGATGGGTTGGCAAGTGCCGCTATGACGGTCCTTGGAAAGAGTCAGTAGTGCGATCGCTGATCACAGTGAAGGCTCTGACATTTCGTCCGACGGGCGGTGTAGTCGCCGCTGCTACCACGTCTTTGCCGGAAATTTTCGGCGGCGTGCGCAACTGGGATTACCGCTATTGCTGGTTGCGCGATGCGACATTCTCGCTCCTGTCGCTGATCAAGGCCGGCTATCGCGCTGAGGCTGAAGCTTGGGGCGACTGGCTTCTGCGCGCTGTCGCCGGCGCCGCCTCGCAGATCCAGCCACTTTACGGCGTGGCGGGCGAGCACCGCAATGACGAGGTAAAACTCGACTGGTTGCCGGGTTTCGCCGATTCGAGCCCTGTACGCATTGGCAACTTGGCCTACACGCAGCTTCAGGTCGACGTTTTCGGCAGCGTCATGGACACACTTTACCAAGCGCGCAGTTCCGGTCTCTCGCTTAACGAAGCCTACTCGGGCTTGCTCCTCAAGCTCATGAAACAACTTGAGGAAGTCTGGCGAAGGCCCGATGAGGGGATCTGGGAGGTACGCGGCGGCCGCCAGCATTTTGTTCATTCCAAGCTGATGTCGTGGGTCGCATTCGATCGAGCCATCAGGTTCGCGGAAGAGTTCGGCCTGCAAGGTCCGGTGGACAGATGGTATCGCCTGCGCGCCGAAGTCCGGGCCGAAATCCTCGAGCGCGGCTACGATGCAAAGCGCGGCGCGTTCGTTCAGGCCTATGGATCGAAAGCGCTTGACTCCGCACTTCTTCTAATCCCGCTGGTTGGGTTTCTCCCCGCTGACGACCCGCGCGTGGCCTCGACGGCGGACGCGATCGAGAGGGAACTGTCAAAGAATGGTCTCCTGTTGCGATACGACACGGTTCAGGCGGAGGACGGCCTTCCCGCCGGCGAGGGTGCGTTCCTCGCCTGTAGCTTCTGGCTCGCCGACAACAAGTTCCTTCAGGGTCGCCGCGAGGAAGGTGAAGCACTTTTCGAACGCCTGCTGGCGCTACGCAACGACGTCGGGCTCATGTCAGAGCAGTACGACGTAAAAAATCAGGTCATGGCCGGGAATTTTCCGCAAGCGTTCTCCCACTTCGCGATGATTAACGCCGCCTTCAGCTTTGCTCGTCACGGCTCAGATACAGAGGAAAAGTAGAGCAGCGAGACAGGGGTAGGCATCGCCTATCAACCGCCGGGTAGAAATCGCATTACACTTCGCTCCAAGCGATCGCGCGGATCATGCGACGGGCGATAAGGATCGCGTTCGCCATGATGGTCATTGCGGGGTTCCCACGAACCAGTTCGCCAATGCGACCAAGCCTCAGATCTTTCGGGACGTGCCTCACAAAATCTCACGGTCCCGCGTCAGGTCGGCCACGATCTTCTTCAGCCGCTTCATCTCATGCAGCAGACCCGCATACTTTTTCTTCCAGTTGAAGTAGGTCGCCTGGCTGATACCTGCCTTCCGGCAAATCTCAGCGACGGGCGTGCCTTCCTCGCCTTGCTTGATGATGAACGCTTTCTGAGCGTCCGTAAACTTCGATGCCTTCGTGTGATTCCGCTTCTCTCCCAGCCAGGAAATCGTAGCGGAAAACTCCAGCTTCAAACGGTCCAGTTCGCGGGGATCAGATCAGGATCATCGCGGTCCCCTACGCCCAGCCGCTCCAGTAGGGGTGAACGCCATAGTGGGCATACATCCGTTCTTCGTAGTCACGATTGACGGTCGTCGACTCTCTGAACTCGGGGGAGCCCTTGACCTTGTCGCGTGTGACATCGACGAAGACCTTGCGATCGGTCCATGCGATGTCGGTCAGCCAGTCGGGCGAGACAAGCACCATCTTGCCGGGCCACCAGTTCTTGGTATCGATCATCAGGTAACGGATCGTCCAGTTGTCTTCATCGACCATGAAGTCTTCGATATGACCGATGCCGCCGTCGGTCGCTTCGACGTAGTATCCGGTCACCTCGTCCACGCTGCGAAGATGGGGGTCGCCCTCTGTCTTGTGCTGTGGAGCGTCCGACTGGTCGAGGTCCGCAGGCGGAACCGGGAACCCCATGTCGACCGTCAAGGGGGCGCCGAAGGTGCCATACCAGTATGGGTTCCAAGAGTAGTGATGGAATATGTCGACTTCGAGTTGACGCGAAACCGGTTTGTCGGTCTCGAGGCCGGGTGCGGCTTTGATCTGCTCGCAGGTCAGGTCGGTGATGTATTCGCGCTTGGTCATGTCCGGAGTTTTCAACGCCGATGGCGGCAAAAGCACCTTGCGACCGGGCAGCCACGTGCCGGTGTCCACCACCACCCACCGCAGGACGAAGTGTCTGTCGTCGAACAGAAGGTCGTCGATCGTACCGACGTCGCCGTCTTTGGCCTGAAGCTGATATCCCCTGATGTCGGAACTGCGGTGCATGGCTGCATCTCCTTTGGTGTGTTGAATGGCGTCCTCAGACGCCGAACGGGTAGGTCTCGGGCATACTGGCCCGCCGGTGCTCGGGGCCGAGCGGTGTGACGGCCTGCGTCTCGTCGAACCAGACGAAAGCATCGAACTGGCGTGGCAAAGAGGCTTCGGCATAGTGGCTCTGAAGCTCGGTCTCTGGCCGGTAGATCACGCCGATGAAGCGTTCGAGACGCTGCACCTCAAGACGCTTTCGCAGCGCCGGATCAGCATGGAGATCGAGCAGGAACTGCGGGTGGCCCGCGTCGTGGCACAGCCTTTCGTAGCTGTCCTCTCGCGATGGGCGGACGCGCTTGATCTCCATCTCGCCGTTCCAGTCGGTGGCGGCAGCGACCGTGCCGGAATGAGTGCCAAATCCGATCAGCGCCGCCGCGTCACCGAACCGCTCGCGGGCAAGCTGGCCGATGTTCAACTGGTCGCGTACTGCGCCCATTTCGGTCGCGCGGGCATCACCGATATGGCTGTTGTGGGCCCATACAAGGGCCTTGGCGTCAGGGCCGCGCGCCTCCAGTAGATGTTCAAGCGTCTCGAACATGTGGGTGTCGCGCAGGTTCCAGCTTTCGGCACCGCCGTAATACATGACCCTGTAATATTGCTCCGCGGACCTGACCAGACGGGCGTTCTGCGCCGCGTCGAGAAAGCGCGACCCATCCTTGGCTTCATAAGCCAGTTGGCGTTCGAGAAGCGTCCGCAACTGTTCCACGACCTGAGGTTCGCAATCGTGGTAGCTTTGGCTGAGCACAGCCCGGCCATAGGTCGCGGGATCGCTTTGCCACGGCGTCAGGCAACTGTAACGTTCGCGTGCGATACGGGCCGCTTCGGGGTCAACCTCGTCGAGATAGGCCAGCACGGCTGCGATTGATCCACTCATGTTGTAGATATCCAGACCGTAAAAGCCTGCGCGGGCGTCGGGGTCGGACACCTGCGCATTATGGCTTCGTAGCCATTCCACAAAGCCTTCGACGACGGCGTTGCGCCACATCCATGTCGGAAACCGGCTGAACGGCGGGTCGCCCCCGTCGCGGACCGGCTGATGCGTAACGTAGCGGTTGACGGCGGCGGCGTCGGGCCAATCCGCCTCGACCGCCACAATGTTGAAGCCGTGGTGTTCGACCAGATGCCGAGTGATCGCGGCGCGAGCACGATAGAATTCCGATGTGCCGTGGCTGGCTTCCCCCAACAGAACCACTTGCTTGTCGGCATAGCGGTCAAAGAACTGTCCAAAGCTGGGATCATCAATGTCGGGCAGGGGTTCGGCCACCTCTGCCACCATCTGCGGCAGGCTCTTGCCACTGGACTGACCCGGCACATGGTTAGACGCGGATTGGCGCCCGTCTTGGGCCCAGCCCTGCGCGCCGACAAGGGGCACGAAGCGCACGGCGCCCAGTTCTTGCTCATCCCAGGTGTCGTCACCGGTGCGGGTAATTTTAAGAAGCGACTGACCCGTGCCCGATCCGCCGACGGGGATTACCATCCGCCCGCCGACCTTGAGTTGCGCTTTGAGCGCCTCGGGCACCGACGGGCCGCCCGCAGCCACGACGATTGCATCGAAGGGGGCAGCGTCGGGCCAGCCCAAGGTGCCGTCACCGATCTGGATGTCCACGTTCGAGATGCCGGCCCTCGCGATCTTGTCGCGGGCCTCCTTTGCCAAGGGTTCGTGTCGTTCGATAGCGATGACGGTGGCCCCGATCTGTGCCATCACAGCCGCCGCATACCCTGAACCCGCGCCAATTTCGAGAACCGCGTCGCGGTGGCGCACCGCAGCGGCTTCGATCATCAGGGCGACGATATAGGGCTGCGAGATCGTCTGGCCGTGTCCAATAGGCAGGGGGCCGTCCTCGTAGGCGAATTCCTCCATTCCAGGGGCGACGAAAACCTCTCGCGGGACGGCCCGCATGGCGTCTAGGACACGACGATCGGTGATCTTGCGGCGCATCAACTGCCGCTCGACCATCGCGTCGCGTTCGCTGGCTCTGTCGATCATGGCGTGGCTCCTCTTTAGCGGTCCGGAAACAGGGTCTGGACGTCTGACGGCAACATGTGCGTGACGTGTTCCAGTTCGCCCTCGGGGAGTTGTGCCGCGATGACGGTCAGGACGGCGCGGGTGGCATCTTCGGGGTTCATCGGGGCCGCAATTGCCAAGGCATCCGTCACCTTTTGCAAGAAGTCATCCCGCGTTTTGTAGGTGTCCGGCTTCCCTGCGGGGCGATAGTCTTCCCAGTAGATTCCGCGCACCAATAACGGCATGTGCGCGCTCAAGTGAAACGCTTCTTCTGTCGTCAACCGATCGCGCAACGCCCACAGCACGGCGCGCAACGCGTGGAATTGATGCTGCCTGTCGACACCCGTCAGTTCGCCCACCGCATTGAGCCAGGCATTCGTCTTCTGCAGCGTGTGATCGAAATTTTTTAATCCTGTTTCTGACATTGTCGTCTCCTGAAGTCTTGATGTTGTGAGGGACGGACGCCTGTGTGCCGGTCCCTCGTTAGCTCTGCGTGATCAAAGCCGTTCTTGCGGTATTTGTTCCGACACGCCTCGCAGCGCTGACTGGCCTGTGTGCGCGCGGGCAAGATCGGCAAGAGCCAGAACCCCCACCAATCGCTTGTTGCTGTCCAGAACCGGCAGGCGGCGCACCTTGTGTTCGGCCATCAGGTTGGCGGCGCGGTCGACGTCGTCATTCTCGAAGCAATAATAAACGCCTTCGGACATGACATCGCGCACCGTAGCCAGAGTCGGCTCAAGATCGGACGCAACCCCTCGTACAACGATGTCGCGGTCAGTCACCATGCCGGCAAGCCGGTCGTTTTCGCCCACCGGCAATGCGCCGATATCGGCGTCTCGCATCTGGATTGCGGCGTCGCGCACTGTCGTGTTCGGATCAACAAGTCTGGCGCCCGGCGTCATCAGATCCTTAATGGTCATTTTCTTTCCTTCGTTCATATCCATTTTCAGAAAGCCAACACGACAATTCACCGAAGAGTTCCCGCGTCTCCAATGGATCGATAACCTGGCGCGCGCTTCTGACGAGGTTCGGCCTGACCGAGCTTGGAACCTTGGGCACGTTGTTCAGTTTTGTTGGCAAAGAGACACAAAAAGGAGATCGAACATGATCGCCGACATGTTTTTGTTCTGGCTCGTCGTTTTTCTGTATCTGACAGCAATATTTTCATTGCCCGCTTGGCATTATACCCGTGGCCGCAGGTTCTATCGGGATCAAAGCGCTTTTCGATATGCACCCAGCGCAGCTGCCGCGTTGGCGGCGCTTCCTATCATTTTTCTGTTCTGGATTGGCCTTCTGGCGATCTGGTGGCCATGGCACCTTTCCATCACATAAAAACAAGCGGATGAAATCCCTGATCGGAGCTTGATATGGCGGAAGAGAAGGAAACAGATGTTCTGGAGGAAGGCGACATATTCTTTTTCTACCGTCCAAAAATCAATTTGGACGATCCCGATGCACTTGATGACATACAGCGCTTTTACTTCGCCATGCGTCCGAAAGGCGGTAAGGACATCCGGCTTTGTATCGCCGGGCGCAAGCATCTTCCCGATGTGAAAAGCCACGAGCGTGTCTGGGGTTTCGTAGACATGGTCACCAAAGAGGACCGCGAAATCGAGCGTGGATTGCGCGAGGAACGCTACCAAACCAAGACCCGCGACGAACAGCGCGAACCTGCGGCGCGTCCGGTCGGCGAGGGTGTTTATGCGATAACGCTCGAGGATGGGCAGATGCATTTGTCATACGCCCTGGAACTTCCGGAAGACCCTGGTCAAGTGCAGCGCACCTTCAACATCGCCCAGGAGGCCAGTTTCGCATTGTCGGTAAAAAATCCCGAGAAGGGTCAGCCCAAGGGTGCCGGGCTTTCGGAAGATCAAGAAGCAGATTATCCTAACCGGCTGCAGGATGTATTTCGCGATCGGCGCTTCGCACGCGAAGATGTGCGCCTGCTGAATTATGAAGGTGCTGAGTTCATCCTTGTTGGCGCGCGCCAAGATCCAAAAAAGGCATATGGTGCACCTATTTCTCCTAAAGACGAGGATTACGGATCGTCTGATACAGTGCGCAAACTGCGCATGGTCAAGTCCCGCCACCCAGTGAAACCTCTGTTCGAAGGGGAGTGGGATAGACCCGCGATAACTGTAAGTGGAACTAGCGACGCGCGAGACCTGATCAAGCTGCCATTTGCATTCTCAGGCGCGCGAGACTTGTGCAGGAAGCTTCCCGCTCCCGGTTATCACCTCGCGCTCCGGCAGAAACCTATGACGCACTTGGAACAATTACTGTAAAATTGAGTTTGTTCATAAGGCAAATGAAAAAGATCAAGGGACTTGCCCGATGGCAGATAGAGACGCATTTATTGAAAAAGCTAAAGCAAGGCTCGACCAGTGGAACGCCGAAATCGACAAGATGGAAGCGAAGCGCGAAGAAGCCGAGGCAGACGCCAAGATCGAGCGCGAGAAGCAGCTCAAGGACATGCGCAAACAACGCGACGAGGCCGAGCTTCGATTGAGAAAGATCCAAGAGGCGAGTGACGATGCTTGGAACGACATGAAGAGCGGCTTTAATCAAGCATGGGACGATCTTTCGAGCGCCTTTGAAAATGCAAGGTCACGGTTCAATTAAGAAACAGCCTGCTCAATGTGCTGGCTATTGGCCCTTCGTCGATATTGACCTGCGGCAAAAGCTGGCGCGGATTGGCGACCTGACGCGCCTTGGCGATCGTTTGTGGTCGCGCATTCGCTCGTGTCTCTGCGCGCTGCGGAATAAAGGATCGGACCTCCCCATGGTGACGTCATGAATCTTCGCACTTTGGCCCGGCACCATGGTATCGTCACCGACTATGACGACCGTCAGGTTCCCGACGCGACGCTGCGACTGATACTGACTGGCCTCGATGTGGATCCTGAGGCGAAACCGGAAGGGCCAGCGTCGCCCAAAAAGTTTCCGCGCCCCAAAGAACATGCTCCGCAGCCGGCCCGCGGCTGGGGGATCTTCTGCCAGCTCTACGAACTTCGCTCGGACCGCAACTGGGGCATCGGCGACTTTGCCGATCTTTCGTTGTTGGCCAAGACATGTGGCGCGGCAGGGGCTGATTTTCTCGGCGTCAATCCACTGCATGCGCTTTTTCTGGCCGCGCCCGAGCGGTGCTCTCCGTTCTCGCCGTCCAACCGGCGCTTTTTGAATCCCCTCTACATCGCGCCCGATCTGCTGGGGCTGGCGCGTCCCGCCTCAATTGATGGCTATGCTGTTTCCGATCTTGTGGATTATGCCGCCGTCACAGACGCCAAGCTCACCGCGTTGCGTGGTGTCTTCAATGCCGGTGTCGACGATCCGGGATTCGACCGTTTTCGCGCAGATCAGGGTGAGGCCCTGCATTTGCATGCGGTGTTCGAGGTCATCTCGGCTCGCCACGGTGGCAAGGGATGGACCGATTGGCCAGAGGCGTTACAAGATCCCAAGGCTGACGCGGTGCGGGCCTTTGCAATAGATCATGCACTGGACGTGCGTTTTCAGGAATGGCTGCAGTGGATCGCCCGGACGCAGTTAAAAGCGGCCCAGAGAGCGGCGAACGAGGCGGGCATGCGCATTGGACTCTATCTTGATCTGGCGGTGGGAGAGGTGCCGGACGGCTCTGCCATCTGGTCGGGCAAGAACACGACGCTGCCGGACCTTGAGGTCGGGGCGCCGCCCGACGTGTTTTCTGAAGAGGGACAGAATTGGCACCTTGCCGCTCCTTCGCCGACAGCAATGGCTAAGGACGACTATGCCAATTACCGCGCCATGATCAGCGCGCAACTTGCGGACGCCGGCGCGCTGAGGATCGATCATGCGATGGCGCTGTGGCAGCTGTTCCTGATACCCTCGGGTCGCCCTGCTTCAGAAGGTGCGCACCTGCGTTACCCGATGGCAGACCTCTTGCGGGTGCTGATCGAAGAGGCTCATGCCGCCAATGCGATCCTGATCGGCGAGGACCTTGGGTTCGTGCCCGAAGGCTTTCGCGAGGTAATGGAGGCGGCGAAGCTTTTAAGCTACCGCATTGTCTATTTTGAACAGGACGATGAAGGATTCCACGCGCCTGGCAGCTATCCGCAGCTTGCGTTGGCCTGCCTGTCCACACATGACCTTCCGGTACTTGCGGCCTGGTGGCGCGGCGACGATATTCACCTGCGACAAAAGAATGGCTTGGTCTCCGAGGAGACGAGCATCCTGCACTTTGCGCATCGCAAAAAGGAGCGCCGCGAGCTGATCAGGGCGCTCAACGTGCGCGCTGATGCAGCGGCCCCCGAATTGCCTGAAACCGTGTTCGAGGGGGCGCATGCCTTCATCGCTGCAAGCCGCAGCGTTCTCGCAGGCGTCCGGCTGGCCGACCTTACTGGCCCGGAAATGCCCACGAACTTACCGGGCGTAACCGATGCTCACCCCAACTGGCGCCCCCGTTCTCCGGTCTTGGTAGATGATATCGCAGCCCATCCAGAATTTGTCCGCATCACTGACCTGATGCGTGCCTCTCGTTCAAGATCGAAATAAAGCGGCCAATCGCCTGTTGACTCTTAACCTGAGCGCAATCGTTGCGCCTATCCAAACGACGCATGACCCACCGGAATAGCTGGTCAGATTTGATGGGGCAGTTAAAGTCTTTAAAAAGCTCTGGGGTCGTTAACTCTGAACGCCAAGCTACTTCGTCGTCTCCTGAGGACGCGCTGCGCTCGACGTCGTCAAGGACTATGTCGATAGCCAAGAGAATCCGCTTCGCAACCAGCGAACTGCCTCCAAGCCTACGACCAGGAAAAGAAAGGCAGCCTGACTGAAGTTAGAGGTTTGCGGGCGAGAATTAAGGGATCCTCTTCACCGTGGTTCGTTCAGAAGCCCCAGCACCAATGCATAGCACGCGCCCAGCAGGACCAGAGTGAAGGGCAATCCCGTCGAAACGGCCATCGCTTGCAAACCCACCAGTCCGCCGCCCAGCAGCAGGGAAATCGCGACGATCCCTTCGAGCATCGCCCAGAATATGCGCTGGATCACCGGCGCATTTACCTTTCCGCCCGCTGCAATCGTGTCGATTACCAAGCTGCCGGAATCCGACGAGGTGATGAAGAACACGATGACGAGGGTGATAGCGATCAGCGATGTGATAGCTGTCAGCGGCAGCCCTTGCAGCATCTCGAAGAGTTGAAGCTCGAGGGGCGCGCCCAGTAAATCGGATGCGCCGTCCTGCGCCACTTGCGAGATGGCCGTGCCGCCTAGGGCTGTCATCCAAAGGACGGACAGAACAGTGGGCACGATCAGGACCGCGATCAGAAACTCACGCACCGTTCGGCCACGGGAGACCCGGGCGATGAACATGCCCACGAAGGGCGACCAGGAAATCCACCAGGCCCAGTAGAAGGCCGTCCAGCCCTGCGAGAAATTGGCGTCTTCGCGGCCGAACGGCATGGAGAGCGCCGGAAAGTTCGCCCCGTAGGCGAGCATGTTCTTAAAAAAGCCGGTGGCAATCGCAACGCTCGGGCCGACGATGATGATGAACGCAAGTAGCGCGAGCGCGAGCCCCATGTTCACCTGAGAAAGCAGCTTCACACCGCTCTCCAGGCCGCGAGCGATCGACCAGATAGCGACGGCCGTGATCGCGATGATCAGCAGGATCAGGACGGCGTTTCCGGAGCCGACACTGAACAGGAAATCAAGCCCGGCCGCCGCCTGTTCCGCACCGATCCCGAGGGACGTTGCAAGGCCGAAGACCGTCGCGAGGATTGCCAGAATGTCGATCACGTGGCCCGGCCAGCCCCAGATCCGCTCGCCGAAGATCGGATAGAAGGCCGAGCGCAACGTGAGGGGCAGGCCCTTGTTGTAGGAGAAGAGCGCCAGCGCGAGGGCGACCACAGCGTAGATAGCCCAGGGGTGCAGCCCCCAGTGGAAGATCGTGGCCGCCATGCCGAGCCTGCGCGCGGCCTCTTCGTCGCCCTCTGCGCCACCCAGCGGCGCCCAGTCGGTCCGGACGCCGTCCGCCCCGACTTCGATTCCCCCGAACGCCGCCCCGAAGTGCCCGAGCGGTTCGCCAACGCCGTAAAACATCAGACCGATACCCATGCCCGCGGCAAAGAGCATCGAGAACCAGCCGATATAGCCATAGTCTGGCCTGGCTTCCGTGCCGCCCAGCCGGACCCTGCCGACCGGCGTTACGATCAGCGCAAGGCAGACAAGGACGAAGATGTTGCCCGACAGCAGGAAGAACCAGTCGAGATGTTCCGTCAGCCGGTCGCGCAGGCCGGTGAAGAATGGCTCGGCCTGTGTCTGGAAAAACAGCGTCAGCAGGGTGATCGCGACAATTAGCCCTCCTGCGATGCCGAACACCGGATTGTGGATGTCGAACTGGAGAACGTAGCTCTTGCTCCAGTTGTCCTGTCCGACCTCGTATTCCGTCTCGATGATCTCGGTTTCGCCCTCGGGCACTGGGATTGGCTCAATCCCCAGCTCCTCAGCCTCCAGCGGATCAATGTGCTGATCAGACATACTGTTACCTTGTGCTTTATTTTACCCAGCATTCGCTCGTCAGGATGCACCTGCGAGGTCATGTCTCCTCGGACAGAAACCGCGCGTGTAGAGAAAGGTTCCAGACGTCGCAGCCTGAGGCGCTGTCGTAAAATGCCCAGCGATATCAACGTTTCATCTACGCGGATGATCTTATAGCCGAGGATCACCCCTGAGGTATGCGTCGTGCCCAAAGACCGGTGCCGATTGACAGTCGGAAAACCGCTTTGTTTTTCGCTTGGTTAGCGCAGGCAGCTATTGTCACTGAATAGCCCGGTCCGGCAATTTCTACGGATTGCGCAGGAACATTCAGACAAAGCACTGGTTTTCCTGGAGGCGCTCAAAGAGAGTGCGGAAGCTTAAGCTTTTTTGAATCATCAAAATAGTGGAGAAAACCCTGACTGAGCTTTCGCCCATCATGCTTGGTTTTCTGGGTAGCCTTGTCGCCGGATTGATGACGGCAGTCGGTGCCACTCCGATCCTGTTCGGGCGACTGCCATCGCAGGGTACACGGGATCTTTCGCTTGGTTTCGCAGCGGGAGTCATGTTGTCGGGCTCGTTTTTTTCTCTGATCATTCCGGCACTCGATACGGTCGAAACGCGTACCGACAGCGCCGTTGTTCCGGCGGCCATCGTCTGCGCCGCAATTTTGCTTGGCATGGGCGTCCTGGCCCTGATGAACGAGATGCTGCCGCACGAGCATTTTGGCAGGGGCCGCGAAGGGCTGGAGTCTGCGTCGCTCAGACGTGTCTGGCTATTTATCATTGCCATTACGATTCACAACTTCCCCGAAGGTCTTGCCGTGGGGGTCGGTTTTGCATCGGGCGATGTGAAGGGCGGATTGCCATTGGCGATCGGAATTGGAATTCAGAACGTGCCCGAAGGCCTCGCCGTGGCAGTTTCGCTTCTGGGTGAGGGCTATGGAAAATGGCGCGCTTGGGGCATTGCGGCGCTAACCGGGCTGGCGGAGCCTATCGGGGGGCTCTTGGGCGCGGGCATCATCGCGCTGTCCGAGCCGTTACTGCCTTGGGGTCTCGCCTTTGCAGCAGGAGCGATGCTCTATGTCATAAGCCACGAGATCATCCCTGAGACCCACCGAAGTGGGCATCAGAAAAGAGCGACGCTGGGGCTGTCTTTGGGGCTGGTCATCATGTTGTTTTTGGACGTCTGGCTGGGGTGAAAAGGTACTGTTGATGACGTGGATGGCCCTCTCCCGACGGCATCGCAATGTGCTTAGTGAATTGCCCCAAGTTTGCCGGAGACCATCAACTTAAGTAAGGATGATGGTTATGACGAAACGCAAAATGGCAAATCGCTACTCGCCTGAGGTCCGCGCACGTGCGGTTCCTGAGCATCAAGGCTCATACGAAACGTAGGCGGGCGCGATTGCGGCCATTGCACCCAAGATTGGCTGTATTCCCCAGACCTTGCGCGAATGGGTCTAGCAGGTGAAGAAGGACAGCAGCATGCGGGATGGCGTGACAACCGAGGAACGTGACCGGATCAAGACTCTGGAACGGGAAAACCGTGAGCTGCGCCAGGCGAATGAAATTCTCCGCCAGGGCGAGGCCATTGTTCGCCATTGGTCCGAGGACAATGGACGAGCGCTTATTTTGCGCAGGCGGAACTCAACCGCCCACTGAAGCGATGATCGTCTTCATTGAAGATCAGCGCGTTGTTTGCGGCGTCGAGTCGATCTGCAAAGTCTTGCCGATCAAGCCGTCGACGTAATATCACCGCCTGCCGTGCCTCGCTGATCCGTCCAAGGCCTCCGCACGGCATCAACGTAACACAGAACTCTGCCCGGAAATCAAAAGGGTCTGGGATGAGAATTATCAGATCTACGGAATCCGCAAGGCGTGGCATCAGCTGAAGCGCGGGGGCTTTGAGCTGGCGCGCTGCACGGTGGAGCGACTGATGAAACAGATCGGTATCCGGGGTGCGGTGCGTGGCAAGGTCGTCAAAACAACGATCTCAGACACATCCGCGCCCTGTCCGCGCGACAAGGTGAACCGGATCTTGTCAATTGGCATGCAATTTTGACCCCATATCGGCGTCCAAAAATGACCCCCATTTTGCGCCATGTCAACTGGCCCGATGCGGTTTAGCCTCCATATAGCGCGGCCGTATCGGGCCAGCGGGATCTTGGTTGTTCCCGGTTTTGAAGCGCCAGCTCTCGTTGCCGGTCTCGGCGATATCACAATGATGGGTAACGGTGAGCGCGATACCAACGAAATTAAGAAAGCGGTCGCTCGACATTTTCTTGGAGTCGCCGCCTTGGTTGAGAAGTAATCTCGGCGGGTCCGGCCAAAGCCACCGAACACCTACACTCACATCACTTGGGACGAACCGGAAGAGCCCGCGCGGGTCAGATCGCAGCCGCCGCAAGGAGGCCGACGCTCCATAGCTGATATCGCCAGTAAGGTCAGCCGACGAACATACCGATTGCCAGCCAAATGTAGGCTGCGATAGCGAGGCCGAACAAACCCTTTTCGATGACACCGCTGCCGATGGCGAAGCTCCATCCCGACCGCGCAATTTTCCAGACGAGAAAGCCAACGCTCAGGGACGCGAAGGCGATATTCAGCCAGAACGTGTAGTCGATCTTGAAAAACTCGCGGTCGGTTACCGTCCGGACCTGCTCGGCAGATGGCAGAAGGTCAAACATCGCGAAGCCGTAGTGCAGGATCATCGCAGTGGCGACCAGCACCACGAGAAAGACTCCAAGGATGTAAAACGCCATTTTCCATCCGTAGTACTGTGCATTAACCCTGAGAACCGGGATCACGACGAGGTCGGAAAAGATGAAAGCCATGATCCCGGCGAAGGCAACGCCGTTGCCGTAGAGCACTGCAGCGAGGGGAATATTGCCCATCGACCCGATGAAGGTGAAGAACGCGGCTACCGGGCCAACCAGCGCCTGCGCCAGCAATTCGAAGAAATTCGGATCTTCTCCCCCTATGAAAAGCCATTGAAAGAGCCGTTCGGGCACAAAAGCCGCGATTATGCCGGCGACCGTGAAGCCGACCGTCACGTCCTTCCAGACCATCATCCATTCCATGACGTAGCGCTTCGCGACCATGGCCCAGCTTTCTCTAGACCTCACTTTTTCGCGCCAGGATGCGGTCTCGCTATCGTCGTCATCGCCATCGTCGTCGCCTTGGCTTGCCTTTGCACTTTTTCGTGCAGCATCGACAGGGGCCATGCCTCGGGTCATGCGAACGACGAGCCACATCAGCAGGATCAACACAACACCACCCACATATTCGCCGACGACGAACTGCCAGCCGAGAAAAATCCCGATGATGATGCCAAGTTCGATCACGAGATTGGTGGAGGCGAGCAAAAACGCGAGCGATGGCACAAGCCCTGCGCCCTTTGTAAAAAGGGCGCGCGTTCCGGACAGAGCGGCAAAACTGCAAGACGAGCTCACAAAGCCAAAGAACGTGCCCATCGCAACAGATCGCGGACCCGCTTCCCCCATCTTTTCCCGCATGGTCTGGCGGGTCACGAAAACCTGGATCATGGAAGAAATCAGGTAGCCAAGACCGAAGGCCCAAAACGCCATCCAGAAAAGTCCCAGTGTTGTCGTCGCAGCCTCGTGCCACCCGTCAATGAAGCTCTGGTTCATACTTTCCCTCGATTTCGAAACAGTTGTTATCGACCTGTGTCATTCTTTCCCATGAAACGCGTAAACCAAGACGGGAAATGAAAATAAATGGGCGGAATACTTTGGTCGTGCATCAGTGCCTTCGAGGTGATTGTGAACTGTCCCTCCCATTCGGTGCACTGGTAGAGGCCGAAGCGTTGCGAGGCACCCTTCAACTCTGTCGATCGAAGGCTTCCGCCGTCAGACCGGCGGTTGAAGTTACTCGTGCAATTTTTCGCCGTCCGGCGTCAGCAAATACCATTCGCCGCCAAAGGATTCGACATGGTTTCCTTGAGGCTGGTCTGCGCTCTCATCGCGAGCGAAATAGTAGAGCGGCCATCCGTTGTAGGTGACAACCTGCTGTTCCTCATATCTGGTCGTTCCGAGCAGGGCAGAATCGGCACCCTCGCCCGCTTGCGGATCGCCTGATGTCCTCACCAGCGGCCATGCCTCCAGACATTCCTCGCTTGTGCAGGATATTTGCGCTTCTTTTTCATTGGCCCGTCCCGGGGTGTCGATCGTAAAGAGGTAAACAGGCCGGCCTTGCGCATCACTAAGGTACTGGCCGTATTCGTCGCTTTGCACGACTCGAATCGTGAGGGCGTCTTGTGCAAGCACCGGGGCAGCAATCGCGAGCGCAGCTGCCGTGCCGATCAGGATCTTCATCGTATGTCTCCTTGATTAATGCGATTCACAAACCGCCCTTGCCTACGATTTGTTCCGTGACGCCTCTCACTTGGACCACCGTGCCGCGCCAGCAGAGATGCTTCGCGAATGCGATCGCATCACGGTTGCTAAAACGGACCCTATGGCGGCGGCCCTCGGCGATGAGTGGGAAATCCAAAAAGTGTCGGGACACAACGTTCGGCCATCCCTTTTTAATGTCCGATGCCGTCAGACGGCGCGAACAAGTACCTTTACTCTGTGGCCAAACAGGAAAACAAACGGAACGTATTACAGTCAATGCAGGTGCAACAGTCGATTTGGTATTCGCCATGGCGTCGCCCGCTTTCGCACATGACGCGATTTCTAGCATCATCATAGATGGCTCTGGCTAATCTTCTTCCTTGTTGTCGGCGTCGTCGCGGCGGCCCCCGGCTGGGGCTACACACGGGATCAAAGGCCGTACAATCAGGGTGGCTCTTTTCGCTATTATCCCAGCGCAGGTTTCGGATTCGTTGCTGGGCTATTTCTCTTCTGGTCTGGATGGGCATCATTGCAATCGCACTGCCGTGGCGAACTGCATCAGTCGCCGTAAACTGAGACCGGAGCCGTACTTCAGTGGGACGAGCTCTCTACCATAGAAGCGGCCATCGCTGGTCACCCAGGGTGGATAATGTTGCGATCGGCGCCAACGACGCGCAGCTTGGCTAATGCGCTCAACTGCCGCTCGCCCAGCGGCTTTGGGCAATACGGCTCGGTCTTTGAAACATACTTGCGCTTCCCGAGCTGAGTGAGCGCTCCTGGCGTTTCATCCTTCGGACCACTCCGAAGTTTTTCTTTCGGATTTGATGGTCAGGGCGACGGCAGTCGAGTCCGCTAAGTTGGGGTGGAACAATCCAACCCAATGTTCGTTTTTCTGAACTACCGACCGACAGAATAAACCTTTTACGCCAGGAATAGGAGACAAGACATGAACGCGCTGACAGAACGCCTTGGTATGAGGAGCTCAGGGCTCGTAGTTTCGATTATTCTGACCATGACAGTTCCCGCTGCAACAGCACAGGAACAGACCGAAGAGCAGGACGGGGCGGACAGAAACGAAAGCATCCCGGAAGAATGGCAAAGCAGCCATATCCTCCTTACTCCATCCCGACATCTGATTGAACAAAATTTACTCGATGAGGGAGAAGACTGGGGCAAAATCAAATTCCTGATGATCGATATTTCGGATGGAAATCTGATCTATGCTCTTGCCTCGACCGAGCGGACAACGGGGCAATTTATCGTGGTTCCGTGGAATGTGATCGAGGCAACCGATTGGACGGGACTGGAAGGTCCGGGGCTGAGTGTGGATGCTCCGGCTGAGCTTCTTGAAAATGCGCGACGCTTTGACATGGACGATATCGTCAGACTTACGACGCCGAATGTGGCCGTCGAGGTCGGTGATTATTTTACAACTGCAATCGATCCCATCGGTCTGGATTCTCCCGTCTTTGTCTTGGGACATGAATTGGTGGGAACGATCGCGCCACCAGCGACGCAGGTCGCCAATCAGCTGGAGGGAACGAATGTAACCGATGCCGACGGCACTGTCATTGGCGCCATTGACGACATCATGGTTGATGTCGACGTGGGTCAGGTACCTTATCTTCTTGTTTCGACCGGGGACTATCCGGGCAGCCAAGGCGATTGGTGGCCGATTCCGCCGCAGGCCTTGACGTGGGATGCCGCGACCGAGAGCTACACCATCGACCAGACTGAAGCCGAACTTCGCGAGCTTGGCCTGTTTGGCGAACCGGAACTTCCAATCTCGATACGGCAAAGCCAGCTTGACAATCTGTACGACTTCTTCGGCCTCGACCCCTACAACCCCGAGGCCTGACCGTTTTGGCGGCGAAGTCTGATCGATTGATTTCGCCGTCATCTTGCAGAGGCTTGCCAAGTCGGACTGACCGACGTTGGAGATTGTGAATTGATGCGGTGGATGCCTCCACCCGACGGCATCGATTGTGCCAAAGTGGTTTCATATGAACCAAAGAGAGGGAGGCATCCATGTCAGAGATTAGCATGTTGGCGATTGATTTGACCAAGAACAGTTTTCAAGTTTGTGCGGTCCGCGGTGACGGTTCCATCGTCTTCAACCGCGCGGTGTCACGGCCACGGCTCCATCATCTGCTTGCACAGCAAGAGGACTGTATTGTTGCTATGGAAGCCTGTGCGACGTCCCATCATTGGGGGCGGCGTGCGGGCATGCAGGAATGTTCGAACTGCTGGACCTGAAGTCGATCTTTCCAACGGCGGCTTTGTCCGCTGACTGACGATTAAGTCGACGAAATGCTGCGCGATGCACGAGTGGCCGCTTCGACGGGCCGTACCGCAGCATTGAGAAGGCATGGTCAATGGCCGCAATGGACCGTTCTCTGCACATGAAAACCAAGGGCGGGAAGCTCCCCACTCAATTGGCGACGTGGTGCTACCTACCCACTCTCAAGTTCATAGTTTGCAAGGACTTCGTGCAGTGCACCGTCCGGTGTCAGGGTAGATTGGAACAGCTGAAAGCTTTTCACTTCAAAAGGCGACGCTCGGAAAGCGAGGATATTTGCCAGTCTTTCGTGCAAATTGTGCGTTTCAGATGCCGACATCAGGCTTGCCAGACGCGAAAGGGTGACGTGGGGGCGAAATCGCCGCTTCTGGAACTCCACACCTGCGGTTCTCAGAGATCTGGTTATACGCTGCTCAAGTTCGAGGAGTTGCTGGCAACGCGCCACATCGGCGTAAATCACCTGTTGTTTACGTTGGTCAAAGCTGCCGACACCGACGAGTTGCAAATCGAAAACAGGTGCCCGAATGTCTGACAAAGCCGCGTGAATTTCTTCAATCGCCTTGTCGCGCTGCTCGCCAAGAAAGCTCAGTGTCAGGTGAAGATTTTCTTCAGGAACAGGTCGACCGATCGGTAGAGTGTTTTGCAGATGCACAAGCTCAGATCGGACAAACTCGGGAAGATCGATGGCTACAAAAACTCGCATAAGAAAACCCGCCTTGGGAAAGCTGCATTGTGGCATCGCCCAATACGCCCGAAGTCCGTTTTGGGCTGACCAAGCCGACGGCTCGCGATTTGCGCGGATATCGCTGCCGTTCAGCCATGAATTTGAAATCCCGGTTCAGCTTGCGTTTCGACGTCGGTGGTGTGGACACTCTGGACCTCTGCCGCAGGCGGGCCTTCGTGCAGTCCCGCGATCAGCGCCTCGACCGCCTCGCGTGGCCCCGACACCAACGCCTCGACCGATCCGTCCGACCGGTTGCGGACCCATCCCGAGACGCCAAGCTCTTCCGCCCGCTCACGCGTCCATGCTCTGAACGATACACCCTGCACGCGGCCGGTTATGTGCACCTGCTTCGCAACCATCACTATACCCTTTCGATCCGTTACTCGTCTTTTTCCGGTCCGCACAAGTTTGACTATATCATGAGGGGTCGCGTTCGTTCACGTCGATATTATCGTGCCGCTCCAACCCGCCCCCGAACACCGTCCAACAGCACATCTCGGCAGGAGACTTGGTGCAGGTTCTCGGAGACTGATCGCCCTTCTCCTCAGGTTACTACATCTACTATCCCAGTCGTCGTCAAAACCTGCCGGCATTCAGGGCCATTGTCGACACGCTGCGACACTCGGGAACCTGAGTTGTCTTCAGGTCGATTGTGAAGGCCGGTGAGACCCGTAGGCAGATTGCAGTGCTGGCCATGCAGCGCCGGCGTTTGCAGCGATGGTGATCTTCAATCAGGAATAAGTATCGCCTCGAAGGCCCGCGACCAGTTCCGGAACGAGCGCACGGCCCCGCCGGACGACTTCCTGGACCAGCACTTCGAGGTCGGACGGAACAGTTCGGTGGTTGTTGATCGCCGCGCGCAGGCAGTGCCGGCCCTGCACGGTGGTGTCGGATACGGCGGCGACGCCGGCCTCCTGCATCTGCACCATGATCTCCGTGTTCAGTCGCTTGAGTGCCACGTCGGGCAGGCCGCCGGGGTCGTAGCGGAAGCAGACGATGTTGATCACGGTCGGATAGCACAGTGTCAGATCCGGTGTGGCTTCGATCCGTTCGGAAAGATAGCAGGCGTGGGCCAAGTCCTGATCGATCAGCCGGCCGAATTTGGCCAGGCCGTGTTCCTTCAGCGACATCCAGACCTTGAGGGCACGAAACCCGCGGGAAGTCTGGAGTCCAAAGTCATGCAGCCAAGCCCCTGACGCGATTCCACGTGGCGCCGCCTCAAGATACTCCGGCGTGCTCGAAAACGTGCCTTGATGCGCCTCCGCGTCTCGCACCAGGGCGCAGCCAACCTCAAACGGCGCGTGCAGCCATTTGTGCGGATCGAGGGCAATGGAATCCGCTCGCGCGATTCCGTGCACCAGCGCGCTGCCCCTCGGCGCGATGGCGAGAAGCGCTCCGATGCAGCCGTCCACGTGCATCCACAGCCCTTCGGCAGCACAGAGGTCGGCTATCGCCTCGAGATCGTCGATGGCGCCGGTGTTGACGGTGCCGGCGGTCGCGATCACGCAAGCGGGGTGCAAGCCCGCCGCCCGGTCCTCGGCGATGGCAGTCCGGAGCAACGAGAGGTTCATTCGGCAGGCCGCGTCTGACTGCACGCGCCGTAGCGCCCGGTTCCCCAAGCCCATCGCTTCGACCGCGATCCGGTGACAGGAATGAATCTGGTCCGAGCCGTAAAACCGCATTGGCGCGGCCAGTGCGCTGACACCCATCTCCCGTAGGTCGATGCCGGACATCGTGTTGCGGGCAACGGTCAGTCCGATCAGGTTCGCCATCGAACCGCCCGAGACCAACGTGCCGCTGGCTGACGTGGGGTAGCCGACCATCTCCTTCATCCAGCCAACGACCTGCTTGTCGATCTCTGCTGCGGCATGGTCGCCGCCACCAAGGTTTGAGCCGAGGATGGCCGCGAGGAAATCACCCATGGCCCCCGCAAAGTTGCTCGCCCCCATATACCACATCCAAAACCGCGGATGAATGTTGCCCATAGGGTAGGGCAGAACGTCCGTAGCGATCTGGCGATAGATCTCATCCAGCGGTTGGCCGTCAATGGGCACGGGGTCGCGAAATCGCGCCCGCACGTCCTGCGGCATGTCCTGCCAGACTGGGCGGGACCGGACATCCCGGATGTAATCCACGGCATCTTCCACCATCCGATGGGCGGTGGCGCGATGAATGTCCCAATCCGCGGGATCGAGCGTTTCCGGCGTGTCAGGCATGGGTCAGCCCAGCCAATAGCCGGGGGTGGAGCGGGACAGCGCGGCCTCTTCTTCGGTCATCTCCTCGGGGATTGCCTCGAAGAGCGGCGTTGACATATAGCGTTCGCCGGTATCGGGGAGCATGCAGAGGATGACGGCGCCCTGTTCGGCCCGTTCGGCGATCTGCATCGCGACAGCGAATGTGGCCCCTCCGGAGACGCCGGTCAGGATACCTTCCGTCTTGGCGAGTTTTCGTGCCCAGTCGACGCCATCCGGGCCGGCGACAGGTATCAACTCGTCATAGAGGCGGTCGTCGACGGCTTCTTGCAGCACATGCGGGATGAAGTCCGGCGTCCAGCCCTGGATCGGGTGCGGCTCGAAGGCCGGATGGCTTTCGGCGGGAGAGCGATCGGCATGTCGTGCCTGAACATGACCGCTGCCGAGAAGTTGCGCATTGGCGGGTTCCGACAGGACGATCTTCGTCTCCGGTCGCTCGTGGCGCAGAACCCGGGCCACGCCCGCCAATGTCCCGCCAGTGCCATACCCCGTGACCCAGTAGTCGAGACGCTGGTCGGCGAAATCCCCGATGATTTCCCGCGCCGTTGTATTTTCGTGAATGCGTGCGTTGGCGTCGGTCTCGAACTGGCGGGCAAGGAACCAACCATTCGCCTCCGCCAACTCCACCGCCTTGCGATACATGCCAAGACCCTTTTCCGCCCGCGGCGTCAACACGACCCTCGCACCCATCATCCGCATCAGCTTGCGCCGCTCGACCGAGAAGCTGTCGGCCATCGTCACCACCAGCGGATAGCCCTTCGCGGCGCAGACCATGGCCAGCCCGATCCCGGTGTTTCCCGAGGTCGCCTCGACCACCGTCTGACCGGGACGCAGGCTGCCGTTCCTCTCGGCTTCATCGATGATGCTCAGCGCCAGCCGGTCCTTGACCGAGCCGGCGGGATTGAAGAACTCGGCCTTGACGTAAAGCTCGACGCCTTTGGGGGCGAGACGGTTAATCCTGATCGCGGGCGTGTCGCCGATCGTGTCGAGAACGCTGCCATAAAGGTGTCCGCGTCCACTGGTCGTGTGTGCCGTCACGGCGTCCATGGCAATTCTCCGGTCCTGTTAAGGGTGGTTGACGGGCTGCGGTGCGGGATTTCGCGCGAAGGCATCTCGCATTCTCAGACGGGCGTGCCTGTCGTCGGGTCGATGATGGTTCTGACCTCGGTGATGGCGTCGGCCGGAAACGTTCGATGATGTATTTCCGCATGTTGCTGCCCTTCCTTCGAGGGGGATGACTGAGGCTTCAAATCGCTTTGCGACGGCGCCCTACCAGGTCAGTGCTGATGCTCCGGCGGTGCGAAGAGGATCATCTCGACCCGTTCCGCTCCGTCGACGTAGGCATCGTGCCCCGGTGGGATTTCAAAGAAGTCGCCCTTGCCGATGTGTGTTTCCGCGCCGGTGTCCAACATGCGCACCACCAGCTTTCCTGATAGGCAGTAGCCGGTGTGCCGCATCGGGCAGGCATCCGGAGACCCCAGCAGCGGCTTTTCATCTTTCTCCCAGGTCCAGCCCTCTTCAAAGATGGCGTGCATTCCGGTGCTGCCGTCGGCCATCTGGAGGATCGAGATGCCACCCATTTCCTTCATGTCGAGCCGCTGGTCCGGGGTCTCGAACCTCCGGATTTCAATCGGTTGTGCCGTCATGATCCTGTCTCCATTCCTGAGAGGCTAGTGGGTCCATCCCACTTACACCGTCCATTTTACCCAAGGCAGCGCCCAATGCTTGAAGGCGATCTGAAGATTTCCTGTAGGACGCAGCCATTTTCGTGTATGTTTCTTCATGGCTTGGACGTTCGGAGATTTTCATCTCGACCCGGATGGGTTCCAGCTTGCGCGCCACGGCGTTGCCGTCCCGCTCGAGCCCCAAGTGCTTGCCTTGTTGATTCACCTCGTCCGGCATCATGATCGCATGGTCTCAAAGGACGAAGTGGTCGAGGCGGTCTGGCACGGGCGGGCCGTTTCGGATGCCAGCATCTCCAGTCGAATCCGCTCGGTGCGGCAGGCCTTGGACGACGACGGCGCGCGTCAAGAGATGATCCAGACAGTCCACGGGCGAGGCTTCCGCTTCGTCGCGAAGGTCACGACAACGATGCCCGCCTGCGTGCTCCATGGCGCGCCCACCATTGAGCCCCCCGAACAGATCTTCGGAAAACCGTCGATCGCGATCCTGCCCTTCAGACCGCTTGGGCTTGAGCCAACACTTGCCGTGTTCGCCGAAGCGATCCCGCACGAAATCATCGAGGCGCTTTCGCGGCTGCGCTGGCTGGCGGTGATCGCGCGCGGCTCGTCATTCCGTTTCAGAGAGGGTGAGGCAGACATGGACATGGTCACTAAGGCCCTGTCAGCGCGCTACGTCCTTGCAGGGATAATCGAGTGTCGCGGCACAGGGCTGGCGGTGACGCTGGAACTGGTCGACGCCAAGTCGCGGCAGGTGCTTTGGGCCGACCGGCTCGAGTCTCAACTCGACGAGATGGACGAGTTGAGGTCGCGCATCGTCGCCCATCTTGTTGCCGCGCTCGAGACGCATATCCCGTTTAATGAGGCGCGCGTTGCTGAGCTTAACAAGCTTGAGGACCTGGATGCCTGGGCCAACTACCATGTCGGGCTGCGGCATCTCTACCGTTTCACCACGGCGGATACCGAGCAGGCGCTGACTTGTTTCGAACGTGCCGTCGCGTCCGATCCCACGTTCGCCCGCGCCCATGCGGGCCTGTCGTTCACCAGCTTCCTTTCGGCGTTCCTGCGGCTCGATCCCGACAGGCCGGCGGCGGTGCGCGCAACCCGGCACCACGCCGAGCGAGCGATGGAATTCGACGCGCTCGACCCCTTCGCAAACTTCACGATGGGGCGGTCGTTCTGGTTGACTGATGAGCCGGAGGTCGCGGCCGAGTGGCTTTCGCGGGCTACCGCTTTGAATCCGAATTACGCGCAGGGCTTCTATGCCTCGGCCTTCACCGCGATGCTGATCGGTGACGCTGCCGCGACCACCGCTGCGCTCGACACCTCCCTGCATCTTAGCCCGCTCGACCCGCTACTCTATGGCGTGCATGGCGTGCGCGCGCAGATGCTCATGCAGCTGGAAGATTACGAAGCCGCCGCGGGCTGGGCCGACCGTGCCGCAGCCCAGCCTGGCGCGCACTACCTCATCGGGATGATCGCGCTTGTCGCCAACGGGCTGGCCGACCGGCACGAACGGACCGGCTCCCTCGGGCAAGACATCCGCCGGCGCAAGCCGGATGCGACCGCGGCGGACTACTTCACGGCTTTCCCGACACGTGACGTTAAATCTCGGGCGCGTATTGCCGCCGAACTGGCTCGGCAAGGGTTCTGACGGAAGGGCTGTTCAAAGCTCATATTTCTCTATTGCAAGAGAGGCCGCAGCCGAGACCACCGGTCGCCGCACGATTGTCCAGGAGTGCGCTTCACACGCACAACACTTGCAGATTGGGATGCCGCCCGAACGGGGAGCCATGCCTTCCTCCGGATCACGAAGCTGACCTGCATCATTCTGATGGAAAGATTAGCTTTGTCCGCGTTGTGTGCATTCGTCGATCAATCTATCTCGCAGTCGCAGCGAATGGCCGGAATGCTGGGCCGCGTCGCAGCGCAGCAACCAGTCGATGGATGGCTGCTATGAACCGAAAACTACCCGTCGACGAGTTCCCAAAAGCCTAACTTTCGCTGATGTTTTTGCTTCAGATGCGCCAAGAACGCTCCATGGTCTGCAACGGCATCATAGTCCTTGATGACGGTGTCACTCGACCAGCATTCGGCAAGGTGCCGAGCAGCATGACGGTATCGCGTTGATTTCCCGCCATCGAGCGCATCGTCGATCATCGCGCGTCGCAATAGAACAGCAGCGAGCGGGTGCTTGTCGGACAGAGCGTCGGCGGCCGGGGTCAATGTTTCATATCGATTGCCGTTCAGTTCGTCCGAGCGGGCCATCACCATACGTGAGGCGCGGGCCAGTGCGGGCCAGGACACCAGAAAATCGATCGCAGCCTCCAGATCGGGGAAGACTTCTGCGAGGTCCAGAGCCTTTTCTTCTGCCGCGACGTCTTCAAAGTCAGGCAATAATTTCAAAATCTTCCTCAGGCTGTCCACGTCCAGCGTCTCGGTGAAACTCAGCCAGAGGTGTTCAATCAGATCTGCTGTCCGGCCCTGCCGCTCAAGGCATTCCACATACACCAGATCAAGGTCATGGCGGGACGGCCTGTAGGAACTCTCTGCATCCGCAGTCATAGCCTTGCGCACGATCGCAACAGCCTCGTCCACACGGTCAGCATCCAGCAGCCGCCATGCAACGCCTGGCGCGATCGTGCCATAGGTCAGCTGTTTCGATGAGTATCGCGCCATGTAGGCGTCGACGTCACCCTGCGCGTCTGCGACGTCCGCAAGGATGATTGATCGTGTCAGATCCTTGTTCCGCCGGAATCTGTCGGTGGCAGAGGTCGATAGGCCGAAGCCGCTGTATCTCTCGATGTCATCCGCACTTGGCGGAATGTCGGCCCAAGCCTTCGTCACGACCTTCAAATGCTCAAGACCTGCGTCACCCAAGGCATTCGCCGTTGCGGCAATGATACCGTCGAACTCGCCGTAGCCCGCGTCAGCCACGGCATCCAGAATACGCTCCGCAAGCGCTTTGGAATCTACGGAGATACGTGGGGAAATGGTGGCGATAGCGTCGATGGCTTCACCAAAGACGGCACCCACCGCCCCATTGCTGTCATCGGTGCGCTCATGGACCGAAGGTGCCAACTGCAGGAACGACCAGAGCAGATCGAATGCGTCGTCTGCATTTAGCGGGGCAATATTCGTCTCGATCATGTGCACAAGACCGGCAAGGTCTTTGACCAACGTCTTCTGCTTTCGCCAGTCCACAAAAGCCGTTGAGCGACGCAACGTGGCGAACCGCTTCCGGATATCCGCGGAAATATCCTTCGGACCCTGCGCCGCACTGATCTCAAGCCGGGCTCTGCGTTGCAAAGTAGCGCTGCCCTGAACAAGATCCATCACTAAGGCGGCAAGCGTTTCCGCGCCCAGCTTTTCAAGATTGGTCGTATTGAGGGCCTTTTTGTTCATAGTCCCAGCGGTCGCGTTCAGGTTCAGAGATACTGAAGGAATACTGGCGCATCATTCTTCCGACGACAATCCGGTTCGGCAAAGCCAGGCAACGTATGAAAGAACATGACGTCCTGACGCAGCCACACCTGCAAATGACAGTGCTGGCGACACTGCTGACAGCAGGCGCTTTGGCGACAGGGATCATTTGGTGCCTGCTATAGCAGGTCCTGGACTGCCGGTGCTCATTCAACCGGCTATGAAGTTTGGTGGCGGGAGGACAGGCTGGTCGCCGTGCTCGTCTTGTATTACGTCGACCATGCCTGACAATTTGAGCAACAATACGTCCAACGGAACAAAAACATGAGAAACCCCAAAAAGAATGACTTCGCCGACCGTCGTAGCGCTGCGGCCGATGCAAAAGCTGCCCTGCTGCAGTCGCACCGGGCCGCACAGGAAGCTGCCGAACCCACCCGAGTGGCGCGGCAGGAGGAGCGCCAAGCGGTGGCGACAGCCCGGGACGCCCGTCAAGCGGAGCGGGCGCAGAACAAACGCGACGAGGAGGACGCCGTGCGCACTGACGCTCTGGCGGCCGAAAATGCTGCCAAAGCAGAGGCTGAATCACTCAAGGTCGTTGAGAAAGACCTGAGCGTTGACGTCGTTGCTGACTACGAAGCGGCCCGGAAAGCTGAACGGGACCGGCGCTACGCAAAGCGCAAAGCGCAAAAGTAGGAACCGGAATCTATGCATTGATGGTCGCGACAGGAGTAACCGCGCCATTGGCACCGCCTGCCTGAGGCCGGGACGATGATCTAAGACACGTGTTTAACTACGTCGCTAACGACGTGTCTTCTGCGGGGTCTGCGATGCGTGGGGAAATTCTTGGGGCGGAGCGGCGGCGCTTCTGGCATGACGATGACAAGCTTGAGATTGTCATGTCGGTCGGGATCGACGGGGCCACGGTGACACAGGTGGCGCAGCGTCACGAAATCACGCGGCAGCAGATTTATGCGTGGCGGCATGAACTGAAGGGCCTGTGGTCACCCGATGCCGGGGCGCTTTTCTTTCCGTTGGACTTGCCATTTGCGGGCGGAGTGCCGGTGACGCATGTCCCGGTCGCCGAGGCACCGCCATCGAGTGTGGTTGAATTGCGCTTGCGAGGCGGACGCAGTCTGCACTTTGACAGCACGACCGATCCGGTCGCCCTGACGGCGCTGATCCGCGCGGTGGAGGCGGCATGATCGGTCCTGGCACAGGCGGTCGCGTGTATCTGGCCTGTGGTGTGACGGATATGCGCAAGGGGATCGCGGGGTTGGCGGCGCTGGCCCAGGACGTGCTACGACAAAAGCCTGCCAATGGTGCGGTCTTTGCGTTTCGGGGCAGTCGTGGGGACCGGTTGAAGCTTTTGTATTGGGATGGGCAGGGCTTTTGCCTTTACTATAAAGTCTTGGAGCGCGGTCGCTTTCATTGGCCAAATATTTAGGACGGGGTAATGCGCCTGAACACGTCCTCAGCCATCCGGCTAATGCGCGCGGCATCCTTCAAGCAGACGGCTACAAAGGCTATACTAAGCGCCTGAACCCAATGGCACACCCCGTTTGCGGGAGGCCGCCGGTTGGGCCCACCTGCGGCGTGACTTCCATGACTTCTGGATTTCCACCAAGTCCGAGATCGCCCGCGAGGCGCTCGACCGGATCGGCAAACTCTATAACATTGAGCGCGACATCAGTGGCCAGACTGCTGACGTCCGTCACGCGGCACGTCAAAAGTTCAGCCTCACAAAAGTTGAGGCCTTCTTTGCGTGGTCCGAGCAGCAGCTCCTGCGCATTCCGGGCAAGAGCAATCTCGCCAAGGCTTTCCGCTATGGCCTCAATCGCGGGGAAGCCTTCAGCTTGTTACTGACAGACGGTCGTGTGGCCATCGACAACAATCCAGCTTAACGCGCCCTCCGCCCGATCGGAATCGGCAGAAAAAACTGGCTCTTCGCCGGGGCTGATACAGGTGCGGAAACACTTGCACGCGCCATGACGATCATTGAAACCGCAAAGCTAAACGGCCTTGATCTACAGGCGTATCTCGCTGACATCCTCGACCGCATCCATGATCACAAGATCAACCGGCTGGATGAACTACTGCCGTGGAATTGGACGCCGCTGGCAGCCGTGAACAGTCAAGCCGCGTAAGCTGCGGTCGCAATGGCGTGGTTACGGCAAACATTGTGGATGAGATTCGCAGCCAGATGCGGACGCGTTCTACGATCACAGATGAGACAAGTCGCTGGCTGGCCGTGGGGTGAACGACAACGTGCCACTTCATAGATCGTGTTCTGAAATCGCGAAGAGGATGGCGATGAGCCATATGGTTTGGCTGGCGCCGCTTATCTGGATGCGACAAATCGCACATCGTACTTTCCGGAATGCAACATTCGACGATCCATCGCATGACCGCTAAGAGAATGCTGCGGTGCGGCAGGCAATACGGTGCTGAGTGGCCGGTAAGGGCCGCTCTCGAGCTGCTGAAGTGTTCGATCAAGGAAAAACGCTGCAACCGATCTAATGCCGGCAGTCAGCCCGATCTACCCTCTGCCGCGATAGGGCGGCACGCCTTGGTCTGGGATCCACACACCTTCTGGCATGGGCCCAGTTTGCCAAAAGACATCGATCGGGATTCCGCCGCGCGGATACCAGTAACCTCCGATCCGCAACCATTGCGGATTCAGAAGGTCGACCAAACGCCGCGCAATCGAGATGGTACAATCTTCGTGGAATGCGCCGTGGTTGCGAAATGACCCCAGAAAAAGTTTGAGCGATTTGGACTCGACGAGAAACTCGCCCGGTACATAATCAATGACCAAATGTGCGAAATCGGGCTGACCCGTCATGGGGCATAGCGATGTAAACTCGGGAGCGGTAAAGCGCACGCAATAGGCCACGTCGGCTTGCGGGTTCGACACCCGTTCCAGAACAGCCTCTTCGGGAGAGGACGGCAAATCGGTCTGGCCGCCCAGCTGTTTCAAGTCACTGTAAATCGTTTCCACTTTAGTCTCCTTGAACGGGTCAGACACCACGCTTGTTTCCCCACAGCAGGACATGCAATTGCGGCAAGACCCGCGGTGCAAACCAGCTATCTTGAATTGTCTTTTCGGCCAGCCACACCAGTTTATCGGCCAGTATTTGCGGGTCGACTCCGACGGCAGGATCGACCTCACGGTTTCCGGGCTGGAGGTAGAGCGGCAAGTCAGGGTATTTTTCAGCTGCAGCGCGTGCCCAAGCATAGTCCGCATCGTCGAAGATCACGATTTTCATTACGATCTTGCCAGTGCCTTTTGCGACCAGCAGGCAGGCATCAAAGGCCGCCCAATCGACGATCTCTGTGCTGGAGGGCGGCTTGGGGCTTAGTACCAGAGTGTCGAGCTCGCCGAACCAAGGCTTTGCAATCGACCCTTGGGTTTCACAAGCAAAACGGTAGCCCTGCGCGTGGCCAAGGGCAATCAGTTGCGTGAAATCCTGGATGGCCGGGTTGCCGCCGGACAGGGACACCGTCAACGGATTGCCCTTGGACAGGCGCTGCACTTCTTCCCAAACCGCGTCGGTGGACATCGCCGCCCACGTGTGGCGATGGGCCTTATCGACGGCATGCAGGCTATCGCACCAAACGCAGCGATAATCACAGCCGCCGGTGCGCACAAAGACGGTGGGCTCTCCAATCAGCGCGCCTTCGCCTTGGATCGTCGGCCCGAATATTTCAGCAATCCGCAATTGGCTCATGGCCGGTATTCTGCCCATGTTTTGGGCGTCTCGCTGATCTTGACGCTGCTGGTTTCAGGCCAGCGTGCCACACACCATTCATAGAAATGCCGCGCCATATTTTCGCCGGTCGAGGCCTCGCGCATGACGTCATTAAGGTGGCGATGGTCGAACGTGTCGTCGATATAAGTCTTAAGCAGTTTTAGCTCGCCGTAGTCGCGTACAAATCCGTCGGCGTCTAATGAGGCCGATGCCAGTTCAACAACGACGATATAGTTGTGGCCATGCAAGCGTGCACATTGATGGCCATCGGGCAGATGCGACAGTTGGTGCGATGCTGAAAAGTGGAATTCCTTAGTGATCCGGTACATCAGTCACGGTCCTTTTGTGCAATTGCTTCGACCCAATACTCAGGATCCGCGTATGTGGTAGGGTCGGCGACGTTCGCTATTTGAAACGCTTCACGCCGCTCAACGCAGGTTCCACACCGCCCACAATGATTCTTGTCGCCTTTGTAACAGGACCACGTTTCTGCGAAGGGCGTGTTGTGGCGCGCGCCCTCCGTGACGATGTCAGCTTTGGTCCGATGCACGAAAGGCGTGTAAAGCGACACATCTGCGTAGCCCTCCAGCGCAGCCTTTTGCATAACTTCGAACGCCTGCGTAAAGGCGGGACGGCAGTCGGGATAGATGAAATGGTCGCCGCCATGGACTGCGGCTGCCACGGCCTGGTCGCCCTGTGCCGCCGCCACGCCAAAGGCCACGGCCAGCATGATGGCGTTGCGGTTCGGCACGACGGTGATGCGCATGCTTTCTTCGGCATAATGACCGTCGGGGACGTCTATATCATCGGTCAAGGCCGATCCTGTCAGTGCCACACCGATACCGCGCAGATCGATAATGTCATGGGCGACATCCAACCGCTTTGCACAACGGGCTGCGTAGTCCAGTTCCTTGCGGTGACGTTGTCCGTAATCAAAAGACACAAGGCGGGTCAGCTGTCGTTCTTGCGCGACCATGTGCGCGAGTGAAACAGAATCGAGCCCGCCGGAGCAGATGACGATCGTCTTCATTTTATAACCCTTGTTTTGTTATCCGGGTAGGCTGCGACCGGAGCGTCGTCCGTACATCCTTTCCGGTACAAGGCCAAGATGCAGACCGCGCAACAGTGATGATTTCCGCCGCTTTAGATTCAGTTCGGCAAGCTGATCCAAATTGAAGTAAAAACCGAAATACGCGTACGGGCATGCAGGGATGATCGAAATGCTGGACCCGAAGTCGATCTTTCCAACGGCGGCTTTTCCCACTTAGTAGACCTCCTTTCGGCCTGCAGCGAAGTTCCGGTTTCGGTCAGAAACGTTTGGCGTTTGGGACAGGCCTGCCTGACGATTCGAGCCGATTGGACTCAGAAAATCCGACCCCTCGAGGCAACGATACACGACGTTTGACAGCTATAAAATATCGAGGGTCGGCACGTAAATCTCCACGATGCCCCTCTCATTTCTCACCCGACCGGCCTGAATGACAAGGTCAATTGTCGACCGCAGATACCGCATGACTTCCGCATATTGCAGTTGCGTTCCCGTTCCCATCACCATCAGTGCCAACCGGGCCATTGCCTTGCGGGCGGTCTGGGCGTGCAGGGTCGTAAACGACCCACCGTGGCCGGTGTTGATCGCTTCCAGAAACGTTGCTGCCTCTGACCCGCGCAGCTCGCCCACAATGATTCGGTCAGGACGCAGACGCAGGGTCGCCTGCAGTAGTTTTTCCGCTGTGCGCGGGCTGGCCGGGGATCGGTCTGCGATCAGACTGACCACGTTGGGCTGGCGCGGCCGCAGTTCGGAGGAATCCTCGATCGTCACCAGGCGTTCGTGGTCGGGGATCAGATAAAGCATACGCCGCCCCAACTCCGTTTTGCCGGTGGACGTGCCGCCCGCGATTACGATGTTCAGTTCCAGCCGCAGCACTTCGTTCAGAAAATCATCGACGCTACCGACCCGGGCGATGCCCTCGATGTGGCGCAGCTTTTCAATCCGTTCTTCGTCCTGAGAGGCCGTCACATCGTCCCGTAGAAAAGTGAAGGTGCGCGGCTCGCCGGTATGGCCCGGTCTGAATATGCGAAACGACAGGACCGTGCCGCTGGCCGACGCGGGCGGAATCACCGCTTGGACGCGCAGCATTATCCCCGCGTGTTCAACGGACGTGGACAGCAGCGGCGCTTTTTCCGTCAACGCGGTCGCAGATGCGTTCGCGCTTTGCTGTGCAATGTCCTTGGCGGCTTGCGGCGTAATGTCGTGGTCAGCGGACCGCACCATCTGGGCCAAGCCCTGCCGTTCGACGTAGCACTGACCGTCACCATTTATGACGACTTCGATCACCGTTCGATCCTGAAAGAGAGGATCGAACGGCTTGAGATATTCCGCGAGGTAGGAGGACACTAGAACAGCTCCATGTCGTTCGTGACCATGACCATAATCACCGAGCCATGCTCGACAGTGATGATCGGCGCCAGTGACAGGTATTCTTCGATCACCGCACTGGCGTTGTCGCTGGCGTCCGTGCTGACGGCCTCTGCCAGGATCGCGCTTTCATCGTTCTGGACGCTGGCCGCAGCAGCAGCCGGGGCCGCACTGAATATTGAAATCAGTGCCGCCGACCCGAACCGTTGCAGGAACCGGCTGTTGACCTTGCCGGTCAGACCAGACCGTCCCAGCCGATCCGACCCGTAGGCTTCAAGGTCCACAACCTGCCCGTTGGGCGTGACAACCCGGTCCCATGCGACCAGCACCCGCTTTTGACCAACGGCCACTTCGTTCGCGTAGCGCCCGAACATCTGTGACCCGCGCGGGATCAGCACCCGGCTCATGTCGAATGACCAAATGTCGTAGGAGACAGTGCTGGTGATCGTGCCAGAGAGCTGCGAGTTAATGCCCGTCGTCAGGGTGGCCTCAATCACCGTGCCTTGCATGACGGTATTGGACGGCGCACCGATCACCCTCGATTGTGTCGGTGCAATCTTGTCGGACCCGGCATGGATGAACGCCTCATCGCCGGCATAGTCGCGGCCTTCACTTTCCGTCCCGCCGCCTGACATACCGTCGATAGGGCTGTTGATCTGGGCTTGGTGAATGGATTCCGCTTTTGCCCGCCGCCGTTCAAGTTCCTGTCGCCGCGCCACCTGTTCTTCAGCCATCATTTGTTCGGCTAGAGAGTCGTCGCTGGCCTGATTGACTTGCAGCAGCAGGCTGGAATTTTCCGCTTGAGTGCGCGCCAGGTCGCGGTTGAGCTGGTCACGCTCGTTGGCAAGATCCTGCACCTCCGCCGAGCGTGCCGCCATATCAGCGGCCAGACTGTCGAGTTGTGTCTGTAGCGTTTCAAGTTGGGTTGTATCCACCACAGGGGCGGCGGGTTCTTGATTGCGGGCCGCGTCCAGTTGCCGGGTCACTTCGTCCAGCCGCCTTTGCAGTTCAATTTCCGCATCAGAGGGGCCAGTCTCTGTCACCGGAAAGGCAGGGGCAGGGGTGATAACCGGCGTGAAGCCGTCCGTCGCCTCACGCTGAAATTCGGACGCATCGGACGTGTCGCGTTGCGGGATCGTCACCGAACCATCGCGTCCCACCAGATAGGACACGCCAGCCCCACCGGCTGCGAGGCCAGTTATCAGCGCCACACCAATCAGGGCAGGAACGTTTGACTTCTTCTTGCCACCCTTCAAGCGGGCGGCGCGGTTTTCCATCTCATCAGCCATTGGTAATTCTCCCGCTTTGAACACAGATATATTCGTCGCCATAGCGAATGACCCAACGGTCAGACCGCGATCCGACCGTCACGCGCGTTCCATCCGTGCGACCGTTGACGATGTATTCCCGGCCTTGAGCGTCGGCCCGGTAGATGCTGGGGATCGGCGCGTCAGGGCTGAAGGTGAAGAACGTGCGCCTGCCGTCGTCATAGACATTCACCGGCTTTATCTGAGCGTCCTTCGTGGCGGCGGAAATCACATAGGTTTGCGGTTTCCCCGCAGGCACCGAGGATTGCGCCGCCGCCGCCGTGCTTCCGGCTGGCGATTGAAAGCTGACCGAGTAATGCGGACGCGCCGAGGCGCTTTCGTGCAGTTCGACCAGATAGAACCGTTGGTTCGTGACGATCACGCCATTGGTCACGGCCCCCGCGATCACTGGCTTGACTAGAATTGCGTTGCCGCCGTCCGTGTCGGCAAATTGAAAACTTTCCGTGTCACCGGCTTTGAAATCTACAAAGCGTTCGCCCTGGGCCAGCGTTATCAGCGTGACCCGGCGCAGTTGGGTGTTGATCTTGTATACCTGACCTTCCTGATAGATTGCGACAGCGCTCCGCGCATCGACACGCATCGACCGCGGCGTTGTCTCTGCGAGGGCAGGGGTGGCAAGGGCCGCCAACAAGGCGGCGCACAGCAGCTTGTTCATTCGCTCGTTCCTTCCGATGCGACACGGTAGCCAGTGACCTGAAACCCGAACGGGTTTTGCCAAAGGAGCAGGTTGTTATCGACCGTGCTGGGATTGAAGTTGTAGGTGACGGTTGCGACGAAATCGCCGCGCTGGACAGGGGCGTTGGGACGCCGCAGCGTCTTGGTGAACCGGACCTGTGCCGTGTCGTTGTCGATCATCAGGACGTTGTTGATCGACACATCGACCTTGCCGTCCACGCCGTAGCTTTCGGGCGGATAGTTGGAATTACCCGGCGTCCACAGCTGTTCGAGAGACTGGCGGACTGGGATTGCAGAGCGTTTGAACACCGACAGGATGCGATATTCGTTGTCGTCCGCGTCATAGGTTTCACGGTCCATGACGTAGGCGTAGATCAGGCTTTCCACGACCGCCTGTTGCTGGTCCACGCTGGCGCGGTCTACGCTGACGCCGCGCTCTACGACGCCCGTGTCCTTGTCCACGATTGCGAGGTAGGCTTGGGTCTCATTATGGGCCAGCCCGTAGGCCCCCATGCCGACCCCGGCGAGCCCCAGAACCATCCCGACGACGGCCACGGCCCAGGCTCGTTTTTCCCGCTGGCGCATCCCGAGGATGGTTTCAGCAATGAAGTAGGAACCGCCCGCTTCACTGGCCGCAGCGACCGCTTTTTCCACGTCGGCGCGATCATGCGGCGCGACCTTTGAAAGTGGGCTTTTGAGAATCTTTCTCTGTTCAGCAGTGAGCGAGGTCATGCCGTTCTCCAATCTATGAGGTCGCGTTTGCGGTTAAGTTTTAGCTTTGGCCCGGAGGCGTTCGTTGGACGCGCGGGCAAATTGCACGTCGCGCCGTCGCTGGACAAAACGACCAGCCGCATTGCCTGAAAGTTTTGCGCCAACGTTCGCCAGCTTCATGTCCGTGGCCGATCCGAAGCGGCGGGTCTGGGCGGCACGCTGGGCAGTTTCGCCGCCCGTCGTGAAACCACTCGCGATCTGCGTCGCAGCACCTTTTCCGATTTCACCAGCTTTGATTGCCGGACGGCTGACGATGCTCAAAGCCTGCGGGGCGATGCCGCCGAGGTTCAGTTGCCCGGTGATGTTCGAGGCGACTTGCGGGATCGTTAGCAGGCCGTAGATGCCGACGATGATAACAACGACCACGCCGGTAATTCCGATCAGGGTTTCTTCGCTTCTCGATGTGAATGCCCGTTCCGCCACCGTCGCCACGAACCCCATCACACCAGCAGCGGCGACCGGATACATGAAGTAGCCGATCAGCGACGACACCCATGCCTCAAAGAGAAATTGCGTCCGGTTCAGGCATGTTGCCGCAATTGCGAAGGGTGCCAGCCCGACCAGAATACCGATCATGATCTTGGCGAACCCTGCGACCAGAATGTAGGCAGCTTGCAGCAGGGCCAACAGCAGATACATGATCGCTCCGAGGAAACCCCGCGCTATGGCACTTTCCGCTTTGATAACTGACCCAGCCGTTTCTTGCGCCTGTGCTGCAAACTTCTCCGCTTGGTCAATCGAAGACGTTGCAGGTCCATCACTTGCCGCCGAGAAAAGAGCAGTCACAAGTCCGTCGCCGGTATTGGTCAGGGCATCGTAGATCACTTCAAAATTGGCCCACGACAGCCCAAACGTGAAGATCAGGACGATCCTAAGAACCAGTTGCGTCATATCTCCGGCGCGAGCGGTCACGACACCCAGCGCCACAGCGATACCAAACACCATGAACGCCATGACGGCCAAGATCGTGATGATACCGCCGTAGCCGTTCGCCACAGCCACGAAGGTATCCTGTGCGGCACCGCTTACAGCGGTGTCGATAAAACCCATGATGTCTGCGACGATTGCCATTCAATTATTCCAGTTCGAGCAGCATGGTAATGTCGCACATGCGGTCATAGTCGTGTTTGATCTGGTCCCGCATCCGACCGGGAACATCGGTATAGAAACGGAAGTTTTCGACACCTTCGGTCAAGGTATCAAAGGCCGCGACAGCGGCGGGCCAATCCGCTTTGAGCGTATCGCAGGTGCAGTCCTTAGCCTTGATCGCATTGTCGTAGGCCATCCATTCATAAATGAATGCTTTGGCACTTCCGATATTAGCCAGCCGCCAATCGTCAGCCCCGCCAAATTCATGTGCCGGTTTATAGTCTGCGTCGTGACCAGAACAGTTTGATACTTGGCGCGGGCGACTTGCTTGGTCAGCCGCGACTTTTTCCGTGGGGATCGGCCAGCTAAAAAAGCCCATTTCCATCGCCCGCGATTGGATCAAATTGGCAAGCGGCTTCTGTGTGCTTTCCTCAGCAGGCACCAAGTAGCGCACGCCGTCGCGGGCTTCGGTCTGGAACCGCTGGGCCGCAACAGGGGAGGCCATTGCGGCGACAGCAGCACAGGTCAGCAGTAGAGTTTTCATGGTGAAGTTCCTATCCATTAATCCAACGTATCCGAGGGTTTAAGGTCGAGGTATTTCTGTTCGTCCGCAAGCGTAGCCGCCGTCATGACACCGGCTTGGCCGAGGCCGATGGTCTGGGCGGCTTCGAGTTGCCAGATGTTCGCCAGCGCCATGCCCATTTCGGCGGTCATGCGGGTGTTCAGGTCGATTGCCGCCTTCATGCCCTGCGTGTCGGGAATGTTGCCGGTCAGTTCTTCGATCCGTTCGAGACTTTTTCCAGCCGCCTCTTGCGAGGCTTCCGCAGCCACCCCCATCAGCGCCCCGGTGTTACCCTGAACGCCGATCCGGGCTGCGCCAGGATCTTCGCTATTGGCAAGATCAGTCATGTCTTCGGTCGATGTTCCGGCGCTTGAGAAAATGCCGTCCACAATCTCTCTGGTCGTCCGGCTACCAATTTTCCCGCCTGTGCCGATCGCACCCCAGTTGCCTTCCGTTGCGTCTTTCAACGCGCCCGGAATGTCGTCAATTTCTGGCAAAAGGTCTGTCCACCAATCAGTCGTGAGCAGCAGCTTTGCTTCCTCAAAGCTGTCCGTCAGCGCCTTGTATTGATCTTCCATCAGCTGAATTTGCGCGATCAGCTTCAAGGTCTGGTCGTCTAGCTTGAGGTTCTGGGAGACAGCCTCATTCAGTTGCAACCGGGCTTCCGCCAACATCTGTTGCAGTTGGGCGATGGAGGACACGTCAATCGTCGGAACACCTTGCGCCGTGGCAGAGCCACCCGTCAGCGCGAGAGCCACGGCAACGGTCGAGAGCAACTTGTTCATTCTGTGATCCCTTCAAAAAATTCACGGTCGCGGGCGTAGGCCGCAAAGAGCGTTCCATATTGCGCCCATTCCGCCTTGCGCTTCACCGCCAGTAGCCGGGTCAGGACACCGGCCATGCGCGTGACTTCCGCCTTGGCGTAACTGTTGAGGTCCATCGCTTCCTTGGCCGAGGCCGCAAGCGAAATACGCCGCAAAATCTCCTGTAGCCGCGAGAGCGACTGGATCAGAATTTCCTGGCTGTATCCGGCGTAGGATATGGCCGCGTCCGATATGTTCGACATCTCAGAGATCGACATTTCCGCCAGCGCCAGTGTCCCGGTCTGGTCTGCGCCGCTGATCTGGGCGGCATAGACGTTGTAGAAACCGCTGATCTTGACGACGTAATCCTGCGTTTCTTTGTAGGGCGGGATGCCGTCATATTTCATCACGGCACCGGGGCCAGCGTTGTAGGCTGCAAGCGCCAAGGGCATACTTTTAAAGCGGCGAATTTGCTGCATCAGGTAGCGCGCCCCGCCGTCCAGTTGCAGCTGGGGGTCGGTGTAGTAGGCCGGATAGATGCCGAGGTCTTGCGCCGTGCCGGGAATGATCTGCGTCAGTCCGAACGCCGCCTTTGGCGACCGCGCCCCAATCTGGAACCGGCTTTCCTGTTTGACCAGCGCCTGAAACCAGCACCGAAACTCCACCGCGTTGATCCCGATTGCCTCCAGCGCCGGGTCATTGCCGAATTTTACTGCCGTCTGGGCAATCATCGACTCGATGGTTTCACGCGCGTCACCGAACAAGCGCCCCGCGTAGGGGTTGTTGTCCTCAATTGCATAGACCGCACTTGCGACCATACCGTCCAAGCCTTCGAGGTCCGCCGTCATGGCCGACGATCCGCGCAGCATATTGATGGTGTCCTCCAGGGCGGCGATCTGATCCGCCCGCGATCCGAGGTTTTGCGTCAGCGTGGCGCTGATCTGGGCCTGTTGCTCCATCTGGGCTTGCTCGCCCGCGTTGATCGACTGCATCTGCACGATTGCAGACACATCAATGTCCGGCACGCCTTGCGCCACCGCCCCGGAGGCGGTCAGCGCAAGCGCCATGGCGGGAAGGCGCACCATTTTACTCACCGATGGGGGTCCAATCACAAGCTGCGGTCGGAGCGTCAGACGCGGCAAATGCTAGCGCGTTCGAGGACCAGCAGTTTGTCTGACGGCCCTGATTTTCTGCACAAGCCGAGAGACTGGACAGAAGGAGTAAAGCCAAGATTGCCTTAGACATGAGCGAGCCTTTCAAGGGAGGTTTCAAGATCATCGGAGGTGTTCTGGTCACGCCAGAAGTCAGGACAGTCGCGGTAGTCGTCGCCAAACCGGGCAGACCCCGACCGTCCGCCACCCAGCACGGTCAGCAGCGGGCCGAGCCGCCCCAGGTCCACATCGAGGATGGTCGATCCGGTATCCGTGCGATGCAGCGCCTTGCGGCCCTGCAACGACTTGGAGAGGATGAAGGACAGCTCACCGTCCGACATGGACATGCCGTCATAGTGGTTGGGTTCGGCGCGATGGTTCGGAAAGATCAGTTGGTTCGGCAGACCTTCGAGGATCGACTTCGCTGCCGATTGCTGAATCTGTGATGGGAACTGCGTGAGCATCACCACGACCACGTTCATTTTCCGTGCCGTGACGAGCCATTTTTTCATCTCGATCGCGAAGTAGGGATCATCGAGAACCTGCCACGCTTCATCGACCACCAGCACCATCGGCCGCTTTTCTTCCATGACCATTTCGAGGGCGCGGAACAGGTAGGCCAGAATGGCCGTGCGTTCGGTCCCTGCCGCCAGCACTTCCGTCAGATCGAGGGCTGTCACATCGTTGGCCCCAAAGTTGACCAGCACATCGTCACTTTCACCAAAGACCCACGAATAGCGCCCGTCAGGCCCCCACTCGCGGACCCGCAGGGCGAGGTCGTTGCCGTCGTCGGCGTCACCGATCAGCGACACGAATTGCGAGAAATTCTTGAGGCTGTCAGGCGCGGAGGCGTTCTGGCGAATGGCGCTTTTGAGGGCTTGGCTTTGTGTCGGCGTCAGGGGCTTGCCGGTATTTTCCAGCAGGGCCGAGAACCAGCCGAGAAGCCATGCTTCACCACGCGGGCCGGTTTCGGTCAGCAGGGGATTGAGGCCGGTCGGCTCGCCCACCTTCACCGCGGCATAGGTGCCGCCCATCGCGCGGATCGGCATTTCCATCGCCCGGTCCTTGTCCAGTGCGATCAGCCGCCCGCCGTGCCGCAGAGCTTGCGCCGCGAGGAACAGGGTGGTGGTCGTCTTGCCGCCGTTCGACGGCCCCAGAACGAGGGTGTGGCCGTTCGTCGGTTCGGCATCAGGCAGACCGCGCGGGTGCAGGTTGAAGCGGTAGGGTGTGCCGCGTTCGGTTTCCAGAACCGTGATCGGTTCGTTCCAAGGCACTTCACCAACGCCCGCGCCAATGTCAGCGCCGTGCAGGCTCGCCAGATCGGCAAAGGTTTCCGAGGTCACATAAGACGACCTTGCCGTCATGTGACCGTTGCCGGGGTGGCAGGACAGAAGTTCAGTGGCCGTCGCCGCCCGGTCGCGCAGCATCCGAAACCCGGCCCGCTGGCAAATGCTCATGACATCAGACATCCGGGCGTCGAGCTCTTTGCGGTCGGGTGCGCGGACGAGGATCGTCAGGCGATACTCGCCTACACCGAGTTCGCCCGACTCGATCCGGTCTACGGCCTCAAAAAGCTGATTTTCCACACGTTGTGCCAGGTCGTTGCTGGCCTGCATCTGAAGGATGCGGGTGCGGGCTTGTTCTACAATGTTATCGCGGTGGATCGGTGCATAGCTATGCACCACAACAACGTCGTCCAACGCACCCAAGGCATCGAGAGCGCCGGGCGTCGTGGCCGTCGGGTTTTCCTTGACGCTGACAACCGCCGCGACCGCTTCGCCGTCGTTCACATCGACAATGCCGTCCAGACCAAATTCCAGCGACACGTCGCTCACGTCTTGCGCTACAAGCGTCATAAGACCACGGCGCATGGGCGTGTAGGGCTGGAAGTTCAGCACCGCCATGGCCGACCCGAACGCGCCGTCAGAGATAGACAGCGGTGACAGGGTGACGTTCAAAGCGTCGGCAAACACGGACGTCAGTTCAGAAAGCGACCTGGCCAGTTCCGCCAGATTTTTCCGGCCGACCCGCTTGAGAGCTTTGCCCAGAAGCGGTACCCGCAGCGCGTTATTATTCGCCCGCACAATCGTCAGGACGATCACGGCCTCTTTCGGCTGGCTGGCGTTCAACCCGTCGAACCACGCATCATCGACCGCACGGGCGAAGGGATGCACCGGCTTGGTGTAGCCGCTGATCTGCACATCGCGCCGAAAGCGGTGGATGAAGAAGCTGAAACTTTCGTCCAGACCATTGAGGATCTGGGACACGCGGACGCGCAGGTCCAGCACGTCGGAAGAATCCGACGTGTCCGCATCAATGCCACTCACGTCGAACGCAGCGCAGACCGAGCCGTCGCGCAGGATCATGGTCGTGTCGTCAAATTCGACCCCGTAGGGCATATTGCGATAAAGTTCATACATTGGATGCACGGCCCTTTGTGGAGCGTTGGAAACGGATAGGGGTGCGGCCAAAACTCTGCGGCAAATGACGCAACCGCATGGCAATCACGCGGTGGCCGTTGGGATTGATCGCGGTGATGGATCGTGCGCCGAAATACCAGATCGCGAAGGTTGGCAGCCACAGCAGCACCTTCGTGACCATGAACGGCAGCACGGTCAGGCCGACCACCGCCATGAAGTAGGGCAGGGGCAGGCCAGCCATTTTGGCCTGCCGGGTCAGCCCTTTTATGACGACAGTTTCTTCCATTACGACAGGATCGACCGGAGGCTATCGACAAACGCGGGACCGCCGAACACCAGCACAGCACCGAGGATCACGGCACCGGGCCACGCCCAGCTAATGCGGTTCATCGCGGCCATGAAGCCCGCAGCCGCCAGCGCGATCACGAACGCGATGGTCGCAAGCGGGCCGCGCATGAAGGCAACGACTTGGTTGCCCGCATCTTCGGCCTTCGTGAAGTCGATATCCTGCGCCGAAAGATCTGTGCCATAGGCGCAAAGGATCAGGGCGCTGGCGCAAAGCGCGCCCGCCCGGTAGGCATTCATGTTCAAGGTGATTACTCCTGTGAGGAAATACGCCGCCACTGGCGCTCGTAGTTGGACATGACTTTCGAGACATGCCGTTCGGTCTCCCGGTAAGGGGGGACGCCTTTGTAGGTCCGCACCGCGCCGGGGCCTGCGTTGTAAGCCGCCACGGCCAGCGAGAGCGTTCCAAATTCTGCGATCTGGGCGATCAGGTACCGTGCACCGCCGTCAAGGTTCTGGGACTTTTCATATGGATCGACACCCAGCATTCGGGCGGTTCCCGGCATGAGCTGCGCCAGACCGATTGCACCGACAGGGCTGCGGGCGCGGTCGTTAAAACCGCTTTCGGTCTGGATCATCACGTCAAAGAAAATGATGAACTCGCGCGGGTCGATCCCGGCCGCTTTGACGATGGGATGCGAGGCATAGCGCGATGCGACTGACCGCGCCAAGGCGCGGTTCGTGCCTGCCCCGGCCGGGACAGCGGCCAACGCCGCAGGCAGAACTTGCCCCTCTGGCGATGCACCGATGACGGAGACCGGGGCATTTGATGTTGAGATTGTGTGTTGCGCGTCTGGTTCGCCGCCGATGGTTTTCCAACCGCCCCCAATACCGCCCCAAGCACTATCCGCCAGCGCCGGGCTGGTGAATGTCAGTAGGAAACAGGCAATCAGGCAATGACGCTGCAGGTTAGCTGTCGCGGGTATCCTTAGAGTCAACAGGAAGCGATTGACGTGATCGGCCCCCGCGTTGGAACGGGACGTCCAGATGCGAAAGTCCCATTTCGTGCATGAAAGACACCAGTCCGTTGATCGTTTTGAATGTCCGAACTTTGACCTCGTCAATGGTCCCAACGCGTCGCGGCGATGTGACAAGGACTTTCTCGATGGTCTGTTGGTCATTGATGACGCGCACAATCCACTCGCCATACCAGACCGACGCCTTACGATACGCTTCGGCTTTGCATACGACCTCGGCTTGATAGCCATTTGCCAGGAGATGGCGGAACCCGGGTTCTGTAACCACATTCGGCGCTTCTTTATCTAGTTCGCTGTCCAAGCCGGCGGTCCTTTCAATAGACAGGTACCGGCACCCTTCACGGGTGCCTTACTCCTACATATTTATATTATTGGACGCAAGCCTATAAGATTACATTTTGCAGCTACGCCCGAACTCGGGCATCAATATGCCGCAGAGCGGCAAAATTAAAGATATTTGGTTGATTTCCGGGCGTGTCGCCAGGTCCGACGATGCTCATTGGCCGCACATCGTCTCTGATGATTGCCGCGATCTCTGCTCATACAGCACGGAGCACTCGACCACCTTGGTCGTTGGGAGCCACCCTACCGGAAAGGCAGTCCAGAAGCCCGATCGGTTTCTTGAGACCGGCACCCCCCTGACAGCCGGAATGGCTATCGGGAGGCTGTTTACACGGTCGGGCAAGGGGCGATTGTCATTCGTAGATCACATCATCGCATCGTTCGCCCTTCCACATGATCGACAGGTCCCCTGTGCCCCACTCGTAAAGCCACCCAACGACATCGCGCGACCTTGCATCAAGGACGCGCTTGATCGCGCGGGCGTGTTCGCTTTCGACAAGAAGACCCATCGTATCGTCACCACCGAAAGCTTTGCTGCCAAGATGTTTTCCCATATTTTTTGTCCCCCATAGACATTGATAGACAAGAACGCTGCACGTTCCGGCCAGAGGCGGTATTTCGCCCTGTGGTTGTACTGCGATGGTGAGGGACAGCACGTCATGATACGAAGGTTAACGAAGCATGAACGAAAACGAGCGAAACGAAAGGTCTTAAGCCGTTGGTGGTGAAAGGAAAGTATTTTGTCGCTCCAAGCGGTGAAAATGAAGATTTCAAAACTTTGTTTAGGCACCTTGCCGCTGCTGGCGCAGGGCGACCTGCTGACGCAAACGGTTTTCCTCAAGGTCCGTGGACGCCTGATCTTCTTGCCGAGGCAATCTCACAAATCGACGCCAACCGTGCAGGCATCGATCTTCGGACCGTGCAGCTCTGGTTTCAGGATAACGATAAGGGGATCAGTTCTGAAAATATCCGCTGGCTTGCTAGGATATTGGGCTGCGGCGACCCCGGGGCGACAAGCGCATGGCAAGCCGAACTGAGCGCCTCGCAATCTCGGTTGACCGCGAAACGCAGACAGCGCCGAAGTATAGAGGAACCGCCCTTTGTCGCTGATGAGAGCGCGATCCTCGAACCGGACGCGGCGCGTCTGGAACTTGAAAATAATCGACCGCGACGGTTCAGTCTTGCTCGCCAGTCCGAGACTATTTTCGGCAATGGGTCTTATCTTGACCTCCCATCATCGGTTTTTGCCGGCGCCGTCGCGTTGGGCTTTGTGTCTGTTTTCGTGGGCATCCACAGCATCACGTACGCGCGGGACGACGGCATCATCAAGCAGGTTGGGTTCCTGTGGGCCCCGAACTGGACGCTCCTCTTTATGGTTTTTCTGCCGCTGTTTTTCGGATTTGCCGTAGAATTATTGGCCTACTGGAAAAACGAGGGACGACCACTGCATCTGGACAACTGTCGTGGCGCAGAGACCGATGTAGGCTGGATGAGGAAGGTCGAGGCGTCACGCTACACATATTGGGCTGTTTTCATCATATGCGTGGGTTTCGCAGGCATCTTTCAGTGGGTCAGCGTCCGATTGATACCCTTGATGGACGGCAGCAGCGATCATCCGATCGACTGGGGATCGGTCGGGATAGAGCGGCCGGACGTCATATCGGTCGGGCAGGAAGCCGTGTTTACAGGCGTCGCCTATCTTTACATGAGCCTTTGCTTCTACCTTTTCTTCGTCGGACTTATTTTGCTCTACACCGTGTCCCATGACTTTTGGGAGATTGCGCAAGAAAATAAAGACGACCATAGCCCAGACGCATCCAACCGTACCGCATCCATCAGCGACAGGATCGTGCGGGGCGTCTTCCGATGCACCCTTATGGGGCTTTTTGTGGCAATCTGTATGAAGCTGGAAGCGGGCTATCTGGTGACAGACAGCACAAGCGTTCCAGGCTGGTTAGCTGATGATACATTTTTGGTTTTGCTTCAGCACGGCGAGTCATTCTCTGCGAAAAATTATATTTCGCCAACACAATACACAAGCCTGATCATTGGCTTGGCAACCATCGTTCCTTTTTTCTACACGCTATTTCGCGTTGGCCCCGACAGTGGACCCAACGCTGGTTTATCTAAGATGATAGCGGCGATTTTGATACTGGTCGTGGCCTATGTTTCTATCGGAGCGTTCAATGGTTTCTCAATTTTGATATGGACCGCGATCTTGATTTCGGTCTTTGGGCTGGTTGATCCGGGCTATGGATCGCGAAAGCCGGCGGATGAAGGAGACAACGGCGTTGTATCATAAATGGCTTGATCGCTGGGACGAACAACGGGCGCAACGCGGCGACGCGGCGAAACAACCGACGATACTCACCCTCGATGCGCAGCTCGCTTTTCCAGCCGCAGACCGCGCTGCAAACATAGCCGACTTCTGTGCACTGGCAGACAGGGCCGTGGCTGATCCAATCTTCTTTCATGCACCTTCTGAGTCCAATCGTGTCTATGACCGACAAGACGGATGGATCGAATTTCAATCGCCAATTTTGAATAAAACAGACCCCAACGACATCGTCCGTGCGCAGGTGACAGAAAGCCGTTCGAACGATCATGCACTGGTGATCTTCCACCATTGGAACGCAAGTTCGCGGTCGCGTCAGATCGCAAGGTTTTTCTCAAGCCAAGGCTTTACGGTCGTGCAGATCGCGATGCCTTATCACCTTGAACGCAGCCGACCGGCCGCATCACACGCTGACGACATGCTAAGCCCTAACCTGGGCCGCACTATTCGATCCATGCGGCAGGCCGTTTTGGACGGGCGAAAGTTGGTCCAGATTCTGAAAAACGAAGGCTACGGACAAGTCTCGGTCCTCGGCATGAGTCTTGGATCTTGGGTGGCCGGATTGGTGGCGGCCCACGATCAGACCGTGAAGAAGGCGGCGTTGTTCCTCACAGCAGGAAGCCTGGCTGATATGGTTTGGACAGGGCGGGCCACCCAACATATCAGGGCCAGCCTAGAACACGAAATTGACCTGCCGCAACTCCGCCGCGCTTGGAGTCCCCTCAATCTGGAGAACTATGCGGGAAAGCTGGCGCGACCTGACCTCGATCTTCAAATCGTCCTAGCGAAGCGGGACACGGTAGTTTTGCCAGAACTATCGCATCAGCTTGTGGCGCAGTTGAAGGGTTCAGGCGCACGGCACCGCGTTTTGGAGCTGAACTGCGGTCATTATTCACTGTCACTTCCGCCTCAGATCATGTGGGCCGGCTTCAGCGTTACCCGCCTACTGACGGGAAACGGGCGGTAAACGCACCAAAGTCGGCTCTTATGGCGTTGCCAAGAGATCGGGCTTGGCTTTAAGTAACTTTATAGGGTAACACGCAATCCTATAACGTTACGCGAGAGCGACTGACATGCTGAAATTTCTGAGATCAACATCACTTACGGCGGCTGCTGCAGCCGCAGCGATCTTTAACGCACCGCGTGAAGCGAACGCGGCGCTCAACGTGGACTGCGCCATCCTGTTATGTCTGGCTGGCGGCTGGCCTAAGTCTGCCGAATGCACATTGGCATATGCCACCTTCATCCGGCGGGTGACGCCTTGGCCGATTGAACCGCCGCTCCAGATATGGCGCTGTCCGATGGGGGCCTCTTACGAAGGAGAACCCACCAGCCCCATGCAGCGGCTCTATGAAGTCACCTTTCCTGACGCCCAGCTTCCTATGCAGTCCATCCCGACCGGAAGTCAGGAGGCAACGCTTACGCCCAACCCCGCCGTGTTCCGCGATCCAGAGTATCGGCCAGATGCAGCGTCGATCCTGCAACTGGTCGCAGGGCAGGGGTCCGACTTAGACATATCCGACCCAATCTATGACTTCGTGCGCTCGATCAAAGTTTGGGATGTTCGCAGTTGGCGGCATGTCGATTCCCGCGAAGATGGATGCCGCGAATGGGGGTCAATCTCGCTCGGCAGCTATGGAACGCAGGGAGATTTTTCGTGGCAAGGCGCATCATCAGATGAAGCGCCCGTTTGGGTGATCCCGAGCAAGGGCTGCCCGACCAGAGGTTCCGTCCGCGGCGTTGGCGTCGAGTGGACTGATCACGCTGGCAAGCACGGCTACGAATTTGTCAGTTACTAGGGCGAGTGCGCGGCATCCCGCCAAACTCAATAATCGCGGCAAGCATCGACACAGAGCATGACGTCGCTCATCAGTTAAGAGGATCGCGACCAAAACGCAAAACCACAACTCAGAAACAGAAACCCCCGCGAGGCGGAAACCTGCGGGGGGGATTTTAGAGCCGAGGGATTGGCGTCCCTAGATCGACCAAACTGTATCAGCTCCCGTTCTATCCCCTCCCGACACGGTGAGCAACAAAAAACGCACCTGTGCGAACAGGAGAAACTTGCTCAACCACCGCTTCGCTTCACCGAGCGAGGATAAGACCAGTGACCACATCAACCATCCCCCACAGCGGGGATTTCATGCGCCTGTTTGCGCGCACCCCCATGACAGGGGCAGCACTACGCATCGCAAACACGTTGGCAGGCTACATCAGCTATGACGGCAAATTCAGAGGCGCACCGTGCGGGTTCGCCGCCTTCACGATGAAGGAGTTGCAGACCATCACCGGGATCAGCGACCGTAGCATCCGTTCCGCCCTGGACGAGCTGGCGCACTTGTTTGGCTTGACCATAGAGCGCCGCCACCATGACCGGCACCTTTTCACATTTTCTAAGGTCCATGGCGCGGACGTAAATGCTGTCCGTGGCGAGGGTCTATCACCGGCTGAAAACGCTGATATTTCCTATGAAAAACGAGTGACCGGCAGTCCACCGCCGCCTTCACTATATACAAGAACAAAAAGTAATAATGATACGCCTTCATCCATTCAGATATTGGACTGGGCAGGGTCAGTCTATCAAACGCCGTTTGCCGCGATCATCGAAGATGCCAAGAAAGGCACCGAAGCCGCAGGCATGGACACGCAGTTTCTGTGGAAAGGGTTTCATATGCTCAACGTCCGACACGACCGGGCCATAGCGCCCCTGTCGTGGCTTGTGGCCTTTGTCCGCAAGGCCAAGCCCACGTTCCAACACAAGCCAAAAGCACCAGTGCCAGCAGCACCGCCCACCGCTTGCACCGATCCGGTTCAGCTTATGGCGCGACCTGCGCCTTTCGCTAATCGGGCTTTCCACGAAAGCGACTTGCGCCGTGCCATAGGCCCCGATGCCTACGAACAGCGCGTGGCCGCGATCCAATCCACCTACAACGCCCCGCGCTTTGCGGCCCAGCTTGCCGTTCACGGTCAGGCGGTGAGGGAAGGGACCATCGACCGATGAAACCGCTTTCCATCCTCGCCTTGCTGGTCGTGGTCAGCCCCGGAACCGCTTTCGCTGAATGGTGTGATCCACCGATCGCGCCAGCGCCGACAACGGCCGAGCTGGCGCACGACTTCCGCGAAGAGTTCAAAGGAGAGTTCGACCAGTATTTTCGCCATGCGTCCCTATACATTGCCTGCCTCGATGCCGAGCGCGTCAGGGTGTTTCAGGAAATGCAGATCACCACGCAGCGATACGAACGGTTCCTCACTGACAGCGCCAAATGGGGCCCGCCAAAGTGACCCACCCGCAGCAGATCGAAATGTTCCCGACCGATTTGCGGTTGCGGCGAACGGACCCCGAATGTCTGCGACCTTCACGCCGCGCGTGTACATCGCGCCGGAGTCGCGGATTTCGTCTGCGGGATGCAAATCCTCGCGCTGCGCGTTCTCGCTCGTCGCCGAAAATGCGGCGGTCTTCTGCGTGTCGAAGACATGGCCAAAGCAGTTCTCTTTTAGGTGTTCAGTCCCAGCATCTGGTGGATCGGCGTGTTAATGAATCTATCCTGCTCTGATGTCCAGATTTTGCAAGTATATTCGTAGGGCGTGAGCCTGCCAGCCGAACGACCCTGACCCACGCTGCACGGAGAAGACATCTCAAGCTTTGCCGCCGCAGGCAGTGTATTGACCGGAACGCGCCCAGGTCCTACGTCCCGCATCGTTCCAAGGCCGGGCGGCACAAGCGATGTCGCAATGTCAACGACTGAATTTTCACTTCACGCCACTTTGCAATGGTGTGGCGTTCTACCAGACTGTGGTTGGAGTATGTGCGTCCCATTGATAAATTTCATGCAATGCTCTGTTTCGACAAAAAATTTGAACTTCATTTTTGAATCCACCGCGCCAGATTCGAACGTCCCTTCCGCGTCATCAAACGCCAGTTCGCCCATGTGAAGACACGCTACCGCGGCCTCGTCAAAAACCGTGAGCAACTCTTTACGTTGTTCGCGCTCGGGAATCTGTTTCTGTTGCGACGAAAGCTGATGGCATGAAGACGAGTCCGACCGAAAACGGATGTGACGCCGCGCACGGAAAGTATGCGGTAGGCCGCTTTCGCCATCGAAATCAGGCAACACTGCGCTCAAGCGATAATCTCGACATAGCCGGCACCGTTGATCAGACGTTACTTAAGAAATGCCCGGAATCTGTTCAGACAAACCGAACCACCTCTCTACAGGCATATGCGGCAAAAACGCCGCTGCTACCGCATTGAGGAAACCGGCGGGCTCGTGCGCCTGTCGAAAGCCTCGCTTGCGGGCTCGGAGCTGCTCAAGTCCGCGAGGGGTGCGGCCAGCCCGGCGCTGGTGGAGTTTCTGACGGGGCGCGAGCAGTAGGCGGGCTATATACCAATCAGCGAAGTCACCCTTGCAGAATATTAATGAATTACGTATATTCTTACTAATTCAGAAACTTAGTGGAGCGCAAAGATGAAACAGTTCAAGGCGGGCGACCTGACCCGCAACACAGGTGATCTTTTCGAGGCCGCGACGGTTGCCCCTGTCGCAATCACGAAACATCGCAAGCCGCGCTTCGTGGTCATGTCGATGGAACGGTTCGAGGCTCTTACATCGGGACGTGGATCGCAGGTCGCGGTGGATGTTGCCGATATGCCGGAAGACCTGGGCAAGCTCCTGGACAAGGGCTTGGAGGACTATTTCCGTGGCCGCTGACTTTCCGGCTGCGGGTCAGGTCTTCGACTTTCACTACCTCTGGAAATGGCAGGCGGATCGCGGTGAGACGGAAGGCCGAAAGAAGCGGCCGAGTTGTGTCGTGATCGTTGTCACGAACGCGGCCGGGCACCATGTCATGTTTATTGCGCCGATCACCAGTAAAGCGCCTGAGTCAGGTCGGGTCGCCCTGCAGATACCAGAAACCGAGGCGCGTCGAGCAAAACTGGATACCCATTTGCCGCTTTGGGTGATCCTCGACGAGATGAACGTTGATGTCCTTGAGACGTCCTACACCCTAGAAGATCGCTCGGCCCGCGGATCGTTCAGCCCAGCCTTCACTGACGCGATTCTGCGCGGCGTACTTCGCCTCCGAGCGGACGGCCGAGTAGGCTTGTCGAACCGCTCCTAGTCGCAGGACAGATTGTCCTCGCTTCGTTGATGGCTTGGATGCCCCCTCCCGATGGCATCAATGATGGCACAGGAATTGAAAAGGGTCGAACCCGACAGCCTTTGCGGCAGGGAGGACAGTCGGGCCATGCTAGAACTCCTTTAGGCTTTCCCTCTTGCTGAGCCGCGTCACTCCTGTGCGCTCCGCCCTCCCGTATACGCCCTAAACCGTGCAAGGACCCAAGGGGCCGGGGCCATGGCGTACTGATTTGTGGGCAGGAACGAGAAGCGCCCGCGCGATAGTTGCCGGCGGGCGCAGTAAGTCTGTTGGACAATTGTCTAGGGGGCGCAAACTTTCGCAGTCAACAATTATCTCCGGAATGCTAAACAGACGAGGCCTCCGTCCCCTGACACTAGATCACAGATGCCTTTCCACTACACGGCACCCAAGATGCGGATCAACTGCAGCAAGTCATAAGACTGGTCCGGCAGCGCAATCAGTTGGTTGTCCAGAACTGAATAGTTCTGACCCGTTGACAGTTCAGGCAAACCATAGCGGGCGATGAGCTGTTCCTGAGTCAGTACCGCGTCCGTAGCTATAGGAACGCTACCGTCATAGGTCGGACGTGTGGCAAGGCTGTTTATGGTGATTAGCCTGTCGTAATCTTCCGCACTTAACACAACAGGGCGACCGTCGACTACCGCATAGCGCTGGCCATCTGGTGCTGCCGGAATACCAAAGATTTCAGAAATCTCATTTTGTGTCAGATTGGTGGGCTGTCGGTCAACCTCGTCTGGGCCGAATTCTGTCCATCTGTCATCGAACAGACCGCGCAAAGCATCGGCATCATAGCCGGTCCACTCATCAAACGTTACATCCTGCTTGGCAAGGCCAGGAGGGACGCAAGGCGGGTTCTTCTTCGCCAGACCGGGAGGGCAGTTTGCGATACCTGCCAGATCGGCATCGCTGATAGTGGCGAAGTCCACATCAGGGGTGAGATAGATCACGCCGTTGATCGCAGCTAGGCCAGCAGCGATGCGGGCAAGGTTAGCCTGCCCTTCGTTATCTTGCGCACGGTTATTGCCATTGCCGTTATTGCCGCCACGTTGGTTTGCGTCGCCGTGCTTGGGGCCGTTGCCTCGCCCATTACCATTGCCCCTACCATTTCCGTGGCCACCGCCATTTTGCTGAGCGGACTGCGGTTTATTCCCGTTGCCATGTCCGTTGCCGTTCCCTTTACCCTGTGCCTCAGCGATGAGCGGGAGTGCAGTCAGAGCTGCGATGGCAGTGTAGGTGATCAGTGATCTCATGGCGGTTTCCTCGCGATGTTACGTTGTAGGAAGAACTCCGGGCTATAATGAGGTGTTCCGGTGCGTAAGGACCAACGGCTGTTATCCGCTCCGTCGCCTCAATCGACAGGCCAAGTTGCAGGTTATCCAGCGGCAAGGCTTCGGAATCTTTGAACAGCCCACCATTGAACCGCTTAAGGTCTTGCATCAGCACTTGGGAAAAGCCGCAGCCGTTCATGGTTTGCCACAGCGCTTGCAGTGCAGCGTCACCGGTCTCCACCTTGCCCTTGAGCGCAGTCAGTCCCAGAGCCTCGATGGCCGCGTCGGGCTCTGTTCCCCTGTCGGCGGTCACTGTTGCCAGCGCGAAGCACAGCTGCGAGGCATAGGCTAAGACCATCATGCGCGTCCGGGCACTCTCATTTTTGTCACGAGCACCGCGTGATGCCTTGCCGTTGATGGCGATGACACCGCCGTCCTCGAGATGGATTTGGGCTGTGGACATGCCAGAAGCGAATGACCTCACTGAAGGCATAATGGCGCTGGTCGCCCAGCAGAAACGCGAGGCGATCTCCCGGCGCACGAAGGAGGTGCTGGCAGCGGCAAAGGCGCACGGCACGAAGCTCGGCAATCGCAGTGGTGCTGCGGCTCTCAGGCGGGCAGGGAAGGGCGGTTTGGCTCTGCCTGAGACTGTCACGCGCAATGCCGATCAGTTCGCCGACGACCTGCGCGAGGTCGTCGAAATCATTCAGGCGAAGGACATACGACCCTGAGAGCCATGGCAGACCAGCCAAACCCGCGCTGGATCAGAACAAGGCGCGGCGGGCGGTGACATGTATCGAATGTGGGGAACCAAGTGGCAAGATTTTAACGATGATAGGTAAGAGCATAGTCGAGCTTTTGGCAGCTCGGCGCAACGACTTTTCGATCTTTCTCAGCTTGGGCAGCAAGCGGTCCGAGCATATTCAGCTCGCCCAACGTGTAAACCGGCGCTTGGCGGATTCTGGACCTATCACGAAGGAGATGCCGATTAGGCCTTGAACAATGCGTTATCTCCCCTTTGTTAGGAGCAGGTTAACCTGTCATTCACGTGGTTGCGATTTCAGGCTCTGATCAAATCCAAGCGATCGGAACGAGAAAAGCTACCATGTTATAAGAAATCTGGGCGACAATAGTCAGCGAATTTTCAGACGTTCCAGATTTGTCGACCACCACTCGTATTACGCTGCGCCTCGTGCTGGCGGCAATACTTGGAGGTATCCTCGGATACGAACGTGAACGCAAAGGCAGAAGTGCTGGGGTGCGGACCCACATGCTGGTTGCTGTGGGTGCAGCCCTTTTCGTTATCGGTCCAATACAGAGCGGCATGCCGATCGAGGATATGTCCCGCGTGTTGCAAGGCATAGTGCAAGGCATCGGCTTCCTTGGCGCTGGGGCTATCATGGTGCGCACCGCGCAACACCAAGTCGAGGGCCTTACTACGGCTGCAAGTATCTGGGCGACGGCCGGTATTGGTGTCATCGCCGGACTTGGACTGGAATCCACTGCTGTCCTGTCAGCAGCGATCGTGTTGATCATTCTTGCGGCTGTCCCTCTCATGCTTCCAAAGGCAGCTGCAACAGAGACAGAAGATCCATAAACAAGAACGCTTCAGCCTTTTTTAGACGGAGACGCGGCAATTTCTGGACCGGCTGGAAGTTGTATTGGCGTAAAACCTCCAAATGGCAAGCCGATGGTAGCTTGGTTTCAGACCCTCATTGCCCGGATGCCAGTCAAACAAGCTACAGCGGCCCATCTGATGAAGGCCTGATCACGTTCGGACGGCCCTGCGCAGCGACTTTTCGATATCACCGCCGCACCAGGTGTCCCCAAAGCGTCTGCGGCTCTCCTCGGCTTGCACAGCGAGTGGCCCATTCGACCGGGTCGCATCGGTGAGCTTGGCAACGCGCGGCGCCTCCTGGTCAAGAATGGAACGCAATTCGGGCAACCGCTCTGTCATCGTGCCCCAGAGGGTCGCAGTCACGATACGTGCAAATTCAGCTTCGTTTTCAGAGAAGCCGTTTTTCTCCATCGTTGCCTCCCAGATCGCCATCCAGTGGCGCAGACGCGGACGGTAGTCCGCCCAAGACTCGGGCGTCCACATCGATCTGCCGCCGTCGAGGGTCATTTCATCCAAAACGTCGTTGGCGTCGTTCACGATCTTCAGTGCGAGCGCCTTTGGATGCGGCGCGCGCGGCAGAAGATCGAAGCGCTCGCCCAGCCAGAGGCAAATCGCGGGCATTTCAGCGACTGCCTCGCCTGAAGTATTGTCCACCAGCATAGGTGGCGCCATGTGGGGGACGGGTTGGTCGCGTGGGTCCAGCTGCATCGCTGCACTGACCGCGTCGATGTCGGGCTCGTCGACTGTTGCGCGGGCCTGAGCCAGAAGCGCGCGCACGAATTCGCCGCGAAACGGAACCGGCCAATAATACAGGGTGAAATCCGACATGTTCGACGATCCTTTCCATGGGTGACCGACCGGCTTTGCATCCAACCGACGGTAAGCGAGAAAAACAACATTTATTCAGGAACGCGTCAGAGGCTTCCTTGGCTCCAAGGCTAAGATTGCAATTCATGCCCATCAATGTCGATTTCCACTCGGAAGTGTCCCGGGCAACGGTATCATTTCCATTGAGAATTGACCCATAAAACTCAACTTGTGTTCCGATAATCGTCCGCGGAAGCAATTCTGCGCACGCGAAGCCGGACCGCCGCAAATTAAAGTCCTGCCGTTTTTAGCCGTGAGGCAGCCGGGGGCCGCCACCCACGACGGCCTTGCGCTGCGGCCCGGACCTTGCGTCAATCGTCCGTCCGGTGAACACCGTCGAATCCGAGAGCCAGATCGTGCCCGAAGGCAGTTGATGGCGTATAGTAGCCTGCTGCCACTTCTTCAGCCCCGAGCCGCTGCGCGATCATGAAGGCCGTTTGCGCGGTCAGTGCGTAAGGCTCTGGCGTCTCCATCAGACTGGCTACGTGGGAACCCTCCGTATCCCATCCCTCGCCCAGAAGGCGGCAGCGCCCGCTTTGCCGTTCCCTTGCCGAAGGGCGTAGAGGAAACGCTGCCTTCCTGCGAACGTTTCTCAAGAGTGTCGATGAGAGCAACAGGATGTTCCCGTCCGACAAATCCGAGGTGCGCGTTTTCGGACATGGGACTGAAGGAGGCACTTGGAACTTCCGAGATCGCCAGACTGTTCTGGCGATAGAGAATGGAAAAGGGAGTGTCATGAACTCTGTGTATCTGGTCTGGCGCATGCGGGTTTCAGATACAGTTACGCATTGAAGCGATCTTCGAACATGATAG
>NZ_JAAFZU010000039.1 GCF_018263905.1 Loktanella sp. SALINAS62 | reverse complement strand
AACAACTATTTTCAGCCGGGTACAATTGTCGGCATGCCGAATGTCGAAGACCTTGACCTGCCGAAGTCAGGATTTGAACGCAACGATGGCCTTGCCGAAGCGCTGCGCAACCAAAAGATCAATATCCGCGTTCTGGATCACGTGAACAGCATCGACACACGTCTTAGAAATGGGGACATCGATACCGTCCCACATTATATC
>NZ_JAAFZU010000038.1 GCF_018263905.1 Loktanella sp. SALINAS62 | reverse complement strand
CTATCATGTTCGAAGATCGCTTCAATGCGTAACTGTATCTGAAACCCGCATGCGCCAGACCAGATACACAGAGTTCATGACACTCCCCAGATTTGATGACAATTGTCTTTGGTGTGATCATCTTACGAACCATTGGCTTCAGAACCCCGCTGCGCATGAGGCGAACGACGGCACGATAACCACGGTCCTTCATTCCCGTATCGGCAGTCAGATCAGAAATGCTGCGTCCCCCATGCAACTTGCCCACGACACAACGCGCCACAGCATCTGCATCCGGATCTGCTTTCCTGACTGCGGTGAACATCAGAGCGCTATTCAGATCGATGGGGTCAATGTCCCGATCCGTGAGGAGACGAAAGTCGTCCACAAAATCCAGCTTTTTCATCCAGCCAGCGACGATTTGCATTTCCGCAAGAAAAGATCCTGACACCAAGCGAACTTCGGGCTTGATCGTGTAGGCGATGCGCTGGCCGTCTTCTTGCACGGTGACGACGTCCAGAATTTTGTGATTCAGCTTTTTCCGGTCATGCCCATAGTAAAAGAAAACCTGCTCCTGCAGATCGACGACTGAGCTTTTCGCGTCCAGCTGCAAGAGATGGCAGAGCTCCAGCCAGCTTTCCGCTTGCACCCGGACACCACAGTCGTCCCCAAGCACAAGATTTGCTGTGCAGTGCCCCGTTGCAGCGCCCGCAACGGAACGCCCGGCGCGAGACGGTTCAGGCAGATAGATTTTATCTGCAATATCGTAAGACATAGTATGCCCCATCATTTGAAAGTGCTGGTGCCCGGAATTGGGCATCATGCATTCGCAATGGGTCAGGCACTCACAATTCATGCGGCTCGAGAAACCTCGGGCTTTCTTATGCAAAATGCCGGACAAGCCGATATCCATTACCGACCAGCGGGTGCTGGTTCAAATTGGGCTCGACATCAAATTTACGACAGGCAGATACAGGTATTGAAATTCCCGAGGGATTTCGATATGCAAAACTCAACAACGCGCAGTCGTATCTGCCATCCAACGAAATGCACTCGAACCGCGCCAACGGTTCGGGTGTTTTCGTTTTAAGCGCTATCCGTAAGTCATTTTACTCTCCTTCGATCAACACGGCTCAGTGCTGGGTCTTGCTCTTCAGTGCGCTTGTCTGAGCACAGCTCAAACATAGCAAAACAAGCCGATCGAAAGAACATTTTTCTCATAGGCATCAATGCCTTGCGAGAATGAAATGATTGTGATGGGGTGCCCCAGAGGGAACTACGAGGAGTAGTTTCCCGAACGCACCTGAACGCAACATTCAGTTCTTCCAACCAAATTCCTGAACATTTTCGCGATCTGAAACAGATTGCGAAAAACTCGATTGCAAAATCGAGTGGTGAAGAAAGAATTGAATGCGTCAGCGCGAAACTCTGGATTCTGACAGAATCAACTACATCAAAACAAACTCGATGCAGATACGATTCGTATTAGAAAACTGGTTAGCGTGAGGCAAACAGAACGATATCCATCACCTGATCCAGAAAGATCAGTCTATCAATTGCAAGGCAATGACGAGGATATGTGAGTTCATGTTCATAGCGGCATCAATATCTGGTAGAAGATTGCGCCGTCAATCAAAAAGTTGTTCCTCAACCAAAATTTTTCAAAAGCTGTTCTTGGTGTTTGTTCATACACGATCGGCACGCGCCCTCATCAATAATGTGGGAGTTAGCAGGCACGATACCCACGTGCGCCGAGAAGCCAGGATCGGCGGTGAACGCTCTTGACTGAACGCGCATCTATGGTCACACATGCGACATGTCCAAAAATAGCGCACTCATACATTTGATAGCTTGAGCCCCAACAGCGGGCCTCGAAACATCTTTGGCGCTACCCAGGACTTCCCATGAACACCGCTGCAAAGACAATCCAGCTGGAAAAGCTGTTTTTCTCGATACGCTGACTTCCTACCTTTGGGAGACAGCACAGGTGTGCGGCTGGGATTTATAAACCCGGAGCGCCAGATAAGCGTAGACGGCCGGGATCGTTACCCGGGTCTCCTACCAAGATCGCCAATCATTGTTCGTGATAGAAGCGTTGTCCTTCACCGCACCACCGGCAGATCCGCCAACCGCGTGGTATAACGCGGACTGCGATGGTTCGCCCGCAGTTGCCATGACCGCGACACCCCTTCACTGGCGATGACCATCGTCTTCTTCCCGAACCGGCCATTCACATCATCGAGCGCCGCCATGAGCGCAGGGGACGTCGGTTTGACGCTGTCGAACAATGTGCGCGGCCGATCTGCGATGGGCAGCAGGTCATCGAGCATGATCCCAGCCTTGGCGAATCCAAACGAAGCGTTCTCGATTTTCGGCCAGGCAGCCAGCGCACAGCGCTTTGCTGCGGCCACCAGATCGAATGTGTCCGAAGACATCGGCGTCAGCCGCGTCGATCGCGATCCGGCATACTGCGGCCGATCGGGGCGGTGCCGGTTGGTATGGTAGAACACGGTCAGGGTGCCTGCGACCCCGTGCTGGCGCAGTTTCTCGGCTGCGCGCGTAGCGTGGGCGGTGATCGCCTGGAACTGCGTGTCAAAATCCGTCATCGGCGCGCCGGATGACCGTGTAACGGCCATACACTTGCGCTGGGGTTCTACCTCGTCAAAGGCAATACAGGCCTCGCCCTGCAGCTCGAGCACGGTCCGTTCGAGGACGACGGTTCCGAGTGCTTGGGCCTGTCGCAGTGGCATGGCCCGCAGCTCTGCCGCCGTGCCGATCCCGATGTCTTTCAACTTGGCCTCAGTCTTGCGGCCAATGCCCCAGATGTCGCCTACCGGAACCAGCGGCAACAGCCAGTCGGCAAGCGTCTGATCCATCATATCGAACACGCCCGCAAAGATCGGGTTCTTCTTTGCGATGTCGTTGGCACATTTTGCCAGCGTCTTCGTCGGCGCAATACCGACCCGGACCGGCACACCTACCCGGCGCAAAACGTCACGCCTGAGCGCCTTGGCATGCGCGGTCCGGTCCCTAAAGCCGGTAAAGTCGAGGAAGCATTCGTCGATGGAGTAAATCTCGACGTTGGGTGTGTAATCCTCGTAGACTTCCACCACCCGGCGGCTGATGTCGCCATACAAGGTGTAGTTTGACGAGAACACGCGGATGCCATGTGCCGCGACCTTGTCACGGATCAGGTGCAACGGCTCACCCATCTTGTTGCCCAGTGCCTTGGCCTCATCGCTGCGCGCGACGGCGCAGCCATCGTTGTTTGACAGCACGATGACCGGGACATTCTTCAATGTCGGATCGAATATCCGCTCGGCGCTGACGTAGAGGTTCGCGCTGTCACTGATCGCGATGGGGCGTGTCACGCCAGATCATACCGTCGCACGACACCGGCAATGACGCCCCAGATCTCGCTGTCCCCGGTGAGTTCAATGTCGGGGAAGGCTTCACAGCTGTTGGCTGGCGCCACGGACGCTTCGGAAAGAAATGAGCCGTCGCCGGATCGAAAGGTAGTTTTCAGCCGTCTCGCAGTCCGCTTATTAAATTGCGGCCCCTCTGCGATCAATCTCAAAGCTGATCAGGCAGGTCGGTGATACCCTCTTGCTCAGTTCGACGAAGCCATCGAAGGCGGGGGGCAATGGCATCAGCGCTGCCTGCTCTGCGGCCCAGACGTCGGCAACGCTACCCGGCAGCGCTGCATGCGGGATCTCAGTCCACAACGCGACACAGCGCTGCTCCAGCCAGTCATTCAGCGCCGCAAGATCGGGGAAGTCCGGCATGGGTTGCCACAGTCGGCGCCGGGCATCCTGCACGTTCTTCTCGATCTGTCCCTTCTCCCAGCCTGCGGCCGGATTGCAGAACGCTGGCTCGAACACGTAGTGGTTTGCCATCGCAAGGAAGCGCATGTTGACCTGTCGCTCTTTCCCGCAGCCGACGCGGTCAACCGCGGTGCGCATGTTATCGTATGCGATGAACGCAAACCTGATCTTCAAATGGTTGAATGACCCTCGTTATTCTCCTGCCGCGGGCGGAACTCCGGGTGCTTCGGAACCCGGAAACGTCTTCCTGCCGGTGGAAGTTTCCGACCACACCATCGGCGACCAGATCGATGGCTCGACAATGGGAGCAACCGGTTCACCGCTTGCTTCTGACTTCACGCAAAGGGCCGACGGCGCTGCCGTCGGTTGTCGGGCTTGTGTAAGGGTTAATGACATGATCCCGGTGCCTAACAAATTTTCCAAGGACTTCCGGATGGTATTTCAGTGTCTTGAAGTGAGTCTCCGAGAACGGACTGTCATTCGAGGCAGAGCGCCGTCACAGGCGGAACTCTCCCCCAAGTTTTGGCGTTAAAAGTATGAAAAAAGAGAGTTTAAGCCATGACCAGAAAAATCAGAACAGCCATTCTTCCGGTCGCGGGTTTGGGCACGCGGCTATTGCCATTGACGAAAGCCGTGCCGAAAGAGCTCTTACCTATTTACGACACACCCTTGCTACAGTTCGCGATCCAAGAGGCGCAAGACGCTGGTGTCGAACGACTGGTTTTCGTCAGCCATCCCTCCAAAAAGATCATCGAACGGCAAGTCAAACCGGACGGGGTGTTGATGTCCAAGCTGCGCCGCCGCGGCAAGGACGACTTGGTGGATGTGATGCTGCAATCGGAAGTACATGCAGACGTTGAGGCACACTTTGTCTATCAGGAGCGTCAGCTTGGTTTGGGCCATGCGGTCTTGTGTGCGCGTGAGTTGACGCTTGACGGACCCTTTGCTGTCATCTTGCCCGATGATCTGATCGTCGGCACCGGGTGCCTTGCCGAAATGGTCGCTGCCTATGACCCGGTCCGCGCGGGTTTGATGGTTGCCGCAATGGAAGTTTCAAAAGAAGACATCCGCAAATACGGCGCGTTCAAGCCGAAGGGACGGGACGGCAAACGTCTGCCGTCTTCGGGCCTGGTCGAGAAACCGGCACCCGATAAAGCCCCGTCTCTTTTTGGAGCTGTCGGGCGCTATATTCTGCCACATAACATATTTTACGAGCTCGCGCGCACCAAGCCCGGTTCAGGGGGCGAGATCCAGTTGACCGATGCCATCGCCGCGATGACACCCGATGTGGGGCTCGAGGGGTTCATTTTCGACGGTCGCCGCTTTGACTGTGGTCATCATGACGGCCTGCTGGAGGCAAGCAACTGGCGCAAACTGGCAGTCGCGCGGGACACACCTCCACCAATGGATGGATTTGTCGCTGCCGAATGATGGCATCCTGAGATTGACCAGCTTGATGACCAGGCGCGCGCCTTGGCGGAGGGAGAATTATCTGATGAGTGCATATTCAAGCACAAACATCGCCAAAGCGATCGAACGCGTTCCGACAACCGCGACAAAAGGCCTTCGGAGATTGCTCGAACGCGCAGAAGCACAAGGCATCGCAGAACTTGCTACCCGGATCAGTGACGAGCTCGCTGTTCGAGGTTCGATGGAGTTCGACGGGCCATCTGCTGAACAACACGCTACTTGGGCAAAGCAAGTGGCAGATGCTGATCTCGGAGAGGCGATCCTCATCGCCTTCCATGAAGCCCCTATTAACGATGACGAACGGGACCTGACGCGCCAAATCGCCCGCAACCCTGGCATAGGGCATCAGGAACTGACGAAATTTCGCGGCAAAGGAGACGTGAGTCTGATCCTTGGCCATATGGTCTACGAAAGGCTTGGTTTTTTTCGCAAGTTCTGGGACGGATCTGGACAAATGTCCGGGCTTTTGTTCCAGCGAGATAATGCCTCCGGACGCGTGCTTTATTGGCTTACGGCAGAAGCAGAGGAGTCCTTTACAGCCCTCAAAGTCATTTAAGCGCGTTGCTCCCGTTGCGAGAGAGTGTCCGACCTTCTGTGTAACTGGGATTTGGTTCATGCTTCCTGAGAGAAGCAAGGACGATGACGATGACGATTTCCAAG
>NZ_JAAFZU010000037.1 GCF_018263905.1 Loktanella sp. SALINAS62 | reverse complement strand
CTTCGCTGTATCTCGTTCGCTTCATTGTCCGTCCCTTCGTTGGGTCGGACTCTCATTCCAAATAGAGGAAAAATCCCGTGGCAGGTCATCAGCGCTGTCCCGAATGCGGGCCTCAAGCGCGTCTGACCGATCTGTGTTGCGCCAAGCGATTTCAAGTGGCTGATCCATGGTTCTGTCTCCTTTTCGCGCGCTTGCTCACTGCTCTTGTAGTCAACGGCTAAAGAGATTTGTTGTTCCCGCCGGACGACGTGGACAGCTCATCCGGATCGTAAGACTGCTGCTGGCTCCCTCGATGTTTCAAGCTTCACCAAAACGCTGAACTGTTCGAGCGCGCGTATGGATACATTTGCGAGCACTATCATACCAAGACCCTTAAGCAGTACGCACCCGATTAGGCCGCGTAATGTGACAAGTTCCACGACAGGAGTTTATTCACGCGGATGTAGTGTAGTCGGGACCGATTTTAGCCGAAGCGCCCTTTATGAAATCGGGTTAGCCGTGACCCTTTTTCGTGTCAAACGCCAAGCAGAGGTGTGTTTGTCGAAAGTCAGCTTCAATTTTGACGCTGACAGCATAACGATTTGAGAAACGCGCAGGATGCCCTGAAGGGCGGCATATCATGGCGGTGTCGAGTCGCCGTCAATTCTCTGCTGAGAAAAAGATATACCACATGCAAGAAACTACCATCACCAGTTGCTCGATCCATCGGGTTTTTCATCCGACCATTCACGGACGTTCTCCGCGATGGTGCGCGCAAGCTGATCGAACAGGCGATCCATGCCGAGCTGGCCGCGCTCACGGCCTTTTCTAACGAAAAGCTTGAGGACGGTCGGGCACGTCTTGTCCGTCATGGATACTTATGCCCCATGACGGGCCGGCCCGATTTCGCACATTTGGTCATTGATTATAAACCGGGCGAGTTTCTCGTCGAGTCAAAATCGCTCAAACTTTTTCTGGGGTCATTTCGCCACCACGGGGCATTCCACGAAGATTGTATCATCTCGATTGCGCGGCGTTTGGTCGACCTTCTGAATCCGCAATGGCTGCGGATGGGAGGTTACTGGTATCCGCGCGGCGGAATCCCGATCGATGCTTTTTTGCGACTGAGCCCATGCCAGAAGGTGTGTGGATCCCAGACCAAGGCGTGCCACCCTATCGCGGCAGAGGGTAGATCGAGCTGACTGCCGGCACTAGATCGGTTGCAGCGTCTTACCTTAATCGGCTACTTCAGCAACTCAAAAGCGGCCCTGAGTTGCTGTTCGCCGGTAGCTTCTATGCTACAATGCAGCTTCGCCAGACCAGCCATGCATGCGTTGTGCAGCACTTCATCCACCGAAACTTGATGTTGTTGCAGCATTGACCGTCAACAGGTATCGCTTTGCTCTACCAGAGCGGGAGTTCCCGACATGCTCTTTGACACATTTTTATGTCCATCGTTCCTGGCAAAGGACGGTCCGATCTACCGCTTCGCACAGGGCGACTTGACCTTTCCCACACATCAGATGATAACGAAATTTCACATGACCAAGATAAAATTGAAATCACTCCTGTTCGACGGATTTCTTGCCGGCTGGACCGCTTTATTCGCTTTGGGAGTACTCGTCTTTTGGTTGTCTGGGTCGCCGCGAAAAGCAATTAGGGCTGCAACTCGTCTGTGGGTGCGCGGAATCTTGTTCGGGCTAAAGCATATCGTAGGGCTGGGTTATGTCGAAAAGGGTCGCGACCTGATTCCGGACGAACCCTGTCTCATCGTCTGCAATCATCAATCCACTTGGGAAACGCTCGCAGCCCTTGTTCTCTTCCCGGATGTCGCAATTGTCGCCAAGCACGAACTTCTGCAGATCCCGATAATCGGTTGGTATCTGCGAAAATCACCAATGATCATCATTGATCGTGAGAGCGGGTCCAAGGCATTCAAGGCTATGCTGAACCAAAGCCGTGAAGCGCTGGCCGCCGGCCGCTCAGTTCTCGTCTTTCCACAAGGGACACGGATGGACGGGATGGAGCCAATCAGGTTCAAGCGTGGGATAGAGCTGCTGTATTCAAAGCTGGGGGCACCCGTGCTACCCGTGTTGGTGAACTCTGGCAAATTCTGGGGGCCCAGCGGATCAAGCAAGCGTGGTGGGACAATCACAGTCTCATATCTACCACCGATCCCACCTGGGATGTCGGCCGAACTGTTCGCGCGAAAGGCCGAAGCGCAGATGGAGGCGGAGCGATTGTTATTGCCTTAACCTGCGTCATCTTTGCAGTCGCACGAAGGTTGATCACATTCGCTAACGCCACCATCAAAACACCTCACTATTCGATCGTTTTGCCCATTCTGGTCAGCAGAAAAAAGTAGGGGGCGCTCCGCGCATTTCCATGGGGCCGAGGATGCGTCTCTCGTCGATGCGGCGGACGTGGTCGACGAAGGGCTGCCGGTCGTAGATCATCGCGGCGCTCGGGCTGAACCGCGCCGGGTTTGCCGGAGGCTGATTTGTTCAACGTCAGGCTACTTTATCGAGTGTGTTAAGATTTGCATAGAATGCCTCCTCTGCTTCTGCGGGTGTGGTGTATCCGATGGGACCGAATAGCCGGCGGTTGTTATACCAATCGACCC
>NZ_JAAFZU010000036.1 GCF_018263905.1 Loktanella sp. SALINAS62 | reverse complement strand
TCATCTGCCTCTTCGTGCATCTCATCGACGGTCTCAGGACGAAGCGAGTGCCCTGCGATGCGACGGCGGTTCGCCGAGGTGGCGAGCCGCTCCAACGAAAAGAAAAACGGTGCGAGCAACTCTTCGTCCATCGCCGCAATGAAATCGTCCATCGTGTCGTTGATGGCCTTCTTGGTCATCCGATCCTTTGTGTCGGACTTCTTGAAATCCCTCCCCATAGATCGTCGGAGCGACGCCACGGCGCGTTCCGTCGACGAAGACTCCACGGGCTTGGCGATCTCCTTGCGCTCCTTGCGCGAGGACTTGGAGGCGGCGAGTTTGGGGTCAAGAAACTTGGTCATAGTTGTATCTTTCTTTATTCTGATGGCCTCCGCGGAGGTCCGGTTTTTCAGGGGCACCCTCGCGGGCTGACCACCATATGTTTCTTTTGGATTCCGACCAATCGCCGTTTTCGCGATCTTTTTTTCGAGAACCGCATATCCCTCTGATGTCGCTCAAAACTTTTCTTCAGCTCCGGGTTCTGTGCGCCCCTGAGGCGTCAGATCCGGGCGGTCGGCCCAACCCTTCGTCCGCCGATCCAGCCGACGGAGCATCGCCGGAATGGTGCGCCGGATTCCCGCCACCAGAGCTCTGGTTTTCTCCGGCAAGTGCCGTGCCGCCTCTGCGATCACGCCATCGGCCTCGGCGATTTCTGA
>NZ_JAAFZU010000003.1:35962-37362 GCF_018263905.1 Loktanella sp. SALINAS62 | reverse complement strand
TCTGGTGGCGCGCATCGACCAAGACGCTGGGCGGTGCGGCCTGCTCGAGCGCCTCGGTGTGTTGTTCCATCGGGGCGCGATGACGATCTCGGTGATGCTCAGGTGCTCCGTCCTTCGATCCGTGCGCGGGGAACGGGCCGGACTGGGGAAGCGTGGGCATGTGTCGGCGCGTCTGCGGGATCGCCTGGTAGATCCGGGCCAGCCGGTCGAGGCTCGAGAAGCAATCGCTGCTGTCAGCGGTTTCCGCCGACCCGAGAAACAGGACACCGTGCGGGTTCAGCCCATAGTGGAACAGGGTGAGAAGCTGCTCCTGGAGCGACCTTTCCAAGTAGATCATCAGGTTACGACAGGAGATGAGATCGAGGCGCATGAAAGGAGGTTCCTTCAGCACACTGTGCGACGCAAAGAGAACGACGTCCCTCAGTTCCTTGCGGACCCGGTAGTGTGTGCCCTCGTCGATGAAGTAATGCTCCAGCCGCTCCGCGGAAACATCGGCTTCGATGGTGCGCGGATAGCGCCCCTCGCGCGCTGTCCCCAACGCGCCCTCGTCGAGGTCGCTGGCGAAGACCTGGATCGGCACCTTCACCTTGCGACGCTCCGCCTCCTCCAAGAACAGGATCGCAAGGCTGTAGGCTTCTTCGCCGGTCGCGCAGCCCACTGACCATGCGCGCACTCCGTCATCGCCCACTTGCTCGATGATCCGCTGAATCGCCTTCTGAGCCAGCGCCTTGTAGGAGTCCTCGTCCCGGAAGAACTGCGTCACCGAGATCAGGAGGTCGCCGAACAGCTCTTGCGCTTCCTCAGGCGTGCTGCGGACCAGCTCGGCATATTCTGCCGGGTTGTCGATGCGGCAGACCTGCATGCGCCGTAGCACGCGGCGCATCACCGTCGCCCGCTTGTAGCTGGAAAAATCATGACCTGTGCGCGTGCGCAAAAAGGCAATGATGCGGCGCAGGTCGTTCGCGGTGTCGTCTTCGTCGAGCGAGCGCACGGCCTCCTTGCTCTTGGCGACTTCCGTGATGCGCTCTGCCAAGCCGGCAATTGGAGCGATGAAGCTGACGACGCCGGTCGCGATAGCGTTCTGCGGCATGGCGCTGAACTCGGCCTCACTTGGCTCTTGGGCAAAGACGACGCCGCCGCCCTCGTGAATGGCCTTCACTCCGATCGAACCATCGGCACCGGCCCCGGTCAGAACGACCGCCATGCCATCGCCCCGCCCTGCGGCGACCGAGCGAAAGAAGACATCGACCGGCGCGCGAAGACCGCGCGGCTCGGCAAAGTCGCGAGCGTGGACACAGTCGCCTTCGATTACCAGCTCTTGGTCGGGAGGGATCACGTAAACACAGTTCGGTCGCAACTCCGGCGTGTCGGTTACCTGGTGCACCCCCATGTTCGTGCAA
>NZ_JAAFZU010000003.1:0-35873 GCF_018263905.1 Loktanella sp. SALINAS62 | reverse complement strand
CCAGACCAAGATCATCCGGCAGTTGCCGGAACAGACTGCGCAACGCGTGGACACCGCCGGCAGAAGCACCGATGGCACAGATCGGCACATGGCCCTTCTCGGGCGCGAGGGTGGTCTCATTGGTCAAGGGAAGCACTCCTCAGCGGGATCATTGGAGCATAAGTGGCTCAGAAGAAAAATAGCGGCGATGATCTACATCAAAACACGACGGTTCGGTTTCCCCGCCAGCGTTGAGGATGCAGGCTATCCATCGTCGCAGCCTTTGATTCAAAGCCGGTTTAGTCAAGGGAATCTTGCTTGCACGTGGTGTGCTCAATGCGGTCATGCAGCAGCGTAGAATAAAACGCGCGGCGGCCTTCTGAATGTCAGCTTTGCCTGATTGCCCCGTAAAGTTTCGCACGCGCGGCGGACTTCCGCTTCCCGCCCCTCGTGTAGGTGGGGTTGCCTCGGTCGCTATCGGCCCAAAGCCGCCTTCCACCCGCCACGTAGATGCCGCAGCGCAGCTTCACCAGACCGGCCATTCGTGCATCGTGCAGCATTTTCGGAGGGTGAAGGTCGGCAGAGCGGACAAAGCTGCCGTTGGCTGCGATTACGAAAGTTTGCAGGTGCCGGCGCAATGGGCGCCATTTCAGGCATTTTGCGGACTTTCGTCACGGATGCGAGGGCCTCAAGCTTTGATCTCGAGCCTGTCGGGCGGCAGTCAATATCTGCCAAAGTGATTAAATCTCACCGCTTATTTCGTGACCGAAGACACGAGCCCAACCGACCTCTATGACGACCTGCATCGCGGCTCTTGCTGCGGCTTCGTCCTTGGCCGCGATGGCATCAGCAATCCGCTGATGGTCGTTGCAAATCTTGACCTGCTGGCCCGGTTTGGGTTCAGGGGAAGATTGCCGAAGCAGCGAGAGCAGGGCCGCGCCGACCAGCGATACGACGGAAAAGAAAAAAGCATTGCCCGCGGCGTCGAAGATTGCCTGATGAAACTCGAAATCGGCAAGCGAGAACTCGGCTTTGCCTTCGGCCGATCGCATGGCGGCCAGACAGGTTTGAATCCGGGTTATGTCTTTATCCGACGACTTGCGGGCCGCCAGTGCTGCGGCATGGGGCTCGAAGGCCAAGCGCATTTCGAAAAGCTGTTCGTAAAAACTGTCGCTGGGTTCGCCGTCAAGGTGCCAGCGTAGCACCTGGGCGTCGAACATGTTCCATTCGTGGCGAGGCCGAATGCTGGTGCCGACCCGCGCTTTGGGCGACACCATGCCCTTGGCGGCCAGCGTCTTCATAGCCTCGCGCAGAACGGTACGGGAGACGCCGAATTGTTCGGCCAGTTCCTCGTCCTTTGGCAGCAGATCACCGGGGGGTGGTTGGCCCGCAACAATGGCCTGACCAATGCCTTCAACGACACGACCATGACTTCCGCGACTTTCGCGCTGTCGCGGATCAAACTGGTCGAAAAGTTGCTTCATGTCAGGTTGGTGCGTTTCGCTGTCGTTGTCCCAAGGTCAGAAGACCCTTCTGAAGCAGAATAAACAGAAGTAAAAGCATCCCGATGACGATTTTCGTCCACCAGCTGGAAAGCGATCCGTCGAACACGATATAAGTCTGGATCAATCCCATGGTCAAAACGCCGATCAGCGTGCCAAAGACATAGCCCGACCCGCCGGTCAGGATCGTGCCGCCGATCACCACGGTGGCGATGGCGGTCAGTTCGGTGCCGACGGTTGCCAGCGGATAGCCCGAACTGGTGTAGACCGAAAACACGATACCCGACAGACCGGCCATGAACCCTGAAAAGGCGTATATCTGGATGGTGGTCAGACCCACGGACACACCCATCAGCCGGGCGGTTTGTTCGCCACCGCCCAGGGCAAAGACCGATGTGCCGAACCGGGTGCGGTGGGCGATGATCATGCCGGCCATCACCGTCAGCAGCATCACCGCGCCGATCAGCGTCAGGCGCCCGCCGCCGGGCATCCGGTAATAAGCGTCCAGCATATCGTAGAACGGATGATTGATCGGCACGCTGTCGATGGTCAGCATGTAGGCGGCACCGCGCGCCAGAAACATCCCCGCCAAGGTCACGATGAAGGCGGGCATCGCCAGTCCGTGGATCAGCGCACCCATCGCCCCCCCGAATGCCGTGGTGATTGCCAGCAGCAGCGCAAAGACGACCAAGGGGTGCAGGCCTGTGTCACGCAGCATCACGGCGACGAAGACACCCGCAAAGGCGATGACCGATCCGACCGACAGATCGATCCCGCCGGACAGGATCACCACGGTCATCCCGACCGCGACGATGCCCAGATAGGCGTTGTCGGTCAAAAGATTGCCGATCACGCGGGTCGACAGCATCGCTGGAAACTGGATGTAGCAGATCAGGTAGGCGATCAGAAAGATCACGACAGTCGCATAAAGCGGCAGAATGCGTGCGTTCATTCTGTGACCTCCTTTCGGGTATCATGGGCGTCTGCGGTGCCGGGCCTGCGTCGCAGCCTGCGCGACAGATGCGGGCTGATCCGGGGCGATTGCAGCACGAGGATGACGACCACCAGCGCGGCCTTGATCACCAGATTGAATTCGGACGGAAAGCCTGCGAGCAGGATACCGGTGTCGATGGTCTGGATGATGAGCGCGCCCAGCAGCGACGCGGCGATGGAAAAGCGCCCGCCCAAAAGCGAGGTGCCGCCGATGACGACCGCCAGAATGGCGTCGAGTTCCAGCCACAGGCCTGCGTTGTTGGCGTCGGCGCCGCGGATATCGGCGGCCACGATGATGCCCGCCACAGCCGCACACAGCCCCGATGCGACGTAGACCGCAATCAGCAGGACCCGTGCGTTCACCCCCGCCAGCGCACTGGCGGCGCGGTTGATGCCGATCGCCTCGATCAGCAGGCCAAGTGCCGTCCGGCGGACCAGCAGGCCAAAGGCGATACCGGTGCAGATCCAGATCACGACCGGAGTGGGGATGCCAAGGATGGCCCCGGCCCCAAAAAAGGCGAAACCTTCGTTGCTGAAGGTCAGGATACGGCCTTCGGTGATCATCTGGGCGATGCCGCGTCCGCCGACCATCAGGATCAGGGTGGCGACGATGGGCTGGATGCCGAAGACCGCGACCAGAATACCGTTCCACAGGCCGCACAGCAGTCCCGCGCCCAAGCCGATCGCAAGGGCGGGCACCACACCGTAGCCGCCCGCGATGGCCCAGGCCGATGCGGCACCACAGATTGCCATGACCGCGCCCACGCTTAGATCGATGCCGCGGGTCGCGATCACCAGTGTCATGCCGACCGCCAGCAGGGCCACCGGTGCGCCGCGTTTCAACACGTCGATCACGCTGCCGACCAGACGCCCGTCGGCCAGATCGACGGCCAGAAAGCTGGGAAAATAGGCCGTCACAAGCGCGACAACCGCGATCAGGGTCAGCAGTTGCGGCGCAAGCCTGCGCAGGATCGGGGTCATGACGTGGCCCTTTCGGCGTCGCCGCGTGTGGCGATAGCGTTGATGATGCGGTCGGTGTCAATCTCTGCCCCGACCAGTTCAGAGACATGCTTGCGGTCGCGGACCACGATGATCCGGTCAGAGGCCGCCATCAGTTCGTCGAATTCCGACGAGATCAGCAGGATCGACATGCCCTGATCCGTCAGATCGCCGATCAGCCGCAGGATTTCGGCATGGGCGCCGACGTCGATGCCGCGCGTCGGTTCGTCCAGGATCAGAAAGCGTGGGTTCATCGCCAGCCAGCGGGCTAGAACGACCTTTTGCTGGTTGCCGCCCGACAGGTCGCCCACGGCCTTTTCCGCGCTGGATGTGCGGATGTCGAGCTTGCGGATATAGTCGTCGGCCAGTCGCTTCTGTTCGGCCTGCGGGATCGGGCGCGCCCATCCGCGGCGGGCCTGCAGTGCCAATGCGATGTTTTCGCGCACCGACAGATCCGCCACGATCCCGTCGGTCTTGCGGTCCTCTGGCGCGTAACCAAAGCCTGCGGCGATGGCCATGCGGGGCGTGGTGATGTCCAGCTTGCCATTCTCGTCGGTGGCCGTGCCCTGATCGGCGGGGGTCCGGCCGAACAGCACATCGGCGGTTTCGGTGCGGCCGGCACCCAGCAACCCGGCCAGCCCGATGACTTCGCCCGCGCGCACCTTCAGATCGAAGGGTTCGATCCTGTTGCGGTGGGCGAGCCCCTTGAAAGTCAGTAGTTCCGCGCCGCCGGTGCGCGCAACATGGCGCTGTTCGGCTTCGACCAGTTCGTGGCCCAGCATGTGGTGGATCAGATCGACCCGGTTCGTGTCAGCCGTGTTGGTTGTCACGATGTGCTGGCCGTTGCGCAGCACCGTCAGCCGGTCGCTGAGTGAAAACACCTGATCAAGGAAGTGCGAAATGAAGATGATGCCAAGCCCGCGGTCGCGCAGGCTGCGCACCACTGCAAACAGGGTTTCGGTTTCGCGCGCATCCAGACTGGCAGTCGGTTCGTCCAGGATCAGGACCTTGCCCGACAGGGCCACGGCGCGCGCGATGGCGACGATCTGCTGGACCGCGACGGAATAAGTGCCCAGTTCGCGCCCTACATTGACCTGATCCAGCCCGTAGCCGGCCAGCATCTCTTCGGCGTCGGCGCGCATCCGGCGGCTTGAGACCAGCCCGAACCGCGTGGGCTGGCGCCCGAACGTCAGGTTTTCTGCGACGGTCAGGTTGGGCAGCAGATTGACCTCTTGGTAGACGGTGCCGATGCCCAGTTCCTGCGCGTCATGTGTCGATCCCGGCGAGATCGGCTGCCCGTCCAGTGTGATCCGCCCGCTGTCGCGGGCATGCACGCCGGTCAGGCATTTGATGAGCGTGGATTTCCCCGCGCCGTTTTCACCCAGCAGCGCGTGGACCTCTCCGGCCGCAAGATCGAACTGCATATTGTCGAGCGCGCGGGTGCCGGGGAATGTCTTGGTCAGATCGCGGACGGTCAGAAGCATCCGGTGCCTTTCTGAATCGAGAGGTGCGGCGCCCCGGCAGGGGGCGCCGCGTCCGGGCGGTCAGGCCCGTGTCTGAGATGCGATCAGTAGCCCAGATCCTTGCGGGCTTCGTATTCGCCCATCGGATCGTCGTCCTGCGTGTAAAGCGTGGATTCCGTCTGGATGAACTTTTCGGGCTCTGTGCCGTCGGCCATGTAGGCGGCCAGCGCGTCAAAGGCCGGGCCTGCCATGTTCGGCGTCAACTCGACCGTGGCGTTTGCATCGCCGGCGGCCATCGCCTGAAAGATGTCGGGCACGGCATCGATCGACACGATCAGGATGTCGTCGCCCGGATCGATCCCGGCTTCCTTAATCGCCTGAATGGCGCCAATGGCCATGTCGTCATTGTGAGCATAAAGCGCACAGATGTCGTCACCGCCGCCTTCGGCCTGCAGGAAGCTTTCCATGACTTCCTTGCCGCCGGAACGGGTGAAATCACCGGTCTGGCTGCGGGCAATTTCGATTTCGGCATTGCCTTCGATGGCATTGCGGAAACCGGTCGCGCGGTCGATGGCGGGCGACGATCCCGTCGTGCCTTGCAGTTCCACGACGCGGCAGGTGCCTTCTGGCTTGTTGTCGACCAGCCACTGCCCGGCGACTTCGCCTTCGTGCACAAGGTCGGACCCGACAGCCGTCAGATACAGGTCGTCGGCGCTGTCGACGCGGCGGTCCAGCAGGACGACCGGAATTTCGGCTTCCTTGGCTTCTTCGAGCACCGAATCCCAGCCGGTAGCCACGACGGGGGCCAGCAGGATGGCGTCGACGCCTTGGGCGACAAATGACCGGATCGCGGCGATCTGGTTTTCCTGCCGCTGCTGTGCGTCCGAAAAACGCAGGTCAATGCCGCGCGCTTCGGCCTCTTGCCGGGTGACGGTTGTTTCGGCGGCACGCCAACCGGATTCCGACCCGATCTGCGAGAACCCGATTGTCTGTGCAGACGCACCTGTCGAGAGCGCAGCAATGGCTGCACTGAGCAGTAATTTATTCATGATTTCCTCCCTGGATGGCCGAAGCCTGATTCGATAAAGTCATATAGGATGACTTTATTCAAGTAGGTATTTGAAGGACATGGTTTCGGCCCGATTAACGGCAGCGATCACCTCGCATTGTAGCGAAATGAATGGAAATGCTGATAGCGCCCCAAGCTAACGAGATGGCTCAAGTGTACGCCTCTCCGATGCGCGACGTATCTGGTCGTGGCGGAAATCGCTCTATTTGCGCAGTGTCAGAATCTATGGAAGCCCGAAGCTGCCATTGAACGGCTTTCCGCAAAAAAAACGGGTTTAGCGCGACGCTACGCTTAATTTAGGGACCTGAACCACCCACCTCGCCACACCGGATCAAGGCGATCCACAGGCTCAACAAGATGCAGGTGCAAAACTGGCACGCTGCGCATGGATCGAGAGCAATCCGATCCACGAGATGCCGGGACTGAACACCTGAGGTTATGACTTCCTCATGTAACGATAGTGCTTTGCGGTATACGACAATCCTCTGCGCCGGAAGGCCCTCGTGCGGGTCTGCGCTTTTCGATCAACCTTTTTGTTGGCCGCTGTTTTACTGGCATTCCTGTCAACAGGCCGATGCATGTCATGAGACGTTGTGGATTTCGCAGGCAACGCGTAATCGAAATTATTCCAGTTCTCTGCCAATGCGTCAAAGTCGCTAAAAAGACTGTCTCTTGCAGCACGGTCCAGCTTGATCTGATCATAGATACCGTAAGCGCAGATAAGGGCAGAGACGACGAATATAACGGCATAGGCAATTGTGATAAAGTCAGAAGCGATCACGCAAGCATCCTCTTCGTTACGGTGCCATACAGATTACGGTAGCACGTTTGACATTGGATTTCTATTTCCTGTCGCTCAGTTGGCAGTGACGGCTTGATCCAAGCCAACTCATTCAGGTTCCACCTCTCCCCAATGCGGACTAACCGGCAAGATCGCCCCACGTTCCGCAGTGTCATCGAACCGCATGACGTCCCAGACGTCGACCCGAAAACAATCGGTTGGAAGACGTTGTCGCTCTTGAAGTTTTGCGACACCTGACGTAAGTATAGCGACACCTGTCACAGGGAGACGTTTCCATGCCGTCAGCTTCTGCAAACTCGTCGGCGATCCCGGCCGCATCCGAAAACGATGCGATGAGGGCATTTAAACTGCTCGGGGGCGATCGGATCATGAAAAGGTCAGTCTGCACAGCGCTGGATGCCCACGATTTGATTGTTGAAGGTATACCTTCGAAATCTCTGCTTCACCTCGTCGAAGGCGTGCGCTTTCTGTCTGCAGGAGACGCCCTCAACAAGGCAATCGGGATCAGTATCCGCACGCTGCAGCGTCGCAAGTCAGACGCGCCTGACAAGGCCCTTTCGACCGAGCAAAGCAGCCGCGCATGGCGTTTTGCCGAAATCATCGCACAGGCAACGGACATCATGGGCACTCAGGAGGCCGCAGAAAGCTGGATCCTGGCACCTGCCATCGGTCTGGACAACCGCCGCCCGATCGACCTGCTGGCTTCCTCTGCCGGCGCCGAAGCCGTCGAGGATTATCTCACCCGGCTGGAGTATGGGGTCTATACGTGACGCCACTCCCGCCGCCTCTTGGCAGCGGAGAGTTTCGGTTCTGGCGCCTGGACCAGGAACGACACGCCGCAACGTGGGATAGCGGAGAGGGTGCCTTCCGGGTCGGAGGGCGCTGGAATTCAACAGGAATACGGGCCGTCTACGCGTCGATGGATCCCTCGACGGCCATCATCGAGGTCGCCGTCCACAAGGGCTTCAAGGTGCTGGACACCACCGCTCACATCCTCACATCGGCACGGATCATTGACCCGGCTATCATCAATGTGGTTCAGCCTGACGATGTGCCCAACCCCAACTGGCTGGTGCCAGGTTCTCATGGACCAGGTCAGCAGGGGTTCGGTGATCAGCTTTTGACGGATCACCTATTTTCTCTGCTGCCATCGACAGTCTCTCGACACAGCTGGAACCTGATTTTTGACGCGGATCGCGCACGGAGGTATTTCGATGATGTCCGGCAGGAGCGCTTCGCTCTTGATCCAAGGCTTCACAGAAACCCATAGAGTTGGCTGGTCAAGGCTCGGCATTGCCAAGCGTGTCGTGTCCTGCGTCGACCGCGAATAGCTGCAACATTGCGTCCTTGGCCATTGTGTTGGAATGAGCCCACGATAGTCATCCGACACGGGTCCAGCATCTGGATACGACGCCCACCACTTGGCGCATGACGAGATCGCGGCAAGACTGTATCCATGCATGCGCTACACAGGCTAAAGTCACCTCAATTGCACAGGATCCCCGACGTGGACACGACAACGGTTTCTCTTTCCAGTCGCTCGCTGCCGGGGTCCATTGATCCAGGCCTCGAAGTTTTCGCCATCGGGGATGTGCACGGCCAGGCCGCCGTGCTGGCAGCGACGCTGTCCGAGGTTGCTGAATTGCCCCGTATGGCCGCCACGCGGCGCGTGGTCGTGTTCCTCGGCGATCTGATCGACCGCGGGCCGGACAGTGTCGGCGCGGTAGATCTGGCGATGCGGACGGCGACGTTCACCGAGGCTGACGATGTCGTCCTTTTGCCCGGCAATCATGAACTGATGCTGCTGGAGGTCCTGAACGGTTGCGATCCCGACCTTTGGCTGGGCAACGGCGGCAAGGCTGTCATGACGGAACTCGACCCGGACTGGACCTCCATGCCTTGGCGGACTGCCCTGTCAAAGCTACGCAATGCCTTCCCGGCTGAATGGGTCCTATCGATTGATGTTGCGCCATCGCATGTTTGCATGGGCGACCTGATGTTCGTCCATGCCGGTCTCGATCCAGACCAAGACCCGCGAACATTCCTCGATCGTTCGCGGCTGATGAATGATCTGCATTGGGCAACGATCCGACACGAATTCACCACGTGGGATCGCGGCTGGGACATGGATGGGACCGGGACGCACACCAAGGGGCCCACGGTCGTCGTGCATGGACACACGCCGGCCATCCGCACATCCCTGTCGGAGACGACAGCTGAGCTGACCCAGATGGACGGGATCGATGGCTACCGCACGATCTGCCTCGACGCCGGGGCCGCCTCCCGCCCGCAGATCGGCTGGGCTCGGTTCTGGTCGGACGCCACCGGCTGTCAGGTGCAGATCAACGCGACCTTTGCCGCGTAGGCAATCAACGTCAGTTCACCTCTTCGAATTGGTTGGCTGATAAGTCTGAAAATGCGCAGCACGTTCTTAACAGGCTGCTGAAGAAGTCCGCGATGCGGGACAGTTTCCGTTTTGTGTGGGCGGCGGTGTTCAGCGTCGGGTTGGTCGACGCATGCGGCACTGGTGCCTGACGCCACCTCTCGTCGTCACGCAGCCAGCAACCGGGGCAGTCGGGCGAGGTTGTTAGCGGTCATCGTCATGATGAAGCGGGAACGCACCCTCTCGATGCCGCGGTAGACGGTCTGGGCCATTCCGCCGACGGTTTTGGCCCAGCCGAAAGCCTCTTCGATCCGTTTGCGGTGTTTGATCGACAGGGCGTAACCCTCGTGCCGGGTCGTGCGGCCGTCGATCGCTGAATATCTCGATTTCTGCGCGACATGGGGCGTGACGCAGGCTTGCCGCAGGTCGGCGACGAACTCTGCGGCGTCGAAGCCCTTGTCGGCACCCAGCGTCAACTGTCGGGTCGAACCGGGGGAGTGGCGGTGAATCATGTCCAGTGCGGCGCGCCGTTCTGCATGGCCGTCGGCCTGCGTCAGGTCGCCCTGCACGATCAGACCGGAGCGGTTCTCCATCAGGGCATGGCCAATGAAGCACAGCGTCGCGCCGGTGCCCGGGGATTTCTTGTAAAGGCGCGCATCTGGGTCGGTGGTCGAGGCATGGGTGGCATTGGACCGCTTCTCGCCCCGGAAATCGACTTCGGGATTGCGGTTCTGGCGGCTGGAGCGGGGCATGGCGTCGGTCTCGAGTTCAGTCGTTTGGGCTTCAAATTCGGCGGTGGCATCGGGTCCAAGCGGGCTGCCCGGATCGTCATCGGGCGGCGTGTCCCCCGCCCTCGGCTGTAAGCTCTTCATGGATGCCCAGGCCTTGACCAGTGTGCCGTCGACCGAGAAGTGCTCGTCCGACAACAGCGGCGCGACCTCGCTATGGGCCAGGATCGCCGCCATCACCTTGCGAGACATCTCGGTGGTCAGCAGCCGGTCGCGGTTCTTGGTGAAGACCGTCGGCACCCAGACAGGATCATCGATCCCGAGACCGACAAACCAGCGGAACAAGAGGTTATATTGCATCTGTTCCATCAACTGCCGTTCCGACCGGACGGAGAACAGGATCTGGATCAGGCTGGCCCGGATCAGCCGTTCCGGCGGGATCGAGGGGCGGCCGAAATCGGTGTAAAGCACCTCGAACTCGCCATCCAGGCTGGCCAGCGCGCCGTTCACCACCTGCCGGATCTTGCGCAAAGGATGCCGCGTGGGGATGCGAGCCTCCAAATCGACATAGCTGAACAGCGACCCGCTCGTCTCGTCCGTCCCGCGCATCATCACCCCCACCCTTGCCGTCCAAACGGTGAATCATGTTCCGCAAACGGGGTCGAGGGCTGACTTCTTCAGCACCCTGTTAAGAAGAGTTCACCATGATCGAACAGCCAGACGTTCGGACGATACAGCTCGATCTCAGCTACACGATCGAGCTGCACCTATTGGTCATGCCTCACCGGAGTCAGCGCCCCGAGACGTGGCGTGCGGCCTCTTGATTGGCGAACCCGAGAGCGGACCCGAAGGCATCTCCGGCCGCGAGGCGGGCGACCAACGATCCGATAAAGCAGTCACCAGCACCGTGAGTCGAAACCACTTTTACCTTGTCTGCTTTTATCGCAACCCTGTCCGCATCCGAAGCGAAGGCCACTCCGTCGCCGCCAGCTGTGACCACTACACTGGTAAAGCGCTCGGACAGCGCAGCGGCAGCCGACTGAGCCGTATCGAGGTCATTGACGGCGATTCCGCAAAGCGCCTCGGCCTCAAGCGCGTTTACGATCAGGATATCGACGAGGGACAGGAACGCGTCGCTCATGCCCCGCCAAGGGGCTGCGTTAAGGCAGACGGTAACCCCATGTGACCTGGCAGCCTGCGCGGCGGCGAGATTGGTCTCTTCGCTTATCTCGTTCTGCAGAATGAGATGCGTTGCACCGTCCCACAGTTCAGGCATGGAGAGGCTCTGCGGGTCTATCGTGAGGTTGGACCCAGACACGATGACGGCTCCATAGTCACCCGAGGCGTCGCTGATCGCGACGCTCATGCCAGTTCCAACGTTGTCCGCCTTCGCAATATGGGCAGTGTCCACACCCCCTTTACTGAGACCGTCAAGAAGGAAGTCGGCGAACCCATCTTTGCCCACTGCCGAAACCATACTCGTCCGAGCGCCTTGTCGTGCCACTGCAACGGCCTGATTTCCCCCTTTGCCGCCAAACTTCGGAAACCAGCGCGAACCTGTCACCGTCTCGCCCGCGGCGGGGCGGTGTGGCGCCTCGACGAAAATATCGTAGTGAAGGCTACCGACGACGACGACCGCTGCACTATCGTTTCCCATTTGAGAGCCCTTGTTTTTCCCGCTTGCTGTCGACGGACTTCATCGTCCGGGCAAGCTGGCTTTCGGCAGACGAAAAATCACGCTGCGCCACCGAGACGAATATCGCGTCCATGATGTTGAGTTGGGCAACACGCGCTGCCGCATTCTCTCCGAGTAGGGGCGAACCCTGTGCTGTCGAACACAGGACGACATCAGCGATCTGGGTGATCGGAGCGTTGTTATAGTTGGTCAGAGCGATCGTGCGCGCCCCGTTCTGTCGCGCCAGTCGCGTAGCATCAAGCACGGCAGAGGTGGCTCCGGAATGGCTGAAACTGACAACCACATCCTCTGGACCGAGAAGAGCCGCCGACATCAGCATCATGTGCGTATCGTCGAATACTGAACTGCGCAGTCCAATGCGCAGGAACTTGTGTGACACATCTCGCGCGATCTGGGCAGAGCCCCCGAGACCATAAAAGTCGCGCTGCCGAGCGCCGTGAAGAAGGGCTGACGCTCGATCGAAAGCCTCCATATCAAGGATCGACATGGTTTCCTCGATGGCCTGTATCGCCGTGTTGAAAACCTTGCGCACGATGTCAGCGGAGCTGTCCTCCGGAGAGATCTCGCTGTGAAGAGACGCCACATCAGACTGCTGGTAGCTGACCAGCGCCTCACGTAAATCCCTGAAACCGTTGAAGCCAAGCTTCTTGGCAATCTTCACGATCATTGCATCGGAAACGCCAGCCTCTTCGGCCAGAGCCCGAAGCGACGTGGTCATGTCCAATCCCGAACGCCCGGTGATTGTATCGACAACCCGAACTTCCAGCGGCGTGAGGGACGCGGTCCCCATTCTCACTCGGGCGCCTACGGTGCGCGGGTCAATGTTCATAGGTCAGGCTCGTCCTCTGGTGGCGCGGTCAATCAGCATCGCTACGATGATGATAATGCCTGTGGCCAAAAGTTGATAGAACGCTTGCACGTTCATCAGAGTAAGCCCGTTGCGTAGAGCGCCGAGGATCACGGCACCAAGGAGCGTGCCAATCACGGACCCCTTGCCACCCATCAGCGACGCCCCTCCGATTGCCGCAGCCGCGATGGCGTCAAGCTCCCAGAGATTGCCCATGGTAGGGTCAGCAGCCCCAAGGCGTCCCATCAGGATGAGCGCGGCAATCGCGGCAAGTCCGCCTGACATGACGTAAACGGTGATCTTGGTGCGTGCCACCGGCACGCCTGCAATGCGCGCAGCTTCCTGGTTTCCACCTACCGCGAGGATGTATTCACCGAACGGGCTGCGGTTCAGAACAACCCAAAGAATAACAGCGATCAAGCCGACGATGAGAACAGGGACTGGGACACCAAGAACGTCACCATTGATGAAGGAGCGAAACTCGGGTGGTATCCCGAAAATTGGATTGCCGTCCGTGAAGATCAGCGCGAGAGCACGGTAAAGAGACAGCCCCCCCAAGGTCACAATGAACGGCTGAAGACCTGCGAAGGCGATCAGGCAGCCATTGAATAGACCACAGAGCATCCCCGTTCCCACGGCGCCCAGCAAAGCCACAGGCAGAGGAACCCCTGCCGTCATGAGCGCCGCCCCGGCCACCGCCGAGATCGCCGCTGCAGGCCCCACCGATAGATCGATGCCGCCAGAGATGATGACGAAAGTCATTCCCAGAGCGATACAGGCGTTAATCGATGACTGTTGAAGGATATTCAGAAGATTCGGGATTGTCAGAAAAACCGGATTCAAAACCGCGAAAACGATGAAAATGAGTGCGAGGCCCAAAAGCGTCCCAGCATCACGCAGATTGATTGCTGCGGGCAGAAAAGAACGCCGGCCTCCGGTCTGCTTGGTATCGGATGTAGTGTTCATGGTTGGCTCACGGGTTCGGCAGTTTGCTTGGAACTGCGGCTTTTCGATTGAGGAATGGCAAGGGCCGCGATCCGACCTTCGTCGATCTCGTCACCTGACAGGATCCCGGCGATTTCACCTTCGCGCATGACCACTACGCGGTCTGAAAGGCGCAGGATTTCGGGGAGCTCGGAACTGACGACGATGATCGACTTGCCTGTAGCTGCAAGACGTTCGATCAGGTCGTAAATTTCGGATTTGGCACCGATATCGATGCCCCGGGTCGGTTCGTCGAACAACAGGATGTCCACGTCAGCGGCGAGCCAGCGACCGATGATGACCTTTTGCTGGTTCCCGCCGGAAAACTGTCCGATGGGACGGTCGACGTTTGGCGGACGCAGGTTCATCTGCTTCATCAGCGAGGTTGCCTCACGGCGCAGATGCGCACGCCGGATCAGACCTGCGCGAGAAAAACGTTTCATGCAGGGCAGCGCGATATTCGACGCGACAGAGCGATCGCGCACGATGCCGTCTTTCTTACGCTCTTCGGGCACCAGTCCGATGCCGGCGGAGATCGCTTCTCGCGGAGTGCGGAAGCGTCGCTCGACGCCATTCACTTCGACACGTCCCTCGGTCATGCGATCAATGCCTGCAATCAGGCGCATCAGTTCTGTCCGGCCTGCACCGACCAGTCCAGCGACACCCAGCACCTCGCCCTTGTGCAGATCGAAGTTGGCGCCCCGGATCATACGACCGTCACCGACTCCTTCTGCTCGCAGGACGACGTCAGTGCCAGCGTGGCTGACGTGCCGTTCGGCTGAAATCTCACGACCGACCATACTGGCGATGACTTCGTCCTCGCTTGTTTCGGCCAGATCGACGGTCGCGACGAACCGGCCATCGCGGAGGATGGTGGCACGTTGGCAGACCTGAAACACTTCATCCATCTTGTGCGAGACGTAAATGATCGAAACCCCCTGCCCTGACAACTTGCTGATCAGCGCTGCAAGACTGTCAAATTCGGATGGGGTCAAAGACGAGGTCGGCTCGTCCATTGCGATGATCTTGGCGTCATCGAGAAGCGCACGGGCAATCTCGACAATCTGTTGCTGGGCGACCTTCAGTTCATGGATCGGCCGGCCGGGATCGATGTCGGGGTCCAGTTCGGCGAGAAGCTCTCGGGCGCGCCGCTCTTGTGCGCGCCGGTTCACCAAGAGGCCACCCGCGGTCTTCAGCGGTCGGCCCAAAAAGATGTTCTGCGCCACGCTGAGCCCCGGAATGTGCTGAAGTTCTTGGTGGATCATGGCGATCCCGGCTGCGCGTGCCTCCTTGGGGCTGCTGGGGCGTATGGTTGCGCCATCTATCCGGATTTCACCGGCATCGGGTTTCAGGACAGCGGATAAGACATTCAGCATGGTCGACTTGCCCGCTCCGTTCTCGCCCAAGAGACCGTGAACCTCCCCGGGCCGGACCTCGAAAGAGACGTCTTCCAAAGCCTTGACGCCAGGAAACCCTTTATGAATCCCGTCTACGGCCAGACGGATGATATCGCTTGCCATTGTAGAGCCTCTCGGTGAAGGGGGACCACTTCAGCATACACTATGGTGCCGAGTGGTCCCTGATCGATGGACTGGCCTTATTCGGCCAGCAGCATCTCGCGCAGCTTGTCGGTATCTTCGACCGAATACTGTTCGATGTTTTCGGAGGTGATCAGCGCCTGAGGAGTCGCCACCACACGCGGCAGATCTTGTCCGTCCAGAAGCCGCAATGCGACTTCCATCGCAACTTCGCCCGTCAGCACGGGAAAGCTGTCCACAGTGCCGGTCAGGTCTCCCGCACGGATCGAGTTGTAGGCATCCGAAATGCCGTCGGTGCCGAACACGGCTACCTGCTCTTGCAGATCGGCAGCACGCACCGCTTCGACCACACCCAAGGCCATGCCATCGTTGTTGGCATAGAACCCGATGAGGTCCGGGTGCTGTTGCAGGATGGTCGACGCCGAGTTGTAAGCCTCCTCTCGGCTCCAGTTCGCTGGAACGCTTGCCACAACCTCGAAACCGCTCGCTTCGTTGATCGTCGTCGTGAAGCCGTCGGTGCGCTGGCCTGCGGCAAACACCCCGGGCTGACCCTCGATAACCGCAACCTTGCCGCCTTCGGTATTGTCGATGAACCATTGGGCAACCCGGACGCCGTTGTCGCGCTGGACGTTGCCGACGTAGTGCTCGACCGAAGGGATCACCGCATCGTTCACGTTCACCACCGGCATGCTTTGTGATTGCGCTGCCTCAAGTGCCGGCTGCAGGTTGTTGTCGGTTTGCGGTGAGAACAGCAGAGCATCATAGCCCTGCAACATCATGTTCTCAGCGATCGACAGCTGGGCCAGCTGATCGCCTTCGCTCGGCGCCGCCTGATAGGCGAACTCGACGCCGAACTCTTCGGCGACGTTCTGATAGCCCTCCCCCAGCGAGCGCCAATATTCGTTGGTCAGCGTCTTGGAAACGCCACCGACCGCGGTGCCATCATCAGGGGCCGGGATCGGCCCGAACTCGGCTTCAAGCTGCGACCAGTCGATGCGGTCCTCCTCCTCGTCGGAGTTCAGGGGCGGCAGGTCTTGAGCCAGCGCCAGACCGGCGCTGCCCATAAAGGTTCCAGCAAGCAGGATTGTCTTCAGTGTCGTCGTCATTTGGGTCTCCTCCCTTTATGAAGATTTGCAGTTTCGTAAAGTTACCCCCCCGCGAGTATCCTCTGCACGGCGCGCTGTGAGCTTGGGGAATTCTGTTCGCCGATGGCCGATCGCAAGGCATTGTCAGCATCGACCTTTTCGGCCATCGCCATCAGTCGCTCGACCATTTCGATGTTTGCGGCACATTCCTCGACTGGGTCGATGCCCGAAGCGTCGGGGAAGGTATCGAAGTAGATGACGCCGTCGTAGCCGTCGCGCCGGATCTGGGTCAGCAGCTCCAGTGTCGCTTGGGGATGAACTGAGCCGACCATCAAACCATCATCACGCTTGCCGTAGCCATCATTCAGATGGACACCCAACAGGCGTGACCGGCGTGCGATGAGAGTAGCCGCAAAGGCGGGCATCTCGTCTGCATACAGGACGTGGGCGAAGTCGAGAGTGACGCCAAGGTTCTTCGATCCGGCCTCATCAATGGCCAAGAGAGTTGTCGCGGCATCAGGCAGAAGGGCGAAGGAGCGGGGTTCATTCGGCTTGTATTCTATTGAGATCATGCATTCCGGGGCATGATCCGCAACTTCGCGGATTGCGGTGACCTCATCTTCCCACATCTTCTGGTAGTCGCCTTGGAAACTGTAATCGAATCCATCTTGGCCCATCCAGAGAGTCATCAACGGAGCGCCCATTTCCAGCGCGGCATCGATGCCCTGCTTGGTGAGATCTATGGCCTCACGCCTGACGGCGGCATCAGGATTGGTGAAGGCGCCCAGCTTGAATGCAGGATTTGTGTAATAGCGCATGGCGAGACCGTTGATCTCGAGACCCATATCATTGATCTCGGAGCGGACACCCTTGGGGTCGTCAGAGACGTGGTCAGGATAATTCAAGTCAACATGGGTAAGTCCCTTCACCTTGGCAGCGCGACGCGCGGCCATCATGGGTGTGGGCTTGCCTTTGTGGTCTGGCCACTCAGCCTCCGCCTTGGCGGAAAAAGAGTTTAATCGGGTCGCGAAGCGAGTCATGAGCTATCCTCCTTGCTTCACGAATATATATATAGTTGTAAAGTTACAAGAGCTTTTTCGGGAACCGCCCGAAACTACTTGGACGTGCTCCATCACGATCGGCTCTGTCTTCGCGCATTCGCGGGCACCCTGCTCACGGAGATGGTCGATGGCACGGTCAGCCGGTTCGTCTGGCTGCGCCAATTCGAGATTGGTCAGAACTCGGCCGATGTTGGCGCCTCCTCGATCGGCTGGAGGTTCTGCGGGACCTGAATATCTCGCCAGATATTCTCGCGTGCATTCCACCCCATCGGGTGACCCGCCTGCGGCGTCAGGGCGAACGCTACTTTGCCGATGGTCTGCGTGACATCAGCAGCGACCGCCGCCAGGCCATTCTCGCGGTTTGCGCCGTCGAGTGGTGTGCCGCGATTTCCGACGTGGTGGTCGAGACCCATGACCGCATCGTCGGCAAGACCTGGCAGGGCGCGAAGAGGCTGTGCGACGCCAAAATCGCCGACGCAAAGGCGGCGGTGCAGGACACCCTGCGCGCTTTCAAGTCTCTCGGGTCGGCACTGCTGGACGCCAGAAGCAATGGGGCTTCCTTGGATCAGGCGACAGAGCTGGCTTGCGGATGGGATCGGCTCGAAGGGCTGGTCGCCACCGCCGCCGAGTTGACGGACACGATGGCCGCAGACCCATTGACCCATGTTGGCCAATGTTATCATCGGTTCCGGCGCTATGCCCCGCGCATGCTGCGCGTTCTCGATATCGAGGCGGCGGGTGTCGCAGCTCCCTTGCTGCAGGCGACTGCGCTGATCGCAGATGATGAAAAGCCCGAAACCCGCCCAGTTGGCTTTCTACGACGCGGCTCGAAATGGCACCGCCATCTGAACGCTGAGGACGGTGACGGCCATAGGCTCTGGGAGGTTGCGGTGCTGTTTCATTTGCGGGAGGCGTTCCGGTCGGGTGCCGTCGCAGCAGAGACAGATGGCACCACGGAGCTCGACTACAGACCTTCCGGCTTGCGCTTCACCTTCGAGGCCGCTTTGAAGTCAATCATTACTGACTGACATACCATGATGTCACGGGTCAGCAGCAAGATCAGCGAAGGACGTCCGCGATGAGTGGCCAGGACGCATAAGTCGTCCCAAAGCGAAAGCGATCATGGACCGGCACTTTGGCCTGTTCGCCCCAGTCGAGAGCGGGGCGTTCGCATACGGGTTCACATGTGACAGAGCTTGGCTTCGGCTCCTCGACCGGCTGTTCAGCGATTTGGATGTCATTCGTCGGGAAGATGACATGACCGATCTCAAGATCATTAAGGCCAAGAAAAAGTTCCGAGCGCTGTGGGTCTATGCGCAGGACGGCAACGCTCGCGTCAAAGAGCGGTTCTGGAGGGCGGAAGACGTGGCCTATGCAACCTGCGAGACCTGCGGCGGATCAACAATTCAGATTGTCCAACTGGTCTGACTTAAGAACTACTACGCAGCACAAGCTCTGGCTCCACCAGTATATGCTGTGGTGTCGCACGGCCGCCGATGCGGCTGAGCAATGTATCGGCGGCAAGACGACCGATTTCGGTCCCCCTTTGTTCGATGCTGGATAGACCTATCAGCGGAAGACCGGCCGCTGGTGTGTTGTCGTAGCCGACAATCGCAAGCTGGTTTGGCACATCGATACCGCGCACCTTCGCCTCATTCAAAAGCCGGACGGCGTGGATGTCGCTCCAGCAAAAGACACCTTGCGGCATTGGATCAAGATCAAGCAGATCGGCCAAACGCGGGCCGGCGCGGTCGGGGTGTTCCCGCATCCGCCAAACGCCGACCCTGTTTTCAAGGCCTGCTTCAGTCATTGCTTCAATATAACCTTTCTCGCGCTCGACATAGACGTCAAAATCGCCGTTCTTTCGCGGCAAGCTTGCCATTTGGATGTTTTCGCGACCGCCAGCGATCAGATGCGCGGTGGCCATGCGTGCGCCAAGCCGGTCATCTGAATTCACCGTATCAAAGGCGGTGGCGCCCGGTTCGTGATGACCGATGACGACCATGGGAATTTGTTTGGCATAGCTGGCCAACAGTTCACCCGACAGTCGCGGCGCGACAAGAATGACACCATCCATTTTCAGGTCAATCATCGCGTTGATCAGCGATTTCTCGATTGCCGCACGCGCCTCTCCCACGCTCATAAAGGCGCGATAGTTGGCTTCGCTCAGAACTTTCTGCGCGCCGTCCATCAGGCTGGGCAAGAACGGATTTCGCATCTCGACAAGCAAGACGCCAATGCTGAAAGTCCGACCGCGCATGCCGCGCGCTGCGGTGCTTGGACGGTAGGCCAGTCGATCGATCGATCGTTCCACTTTTTCACGCATGGCGTCACTGACACCATATGCGTTTCGCATCACCTTGGACACCGCAGCGACCGAGACACCAGCGTCCTGCGCCACGTGTTTGATGGTGATCTTTCCGCCGATCTTTGCCGATCCGTCAGTCATTGAATTCGCTCCTCGATCAGCATCTTTCAAAAGATACCCGAAATTTCACTTGAACAGCAAACAGCTTTGTATAATGATTTACGTATAACGGTCTACGCGGTGTGGGAGCACCGATTCGACGGGCCAAACGGGAGGAATGAAAAATGGCGCTGGACACCGGCAAATCATCTGTCGCGACATCGGGACTGACCCGCAGGACGTGGACGGGAACGGTCGTTGCACCCGATGCGGATCAAGGCGTCGGGTCACAGGCAAGCTTTGTCGCATCGACGTTCGACTGCCCGGATGGTGCCAGCCCGATCCTGCATATCTCGGCGCTGGGTCTTTACCGCGCTTTCATCAATGGCCGCAGGGTCGGGCAGGATTGCCTGACGCCGGGCTGGACCTGCTACGATAACCGCATCGCGTATCAAAGCTACGATATCAGTGAACTTGTGCAGGCAGGCGAAAACCGGATCGAGATCTGGCTGGGCGATGGCTGGTATCGGTCGCCCCTGATGTGGCCCGCGACGCTGATCGAGAATACGTGGGGCGACCGCATCGCCGCTCTTGCCGACGTGGTCGATGGCGACACTGTCCTGTGCAAGACCGATGCCGATTGGACCAGCGGGCTGCTTCCGATCACAAAGTCCGGCATCTACTGGGGCGAAGATCACGATGCCCGCATCGCACCCCAGACGACGGGCGGCGTTGCAGCACTCGACATCGACATGGACCTGTTCGTGGCGCAGGAAACGGGAACGGTGCAAGAGCTTGCTTCTTTGCAGCCGCAAAGCGACTGGGAAGCGGACGGCGCGCACATCTATGATTTTGGCCAGAACGTAGCGGGCTACCCCCGGATCACGGTGCGCGGGTCGGCAGGGGCAAAGGTCAGCATCGACTTTGGTGAAGTGCTGGCACAGGACGGCACCTGGGACAACCGCAACTACCGCGCCGCGCGGGCCGCGCTGACCTATACGCTGTCCGGTGACGGCGATCAGACGTGGTCGCCGATGTTTACGTTTCAGGGCTACCGCTATGCCCGCGTCCAGATCGAAGGCGATGCGGAACTGACGGATATTGTCTCTGTCCCGATCACATCGGTGCCTGAACTTGCCGGCGGGTTTACCTGTGGCATCGAAGCGGTCAACCGTCTGGTGCTGAATACGGTCTGGTCCCAGCGCGGCAACTTTATCGAAGTGCCAACAGACTGCCCGCAGCGCGACGAGCGTCTGGGCTGGACGGGCGATGCGCAGGTCTTTGCCGGCACAGCCTGCTGGCTGGCCGACAGCGAAACCTTTCTGCGCAAATACCTGCGCGACGTGATGCACGACCAGCGCGCAGACGGGGGGGTGCCGCATTTCTCGCCCGATCCGACGAACCGTCTGCATTCCATAGCCCCCGGCGACTGGGCCGGATCGACGGGGTGGGGCGACGTCATCACCGTGATGCCGTGGCAGCTTTACCTGCAATACGGTCGTACTGACGTGCTGCACGAGTGTTTTCCCGCGATGTTGAAATGGCTGGACTACCTGTGGTCCATCTCGGACGGTCCGATCATCCGGCCACATTCGGTCTGGGGGCAAAAGGGGTTCACCTTCGGCGACTGGCTCCAGCCCGTTGGCGATAACCGCAAGCCGCGTCCGACCATCGCGGACGATTGTGCGGCGACGATCTATCATGTCATATCAACCGACCTCGCGGCCAAGATCGCGCGGGTCATCGGCAACGACGCCGAGGCCGAGCGGCTGGAAGGGCGGGCTGCGGACATCCGTGACGCGTTCACGCAAGAGTATTTTTCGGCCACCGGCCGCTTGGCGCACAACGACCAGACCTCTTATGCGCTGGCGTTTCTTTATGATCTGGTCCCCGAACAGCACGTCGCGGCGGCAAAAGCCTATTTCCGTCGGACCATCGAGGACGCGAATTATCTGATCGGCACCGGTTTCATCGGCACGCCCGCGCTTTTACCTGCACTGGCCAAGCTGGGCATGAATGATCTGGTCGCAAAGGTGTTCCTGAACCGCGAGGTGCCGGGCTGGCTTTATCAGGTCGACAAGGGTGCGACGACGATCTGGGAACGCTGGGACGCGCTGGGTCCGGACGGGGAGATCTACGATCCGATGATGAACAGCTACAACCACTACGCCTACGGGGCGGTGTGCCAGTTCCTGTTCGAACAGGTCGCTGGTGTCCAACCGACCGAGGAGGCGCCGGGTTTTGACCGCGTCAGGTTGGCCCCCACAATCCTGCCTGAATTGGGGCATGTCGAGATGTGGCACGACTGCCGGCATGGCCGCATCGCCGCAAAGTGGAGCATCGCGGGGGACACGGTGACCTATACCGTCACGTTGCCGGAGGGCTGCGAGGGCGTGGCGGACGCAGCGATCGGGGGAGGAACCTACGGGCCCGGAACACACGAGATCACGTTCGATCTGAACGGATGACAGTCAACTGGAGGAGAGCCGGTGCAAGCCGGCTAAAAAGGGAGAGAGACATGAAAGCACGATTTACAAGTCTGACGGCGATGGCCTTGGCGCTTGGCGCGACCGGTGTATCGGCGCAAGAGCTGAGCATCCTGATCGACAACACGCCGGCGAGTTCCGGTGCGTTTACAGCGCTGACCGAAGCCTACACCGCCAAGAACCCGGACGTGACATTCGATATCGAGGTGCGGCCCGGTGGCGGCGAGGGTGACAATATCGTCAAGACCCGCCTCGCGACCGGCGAGATGACCGATATCTTCAGCTATAACTCTGGTTCGCTGTTTCAGGCGCTACGGCCGTCCCGGACACTTGTGCCGATTAACGACATTCCCAACCTCGACAATCTTAACGAGTCTTTCCTGCAAACCGTCGCTGATGGTGACGGCAACTACTACGGTGTGCCATACGAGGCGGCCATGGGTGGCGGCATCCTGTATCACGTGCCCACCTATGAGGAGCTGGGGCTTGAAGTGCCGCAGACCTGGGATGAATTCATGGCGAACAATGCGGCCATTGCAGAGCAGACGGACAAGGCCCCGGTGATTCAGACCTACCGCGACACCTGGACCAGCCAGCTTTTCGTTCTGGCCGACTACTATAACGTCCAGTCACAAGAACCCGGATTCGCGGACGCCTACACCGCGAACGAAGCAAAATATGCCACCACGCCTGCCGCGCAAGCCGGTTTCGCGCGTCTTCAGGAAGTCTACGAAGCTGGATATCTGAATGAAGATTTCGGGGCCGCAAACTTCGACGACGGTGTCCGCATGGTCGCTACCGGTGAAGGCGTGCATTATCCGATGCTGACGTTCTCGCTTGCGAATATCGAACAGAACTATCCGGATTTGATTGATGATGTCGGCTTCTTCGCTCAGCCCGGTGAAAGCGTCGATGCCAACGGTCTGACCATCTGGCTGCCTGCTGCGGCCTATATTCCGCAGACCAGCGAAAACGTTGAGGCCGCCAAGGACTTTTTGAACTTCATGGCTTCCTCCGAAGGCTGCGCGGCAATCGTGTCGGCCAACGGTGCCACGGGTCCGATGCTGGTCGAAGGCTGTGAATTGCCCGACAGCGTGCCGCGCGCGGTCAGCGATATGCTGCCCTACTTCAATGAAGAAGGCCGGACCGCACCTGCGCTCGAATTCCTGTCACCTGTTAAGGGGCCAGCGCTCGAGCAACTGACTGTCGAAGTCGGAAGCGGAATCCGCGACGCGCAAAGCGCCGCTGAGCTTTACGATGCGGACGTCACCAAGCAGGCGCGTCAACTCGGCCTGCCGAACTGGTAAGGTTTCCTCCCGAGACGCTCCGCCGTGACTTCGGTCGCGGCGGGGCTCTCATGAAAGGATGCGCGGCATGACCCAGAAATCCCCCTATCCCTATTGGTTCTTTCTGCCTGCGGCAGTGATCTTTCTGGGGCTGTTCATCGTTCCGACGGTGGCGTCCTTCTACTTTAGCCTGACCTACTGGGACCCGTTCGAGGCCCGGTTCGCGGGCTGGGACAACTATGTTCAATTCTTTTCCGAGCCGTTCCTGATCCGCGGCACGCTCAACACCCTGTTCTTCGCCTTCGTCACTTCGGTGCTCAAGACGATACTGGGCCTGTTGCTCGCGGTCCTGCTCACCTCTGGTATTTTTGGCCAAAGCTTTCTGCGGTCGGTCGTGTTCTTTCCGGTGCTGGTTTCTACCATCGGTGTTGGAATCCTGTTTCAGGAACTGATGCACCCGACCGAAGGCGCGATCAACGTCGCACTGGCGGCCATCGGGATCGACGGACCGGGTTGGCTGACCAATCCATCACTCGCTCTCTTTTCGGTCGCACTGGTCGACGTCTGGCGCGGCGTCGGATTGGCGACGCTGATTTATATCGCCGGGTTATCCACGATCCCGAACGACTATTACGAGGCCGCCCGGATCGACGGCGCGACGCGCTGGCAGTTGTTCTGGCGCGTGACCGTTCCCTTGGTGTGGCCAGCGACCACGACCGTCATCATCCTGTCGCTGATCGGTGGCTTGCGCCTCTTCGACCTGGTCTGGGCGATGACGCGCGGCGGTCCCGGATTTTCATCCGACGTTCTCGCATCGGTGATCTATAAACAGTATCAAGCCGGGTTCTGGGGGCTATCGACGGCAGGCAACGTCATCCTGTTCCTGCTGATCGCGCTGATCGTCGCCCCCTTGGCGTGGTGGCTGAACAGCAAGGAGCTTGACGCATGAGACGCGGACAACTCTTCGGCGGCATCGCCGCACTGGCCATCGCGACGGTCGTCTTTATCCTTCCGTTCCTGTTTGTCTTCCTAAACGCGGCCAAGTCCCCGTCAGAGGCCAGCCAGCCCAGCTTTGCCTGGCCCAGCGAATGGCAGTTTTGGCAAAACCTCGTCGACGTGGTGCAGGTGCGCGACTACGCGCTGCTGCTGGCCTACTTCAACTCCATCGTGATTACCGTCGGTGCGATAGCCCTGCTGGTGATCTTTGCCGCCATGGTCGGCTACGTTCTGCAGCGGCGGCCAAGCCGGGTCAGTCGCGTGGTCGGTTTCGTTGCGCTGACCGGGCTGATGATCCCGCCTGCCGTCGTTCCGACGATCTGGCTGCTGCAAGAGATCGGGTTGTTCAAGACGCTTCACGGCATGGTTCTGATCCAGGTCGCCTATGGGCTCAGCTTTTGCATCCTGCTGTTTCGCGCCTTCGTGGCTTCGATCCCGCGTGATCTGGACGAGGCGGCGATCGTGGATGGTGCGACTCCCTTGCAGGTCTTCTTTCGCGTGATCCTGCCGCTTCTCAAGCCGGTGACGCTGACCGTGATCGTGGTGCAGTCGATCACCATCTTCAACGACTTTACCCACCCGCTGTATTACCTGCCGGGCAGCGAAAACATCACGGTGCAACTGACGCTTTACAACTTCCAAAGCCAGTTCACGTCTCAGCTGAACCTGTTGTTCATGAACATCCTTCTGATCACGATTCCGCCGCTGCTTGTCTTCATCTTCTTCAATCGCCAGATCGTGTCCGGAATGACCTCCGGCGCGGTGAAAGGATAACTCATGACCCAAGTCTCGCTTCATGATTTGCGCAAGTCCTTTGGCGCGCACGAGGTCATCAAGGGCGTCGATCTCGATATCGCGGATGGTGAGTTCTGCGTCTTTGTCGGGCCGTCGGGGTGCGGGAAATCAACGCTCTTGCGGATGATCGCGGGCCTTGAAGGCGTCACGTCCGGCACGGTCGACATCGGCGGGCAGGATGTGACCCACGCAGAGCCATCCAAACGGGGCATTGCGATGGTGTTCCAGTCCTACGCGCTTTATCCGCATCTGACCGTGCGCGAAAATATCGGCTTCGGGTTGAGCCTTGCGCGCAAGCCAAAGGCCGAGATTGCGCAAGAGGTGGAAAAAGTCGCGGACATCCTGCAACTGGGTCCGTTGCTGGACCGCAAGCCAAAGGCGCTGTCCGGCGGACAACGCCAGCGTGTCGCCATCGGGCGCGCCATCGTGCGCAATCCCGGCGTGTTCCTCTTCGATGAACCGCTGTCCAACCTCGACGCGTCCCTGCGCGGGCAGATGCGGATCGAACTGACAGACCTCCACGCTCGCTTGGGCGCCACAATGATCTACGTCACACACGATCAGGTCGAAGCGATGACGATGGCCGACAAGATCGTCGTCCTGAACGCGGGCCGGATCGAGCAGGTCGGAACACCGATGGACCTTTACGAAAAACCCGCGACGCCCTTCGTGGCGGGGTTCATCGGGTCGCCCAAGATGAACCTCTTCGAAGGTCGTGTGGCCGAACAGCAGGGCTGTGATGTCTACGGTATCCGACCTGAACATCTGACGGTGTCCGATGACGAAGGTCGCTGGAAAGGCACCGTGCGCCACGTGGAACGGCTGGGGGCGGATACGATCCTGCATGTCGAGGCCGAAGACATCGGAACGTTTCTGGCGCGGATCGAAGGGCATCGCAGTTACCGCCCCGGCGCAGTCGTTTACGCGACACCGGATCCGGCGCGCGAATTCCGCTACACGTCGCGCTGACCCTCAGCTGATATAACAGGCAGAAGAAACACACAGATGTGGCTACGCACTTATAACGGTGGTTTGTAAGCGCTAAAAATCGTTCAATCAGGAGGCGAGCGCCTCAGGGCCGAGTGGTCGAAGTCTGCCCGACTGCCGAATGACGGCAGTGCGGACGAAGCAGTCTTTCGGCGAAAGCTGCCCGAGGCAGGAATGCTGGCGCTGCGAAGCATCACCCGTCGACAGTGCGCGGCCTCCTCCGCAAGCGACCGACGAGCCCAAGAACCGCCACATAGAACACGGGCACCAGGAAAATCCCTATGACTGCCGCGGCCATCATGCCACCCAAGACTCCGATGCCGATGGATTGCTGCGCCGCAGCTCCCGCGCCGGTTGCTATTGCCAGGGGCAGGACGCCGAACATGAAGGCCAGGGTCGTCATCAGGATCGGCCGCAGGCGCATGCGGGCAGCATTCGTCGCAGCCTCGACCAGCGACTTCCTTTCGCGGCGCTGCTCTTCGGCGAATTCGACGATCAGGATCGCGTTTCGCGCGGCCAAACCGATCGTGGTGAGCAGCCCCACCTTGAAGTAGACGTCGTTGAGCTGCCCGAAGAACAATGCCGCGCCGATGGCACCGAAGATCCCGACCGGCACCGTCATCATGACGGCCAGCGGCAGAGCCCAGCTTTCGTAGAGGGCCGCGAGGGCGAGGAAGACGACGAGGGCGGACAGCGCATAAAGCAGCGGCGCCTGGTTGCCCGAAAGGCGCTCTTGGTACGACAGCCCGGTCCATTCGACCGCGAACCCCTCATCAAGGCTGGCAACCAGTTCCTCCATGGCCTCCATCGCATCGCCCGAGGATACGCCTTCGGCGGGTGTGCCGGTCAGGTTCAGGCCCCGCGTCGCCGCGAACCTTTCGATGGATTGCGGCTGTTCATCCCAGATGAGGGAGGTGAACGCCGCGAGCGAAACCATCTCGCCGCTGTCGTTGCGGGCATACCAGCCGCCGATATCCTCGGGTTGGGATCGCGCCTCGGCCTCGCCCTGGACGATGACGGGGCGCAGGTCGTCGTTCATCGGGAAATCGCCCACGTCGCGGCCGCTGAAGATCAGCGACAGCATCGAATTGACGTTGGCAACGGAGAGGCCGAACGCCGCCGCCTTCTGCTGGTCGATGTCGATCCGCAGCGAGGACTGCGCGGGATTGTCGTTGCCCCGCAGGTTGGTCACGCGCCCGTCCTGCTGCGCCATCGCCACGATCTCGTTCGCGGCCTCGGCCGTCCGTTCGGCGCCCTGTCCGCCCTGATCGACCAGATACATCGAGAAGCCGGCGGTCGCACCCATCCCCTGGATGGCGGGCGGTTGCAGGGCGTAGACGGTCCCGGATCTGCTGTTGAGGTAGAAGTGCTGATTGATCTGCCCCGCCAGGCTCTCCGCGCTGGTCCCTTCGCGCTCGGCGTAGTCTTCCAGCTTGACGAACAGCATGGCGGCGCTCTGACCCGAGCCGCTGAAGCTGAACCCCATCACGCCGAAGACCGAGTCGACCGACGCCGCCTGGTCGTTCAGCAGATGGTTCTCGACCCGCTCGACAAGCGCCTCTGTCTTGGGCGCTGTCGACCCGTCGGGCGCCTGCACCATAACGATCAGAACGCCCTGATCTTCCTGCGGGATGAACGAGCTGGGCAGTCGATCGTAGAAGAACAACGCCCCGGCGGTGATGGCGGCCAGCACGACCAGCATGCTGAAGGGCCGTCGGATCAGGAACGAGACCGAGCGGCCATAGCCGGAGGTGGCCCGGCTCAGAGAGTTGTTGAACCACCGCGCAGGTGCGAAGCGCGTGCGGTGGCTGCTTTGCTTGAGCAGCGTGGCGCACATCGCCGGGGTCAGGATGACCGCGACGCCCAGGGACAGGATCATGGCCGTGATGATCGTGACCGAGAACTGACGGTAGATCGCTCCGGTCGATCCGGTCATGAAGGCCATCGGCAGAAAGACCGCCGACAGGACCAGCACGATGCCGACGAGCGCCGAGGTGATCTCTCTCATGCTCTTCTCGGTTGCCGCAACGGCATCGAGGCCTTCCTCGTCCATGATCCGCTCGACGTTCTCGACCACCACGATGGCGTCGTCGACCAGCAAGCCAATCGCCAGAACCAGCGCGAACATCGTCAGCGTGTTGATCGTGTAACCGAAGAGCAGCAGCACGCCGAACGTCCCCAGCAGCACCACCGGCACGGCGACGACGGGGATCAGCGTGGCGCGCCAGCTTTGCAGGAAGACGAAGATCACGAGGAAGACGAGGATCACGGCCTCGATCAGCGTGTGATAGACTTGGTTGATGGATTCCTCGATGAAGGGCGAGGTGTCGTAGGGATAGACGATCTCGACCCCGTCTGGCAACGCGCCGGCCAAGCTGTTTAATGTCTCGCGCACCGACTCGGCTGTTGCCACGGCGTTCGCACCCGGGGCGAGCGAGACTGAGAAGCCGGCTGCAGGCTGGCCGTTGTATCGCCCGCCGGTGCCGTAGGTTTCCTGTCCAATGACGATCTCGGCGACATCTCCGAGGAACACGGTGGATCCGTCCTGCGCTGTCCTGAGCAGGATACGCTCGAACTCCTCCACTGTCGTCAGCTGCGACTGCGCCGACAGCGCCACCGTCATCTGCTGGCCCTTGGGGATCGGCTGGCTTCCCAGCTGTCCGACGGTGACGTTGGTGTTCTGGTCACCGATGGCGGACGTCACGTCGGCAGGGGTCACGCCGTATTGGACCATCTTCATCGGATCCATCCAGATCCGCATGGCATAGCCCGCTCCGAAGAGTTGAACCGAGCCGACGCCTTCAAGGCGCTGCACCGGGCCGACGATCCTGCTGGTCACGAGGTCGCCGAGTTCCAGCGCCGGGCGGTTTCCGTCCGGAGCCGTCAGCGCGGCCACGAGGAGAGTCGAGCTTGTCGACCGCGAGACAGAAACGCCGTTCTGCTGCACGATGGCCGGAAGCTGCGCCGTGACGCGTTGCATCGCGTTCTGGACCTGAACCTGAGCGATATCGGGGTCCACGCCATCTTCGAAGGTCAGGACGACACTGGCGCTTCCCGACGAAGAAGACGAGGTCATGTAAGTCAGGTCCTCGATCCCCGTGAGCGCATCCTCGATAACCGTTGTAACCGAGTTCGCGACCACATCCGCCGTCGCTCCACTGTAGCTGGCACTCACGTTGATGGTCGTGGGCGCGATCTGCGGATACTGCTCGATCGGGAGCCGCGACAGGCTGATCGCCCCCAGCAGCATCACGAGAACGGCGATGACCCATGCGAAAACGGGACGGTGGATAAAGAACTGCGCCATGATGCCCTGCTATTCCCGCCCGGCTTCGGCCGAGGGATTTTCCCGGTCCCGGACAACGCCGTCCTCGTCGAGCAGGACGGGAACGGTCTGCACCTCGAGGCCCGGCGCCAGGTTCGCCAGCCCGTCGACCGCGAGCAGCTCTCCGGCCTCGACGCCGTCGGTCACGACCCAGCCGTGGTCATGGGTGCCCTGCTCCTGCAGCGTTCGCCGCTCGGCTGTGCCGTCGACCACGACCCAGCCTGTCAATTCGCCGGTCGGCGTGCGCAGGGTCGCGGATTGCGGGACGATGATCGCTTCTGTCGACCCCAGCGTTACCTCCGAGCGGACGAACATGCCCGGCAGAAGGATCTGGTGCGGGTTTTCGAACTGGAACCGGATCGCCCTTGATCCTGTCGTCTCGGACACGCTCTGGCTCGTGGCGATCATCTGCCCGGCCGCCTCGTATTCGCGACCCGTCTCGAGCGTAAGGGTCGCCATGATGTCTTCGGCTATCTGCAGGCGGTCGCTCGATACGTCTTCGATCAGCGACAGGATGCGGGAAGACGGGGCCAGGATCTCGACGTCGATCGGATCGAGCCTTGTGACCGTCGCGAGAGCATCCGCCTGGCCGGCCACGACCAGATCCCCCACGGAGATGGTCGCGAAGGAGGCGACGCCTTCGAACGGGCTCGTCACAGTCGTCCGCTCCAGGTCAGTCTGCGCAAGGTCGCGTGCGACCGTCGCCGATTGCAATGAGGCCCGCGCCTGCTCCATGGCGCTGCGCGCCGTATCGAGCTGGGCCTGCGATGCGCCCGTTCCCAGCAATTGCTCCGACCGCTGAAACGCCGCTTCGGCCTCGCGCACGGAGGCCTGCGCCGAGGCGAGATCGGCCTCGGCCGCCCTGAGGTCCGCCTCGTAGGTTGCCGGGTCGATCCGGAACAACGGATCTCCTGCTTCGACCATCTCGCCTGGGCTATAGAGGATCTCGTTCACCGTGCCGCCGACCCGTGGCCTGATCGACACCTCTGCCGAGGCAATGGCACGTCCTGGCTCGACCAGCGTCCGCGGCACCGACTGCGTTCCAAGCTCGATCACTCCGACGGTCGGAGGCGGCATCTGGGCCTGGGTGGCGGTCGCCATGAACACGAATGCGAGCATGTGCCTGGGTCGAAAAACCATTGTATGTCCTCACGCGGTCCGGCGGGTGGCAGGGTCGTCTTGGGGCGGACCTTTCACAAAATTGCACTCTGTGCAATAACCTGATCGGAACGTGATGGAGGTTCAGTATGTCCGAGGCGAAGAGGCCGACACAGAGCAAGCGCACAAAGACCGCGCGCGCCATTCAGCGCGCGACCCTGCACCTTGCCGCGAGCCTCGGGTATGAGGTCATGACGATCGACATGATCGCCGAGCGTGCCGGAATAAGCCGCCGCACCTTCTTCAATCACTATCAGAACAAGCATGAGGCCCTCGCGGGCCCGAAGCTCGACGAGTTCGGCTCGCATCTCGACTGGTTCGTGGAATCAAACGGCTCGCTCCTGCCGGACCTGAAACGGCTGATGAGGCAAATCCTCACCGACGCATCCCCCGAGCGCTCGGCCGTGCGTAATATCGGCAAGATCCTGAAAGAATCGCCCCATCTTCAACCGGTCTTCAGCGCGCTGATCGACAATCTCGCGCGCGAACTGCAGTCCCTCCTTACCCGGCGATGGGGAGCTGACGCGCACGTGATCGCGAGCCTGATCGCCCGGCTCGTCGCCCATGCAATCGCACTTTCCTTCCAAAGCTGGACGGTGGGAGACGATCTCACGGTCGAACAGATCGCAGATGATGCGATCCATAAAATCAGTCTGGCACAAGAGGCGCTACGCCCCCACGAACTGGGGTAGTTGCGATTCAATCGAACAGCATCGCAAGTCGCGGCGCGGAAACATCATCAATGTGACGGGCCGATCCGGGAGAAATTCGTACAAACAGTGGATGCGAAATGCGCCGACGGAAGCACGGTCGGTTTGGGCTCGATCCGGAAGTTCGCCGCGCGGTGCTTGGACGGCCGGATGGCGGACGAAGCTGCCGTTCGGCGGCACTTGCCATCAAAGTTCCTGTCCGAGACGACGGCGCTGGACTGCGGGGTGTGGGCTGTAGTTGTCGGCGTGCCGTATCGGCGAAAGCAACACCCATTCCAGAAAGGCGACAAGGAACGCGGCGCCGATCGAACCGGCGAATGTCAACGCGACGCGAACAAGCACTGCCGCGTCCGGTGATCCGCTGGAAAGAACCGTAGCCACGATGCTCACGGCGGCCGAGGCCGCGAATTGGTAAACCGATGCCGACCGTTTGCCATCGATCATTCTCTCCCCAAAATAGAACGTGACCAGAAAGACGAGGCAGAGAAGGACGACGAAGTGAGCCGAGACCAGCATCATGAAAGCCAGGATACCGACGGCGGCAATGGCACCGTAGAAAGTCGCGAGACTCCGTTCTCCGGCCTCGGCGAACGCCTCTTCCCGGGTCGGAAAAATCAGCGGGAAGACGGCCGCGACCGCAAGGATGAGATCCGACACGGGTAGGACAGCGTAAAACCAAAAGCACAGCCCGAGTGTCACGATGGCCCGGATGAGAGAGCCTGCGCCATGATGACCCGCGGACGGACGGGGTGCGTCTTCGTGCTTCTCCCGCGTTGCGGTCGGCAACAGGAGATATAGGGCCGGAATGATCACGAGCGCGACGCCGCAGCCGAGCAAGAAACCGTCCCGGAAAATGTTGAGCAGCGCCGGGGTTTCCATACCTGCGATCGACATCATGACTGCGGCAACGATAATCAACATGCCAACACCGCTGCCGGTGCGCCGTGTCGCGTAATAGCCCAGAAACAATACCAGCCCCATCACGACCAGCATGAGGGCGGGGATCGGTCGCACGATGGCCACCAGGCTCGCCATCAGCCAGACCATCACGCCGAAAGCGATAGGTGCGCTGATCGCACGGACAAAATTGAAGCCTTTGCGCTGTCCGGCAACAAGTCCGAACGGCAGGACCGCGACAATGGCCCCCATGATCGGGTTGATCAGAGCCATGGCGAGGTAGCTCGCAACGACGACCAAGCCGAGACGCACTGCGAAAAGCGGGTCGTCTTCGCGCTTGGGACGTGGAGGAACATACATACGCGGCGCCTCAGTAAAGTGCGCTCAGGTAGCTGCCAAGCTGCTGGAGAACGGCAGCTACCCGCGTGACGAAATGGTTGTCGTCGGTGGCATGTATGAGGACCCCGGCCTTGCCACCCAGCCGAGCCTTTGACGGCCACGCCTCCATCCCGCCATCAAGCACGATGCGAACCGGCATCTTGCGCGCTGGCTCGAACCATTGGTTCGATGGTGCATTGATCGGCAAGCCGCCGGATTCCGAGCGGCCGGGATTGATGCCCCACCCGATGGAGTCCACCCTGCCCTCGAAGACCCGGCCTGGAAGCGCGTCGAAGGTGATCGTAACCGCATCTCCTGCATTCACGTTGAGCAGCTGGTTTTCCCGCAGATCTGCGGTGATCCACACCGCGTCCGCATTGATGAAGGTCACGACGCCCGCTCCGGCATTCACGAACTGCCCCTCGGTCAGGTGCAAGTTCGTCACCAGACCCAGAGATGGAGCGACCACCGTTGTGCTGAGCAGATCGTATTCCGCCTGCTCCAAGGCAAGCCCGGCTGCCCGGATAGCTGTGTTCTCTTCCCCCTGTGCGCCAAGTTGCTGCCGGGCGCTCTCCGCATTGGCCTCGGCCGCGGTGATCGTCGCCTCGGCAGAGTCGAGGGCGGCTTGGGCCTGATCTCGAACTTGCGTCGATACGATCCCGCGCTCCAGGAGCGATTGCTGGCGCTCGGCGGTGCGACGCGCGTCCTCCGCGTTCACCCGCGCTTGGGCGACTTGGGCCTGGGCTGCCTCTATCTGCGCCGAAGACGCGGCAACACCCTGAACGGCTTGGGCGAGATTGGTGCGGGCCGCCTCGACTGCGATCTCGAATGATCGAGGGTCCATCCGGAATAGCGTTTCACCCTGCTCCACGATGCCGTTGTCCGGGGCCTCCACCGCGACAACACGACCGGAGACCCGCGGCGCGACCTGCGTCACGTTCGACGAAACGATCCCCCGAGAGGTGCCGGGGGCGAAGTGGTCCGATGCCGCCGTCCAATAGAGAGTGCCGCCAAGGAGCGCGAATACAGCAAGCATAATGAACAGGGGCGCCCGCCTTCTTGGAGCCCCCTCCGGGGTGGCGCTGCCGGGCTTTGCGTTCTCGGCAGGGACGGCCGGGAGGACGTCGTCAAGTTCGCGGTTCGACATGATTGCATCCAGCGGTTGGGAAAGTGAAAAACATCTTGCGCGGAAGATAAGCCCCCACTATCTTCCACGCAAGGTGTTTTCGAGACTGCGGTCGAAAAGGGGAGACAAGATGCGCTCGGACGAAATTCTGGAAGAAATCCGGAAGAACTGGCCGGAGGTGCTCACGCACCGCACTGCGGCGACCCTGCTCGCTCACAGGCTGCTGAGGCACCCGATAGCCACCAGAGAGGAGGTCTTGCGACGGCACGACCTGGCTCAAGCAGAGTTTGCTCTGCTCTTCGCTCTGCGTTGCGCCCCGCCTCCGCACGAGGTGCTGCCAACGACGCTCTATCCGCGACTCCTCATCTCGTCCGGTGGCCTGACCAAGCTTGTCAAACGGCTTGCCGATCGTGGCTTGCTCAGGCGGCCGGATGCCTCGGGCGACCGCCGCGTGCGCCCGGTCGGTTTGACCTCCACAGGGCGCGACCTGATCGAGACCGTCGTGGGGGACCTCCGTGAGGACGTTGCCACCCAGTCGCTGAATGATGCCGATTTCGCGGAAGTCGAGCGGGCGCTCTCCGACCTGATGCGGAAGCTGGAGCGCGCGTCGGCGGACTGATTGTCAAGCCGCGTCGGCGCGGCGTCACCAGAATGCACCCTACGCCTACGGTCTTGTCGGACGGTAGGGCACTTTCTTGCGCCGCCATTTCCCATCCACCTCTGCACTCTCGGCGTGCAATCAACAAACAAGAAACAGGCAGGCTCATGCACTCGAATTCGCTCTTTTCCACTTTTCTCATACCTCTCGCACTGGCCGGTTGTGCTCAGGTCACCGACACCTCGCCGCCGGCTTTGGGTTTGGCTCCCGCCATCACGAAGCCGGGGCCCGGGATCGCGGGGGATGTTTCAGAACAAGCCTGGTGGGAGAGCCTGGGCGACAAGAAGCTGAATACTATGGTAAGGGGCTCGCTCGAACAGAACCTGTCGCTCCAGGCTGCGGTTTCGCGAATTGCTCAGGCTCAGGCCAATCTTGATGGCACTGGCATCTCATCGGCATTGTCTGGCGGCGCAACGGCGCAGGTGCGGCGATCAGGATCAGAGAACGGGCCGACTTCGGAGGTCCGCTCAGCGGGGATTTCGCCATCCTTTTTTATCGACCTTTTCGGCGCCACGAAGCACACCAGAGACGCGGCCACGGCCCAGCTGGAAGCTTCAGAGCTCGACCTTGGCACCGCCCGGCTCTCGGTAGTCTCCGGCGTTGTTGGTGCCTATGTGCAAGCGCGTCACTTGCAGAAATCCGTGCATGTCAAGAAAGAGGCTGTGGAAAAGCATCGCGCGGTCACGGAGATGGAGGTAGAGAAGACACGCCTTGGAGCGGGCACCGAACTCTCCGCGGCGCAGGCTCGTCTTTCACTGGAGCGTGCCGAAAAGGACCTGGTCGACCTGGAGACGGGATATCGCAATACGGTCTACGCCCTGGCCACGCTACTGGCCCAACCCTCCGATGATGTAATGGCAAGCATGAGCAAGGCTCAGCCCTTGCCCACGCCACCGAGTGAACAGGGCGCGATTCCGGTCGACCTCCTCCGGAATCGACCTGACGTTCGTTCCGCCGAGGCGGTCCTTGCTGCCGCCGCAGCTTCCGTTGGCGTCGCCGAGGCACAGTTATATCCTGCCCTTACTCTGTCGGGAAACCTTTCCACGGCTGCCGGCATAGGGAGTTGGGGCTTCGGGCCTGCGCTCTCGTTGCCCATCCTGAATCAGCCCGCCCTGCGGGCCAATGTGCGCGGCTCTGAGGCCGCGATGGAACAAGCCCATATAGCATGGAAATCGGCGGTTCTTGCGGCGGTCGAGGACGCTCGGAGGGCAACCAACAGCTATGAGGGCGCAAAGCGCGCGGTGGCGACTGCGGAAAACGTGCGCAGGACGCAGCAGGAGGTCGTAGAACTTGCTGAGTTCTCGCACGAACTCGGCAATAGCCCGTTCTCGGAGGTGCTCGATGCCCGGTCCGGACTCGACGACGCGAAGCTGGCAGTACTCACCGCGAGGCGGGATCGAGTGCAAGCCTGGAGCGAGCTGCAAGTGGCGACTGGCCGCGGCTGGGCGAGGGAGTGTCATGAACTCTGTGTATCTGGTCTGGCGCATGCGGGTTTCAGATACAGTTACGCATTGAAGCGATCTTCGAACATGATA
>NZ_JAAFZU010000035.1:0-2500 GCF_018263905.1 Loktanella sp. SALINAS62 | reverse complement strand
CGGGATGAGGTGTGCCTAGGGGTGAAAGGCCAATCAAACTCGGAGATAGCTGGTTCTCTGCGAAATCTATTTAGGTAGAGCGTCATCCGAATACCCTCGGGGGTAGAGCACTGGATGGGTAATGGGGCCTTACCGGCTTACTGATCCTAACCAAACTCCGAATACCGAGGAGTACTAGATGGCAGACACACGGCGGGTGCTAACGTCCGTCGTGAAGAGGGAAACAACCCTGACCTACGACTAAGGCCCCTAATTCATGGCTAAGTGGGAAAGCAGGTGAGACGGCCAAAACAACCAGGAGGTTGGCTTAGAAGCAGCCATCCTTTAAAGATAGCGTAACAGCTCACTGGTCTAAATAAGCTGTCTTGCGGCGAAGATGTAACGGGGCTCAAGCCATGAGCCGAAGTCTAGGGTGTGCGTAAGCACGCGGTAGCAGAGCGTAGTGTGACATAGTTTCCTGTCTCCTTGTCCGGTTCGCCGGTATTGGAGACGCGAAGCTTTCGATGAAGCCCGGGCGTGAGCCATCGGGTGGAGAGATCACTAGTGAGAATGATGACATGAGTAGCGACAAAGGGAGTGAGAGACTCCCTCGCCGAAAGTCCAAGGGTTCCTGCTTAAAGCTAATCTGAGCAGGGTAAGCCGACCCCTAAGGCGAGGCCGAAAGGCGTAGTCGATGGGAACCAGGTTAATATTCCTGGGCCGTGGAGTGGTGACGGATCTGAGACGTAGTTCATCCTTATCGGATTGAATGGGCTGCTAACAGGTCCCTGGAAATAGCCCTCCTTTAAGATCGTACCCTAAACCGACACAGGTGGACTGGTAGAGAATACCAAGGCGCTTGAGAGAACCACATTTAAGGAACTCGGCAAAATACCTCCGTAAGTTCGCGAGAAGGAGGCCCGGTTTTTACGCAAGTAGAGGCCGGGGGCACAAACCAGGGGGTGGCGACTGTTTACTAAAAACACAGGGCTCTGCGAAGTCGTAAGACGACGTATAGGGTCTGACGCCTGCCCGGTGCCTGAAGGTTAAAAGGAGGAGTGCAAGCTCCGAATTGAAGCCCAGGTAAACGGCGGCCGTAACTATAACGGTCCTAAGGTAGCGAAATTCCTTGTCGGGTAAGTTCCGACCTGCACGAATGGCGTAACGACTTCCCCGCTGTCTCAAATGTGGACTCAGCGAAATTGAATTTCCTGTCAAGATGCAGGATACCCGCGGTTAGACGGAAAGACCCCATGCACCTTTACTACAGCTTCACACTGGCATCAGGTACAGCATGTGCAGGATAGGTGGTAGGCTTTGAAGCGGGGACGCCAGTCCTCGTGGAGCCTCCCTTGAGATACCACCCTTGCTCTGCTTGATGTCTAACCGCGGTCCGTTATCCGGATCCGGGACCCTGTGTGGTGGGTAGTTTGACTGGGGCGGTCGCCTCCTAAATTGTAACGGAGGCGCGCGAAGGTTGGCTCAGAGCGGTCGGAAATCGCTCGTTGAGTGCAATGGCAGAAGCCAGCCTGACTGCGAGACTGACAAGTCGAGCAGAGTCGAAAGACGGCCATAGTGATCCGGTGGTCCCGAGTGGAAGGGCCATCGCTCAACGGATAAAAGGTACGCTGGGGATAACAGGCTGATGGTGCCCAAGAGTCCATATCGACGGCACCGTTTGGCACCTCGATGTCGGCTCATCTCATCCTGGGGCTGGAGCAGGTCCCAAGGGTACGGCTGTTCGCCGTTTAAAGAGGTACGTGAGCTGGGTTTAGAACGTCGTGAGACAGTTCGGTCCCTATCTTCCGTGGGTGTAGGATACTTGAGAGGAGTTGCCCCTAGTACGAGAGGACCGGGGTGAACGATCCACTGGTGGACCTGTTGTCGTGCCAACGGCAGTGCAGGGTAGCTATGATCGGACAGGATAACCGCTGAAGGCATCTAAGCGGGAAGCCCCCCTCAAAACAAGGTATCCCTGAGGACCGAGGTAGACCACCTCGTCGATAGGCCAGAGATGTAAGCGCAGCAATGTGTTCAGTTGACTGGTACTAATGGTCCGATAGGCTTGATTTGATCCAGTAGAAGCCATGCTTCTGCGACGTCAGATCAGAATACATACACACACAACATTAGCCGTACATTGGCTTGGAACATCGGTCCGCGTGAAAACGCGGACCGCTGATGTCAGATCATGCCCCAAACGGGGCACGGTCGCACCAGACACGCAAAAACGTGTCCGGTGTGTTTCTTCGGTGTGGTGATCATAGCGTGAGCAAAACACCCGATCCCATCCCGAACTCGGCCGTTAAGTGCCACTGCGCTGATGGTACTGCGTCTTAAGACGTGGGAGAGTAAGTCATCGCCACACCTAAGAAACACACCAATCGTATCTCTCAACGGTAAAGTCAAAAGATCAGTCAAATCAGACAGATCAATATCGCGGGATGGAGCAGCCCGGTAGCTCGTCAGGCTCATAACCTGAAGGTCGTAGGTTCAAATCCTACTCCCGCAACCAACTTCC
>NZ_JAAFZU010000034.1:19078-206930 GCF_018263905.1 Loktanella sp. SALINAS62 | reverse complement strand
GGGTCGATTGGTATAACAACCGCCGGCTATTCGGTCCCATCGGATACACCACACCCGCAGAAGCAGAGGAGGCATTCTATGCAAATCTAAACACACTCGATAAAGTAGCCTGACGTTGAACAAATCAGCCTCCGGCAAACCCGGCGCGGTTCAGACTGGCGGTCTATCGGCTTCGCCAAGAAGTCATATCGGCAGAGTTCCTATCCAACCCGGCGACGGTCTTCTGCCCCGCATGCTTGCTGGCTGACGATGCCTCGTCATTCCACCCGGAACACGTTCGGCTGGGACGTTTCGAGTGGCCTCTGCGCGTGGTTCGAACATGCCCACTGCATGGAATAACGCTGTTCCAACGCCGTCCTCAGGTTTGGGATGACCGATTTCACGAAATGGCCGTCCGGGTGCCCGAATGTGGCACAGAACTGGAAGCGATGGCCGAGGCGGCCACGCGGCGACCGCCTTCACCGTTGCAACTCTACGCGGTGTCTCGGCTTGCCGGGCGCCGCGGGTCGCAGTGGCTGGACGCTCAGACGCTGGAACAGGCGGTTCGCGCAACTGAGCAACTCGGCGTCCTCGTCGAGTTCGGCCCCTTGCGTGGATCGAAGACCCTAACGGTGGGAAGAAGCGTCGCGGCTGCCATGACACGTTTGGTGCATGTAATAAAGCTACCCAAGGCTCTTGGTTGTTCACGTCCCCAAGCAACGGGCCTCATCGAGGATAGAATTCTGACCCAGATTGCGACCGGTGAAGCGGGAACTCCTGGTCGGACTCAGAAGTCGGTCGATCGTCGCGATATCGATGCCTTCTTGTCAGCCCTAATGGTTCGGGCGCGTTTGGTGGATGCTTTGCCGCTTGGATATGTGCCGATTGCGGAGGCCGCGAAAAAGGTGAAAGTGCCGTGCGTGGATATCGTGCATCTTGTCCTCGGGGGATTTCTCGAGAAGGTTGTCTCGCCTCGTGATCTCGATGGTTATGCTGCGATCCACGTTCAGCCGAGCGAACTCGCACAAGTTATCGGGAAAGTGTTGACCGGTTTCGCCCCTTCGCAGGCTGCGGCAAAGATCGGGTTCCCCGCCGAGACTTTCTGGGCCCTGATCGACGAAAATGGGGAAACGCCCGCGGAACTTCCTTCCGTCACCGTTCAGCCTCGGGCCGGTCACCACATCATCCGTCGCGTGGATCTCGACGACTTCACACGGTTCAGGGCGCAGTTTGTCAAATCGAGTGACATCGCCAACCACCTTGAGGTCCCCCGTGCGTTGGTTGAGCGCGATCTGAGGCGATATCGAGTTCCCTCTGCATATTCGGCCGCACAGATTGGCGTGGCACTTTATCGGGTGGAGGACCTTCCTGCGAAGCTTCGATCCATCCGAGTGAGCGAGGTCGCATAGCAGAGACCGTCTTCTTGATAATTGCAGAAAATAGCCGCCCGATGGGGCGGCTATTTTTTTGTTGGAAGCCCCATGGCATCAAAAGGTTGTAAAAAGTGGAAGATCGCCGCCGAGACTTCTGAGAAATGCCGAAAACCATTTATTTTCAGACCTTCTGGAAACCTTCAATGTGGAAACTTTGATTGGCGGCACACTGTATTTGGCGGCGTTTCTTTGCCAGCTGTTTAAAGCACTCTGGAAAATCCGGACCATGAAACGCCGCCCCTATGGGTGGCGTTTTTCTTTGAAACATTCGCATGGCATGCCAGAAGGGGAGCTAGCCGCGTATATCGTGCGGAAGTCGTGATGGCGCTTAGCGGCCAAAGCATGCACTGCCGTGACGCGCATTGCAGGGCGGGACGCTTTATCAGTTCATATTTTTATGCCGCGATGTGATGCGGCAGTGTGCATGAACGTGGCGTGGTTTCGTGGCCTCGCTTGGGGCGCATAAGTCCAAAACGCATGGATTGTTGTCGGTCGCTGGATCTGTCGTAAATCTGTTACAAAACGTTCATATAGCCGTCACGCGTCGTCATTAACTGGTCGGCAAGGTCAACAACCGGACCTACAACGAAACTAGGAGATATCATGTCCTTCACCAAGCTTTCCACGTCGGCGCTTGCGATTCTTGCCGTAACTGCCACGGCCGCTGCTGCCCAGAACCGTCAGGAAATCCGCGTTGTCGGTTCTTCCACCGTTTTTCCATACAGCCAGGCTGCAGCTGAGCAGTTTGCCAACAACACCGGCGCACCGTCGCCGATCGTCGAATCGACCGGCACCGGCGGCGGCATGCAGCTGTTCTGCGGTGGTATCGGTGAAAGCCACCCTGACCTGACCGGCGCATCGCGTGCCATGACGGCGTCCGAATACGAGCTGTGCCAGACCAACGGCGTGACCGATATTTCCGAAGCGCTGATCGGCTATGACGGTCTGTCCATCGCCATTTCGCGCGACAGCGAAAACGACTGGGATCTGACCCTGTCCGAAGTGTACCTTGCGCTGGCCGCACAGGTGCCTGTCGATGGCGAATGGGCCGACAACCCCTATACGATGTGGAGTGAGATCAACCCCGATCTGCCCGAAGTCGAAATTCTGGCCTACGGTCCGCCGCCGACATCCGGCACCCGCGACGCGTTCGTCGAACTGGCGATGCACGCCGGTTGTGAAGAACTGCCCTTCGTTCAGGAAGGTGGCTTTGACGGCGACTGGATCGACGAAAACTGCTCTCGCATGCGCCAGGATGGCCCTTTTGTCGAAGCTGGCGAAAACGACAACCTGATCGTGCAGCGTCTGACCGCCGACGCGAATGCCATGGGCATCTTCGGCTACTCGTTCCTGTTCGAAAACTCTGACACGCTGAAGGCCGTCAGCATCAACGGTGTAGAGCCGAACGCCGAAACCATCGGTGATTTCTCTTACCCGATCTCGCGTCCGCTGTATTTCTACGTCAAGAATGCACACCGCGGTGTCATTCCCAACATGCAGGAATTCGTCGAAGAATTCGTGTCCGATGACGCGTTGGGCGCAGACGGCTACTTTGTCGAGCGTGGCATGGTTGCGCTGAGCGACGACCAGCTTGCAGAAGTTCAGTCGAACGTCATCGAAGGCGTTAACATGGACCCCAAAACCGAATAAGCCTAAGTGGCATGTTCCGCCCGGCGCAGATTCTGCGCCGGGCATCTTTTCTTTTTGCAGCAGGACCAGCGGCACATGACCACGTTTGCCTTTGCACTTCTTTTCGCCGCGTCTGTCTTTGGCTATGCGTGGAACCGTCAAGCGGCGTCCAGCTTGCGCAATGATGGTCAAAGGCTGCATTCCCTCAGTGGTTTCCACGGTCTTTATTCGTTTCTTTGCGTGTCGATCCCGGTCTTTGTCCTGATCTTGGTCTGGCTTGTGTTTCAGGGCAGCGTCATCGACTGGCTGGTCACGGCACCGATTGCGCCCGAAAACTATGCCACTCTTGAAACCGGCCCCAAGCAGTTGGTGCTGGCGGAAATCAAATCGATCGCCGGTGGGCGCATCTTTGGCACCCCGGAAGACTGGAAACTGGCCGCCGCCGAGCGTTTGATCCAGCTTCGGACAATGTCTGCCTGGCTGTTGCTGGCTGCCGTCTTTGCGCTGGCGGTCACGCAGGTGCTGCGTGCCCGCCGTCGCGTCGATGCCGATTTCCGGGCACGGCAGGGGGCAGAGCGTATGATCCTTGGCCTGATACAGTTCTGCGCGATTTTCGCTGTGTTCGTGACCGTGGGCATCGTGTTTTCCCTGACGTTCGAAACGATCAAGTTTTTCCGTATGGTCCCCCCGCTGGAATTCCTGTTCGGTCTGAACTGGGAACCGCAGATCCCGATCCGTGCGGATCAGATCGCAGGTGCCGGTGCGTTTGGCTGGCTGCCGGTGATCGTTGGAACAATGGTGATCACGGTGATCGCGATTTTGGTCGCTGTGCCCACGGGGCTGTTGACCGCGATCTATCTGAACGAATTTGCAAGCTCGCGCGCCCGTGCGATTATCAAACCAATCCTGGAAATCCTGTCCGGCATTCCCACGATCGTCTACGGATTTTTCGCCGTTCTGGTCGTGGCCCCCGCGATGCGCCAATTCGGTGCAGATCTTGGCATTGCGATATCCCCCAACACGGCGCTGGCTGCGGGCAGCGTGATGGGGGTCATGTTGATTCCCTTCATTTCTTCTTTTGCGGACGACGCGCTTTCGGCGGTGCCACAATCGTTGCGTGACGGCGCGCTGGCTTTGGGGGCGACGCGTGGGGAAACCATGCTGAGCGTTCTGTTCCCCGCAGCAATCCCCGGCATCGTCGGTGGCGTGTTGCTGGCTGTCAGCCGCGCCATCGGCGAGACGATGATCGTCGTCATGGCCGCGGGTCTGATCGCCAATATGACGCTCAATCCGTTGGACAGCGTGACGACCGTGACGGTGCAGATTGTGACGTTGCTGATCGGCGATACGTCTTTTGACAATCCAAAGACACTCGCCGCCTTTGCGTTGGGCATGATGCTGTTTCTCGTCACGCTTGTAATCAACATCTTTGCGCTGCGGATCGTCCGCAAGTACCGCGAAATCTACGATTGAGGCTGAAGCAATGACCGACATGACAAATAGATCGGCCGGAAAGTCCAACGCCGAGCATATCTCCGCAGGTCTGGCACGTCGCCACCGCAAGGAAAGCATCCTGAAAGGGTTTGGGATTGCTGCGATCAGCTTTGCTTTTCTGATCCTTGGCATTTTGCTGATGACGCTGGTGTCGACCGGCTACAAAGCTTTCACGCAAACCCACCTGACGATCGACGTCTACGTTGATCCGGACGTGATCACGCGCGACGCACTGCCACGCGGGGCTTTCGATGATCTGTTGGAAAACACGCTGGTAGAAGAATTCCCCGACGTGGATTCGTCGCAGGATCGCCGTGCGCTGCTTCGGATATTCTCGAACGGGGCGCAGTTTACGCTGCGTGACCGCGTGGTCGAAAACCCTGATCTGATCGGCCAGACCGTCAGCCTGAACGTTCCGGTCGCCGATAACTTTGACCAGTTGAACAAGGACCTGATCAGTCGCGATACACCCGAAGAATTCCGCAGGCTCAGCGATCAGGAAATCGCTTGGTTCGATGCTCTGGACGAAGCGGGCATGATTTCCAATCCGATCAATTTCGGGCTGCTGACGAATGCGGACAGCCGTTTCCCGGAACTGGCCGGACTCAAGGGGGCGCTGGTCGGGTCGTTCTGGGCGCTTTTGACATGCTTCCTGATCTCGTTTCCAGTCGGCATCGGGGCTGCAATCTACCTTGAGGAATTTGCCCCGAAGAACAAGATCAGCGATATCATCGAGGTCAACATCAACAACCTGGCCGCCGTGCCGTCGGTCGTGTTCGGCCTGCTTGCGCTGGCGGTGTTCATCGGCTGGTTTGGCATGCCCCGGTCCGCGCCATTTGTCGGTGGCCTGACGCTTGCGTTGATGACGATGCCCACGATCATCATTGCCACCCGCGCTGCCTTGAAATCCGTGCCGCCGTCGATCAGGGAAGCAGCGATGGGTTTGGGCGCATCGCGTCAACAAGTCGTGTTCCAGCATGTTGTGCCGCTGGCGATGCCGGGCATACTGACCGGCACGATCATCGGGCTTGCGCAGGCGCTGGGGGAAACAGCCCCCTTGCTGCTGATCGGTATGAACGCCTTTATCACCTCGGCACCGTCGGGGCCGTTTGATAGTGCCACGGCGCTTCCTACGCAGATCTTTATCTGGGCAGACAGCCCGGAACGTGGGTTCGTTTCACGGACGTCGGCGGCCATTCTGGTTCTGTTGGCATTCCTTGCGTTCATGAATGGCATCGCGATCTACTTGCGGCAAAAGTTTCAACGCAAATGGTAAACGTTCCGGAAGGACGAACCGATGAACGACATGACAAAAGTCGAACGGGACCTGAACATGTCCGACGCCAAAATAGAGGCGCGGGGCGTGAACCTGCATTACGGCACAAACCATGCGCTGAAGGACGTCAGCATTGAAATTGCCGACCGGACCGTGACGTCGTTTATCGGTCCATCAGGGTGTGGGAAGTCGTCGTTTCTACGCTGTCTGAACCGGATGAACGACACGATCGACATCTGCCGCGTCACCGGACAGATCATGCTTGATGGTCAGGACATCAATGCCGCCAGTGTCGATCCGGTTCAGTTGCGGGCGCAGATCGGTATGGTCTTTCAAAAGCCGAACCCGTTTCCGAAATCCATCTACGATAACGTTGCATATGGTCCGAAAATCCACGGTCTTGCCAAGTCGAAAGCGGACATGGACGCGATTGTCGAAAAGGCGCTTCGCCGGGCCGCGATCTGGGATGAGGTAAAGGACCGCCTGCACGAGCCCGGAACCGGTCTGTCGGGTGGCCAGCAGCAACGCCTGTGTATCGCGCGCGCCATCGCCACCGAACCGGAAGTGTTGTTGATGGACGAACCCTGTTCAGCACTGGACCCCATCGCCACCGCGCAGGTCGAAGAATTGATCGATGAATTGCGCCGTGATTACGCCGTTGTCATCGTCACACATTCCATGCAGCAAGCCGCGCGCGTCAGTCAAAAGACGGCCTTTTTTCATCTGGGTCATCTTGTCGAATTCGGAGATACGGGCCGGCTGTTCACAACACCCAACGATCCGCGCACCGAAAGCTATCTTACCGGTCGTATCGGGTAGGGGATGACGATGTCAGACAAGCATATCGTCAGCAGTTTCGACCGCGATCTGGAAGGCATACAGGCGTCAGTCATACGCATGGGGGGAGAGGTCGAGGCGGCCCTGTCCCAAGCGGCAAAGGCACTTCAGACAGCCGACATTGATCTGGCCGAGAAGATCCGGCGCGGCGATGCCGTCATCGACGAAATGGAAGTGACGATAAAAACGGATGCGGCCCTTCTTCTTGCGCGGCGATCACCGACTGCGAGCGATCTGCGAACCGTCCTGACGGTCATGGAAATCGCGTCACATCTGGAACGCTGTGGGGATTATGCAAAAAACATCTCTAAACGGACGATTGCGATTTCGGGGCAGTCACCCATCGACGGCGCGCTGGTGTCGCTGCGGCGCATGTCGTCTTTTGTTGAACGTATGATCAGTGATGCGTTGGATTGCTACATCCAGCGCGACGCCGAAAAAGCACGCGAGATCATCGTCCGCGATACCGAAGTCGACGAGATATACAACACGTTGTTCAGATCGCTTCTGACCCACATGATGGAAGACCATCGCAACATCGCGATGGGCATGCATCTTCATTTCATCGCAAAAAATATCGAGCGGATCGGTGACCATGCAACGGGCATCGCTGAACAATGCCTGTATCTGGTGACGGGTGAATTCCCGGACGAAGACCGTCCAAAGAAGGACAAGACGTCGACTGTATTCGATGAAGGCCCGGTCTGAATTTTCAGCCTTCGGACTACGCGTTTCGGCCGTGTGTCATCCCTGCCTGATCAACGCTTCCGGCCCTTGGCACCGTTTGCCGAGCGTCACAGCGCTGCTGTGCGGAACTTGCCGTGTTTGGTCCAACGTCAGCTTTCAGGTGCTTGTCATTCTCGGATCGCGTGATCGACATATACCTGACAGTTTTGCTCTTGATCCTCTGGCGCGATCCCTTTAGCGGCTTCCTGACTGAACTACTCAGAAATGGAAATCGAACGATGCCAAGTCACCTTACCATGGCGGTTGCAGCCATTTCGCTGGCGGTTTGCGGCACGGTCCTGCACGCCGACACGCATTACCCGCTGGCCATTGAAAATTGCGGTCAGACCGTCAGATTTGATCAGGCGCCGCAGAACGCCGTGGCGTTGGGCCAGAACAGCGCCGAAATCATGCTGCTGCTGGGCCTTGAAGACCGGATGGCGGCGACGGCTTTTTGGCCCAGCGCCGTGCTGCCCGAACTGGAACAGGCCAACAGCAAGGTCGAGGTGCTTACCGTCGAATTTCCGACGCTGGAATCCGTGCTGTCAAAGCAACCCGATTTTGTGGCTGCCATGCTGACGACGCTTCTGGGCCCCGACAGCAAGGTCGCCAAGCGTTCGGATTTCGAAACCCTTGGCATTCCGACCTATCTGTCCCCCAGCGCCTGTTCGACCACGCTGGATGCAAGCGATGCCTACGGTTCGCGCGACGAACTATGGAGCATGGAGTTGCTTTATAAAGAGATAGAGGATCTGTCGCGGATCTTTGATGTGGCTGACCGTGGGCAGGCGCTGATCGCTGACTTCAGGGCACGCGAAGCCGCGCTGCGCGCGCGCTTTAGCGAAGACGAGGACCTGACGTTCCTGTTCTGGTTCTCCAGCCCATCGCCGGCCGATGACGCCTATCTGGGCGGGGGCAAGGGCCCGTCAGGATATATCGCTGACGTTCTTGGCGGCACGAACGCCATCACGACTGACGCGGACTGGCCAGCCGTTGGCTGGGAAGGCATCATGGCGGCCAATCCCACTGTCTTTGTCGCGACGCAAGTGGATCGCAACCGCTGGGATCTGGACACCGCAGAAAACAAGATCGCGTTCCTGACGACCGACCCGACCGTCAGCCAGATGGAGGCAGTCCGCGAAGGACGGATCGTGGTGATGAGCGGTGCTGCCATGAACCCAAGCATCCGCACGCTTTATGGCGCCGAACAGGTGGCCGAACAGCTTGAAGCGCTTGACCTTCCGTGACGGTGGCCGATGAGCCAGAGAGCGGGGCGGGCCGCCTTGCGCTCTTTCTGGGCCTGTCGCTGATCGTTATGGTGTTCGCCGTCGCCGTTGCGACGGCGATTGGCGATTATAACATCGGCCTGAAAACCGTTTTTCTGTCGATCACGAACGAACTCGGCCTGACCGGCGCGGACATCGCACCGATCGAGCAAAGCGTCGTCTGGAACCTGCGACTAAGCCGCGCGCTGGTGGCGGCGCTGGCCGGTGCGGGGTTGGCGATCTGCGGGGCGATCCTGCAGGCATTGTTGCGCAACGCGCTGGCCGAACCCTTCGTTCTTGGCGTCTCGGCGGGTGCATCGACCGGGGCGGTCTGCGTGATCGTCCTCGGGGTCGGCGCGGGCGGTCTGTCGCTGTCGCTGGGTGCGTTTGCGGGGGCATTCGCGGCATTCGCGCTTGTGGCGCTGTTGTCCAACGGCGCGACCAGCGGGCCCAATCACACGATCCTTGCCGGGGTGGCGGCATCGCAGCTTTTCAACGCGTTGACGTCTTACATCGTGACCACATCTGGCAACGCGCAACAGGCGCGCGATGTCATGTTCTGGCTGCTGGGCAGTTTCGGCGGTGTGCGATGGCCAGATTTTCAGCTGCTTTTGATCGTCGTTTGCCTGAGCCTGACGATCTGTATCCTGATGGCACGGTCGCTGGATGCCTTTACTTTCGGGGACGAAGACGCGGCGTCGCTTGGCGTGCCGGTCGGGCGCATCCGCCTGATGCTGTTTGCCGTCACAGCGTTGATGACGGCCACCATCGTCAGCATGGTGGGCGCCATCGGCTTTGTCGGTTTGGTCGTTCCCCACGCGGCGCGATACGTGGTCGGGCCGATGCACCTGCGTCTGATGCCAGCCTGTGCCGTCGTGGGTGCAGTTTTTATGGTGGTGGCCGACATCGTGTCGCGGGTGATTGCGACGCAGCAAACGGTTCCGATCGGGGTGGTCACGGCACTGGTGGGTGTGCCGTTTTTTGCCATCATCCTTTACCGTGCGAGGCCGCAGGTATGAGCGTCGTTGCGCAAAACCTGCACTGGGGCGTCAGGCGCAAGACCATCGTGTCCGACGTGTCCCTGACCGTTGCACCGGGCGAAACGCTGGGATTGATCGGACCCAATGGGTCGGGCAAGTCGTCGCTGCTGCGACTGCTGGCCGGGCTGCGAAAGCCCCTGTCCGGTCGGGTGGACATAAATGGCCGGGACATCGCGCGTGTGCCGCGCCGCGCCCTGTCGCAACAGGTTGCATTCGTGCAGCAAAACGCGGCGACGGATACAAACGTGTCCGTGCGCGATGTCGTGCGGCTTGGGCGCACGCCACACCGCTCGGCCCTGTCGGGCTGGTCAGAGGCGGACGAGGCGGCGGTGGTCGCAGCGCTTGACTGTGTCGACATGACCGCCCGGCGCGCGCAGGCGTGGCAGACCCTTTCAGGGGGCGAGCGTCAACGGGTTCATATCGCGCGGGCGCTGGCGCAGACGCCGCAGGTGATGTTCCTGGACGAGCCGACAAACCACCTTGATATCCACCACCAGATCGAAATCCTGCGGATGGTCCGCGATCTTGACCTGACAAGCATCGTCGCACTGCATGACCTGAATCTGGCCGCCATGTTCTGTAACCGGATCGTGGTGCTGGACGCGGGTTCGTTGCGCGCCTGCGGAACACCAGACGCCGTCCTGACCAAAGACATGTTGCGCGACGTGTTCCGGGTCGCGGCAGATGTTAGCACGCGGCCCGGCGACGCCCGGCCCCACATCCGGTTCAGGGCGGCATGACGCAGGTTACAACTGCCGGTTTGCCGTCAGCGGCACGACCCAGTAGCCGTTGGTCGCGCAGCCGCGGCGGTGGCATTGAAGCCTAGTAAAGCCGCTCGTCGTGGCCATCGCGGCGCACCCAAGTGCCAAGCCCGATCTCGCCCAGCACCTTGAGAAAGGGTTTGGGGTCCATCTCTTCGACATTGCGCATCTCGCGCGCGTCCCATTCGCCGGTGGCAATCAGCATCGCTGCGGCAACTGGCGGCACGCCGGCGGTATAGGAAATGCCTTGGCTGCCGACTTTATCGTAGGCGTCTTTGTGGTCGGCCACGTTGTAGACGAAAACTTCGACCATTTCGCCGTCCCTGACGCCCTTTACCAGATCACCGATGCAGGTCTTGCCAGTGTAGTCGGGCGCAAGGCTGGACGGGTCGGGCAGGCAGGCTTTCACCACCTTCAGCGGCACGACGTCCTGTCCCTCTGCCAGTTTCACCGGTTGCTCTGAAAGCAGGCCGAGGTTCTTCAGCACGGTAAAGACATTGATGTAATGTTCGCCAAAACCCATCCAGAACCGTACATCGGCGTCTGGATAGTTCGTCGCCAGCGAATGCACCTCGTCGTGGCCCGACAGATAAGCGCGTTGGGTGCCGACAACGGGCAGGTCCCAGTCGTGACCGACCTCGAACATCTCGTTTTCTTTCCAGTCGCCGTCCTGCCAAGAATAGACCGTGCCCGTGAATTCGCGAAAGTTGATTTCGGGGTCAAAGTTGGTGGCAAAGTAGCGACCGTGCGAACCGGCGTTGATATCGACGATGTCGATGGATTTCACCTCGTCCATATATGTGTCGATGGCGAAACGGGCATAGGCATTGACGACGCCCGGATCGAAACCCGCGCCAAGGATCGCTGTCACACCCATTTCTGCGCAACGCGCCTTCCGCTTCCATTCGTAGTTGGCATACCACGGCGGGGTTTCGCAGATCTTGTCGGGTTCTTCGTGGATCGCGGTGTCGATATACGCAACACCAGTTTCGATGCAGGCCTCTAGCACATGCATGTTCACAAAGGCCGAGGCGACGTTGATGACGATCTGTGCGCCCGTCTTTTCGATCAGCGCAATCAGCGCCTTTTCGTCGGTTGCATCTACGGCATGGGCCGCAAGGACACCGTCGGTCCTGTGGCTGCCCTTCTCACGGACACTGGCAAGGATTTGCTCGCATTTCGCCTGCGTGCGCGACGCGATGTGGATGTCTCCAAGCAGGTCGGCGTTCTGGGCGCACTTGTGCGCCACGACCCGGGCGACGCCACCGGCGCCTATGATAAGGACATTCTTCTTCAAGACTCTCGAGCCTCCTTTCATGTCGGGCCAGCTCAGGACAGAGCGGCTTCAAAGTCGCTATAGCTGAATTCGCGCACGGTTCTGATGGTTCCGTCGCGGTCACGCACCGCGATTGCAGGCATGCGGACACCGTTGAACCAGTTCTTCTTGACCATCGTATAGCCGCCGGCGTCGCGGATTGAAACGCGGTCCCCCGGCTTCAACGGCTGCTCGAACCGGAACTCGCCAAAGATATCACCGGCCAGACAGGAATTGCCGCACACCATCCATTCGTGATCACCGGTATCGGGCGCGACCTTGGCGCTTTCGCGGTAGATCAACAGGTCGAGCATGTGCGCCTCGATCGAGCTGTCGACGATGGCAAGCTTCTTGCCGTTGTCGAGCGTGTCCAGCACTGTCAGCTCCAGCGTGGTGGAATCGGTGATCGCCGCCTCGCCGGGCTCGAGATAGACCTGCACGCCATACGTGTCGGAAAACTGCCTGAGCCGTTCAGCGAGCTTTTCCAGCGGATAGCCGTCGCCGGTAAAATGAATGCCGCCGCCCAGACTGATCCAGTCCATACGCTGGATTAGATGACCGAAGCGTTCTTCGATCTGTCCCAGCATCGCGTCAAACCGGTCAAAATCGGCGTTTTCGCAGTTGTTGTGAAACATGAAACCCGTGACCCGGTCGCAGATCGCAGCGATGCGCGCCGGGTCATGTTCGCCCAGCCGAGAAAAGGGGCGGGCTGGATCGGCGATATCGAACGAGGAAGAGCTGATACCGGGGTTCACCCGCAGGCCACGGACGTGATTTCTGGCCGCATCGCCAAATCGTTCCAATTGGCTGATTGTGTTAAAGATGATTTTGTCAGAATTGGCGAGCACATCAGGGATGTCGGCTTCGTCCCAGGCCACCGCATAGGCATGGGTTTCGCCGGGAAAATGCTTGCGCCCTAGCTTCACTTCAAAAGGTGAAGAAGATGTCGTGCCGTCCATGTATTCGCTCATCAGATCGAACACGGACCAAGACGCGAAACATTTCAGTGCCAACAGGCATTTGCATCCTGAAAGCGCGCGAAGGCGGGCGATCTTCTCAAGCTTGGGCAGCATCGCCTGCGTGTCGATCAGATAAAAGGGTGTTCGCAGCATCTCGGGCTCCCTCGCGCGTCGGGCCATAAGCGGCGGCGCCAAGTGCGTTTACACACCGAACGCGTCAGACTCAACACAAGCTGTGGCTTGCTGCTGAATATAAGCGATCGTCTCCGATGCCGGCGCGACGTCTTACGGACCGAAAACACGATGTGTGCCATTCAGGTGTGACACATCGAAGCTACTTAATGAAGTAACTAGCAATATCAGTCACTTAGGGGGGTGTATTGGCTCGATGGTAGGGGTCGGAGGCTACACTTGGTCTCGTCTAGGTGACTGACAAGTAACGGTTTTCAGACCAGTTTCACGTCGCAGTGCGACAACAAGGTGTGCGCCATACTGGATCCGAAGAAAATCAGCGATTTTACGAGGTGCCAACTCATCGATGCCGTGCGAGTCATAGGTTTGCAGCACGTAGTCAGGAAAGGCGCGCATCTCGTTTTCATAGCCTGAATGCCCCCGTTCGCGGGCCGCTTCGGCACGGTCAGACCGGGCCAGCGGCGCAAGAGTGAAACGGATGTATGCCAAAACATCGAAGTTGTCGCTGTTGGGTGCATCGATCAGGCGACGCATGTCTTCGAGCTGATCTGGGTCATAGACCATCTCGGTCAGGCGCTGAACAAAGTCCTCCGGCGGGACGGATCACTCCAGGTCGCGCAAAGCTCGTCTTCATCCGTCACGAGTTTGGTCAGGTCGCTGAACCAAGCCGCGAGAGCGCCGACGAGTGGTGGCCTTAAATGAGCACCCTGCCAGAGTGTGTTTTCTATGAACTGCAAATCTACGGAACGGACTTCCGAATAGCTGGGTCCTTCGACACGTTGCCGGGTGCTCATTTGGCCCCGACATGTCAGGCAGCAGCACCACGGATCGGATAGTCCTTTTCCTGAATGAACTTCAGTCCGTTCAAGAGGCTCTGAAGATCGGGGCGTGCGAAGGGCGCATTTGAGATATCAACGATCTGCAGAAGCCCGTCCGGATTGGTCACAAAAATTCCCGGCTCCGCAAAAGGCCGATCTGTTTCCTGCGCCGATCGCGGCTCGGAGATATAAAGCCCTAACTGCCGCATCTGATCCTGAGACAACTCGCACGCCACTGGAAACTTCCAACCCTCTTCGGAAACTTCCTTTTGGGCACGGTCAAGCGGATCCCCGGACATCGCGATGACCTCAACGCCTGCGTCGCGGTAATCATCGAGAAGTTCATTCAGCGTCGCGAGATACTTCCGGCACAGTGGACAATGTTGGCCGCGATAGACGACGGCGACCTGCCAGCGTCCTTGCCCACCAAGCTGGATCTGCGAACCATCAGTCGCAGGAAGGGTCATCGGCGGTGTCTGGTGTCCCGGTTTGGTCACATACTCGGTCAATGTAAGTCTCCTTTGGTATTTGGGTTTGAAGCGTCCACAGGAAGCGGACTCTCTTTGGTTTGAAGAAGGGCCAGCAGCGGACGGACGGCACCTTCCATGGTTTCGCGGTCCGGCTTGGTCCGTGCAAGGACCCGAAGCCCGAACATAAGTGTGCTGAAAGACCGGGCGGCGTCTGCCGGTGAGACGGCCACGTCAGCTTCTCCGGTCCTCTGCGCTGCCTCAAAGTTGCGTTGGAAAAATGCTTTCACCTCACCCAGATTGCGGGCGACGATCTCGGCAATCTCCGGATCGTGAGAGCCGAGCCCGGTCGCCGTATTCACGATGAGGCAGCCCCTATGATCCGGATCTTCAAGAGCCGCATCGATCAGCCGCGTCACGAATTTGCGGATGCGGTCCGCCGGAGAGGGGAGGTTTTCAAGCTCCCTCAGACATGCACCTGTCCGTCGCTCGGAGTAGTGCTTCAAAGCGGTCTTAAACATCGCCTCCTTGCTTCCAAAGGCGTTGTAAAGGCTTGTCACTCCCAAACCGGTCGCGGCTTCCAAGTCGCGGACTGACGTCGCCTCGAAGCCCCGCGACCAGAACTGTTCGACGACCAAGTTCATCGTCGCGGTGTCATCAAATGATCGTGGACGCGCCACTACCGTCTCCTCGTTTTGTTATGCTCGCTGCAAAACAGCTTGCTAAAGCATTTGTTCCGTTGACCCAAACAGTTTTGTAGCGGCTGAAACAAAACTGCGTCTTGTGTGTTTTATTGGCACGGCCCGATATGGGTTTTTCGAAATAGAGGAGGACGACACCATGAAATTTCTTATACTCGGAGGCGCACTCAGCCTCGCAATGAGCACTGCGACAGCACAAGAGTTCGGTGGACAGGAAGACCAGGATTTCGCCAGCGCGCTTTGGCAGAACATGCAGGATCAAAACCTCGCCGGAGAGGACGCCGTTCAATCCTTTCCCTATCCGGGCACCGACCCGCACGGCATGATGCTGGAGACATTCTATACCGAAGGCTCGGTCGACAGCATGACGGGGGCCTTGGTGATCAAGCGCAATTATGGCCCCGAGGGCGTCAGCGTAGATCAGGTGCTTGACAGCCCCGGCGACCACCTTGCCGCCGTTACGATCATGTTCCGGCGGTCGGACGATTATGCGCCGGACACCGGTAACTGGTTCTGGGCCAAATATTTGCCCGATGGCTCGCTTGACCAGACCCCGGACGGCAGACCAATTGCTGGCATGGCGCAAGGCTGCATCGCCTGCCATTCTGGAGCGGGCGGTGACGACTACCTGTTCACGACGGACGCGGATTTGAATTGATCTTATCTGAGCACCGACGGCAGGCCGTCAGCCAGTTTTTTCAATAGCACCCATTCTATCCAGGATGGGTGCTGAGACCCTTTAACAAATTTGATACGTCCCCATGAAACTGAACGAAAAGCGGGTTCGTTTTGCGAGAAAAACCAGACGGACCAGACGGATTTGAATACGGTGGATTCTGGCGGGACAACAACGCTTGGGTTTTTCCAGATTCGCCCATGCAACTCCCTTTTGGGCGATCCAAGGGCTAAAGCGCATTGGACAGAGATCGACCTATTGCGGATTCGTCATGGACGCTGACCTCAGGGCTCCTGTGTGCCTCGGCGGTTCAAAGTGATGCGATACAGACTGGTGGTGGCCGTAACATAAAGTTCATGTTTCGCGCGGCCACCAAAGCACAGGTTCGATACTAGTTCCGGTATCAGGATTTTGCCCAGAAAACGCCCGTCTGGCGCGATGCAATGGACGCCATCAGCGGCCGAAGACCACAAGTTTCCATCGCTGTCTACGCGGATGCCGTCGGCACAACCGGAACTGATCGTGTGGAAATGGCGTCCGTTTACCGGGGTCCCTCCGGCCATGTCATAGATCCGGATCGACCGGGCGTCCTGTGAATACATCCGTCCAGTATCGGCAACGTAGAGCGATTTTTCGTCCGGTGAAAAGGCAAGACCATTGGGGCAGTTCATGTCATCGACCATCACGTCCAGCGCACCGGTTTCCGGATCCGCACGGTAGACGACGCAGGCGTTTTCCTGCTCGGCGGCAAATCCCTCGTAATTGGTCATGATCCCGTAATGCGGGTCGGAAAACCAGATGCCGCCGTCGCATGCCACGATCACGTCATTGGGTGAATTGAGCGGTTTTCCGTTAAAGCTGTCGGCGATCACGGTAATCCTGCCGTCAAGTTCCGTGCGGGTCACGCGGCGTTTGCCATGCTCGCAGGAGATCAGTCGCCCTTGTCGGTCCCGGGTGTGGCCATTGGCATAATGCGACGGCTCGCGGTAGGTGGTTATGCCGCTGCCCGGCGTCCAGCGCAAAATGCGATTGTTGGGAATGTCGGAAAACAACAAGCACCCGGCATCGCCAAACCAGACCGGGCCTTCGACCCAGTCAAAGCCGGTTGCCAGCTGTTTGACCGGGGCATTACCCAAAATGAAGCGTTCGAATTCGGGCTCGTGGATTTCGAAGAACGACATGGGCTGGCTTTCTGCTGCTGGCATGATAATAAGTTAACGATAACATCAACGCTCGTCAAATCTGAGGAAGGCCCTTCATGGCATGGATTCAAGAGGCGCGTATCCTGACCCATCAGGGCGTCATGGCGATGCTGAACGCCGCTGTGGCAGAGGCCGAGGCGATCGGCCAACCGCAATGCATCGTCATCGTCGACGCGTCGGGCGAGGTGCTGGCAGAACTGCGGATGACGGGGGCCAAGTTTCTCAGCCGCAAAAGTGCGCGGACCAAGGCGTTGACGGCCGCGTCCATCGGCGCGCCGAGTGCCTCGGTCCCTGAAGTGGTGCGTGCCTCCATCGCGGCGGCCACGGGCGGCACCGTGACCGGTTTGCCAGGCGGGTTGCCGATCATCATCGATGGGTTCCGACTGGGCGGGATAGGCGTCGGGTCGGGCACCGGCGATCAGGATATCGCTGTCGCCAAGGCGGCGCTGACAGCCGTCGGGGCCGCGACTTAAACCGGTTCGGCACTGAAGTCGATCTGCACCTTCATCGCACGGCTGCGGTCCCCTGCAGTTTCAAAGGCCTCGTGCGCACGCGATAGCGGGAAACCATGCGTGATAAGGGCGCTTGGATCAATCAGGCCCTTTTGCATCAAGCTGACACCCGTGGCAAATTCGGCGTGGAAGCGGAATGACCCTTTCAGCGACAACTCCTTTGCCGTCATCGCCTGAATCGGCAGGGTCATATCGCCCCCAAGACCCAGTTGCACGATGGTGCCACCGGGCCGCATTGCAGGGACCGCGGCGGTCAATGCCGCAGCCGCCCCGGAACATTCGAACAAAACGTCGAAGACACCTTTCTCAGCCTGAAACGGGGCCAGTGCCTCGGCATTCGCAGCCATGTTCAGCGTCTCGTCCGCGCCCGCCGCGCGCGCCGTCTCGAGGGTGAACTCTGACAGATCGGTCGCCACGATCCGATCGGCCCCGGCCCGCCGCGCGGCGAGGATGCACAACACACCGATAGGGCCACAGCCGGTCACAAGGACGGACCGGCCCAGCAGCGGCCCAGCCCGCGTCACCGCATGCAGTGCGACCGCGAGCGGTTCGGCCATGGCGGCCACGCCGGGTGAGAGACCGTCGGCGGGGATGCATTGCGCGGCATCTGCGATCAACATCTGCCGGAAGGCGCCTTGAACATGCGGAAAAGGCATGGCTGACCCATAGAACCGCATATCAAGGCAATGGTTGAACTGCGCCGCATGACAGAACCGGCAATTACCGCAGGGCCGCGACGGTGACACAGCCACAAGCTGACCAACCGACAGGCCCGATACGCCAGCGCCCAGCTCAGTAATATAGCCCGACACCTCGTGTCCGAGGATCATCGGTTCGCGCAGGTGCACCGTGCCGAAACCGCCATGATTGAAATAGTGCAGGTCAGATCCGCAAATCCCTCCTGCAGCCAGCTGAACCTGCACCTGACCGGGCCCAGGAATATCCCCGGGACGGTCTTCGAGCCGAAGATCACGCGCGGCATGGATGACGATGGCCTTTATTTGGGCATTCATTGGATAACCTCACAGAACGGGGGTCAAAAGATCATGACCCGCGAAGTGGGCCATCAGATTGTCGCGAACGAGCTTTCCCATCGCCTTGCGCGTCTCGACCGTGCCCGAGGCGTGGTGTGGCTGAACAAGGACATTGGGCAGTGCAAGAAAGCGCGGGTTCAGCGCGGGTTCATCTTCGAACACGTCAAGCGCGGCAGCACCCAACGCGCCTGCTTCGAGGGCTTCCAGAAGGGCTTCTTCGTCGACGTTTGAGGCACGGCTGATGTTGATCACCATGCCCTCCGGGCCAAGGGCCGCGATGACCTCTTGGCCCACGACATGCCGGGTTTCGGTCGAAGCGGCGAGCGTCACGAACAGAAAATCCACCTCGCGGGCCAGCGACACCGGATCTGGAACAAAGCGCCAGTCGGGTGCATAATTCTTGGCCACGACATCGCAGTAGGCGATCTCCATGTCGAAGCCGGCAAGGCGCTTTCCGACCTCGAAGCCGATGCGGCCAAGTCCGAGGATCCCCACGCGCTTGCCCCAGACCCGCGTTTTCAGCGGGTAAAGACCCTTTCTCGCCCAGGACCCGTCCCGCACCCAGCGTTCCGCCCCGATCATACCCCGAGCTTGCGCCAGCATCATCGCTACACCCAGATCGGCCACGTCCGCCGTCAGCACGTCGGGCGTATTGGTCACCCGGATACCGCGCTTTCGGCAAGCCGCAAGATCCACCGCGTCATAGCCCACGCCATAGACGGAGATCATTTCGAGCGCGGGGCAGGCAGCGATCATAGTCGCATCAGCGCCAAGCTCACCACGCGTGGCGATGGCTCGCACCGCAGGTCCGACCTGAGACAGGAACGCCGCGCGATCGGCCGCTTCGAAATACCGGTGCATTGTGAAGGCTGCGTCCAGTGGGCCCTGATCCCAGTCCGGGTAAGGGCCGATTTGCAGAACCTCGGGTTTCGACATGGTCCGATCTCCCAGCTTAATAAGTTTTGGTCACTTGACTCAATTTGTTAACGATAACATAAAGGCAGCCTAGAAGGTTGTCGAGACGGAAAAAGGCACAAATCATGGGATTGGAATTGTTTGACCTTGGTGGGCGCACCGCGCTGGTGACCGGGTCATCGCAGGGTATTGGACTGGCTCTTGCGCGTGGGCTGGCCGGAGCGGGCGCTACGGTCATACTTAACGGGCGCGATGCCGCCAGACTGGCCGGTGCCGTGCGGAATTTGCGGGCCGAAGGCGCTTCGGTTCAGGAGCTTGTCTTCGACGCGACGGATCATGAAGCCGTGCGCCACGCCATCGACGGCTACGAGGCTGACACTGGCGCAATAGACATCCTTGTGAATAACGCGGGCATCCAGCATCGCGCACCGCTCGAGGATTTTCCGGCTGATGCCTTCGAGCGTCTTTTACAGGCCAACATCGCCAGCGTTTTTCACGTAAGCCAAGCTTGCGCACGGCACATGATCGGGCGTGGCGCGGGCAAAATCATCAACATCGCCAGCGCTCAAACTGCGCTGGCCCGGCCGGGTATCGCACCCTACACTGCGACCAAGGGTGCGGTCGCAAATCTGACTAAAGGTATGGCGACCGACTGGGCACGACTCGGCCTGAACTGCAACGCACTTGCGCCAGGCTATTTCGACACGCCGCTGAACGCCGCCTTGGTTGCAGATCCCGAATTCACCACATGGCTTGAAAAACGGACCCCGGCGGGTCGCTGGGGTAAGGTTGAAGAACTGGTCGGCACCTGCATTTTCCTCGCCTCGGCGGCTTCGTCCTTCGTGAATGGCACCACCGTCTTCGTCGACGGTGGTATCACGGCATCACTATGACCGGGCGTTCTGTGGCCATGGGTGTTTCAGGCAGCGGCAAGTCCCATACCGATGGCGCCTTTGCGCATATAATAGGCGCGCGCTTCTTCGACGGCGATGACCTGCATACAAATGCCAATTGTGACAAGATGGTCAACGGCTCGGCTCTGAATGACGCGGATCGTGCGCCATGGCTGGAGCGAGTTGGCGGCACACTTCGCCACCCCGGCACTGTCGTGCCCCGCTCCGCACCGCGCCGAGTGCATCGCGAGGCAATAAATAGTGCTGCGGGCGCCCCTGTGTCCTACCTGTTCCAGATTGGTCGCCGTGAAATGCTGTTCTCACGGATGACAGAGGTTCCAGGACCTGACGACTTGAGCGTGACAGCCGATATCAAAGCAGCACCAGACGTCGTTGTCGCGACCTTTCTTTCGGGATTGATGGAGAAGTCGGCATGAGCCTGAAAATAGCTCTGATCGGTGCGGGCGCCATGGGCGGCGCGATCGGCACCCGACTGCTCGAAACCGGGCAGAGCGTGCAGGTGTTCGATCTCGACGAAGACCGGGTCGCGGTCCTGGTCGAACGCGGCGCGCATGCTGCGCCAAGCGCCGCTGCTGCTGCCGCTGCGTCGGATTACGTCGTTATTTCGCTGAATTCGCCTTCCATCGTAGAGATGGCGGTCTTTGGCCCGGACGGTGTTACCATGGGTGCGCAAAAGGGAACATTGATCATCGACATGTCTTCAATCGATCCCGACGCCACCAAGGCGTTTGCCGCACGGGCCGCAGAAGCGGGATTGCGCTGGGTCGACAGCCCTCTGTCGGGGGGGGCGCCCAAGGCGCTGACGGGCGAGTTGACCTTGATGGCCGGCGGTGCAGTTGCGGATGTGGCCGATGCCCACTTGGTATTACGTCATGTTGCAACGAATTACACTCATATGGGGCCCGTTGGCGCAGGCCAGACCACGAAACTCATCAATCAGGTGTTGTGCGGGCTTGGGTTTCTGGGCGTTGCCGAGGCCACCAAATTGGCGCTCGACGCGGGCGTCGATGCAGAAAAAGTGCCTGTCGCGCTGCGTGGAGGGCGCGCCGATAGCGCGATCTTACAGGAATACATGCCGCGCTTTGCCACAAAAGACTACCGTCGCACTGGACGGATCGACAACATGGTAAAAGACCTAGAGGGCGCCCAGGATCTCGCTCGGCGGACGCACACGGCGATGCCACTGACGGCGCTCTGCCTCGAAATCCATCGCATGATGACCGCCTCGGGGCTGGGCGGTGAGGATCAGGCCGCCTTGATGGAATTTTTCAATGGAACAAAGGAGATATCAGAATGATCACACGGTATGCGTTATTTGAAGGATCCGTCAAACCCGGCGAAACTGCCGAATTCCGCGCCGCAATTTTGGATCGTCTGGTGCCGCTCTGGCGGCAGTTTCCTGGCAATACCGACGTGCGCGTCATGTTCAGCGAGGACCGTGATGCGGGCGCACCAGAATTTCCGCTGATTTTGGGAATTACGTATCCCGACATGGCGACGATGGAGTCCGCGCTGACCAGCACCGCTCGGGACCAATCACGTGACGTGACGCAGGAGATCGTGGCCGAGTTTTTCGAGGGTCGGATCCATCACCACGTTACCACAGCCAATCATTTTGACCCTTAATCAAGCAAATTGCGGCAGAAAGGGGAAAAATATATTGACGAATGTTAACGATACCATAAGCTGAATTTCAAGATTTTGACGGACTGGGAGGATGTCATGATGGCCGAAGGAAAACCTGTGATCTCGATGCGCGGGATCAGAAAGCGATTTGGCGGAGTCGTGGCGCTCGATGGTGTAGATCTCGATGCCTATGCAGGCGAGGTTCTTGCTATCGTGGGGGATAATGGCGCGGGAAAATCAACGCTGATCAAGATCCTGACCGGGGTCTATCAACCGTCGAATGGCCATATCGAACTGGACGGACAACGTTTTACCATGGCGGATCATTCTGACGCCATCGCCAATGGCATTGACGCGGTTTATCAAAATCTGGCCATCGCCGATCATCTGACGCCAGCTCAAAACTTGTTTTTGGGGACTGAGCTTACGCGAAAGTTTCTGGGATTAAGCATTCTCGACAACCGACGCATGGACCGGGAGGCGACCGAGGTTTTGCGCAGCCGCCTCGGGGTGGAGCTACGTGATATGAATGTGCCGACCGAAAGCTTGTCTGGCGGTCAGCGCCAAGCGGTCGCTATTGCTCGCGCAGTTCGGCACAAGGATCTACGGGTGCTGGTGATGGATGAACCGACGGCGGCACTCGGCCCGCAGGAGACCGCGCGCACATTGGGCCTGATCAAGGCATTGCGCGACCAGGGTCTGGCGGTGATCGTCATCTCTCATTCGCTCGACGACGTTTTCGAAATTTCCGACCGCGTGCATGTCCAGCGCCGCGGCACCTGCGCCGGGGTGGTCAAAACCGCCAATGTTACCGTCGAAGACGTGCTTGGGCTGATTACCGGCGCCAATGCGGCCGCAGCTTGAAGGATTCAACCTCATGACCACTGTCCCCACTTCCCAGACTTCCGCGCACCAGCGTGGGCTGATTGCCCGGATTGAACCCTTCATGGGCGTGCTTGGGCCGCTCGTCATGATCTTCATGATTGCTGCTTTCATGGGTGTGTTTGAACCGGCACGCTATTTCCGCCTGTCCAACATGAATCAGATCCTGCTGGATGCGGCGCTTTACATGCCGATGGCGATGGCAATGACCTTTGTCATCACCCAGCGCGGCATTGATCTGTCCATTGGGTCTGTAGCCGCGCTGTCGGCCATCATTGTCGCCTTCCTGATGAAGCAATACGGGTTTCCCGCTTGGGTCTGCGTGTTCATCGCGCTTGGGCTGGGTGGCGTAATGGGACTGATCAACGGATTGGTCATCACGCGGCTCAAGGTGCCGGACTTGATCGGCACATTGGCGATGGACTTGGTTTACCGCGGGTTCGCGCTGGTGCTGGCCAAGGGTCTTGTGTTGGCCCGGTTTCCCGACCTGATCACTGAAATCGGCCGTGGCCAAATGTTCGGCATTCTGCCCACGCCGGTCGTGATAGGTTTGATTACGATGGTCGGCGGCTACTTCCTGCTTCGGAATACGTATTTCGGTCGCTACACCATCGCTATTGGATCGAACCCCGAAGCCTCTGAAATGACGGGCGTGTCGGTCGATCGCCATAAGGTTTATGCTTACACCCTGATGGGCGCGATGGCAGCTCTGGCTGGGATGATGTTGCTGGGCAAACTCAACGCGGTTCAGGCAACATCAGCGCCTTATTTCAATCTTCACGTGATCGCAGCGGTCGTCGTAGGTGGCACTTCACTCTTTGGCGGGCGCCCCTCGATCGTTGGGTCGCTGGCGGGTGTCTTGTTGCTGTCGATGATGATCAACGCGCTCGTCACCCTACGGATCGAGTTTTTCTGGCAGTCAGTCGCATCAGGAGTCGTCATCATCCTGTCCGTCGCGGCCTATGCTTGGCTTCAGAAAAAGGACCGTGATGGCGGTGGCTCTATCGGAGCGGCGCTGGCCAATCCCGACAACAAGAAAATTCTGATCCTGGCACTCATTTTCGCGGGGATACTGGCAGTGCTGTTCGCGATCGGTGCCGGTCTGGCGACACCACCGGGCGCTAGCGGCTGAATACGGACAAAACGACCAAAAATTCACCAAGGGAGGAAGACCAATGAAAACGACTTCACGCACATGGCTCTGGGGCCTCAGTTCTGCACTTGCCCTGACGACTGGTATGGCGACCGCCGAGGGTCATCTACCTCTGACCACACTACCCGATGACGGAGACCGGGACTTCTGGCTGCCCGAACAGGTAAACGTTCCTGGCACTCTCGAGGCACTGCAGGCGGTCACGGGAGAGCCGGCAGAACAATTTACCGGCACGTTGGATGGGCCGATCCAGATCGCGCTGATTTATCCTTCTGCGGATACGTCGGACTTCTGGGCGCGCAACTATCTTGCCATGACCTTACGTCTGGATGAACTGGGCATTCCTTACGAGACAACGGAATTTGCCAGTCGGCAGGTCGAACATTCGCTACAGGCGACCTATGCCTCGCAGGTAGACCAAGATGCCGATCTTTACGACTTCGTCATCTTCGGCCCCTCTGAGCTGGCCACCCAAGCCGACAATATCGACAAGCTCGCCGGCAACCCGGACCTGACAACCTTTGTTTGGGCCTTCCACACGCCGCTGAAATATCTCGAAAACCAGCCCGCAAACTGGTTTGACTTTTCTTCGTCGCTTGGCGCAGCGGTGATGTGCGACTACATACTGGATCGCCTTGGCAACGACGTAACGTATGCCATGAATCGCGGCATTCCTGGTATCACCGACAATCAACGGTCCGGCGAATGGGCCGCCTGCGTGCAAGAACGTGGTAACTGGACCCTCGCCTACGAACACTACGGCGAATACACGACCGAGGGAGGGTATGAGGGCACGCAACTGATGCTTCAGGCTTATCCAGAGGCAACCGTGATCCACAACGCCAACACGGCCATGGCAATGGGCTCGGTCGAAGCCCAAGTCTCGGTCGATGCAGCCAGCACCGTGTTTTCGACAGGTTGGGGTGGCACTGGCCTTGAGCTTGACGCCATCCGCCGCGGTGAACTGGACGCGACGCCGATGCGCATGGGCGATGATGTCGGCGCAGCCACGGCCGAGGCGATCCGCTATCACCTCGAAGGTCGGGCCGACGAGTTACCCTTCGTATTCCTTGGTCGGATTACAGTTGCCCACGACCAGATGGCGGAGGATGAACTGGCCGCGTTGGAAAAAGAAGCGTTCCGTTTCTCCGGGATCGAACCGCTTGAGCGTTGAACAATCATACAGTCGGGAAAGGGCTGGGCATAACGCCCGGCCCTTTCATTTTTTAAACCAAAAGCGGGCTCTTGGTATCGTTACCAATGTGACTGGACAGGTCGTTGTTAAAATGAAACAACTGCTCGTGATCAGCGATATGACCATTAAACTTATGAAGTTGAAACGACGAGAGATGATCTGCCAGTCCAATGATTGCACGAGTCGTTTCCGACGCTCAGTTATTTGCCGCTGACAGGCTCAGGATGCAGCGTTCGATCACGATGAAGGATGTCGCTCGCGCCGCAGGCGTGTCCGTCATGACTGTCAGCAGGGCTTTCCAAAAGGACACCTCTGTCCGCCCGGAAACACGCGACACGATCCTAAAGGTTGCCGAGGACCTGGGGTATGTCTTCGATAGCACAGCGGCCAACCTCCGGTCCCAGCGGACTGATTTTGTCGCCGTTACGATTCCGTCGATCAACAATGCGAACTTTGCCGATACAGTGGCAGGCCTGTCCGAGGTTTTGTCGAACGAGGGGCTCCAAGTTCTGCTGGCCTATACGAATTACGACATGGCCCAGGAAGAACGCGCGATCGAGCAACTGTTGCGCCGCCGCCCCGAGGCGATCGTTGTGACAGGCGGCAAGCATACGGTGCGCGCTCGCCGCTTGCTGGAAGGCGCAGGTATCCCCGTGATTGAGGCATGGGATCTGCCCGCAAACCCCATCGGCCACGTTGTCGGATTTTCCAATGCTGCGACGATGGAAGTGATGGTCAATCATCTTGCGGCCCAAGGTCATGAGCGCATCGCCTTCATCGGCGGCGATGTCGTCGCTGACACGCGCGGTGCAGACCGTCGGCGCGGGTTCATGGCGGCGATGAAAGCTCATGGACTGTCCTGCGACCGCCTGATCGAAGCCGGCCCTCCGCCAATTTCGATGCGCGAAGGGGCGCAGGCCATGGAAAGGCTTCTCGCATTGCATCCGGACACCCAGGCAGTGGTCTGCGTTTCGGATCTTTCGGCTTTCGGCGCTTTGACGGAATGCCAGCGTCGCGGGTTACGCGTGCCACAGGATATGGTGATAACTGGCTTCGGCGCCTATGAGATCGCCAGCATCTGCGTTCCGACGTTGACAACGGTCAACCCCTTTCCCCGCAAGATTGGCGAGGAGATCGCCGATTTGATCGTCAATACCATCAAGAAGCCTACTGAACAGCAGATACGAAAGATAGCTCCTGAACTGGTCGTCGCCGGTTCCACAGAGAAGGTCTCTGAAATGCGCAACCGATGACGTTGCCGTCAAAATATCCTTGGGATCATCGGCGGCCCGCTGGTGGCGCTGCTGTCATACCTCTTCATCGCCTGCCGCGATTCCACTGCCCGCATCCTGCTCGCCTGCGTCCTGCTTGCGCTGGGACCGTTCGAGCATGGTGTATTGACCATGCTCCATCTGTCATTCGGGGTTTCGTTCCAAGCCGAGACCACCTGGATCGACATCGCGCAAATATTCGGCGTCTCGGTCGTGGGGAATCTGCTGGGTGGCGTCGGCTTGGTGACCATGTCGCACGCCGCCCAGGCGAAAGGCGCCAGTTAGCTACGGCTGGCGGCTAGGCCGGGCCAACGCGGTAGGTCCTGCCGCCAGCCGGGCAAACTCCAGAACGGCGGTCGTTTGAACAATAAGCCCTGAGGCTGGGTCGCGACACTGAGCTTTCCGCGCGAACAACCTGATTGATGAAGCCGTTTCGCAAAAAGGCGCAAAGCTGACGATTCAAAAATAACGACGCAGCGAACGACAGGCCCGCAACGGCGCAGAAGCCGTGTCCAAAGACGGTAGGAAATTATCCGGGTCGCTGATCATCACATCAGTAATGAATGATGCAATCTGCAACCTGCAATTGCTTCTCTGTCCCGCTCCGCCCTCAGGTAACGGTTGCGCAGGTTGTGCGCGCGTCGGTATTCTGAGCCGATCACGGAGCGGGATCTGTGTCGTCGGTTTCGATGTTGGGTCCACCTCGCGACAAGCCGTCGTTGGGTATCAGCAACACTGATTGGCTACCGCGATCTGCAATGGTCACCCCAATCTTGCGGTCCGACGACGTCACCCCGGTCAACCTCTTGCCGGAGCCGCGCAGCGACCGGCACAAATCACCGAGCCACGCACCTACTGTGCGTCGGTCGTCATCGTGAACAGGCGGTGCATTTCGCTGATCATGCGGCCTGAACCGCCCCGGGTTTACCGGAGAGTAAAACACTCAAAGGATGATCCCTATGACAAAGCAGAGATTCACCCCCGCCTATCCGGCCGAGCTTCGCGAACGCGGTGTTCGGATGTTTCGAGAGAACCGTGCCGATTATTCCAGCGATACGGCCGCCTATAAGGCGATCGCGCCGAAGCTTGGCTGTTCGCCGGACAGTTTGCGCGTCTGGTGCCAGCAGGCCGAACGCGACACCGGTCTGCGCGCTGGACTCACGAGCGCCGAGAAAGACCGGATCAAGGATCTGGAGCGCGAGGTCCGTGAACCTGCGCCAAGCCAACGAGATCCTGAAGAAGGCCAGCGCATATTTCGCAGCGGCGGAGCTCGACCGCCCATTCCGCAAATGATCACGTTTATTGATGATCACCGTTGTATCCATGGTGTCGGGCCGATCTGCCGGGTTCTGGGGATCGCACCATCGACTTATTACGCCTTCAAGGCCGTGGAGCGTGATCCGGACCTGGCATCGGACTGGGCCAGGCAGGATCAGCTGGACATGGCTGCGATCAAGCAGGCCTTCGAGGGAAGCCGGGGACGAAATGGCGCGCGCAAGGTCTGGCACCGCTTACGCCGCAGCGGCCATGATATCGCCCGCTGCCCTGTGGAGAGGTTGATGCAGGTCATGGGATTACAAGGCGTTGTGCGGGGCAAGAAAGTGATCACCACTGATCCCGATACGGCACAACCTTGCCCGGACGATAAGGTGAACCGAGCCTTCGTGGCGGACATGCCGAACCAGCTTTGGGTCAGCGACTTCACCTATGTCTCCAGCTGGTAAGGGATGGTCTACGTGGCTTTCATAATCGACGTCTTCGCCCCGTCGGCTGGCGCGTCTCCGCCTCGATGACCACCGGTTTCATCCTCGATGCCCTGAACCAGGCCATCTGTCAGCGCGCACCGTCCGAGGCCGACAAACTGATCCACCATAGTGATCGAGGCAGCCAATACCCGTCGATCCGATACACTGAGCGGCTCGCAGAGGCCGGCATCGATACCTCGGTCGGCAGCGTCGGAGATTCCTATGATAATGCCCTTGCCGAAAGCATCATCGGCCTGTTCAAGACCGAGGTCATCAAGTTCCTCGGCCCCTGAAAGTCGGTTGGTCAAGTCGAATGGGAAACCCTGAAATGGGTCGACTGGTATAACAACACGCGCCTGCACAGCGCCATTGCCTAAACCCTGTTTTGATTTTTGATTGTTTTTCAAAAAGATAAGCGCTGATGCCCTATCTTTAACACAATTTAATGTATCGGATCAGCGTGACGGTGAGGTCATGAAAAAGTGATCGGGGGAACATCATGTCTAAATCTTACACGTTCGAAGCGCTTGGTCTGCTGCAAGAGACTATGGATGAAAGCTTTGCCAATATCGTCAATTTGGCGTCGCGCATCTTTGACGCGCCAATCGCCTTTGTTTCAGTTCTGGATAAAGAAAAGGGGCGTCAGTTCATTTCGGCCCATCGCGGGGCAATTTTCGAAAATGCCGGGGCCTGCGACATGCCGATCGAAGAGTCGATCTGCCGTTTCGTTCAGGCCAGCAATGCAACGCTGGCCATCCCGGACGTATTGGCCGATCCGCGCACCTGTGAACTGCCGATCGTCACGGCCGAAGGTCTGCGATCCTATATCGGAAGCCCCATCCATACCCTTTCGGGCAAAGTCATCGGCGCGATCTGCTGCATGACGACGACACCCAGAGATTGGTCAGATGGCGACAAGGACGTGCTTGAAAAACTGGCACTGTGCATTGATGATATCGTAAAAGCGCGGGCTTTGGCAAAGGAACAACAAAACCTGAGCCAAGAGTTGCAGAACATCGTCTCCGCGCGCGAGGAATATATTGCGCAAGTCGGTCACGAAATCCGCACCCCGCTGACCGGCATCGTCGCATCCACCAAAATGCTGCATGCGCAAAAACTGGACGGACAGGCGGGAACGCTGGCCAGCATCCTGAACCGGTCGGCGGACAGGTTATTGCATTTCGTGAATACGGTTCTGGATCTGTCGAAAATCGACCTTTATGAAACACCCGTCGTGCATAAAGTGGGCTCTATCGGGGAGCTCGCACACGAGGTCATCGAAGATCTGACCGCTTTGGCTGAAAACAAGGCGATCAAGCTTGAAATTGATGATGGCCTGCATGCGCGCTGTTTTGAATTTGATTGGAACAATTGCAAGATCATCATGCAAAACCTGATCGGAAATGCGATCAAGTTCACGGACAAGGGCGCGGTCACGATCAAGCTTGGCGATGATTCCTACGGTCAGGTCGTGATCGACGTCACCGACACGGGAATCGGCATCCCGGCTGAATTCCAATCAAAGGTGTTTCTTGAATTCGAACAGGCAGATGAAACCGTCGCACAGAACTTTGGTGGCAGCGGATTGGGGCTGACGATTGTAAAGCGTCTTGTGGACCGCATGGATGGCCGGATCGCATTGGTCAGCGAAACCGGGAAAGGCACGACTTTTTCCCTGTCGCTCCCGTTGCAAGAGGTCAAGACAGCCGCAGCCGCCTGACCCCCTGTTGATCCTGATCTTGTCCGATTTTGCAACAGAACCAAGCCGTTGCTGACAGATTGCTGTCCGGGTCGCCGTTCAAGACCCGGACAGTCACGCAAAAAGCGCGCGACCCTAGCGTGCTTCTTCGACGTCAGCCGTGCTGAGCACACCGAAATCGTTGCCCCAGCTATTACGGATATAGGTGCCGATTTCGGCAATGTCGTTATCGCTAAGCTGATCCCCAAACGCAGGCATGTAGCCATAGCCGTGGACAAGGGTGGTAGCGACGAAATCCGCATCCGCCAGGTTCGGGTTTTCTGCCAGGACAGCACCGGCGTCACCACGCCCGTTCGGGCCGTGGCAGGTGGCGCAGGTTTCGGCAAATTTCGGGCCGCCCAATGCCGCGACATCCGCGATGTTGGATTCACCCGTCACCGACGCGGCTTCGGTGTTGCCTGTCGCAGGGTCTTCCCATTCTTGCGGGCTGTCGCCGCTGCCGATGGCGGCGCGCGCTTCGTCCACGGTGGTCGATGATTGAACCGTGCCGACGCCGCTGTCGCCACCTTTGCCATAGGTGAATTTCAGGATCGCGCCGGGATTGTGCAGGATCGAGGTGTTCAGCCCGTCGCCGAACTTTTGCGCGGCAGACCCAAAGGCATCCGTGGCAAGATATACCGTGGTTTTGTCAGGCCCGATCAGCACATCACGATAGCGGTTCTGCGTCGACAGCCACGCCACAGGATCACCGTCCGCGTCCATGCCGTCATCGGTCAGCGGTTGGACATACAGCGTGCCGTGTTTCAGTGTCGGCAACAGGACCGAATTGTCCCATTCCGCAATCCCGTCGTTGCCGGCCTGATAGGGCAGGATTGACGACGGCGCGATTGTTGGATCGCAGATATAGCCGCAGATTTCGCCAATTGGATAATCGTCATTGACCGTCCAGTAGGTCGCCAGCGGCGGGATCATATCGGCTTCGAAACTTGTTTCGGGAAAAACGGGCACGCTGTCGGGCAATGGATCGGCGTTTTCCGACACGTCTTCGGGTGCCGCGCTCCAGTTCACATAGCGGTAGTTCTGATTGTCGATGCGCCCTGCAACACGCGGCCAGCCGTAATTGCCGCCTGCCTGAATGATGTTCAGCTCGTCGTCCGTCGCGGGGCCGTGTTCGGATTCGTACAACGTGCCATCGTCGCCAAACGCCAGCCCCTGCGGGTTGCGGTGGCCATAGCTGTAGATGTGGCTTTGGACGCCATCGATCATGGGGTTGTCGTCGGGGATGGACCCGTCAGGGTTCAGACGCAGGATCTTGCCCGAATAGCTGCGCCAGTTTTCGTTGCTGACCTCGCTCTCGGTTGGCAATTCCTGCGCAAGGTTCGGGCGGCGCAGGTTGCGACCGAAATTCGCGCCCTGTTCACCGATGGAATAATAGATTTTGCCGTCGGGGCCAAACACCACGCGCCCGGCGTTGTGGTCGTTCCACGCGGGCAGACCGTCGATCAACACGGTCTTTTCCACCAACTGCTGCAACTGCGCGTTATACGTGTACCGCACGATCTGCGCCGATGGATCGGGAAGCTCGGCGGTGCCGTTGTTGATCGTGTAGCCGACATAGACGTAATCGTTGCCGGTGCCCTGCAACAGTTCGGGATGTAGGGCGAGGCCCAGCAGACCTTCGTGTTGGGGTCCGGTGTAAACGTCGTCCAGTGCCAGCAGAACCTGTTGCGCACCCGTTGTCGGATCAACACGCGTGACCTCTCCGCTGGTGCGTTCGGTCAACCAGATGCGGTCGTCCGGCCCCCAGCGCATGGCCCATGGGTTATCCAGCCCGGTCGTCAGGACGCGCGATGAAAACAGGCTGCTGTCGCCGGTTGCAATGTCCGTCGGTGTGACCTGTGCCATGGCCATTCCAGCACCCAGGGCCAGAATCGCGGCCAGTCCGCCGCCGGTCATAGGGGTCACAAGGGTTGATTTGCGGTGTCGCTTTATCATGTCATCATTCCAATCTCGGGGGCGCAGCCAAGCCGCGCCGTTCATGGAGTGAACGGTGACAATCTGTCGCAGTTCCGCGTGTCAGGGCGATTTCCCGATAAACAATCGTGATCTGAAAGCACATTCGTTTTGTCCGATCCGGGTGGCCGGATCGTTTGTCGGGCGGGCATTGCGTTTGATGTCCGGTCAGTGTCGCGGCCAAGCTTTCAGGGGGCCTGACGGATCAATCTTCTACGGGGTCAGCGCCGCGTCGATGGATGCGGGACAACATCTCGTCCGGAACGATACTGGCGAACATCGTGATGACTTTGCTGGCAAATCCCGGCACAGCGCGTCGCGCGCCGGACATGGCAGCGGCATAGCCCTGTTCCGCCACCATCACCGGGTCGTATTTGGCTTTTCCGGTAATTGGTGCCTCTTGCAGATCGTTGTCGTCACGTTGAAACAGCGGTGTTTCTGTCGGACCCGGCATCAGGCAGGTCAGCGTCACCTCTGAGTCTTTCCATTCCTCTTGTAGCGCATAGCACAGGCTATCCAGATAGGCCTTTGTCGCATTGTAGATGGCATCGAACGGTCCGGGGACATAGCCGCCGATTGACCCCGTCAACAGGATGCGACCTGTGCCGCGCTTGTGCATTCGCGTGCCTGCAGTGTGCAGCACCGATGTGGTTTGTAGGATGTTCAGATCGACCAGTCGTTTCACATCCGGCCAGTCCTGTTCATCAAACGCATGTCCCAACGCGCGCCCGGCGTTCAGCACGAACAGATCCACCTCGCGTTCACCGATCATATCCCAGAACGCGGTGACGCCCTGACGCCCGGACAGGTCTATGACCTGCGCGTCGACGGCGGCCCCCAGCCTGCGCAATTTGTCCGCCGCCGTGTGAATTGCGTCCTCGTCAGCCACGATGATCAGATCGTGGCCGTCTTGCGCGGCCAACCGGGCCAGTTGATAGCCCAGACCCGTGGATGCGCCAGTGATGACCGCAAGCTTACGGGTCATGAGTGTGTTCCTTTGGTTCGGCCAAATTCCGGTGCATCTTGGCCAGCACACTGTCGGGAATGATCCCGGCCAGGCTTGCCTGCACCTTGTTCATGAATCCGGTCGTGACCCCGGCGTGGCCGCGCATCATTGCGGCATATCCCGCTTGGGCGACCTTTTGCGGATCGTCCTTGTCGTCAGCCTGCCCGACGGGGGTATCCAGCATGTCGGCGCGGGCGAAAAATTCTGTATCCGTCGGCCCCGGCATCAGGCAGGTCAGGGTGACGCCGCTGTCGCGCAATTCCTCGCGCAGGCCCCATGACAGGATATCAAGATAGGCTTTTGTGCCATTATAAACTGCCTGAAACGCGCCGGGGATCACGCCCGCAATGGACCCGGTGATCAAAATGCGCCCGCTGCCGCGTGCCCGCATCTGCGGGATCGCGCGGTGCAACAGCGACGTGGTGCCGGTGACGTTGACGTGGATGACCTGTTCGATATCGCGCGGATCTTGATTAAGGAACGCGTCGCCTAATCCCTGGCCCGCGTTTGCCATCAGATAATCAATCGGACGGTCCGCAATCGTGGACCACAGATCATCCAGCCCAAGCTTGGTGCCAAGGTCCGTTTCCACCGCGTCGACCGTGGCGCCGGTACCGCGCAGCATCTGCGCGGCGGCCAGAATTTCGGGCTCGTGCGCGGCGATCAGAATGTCGCAGCCATCCGCGATGGCGCAGCGGGCCAATTCTAACCCGATGCCAGAGGACGCACCGGTGACGACGGCGAATTTGCGTGCGTCTGCCATCAGTTTGACATCGTGCCAGGCTTCAGGATCACCTTGGTCCATTCGTTCTGGTTGTAGCGGAAATTCTCGTATCCGCGCGCCGCATCTTCCAGCGGCAACCGATGAGAGATCAGGAACGTGGTGTCGATTTCCCCGTCCCCGATACGGCGCAACAGCTCGTCCAGATAGCGCTGCACGTGGGTCTGGCCGGATTTCACCTGCACACCTTTTTCCATCAGTGCGCCCAGCGGAAACTTGTCCAGAAAGCCGCCATAGACACCGGGGATCGAAATGCGTCCCCCCTTGCGGACAGCCATGATCGCCTCGCGCAGGGCGTGGGCGCTGTCGGCACCCATGCCGACGCGCTGCTTGACGTTGTCCATGACCGTATCGGGCGCAAAGCCGTGCGATTCCATGCCGACAGCGTCGATCACCGCATCCGGCCCCATGCCGCCTGACATGTCCATCAGCGCGTCCAGCACATGCGTCTGTTTAAAGTCGATGACATCAGCGCCCATCTGGCGCGCCAGATCCAGCCGTGCGGGGAATTCGTCGATGGCGATGACCCGTGCGGCGCCCATCAGCTTTGCCGCCTGAATGGCGAACAGCCCGACAGGTCCGCAGCCCCAGACCGCGACGGTATCGCCGTCCTCGATGCCCGCGTTTTCGGCAGCCATCCAGCCGGTCGGCAGGATGTCGGACAGGAACAGCACCTCGTCGTCGTCAAACCCGTCGGGGATGACGATGGGGCCGATATCGGAAAACGGCACGCGGACATATTCGGCCTGACCGCCGGGATAGCCCCCGGTCAGATGCGAATACCCGAACAGCGCCGATACCGCATGACCATACAGGTTTTCGGTGACATCCTGCTTTTCGACCGGATTGGAATTGTCGCAGGCCGAATAAAGCTGTTTCTGGCAGAAAAAGCAGGCGCCGCAGGAAATGGTAAACGGCACGACGACGCGTTGCCCGACCTTCAGCGTGCTTTTGGGTCCGACATCGACGACGCGGCCCATGAATTCGTGCCCCAGAATGTCGCCTGACATCATGCCGGGAATCACGCCGTCATACAGATGCAGGTCCGACCCGCAGATCGCGGTCGATGTGACCTCTAGGATCGCATCGCGGGGATTGATGATTTCAGGATCGGGGACCGTATCGACGCGGACGTCGTGCCGGCCATGCCAAGTCAGTGCACGCATGATGTTCTCCTATGGATCAGGATTTGCGGTTGGCAGAGGTGGCGATTTCGCCCGCCTCCAGCAGCATTTTCAGGCGTTTCAGCTCTCGGCGGCCCTGCAGGTGTGGTTCCGCCTGAAACACCTTGGCGACCCAGCGGCCCAGTTCACCCATCGGTGGTTTATAGGCGATGATCGCTTCGACCTGTGTGCCGCGTCCGCCGGGGGCGTCGTGAAAATGGACTTTGCCCTGCGTTTCGATGTCGGAATTTTCGGTGGACTGCCATGCGATCTGTGTAGGTGCATCGTCGGTCACGATCCGCGTTTCGACATGAATATCGCGGCCCAGCGGCCCTGTGATTGTCCAGTGGGTCAGGTCGCCGTCGACGCTGATCTCGCGGACGTTTTCCATGAACGTCGGCAGATTTTCAAAATTGCGCCAATAGGCATAGATGTCGCTGCGGGGGCGGTCGATGGTCACGGTGCGTCCGACCACGGCCTTGCGTCCGAACCGCAATTGCCGCGCGGTGCGGCCCGGCGCGCTGTCGGGCGGGCGGGATGCGACGCGATTGCGGGTTTGCGCCTGATAAAACAGCGCGGCACCCGCCAGTCCGGCGGCGGTGACGACCAATGCGCCCAGACCGCTGTTGCGTCCACTTCGATGTCTGTTTGTCATTGTCGGCCTCCAACTCTCGCGCGTCTGCGATTTGGAAACGGACGTTGGGGTGCCGATGTTCCGGCAACATTTGTTGGGGCCGGTTTGGCGGAAACGACCCGTGTCGTGTCTAGCGTGCGGTCAGAACCATTGCCCCGGTTCCATCAGCCCCAACGCCAGCAATTGCTGCGAATGCCATTCGAACGGGGCAGAGTTGTGCCAGCGGAACGTCTTGATATGCGGGGCAGATCCGGGGTTGCGGGCCAACGCCTTGGCCGTGCGGAACGACACGACGCTTGCTGTCAGGCTGTTGTGCCACGGGCAGGCATAGGTGTTGTATTCGGGGTCATTCGCCGTGTGATCCGCCCTGATCCGCAAGCCGTTCTTGGCCAGAAACAACGATGTGCGGTCGATCCTGCGGCGCGGCACGGGCACGTGTTCCTCGAACCGCCAGCGCAATCCGCCGAAAAAATTGAACTGCCGGTCGATATCGTTGTTCCACGCGTCCTGACGCGCCAGTGCATAATAACCGGACCGATCAAGATACGCGTCATCCATGCTGACCGCAGTGGGATGGGCGTGCAGATCGCCCGCATAGATGTCGATAATGAAATTCAGGATCGTATGCCGGCGTTCTTCCATCGAGAACCCGATCATCTCGCCCACGGTCCGTGTTTCGCAAAATGGAAAAAACAGATATTCGGAATTGTAGCAGTAGAACAGCCATTGGCCTTCTGCGATTTCGATGACACCGTTCACGATGTTTTCCAGCGCGCCGTCATCCAGCACATCCGTGTACACGCGGGTAATCAGGGGCGCTACATCAGGGGCCACGTCGATATTGGCAAGACCGAACGCGATCACCCGCCGGAATCCGCTTTCCAGATGATGCCGCAGGGTGCTGTCGACCTCGACATCGTCTTCCAGCAGGATCAACGCGATGGGGCCCTTGCCAATCGCGCCTTTCTCGGCCTTCAGAAACGCTGTCAAAGAGGGATAAATCATCGGTGCCGGGTCAGCCTTGGGGTCTGCGGCACCGTCTGCGAAATCGCAGTCCATTGCAAGACGAGGCGACAGGGGTTAGGGAACGCACGCCCTCTGCCCCCTGCCAGCGAGTGATCCCGATGTCCGCGCCCCGCAAGCTTTTCGTCAAGACCTATGGCTGCCAAATGAACGTCTATGACAGCGAACGCATGTCAGAAGCGTTAGGCGGGCAGGGCTATGTGACGACCGACCGGCCCGAAGACGCGGACATGATCCTGCTGAACACCTGCCATATCCGCGAAAAAGCGGCGGAAAAGGTGTATTCCGAACTGGGCCGCCTGCGCCCGCTCAAGGATGCGAACCCCGATCTGAAAATCGGCGTGGCAGGCTGTGTGGCACAGGCCGAAGGCGAAGAAATCATGCGCCGTGCGCCCGTTGTCGATCTGGTCGTCGGTCCACAAAGTTATCACCGTCTGCCCGCAATGGACGCCGCCGTACGCAGCGGCAAGCGGGCGCTGGACACCGATTTCCCCGAAGACGACAAATTCGACACGTTGAAATCGCGCGGCAAGGCAAAGCGCGCGCCTTCGGCATTTCTGACCGTGCAGGAAGGCTGCGACAAATTCTGTGCCTTCTGCGTGGTCCCCTATACCCGCGGGGCAGAGGTCAGCCGCCCCGCCACCCGTGTTATTGCCGAAGCCCGCGAACTGGTGGACGCAGGTGTGGCGGAACTGACGTTGCTGGGGCAGAACGTGAACGCCTATCACGGCCACGACGGCGGATTGGCCGGATTGATCCGGGAACTGGCCCTGATCGACGGGCTGGAACGCATCCGGTTTACCACATCGCATCCCAACGACATGGATGATGCGCTGATCGCGGCGCATGGCGATTGCGCCAAACTGATGCCCTATCTGCATTTGCCCGTGCAATCGGGGTCCGACCGCATTCTTAAGGCGATGAACCGCAAACATACGGCGGCGGGTTATATCCGCCTGATCGAACGCATCCGTGCGGCCCGCCCCGATATCTTGCTGTCGGGTGATTTCATCGTCGGGTTCCCCGGTGAAACCGAAGACGATTTTCAGGCGACAATGGATCTGATCCGTACGGTGAACTACGGGCAGGCCTATTCGTTCAAGTATTCCACACGCCCCGGCACCCCCGCAGCCGAAAAACCGCAACTGCCAGAAGACGTGATGAACGACCGCCTGCAACGGCTTCAGGCGCTGCTGACCGAACAGCAACGCGCGATCCAGGCCAGCATGGTCGGCCGCGAGGTCGGCGTCCTGTTCGAAAAGAAGGGCCGCATCGACGGCCAGCTGATCGGCAAGTCAGATTATCTGCACGCCGTTTATGCCGACGCGCCCGAAACCGCATTGGGGCAGGTGCGGCGTGTCCGGATCGAAACCGCTGGCCCGAATTCGCTGGGCGGCGTTCTGATCGACTGATGGCACGGCACTGCGTATTCCACATTCGCTGCAAAAAGTGACGATTGGGCGGCTATTGTTGCCCCATTGGACACAATATATGGAAAAAAGCATCCCCTGATGAACCATACTTGCTAGAAACATGGCGATTGTGTGTTAATACAGTGCAAGACCTACTTCTGCTTGTAGCTGCCGATTTATCGAGGGGATTGCGACGTGGCATTGAAACTAAAATATATTTTGAACGCAGGGCTTGCCGCGGCCTTGGCTGCCGGCTTGATCGCCAGCAGCGCGTCGGCGCAGCAGAACGGCGAAATTTATCGCCCGACGATCTGGATCGACCCCGATGGTTGCGAACATTGGGCGATGGATGACGGCGCCGAAGGTTACATGTCGCCACACCGCACCCGTGACGGCCGTCCGGTCTGCCATCGGTCTGAAATTTGCGGGGTGATCCCGACCGATACGCTGTTCGCCACGGATCGTTACCACATCACGAACCACGCCCGTGCCCAGCTGCAAAGCTTTTTCCGGTCCGCCAACGCGTTCGGGTTCATGATCTACGGTCATACCGACAGCCGCGCGTCCGATGAATACAACATCCGCCTGTCCAACAACCGCGCCAGCGCCGTTGCAGGTGTCGCACAAGAGATCGGGGCACGTGTCGTCGATGTCAAAGGCTTTGGCGAACGCCAGCCGCGCGCGACCAACAACACCGCCGCCGGGATGCAGCAGAACCGCCGCGTCGAAATCTACTGCATCCGTTAAGGGGAATGGACATGAACTGCTTTAAACTGTTTGGCCTGATCCTGGCGGGCACGGCGCTGACCGCCTGTGCCGATCTGGATTTGGCCGCGACGCCGGGCGACAAAAGCGTCGATCGCGGCATCAACTCTCACCATCTGTCGACGCTGATTGCGGGCGTCTGGGTCGACCCCAACGGCTGTGACCATTGGATCATCGACGACGGCGTCGAAGGCTACCTGTCCGAACGCATGACGCCGGACGGTCGTCCGGTCTGTTCCGGGGTTGCCCCGCCAAACACCGCGGTCGGCCCATTCAAGGCCGGATCCTCGATCCCGGACCCGGTCCGGGCCAGCAACTTTCGGTAAAGATCAAAAGCCGCGGATCGGATCCGCGGCTTTTTTCTTGGGCCGGGGCAACCCAAGCTGGCATCAACGGGTTGCACTTGGTGACAAGCGTTGCCACCTTCACCCACACAGGCGTTAACCCGGAGACTTGATTGGCCCAAAGCACCCCCACCGTCGCGGACATTGACGCCCCTGCCGGCGCCCTTGAATTTCCAGACAACTTTCTGCTGATCGACCTGTGCGGTCAGTATGACAGCAATCTTGCAGCCATCGAAAGCGCGCTTGGCGTGCAGATCCTGCGCCGTGGCAACCGGTTAGAGGTGCTGGGCGAACCCGATGCCCGTCAATCCGCCCGCGATATCCTGCAATCGCTGTATCAGCGGTTGGAATCGGGCCGCACGCTGGAACCCGGCGATGTGACCGGGGCGCTGCGGATGGGGGTCGATAATGGACCGCCACTGGCTGGCGACCAAAAGGAAATGTTCAAAGGCACGACCGCCGACCGCGTCGAAATTAAGACCCGCAAGAAACTGGTCGAACCGCGCACAGACGCGCAAAAAGCCTATGTCCGGTCCTTGTTCGACAATGAACTGTCGTTCGGCATCGGTCCCGCCGGAACGGGCAAGACCTATCTGGCGGTCGCGGTCGCGGTGAACCATTTCATCAGCGGCAATGTCGACAAGATCATCCTTGCACGTCCCGCTGTCGAGGCGGGCGAAAAGCTGGGCTATCTGCCCGGCGACATGAAGGACAAGGTCGATCCCTACATGCAGCCGCTTTATGATGCGCTGAACGACTTTTTCCCCGCCAAGCAGGTCGCCAAGCTGATCGAGGAAAAGCGGATCGAGATTGCACCACTTGCGTTCATGCGGGGCCGTACACTGGCCCGCGCTGCCGTCGTGCTGGACGAAGCGCAGAACGCCACGTCAATGCAGATGAAAATGTTCCTGACGCGTCTGGGCGAAGGGTCGCGCATGACAATTACCGGCGACCGCACCCAGATCGATCTGCCGCGCGGTGTCAGTTCGGGGTTGTGGGATGCAGAACGGTTGCTGAAAAACATCCCCAAGATCAGCTTCAACTACTTCACCTCCAAGGACGTGGTGCGGCACCCGCTGGTAGCAGCCATCATCGAAGCCTACGAGGCGGAAGAAGCCAAGAAGGTGTGACCCGACCACATGGCCGTTGATCTGATTTGCGAAGATCCGCGCTGGGATGCGCTGAACCTTGCGGCGCTGGCCGCACCCGCCTGTGCGGCCGCACTGGCAGAGGTCGGTCTGGACCCCGATGATTGGGACATCAGCCTGCTGGGCTGCGATGATGTGCGGATTGCGGCGCTGAATGCCGATTTTCGCGGCAAGCCGTCACCGACGAACGTTTTGTCGTGGCCGTCGGATGAACGTGCGGCCGGGATCGACGGCGAAATGCCGCCGCCACCCGACCCGTCCGACCCGGAACTGGGCGACATCGCCATCGCCTATGATACCTGTGCCAAAGAAGCCGAAGCCGCAGCAAAACCCATCGCTGAACACGCGACGCATCTTATTGTGCACGCAACCCTGCATCTGCTGGGGTTCGATCACGAACGCGACGGCGATGCCGACTTGATGGAAGGCTTGGAGTCGCGGATACTTGTCGCTATGGGGTATGCGGACCCATATGGCGAAGACGCCGGGTAAAGGCACGATCAGGCAGAGGGCCAATGAACGACACCGATGACAGGTCAAGCGAAACAGACAGTCGCGACGACCAGACCGAAGATGACAGTCGCGGATTTTTCGCGCGCCTGTTCGAGGCACTAAGCCCGAATGATGACACCCGTGACCTGACACCGGAAAACCTGCGCGCCAGCGGGGCCGCAGCGCCCATGTTGGGGATGCTGAACCTGCGCCGGCTCAAGGTCGAGGACGTCGCCGTTCCAAAGGCGGATATCACCGCCTCGCCCGTTACAGCATCCAAGGACGATTTGGTCGAGGTATTCCGTCAAAGCGGTCTGACGCGTCTGCCGGTGTTCGACGGTACGCTGGACACACCCATGGGGTTCGTGAACCTCAAGGATTTTGCGCTGAAATACGGTTTCAACGGTGACGCGACCGCCTTTGATCTGCGCGCACTGCTGCGACCGCTGCTGTATGTGCCGCCCTCGATGCATCTGGGCATCCTGCTGGCAAAGATGCAAACCGAACGCATCCATATGGCACTTGTGATCGACGAATACGGTGGCACAGACGGGTTGGTCACAATCGAGGATTTGATCGAACAGGTCGTCGGTGCGATCGAAGACGAACACGATGTCGAAGAAGCGCAAAGCTGGACCGAAGAATCGCCCGGCGTCTACATCGTGCAAGCCAAGACCGGACTGGAAGAGTTCGAGGCCGAAATCGGCATGAACCTGACCGAACACGAAGAAATCGACGAAGAGGAAATCGACAGTCTTGGTGGTCTGGTCTTCATGCTGACAGGGCATGTGCCCGTCCGGGGAGAGGTCATTCAGCACCCTGACGGTCCCGAATTCGAGGTTCTGGATGCCGACCCGCGCCGCATCAAGCGGCTGCGGGTGCGCATGCCAAAGGCCTGACAATGACACTGGCACGCGTCTGGACTGCATCCGCTTGGCTGCGGCTGGCCGGGCTTTTGGCGCTTGGCGTGTTCATCGCGTTGTCGCATGCTCCCTTTGATCTGTGGCCCGCTGCCATGCTGGGCTGGGCGCTGGCGCTGGCGGTCCTGACAACTGCGCCGACCCTGCGCGCCGCAATGGTGGCCATGGGTGCGCTGGGGCTGGGGTATTTCGGGTTCACCCTGCGCTGGCTGGTAGAACCGTTTTTGGTGGATGCGGCGACGTGGGGCTGGGCTGCCCCCTTGGGTGTTAGCCTGATGGCGCTACGCGAAACCCTGTTCTGGGTCGTGGCCGTTGCCGCCGCGCGGTTGATCGGGGCAGGGCGTCTGCCCGCATTGGTCCTGTGCCTTACCTTGGCAGAAGCGTTGCGCGGCTATTTGTTCACCGGGTTTCCGTGGGCTTTGATCGGCCATGCGCTGATCCCGATGCCCTTGTCGCAATTGGCGGCCTTTGGTGGGCCACATCTGCTGACGCTGCTATTGCTGATCATCTCTGCAGGGCTGGTGATGCTGGCCCGTGGCCGCTGGTGGGGGGGTGTCCCTGCTGTTCTGGCAGGCCTTGCCCTGCCGCTGCTGGCCCCCGGTCCGGCAGACACGGTGGATGGTCCGCTGATCCGCATCGTGCAGCCCAACGCACCGCAGGATGAAAAGTGGGACCCCGAACGCAATCGCGTGTTTTTCAACCGGATGATGGATGCAACCCGCGCGGACCCCGTGCCGGACCTGATCGTCTGGCCCGAAACCGCCATTCCCGTCCGGCTTGATTATTCCTGGCCCGAACTGGAAGCGATGGCCGACGCCGCCCGTGGCGCACCGCTGATCACCGGGATCAACCGGGTCGAAGACGGACAGTATTACAATAGCCTGATCGTGTTAGGGCGTGGTGCGCAGGTGCAGGACGTTTACGACAAATCCCATCTGGTGCCGTTCGGGGAATATGTGCCCTTTGGTGACGTGCTGAAATCGCTGGGTGTGCGCGGGCTTGCCCCGTCCGATGGCGGCGGCTTTGCCAAAGGCCTGCCGCGTCAGTCGCTGATCGACCTGCCGGGCATCGGCGCCGCGCGGGCGCTGATCTGCTACGAAGGTATCTTTGCCGAAGAAATCACGGTGGCGGGCGCGAGACCCCGGCTACTGGTCATGATCACGAACGACGCCTGGTTCGGCGAGGCGGCAGGCCCGCAACAACATCTGGCGCAGGCCCGACTGCGGGCCATCGAACAGGGCCTGCCGATGGTGCGGTCCGCCAACACCGGCATCAGCGCAATGATCGACGCGCGCGGCCGGATCCTTGCGTCACTGCCATTGGGACAGGCGGGCCACATCGACGCGGCACTGCCACCCGCGCTGTCGCCCACAGTCTATACACGGTGGGGCGATTGGCCCGTTATGTTGCTTGTTCTGTTGGGGCTCTGCGCCACCTGGGGGGCGAAGCGGCGCGGCCATAAAGTTGCCGCTTGACCCCTCTATAGCAACCGCCTACGCCGCATCATCCCCCGTTCCAACGGCTTCCTGACGGGACGGGATCACATTACCGGAGCACTTTCATGGCACGCCAAGACTACATTTTTACCTCGGAATCCGTCTCCGAAGGTCACCCTGACAAGGTCTGTGATCGCATTTCCGACGCCATCCTTGACGCATTTCTTGCAGAAGAACCCGAAGCGCGTGTCGCCTGCGAGACATTCGCCACGACAAACCGCGTCGTCATCGGCGGAGAGGTCGGCCTGTCCGACAAATCCCGTCTGGCGGAATTCAAGCAAAGCGTGCCCGACATCGCCCGCGCCTGCATCAAGGACATCGGTTACGAACAGGACAAGTTCCACCACGAAACTGTGGAAATCACGAACCTGCTGCACAACCAGTCTGCCCATATCGCTCAAGGCGTCGACAGCGCCGAAGGCAAGGACGAAGGGGCCGGCGATCAGGGGATCATGTTCGGTTACGCCTGCACCGAAACGCCCGACCTGATGCCTGCGCCGATCCAGTATGCCCACGCCATCCTGCGCCGTCTGGCAGAGGTGCGCAAATCCGGGGCCGAACCGCTGCTGCGCCCCGATGCCAAAAGCCAGATCAGCCTGCGCTATGCCAATGGCAAACCGGTCGAGGTCATGCAGATCGTGTTGTCCACCCAGCACGAATCCGATGCCCAGTCGCAGGCCGATATCCGTGCCATCGTCGAACCCTATATCCGCGAAACGCTGCCCGACGGTTTCATCACCGATGCGACCGAATGGTGGGTCAACCCGACCGGCACATTCGTGATCGGCGGGCCGGACGGCGATGCGGGCCTGACGGGCCGCAAGATCATCGTGGATACCTACGGCGGGGCCGCCCCGCACGGTGGTGGCGCCTTTTCCGGCAAGGACCCGACCAAGGTGGACCGCTCTGCCGCCTATGCCGCGCGTTATCTGGCGAAAAACATCGTGGCTTCCGGCATGGCGACCCGCTGCACGCTGCAACTGTCCTATGCCATCGGCATCGCCAAACCGCTGTCGATCTACGTCGACATGCACGGCACCGGACAGGTCCACGAATCCGCAGTGGAACGGATCATTCCGCAGGTGATGGACCTGACCCCGCAGGGCATCCGCACGCATCTGGGGCTGAACCGCGCAATCTATGCCCGCACGGCGGCCTATGGCCACTTTGGCCGTGCGCCGCAGGACGACGGCGGTTTCAGCTGGGAACGCACCGACCTTGCCGACGCCCTGACCCGCGCGGTCTGATCGGTGTTCTGAGTGTTGCAAAGGGCGGGCCATTGGCCCGCCCTTTTTGCTGTCATGAAGACTGCGAAAGCAGGCTATGCGCCCGATACGCCGGATGCATCGGGCCCGGTCGCGCGCGATTGATTATGCTGGAACAACGATTTTCTGATCGTGTTCAGGTGCTTCAAGCTGAAGATGATTTTCCTCAAGCACGAGGATGTTTTCGGCGCCAATGATATCGCTCTTCGTCTTGTAGCCGATGACATTCTCGACAGGCATATCCAGATGCCGCGCCAGCAGCATTGTTTCTTCGGACGAGAAATTTGTCAGCCCGCGGGCGATTTCCTGACCATCCTCATCATATACGTGCAGAACGTCGCCCTTGGTGAAATCGCCCTGAAGCGAGGTGACGTCCATCCGGCTGATCCCACGCTTTTTGGTCACGATGCCTTCTGCAACTTCATTCGAGACGACGAGCGCGCCGGACACCTGTAGCCGGTTGCTAAGCCATACTTTCAATGGCGAAGCTGTTTCGCCCCGCACCAGACAGCGCGTGAAACGGCGCTCGTTGTTAAGAACAGAGGACACAGGACGTTCGATAATGCCCTCTGCAATAATCGTTTCGACGCCCGCATTCTGCGCCATATTTGCCGCATGCATTTTCGTCAGCATACCGCCGCTGCCCAATGCGCTGATGCTGGTGGTTGAATCCAGATGCTCGCTGACGTCTTCGATTTCATGGATGAAAGTCGCGTCAGGATCCGACGGGTCGCGATCATACAGACCATCGACACTGGTGAGGATGATCAGTTTATCCGCCTCTACCATTTGGGCCACTTTGGCCGACAGACGGTCATTGTCGCCAACACGCAGGTCGCGCGTTGCAATGGTATCGTTCTCGTTGATGATCGGCATGATGTCGTTTTCGAACAATCTTAGCATGGTGTTTTTGATGTTCAGAAAACGGCGGCGTTCTTCCATATCTTCGACGGTCACCAGCATCTGCGCGACTTCCAGATCGTACTCTGATGCGACCTGACGGTAGGCGTTCATCAGCAGTGGCTGACCGCAGGCGGCTGCTGCCTGCTTGTCCAGAATGCCTGCGTCCTCGGGTCGTTTTCCGATCATATTCAACCCCAGCGCAACCGATCCGGACGACGTCAAAACAATATTATGTCCCTCTCGCTGAAGCTGCGCCAAGTCGCTTAGCAGGCCGTTCATAAAAGCATAACGCAGTGTCAGATTGTCGCTATTGGCAAGCAAGCTTGATCCGATCTTGATCACGATCTTTTTCTTCGTCGACATATAGCATCTCCGTTAACAGTTTGTTTTAAGTAGGAAAATACTATCCGTTTGCGTCCTTGGACGTAGCCGTATAGCAAGCCCTCATTCAGGTGTTCGGGGGTCGTATAACACGCACTCCCGCTGCGAATGCAAACAGGTTGCTGCGATGCAGCGCAGTTTGTTTGCCTATTTGCTCCGCTTGGCGCCGATAAAAATCTACCGGTTGATCCAGCGCCCCATCAAAAGGGTGCGGCACACGATGTGTGCAGGACGGTCGAAGACAAGGAGACCGAAATTGAAGATACTTTTGCTCGGATGTGGCAAGATGGGTGGCGCGATGTTGCGTCAATGGGTCAATCACGACGGCAACCAGTTTACGGTCGCCGATCCCGCAGCCATAGACCTGCCAAAAGGCGTGACGCATGTCACAAAAGCGACATCGCTGCCGACGGCAGAATTTGACGTCATTGTCATCGCCATCAAGCCGCAGATGATCGCTGACCTGCTGCCCGATTACAGTGCCGCATTGAAACCGGGCGGCTGTTTTGTGTCGATCGCGGCAGGCTGCAGTGTGGCCACATTGGCGGGTATCGTCGGCGAAGCCGCGATTATGCGCGTCATGCCCAATTTGGCGGCCATGGTCGGGATGGGGGTGTCGGGGCTTTATGCAAATCCGGTCTGCACCAAACAGCAGATCGATGAAGTCACCGCGTTTATCTCTCAGACAGGCAGCTGTGTCCCCCTCGCCAGCGAGGATGAAATCGACCGGCTCACCGCTGTAAGTGGTAGCGGGCCGGGATATGTGTTCGAGATCATGCGCAGCTATGTGGATGCCGCAATGCGCTTGGGGTTTGATGAACAGACATCCCGCACGCTGGTGTTTGATACCATCGCCGGCACGATTGAGACCGCCCGACAGTCGGATGCGTCGCTGGCAGATTTGCGAAACTCCGTGACCAGCAAGAACGGCACGACACAGGCCGGATTGGACGCGTTGCGACGTGGCGGGCAACTGGACGCGCTTTTGGATGATACGGTGCAGGCCGCATATCGACGCGCCGCCGCGTTGAAATAAATACCGCGCGACACGCGCAGCCTACAGGAGACATGATATGAACGATATGAGCATCGAAACAAAGCCGATGGACGTCACAGAAATCGTTGCACAGCTTGGCCAGCGCGCAAAAACCGCGGCGCAAAAGCTTGCTTTGGCGACAGCAGAACAGCGCAATCAGGCATTGCACGAAGCGGCAAAGGAACTGCGCGCGCGGACGAGCGAAATTCTGACTGCAAACGCGGCCGATCTGGACAGCATCAGCGGTAAGGACGCGGCGTTTATCGACCGCTTGACCCTGACCAAAGACCGCGTGGCCGCCATGGCGGACGCCGTCACCGCCATCGCGGAACAATCCGATCCGTTGGGCCGGACCCTTGCAAGTTTTGATCGACCCAATGGCCTGAAGATCGACCGCGTCAGTGTGCCGATCGGTGTCATCGCGATGATCTACGAATCCCGCCCCAACGTGGGCTCCGATGCGGGTGCGCTTTGTGTGAAATCCGGCAATGCCGTCATCCTGCGCGGCGGTTCCGAAAGCCTGCATTCCTCGCGCGTTATCGTCGCGTGTCTGGCAGCGGGCCTAAAGGCGGCAGGTCTGCCCGAAGATGCCGTTCAACTGGTCGATACCCGTGACCGCGAGGCCGTCAAGCTGCTTTTGCACAGCACAGACACGGTTGATCTGGTCATTCCGCGTGGCGGACGCGGATTGGTTTCGCTCGTGCAAAAAGAGGCACGGGTGCCGACGCTGCTGCATCTGGATGGCAATAACCACAGTTACATCCATTCCAGCGCAGATATCGAAAAAGCCGTTGGCATCGTTCAGAACGCCAAAATGCGCCGGACCGGCATCTGTGGCGCGACAGAGTGCGTTGTCATCGACCGCGACATCGCGGCTGGTGTGTTGCCGCGCTTGGCGCAGGCCCTTGGGGATTGCGAACTTCGTGGTGACGCCGAAGCGCAAGGTATTCTGCCGGGCATCGTTGCCGCAACCGACGAAGATTGGGACACAGAATATCTAAGCAATATCATCTCTGTCAAAATTGTAGGTGACCTGAACGAGGCCATTGCATTCGTGCAGGACCATTCGTCAGGCCACACGGACGCGATCATCTCCGAAGATATGGAGGCTGCAAAACGCTTTATGACGGCCATTGATTCAGCCGTCGTCATGCACAACGCGTCAACCCAGTTCGCGGACGGGGGCGAGTTTGGTATGGGTGCCGAAATTGGGATCGCGACAGGTAAAATGCACGCACGCGGACCAGTCGGGGCAGAGCAATTGACCAGTTTCAAATATCTCGTCTTTGGAACCGGTCAGCAACGGCCGTAGGTTAGGATGGCGCGCAAAGTTGAAAACGCGACGGCTGCTTAAAAGCTGCAAGCCGAAATTCCTTTGATCAACGCAGGGGGCAAAGGTCCAAACACCGGGCATTGCAGGTGCGTATGTTATGCTGCGGCATCCTGCCGCCGCACATATCCTGCATCCCGCCCGCGACTTTACCCTGCGTAGCACTACATCCACGCCATCAGTCACCTCAGGGAGAGACACATGAAAACCATCGCCATGACCGCCGCCGCCAGCCTGATCGCGGGTGCCGTACAGGCAGAGCTGATCGGTGAATACCACAGCTACGACATCGACGGCGTCACGTTCGAAGGCTACGTCGCCACCAACACCGATCTGGAAACGCCGCGCGGCACAGTGCTGATCGTCCACGACTGGGACGGCATGACCGATTACGAAGAACGCCGCGCCGACATGCTGGCGGCACAGGGATATACCGCATTTGCCATCGACGTTTACGGCGCCGATACCGACCCGCAGGGCATGGAAGAGTATCAGGCGCTGTCGGGCGAGATGTACGGCGACCGCGACACCTTTCGCGCGCGTCTGATGGGGGCCATCGCAGAAGCCGCGAACATCACCGGTGCGACGGATAACATCGTGATGATCGGCTATTGTTTCGGCGGGGCCGCCGTTCTGGAAGCGGCGCGCGCAGGCGCTGATATCGACGGTTTCGTCAGCTTCCACGGCGGGCTCGACCTGCCAGAGGGGCAGGACTATTCAGGCGTGCAGGCCCCGGTCATGCTGTTCCACGGCTCTGCCGATCCGGTGTCCGGCATGGACGCGCTGGCCAGCCTACTGACCGATCTGAACGCGGCTGGCGTCACCCACGGGGCAGAGGTTTTCGGCGGTGCGCGCCACAGCTTTACCGTGTTCGGGTCTGACGATTACGACCTGACTGCCGATCAGGGATCATGGGACGGGTTGCAGACCTTTCTGTCCGACAGCCTGTAACTTGCAGCGAGGGGTGTCATTGGTCTAAAGGACCGCCATGACACAGGACCGACACCCCTCTGGCGCCCCGTGGCGCAATTTTTATGGCCGTTTCAAGGGCAAGACGATCCGTGCGAGCCAAAAGGATTATCTGGACAACGATCTGGATAATCTGTCGCCCGGTCCGGTCGGTTGGGATGTGAACCCCGACCGCACCCCGCTTGACCCCGACGCGATCTTTGACGGCAAACCGCTGTGGCTGGAAATCGGATTTGGCGGTGGCGAACATTTGATCGGCATGGCGCAGGCCAACCGCGATGTCGGCATCATCGGCTGCGAACCTTTCATCAATGGCGTGGCGATGCTGCTGGGCAAGGTCCGGCAGGCCGATGTCGACAACCTGCGCGTCCATCCCGGCGATGTGCGCGATCTGTTCGACGTCTTGCCCGATGCCTGTCTGGACAAGGCATTCCTGAACTACCCTGACCCCTGGCCCAAGGCGCGCCACCATCGCAGGCGCTTCGTCACGCAGGAACATCTGCAACCGCTGGCGCGCTGCATGAAACCGGGTGCCGAATTCCGCGTGGCGACCGACATTCCCGATTACGTACGCCAGACGCTGGAACAGGTGCCGCAGGCGGGGTTCACATGGACCGCCGAACGCCCCGCCGACTGGCGGGACCCTTGGGACGACTGGATCAGCACCCGCTACGAACAAAAGGCGATCCGCGAAGACCGCACGCCGCACTACCTGACATTCCTGCGTGACGGCGAAACCACCACAGGCTGACGCGCCCTGACCACCTGTCCGGTCTTTTCCCTCACGGGCAGGTGGGGTAGGGATCGGACGCGCAGCAAAGGAAGCCCGATATGTCCGGCCACGGCACCCCCATTCCCATGACGTCCTCGCCCTGCGGGCCGCTGACCGGCACGGCCCCTGTGCCGGGTGACAAGTCAATTTCGCATCGCGCGCTGATTTTGGGCGCGCTGTCGATTGGCGAAACGCGCATCACCGGCCTGCTGGAAGGCGACGATGTACTGGACACCGCGCGGGCGATGCGGGCCTTTGGCGCGACCGTCACGGATCACGGCGGTGGGGCGTGGTCGGTGCAGGGCGTCGGCGTTGGTGGCTTTGCCGAACCCGATGGCGTGATCGACTGCGGCAATTCCGGCACTGGTGTGCGGCTGATCATGGGGGCGATGGCCACCAGCCCGATCACCGCGACCTTTACCGGCGACGCATCGCTGAACGGGCGCCCGATGGGCCGCGTAACCGACCCGCTGGCCCTGTTCGGCGCGCACGCCGTCGGCCGCGAGGGTGGCCGTCTGCCCATGACCATCGCGGGCGCACACGATCCGCTGCCGGTGCGCTACACCGTGCCGGTGCCGTCCGCGCAGGTGAAATCCGCGGTGCTGCTGGCGGGGCTGAATGCGCCCGGCGAAACCATTGTGATCGAACACGAACCGACCCGCGACCATACCGAACGGATGCTGTCCGGTTTCGGCGCTGAAATCACGGTCGAGGATACCGACGAAGGCCGTATCATCACGCTGCAGGGCCAGCCGGAACTGCAAGCCCAGCAGATCGCCGTGCCGCGTGATCCCAGCTCTGCCGCGTTTCCGGTCTGTGCAGCGCTGATCGTGCCGGGGTCCGACGTGCTGGTGCCGGGGATCGGCCTGAACCCGACCCGTGCGGGGCTGTTCACCACCCTGCGCGACATGGGCGCCGATCTGACCTATGAAAACGAACGGATCGAAGGCGGCGAACCCGTGGCCGACCTGCGCGCCCGCTACAGCCCCGACATGCAGGGTATCAGCGTGCCGCCGGATCGTGCGGCAAGTATGATCGACGAATATCCCGTGTTGTCGGTCGTTGCGGCCTGCGCCCGCGGCGTCACCGACATGCAGGGCGTCAAAGAACTGCGCGTCAAGGAAAGCGACCGGATCGACGCGATGGCTCAGGGCCTGCGCGCCTGCGGTGTCATCGTGGATGACGGGCCTGACTGGTGGCGCGTGCATGGTCTGGGGGCCGGTGGCGTGCCCGGTGGTGCGACCGTCGCCAGCCGGCTGGACCACCGGATCGCCATGGCGTTCATGGTGCTGGGCATGGCGGCGCAGCAGCCGGTCAGCGTCGACGACGGTCGCCCGATCACGACATCCTTTCCGATCTTCGAGCCGTTGATGGCCGATCTGGGCGCGCAACTTTCCCGGTCGGGCGCATGAAGCTGACGGTCGCTGTCGACGGTCCTGCTGCGGCGGGCAAGGGCACGCTGTCGCGCGCGCTGGCCGCGCATTTCGGCTTTGCCTATCTGGACACGGGGTTGTTGTATCGTGCGGTCGGCGCAGGTGTCTTGGCCGGGGGCGCACCGATCGACGTGGCGCGCGGGCTTGACCCTGCCGATCTGGAAAATCCCGCCTTGCGCACGCAGGCTGTGGCCGATGCCGCCAGCCGCGTCGCCGTGATCCCCGATGTGCGGCAGGCGCTGGTCGATTTTCAGCGCGGTTTTGCCCGCCGTGACGGGGGCGCGGTGCTGGACGGGCGTGACATCGGCACGGTCATCTGCCCCGACGCCCCGGTCAAGCTGTTCGTGACTGCCCGCGCCGAAACCCGCGCGGAACGGCGGTATCTGGAACTGCGCGACAGCGGCCAGCCTGCTGACCGTGCTGCCATTCTGGCGGACGTACAGGCCCGCGACGCCCGCGACGCAAATCGCGCGACAGCCCCCCTCCGACCTGCCGCTGATGCCGTGATCCTTGACACGTCGGACCTGTCGGCTGACGCCGTACTGGCGCAGGCCATTGCCATCGTCACCCGTGCCTTGCCCGCGCGCGACTGACTGCATCGCCGCACATCCCATGTGCGACAAAATCGCTACTTTCTGATCCGGGGTCCCCTATTTCAAACACAGAACACAGCCCGCAATTGGGCGTGGAAATGACAGGAAATGACCCGATCATGCTGATGGATGACCTTCAGTGGCGTTACGCCACCAAAAAGATGGACCCGTCGAAAACCGTGCCCGACGACAAGGTCGACGCCATTCTGGAAGCGCTGCGCCTGGCACCCACATCCAGCGGCACCCAGCCGTTCGAAGTGCTGGTGATCACCAACAAGGATATCCGCGCCAAGCTGTCAGACGCATCCTTTGGCCAGAAGCAGCTTGTCGACGGCAGTCACGTTCTGGTGTTCGCCGTCTGGGATGACTACACCAACGACCGCATCGACATGGTCCGCGACGAAACCGGTGCTGCGCGCGGCGGTGTCACCGACCAGTTGCGTCAGTACTACGAAGGACTGAAGGGCAATCTGGTGGGCCGCGATGCCGACATCAATGTCCAGCATGCCGCCAAACAGGCCTATATTGCGCTGGGCGTGGCGATGGTCGCCGCCGCCGCACACCGCGTTGACAGCACCCCGATGGAAGGCTTTGATCCCGATGCCTTTGACGAAATTCTGGGTCTGCGGGACCGCGGGCTGCGGTCGTCGGTGATGCTGGTTCTGGGCTACCGTGCCGCCGAAGGCGACTGGCTGGTGGATGCCGCCAAGGTGCGCCGCGCCGAAGATCGCCTGTTCACCCGGATCGACTGACCCGGCGGGGCTTGCGATATGGCGGCCTGCGTAGTATGCAACGCAGGCCGAAGCATCGAGACAGGTGCGGGCATGAGACTCGAGCAGGGTCGGTATTGTACCGGCCCTGTTGTTTTATGTCCCGTATCGATGATGCGGCCAATTGCAATCCAAAGACCGGCGGAGACAACCGTTCGGCCCGTATAAAACGTCAGATTAGGAAAAAAGCGCCACATGGCAAGCAACACAAGCATGGAAGAATTCGAAGCCCTGTTGAACGAGAGCTTCGAGATCGACACCCCCTCCGAGGGTTCGGTCGTCAAGGGCAAGGTCATCGCGATCGAAGCGGGACAAGCCATCATCGACGTCGGCTACAAGATGGAAGGCCGCATCGATCTTAAGGAATTTGCAGAACCCGGCGAAGAGCCCAACCTGTCCGTCGGTGACGAGGTTGAAGTGTTTCTGCGTCAGGTCGAAAACGCACGTGGCGAAGCCGTCATTTCGCGTGAAATGGCCCGCCGCGAAGAAGCTTGGGACCGTCTGGAAAAGGCCTATGCCGATGAACTGCGCGTCGATGGCGCGATCTTTGGCCGCGTAAAAGGTGGTTTCACCGTCGATCTGGGCGGCGCTGTCGCGTTCCTGCCCGGCTCTCAGGTTGATGTCCGCCCCGTGCGCGATGCTGGCCCGCTGATGGGTCTGAAACAGCCGTTCCAGATCCTGAAAATGGACCGTCGCCGTGGCAACATCGTTGTGTCGCGTCGTGCCATCCTTGAAGAATCCCGTGCCGAACAGCGCGCCGAAGTCATCGGCAACCTGCACGAAGGCCAGGAAGTTGACGGCGTCGTCAAGAACATCACCGAATACGGTGCGTTCGTTGATCTGGGCGGTGTCGATGGTCTGTTGCACGTGACCGACATGGCGTGGCGCCGTGTGAACCACCCGTCCGAAATCCTGACGATCGGTGAAACGATCAAGGTGCAGGTCATCAAGATCAACAAGGAAACCCACCGTATCAGCCTGGGCATGAAACAGCTGCAGGACGATCCGTGGGATGCCGTCGAAGCCAAGTACACGCTTGATTCCACCCATTCCGGCCGCGTGACGAACATTACCGATTACGGTGCATTCGTCGAACTGGAACCCGGCGTCGAAGGTCTGGTTCACGTGTCCGAAATGTCATGGACCAAAAAGAACGTGCACCCCGGCAAGATCGTTTCGACCTCTCAGGAAGTCGAAGTGATGGTGTTGGAAATCGACAGCGCGAAACGCCGTGTGTCGCTGGGTCTGAAGCAGACACAGCGCAACCCATGGGAAGTGTTCGCTGAAACGCACCCCGAAGGCACCGAAGTCGAAGGCGAAGTCAAGAACATCACCGAATTCGGTCTGTTTGTTGGCCTCGAAGGCGACATTGACGGCATGGTCCACCTGTCCGACCTGACATGGGAAGGCCGTGGCGAAGACGTCATCGGCGATTTCCGCAAGGGTGACATGGTCAAGGCCAAGGTATCCGAAGTCGACGTCGAAAAAGAGCGTATCTCGCTTTCGATCAAGGCGCTGGACGGTGATCCCTTTGCCGACGCCATTGGTGGCGTGAAGCGCGGTTCGATCATCACGGTCGAAGTGACCAAGATCGAAGACGGCGGCATCGAAGTCGATTATGAAGGCATGAAATCCTTTATTCGTCGTTCCGATCTGTCGCGTGACCGGTCCGAACAGCGCCCCGAACGTTTCGGCGTGGGCGACAAGGTCGATGCGCGTGTGACCAATATCGATTCAAAGACCCGCAAGCTGGGCCTGTCGATCAAGGCACGCGAAATCGCGGAAGAAAAAGAAGCTGTCGAACAGTACGGCTCCTCTGATTCCGGCGCATCGCTGGGCGACATTCTGGGTGCGGCGCTGAAGGGCGACGAGTAACCTTTCTTCATTGAATGATGACGGAACGGCCCCGCCAGAGCGATCTGGCGGGGCCGTTTTTATATCTGCTTGCGCGAATCGGCCCGGGGAACGCGGTTGCCCATAACGCTGCGCGAATGCGCAACTGTTCCATAAACTATAACAATTTCATGAAAATCCGCGCCGGTGGCTGCGTCAATTACGTTTTTCGCGGCAGAATCTGTGAACGACGTTTTCAAACTTGCGCAGATCGGTAATAAACTTGGACACGGTGGCGGGACCTTTTGGACCCCGGACACACGACATGCATGTGGAGGGTGAGATGATCCGGTCGGAGCTGATACAGAAGATTGCCGATGATAATCCCCATTTGTATCAGCGTGACGTTGAACGGATCGTCAGCACGATATTCGATCAGATCACTGACGCTCTTGTGCGTGGCGAACGTGTCGAACTGCGCGGCTTTGGGGCGTTTTCTGTCAAAAAGCGTGACGGTCGGATTGGGCGGAACCCAAGGACGGGTGAATCGGTTGAAGTCGAAGAGAAGCATGTGCCATTCTTCAAGACAGGCAAACTGCTGCGCGACCGCCTGAACGGGTCCTGATCCCGTTCTGCGCCATTGATAAGGACTGACGCGATGAAAACCTTGAAATACGTCTTTTGGGCGATCGTGGCGGTTGTCCTGATCCTTGTGGGTCTTGCCAATCGGGACGCGACGACATTGCAGGCAATGCCGACGCCCTTTGCCGACCTGCTGAACATTTCGCCCAACGTGACGCTGCCGCTGTTCATCGTGATCTTTCTGGCGGCGGGCATCGGTTTGCTGGTCGGACTGGTCTGGGAATGGATCCGCGAATATCCCGAACGGGTGGATGCCCGCAGCAAGGATAAGGAACTGGCCCGCCTGCGCAAGGAAGTGGCAGAACTGCGGATGCAGACAGCGCAGCCTGACAAGGGTGACGACGTGATTGCCCTGCTGGATGCCCCCCGCAGAAAAGCGGGCTGACGTGTCCACACGTATCAAGATTTGCGGCCTGCGCACGGAACAGGACGTCGCTGCCGCAGTGGCATGTGGCGCCGATGATATCGGAATGGTTTTCTTTTCCAAATCGCCGCGCCATCTGGAACTGGATCAGGCGGCCCAATTGTCGCTGGTCGTGCCGCTGGGTGTGCAAAAGGTTGGTCTGGTGGTCGATATGGACGATCAGGCGCTTGACGAACTGCTGGCACGGGTGCCGCTGGACATGCTGCAATTGCACGGATCGGAAAGCCCAGAACGGGTGACCGAAATTCGCGACCGCAGCGGACTGCCCGTGATGAAAGCCATCGGGGTGGAAAACGCCGACGATCTGGCGCAACTGGATGCCTATATGGCGGTGTGCGAACAGGTGCTTGTCGATGCAAAGGCACCCAACGACAGCGATCTGCCGGGCGGCAATGGCCACGCGTTTGACTGGGATTTGCTCAAAGACGTCCGTTGGACTGTGCCATGGATGCTGGCTGGCGGATTGCGGCCGTCCAATGTGGCGGATGCCATCGCCCGGACGGGTGCGCCGATGGTGGATGTGTCGTCAGGTGTGGAACGCGCACCGGGCGACAAGGACGCGGATGCGATCCGTGATTTCTGCGCTGCGGTCCGCGCCCTGTGACGTGACGCCGCGACCGCTTGAACGCAGGGCGCGACAGGGATACTGCTGACAGGCACTTTGACCAAGGATGGGCCCATGCCGGACGATCTTTTCAACAGCTTCATGAACGGCCCCGACGAAAAGGGCCGCTTTGGTGATTTCGGCGGGCGTTTCGTATCCGAAACCCTGATGCCGCTGATCCTTGAGCTGGAAGCGCAGTACGAAAACGCCAAGACCGACGACAGTTTCTGGGCGGAAATGCATGACCTGTGGACCCACTACGTCGGCAGGCCCAGCCCGCTATACTTTGCCGAACGGCTGACCGATCATTTTGGTGGCGCCAAGATCTATCTCAAACGGGACGAACTGAACCATACCGGTGCCCACAAGATCAACAATGTGCTGGGTCAGATCATTCTGGCCCGCCGCATGGGAAAATCACGCATCATCGCGGAAACCGGTGCCGGTCAACACGGCGTTGCCACCGCAACCGTCTGTGCGAAATTCGGCCTGCAATGCGTGGTCTACATGGGCGCGCATGACGTCGAACGCCAGGCACCGAATGTGTTCCGCATGCGTCTGCTTGGGGCAGAGGTGATTCCCGTCACGTCCGGTCGCGGCACGCTGAAGGACGCCATGAACGACGCGCTGCGCGACTGGGTGACCAATGTGCGCGACACATTCTATTGCATCGGCACGGTCGCCGGACCGCATCCTTATCCAGCGATGGTCCGCGATTTTCAGGCGATCATCGGCAAGGAAACACGCGAACAGATGCAGGCCGCCGAAGGCCGTTTGCCCGACACGCTGATCGCCGCGATCGGCGGCGGGTCGAACGCGATGGGCCTGTTCTATCCGTTCCTTGACGACAAAGACGTCAACATCATCGGCGTCGAAGCAGGCGGTAAGGGCGTGAACGCCAAGATGGAACACTGTGCATCATTGACAGGCGGGCGCCCCGGTGTGCTGCACGGTAACCGCACGTATCTGTTGCAGGACGACGACGGCCAGATCCTCGAAGGATTCAGCATTTCGGCGGGCCTTGATTATCCTGGCATCGGTCCCGAACACGCCTGGCTGCACGACATTGGCCGCGCGCAATACGTGTCGATCACCGATGTCGAAGCGTTGGAAGCGTTTCAGCTGTGCTGCGCAAAAGAGGGGATCATCCCTGCGCTGGAACCGTCCCATGCGCTGGCACACGTCATGAAAATCGCACCGGACCTGCCACGCGACCATTTGCTGGTGATGAATATGTGTGGCCGCGGCGACAAGGACATTTTTACCGTGGCCAAACACCTTGGGTTTGAAATGAAAATGCCGGGCTGACCCAGACCCCGACCATACGACAGCGCGCCGTCCGTATCACGGGCGGCGTTCTGCGTTTCGGGGCCCTAAACCAAAGTTTAAGCCGTTGTGCCGCAGGTTTATTGTGCCCCGCCTAAACCCTGTGCGAATGGCGTGATGCGGGTTGTTGCCGTTTGGTATTTATCAGCCACGTCGCCAAACGGGAACGGCGTGCTGCATGAAACCAAGGGAGACCCCACATGAAACACTTTATGATGTCCGCGATGCTGGCCTGTGGCGTGGCGACAGTCGGCACCGCCGCGACTGCGCAGTCTATTTCGGATCAGGTCATATCGGCCCTGCGCGAACAGGGCTACAGCCGGATCGAGGTCGTGAACGGCTCAGATCAGGTCAAGGTGGAAGCCATCCGCGGCGACCGCGAACTTGAAGTCGTCTATGACGCGCGCACGGGTGAGATTCTGAAGGAAGAAGTCAGCACGTTGACCGACGGCCGCACATATGCACCCGGGATCGAGATCAGCAACGAACGCCGCAATTTCGTCGCCACCCGCAACAACGACGACGATGACCCCGGACTTGGTGGCAACGGACGCCGGTTTTCCGATGACGATGGCGACGACGATGGCGACGATGACCAGCGTGGACGCGGGCAGGCTGGACGTGACCGCTCAGCTGAAGTGAGCGGGAATGACGACCGGGGCCGTGGGAACGTCCGCAGCCGGGCTGGCGGTGACAACCGCCGCGACCGCGACGACAACCGCCGCGGCCGTGATGACGACCGTGATGATGATGACGGTGATGATGACTGAACGTCCTTCTCAAGGGCGTTGAACTCGCTAGACTTCCTCGCCCCCGCGCATAAGCGGGGGCATTCTAATGTTGGAAACCCGCCGTGTGCAAACGTCTGCTTTTAGTTCTGATGCTTTGGTCTGCGCCCCTGTTCGCGCAGGCACAATCGGTGCAGGATCAGATTATCATGCAACTTCAGAATCAGGGGTTTGAACAAATCCAGATCAGCCGCACCCTGCTGGGCCGTATCCAGTTACGGGCGCTCTCCCCAACGCTTGACAGGGAAATGATCTTTAACCCCGCCACGGGCGAAATCTTGCGCGATAGCTGGACGCGACGGTCCAGCGGTTCGACCGTGCCACGCGTCGCCAACCCGTCGCGTGGCAACTATGATAATGACCGGCCCCGCAACGATGGCCGCAAAGCCGGCGACGACGACGATGACAATCGCAGCTCAAACGGTGGCCGCCGCGCCGACAGGGATGATGACGACGACGACAAAGGCCGTGGCCGTGGCCGTGGGCGGGGCAGGGGACGCGGGGGCAACGACGACGACGATGACGATGACTGACCCTGCGCCGATCCGATGGTGAGCACACGCAGCATTCTGATTTTGGTTCTGCTGTTTCAGGCCGTCAGTGCCGTGCTTTTTGTCGTCAACATCATATCGACCGTGACCGGGCTGTTCGCATTCAGCTGGATGATCCACGAATTGATCGAACTGGGGGCCGCTGTTGGCCTGCTGCTGGGCGTGATCCTTGGCGCGATCCTGCTGGTCCGCACCGTGCGCCGTAATCGCCTGATCGAAGATCAGTTGCGCGTCGCATCCGGCGCCTTCATGGACCTGCTCGAAGATCGCTTTGCGGATTGGGGGCTGGCACCCGCCGAACGCGATGTGGCCCTGTTCGCGATCAAGGGGCTGTCGACGCCGGACATCGCCCGCCTGCGCCAGACCAGCGAAGGCACGGTCAAGGCGCAGACAAATGCGATCTACCGCAAGGCCGCCGTGTCGGGCCGCCCCCAACTGCTAAGCCTGTTTATCGAGGAATTGATGTCCGGTCCCGTGGGTGACGGGCGTGCGCCGCCGTCACAGTCACCGCGTCAGGGACAGGACGTCAAAGCTGGATTCCAGCGCGGGTAACGGCATCAGGATGCGCGCGCGGTCCGGTGCTGTTTGTGCGACAACCCCGACCATCGGCCAGACCGTGCCGTCGGTGACGTAATCGTCGGGCAGTTCGGCATATGAAACCGGTTCAGCATCGGCGACGTAACCTGTCGCCGTCAGCACCATGCCTTCGGGCCGCAGGCTGATCTGCCCGATCATCTGCTGCGTCCCCGTCGTCTTTTCAATGTCGAATCCGCCGTCATCCGACGGTGTGATCACGCAATCAAACGGCGCATAAACTGTCAGCGCGGTGGCGCCGCCCAGTTTGATCGTCCTGCACGACCAGTCGCCGGACAGCGTCGTTTCAATGGGCGCTAGGGGCGTGCCTTCCATCACCTCTTGCAGCAGGTCGATGTCGCCGCGTGATCCGCGCGCCAGCGCCGCCAGCAAGGCCGTGCCGGCGCTGGTGGTCAGGGCGTCCAGCCGGACCTGATCGGCGGGGCGCAATGTGGTCTGGGCCTGCGCCGCCGTCCCGGCGAACAGGCAAAGCAATACAGCCAGCCGCAGCATCAGGGTGCTATCGCGTATTTGCGCAGAATATCCACCGGAACGATATCGGCGGCGCGCAGGTGCGTTGCATCCAGATCGACCTGTGGCGCGCAGCCTTCGTCGTGGGCTTGCAGGAAACGGCCCGCGCACAGGCACCAATGGTCGCCCGGCTGTAGCCCCGGAAATCCGAATTCAGGACGCGGCGTGGACAGGTCGTTGCCGACGTATTTCGAAAAGGCCAGAAACTCTGCCGTCAGGACAGCGCAGACGGTGTGGCTGCCCTGATCCTGCGCACAGGTATCGCACGCGCCATTGCGAAAAAAGCCGGTCACCGGGTCGGTCGAACAGGGTTGCAGCGGCCCGCCCAGCACATTGTAAGAAGGTTCTTTTTCCATGACCCTAACCTAGCATGTCTGCGGGGGGCGTCCAGCGCAGCCAGCGCCCGTGAAAATCGACGCGCCCCAATTCCAGCGCGTGATCACCTGGCCATAATCGCACGGTCAGCGCGGCACCGTTCTGGTTGGTGTCCGCCTCCATCCCGACCCAAGCCAGCGGGGTATCTGGGGTCGCGGCAGCCCCGGCTTCAGCGATCAGGGCGTGACCGTGGGCCTGCACATCGGGCGGAAAATACTGCCAGGCGATGGTGTGGTAAATCAGGTGCAACTGGCGCGGCACATGCGTCAGGCGCGGTGTCAGCCAGTCAATTGCATCAGCCTGCGCAGGTGGCGGTCCGGCGACCCGAATCGCGGCACGTGTCAACGCCAGACGGTCGGGCTGGTCCGGCCACAGATAGGCCTGCAGCCGCAGCGCGCCCGCCGGATCATGCGCGTCGACGGGCCGCAGATCGACGCCCGCCCGGTCCACCACCTGCGGTGCGGTCGCAGGCGGCAGCGGGCCAGTCCAGTCAGGTCGCAGCGTCAACGCCGGATCGTCCGGCCCCAGCGTCAGACCCGGCAGCGCCAGCGCAAAGCGGTCCCACATCAGGTTCAGCCCGCCGCTGGCCCCCAGTTCCGACAGCCTGAACGGCAGCGGATGCACGTCCCGCAACCAATGGGCGGCGGCGATGATCGCGGCTGCGCGCCGTACTTCGTTGGTTTGCGGCGGGCTGTCGATGAACCGATTAATGAATGTGGCGTGTTCGGTCATGCTGGTGCCGACCGCCAGCCACAGCGCGTCATCATCGACCGTGTGCGGCGGATAGGCGGCGGTCAGGACCGTATCGCCCGACAGTTTCAGCGCATGCAGCGCGCCTGCCAGACGCAACGGCACAGCGTCCGCCCGGTTTGACGGATCGCCGGGCCAATCCGCGATCCGGTCCCGCAGGGCACCGTGCGGCCAATCGCGGGTGGCAAACAACCCGCACAGCCGTTCCATAAAAGGTGATCCCAATGCCGCGCAATGTGTGGCCTGCACGGCGAACGCATCCTGGATGCGCGCCGTCGTCACGTAAAGCGGTCCATCAGCTTTTGCATCGCGGACCGTGTGTCAGGGGCAGGGTCCGGTGCTGCGGCTTCGGGTTTTGGTTTGGGTGTGGTGGTCGATGATCGCGGCGGGGCGACCCGCTGTGCAATCGCGTTCAGAAACCTGTCGCCGTGGCCTGCCACCAGTTCCGCGATTCCGTCGGACACGCCGCGCAGCACATCATCCAGCCAGTCCTGATCGGCCTTTGCGAAATCGTGCAGCACGTAGCCCGCCACGCGGTCTTTGTGGCCCGGATGGCCGATCCCCAGCCGCACACGGTCGTATTCGGGCGACAGGTGCGCATGGATCGACCGCAGGCCATTGTGTCCTGCATGGCCACCGCCGGTTTTCAGCCGCACCTTGCCGGGGGCCAGATCCAGTTCGTCGTGAAAAACGATCACATCGGCCACGTCGATCTTGTGGAATGCAGCCGCCGCCTGCACGGACTGACCGGAGTTGTTCATGAACGTCGTGGGTTTCAGCAGCACGACCTTGTCGGACCCCAACCGGCCTTCGGACACCAGCCCCTGAAATTTCGACCGCCACGGCGCAAAGCCGTGATCGGACGCGATCCGGTCCATCGCCATAAAGCCGATGTTGTGACGGTGGCCCGCATATTGCGCGCCGGGATTTCCAAGGCCGACAATCAATTTCATGCGCCTATCCTAAATCGCCCGCGACCCAAGTGAAAGCCCACCCGAGAATGCAAAAAGGGACCCCGAAGGGTCCCTTTTCCAATGATTGATCCAATTTCCGGATCAACCGCGTGATTATTCGCCGTCAGGTGCGCCCATTTCGGTCGTCGGCACTTCGTCGGCGTCAACGGTGTCATCATCATCACCGTCGTCAGCGGTCAGCGCGCGTGGCGCGGTGACATTGGCGATGACGAAATCACGGTCGCTGATGACCGGCGTCGCCCCTTCGGGCAGTGTGATGTCGGAAATGTTGATCGTGTCACCGATGCTCACCGATGCCAGATCGACGACCAGCTGATCGGGGATGTCACCCGCCAGCACGTTCATTTCGACTTCATTCCGGACCACGGTCAGCACGCCGCCGGCTTTCAGGCCGGGGCAGGTGTCTTCGTTGACGAAAGCGACCGGGATAAAGATGTCGACGCGCGACGTGCGCTTCAGGCGCATCAGGTCGATGTGCGACGGCAGGTCCTTGACCACATGGCGCTGAATGCCGCGGCAGATCACGCGAACATCGTCGTGGCCTTCAACCTTCAGGTTGAACAGCGTCGACATGAACCGGCCCTTGCGCAGGCGCGTCAGCAGTTTGTTGAAATCGATGTTGATTGCCAGCGGGTCGTTGCCGCCACCATAAACGATTCCGGGTACTTTTCCGTCGCGACGAGCTTGGCGGGCGGCCCCCTTGCCTGTCCCCGCGCGGACCTCGGCGTGCAGATCAGGGATCTTGTCAGCCATGTGGTATCTCCAAATAATAATGGGCGCCATCCTCCAAGGGTGCATGGCGCCGGGTGAGCCGCCCCTATAAAACGTCATGCCCCGCTTGAAAAGCCGGATTCCGCCCCCGTGTCGGCCAAATCAGTCGGGCCGCAGCCAGACGGACTGATACCGCGCCAGCGTCATGCGACCCTCTGACGTGATCAGGCGCTGCCCTGTCAGCAGATCGGTCTGCGGCACTTCCCGCAGCAGCGCATCGGCGGTGCGCAGTGTTTGCGACCGGTCGGTGAAATTGACGATGCAGGTCACTTCGCGGTCGTCGCCCAGCCGTTGGTAAGCAAATAATGCGCGATGCCCGGTGTCGACCACGCGGGTCGGGATCATGCCTGCCAATTGCGGGGTTGCTTTGCGCACGCGCAGGATATGCGACAGGTCGGCGCGGATGCGTGCGGCGCGGCCTTGGGTTGCGACGGCGGCGTCCCAGTCCATCATCGGGCGCTGCATCCAGCGGCCATCATCGGCCCGCGCGGGATCGTCCAGATAGCTATGGTCGTTCGTCATCCCGATTTCGTCACCCATATAGATCAACGGGATGCCGCCATAGGATGCGATCAGCGCGTGACCCAGCGCGATCCGCGAAATTGCCTTGTCTTCCGCGTCCGGCGTTGACGCATTTTCCAGACCGGCGAGGCTGGCAAACGTGCCATTGGTGCGCCGGTCGCCGGTGTCCGCGTTGACCTGAAAATCGGCCCCCTGCGCGAAACTGTCCGGATGTGTGCCGTTATAGAAATCGGCCAGATAGTTGCGATGCGCCTTGGCGTCCATGTGCGGGATATGTGCGGTATCTTCTGGCGTGATGGCCCAGCCGATATCGTCATGACAGCGGATATAGGGCGCAAAGGACGCCCGGCGGAAGCTTTCGGGGAAATGCGTTTTCAGCACATGGGTCATCAACCGGCTGTCGCCACTGGCCAGCGTCGACCAGAACTGCACCATCAGGTTGTTGTGATAGGCCAGTTGGCTGACCCGCCCCGCATGACGCCCAGTGCCCAGATAGGGCACCAGATCCTGCGGCCCGACGATCGCTTCGGCCTTGTGAACGACGGCGGGGGCGGCGACGCGCGTGGCCTGCGTCAGCGCCTGAAGGATATCGTGCACCTCTGGCAGGTTCTGGCAGGTCGTGCCCATCCGTTTCCACATGAATGCGACGGCATCCAGCCGGAACACCTCGACCCCGCGGTTGGCCAGAAACAGGATGTTGTCCAGCACGGCCAGAAACACCTCTGGGTTTTCCCAGTTCAAATCCCATTGGTATTCGTTGAACGTGGTCCAGACCCATTTGCCGATATCGTCATACCAGGTGAAACTGCCCGGCGCCTGATCGGGGAAAACATCGACCAATGTCTTTTCATATTGGCGCGGCAGGGTGTCGTCATCGAACATGCGATAAAACGCCTGATAGAACGGGTCGCCCGCGCGGGCACGCACGGCCCAATCGTGTTCCTTGGCAGTGTGGTTCAGCACCATGTCGATCACCGGGCTGATGCCGGACGCCCGCAGTGCAAGGTTTGACTGCCGGAAATCTGTCATCGTCCCCAGCGCCGGATTGATCGCGGTGTAATCCATCACCGCATACCCACCATCATTGGCACCGGGGCGCGGTTTCAGACAGGGCATCATATGGGCATAGGTCACGCCCAGATCGCGCAGATAATCGATGCGCGACGGCAGGTGTTTCAGATCGCCCGCAAACCGGTCGATATAAAAGACATAGGCCACCATGTTTTCGGACAGGAACCAGTCGGGATTCAGATCGCGTTCCAGATCCAGCCGCCGCAGATCAGCGGGCCGCGCGCGCCAATGCTTTTTCAGCAGGTCACGCAACCTGTCCAGCAGGTCTGCCGAATCCGGGCCGTAAAGACGGTGCAACGGTCCGATCAAATCACGCCTGCCGCGATCCCAGCGCAGCGCGAAAAGGTCGTCGTTGGTGATGCCGCGGCGCGGTTTGGCTGACATGTCGAACCTTTGCTAACAGTGACCCAGATTATAAGGCGCGGACCGCGCGGGCCAAGTCGCATGCCAGCATCGGCTTTGGGGATCGCCGGCTTGCGCAACGCTGGATAAAGCGAAAATCAGGATACCCATTCGCCTTCAAAGTCCTTAGGGATCAGCAGGATATCGCGGTCCACGTTATTGATGTCGCGCCGTCCGCACAGCGCCATGGTCAGGTCCAGTTCACGATAGATGATTTCCAGTGCGGTTGTGACACCCTGTTGTCCCATCGCACCCAGCCCGTAAACATAGGCCCGCCCGATCATCACCCCCTGCGCCCCAAGGGCCAGCGCCTTCAGCACGTCCTGACCGGACCGGATGCCGCCGTCCATCCAGACTTCGACCCGGTCACCGACAGCGGCAAGGATGCTGGGCAGGACGCGGATGGACGACAGCGCCCCGTCCAGCTGACGACCGCCGTGATTGCTGACGACAATCGCATCGCAGCCCAGATCGGCAGCGCGCACTGCGTCGTCGGGGTCCATGATGCCTTTCAGGATCAGCTTGCCGTTCCACTTGTCCTTCAGCCGGGCAATCGTGGTCCAGTCCAGTCGCGGATCGAATTGTTCCGCCGTCCACGACGACAGCGATCCGACGCTGTCGACATTGCGGGCGTGTCCGATGATATTGCCGAACGACCGCCGCCGGGTTTGTAGCATCTCGATGCCCCAGCCCCATTTCGTGGCAAGGTTCAGCATGACAGAAGGCGTCAGTTTCGGCGGCGCGGACAGGCCGTTTTTCAGATCCTTGTGCCGCTGGCCCAGCAGTTGCAGATCCACCGTCAGCACCAGCGTATCGACGCCCGCATTCTTGGCGCGGGCAATGATATCATCGACGAATTCGGCGTCGCGCATCACGTAAAGCTGGAACCAGAACGGTTTGGTCGTATGCGCCGCCACGTCTTCGATCGAACAGATCGACATGGTCGACAGGGTATATGGCACGCCGAACGCTTCTGCCGCGCGGGCGGCCTTGATTTCGCCGTCCGCCGATTGCATCCCGGTGAAACCGACCGGGGCCAGTGCCACCGGCATGGCAACATCCTGCCCTGCCATGGTGCTGACCAGCCGCCGATCCGACATATCCACGGCGATGCGCTGCCGCAGGCGGATCAGGTCGAAATCGGTTTCATTGTCGCGGAAGGTCTGTTCCGACCAACTGCCGCTTTCGCAGTAATCATAAAACATCCGTGGCACCCGGCGTTTATGCAGCGCCTTCAGGTCGTCGATGGTGGTGATGACGCGCATGGTGCCCTCTTTGTCCCGCCAGCCTCGCCTAGGGCTGAACCGCTCTGATGTGCCATGAATAGGCTAGATGTCCAGCCACAGCGTCACCGGTCCGTCATTGGTCAGGCTGACAGCCATATCGGCCCCGAATGTCCCCGTCGCCACCGTGATCCCCAGCGCCTGCACCTGTGCGATGAAATCGCCATAGGCGGCGCGCCCGTCGTCGGGGGCGGCGGCGCTGGAAAACCCCGGCCGATTGCCCCGGCTGGTGTCGCCTGCCAGCGTGAACTGGCTGACGATCAACGCGGCACCGCCGGTGTCCAGCAGGGATCGGTTCATCTTGCCGGTGTCGTCCTTGAAAATGCGCAGCTTGGCGATTTTGGCCGCCATGCGTGCCGGGGCGTCGGCGGCATCGCCCTGCATCGCACAGACAAGCACCAACAGACCCGGCCCGATCTGTCCGATCACGTTGCCATCGACGCGCACCGATGCCTCTGTCACCCGCTGGATTAGCGCGCGCATGCTACAGCTCGTGCTGCCACGGCGGGTTGGCGCCCGCGCGGCTGACGGTGATCGCCGCCGCCTGCGCGCCCAACCGGGCTGCCGTGTGCAACGCATCCGCGCTGGCCTGTCGCACCGCGTCCTTGGACAGCAGGCCCGCGCGGTCCAACCCGGCAAGGAACCCCGCGTTGAACGTATCGCCCGCACCCACGGTATCGACGACCGTGGCCTTGTCTGCGGCCACGTCGAACTGTTCGGTCCGGGTCCGCACCGTTACGCCATCGGCCCCGCGGGTCAGCAAAACGACCTGCGTCGCGCTGTCGCCCAGCAATCGGTCAGGGTCGGCATCACCGGTCAGCCACGCCAGATCCTCGTCCGAGATCTTGACGATATCGGCCACTGCCAGCATGGCGTCCAGTCGCGCACGATAGGCGGCTTCGTCGGTGATGAAACCGGGGCGGATGTTGGGATCGATCATCGTCAGCTTGTCGCCCGCTTCGCGCAGCATCAGCGCGCGGTAGGCATCGCCGCAGGGTTCCACCACCAGCGAAATGCCACCGAAAAACAGTGCATCCGCCTTCACATCGGGCAGATCGTCCGGTGTCAGCATCCGCCCGGCGGTATTTTCGTCATAAAACGCATAGGTTGCGTGCCCGTCCACCAGCCGCACAAAGGCCAGCGTCGTGGGCCGGTCGCTGATATGGCTGGGGGCGGCATCGACCTTGCTGTCGGCCAGAACGCCGACCAGTTGTTGTCCGAACAGGTCCGACGACAACCCCGAAAAGAACTGCACATCCGCACCCAGCCGCCCCAGCGCGATGGCCGTGTTGAACACGGCACCGCCCGCATAGGGCGCAAAGGCGGGTTCGCCATCCGCGGTTTCACGGGGCAGCATGTCGATCAGGGCTTCGCCGCAACACAGGATCATCGGTCGGTCCTTTATGAATTCGTCGCGTATAGGTAGCCGACTGTTAGCGCCACCACCAGCCCAAGGATCGTGGCCAGCGCGATCTTCCACGCGGAATAGGGGCGTTCGCCCTGAACACGGCCCGTGCGTCCGTTGACCACAAAGCGATAGGTCTGGCCCTTGTATTTATACGCGGCCAGCCAGACCGGCAGCAGGATGTGCTTGAACGTCACATCCGACACCTGCGTCTGCACGTCGGACACCTGCTGGCGGTCGCCGCCGATGTCGAATTTCACGTCCCGCAGGATCATCGCATCCATATGGACGCGCGCCTGTTCAAACCCGTCGGTCAGCGTGACCTGATAGCCCTCGGCGCGAAATCCGGCCAGATAATCGGGCTGATAGGGCTCCATCGCGCTAAGGTCCCAGGGTTCCAGCCCATCGGTATATTGCTTTGGCAACGACGTGGACGCCAGCACCAGCACATCGTCAAAGAACCGCGCGACCCGGCCACGCGCCGGACTCCAGCGCGTTTTGCGGACCCGCACGGTCTGGCGTTTACCGTCGCGCATGACGGTCCGGTTGACGTAGTAATCGTCGCCACGCTGCCCGGAATAGGCGCTTTGCGTCTGCGCATCAAACGTCCAGTAGGGCACATAGATGCCGTCCATGCGCCGCCCCTTGCGCGCGTATTGCTGCAGCCCGTTGGGTGCAAACCAAAGCTGGCCTAGCCAGTCCTTCATCGCGTCACGCGCCTGAGACTCTTCCAGACCGAATGGCAGTAGCCCGCGCGGTTTGATATGCCTGTGCGTGCCGGTCGTGGTGACCACGGGGGTCGCACAGAACGGGCATTCCGTGGCGTGCAGATCGGCGTCAAATTCCACCTGTGCGCCGCAACTAGGGCATTGCGATACGCGGGTTTCCTCGACCTCTGCTGCGGGCAGTTGGGCGTTCACGGCGGCGGCGAAATCCTGTTCCGACAGCGTCACGAACGGGCTGGCGCGACTGCCGATGTCCTGATGGTTGCCGCAATGGTCGCAGACCAGATCACCCGATCCGGGATCGAACCGCAGGTCGGACCCGCAGGTTCCGCAGGGGAAACGGTGGTCGGTCGGGGCAGGGGGCGCGACAGTGTCGGCAGGCATGGCGGCTCCGGTCAGTGAACTGGACACAACATGTCACGATCAGCGCCGGGAACCACCCCCTAGAGGTATTTGTGCCAGCGTTTCGGCGCCATGATCCGCAGGGCGTTGTCGCGCAACGCTGTATGCCGCCAGATGTGAAACAGCGCATGGAATGCCGCAATCACCGCGACAAGGTAGTATTCGTAGATATGGACCTTGCCGATGAACGCATTCGCGGCCTTGAAATCCAGCGGCGGCGCGAATGGCAGGATTCCCCCGGCCTTTAGCAACCGCTCTGACGTCAGGCCCAGCAGAAACCCTGTCAGGGCCACCCCGAACAATCCCCAGATCAACGAGATATGCAGCCAGCGATGCACCACGCGCGCCGCAGGCGGCAATTTCGGACCGGGTCGCCCGGCCAGTCCGCGGCGCAGGTAGTCGGCATACCAGACCAGCACCATGGTTACAAAAACCAGCGCCAGCAGCGAATGTGCCTGAAACGCCGCCGGACCCAGCGGCACCACATCCGCCGGGGTCACGACCAAAAACCAGATGAACATCGGGATCATGGCACCGTGCATGGCTTTCAGCCACGTGCGACGGGCGGGCATCCGCGCGTGCAATCGCGCAGTCCAAGAGGGTCCGGTCGGAAGGTCAGGTGCAGTTGTCATGGCAGAGCCACGTCAAAGCCGCCCGATAAGTTTCGCATCACGCATCATGCGCCGGGTGGCGGCGGGGGCATCACGGTGAACAATTGCGCCAGTTCCGTATCCTCGGCACGTTTCCAGCCGTCCTGTCCTTGGGTCCAGACCATACTGTCGCGGGTCAGCTGGCCTTCGGTCACCATCCGGCCCATCCGCGCCTTGCTGAACGGGCCGGTGGTCTGTCCGCCCGCAGCGATGTGCCAGACGTGTTCCACCGGCGGCGGTGGCGGCGGCGGTGCCAAGGCGGCAGGGGCCGCCGGGCGCTGGCCCCACGGGCCCGCCTGCATCATGTTGCCCATCTGCATCCCCAGACCGGCCCCCATGCCCATGCCCATCGCTTGTCCTGCCGCCGATCCGGGCTGCGCCATCGCTTCTGCCGCTTTCCATTTCATGTGGTCGTCCAGATTACCCGCGATGCCGCGACTGGTCCGGTCGTCCAGTGCTTTTTCCACGGCAGGCGGCAGGCTGATGTTTTCGATATACAGTTCCGGGATGTTCAGGCCGTATTGCGTCACGGCGCCGTCGATGGCCTTGGCCACCAGATCACCCAGATCCTTGGTGTTAGCAGCCATGTCCAGCGCCGGAAGCCCGCTGGACGCCAATGCGCGGCTGACCTCTTGGACAATGATGTTGCGAATCTGGAATGTGATCTCGTCGGCGGTGAATTCGCCGTCCGTGCCAACAATTTCGCGCAGGAACAGCGCGGGGTCCGCCACCTTGATCGTATAGGTGCCAAAGGCGCGCAGCCGGATCGGCCCGAATTCCGGATCGCGCAGCATGATCGGGTTCTTCGTGCCCCACTTTCGATCGGTAAATCGGGTCGTGTTGATGAAATACACCTCTGACTTGAACGGCGACTGAAACCCGTGGTCCCAGTGCTGCAACGTGGTCATGATCGGCATGTTGTTGGTTTCCAACATGTACAGACCCGGCGTGAACACGTCCGCCAACTGGCCTTCGTGGACAAAGACCGCTGCCTGACCTTCGCGGACCGTCAGTTTCGCACCATACTTGATCTCGTGTCCGTGACGTTCGAACCGCCAGACCATCGTGTCCCGGCTGTCCTCTGTCCAGTGAATGACGTCGATGAATTGGCCGGACAGGAAATCGAAAATGGACATAAAGTATTCCTTTAGCGGTTAGCTTGCCCCGCCACCGATCAGTTCGGTGGCGATGCGGCGGGCGATGGGGGCGGCGTCCTGCACGGACATGCCGGTGGTAAAGCGCGGATCATAAAGCATTTTCAGCAATAATTCGTCATGGGTCGTCAGCAGACCGAATTCTTCGTCGTCGTTAAAGATCGATGGGCGCGCCTGTGGGCTGTCGTTGGCAAGCCCCAGACCCTGGGCCACTTCCTCATGTACGCAGGACGTGCGCAACAGGTCGGGATGTTCGGCGCGGATCACGGCGACGGCCTTGGCATAGCTGCTGGAACCGCCTTCTGAAAACGCAATCACGATGCACAATTGATCCCGTGGCAGTGCCATGATCGCGCGCAGGCTGCCCGCCCCGATGCCCGGCACGATCTTGCGCAGGCGGTCGGCGTATCCGGCACGGTCGTCTTCCGACAGGAACAACACGTGGAAATTCGGGTTCTGGTCGGTCATCCGGATCGGCAAGCCACTGACACGCGACAGGCGTGCGGCATAGGACGCAACCCCGGTCCGGTCGCGCGCGCGCTGGGCATCCGGCACAGAGGGGCCGAATTCCACGGCCATGCGGATCGGCTGATCCCAGCGCCGCAACCGCGATTCAGTGACCTGTGCGCGCAGGCTGTCGCCATCGGCGGCGTATTCGTCATAAAGCGCGATGCGAATGAAATTCCGCGCCAGCATTGTATCGGTGAACGGTGTGTCCACGCCGCCGCCGTCGCCGCGCAACAAACCTTGGGTCAGCAGATCGTTTTGCAGCCGCCGGTAATAGACCCGCAGCTTTTCGCTTTCTTCGCTTGGCGCGATGGTCTGCACCGGTGCGGGGGGGGCAGGTGGTGCCACCGTGCGTTCGACGGGCCGCACCACCTGTTCAGGCGCCGCCGGTGCAACCGGTGGGGAACAAGCAGCCAGCGCGGCCAACAGACCGCCGCAACGCATCAGGGCACCAAAACGGATCATGAATCATGCACCGGCAGAGGTTCCGACCGTATCGCGCGTGCGGGCCGTTCCCGCGCGCGCGGCGGCCAGCGTATTTTTCAATTCCGATTCCATCTTTTGCAGATCCTGTTCGGCGGTGGCGCGGCGTGCCTTGCCTGCATCCGCGATTTCAAGGCTTTCCTGAATGGTTGCGATCAGATCGGTATTCGCCTGTTTCACGGCTTCGATGTCGAACACGCCGCGTTCCATTTCGGTGCGGATCACGCTGTTCGCGTCACGCAGGTTGCGCGCGTTCGCGGTCAGCAATTCGTTGGTCAGATCGTTGGCGTCGCGCACCGCGTTGGCCGCTTCTGACGACCGTTGAATCGTCACGGCCTGCGCCAGCTGCGTTTCCCACAGCGGCACGGTGTTCACCAAGGTAGAGTTGATTTTGGTCACAAGACTTTTGTCGTTTTCCTGCACCATGCGGATCGACGGCAGCGACTGCATGGTCACCTGACGCGTCAGTTTCAGATCGTGGACCCGGCGTTCCAGATCGTCGCGCGCGGCGCGCAGATCGCGCAATTCCTGTGCGGCCATCACACCCTGATCGTCTGCCGCGCCTTTGACATCCGCCTCTTTGGTGGGGATGTCGGTGCTGTCGATTTGGGCCAGCTTTGCTTCGCCCGCCGTGATGTACAGCCCCAGTTCGTCATAAAAGGCGAGCGTTTTTTCATAGAGCTGGTCCAGCGATTCGATATCTTTCAGGAGCGTGGTTTCATGCCGCAGCAGATCGTCGGTCACCCGGTCGATCTGGGTCTGCACATCTTCGAAACGGGCCACGAATTTCGACATCGGCGTCGCGCGTCCCAGCAGCTTTTCCCACCATGACTGCTTGCGCCCGACGTCCAGTTCGCTGACCGAAAATCCGCGGATCGTGCTGACGATTTCGCGCAGGGAATCGCCAGCGGGGCCGACGTCCTTGTTGCGGACACCGGCCAGCATCGACTGGCTGATCGCCTGCAATTCGGCCTGTGCGGCGGTTCCGAACGACACGATGGACCCACTGTCGCCCAGATCGATTTCCGCCATGCGTGACCGGATGGCGTCACCTGTTACAGGATCGGCCTGATCCAGCGGCACCAGTGCGCCGCCGGGTTCCGGCAACACGACGGCGTTGATCTTGTCGATATCGGCGAGACGTGCGGTCGCCGTGGCGCGGGTCGTGTCTGACATGGTTTCATCCTACCTTTCGCGCGCCAACCGGTCGCGCAGAACCTTCATTTCAACATCCATAGCATTACGGTCGTCAGCTAACAATTTGTCGGTGCGTGCCGCAAAATTCTGTTCCAGATCGTCCAGCAGGGCCATGTAATCGGCGCGCGCTTCGGGTTGCGGACGGCGGGTTGCCAGATCGGCGAATTGCGCCGTCGCGTCGCGCGCGCCCATCAGATAGACGCCCAAATATTTCCGCGCTGCCGTCAGATCGCGGGGGTCCTGTTCGACGGTCCGGATCATCCGCCGCGCGGTGCCTTGGAACGCGGCCACCCGTGCGGTCAGGGGGCGGTCGCGCAGCCGCGCGATCTGATCGGTCATGTCGGCCAGCAATACCTCAGCCTCGTCCACGACCCGCGCGACCCGGTCCTGTTGGAACGTGTCCACACCTTCCAGCCGTTTGTCCTGCAGCGGATCAAGGCCGAACGCCGCCAGATGCAAACCGGTCGCCGCGATGCCGTAAACCACGGACCCCGCGATCCCGGTGTCGCCGGTGCTGGCCGCCAGCCCGACGCCGATGCCCGCCAGCCCGGCGGCCATGATCTTGCGCGGCAGGGCCGGGCGGCGCGCGACCGATCGCGCGGCATAGGCCGCCTGGGCGCGCAACCCGTCGCGCAGCAGCCACGCACCACAGGTCATCAGGCCCGCCGCGATCAGGGCCATGGCCATCACAAACGGGCCATTATTCAATGATGCAAACACCAGCGCGATGGGCGGCAGGAACATCAGGTTCGCGCGCGCGCCCACGGGATGCACCGTCGGGCGGTCCGTCACGTCCTGCCCCGTCGCGCCGGGGCTGAATTTGCCGCCGAATTTTTGCGCCATTACGCAGCCCCCAGCCATCCGGTGCTGACGCCCAGCATCAGCAGGAACAGTAAAACGAACGAAATCAGGCGAAAGGGTTTAGGCATCGGTGTCTCCGGCCGGGGCCGGGTGCCATTCACGCTGCGCAACGCCGTCATCACGCTGGCAAAGGCAAGCGCCACAGCTGCGATCAGCAAGACGAGAAGAACAAGGCGCATCATGGGCGGACGGTCCGGCTATGTTTCGATGTAACTTAGGTAGGGGCCGTTCGGTTCATTTGCGAGTATTTTTGCGTCCTATCGTCGCTTCGGCGCTGGGCCGGACGGCTTGCGCGGACGCTGTACGGGCTTGCGCGCGCGGGTTTCGGGTTCCGCTGATTTCAGGCCCAGTTGGTCGCGCAGGACCTTGCCTTTGATCTCTTCGACCCCGCTGGGGGCCAGATTGCCCAGCTGAAACGGACCATAGCTGACACGGATCAGCCGGTTCACCACGGTGCCCACCGATTCCATCGCGCGGCGGATTTCGCGGTTCTTGCCTTCGCGGATGCTGATTGTCAGCCATGCGTTGGCGCCCTGCTGGCGGTCAAATGTCACGATCATCGGCTGGTAGGTCATGCCGTCCACGGTGATACCGGCACGCAATTCATCCAGCTTCGCTTCTGACACGGAACCCTTGATCCGCACGCGGTAGCGCCGCAGCCAACCGGTGCTGGGCAGTTCCAGCTTGCGCTTGATGCCGCCGTCGTTGGTCAGCAGCAACAATCCTTCGGAATTGATGTCCAGCCGTCCGATGCTCATGACGCGGGGCAGGTCATCGGGCAGGTTGTCGAACACCGTATCGCGGCCCTGATCGTCGGATGCGCTGGTCACAAGACCCGCAGGCTTGTGATACAGCCACAGACGCGGTGCGTCCGGCTTGCCCACCGGCTTGCCGTCCACGACGATGCGGTCGCGGTCGGTCACGTTCAGCGCGGGGCTGATGATGGTCTTGCCGTTGACGCTGACGCGTCCGGCTTCGATCATGCGTTCGGCTTCGCGTCGGCTTGCGACACCGGTACGCGAAAGAACCTTGGCGATGCGGTCGCCCTCTGGGGTGTTGTCTGTCATGCCGCAGCGATAGCCTGAAAGCACGGCTCTTGCCAGAGCGTGCAGCGCGGGGGCATCAAGTGGCATGACGTTTCGCAGTTACATGGAATTGGCGCTGGAACAGGCCGCCGCTGCCGCCGGTCGGGACGAGGTGCCGGTCGGCGCCGTTATTGTCGGGCCTGCGGGTGTTCTGGCGCAGGCGGGCAACCGCACGCGCGAATTGAACGACCCCACCGCCCATGCCGAAGTTCTGGCCATCCGCGCGGCCTGTGCCGCAGTGGGGCAGGACCGGCTGACGGGGTGCGATCTGTACGTGACGCTGGAACCCTGCCCGATGTGCGCTGCGGCCATCAGCAACGCGCGGCTGGCGCGGTTGTATTACGGGGCGGCTGATCCGAAATCGGGCGGCGTCGCACAGGGGCCGCGGGTGTTCAGCCATCCCCAGTGCCATCACGTCCCAGAGATTTACGACGGCATTGCGGCGCAATCGTCCGAAGACATGTTGCGCCGCTTTTTCGCAGGTAAACGCGGGGCTTAGCTGTCTTGCGGAATCCGCAGGTTCTGGCCCGGATAGATCTTGTCAGGGTGTGTCAGCATCGGTTTGTTCGCTTCGAAAATCGCGTGATACTTGCTGGCCTTGCCTAGTGTCGCCTGCGCGATCGCGGACAGGGTGTCGCCCTTTTTCACAGTGTAGAACACCGGTTCGGCGGCAGTGTCGGCAACGTCGATATCGTCTTCGACAGTGGCGACGCCATCGACGTTTCCGGCGGCCAGAATGATCTTTTCACGCTGTTCCTGCGTCGGCGCCTTGCCTTTGATCATCACCTTGTCGCCGTCGACGGAAACCTGAACGTCCTGCGCGTCAAGACCAAGGTCTTTGAGTTTGGCATTCAATGCGTCCTGCGTCGATTCCGGCGCGTCATCCTTGCCAAACAGTTTCTTTCCCGCGTCCTTGACGAAGCTGAACAATCCCATGCGCGATCCCTCCAAAATATTGATCTATCGCAGCTTAATCACGATTACGTCATAAAGTCACGACATCTGTGACCGTCGGTCTTACTCGCCCGCGAATTGGATCTAAGTGTCTGAAATTAAATATTTATTAATTACGCCGCGCGGTGGTTGAACCACTTGATCTGACGTGTTTTTCGACCCGATTGCCAATTGGCAATCGGGTCGCGGTATCGCACTACAGTGTGACCGTTTCCATGACCGCAGGGGTCAGGACATCGACGTCGGGCAGGGCATCGCGCATCACGCTTGCGTCCTGATCCAGCGCGTCGAACGTGCCATAGTGGCACGGGATCAATGTCGTAAAATTGAAATACCGTTTCGCGGCATAGGCGGCCCGGCTCATGTCCATCGTGTAATGACCGCCCGCGCACAGGATGCCGATGTCGGGTCTGTGCAAATCGCCCATCCAGTCCATGTCGGCCATGATGTCGGTATCGCCGCTGAAATAGATCGTGCGGCCGTCGCCTTCGATCATGTAGCCGCATTCGGTGCCCGCGTAACGTGCGCCGTCTGCCGTGGCGAAAGACGACGAATGGACCGCGTTGACCATGGTGGCGCGCACGCCTTTCAGATCGACGGTGCCGCCCTTGTTGAACCCGACCGTTGTCACGCCGTCGGCCTCCAACAGGCTTGCCAGTTCTACCATGGTATAAATGCTGGCGCCGGTATCGCGTGCGATCTGCGGCACCTCTGATGCGTGGTCGACATGGCCGTGGGTCAGCAGGATATGGGTCACGCCCTGCAGGGCCGCATCGCGCTGGTCGTCGGGAAAGGACGGATTTTCCGCAAGCCACGGGTCGATCAGCAGAACGGCGTCACCGATTTCGATCCGGAAACTGGCGTGGCCAAGCCAAATGATTTTCATGCAAAAGTCCTTTTGTGATTTAGACAGCCAGAGGATAGGGCAGCAGGCGGTTCAGGCAATGCGGGCACGCTTGCAGCTATGGGCGGGGGCGGGTAAACGCGTGACGAACCCAAAGACGAGGCCCCGATGTCCATTGATACCGACACCGCCCGCCGCGTGGCCAAGCTGGCCCGCATCAAGGTCGAAGACGACGCGCTGCCCGCGCTGGCGCAGGAATTCAGCGCGATCCTTGGCTTCATCGAGCAGCTGAACGAGGTGGACGTGGACGGGATCGAACCGATGACATCCGTGACCCCGCAGCGCCTGTACCGCCGTGACGACGTGGTGACCGACGGCAGCCAGCAGTCCAAGGTGTTGGCCAACGCGCCCGATGCCCGCGAAGGGTTCTTTGCCGTGCCGAAGGTGGTTGAATAATGTCCGATTTGTCCAAACTGACCATTGCCGCCGCTCGTGACGCCCTGCGCAAGGGCGATGTGACCAGCGCCGAATTGACAGCCGCCTGCCTGACCGCGATCGACGCGGCCGACGCGCTGAACGCTTTCGTTCACAAAACGCCCGAAGTTGCAAAAAGCCAAGCGGACGCCGCCGATCAGCGTCTGAAAGCAGGCGATGCGCCAGATTTGTGCGGTATCCCGCTGGGGATCAAGGATCTGTTCTGCACCAAGGGCGTCGCCAGTCAGGCCGCCAGCCGGATCCTTGAAGGGTTCAAGCCGGAATACGAATCCACCGTCACGACGCAGTTGTTCGACGCAGGCGCCGTGATGCTGGGCAAGTTGAATATGGACGAATTCGCCATGGGGTCGTCCAACGAAACGTCCGTCTATGGCGATGCGGTCAACCCGTGGAAAATCGACGACCGCAGGCTGACGCCGGGTGGATCGTCGGGTGGGTCCGCTGCCGCCGTGGCTGCCGATCTGTGTCTGGGTGCGACCGGCACCGATACCGGCGGATCGATCCGCCAACCTGCCGCATTTACCGGGATTACCGGGATCAAACCGACCTATGGCCGTGTCAGCCGTTGGGGCGTTGTGGCTTTTGCCTCTAGCCTTGATCAGGCGGGGCCAATGACCAAGGATGTGCGCGACAGTGCCATCATGTTGCAGGCCATGTCCGGTTTCGACCCCAAGGATTCGACAAGTGCGAACCTGCCCGTCCCCGATTTCGAGGCGGCACTGACCGGCGACATACGCGGTAAGGTGATCGGCATCCCGCGTGAATACCGGATGGACGGAATGCCGTCCGAGATTGAAAAGCTGTGGGAAGACGGCACCGACATGCTGCGCGACGCCGGGGCAGAGGTCCGCGATATCACCCTGCCGCACACCAAATACGCGCTGCCCGCCTATTACGTGATCGCCCCGGCAGAGGCATCTTCGAATCTGGCGCGCTATGACGGCGTGCGGTTCGGCCACCGGGCCAAGCTGGCACAGGGCGACGGGATCACAGAGATGTACGAAAAGACCCGCGCCGAAGGGTTCGGGCCAGAGGTGCAGCGCCGCGTCATGGTCGGCACCTATGTGCTGTCGGCGGGCTTTTACGATGCGTACTACAACCGCGCCCGCAAGGTGCGCGCCCTGATCAAGCGCGACTTTGATCAGGTTTTTGCCGACGGCGTCGATGCGATCCTGACGCCGGCCACGCCGTCCGCCGCCTTTGGACTGGGAGAGATGAAGAACGCCGATCCGATCCAGATGTATCTGAACGACGTGTTCACCGTGACAGTGAACCTTGCCGGTCTGCCGGGGATCAGCGTGCCCGCCGGGATGGATGCCAAAGGGCTGCCGCTGGGCCTGCAACTGATCGGGCGTCCGTGGGAAGAAGCCGATTTGCTGAATGTCGCCTATGCGCTGGAACGCAGCGCGGGATTCGTGGCGAAGCCGGACAAGTGGTGGTAGCAGCGTGGTAATCACAAAGGGGTTTACCGTGATCCGATCGATCCTGTGCCTGACAGCGCTTGCCGCCATCGCGGCCTGCGCGCCGCGCGTGCCCGACAGCGGTGCGACCGCCATGCGCACAACGCAACAACCAGCCCCTGCCGTGTTCGATGCACCGGCACCCGTCGCGGCAGCGTCGCTTGATGCATCCGGTCAGGCTGTCGCCACGGCAGAACTGGCGGCGCTGGGGATCGGTGCGGCACAACCCGTCGGTGCGCCGTTGTCGGCCATCGGCACAGCGCCGGTTGCGACCAACAATCCCGGCATTTCGGATGAAAATGAATTCGACGCCGTCGCGTCGCGTGAAACCATCGAATCCGATGCCCAACGCCGCGCGCAATTGGCCGCACAACGTCAGATCGTCATGCCGACGGCCCTGCCGACGCGGCCTGCGGACACTGGGCCGAACATTGTTGAATACGCGTTGGCTGCACCGAACCGAAAAGGGCAGGAATGGTATTCGCGGTCGATCTTTGCCAGTGAACGCAAGTTCCGCAACAATTGCGCTGAATACAATTCTCCGGATGCCGCACAGCGCGATTTTCTGGCGCGCGGCGGACCAGAGCGTAATGCGCGCGGGCTGGATCCCGATGGTGACGGCTTTGCCTGTGGCTGGGATCCAGCACCGTTCCGGCTTGCGGCGGGTGGCAACTGAACCCGACCCTGCATCCATCCCCGAATTGCGGGCCGCGCCGGGGTGGCGCTGTTCCCGATATGGTCGTGCTGCACTACACCGCGATGGCCGATCATGACGCCGCCGCGCGCGTGCTTTGCGACCCCACGCGAGAGGTGTCGGCGCATTACCTGATTGGCACCGATGGCACCGTTCTGGCGCTGGTCGAAGAAGAGCAGCGCGCCTGGCACGCAGGTGCTGGGTGCTGGGGTGATGTGACCGACGTGAACAGCAGGTCCATCGGGATCGAGCTTTCCAATGTCGGCACCTGTCCTTTTGCAGCGGCCCAGATGGATGCGCTGTGCGATTTGTTGCCCGGTATCCTGCAGCGCTGGCAGATTCCGCCGCATCGCGTGATCGGTCATTCCGACATGGCGCCGGGCCGCAAGATCGATCCGGGCGCGCGGTTCGACTGGCGCAGGCTGGCGCGCGACGGGCTGTCCATCTGGCCCACGGCCACCACGCCCGGCGATATCCGCGCCGATCTGGCGCGGTTCGGCTATACGGCGAATGTGGATGACGATACGCTTTTGTCGGCGTTCCGCCTGCGGTTTCGTCCGCGCCACACGGGACCGCTGGACGACACCGACCGCGCGTTGGCCGCTGATCTGGCGCGCAGGTTTCCCGTTGACGCAACCCCGCGCCGCCAGTAACGCATATGCGACACGGATGGCTGGGTGATCGCGGGCGGGCAACCGTCCGAGGAAAGTCCGGACTCCACAAGGCACGGTGCCGGGTAACGCCCGGCGGGGGTAACCCCAGGGATAGCGCCACAGAAAACAAACGGCCGTGGTCGCACCAAAGGTGCGCCATTGGTAAGCACCGATGGTGCGCCAGTGGTAACAGCCACGGTCACGGTGAAACGGTGGGGTAAGAGCCCACCGCGCGAGCGGTAACGTAAGCGGCACGGCAAGCCCCACCGGGAGCAATGCCAAATAGGGGCCTTGCGCCGGAGCAATCCGGCAGGGATGCTTGACCCAAAAGGCCCGGGTTGGCAGCCAGAGGGTCGTCGGTAACGGCGGCTTTAGACGAATGATCGCCCAACCGCGCAGTGCGCGGGGGACAAAATCCGGCTTACAGGCCATCCGTGTCATCCTTGCGTTACATCGTCGTGCGTTTTTATTGATCGCTGCAGCTGCATCATTTATCATTTGTTGGGTCGTGGCAGTGGGTCTGCGGTATCGAATTGAGCCTTATGATGAGCGACGCACTTTATCAGACCGAAACATCCCCCGTGCAGTGTGGACTGACGGTGGCAAATCGTATGGCGAATCAGGCTGATGCTGCAGCGCTGTCGCAACTGGCCATTGGCGATTCGGCTTTGGCCATTGCCTTGATGGGTGTCTTGACCGACTGCAGCAAAATCCTGTCGACCGATGGCCACTTGCTGTTCCTGAGTGCGAACGGCAGTCGCGCGCTGGACATCGACGACCCGGCAGAGGTGATCAACCAATTCTGGTGGGATCTATGGCCTGCCGTCGAACACGACCGCCTGAAAAAGGCGGTCAAGGACGCCGCAGCCGGATCGGTCGAAACATTCACGGCGTTTTGTCCGACCCGCATCGGTAATCCGCGCTGGTGGTCCGTGACCGTATCGCCTGTCGCCGGCGTAGACGGCAAGGTGGAACACCTGTTGACGGTGTCACGCGATGTCACCGTGATGATGGACCGTCAGGTCGCTTTGGAAGCGGCCCTGTCTCAAAGCGAAATTCTGCGGCGTGAAGTGGATCACAGGGTCAAAAACTCGCTCACGCTGGTCTGCAGCATGCTGAACCTGCGCGCGCAGACCATGACCGAACCGCAGGTGCGTGATGTGCTGAGCGATGCCGCGATGCGCGTCCGCACCATCGCGTCCGTGCATGACAGGCTGTATCGCAGCGACACGCATAACGTCGCACTGGATGATTATCTGGCCGCGCTTTGTCTTGATATCCAGACCAGCATCGGCAACGCCGTGGCTGTAACATACGACGGGCTGGGTCACGATCTTGCCGTCACGGCAGAGGCCAGCCGTGCGATTGGTCTGGTCGTTGCTGAACTGACTGGCAACGCGCTGCGCCACGCCGGGCTGGTGGCCGGCGAAACGATCAAGGTGGCGCTTGCGGCAACAGGCAGGGGGCAATTGGCGCTGACGGTGACCGATCCCGGCGGCGGCCTGCCGGATGGATTCAGCTTGGCCGATACAGGGCTTGGGATGACTGTGGTTCTGGCAATGATCGCGCAAATCAAGGGCGAGTTGGATTGGATGCCTGTGCCGGACGGCGGCACCTGCTTTGCCGTGACCTTTCCACAAGCGTGAAACGCTGCTTTTACGGTTGACTCGGCCCGCGCGCCGGGTAGAAGGCGGACTTCAAGAGATTATCTGCGCGCGCGACCCCTGTCCGCCGCGAACAGGAGAGAGACCATGGCGAAGCCAACCACGATCAAGATCCGCCTGAACTCGACCGCGGGCACCGGGCATTTCTACGTCACCAAAAAGAACGCCCGCACGATGACCGAAAAGATGGTCACCAAGAAATACGATCCCGTTGTGCGCAAGCATGTCGAATACAAGGAAGGCAAGATCAAGTAATCTGATCTGCCAGCCGATCTGGATGATGCAGGGCCTCGCGTTTGCGGGGCCTTTTGCTGTTTGGGGGTCTGTGATGCGTGCCCGACAGCGGGAATTTGTCCGGCAACGAAAAAGGCCGACCCCGTTGGGGGCCGGCCTGATTTCAGCGTAGCGTCAGGATGTTATTCGCGGTTGCCGAACAGCTGCAACATGAACATGAACATGTTAATGAAGTCGAGGTAGAGGTTCAGCGCCCCCATGATCGCAGACTTTGAAAGCCATTCGCTGTCGCCGTGCTGGGCGTGCGCGATGTAGTCATTTTTGATCTTCTGCGTGTCGTAGGCGGTCAGACCGGCAAAGATCAGGATACCCAGAACAGAGATCGCCAGTTGGACAACGCCCGAGCCAAGGAAGATGTTCACGATGCTGGCGATGATCAGACCGACCACACCCATGATCAGGAAGCTGCCCCAGGCAGAGATGTCACGCTTTGTCGTGTAGCCGTACAGAGACAGCGACGCGAATGCGATGGATGTGATCAGGAACACCTGAATGATGGACGCGCCGGTGTAGATCGAAAAGATCCACGACAGCGAAATGCCCATCAGCGCGGCGAAGGCGTAAAAGAACGTCTGCGCACCAGCGGCGGACAATTTGTTGATCATCGCGCCAAAGGCGAACACCATGACCAGCGGGGCGAACATCACGACCCATTTCAGCGGGCTGGTCCACAGCGTCGCGCCGAACTCGGTCAGATAGGTGCTGGACCCGATCGCGTATTGTGTCGGTTCGGACGAAATCGCCAGACCGGAAATGGCCCAAGCCGCGAGGGCGGTAATCAGCATGCCTACGGACATAATGCCGTAGACCTTGTTCATGTGGGCGCGCAGCCCTTCGTCGATCTGCGCCGTGCGAGTCGTTCCCGCGCGGGGCATCGTTTGGTATTGAGCCATATTGACCTCCTGCTAATGTCGCTACGCCAAAAGTCTGGCGTTCGGGTCCGATATTGGCAGGTCGCCCCTTTATTTCAAGAGGCAACACGCCGAAATCGGACCGGTGCGACACCGGATGCCAGCGGTCATTGACGCCAATGGGCGGGACTATTCCAAAGCGACTGGCTTCGCTGTGCGGCCACGGCATTTCGGTCCAGGCCGGCATCGGCCAGTTGCGCGTCGGTCAGCCGTTGCAGCGACCGTCGCTGCCGATAGGCGGTGTCGGCCGCGATGATCCGCGTCAGCAGATTTGGTTTTCGGGTCTTTGGCGCAAGGCGCCCAAGGGTTGAAGCGAACATTGTATCAGCTTTCGTGTGTTTGAGTCGGTCATTCATTTGATATGTTGATATCTGGGGGTTAACCCTGCATCGTTCAAACGAATAAGTGTGACGTCTGATATCAAGGATCGTGATGTGCCAAGAAATATCGACATGACCGCGCTGCGGTCCTTTGTGGCGGTGGCAGACTGCGGCGGTGTGACGCGGGCGGCGGGTCTGCTGAATTTGACGCAATCGGCTGTGTCGATGCAGTTGCGCCGGTTGGAAGATTCGCTCGGTTTGACGCTGATGGACCGATCCGCCCGGACCATCGGGCTGACGGCGGCGGGCGAACAACTGCTGACCTATGGCCACCGGATGCTGGCCCTGAACGACGAAGTGTTTTCGCGCCTCACCGCGCAGGAATATTCCGGCGAAATCCGGCTGGGCGTGCCGCATGACATCGTGTTTCCCTATGTGCCCCGCGTGCTCAAGGCGTTTTCGACCGAATTTCCACGGGTCCGGGTGCAACTGATATCCGCGCCGACGTTGCGGTTGCTGGACATGTTTCGGCGCGGCGAATGCGACGTGATCCTGACAACAGAGGCGCAGCCAGGCGCGCAGGCTGAAACGCTGACGGATATCCCGCTGGTCTGGGTCGGCGGGATCGCGGGCACGGCATGGCGCACGCGGCCGTTGCGGCTGGCCTATTGTTCCAACTGCGTGTTCCGGCCCGCGGTGACGCGGGCGTTGGAAATGGCTGGTATCCCGTGGGAGCTGGTCGTGGAATCCGAAGGCGACAGCGCGGTCGATGCGGCCGTCAGCGCCGACATGGCCATACAGGCGGTGATCAAAACCAATATCTCTGCCCAGCACGAAGAAATCGTGCATGGCGGCGCGCTGCCCGATCTGGGGCGGACAAAGATTGCGATGTATGCCCAAGGCGGCGACGCGCCGGTGATCGCGCGGATGTCAGAGATGATCCGCACCACCTATGGGCAGCGCGAAGCGGTCAGAGCGTGATGACGATCTTGCCAGTCGCCTTGCGGGTGGCCAGCAAATCCAGCCCGGTGGCTGCATCGTCCAGCGGCAGGGTGTGGCTGACATGCGGGCGCAGCTTGCCGGTCGCATACCAATCCATCAGCGTGGCCAGACTGTCGGTCAGCGCGTCGGGCTGAAACTGCAGATAGCCGCCCCAGTAAAAGCCGATCACGGTGATGTTTTTCACCAACAGGATATTGGCGGGAATTTGCGGCACATCGCCGCTGGCAAAGCCAATGACAATAACGCGGGCTTCGCGGTTGCAGGCGGACAGGGCCGCCTTGAACGCATCGCCACCGACGGGATCATAGACCACATCGACGCCGCCCAATGCCCTCAGCTGTGATTTCAGATCGCCCGAATCGCTGTCGATCAGGTGGTCGGCGCCCGCATCCTGCGCGACCTTTAGCTTGTCCGCGCCGCGCGCGACCGCAATGACCCGCGCGCCCATCGCCTTGCCGATTTCGACCGCCGTCAGGCCGACGCCGCCCGCCGCGCCCAGCACCAGCAGCGTTTCCCCCGGTTGCAGGTGCGCGCGCCGTGTCAGGGCCAGATGCGATGTGCCATAGGCCACCTGAAACCCCGCCGCGATGGTGTCAGGCATGGCGTCCGGCACCTTGCGGCACAGGGCGGCGGGATAGGTGCCGACCTGTGCAAGCCCGCCCCGGCCACCGAACACCGCAATACGGTCCCCGATGGCGGGAGAGGTCACACCGGCACCTTGCGCGATGACGGTGCCGCAGATTTCCATTCCCAGGGTAAAGGGGGGTTCCGGGGTGTCCTGATAGGTGCCTTTGGACATCAGCATATCTGCGAAATTCAGGCCGCAGGCCGTGATTTTGACGGCAACTTCGCCCGCGCCCGGCGTCGGTTCTGTGATGTCGACAAGCGCCGGTGGCGTGTCAAAGTTCTGGATCTGGAATGCGCGCACAGGATGCTCTTGTCAGTTGCAATGACCGCAGCCGACCGGGAAACCATCCTTTTGTCAACACAATGGTGTTAAGGCAAATTCTGGGGCTGACCTGACCTTTTAGCCAACTTGTTCCGTTTTGGTAGCACCGTAAATTGCCCGCGACGGTTGCAACCGCCGCGTGTTTTCCGGGGAGGAGACATGGATCGGTCTGCTGCGTCAATTGATCGATGGGTTATTGTCTGTCGGTTTCATCTATTGAACGATCGAGGAACGAGAATGAAACACGAAGTTGACGTGCATGTCGGGAAGCGCATCCGCCACCGCCGCTGGATGTTGGGCACCACGCAGCAACAACTGGCGGAATCTGTCGGGATCAAATTCCAGCAAATACAGAAATACGAAACGGGCATGAACCGGGTCAGCGCATCACGGCTTTGGGATATTTCCAAGGTGCTGGATGTGCCCGTGTCGTTTTTCTTTGAAGGGATCGACATGGATGGCGCAACCGAACGAACCGCGACGCCCGGTGATCCCGTGACGGACAAAGAAGCGCTTGATCTTTTGCGGTCCTATTATTCAATTCCGGAAAACCAGCGTCGGCGGCTGTTCGATCTTGCACGTGTGCTAAGTGACGCGGCCTGACATACGCGCTTTGGCAAAAGGTTAACGGTGGAATATCGCGTGCAGGACCGCTAGCGTGACACGCACGGTCTTGGATGGGATGGCAGCGTTGGACGATGGACTAAAGCAGGACCTGATGCGCGTTGCGTCATTGGCCGCAGATGCGGCGCGCGATGTGACATTGTCCTATTTCCGGACCGATGCGCTGCACGCAGAAGACAAGGGGGTCGGCGCGTTTGACCCCGTCACGCAGGCCGACCGCGAAGCCGAAGCCGCGATCCGGGCCGTCATCGCCCGCGAACGTCCCGACGACAGCATTCTGGGCGAAGAGCTGGAAACCAAGCATGGCAGCAGTGGCCTGATGTGGGTGCTGGACCCGATTGATGGCACGCGGGGTTTCATCAGCGGGACGCCGACGTGGGGCACGTTGATTTCGGTTGCGACCAGCAGTGGCCCTGTGTTCGGCCTGATCGACCAGCCGTTCATCAAGGAACGGTTTATCGGTGGCTTTGGCGTGGCAGAGGTGCAGGGACCGCACGGCACCCACCCGCTGCGGACCCGGGTCAGCCGCCACCCGGATATGGCGACGCTGATGACCACCTTTCCAGAGGTCGGCACACAGACGGAATATCGCGCATTTCGCGCCCTGTCAGAACGGGTGCGGCTGACCCGCTACGGGATGGATTGTTACGCCTATGCCCTGCTGGCGGCGGGTCAGATCGACCTGGTGGTCGAGGCAGGGTTGAATGCCTATGACATCCACGCGCCGATCTGCGTGGTGCAGGCGGCAGGCGGGATCGTGTCGAACTGGCAGGGCGGGGCCGCGTATAATGGCGGGCGCGTGATTGCCGCCGCCAATGCGGATATTCACGCTGTCGCACTTTCCATTCTACAAGACGTCGTCGATGGCTGAGGTTCTGCTGAAAGGGGCTGCGCATGTCCTGACGATGGACGACGCGGGCCATGAACATGCAGGCTGTGACATCCTGATCCGCGACGGCATCATCGCGGCCGTCGGGCCGGATCTGACGACGACAGGGCAGAAGATTGCGGTGGATGGCTGCGTGGTCACGCCCGGCCTGATCAACACGCACCACCATCTGTACCAGACGCTGACCCGCGCGGTGCCCGGCGGGCAGGACGCGCTGTTGTTCGGCTGGTTGCAGACGCTTTATCCGATCTGGGCGCGCTTTGGCCCAGAGGACATGTTTGTATCGACCCAGACGGGGCTGATCGAACTGGCACTGTCGGGATGCACCACGACGTCGGATCATCTGTATCTGTATCCCAATGGCGCGCGGCTGGACGACACGATCGCCGCCGCAGCAGAGGTCGGTTTGCGGTTTCACCCCACGCGCGGATCCATGAGCATCGGCGTCAGCGACGGCGGCCTGCCCCCCGACACGCTGGTCGAAGCGGAAGCCGCCATTCTGGACGATTGCATCCGTGTGGTGGACGCGTTCCACGATCCGTCACCGGGCGCGATGGTGCGGGTCGGGCTGGCGCCCTGTTCGCCGTTTTCGGTCAGCCGTGACCTGATGCGCGAAACGGCGCTGCTGGCGTGTGACAAGGGCGTCATGCTGCATACGCATCTGGCCGAAAACGCGCAGGACGTGGCCTATAGTCTGGAAAAATTCGGCTGCCGTCCGGGGCAATACGCGCAGGATCTGGGCTGGACCGGTGACGATGTCTGGCATGCGCATTGCGTGATGCTGGATGCGGTGGAAATCGACCTGTTCGCCCGCACGCGGACCGGTGTCGCGCATTGTCCCTGTTCGAACTGTCGTCTGGGATCGGGGATCGCACCGGTGCGCGCGATGCTGGATGCGGGTGTGCAGGTCGGGCTGGGGGTGGATGGATCGGCCAGCAACGACGCTGCCAACCTGATCGGAGAGGCGCGTCAGGCCATGTTGCTGCAACGGGTGGCTCAAGGCGCCGATGCGATGAGCGCACGGGCGGCCCTGCGGCTTGCCACACGTGGCGGTGCACAGGTGTTGGGCCGCGACGACGTGGGCCAGATCGTGCCGGGGATGCGGGCCGATCTGGCGGTCTGGGATGTGTCTGGGATCGAAAGTGCAGGCAGTTGGGACCCGGCGGCACTGGTGCTGGCGGGGCCGACCCGCGTGCGTGACCTGTTCGTCGAAGGGCGCGGCGTGGTGCGCGACGGGCGCGTCACAACGGTGGACAGTGACGCTGTGATCGCCCGTCAGAACAGGCTGGCACGGCGGCTGGCGGACCGGCTTTAACCGGACGTGGCTGCGTGCGGGCGGGCATCCGCGCATCGTGGCAGCCGCGCTTGTCCAATATTCCGCTGTCGGGGATAGTGACGGCATGAAGATTTCAGGTTGTATTCCCCCGTATCTGATCGCCCTGCAGTTGTTTTTCTTGACGGTCAGCGCCTGCGTCCCTGTGCCGATCCCGGTGCCGGTCATCCAGATCACACCCCCCGCACCCCGACTGGCCTTGCCCGTATTCGCGCCCGCAAATGCGAGCTTTGACAGGGCGGTGAATGCCGCGCGGGTGCAGGCGGGGCGCGCGCCATTGGCGTCGAACGCCGCGCTGGACCGCGTGGCGGAAGCCTATGCCGCTGAACTGAACGCCCGCGGCACGCTGACCCATCGTGACACGGCGGGCGGCAACGCCACGACCCGCGTGCAGCGCGCTGGTATCGCGACCTGCGGCGCGGGCGAAAATCTGGGCGCGGGGTTCGATACCGCCGCGCAGGCGCTGACTGCATGGCTCGCGTCGCCGGGCCACCGCCGCAACCTGCTGAACAGCGGCTACGCCAACTACGGTCTGGGCCGCGCGGGCCGCACCTGGGTCATGGTGATGACGCTGCCCTGCTAGGTCACACACCGATGACGCCAGCCAGAACGCCAAGCAAAAGCAGATAGCCCTGCGCAATCATTTCTGTCAGGGGGCCCCACGCGAACGCGGCCAGACGCCAGATGATCAGAACCGCTGCTAAGTGTAGTGCACAGACCAAACCGAACGTGATCCACGCGCCGACGGTTGTCAGCGCCGATTGTGTGGCATGCGCGGCAATACGGTCCGCAAGCCGTGTGCGGAATTGCAGCGGCAATAACGCTTGCAGGCTCAGGACCGCGATGGACAAGTGCAACAGCGTTGGGATCAAGGTTGAGAACACCATCAACAGGACCCAATGCACCTCTGCCGGGATGGGATCGGCGGACAGACCTCCGATAATGGGCGCTAGCGGCAGCAGGTCGACACCCGCCAGATAACTTAATCCTGTGACAGCGCTGACCAACGTTACACCGAGCACCGCAAAAAGGACGATCGCGACCACGAGATCGGCAAATCCATAGGCAATCGTCCACTTGCGCGATGTGCGCAGTCCTGCCCGTGCGAGTGTCAGGGTGATGGCGTAGGACAGCGTGTCAAAGATGGCGTTCAGCAACGGAAATAGGCCAAAGAAGATAAAGATTGTCCGGCCGAACTGGCTGACTTCATCCCACGGCAGCCAGATCGCTGCCCCGATGACGACAGTTGAAAGACCGCAGGTCAGGGCGAGGTAGGCAAGGTTTCCGTGCCCTTTTTTGACCGATTGTTCGACTGCGACTACGACTGCGACTACCACTACGACTACGACTACGACTACGACTGCGACTGCGACTGCGGCTACGGCTACGGCTACGGCTACGCCTACCATTGCGGCTGCGCCTACGATTGCGGCTGCGCCTACGACTGCGCCTCCGACTACGACTGCGACTGCGGCTGCGACTGCGGCTGTGGCTGCGGCTGCGACTACGATTACGACTGCGACTGGAATGATGTCGAACCAAACAGCTGAAACAGTCACAAAACAAGAGAAGTAAAGTAGAAAATCGGGGTAGGTTACATCCTGCGCACCCCGATATTTTCGCAAAGCCGCCATGATACCGGTGATCAAAAACAGGCTGAGAATGCAAAGCGCCGTGACGTGCGCTGCCCCGTATCTGGGCACTGCGGGCACGATGACCGCACCCGCAAGCGTGACGGCGGCACCGCTGGTGTACCACGGCAGAAACAGCAGCGTGACCGGATAGATGACGGCGATCAGCAGGGCGCGATCGTACAGCCGACAGTTCAGCGCGGCGCGCAGGCTGTGCCGGAACCCCGCGTCCTGTTCCAATTCTGGTGCGCACCAGTTCCACAAACGGCGCATGACGGGCGTTGCGATGATCAGGTAAAGGTCCGCAAAATCCGTCGCCCGCAACCAGCGCGCCAACCGGTCGGTGTCGCGCTGGTTGGTCATGGCAATGATGCAAACCCCGACGCCACCGACGAATGCCGACAGGCATATCGCGACCTGCCAAGGCACTGGGGCCATGCTCCAAATCGCAACAAAAAGCGCAAGCACGGCAAGGAACGTTGTAACGACCAAACCGTAATTTTCGCGCGTATTTGGTGTCGTCACCTGTACAGCCTTTAACGTTTGACGTTACGTTAAACGGTTATTCTGTTTGGGCAACCCGCCGACCGGCCACCCAGACGTCGCGCACGGCGCGGTCGTCGCCCATCATGATCGTGGGAAATAACGCCTCCCATATGTCATCCGCGCAGGCGGTCCGCTGGGCGATGGCGGGGGTAGAGGCAAGGTCGAGGATGCACAGGTCGGCCATCGCACCGGGGCCAAGGTGGCCGATATCGCCGCCCATGTGCAGGGCGCGGGCGGACCCTTCGGTTGCCAGCCACATCAGTTGGGCGGGGTGCAGGGGCGTGCCGCGCAACTGGCCGATTTCATAGGTCGCGGCCATGACGCGCAGCATCGAAAAGCTGGACCCGCCACCGGTATCCGTCGCCAGCCCGATCCGCAGCCCGGCCTGCGCCAGACCCATCATGTCGAACAGCCCCGACCCGATAAAGGTGTTGGAGGTGGGGCAATGCACGACGGCGGCGCCGACTTCTGTCAGGCGGGCGATCTCTCGGGGTTCAAGGTGGATGGCGTGGCCGTATAGCCCGCGCGCGCCCAGCAGGCCATGCGCCTCGTAGGTATCCAGATAATCGCGGGCGTCGGGGTATAACCCCTTGACCCAGGCGATTTCGTCGATCTGTTCGGACAGGTGCGTCTGCATCAGGCAGTCGGGATGTGCGGCCCAGAGCGCGCCCAGTGCCGACAACTGGTCGGGTGTGGACGTGGGGGAAAAACGCGGCGTGATCGCATAGGTCGCACGGCCCTGACCATGCCAGCGGTCCAACAGGGCCTTGCTGTCGTCATAGGCGGATTGCGCCGTGTCGCGCAGATCGTCGGGCGCATTGCGGTCCATGCAGGTCTTGCCGCCGATCACGGCCATGTGGCGGGCCTGTGCCGCCTGAAACCACGCATCGACCGACGCAGGGTGGATCGTGCAGAAACTGGTCAGAGTCGTGGTGCCATGCGCCAGTGCCAGATCCAGCGTGCGGCCTGCGATGTCATCGGCATAGGCGGGGTCGGCAAATTTCGCCTCTTCGGGAAAGGTATAGGTGTTCAGCCAGTCGATCAGGCGTTTGCCCCAGCTCGCGATCATGGCGGTCTGGGGGTAATGCATGTGGGCATCGACAAAACCCGCGCAGATCAGCGCGTCGCCGTAATCGGTGACAGGCACCTGTGGATGGGCGGCGCGCAGGGCGGCACCGGGGCCGACCTGCGTGATCCGGCCCGCGTCGATCAGCACGCCCCCCGCGCTGTCGTGAACGGTGCCGGTCTGCCAGTCGTGCAGGGCGTCGCCGGTGAAACGCAGGGTCTGGCCCAAGATCAAATGCTGTGTCATTCGGGCACCCTAGGGGGGGCGCCGGACCAGCACAATCGCCGTGCTGCACGGTTGTCGTCACGTCCTGCGAGGCTATGCTTGACGCAACAGATCAACAGGGGGCCGCCATGACGGACGCGCAGACCGAAACCGAAGCCCCCGACGACGACACCGACGAAGCGTTCGGCATTACCGAACGGATCGTGTCGGACGTCATCGACGCCATCGATGCGCGCAATGTCGAAGATATCAATGCGCTGCTGGACCCGCTGCACCCCGCCGACATCGCCCACCTGATCGAGGTGATCGACGTGCGCCCCCGGCGTGAACTGCTGGAGCTGTGGAAAGGTGTCGACGGCGAGGTACTGTCGGAACTTGACGAAAACCTGCGCCAAGAAATCATCGATCTGATGCAGCCCGCCGAACTGGCGGAAGCAATGCGCGATCTGGATAGCGACGATGTCGTCGACCTTGTCGAATATCTGGATCAGCAACAGCAAGAGGCGGTGCTGGACGCGCTGTCACCGACCGACCGGGTGGTCGTCGAAAAATCGCTGACCTACCCCGAAGAATCCGCGGGCCGTCACATGCAGGTGGAACTGGTGCGCGCGCCGGAACACTGGACGGTCGGCGATACCATCGATTTCCTGCGGTCCGACGTGGTGCTGCCGGATCAGTTCTACCATATCATTCTGGTTGATCCGCGGCTCAAGGCTGTGGGCTATGTCACGCTGGGGCGTGTCCTGTCGCATCCACGCGACACCCCGCTGAAAGATCTGATCGAGGATACGTTCCGCACATTTCACGTCTCGCAGGATGTGGAAGAGGTCGCGCAGGCGATCAACCATTATCACATGATCACGGCCCCGGTGGTCGATGACAATGACCGGATCGTCGGTGTCATCACCATCGACGACGCCATGGCATTTCTGGAAGAAGAGGCAGAGGAAGATCTTTTGCGTCTGGCCGGGGTGGGCGAAGGCAGCCTGTCGGACCGCGTGATGGAAACGACCAAACAACGCGCGCCGTGGCTGGCGGTGAATTTGGGCACTGCCATTCTGGCGTCGCTGGTGATTTCGCTGTTCGAAGATACCTTGTCCGCATTGGTGGCGCTGGCGGTTCTGATGCCCATTGTTGCGTCGATGGGTGGCAACGCGGGCACACAATCGCTGACCGTGGCGGTGCGCGCGCTGGCCACCCGCGACCTGACCGGGTCGAACGTCTGGCGCGTGATCCGACGCGAGGTGCTGGTCGGCCTGATCAACGGCCTGATCTTTGCCGTGGTGATGGGGATCGTCGGCGTGGTCTGGTTCGGCAGCCCGATGCTGGGTCTGGTGATCGCCACGGCGATGGTCATCAACCTTGTGGTGGCGGGGCTGGCAGGGACGGGCGTGCCGATCATTCTGGACCGGCTGAATATCGACCCCGCGCTGGCGTCGGGTGCGTTTGTCACCACGGTCACGGATATCGTGGGCTTCTTTGCCTTTCTGGGGTTGGCCGCAGTATGGCTTCTTTGATCGCACGCAAGGCTGCGGCGCGGGTGGCGGCCTTTGCCCGGCGGGCGGCGGCGCATGGCCGCGTGATAGCCCCCGCAAGCCGGTTGTCCGACGTGCTGGCTGCGCATCGGGGCGTGCCGCTGGCAGGCTACGCCGCGATGCGGACCGAAATCGACCCGATGCCTGCAATGGCAGAGGCTGTGGCGTATGGCCCCGTCGGCCTGCCGGTGATCGTGGCAAGGGATGCGCCGCTGCAATTTCGCACGTGGACGCCGGACTGCGCGATGGCGGCAGGCACATTCGGCGCACAGGTGCCCGCAACCGGCGACTGGATGATCCCGCAGATCCTGATCGTGCCACTGGTCGCGTTCGACAGGCGTGGCGGGCGGCTGGGCTACGGCGGCGGGTTCTATGACCGCACGCTGGAATTGCTACGCGCGCAGGGTCCGGTCATGGCCATCGGGTTCGCCTATGCCGCGCAAGAGGCAGACGATCTGCCGCTGGAACCGACCGATCAGCCACTGGACATGATCGTGACGGATGCAGAGGTTCTGACCTTTCCGGGATGATCCCAGCGATCCGGGCAGGCCGCAGGGAATGGCGTGACGAAATGTCAGTTGGGGCATTGCCGATGGTGTAGCCGCCCCGGATCGTGACCATCGACTGACAGCGATGCCGGGTGGTGACATTGGCAGGTAACGGCGCGCCCATTGGTCGCGCCATGGCCGTGCGCGATGGTCTGGCCTGTATCTGCACTGGCAAATGGGCGCCCGGTCGCCTAACACCGGACGGATGAAGATACTCTTTCTGGGCGACGTCATGGGACGCGCGGGCCGCAGTGCCATAACCGATCATCTGCCACGTCTCCGGACCGAATGGCGGCTGGATTTTGTCGTCGTGAATGGCGAGAACGCGACCAATGGCGCGGGGCTGTCGCCGGATCACGCGCGGCTGATCCTTGATGCCGGTGCCGATGTGGTGACGCTGGGCGATCACGCCTTTGACCAGCGGGACATGATGGCGTTCATCGAAAAGGAACCGCGCGTTCTGCGCCCCATCAACTTTGCCAAATCCGCGCCGGGTATGGGCGCGCGGGTGTTCAGCGATGCGCGCGGGCGCAAGGTGCTGGTCGCGCAGGTGCTGGGTCAGGTGTTCATGAAACGCCCCTTTGACGATCCGTTCTCGGCGCTGGACAGCGTGTTGAAACAATACCCGATGGGCGGACAACTGGCCGCGTCGCTGGTCGATATCCATTGCGAGGCCACATCGGAAAAGATGGCCGTCGGTCATTATTGCGACGGGCGCGCCAGCATCGTGGTCGGCACACATACCCATGTGCCCACCGCCGATGCGATGATCCTGCCCGGTGGCACCGCCTATCTATCGGACGCGGGCATGTGCGGCGATTATCAATCCGTCATCGGGATGCAAAAGGACGAACCCTTGCGCCGGTTTATCACCGGAATGCCCAAAGGCCGGTTTCAACCCGCCGAGGACGAAGCGACGCTGTCCGGGATCTACGTCGAAACCGATGACCGGACAGGCAAGGCCACCCGGATCGACATGGTCCGGCAGGGCGGGCGTTTGCAACAGGCGGGCCCTGTGTGACCGACCGCATGCGGCTGACGGGCCTGCTGATCGTGCTGGGCGCGGGCTGGGGTCTGACGCAACCGCTGACGAAAATCACGGTGTCGGCGGGACGGGCGGAAATCGCGCTGGTGTTCTGGCAAATGCTGGTGGGCACGCTGGTATTGGGCGCGCTGATCCTGTGGCGGGGACGGCGGCTGCCGATCACACGCGTGACCCTGTCGGTCTGGCTGCTCATTGCGCTGATGGGCACGATCATTCCCAATTCCGCCGGGTTTCGTGCGGCGGCGCAACTGCCCGCAGGTGTCATGGCAATCGCGATTGCCAGTGTGCCGATGTTCGCCTTTCCCATCGCGCTGATCCTGCGCACGGATCGGTTCAGCTGGCTGCGGCTGTTCGGGCTGGCGCTGGGTCTGACGGGCGTGGCGCTGATCGCGCTGCCGCAGTCCAGCCTGCCTGATCCCGCCATGGTCGCATTTCTGCCATTGGCCCTGTTTCCCGCCTTTTGCTACGCGATAGAGGCAAATGCCGTCGCCCGCTGGGGAACCGGTCCGCTGGATGCGGTCGGGGTGCTGTTCGGGGCGTCTGCGCTGGGCGCGATCCTAAGCGGGACAGTCGCCATCGCATCGGGGCAGATGTTCGTGCCGCGTGCGCCGTTCATCCTGCCCGATGCCACCTTGCTGGCCAATTCGATCCTGCATGCGGTCGTTTATACCACCTATGTCTGGCTTGTCGGGCGGGCGGGGGCCACGTTCGCGGGGCAGGTCGCGTATCTGGTCACGGGATTTGGTGTGGTCTGGTCGATGTTGTTTCTGGGCGAGCGTTATTCCCTGTGGGTCTGGGCCGCCTTGGCCACCATGATCGCAGGGATTGCACTGGTCAAACCCAGAGAGCCCATTGCGGCGGATGCGCCGACACGCGATGATGCGCCGGTAACTTTGTAGGGCGCCGTTTCATGACCCCAATGGATTTTCTGGCCGACCATCAGGCCGCCGCGACATTGATCGTGCTGGGGGTCATGTTCGTGCTGTTCCTGCGCGAGGTCTATCCGACGGAAGTGGTCGCCATGTCGGGCGCGGGGGTTCTGTTGCTGTTGGGCATCCTGCCCTACGACGATGCGATTGCGGTGCTGTCGAACGCGGCACCCTGGACCATCGCGATGATGTTCATCGTGATGGGTGCGCTGGTCCGCACCGGGGCGCTGAATTATGTCACGCAGGCCGCCGAACGCGCGGCCAAACGCAACCCACGGCAGGCCATGGGCGGGGTGATGGGGTTCGTGATCTCGGCCTCTGCCTTTGTGAACAATACGCCCGTCGTGGTGGTCATGCTTCCGGTGTTCATTCAGATGGCCCGCACGATGAAGATCGCGGCGTCCAAACTGCTGATCCCGCTGTCATACGGGTCCATCGTCGGAGGCACGCTGACGCTGATCGGGACATCGACCAACCTAGTGGTCGACGGTGTGGCGCGGCAAGCGGGTATGGAACCTTTTGGCATCTTCGAGGTGACGCCCATCGGTCTGGTGATCGCGGTCTGGGCGATGACGTATTTGATCCTGTTCGGAAACCAGCTGTTGCCGGACCGGACCAGCATGGGCGCGATGCTGTCGGACCGGTCCAGAATGCGGTTTTTCACCGAAGCCGTGATTCCGCCCGAAAGCAACCTGATCGGTCGCGTTGTTTCGGGCGTGCAACTGTTCAAACGGGACGGTGTGCGCCTGATCGACGTGGTGCGCGGCGATGCATCCCTGCGGCACGATCTGGAAGAGGTCGAATTACAGGTCGGTGACCGGGTGGTGCTGCGCACCGCGATGTCGGAAATCCTGTCGCTTCAGGCCAATAAGGAACTGCGCCGGGTCGATCAGCTGTCGGCGGTCGAAACCTCGACCGTCGAAGTGCTGATTTCGCCCGAATGCAAGATGGTGGGCCGGTCGCTGGGGGCGATGCGCCTGCGGCGGCGCTATGGTGTTTACGTGCTGGCGGTGCACCGCCGCGACAAGAACGTGCGCCAGTTGCAGGAAGTCGTGGTCAAGGTGGGCGATACCCTGCTGTTGGAAGGCGCGCCGGAAGATATCCAGCGTCTGGCGCTGGAAATGAACCTTGCCGATGTATCCAAACCGTCGGAACGCGCTTACCGCCGCAGTCATGCGCCCATCGCCATTGCGACCATGCTGGGGATCGTCGTGCTGGCCGCGCTGGGCGTCGCGCCGATCCTGCATCTGGCGTTTCTGGGGGTGGTCATCGTGCTGCTGACAGGCTGCATTGACGCGGACGAGGCGTTCGCCAGTATCGACGGTCCGCTTTTGGCGCTGATCTTTGGCATGCTGGCCGTGGGTGCCGCACTAGAGGCATCGGGTGCGGTCGAAATCATCGCGGTGGCCGTCGCGCCGTTTTTGGAAACCATGCCGCCGTTTGTGGTAATATTTGCGGTTTATGCGCTGTCGATGGTGTTGACCGAAATGGTGTCCAACAATGCGGTTGCGGTTGTCATCACGCCGATTGCGATTGGCCTTGCGGCAGCGCTTGGCGTTGATCCGCGACCGCTGGTGATCGCGGTGATGATGGCGGCATCTGCCAGCTTTTCAACGCCGATCGGCTATCAGACCAACACGCTGGTCTATGGGCCGGGTGGTTACAAATTCACCGACTTTCTGCGCGTTGGCCTGCCGTTGAATATCAGCCTTGCGGTGATCTGTTCGATCGCGATCCCGATGATCTATCCGCTGATGCCGTGAACCTTGCAGGGCAGGGGGCGGCTGCGCTATAGGCACGCGACACCGATTTTTGCAAAAGGATTCCCGCCATGGCCGGCCATTCCAAATGGGCGAACATCCAGCACCGCAAGGGCCGTCAGGACAAGCTCCGGGCAAAGCTGTTTTCCAAGCTGAGCAAGGAAATCACCGTCGCGGCCAAGATGGGCGACCCTGACCCCGACAAGAACCCGCGCCTGCGGCTGGCGGTCAAGGAAGCCAAATCATCGTCCGTGCCAAAGGACGTGATCGAGCGCGCCATCAACAAGGCCGTGGGCGGTGACGCGGAAAACTATGACGAAATCCGTTATGAAGGTTATGGCCCCGGTGGTGTTGCCGTCATCGTCGAAGCGATGACCGACAACCGCAACCGGACGGCATCGTCCGTGCGGTCGACCTTTACCAAAAGTGGCGGCAATCTGGGCGAAACCGGCAGCGTCGGCTACATGTTCGACCGCAAGGGGCAGATCGTCTATCCGGCGTCAATCGGGGACGACGACACGGTGATGATGGCCGCGATCGAAGCGGGCGCTGAAGACGTGCAATCGGACGCGGAAAACCACGTGATCCTTTGTGATGCGACCGATTTGAACGACGTGTCTACCGCACTCGAAGCCGCATTGGGAGAGGCGGAATCGACCAAGCTGATCTGGCAGCCCAACATGCAGACCGAACTGGATCTGGACGGCCTGACCAAGCTGATGCGTCTGGTCGAAACGCTGGAAGATGATGACGACGTGCAGAACGTCACTACCAATGTCGACGCCAGCGACGATGTGATGGCCGCCTACGCCGAAAGCTGACGCCGCCCTGCGTCCAGTCCGGGGTCGATGTGTCGTCGAAAACCTGTGCTGTCGGTCAGGCCGGTTTTTCCCCGATGTGCTGCATGAACCGCAACAGGTAGCCATCGGGGGCGGCCACCAGAAATTCGGTCTGGCCGAATTGCTGGTCCTTGGCGCGATACCACTGGGTCGCCAGCGGGCGAAACAGTGGAACATCCGCCGCGACCACGCGGTCGTGCAGGGTTTTCACGTCCGCGACCTCGATCTGGAAATTGATGCCACGGCCCAGTGGCGGGTCCAGCGGTGCAGTTTCCCAGTGGCCGCCGGCCTGTTCCAGCATAACCTCTGCCCCGCCCAGATGGAGATAGGCAAAACCCGGTCTGTCGTAGCGCACGGCAAACCCTAGGATGTCGCACCAGAACCGCAGGCTACTGGCAAGGTCGGTACAGACCAGTTCCGGAACAAGGGCGGCCCATGTCTGGTTGGTCGCGCTGGATTTCGGGGTGGCATTGTGGTGGCGCATGTTCAGGCCACCAAGGCGATGCGCCGTTCGCGATGGATCACGAAAACAATGGCGACGATTGCCAGCAGGGCAGACACCAGCATCAAGGCCTGCAGCGGGATCGCCGTGGTGCCGCCCGCCAGCAGGACACCCGCCAACTGGCTGAGCGCGGCACCGCCGCCGATCATCAGCGCGCCGCCCAGCCCGCTTGCGGTGCCCGCAAGATTGGGCCGGACCGACAACAGACCCGCGGTCGCGTTCGGCAGCGTCATGCCGTTGCCCAGCCCTAACAGCGTGCACAGACCAAAGAACACAGCCGGCGAACTGATCCCCGCCAACGCCAGCAGCAGTGAAAACCCCATGCCTAACGCCGCGATCCCGCAGCCCAGCACCACCATGCGGTTGATGCCGACCCGCACCGAATAACGCCCCGAAACCCCGTTGCCGATGGCATAGCCAATGGCCGGCGCGCCCAAGGCCATGCCGCTTTGGAACGGTGACAGGCCATAGATCCGGTCTGCGACAAATGCTGCACCACCCAAAAAGGCAAAGAACGATCCTGACGCGAACGCCGTGCACAGCGCGTAGCCCCAAAACCGGGGTGCGCGCAGCAGGGCGGGATAGCTGGCCAGTTGTTCGCGGAACCCCGTGCCGCCGCCCCGGACGGTTTCGCCCTGATCAAAATAGCACAGGATGAAAACGACGATGCCGGCACCCATCAGAAACACGAAAGAGGCATGCCAGCCGAATGCCTGATCCAGCACACCGCCGATGGTCGGGCCGATCATCGGGATCAACGCCATGCCCATTGTTACATAGCCGATCATGGACGCACTGCGTTCTGCCGCGAACATATCGCGCACAATGGCACGGCTGAGCACGATGCCGGTGGCGACAGCGGCCTGCAGCAGGCGGCACAGCAGAAACAGCTCTATCGTGGGGGCGAGATAGGCACCGAGTGTCGCGAGGATAAACACGATCAGCGCCGACAATGTGATCGTGCGCCGCCCGTAACGGTCGGACAAGGGGCCGACGATGACCTGCAAGACAGCCGTTGCGGCCAGATAGCCCGACACCGCGAATTGAATCGTGGCGTAATCGGTGCGGAAATCAGCCGCCATCCGCGTCAGCGAAGGCAGGAAAATGGACATATTCAACGCCGATACGCCGGCCAGCAGCGTCAGGGTGAAGATATGGGGCGGGGTGCTGCGGTCCAGAAACCGGGCCGGCGGAAAATCAGTCATAGCCACACGTTAGCCAAGCGCTGCGGGATGTCCAGACGACCCGGTGCTGACCTTTGGTGGCGTTAGATTGTTTCGTCACGCGCGCGCGCGATGCAGAATTATGACCGTGTGGGGGTTTTCCTTGTCGTTGGCGGTGACTAGAGTGCCGCGAGGTGCGGTCCGACGGGCCGTTTGCACGAAAGGGCCCTGCATGAAAGATCACATCGAAGCGTTGGAATCCCGGCGGGCGGAATCACGACTCGGCGGCGGGCAAGCGCGGATCGATGCGCAGCACGCCAAGGGAAAGCTGACCGCACGCGAACGGATCGAATTGCTGCTGGATGACGACAGCTTTGAAGAATTCGACGCCTTTGTGACGCACCGGGCCACTGATTTCGGCATGCAGGCCACCACACCGATGGGCGACGGGGTCGTCACCGGTTGGGGCACGATCAACGGGCGCATGGTCTATGTCTTTAGCCAGGATTTTACTGTCTTTGGCGGGTCATTGTCCGAAACCCACGCGCAAAAGATCTGCAAGATCATGGATATGGCGATCCAGAACGGCGCGCCTGTCATCGGGATCAATGATTCCGGTGGTGCGCGCATTCAGGAAGGCGTCGCCAGTCTGGCGGGCTATGCCGATGTGTTTCAGCGCAACATCATGGCATCGGGCGTGGTGCCGCAGATCAGCCTGATCATGGGGCCATGTGCGGGGGGGGCCGTTTATAGCCCCGCGATGACTGACTTTATCTTTATGGTGCGCGACACGTCCTATATGTTCGTGACCGGCCCCGATGTGGTCAAGACCGTAACAAATGAAGTCGTGACTGCAGAAGAACTGGGCGGGGCGTCCACCCACACCAAAAAATCCGGCGTGGTGGACGGTGCATTCGACAACGATGTCGAAGCGCTAGCCGAATGCCGTCGCCTGTTCGATTTCCTGCCGCTGAACAACCGTGAGAAAGCGCCGACGCGACCGTTCTTTGACGATGTCGGCCGGATCGAGGACAGTCTTGATACGTTGATCCCCGCCAACGCCAACACGCCCTATGACATGAAGGAACTGATCCACAAGATTGCTGACGAAAGCGATTTCTACGAAATTCAGGCGGATTATGCGGGCAATATCCTGACCGGGTTCATCCGGCTGGAAGGCCAGACCGTCGGTGTCGTGGCAAACCAGCCGATGGTGCTGGCAGGCGTGCTGGATATCGACAGCAGCCGCAAGGCCGCCCGGTTCGTGCGGTTCTGCGATGCCTTTGAAATTCCGATCCTGACGCTGGTGGACGTGCCGGGCTTCTTGCCGGGCACCAGTCAGGAATACGGTGGCGTCATCAAGCACGGTGCGAAACTTCTGTTCGCCTATGGCGAAGCGACGGTGCCCAAGGTCACGGTCATCACCCGCAAAGCCTATGGCGGGGCTTATGACGTGATGGCGTCGAAACACCTGCGGGGCGATTTCAACTATGCCTGGCCAACCGCTGAAATCGCGGTGATGGGGGCCAAGGGTGCTGTCGAGATCATCTATCGTGGCCGGTCTGCCGACGAGATTGCAGAACTGACAAAGGAATACGAGGACCGGTTCGCCAACCCGTTCGTTGCGGCATCCAAGGGGTTCGTCGACGAGGTCATCATGCCACGGTCGACCCGGCGGCGCGTGTGCCGGGCTTTTGCATCCTTGCGCGGCAAGAAATTGCAGAACCCTTGGAAAAAGCATGATAACATTCCGCTGTGATCCCGGGGGGCCAGCCCCCCGGACCCCCCGGAGTATTTTCGGCAAGATGATGCAGGGAACCCCGCGCGGGGCCGGTCCGTTGGTGCGCAAAGGAGATTGCGATGACCAAGGATCATGGACCGTCCATCAAGGACGACGAAACCTATCAAGCCCTGATCGACGACGGGGCGAGCAAGGAAAAAGCCGCCCGGATCGCCAATGCGCAGGCCAACGACGACATGGACCCTTCGCACAAGGGGGGCAAGGCGCCGGCCTACGAGGATTGGACGAAGGACGATCTTTATGCCCGCGCCCAGGAGATCGGGATCGAAGGCCGGTCGGATATGACAAAGGACGAATTGATCGACGCTTTGCGGTCGCACTGATCGCAGCACTGTGGGCTGCACCTGCCGCGGCACAGGATGCGGTGCGCGCACCGCAACCGATCACGGTGCCATCCGGGCTGGATATCGCATTGGCCGATGTCATCATGGATTCCGGTGCGGGGATCGCCCGGTTCCGGTTTCTGTCATCCGCGCTGTCGGGTGGTGACGAAGCCGCGACATTTTCCGATGTGATCGATGATCTGACATGGCTTTGTGACAGCGTTGTCGTGCCAGCGCTTGAATTGCAGGAATGGACCGGGCAACAGGTGGTGCTGTCGGTGTCTGACCGTCCGACGGAATTTGGGATCTACGATCCGCAGGTCACGCAATTCTTTCAGCCGTTTCGCGTGGCGGACGGCGCCTGTCGCTGGGAAGACTTTTGATGGAAAAACACCGTGGATTTCCGGGCCGCCTGCCGGGGACCGATTTTCAGTTCGTCATCCGGCGGGCCCACAAGGATGGGGCGACCCCGTTGCGGGCGCGTGAACGGTTTTCCGACCGCAGACCGCCGGACCGACGCGCTGACGAAGGGTTTCTGCAGGCGCTGTGGGATCATTTCGGGGAAGAGCCGTTTGTGCGCGGCAATCTGGATGCGGGTCGGCTGAGCTGGTTGTTCGAACGCGAGGTTATCGCGGCAGAGGACCCGTTCGACCCCGAAAGCTATGATGCATTGCTGCAGATTAATGTCAAAATCGCCCGTGTCAGTTTTCCGGATGTCTTCAAGTGACGCAAAGGGCAATTTTCACGGCGGGGAACTTTTCGGCGGGTTTGCGCCTTTTGTCGTTAATCGGGCTTGAGTTCACCCGTGGTGCAAGCGAATTTGCAGGCATCTTCAAACCAATCAAAGGCAAGATAAAATGTTCAAAGCTACATCCGTATTCGCACTCGTCGCCGTTCTGGGCGTCGCAGGCTGTGACAACATCGACACCGACGGTGAGCGCGCGCTTATCGGCGCAGGCGTCGGCGCTGCCGGTTCCGCAGCATTGGGCGGCGATGACCGTGATACCGTCGCTGCTGCATTGGGTGGCGCTGCCGCCGGTGCGCTGGCCGACGATATCGGTCTGGTGCGTCGCAGCCGCTAAATACTTTTTCCCTCTGCGGGGGGAGAACGATTATTTCAACCGTCACCGGGACACCCCCGGTGGCGGTTTTTCGTTTGAGGGAGGGCCTAAATGTTCAAGAAGATCCTGATCGCCAATCGTGGCGAAATCGCCTGCCGCGTCATCAAGACGGCGCGCAAGATGGGCATTGCGACGGTCGCCGTCTATTCTGACGCGGACGCGCAGGCGCTGCATGTGAAAATGGCTGACGAAGCCGTGCATATCGGCCCGTCACCCGCCAACCAGTCGTATATCGTGATCGACAAGATCATGGATGCCATTCGCCAGACGGGCGCCGAAGCGGTGCATCCCGGCTATGGCTTTCTGTCGGAAAACCCCAAGTTCGCCGAGGCGCTGCAAGCCGCAGGCGTGGCCTTTATCGGGCCGCCGGTGAATGCGATCAAGGCGATGGGCGACAAGATCACATCAAAGAAACTGGCGGACGAGGCCGGGGTCAGCACCGTACCCGGCCACATGGACCTGATTGCCGATGCGGACGAGGCGGTGAAAATCAGCCAGCAAATCGGCTATCCGGTGATGATCAAGGCCAGCGCGGGGGGCGGTGGCAAGGGGATGCGGATCGCATGGGACGACGCGGGCGCGCGCGAGGGTTTTCAGTCTTCAAAGAATGAAGCGGCCAACAGTTTTGGCGATGACCGCATTTTCATCGAAAAATTTGTGACCCAGCCGCGCCATATCGAAATTCAGGTGCTGGCCGACAGTCATGGCAACGCGGTTTATCTGCATGAACGCGAATGTTCGATCCAGCGCCGCAACCAAAAGGTCATCGAAGAAGCGCCGAGCCCGTTTCTGGACCCCGAAACACGTGCCGCGATGGGCGCGCAATCCGTGGCACTGGCGCAGGCGGTGGGCTATGCCAGCGCGGGTACCGTGGAATTCATCGTCGATGGCGACCGGAATTTCTACTTTCTGGAAATGAACACCCGTTTGCAGGTCGAACATCCGGTGACGGAACTGATCACGGGGATCGACCTTGTGGAACAGATGATCCGGGTCGCGGCTGGCGAAAAACTGTCCTTCGGGCAGGATGATCTGAAAATCAACGGCTGGGCCGTTGAAAGCCGATTGTACGCCGAAGACCCGTTCCGCAATTTCCTGCCATCCATCGGGCGGCTGACGCGCTATCGCCCGCCTGTGGAAGAACACACAGCTGACCGTGCTGTCCGCAACGATACCGGCGTCTATGAAGGCGGCGAGATCAGCATGTTTTACGATCCCATGATCGCCAAGCTGTGCACATGGGCGCCGACCCGTGCCGCCGCGATCGAAGAAATGCGGCTGGCACTTGATTCGTTCGAGCTGGAAGGCATCGGTCACAACCTGCCGTTTCTGGCGGCGGTGATGGACCATCCAAAGTTTACAGCCGGAGAGATGACCACCGCCTTTATCGAGGAAGAATTCCCCGATGGGTTCGCCGGGGTGGATCTGCCCCACGATGCGCTGGTGCGGATCGCGGCGGCGACGGCGGCCATGCACCGGATCGGTGAAATCAGGCGCACCCGCATCACCGGCCGGATGAACAACCACGAACGTCATGTCGGGGCGGACTGGAACGTGACCTTGCAGGGTGAAAGTCTGGATGCGGTCATCGATGCCGACAAGGGTGGTGCGCATGTCACCATCGGGGACCGCACCCTGCGCGTCGAAAGCGATTGGTTGCCGGGGCAGCCGCTGGCGACCCTGACGGTGGACGGCACGCCATTGGTGCTGAAGGTCGCCAAGATTTCCGGCGGATTCCGGGTCCGGCACCGTGGTGCGGATATCAAGGTGCATGTGCGCACGCCGCGTCAGGCGGAACTGGCCCGGCTGATGCCGGTCAAGCAGCCTGCCGATACGTCGAAATTGCTGCTGTGCCCGATGCCCGGCCTGATCGTGAACGTCAACGTGGCCGTCGGCGACGAGGTGCAGGACGGCCAACCGCTGTGTACCGTCGAGGCGATGAAGATGGAAAACATCCTGCGTGCCGAACGCAAGGGAATCGTGTCCAAGATCAACGCCAGCGCGGGTGACAGTCTCGCAGTCGATGACATCATCATGGAGTTCGAGTGACCCGCACCTGGCAATTGATATTGATCTGGCTTGCGGCCTGCATCATCGCGGCGATCGCGGGCTTTGGCCTGCTGTCGATCATGGTGCAGGACAGCCAGATCAGTTACGAGACACAGATGCCGCGGTCGGTCGTGACCGTGCCGATGATTTGCGTGATCGTCTTTTGGGGGGTCGTGCGGGCGTCGGGTGTAAAGCTTGAACCGGTCCGCACGTTTACCTTTGGCGGGCTGGCCGTCTATCTGGCGCTGTTCGTGGTGGGGCGGTTGTTGTCGACCGTCGCGATCAGTCCGATGCTGGTGGTGCTGATCGTGACGGGGCTATTGATGCTGATGGCATGGATCGCCATCCGTGCGGCAGCGCGCGGTGTGCGCGAACCGCTGGAACGTCACTGATCCGACCCGCGCCTGTCGTCTATTTCGGTTTGCCGCATCGGCATCTTGTCGATCGATCGGGACAATTCACGCACGTCCCACGGACTTGGCTTGCGCAGCACGATCTGTCCATCCTTTCCGACTAATGCCAGCATGAACCCGCGTGGCCGCAGTTTCAGCCGCAGGGGCGACCGCGCGTCAGGGTCGGTGTCATAGATCACCACAACATCGCGTTCCGCCAGTTCATCTGACCGCGCTTCCAGCAGCGTCATCTGTTCGATAAACGCAGGATCATTGGGCGAATCCGCGAAAACGGCCACCGTGCGCGCGATCCACTGAAAATCAGTGACGTCGATGGAATCTGCTGACAACGGTATCGTAGGATCGGCCAGCCATGTGGTCACGGCATCGGATGGCGCAGTCTGCGCACCGCTTGCAAATGGCATGAATGCGAGCGCCGCGACACTGGCGATGAAATATCTTTTGTTCATGTCTTTCATATAGGTGCGGGGCTTAGGGATGTCATGGCTTCAAGGTGTCACAGTCGCGTAATTATGTTACCGGTAACAGTAAAATAATGTCACCATCTTAGCGCAAGTTTTTGACCTTTGCGCTGGGGCGCGGCATGTAGGTGCTGCACGAAGATGGGAGCGCCGCGTGATGTCCGACAAAACCGAATGGGAAAAGATCGCTGAACAGGAACTGCGGGGGCGTTCTTTGGCCGATTTGACGTGGCACACGCTGGAAGGCATCGACGTCCAGCCCCTGTACACAGCCGACGACATTGCTGACCTGCCGCATATGGGCGGCATTCCCGGGGTCGCCCCCTATACGCGGGGTGTGAAGGCCACGATGTATGCGGGCCGCCCCTGGACGATCCGGCAATACGCGGGTTTTTCCACGGCAGAGGAATCGAACGCCTTTTATCGGCAGGCACTGGCGGCGGGGCAGCAGGGGGTATCGGTCGCGTTCGATCTGGCAACGCACCGGGGCTATGACAGCGATCATCCCCGCGTCGAAGGCGATGTGGGCAAGGCCGGTGTCGCCATCGACAGCGTCGAGGACATGAAGATTCTGTTTGACGACATCCCGCTGGACAAGGTGTCGGTCAGCATGACGATGAATGGCGCGGTCATTCCGATCCTCGCGAATTTCATCGTCGTGGGCGAAGAACAGGGACATGATCGGTCGGTTCTGTCCGGCACGATCCAGAACGACATTCTGAAAGAATTCATGGTGCGCAACACCTATGTCTATCCGCCGGAACCGTCGATGCGGATCATTTCGGACATCATCGAATATACCTCTGACGAGATGCCGAAATTCAATTCGATCTCGATTTCCGGCTACCACATGCAGGAAGCCGGGGCCAGTCTGGTGCAGGAACTGGCTTATACGCTGGCGGACGGGCGCGAATATGTGCGCGCGGCGATCCATGCTGGCATGGATGTGGATCGCTTTGCCGGGCGGCTTAGCTTTTTCTTTGCCATCGGGACGAACTTTTTCATGGAAGCGGCGAAACTACGGGCGGCACGGTTGCTGTGGTATCGGGTGATGGCGGAATTTGAGCCCAAGAACCCGAAATCGTCGATGCTGCGGACCCATTGCCAGACGTCGGGCGTGTCGTTGCAGGAACAAGATCCCTATAACAATGTGGTCCGCACCGCCTATGAAGCGATGAGCGCGGTGCTGGGCGGTACCCAGTCACTGCACACCAACGCATTGGACGAAGCGATTGCCCTGCCGTCGGATTTCGCGGCCCGGATTGCGCGGAACACACAACTGATCCTGCAAGAAGAAACCGGCGTGACAAAGGTCGTCGATCCGCTGGCAGGCAGCTATTACGTCGAAAAGCTGACCCACGATCTGGCAGAGGCCGCTTGGGCACTGATGGAAGAGGTCGAGGAGATGGGCGGCATGACCAAGGCCGTTGCATCCGGCATGCCGAAGCTGCGGATCGAAGAAACCGCCGCCACACGGCAGGCCCATATCGACCGCGGCACCGAAGTGATCGTCGGCGTCAACAAATACCGCAAGGACCGCGAAGACCCGATCGACATCCGCGATATCGACAATGCCGGCGTGCGCGACAGCCAGATCGCGCGGCTGAAATCGACGCGCGACAGCCGCGATCAGGCAGCCTGTGATGCGGCGCTGGCCGAACTGACCCGGCGCGCGCGCGAAGGGGGCAACCTGCTGGCGGCAGCGGTCGAAGCGGCCCGCGCCCGCGCCACTGTGGGTGAAATCAGCACCGCGATGGAAGACGTGTTTGGCCGCCACCGGGCAGAGGTCAAGACGCTGGCGGGCGTCTACGGTGCCGCCTACGAAGGCGATGCAGGCTTTGCCGCCATCCAAAAGGATATCGAAGATTTCGCCGCCGAAGAAGGCCGCCGTCCGCGTATGCTGGTGGTCAAGATGGGGCAGGATGGCCACGACCGCGGGGCCAAAGTGATTGCCACGGCGTTCGCTGATATCGGGTTCGACGTTGATGTGGGCCCGTTGTTCCAGACCCCCGAAGAAGCAGCGCAGGATGCCATCGACAACGATGTGCATGTGATCGGCATCAGCTCTCAGGCAGCGGGACACAAGACGCTGGCGCCGAAGTTGATCAAGGCGCTGGACGCGGCGGGTGCGGGCGACATTCTGGTGATCTGCGGCGGGGTCATCCCGCAGCAGGATTACAAGTTCCTGACCGACGCGGGCGTCAAGGCGATTTTCGGTCCCGGCACCAATATACCCAAAGCGGCGCAGGATATCCTGAAGCTGATCCGCGACACGCGCGTCTGATGCTGACGCTGGACCATATTGCTGTCGCCTGCACCGATCTGGCGGCAGGGGTCGCATGGGTCGAACAGACGCTGGGCGTGCCGCTGCAAGCTGGCGGGCAGCACGCGCGCTATGGCACCCACAATGCGCTGCTGGGGTTAGGCGACACCTACCTAGAGGTGATCGCACTGGACCCCGGCGCCACCCGGACCCGGCCCGCATGGTTCGGGCTGGACAGCTTTGCCGGAACACCGCGCTGTGCCAACTGGATTTGCCGCGCCGACGATCTGGATGCGGCGATCACCGCCGCACCAACCGATACTGGTCTTGCCGTGCCGCTGGAACGCGGCGCGTTGCGTTGGGCGATCACTGTGCCGGACGACGGCAGCCTGCCGCTGCAGGGGGCTTATCCTACCTTGATGCGCTGGGCCGATGGGACGCCGCATCCGACGGATACGCTGACTGATCAAGGCTGCGCACTGGTCGGATGGCAGGTGCAGCACCCGCAGGCCGCGATGGTGCAAGCACAGCTTGCACTGGATGATCCGCGCATCAGCTTTGTTGCGGGTGCGCCGGGATTCACTGCGACGATCCGCACACCGTATGGGCTGCGCACGCTGACATGATCCGCGATGCAAAGCCTGATGATGCGGTCGCCATTGCAGCGATCTGGAACCCGGTGATCCGGGACACCGGCATTACTTTTACCGCCGTGGAAAAGACGGCGGACAGCTTGCGCGATCTGATTGCGACGCGGCCGGTTCTGGTAGTCGAACGGGTCGGGGCGCTTGTCGGATTTGCGACCTATGGCCCGTTTCGCGGCGGGGATGGCTACCGCCATACGGCGGAACATACGATCCACCTGCACCCGGACGCGCGCGGACAGGGGGTTGGCCGGATTCTGATGGATCATCTGATCGTGCACGCCCGCGATGCGGGCATCCATACGCTTTGGGCCGGATGCAGCGCGGAAAATCCGGGCGGCGTCGCGTTTCACCAAAGGCTGGGCTTTCATCAGGTGGCGATATTGCCGCAGGTCGGACGCAAATTTGACCGATGGATGGATCTTATACTTTTGACCAAAGTGATTTAGACTGATCGCATGTCGATCTGGACCCGAATTTCTGATGCGCTGGCGGCGCTTCGCGCAGGCGAAGGATTGGCCGCTGTATTCGACCGGTTGCGCACGCCGCCGGACCGGTCGGTGGCGTTTACCATCGCCGTGATCGCGCTGGGGGCCAAGATGGCAAAGGCCGACGGCATGGTGACCCGCAACGAAGTGGCGGCATTTCGTGAGGTGTTTCATATTCCGCAGGCGGACGAGGCACATGCCGCGCGCGTGTTCAACATGGCCCGCACCGACGTGGCCGGGTTTGAATCCTATGCGACCCGGATCGCTGACATGTTCCGCGGCGCCGAAGGCCCGTTGTGCGACCTGATGGAAGGTCTGTTTCATATCGCGCTGTCCGACGGTGATTATCATCCGGCAGAAGATGCCTTTCTGGCGCGTGTGGCTGATATTTTCGGGTTCGACGCGGCACGGTTCGCGCGGATCAGGGCACAGTTTGTGCCGGGGGCCGAACACGACCCTTATGATGTGCTGGGTGTCACGCCCGATGCGTCACTTGACGATGTGCGCCATGCGTGGCGGGCGCAGGTGCGCGAAACCCATCCCGACCGGATGATCGCGCGCGGCGTCCCCGAAGAAGCCGTGCGCCTGGCGGAAAAGCGGCTGATCGCGATCAACCGGGCCTGGGAACAGATCAGCGCCGCGCGGGCGTGACATCTGCTGAACCATTAGCGCCCATTTTTGAGCGCGCGGTGGGGCAGGACGACAGGCCGGTCGAACCCCGATTGCGCCCCAAGATTGCAAATCGCGCGCACCAGCCTAGATCACATGTATGAAACACATCATCATCGCCGCCTGTTTAACCCTGTCCGCCACCCCGGTGCTTGCGCAGACGCCGCCAGTCGACGACGCGCCCGGTCGTGACCTGATCGAAGAAGGGACAAAGTTGTTTTTGCGCGGTCTGCTGCGCGAAGCGGACCCGGCGATCCGTGAATTGCAGGATCTCGCCAACAACGTCGGACCAGCCCTGCAAATGCTCCGAGAGGAAATGGGACCGGCGCTGGCGCAGATCATGTCGCAGATCGACGATATCGCCAATTATCAGCCGCCGGAAATCCTGCCGAACGGTGATATCATCATCCGGCGCGAACCTGATGCACCGGCCTATGTGCCACCCGCCGTCACCAATGACGATATCGAACTTTAACGTTTGAACTGAACGGTCAGCGTCGCATCCATAGCCTGCGCCAGTGCGTTCAGGCGGGATTCCGCGACTTCACCAAACAGCGGGCGTGCGTCTTCGGCCAAGGTCAGCGTCAGTTGCTTGTGCTTGGCGCTCCATTTGAAGGTGCCGGGCTGGCGGTCGCCGTCCAGCCACAGCATCGCCCCGAACCGCATGGCGCGGCCAATGATTTCCGCCTCGCGCTTTTGGTCGTCGGACAGTAGGGCGAACAGCGGTTCAAATCGGCCATCGGGTGTCTTGCCGGAATAGCGTTTCATCAGCGCCAGACCCAAAAGAACGCGTTCATAATGCTTCAGCCCGCCAAGGTTGGCGCGGGTCGCGTTGTCGAACGTGATTTCACCACGATAATCTGGATGAGCGCGCCAGCTGACATCGTGCAGCAGGCAAGCGGCCTTGATGATCCGCAGGCGCTGCCAATTGGCGCGCGGAAACAGCGGCTTGATGAAATCATACAACAGACGACCAAAGCCGGGCAGGCGGGCGTCCTTGCTTTCGGCAAAGCGACAGGCTTCGATCAGGGGATCGCGCTCACGCAATTCACGCGGCATCTGTTCGAACAGCATGCCTTCGCGGATGCCATAGGCCGACACGGCCACATCCTTGGGTTTGAACACCCGTATCAGTTCCTTCAGCACCAGCACCGCAAGCGGCACCAGTGACATCCGGCTGTCGGAAATCGAACAGCGCGCCCGCAGGCTTTGAAGATCGGACGCCTTGATATAGGCGGCGGTATGGGCGATCCGGCGCGACGTCATCCGGTATTCATGCAGCACCGTCAGGGGGTATCCACGGCGTTCCATGTCGACGCGGGCGATGGCACGCCAACTGCCGCCGACCAGAAACAGCCGCATGTCGGTCTGGTTTCCCATGCGGTCGTGCAGATCGGCCACGACGGTTTTGATATAGGCCTTTACGGCCTGATGACCGCCCTTGATTTCGCGCAATTTCAGCGGACCCAACGCAGAGGTGACGCGTCGCCCAACCCGGCCATCGGCCAGATCGGCCAGTTCCATGCTGGACCCACCGATGTCGCAGACAAGGCCGTAGCTGCCGGGCCATCCCAGCAAAACACCCTGAGCGGACAGGCGGGCTTCTTCCTCGCCGTCGATGACCCACAGCTTGACGCCGGTTTCACGTTCAACCTCGGCCCGGAAATCCGCGCCGTCGCTGGCTTCGCGGACGGCGGCGGTTGCGACAGCGGTCAGCGGGCCGCATCCCATGCCCTGTGCCAGCGCCGCGAAACGCCGGATCGCAGACAGCGCGCGCACCCGGCCTTCGGGATTCAGGCGACCTGAATCGGACAGACCCGCGCCCAAGGCACACATGATTTTTTCGTTGTAGAAATAGGCGGGACTACGCGCTGCGCCATCGAACACCACCAGACGGACAGAGTTCGATCCCACATCCACGACGCCGACCCGTTTCAGGTTTTGCGCGGCTTCGTCGTTGAACAGGGGGCGCCCGAACGGCCCCCAGTCGATGGCCTCGTCACTGTTGCTGTCCGTCATCGGTCGTTCCCATCGGTCTTTGGTCATCAATCAGGGCAGGTTCCCCCGGTGTCAACGCCCGACAGTGCAGGTTCAGTCGTCGGTGTGGGTCAGCTGCGGCACATCGGACGCGCCTGCCGAACCACGCCCGGACAGCGACGGATTTTCCATGAAAAACCTATGGCAATTGAACGCGAATTCACCGTCAGCGACGGTGGCGCGCACAAATTGCCCATCTGGCTGCATGACCCAGCTTTGCGCTACGTCGGCCATATTGGCGGCCATGATCTGGCTGACGATCTGCGCCTTGACCGTGTTGTTGGTAATTTCAACCAATGTTTCGACCCGGCGTTTCAGATTACGGCCCATCCAGTCGGCAGAGCTGATGTAGACCCTGGCCTTCTTGTTCGGCAGCGCCTGGCCACCACCGAAACACACGATCCGCGAATGTTCCAAAAACCGCCCGACGATGGATTTGACGCGGATATTGTCGGACAGCCCCGCCACACCGGGCCGCAGCCCACAGATGCCGCGCACCACAAGGCTGATCTGCACACCGGCCTGCGACGCGGCATAAAGCGCGTCGATCACGTCGGTTTCGATCAGGCTGTTCATTTTGGCCCAGATGGTCGCGGGTTTGCCGTTGCGGGCGTATTCGGTTTCTTCGGCAATGCGGGCGAGCAAGGTGGATTTCAGGTCGATGGGCGCGATCGACAGGTTTTCCAATGCTTCGGGCTGTGCGTAGCCAGACAGGTAATTGAACACCTTGTTTGCGTCGCGGCCCAGTTGCGCGTCGCAGGTGAACAGCGACACGTCGGTATAGATCTTGGCCGTGATCGGATGGTAATTTCCGGTGCCGAAATGGGTGTAGGTCACCAGACGATTGCCTTCGCGCCGCACAACGGTGCTGATCTTGGCGTGGGTTTTCAGGTCAAGGAACCCGTAAACCACATGCGCGCCGGACCGTTCCAGCCGCCGTGACTGGCGGATGTTGGCGGCTTCGTCGAAACGGGCCTTCAGTTCCACCAGTGCTGTGACGGATTTGCCGTCTTCGGCGGCTTCGCACAGGGCTTCGACGATGGGCGATTTTTTGGACGTGCGGTACAGCGTCTGCTTGATCGCCACGACATCGGGGTCGCGCGCGGCCTGCGACAGAAACCGGACGACCATGTCGAACGTTTCATAGGGGTGATGCAGCAGCATGTCCTTTTGCTGGATCGCGGCGAACATGTCGCCGTCGTGATCCTGCACACGTTCAGGGACGCGCGGCGCAAACGTCGGCCACAACAGATCGGGCCGTTCGTCCAACACCAGTTCGGACAGATCCGCGATACCGATCAGACCATCGACGGCCACGATTTCGGCCTCTGTCACGGGCAGGGCATCCATGATGAGCTTGCGCAGGGCTGTGGGCGCATTGGCCGATATCTTGAGTCTGACCACTTCGCCCCGGCGGCGGCGCTTCAGCGCTGTCTCGAATTCCCGGACAAGGTCTTCGGCTTCGTCTTCAAGTTCAAGATCGCTGTCGCGCAGCACCTTGAAAGCGCAATGTCCCTTGATCACGTAGCCGGGATACAGGCGCCCGACAAATTGCAGCAGCAGGTCTTCTAGCGGGATGTAGCGATAGGCGTCGCCGGGCAGGCGTACAAATCGCGCGATCTGCGCTGGCACCGGCAACAGGGCGCGCAGTGCGCGCTTGTCGCGCGAACGTTCCAGTTGCAGTGCCAGCGCAAAGCCTTCGTTCGGCAAAAACGGGAACGGATGGGCCGGGTCGATGGCCAGCGGCGACAGGACGGGAAACACCTGTTCCAGAAAGAAGCCTTCGAGAAAGGCGATATCGTCCTTTGACAGGTCGGAGGTCGTGAGAACGGCAATTCCTTTTTGCGCCATTTCGCGCGTCAGGATGTCCAACGCGTCCTGCTGCCGGTTCATCAGATCGCGCGCTGCCGAATCAATCAGGCGCAGCTGTTCGGCAGGCGTCAGACCGTCCATCGCGGGCGTCGTATTGCCAGCCTGTGCCAGTTCGCGCAGACCCGCCACGCGGACCGTGTAGAATTCATCAAGATTGGTCGCGGAAATCGACAGGAACCGCAGCCGTTCCAGCAAAGGGACACGCGGGTTTTCGGCCTCTTCAAGGACCCGCATGTTGAACCCGATCCATGACAGTTCACGGTTCACGAACCGGTCGGGGCCGGTGAAATCCAGATCAAAGGCGACAGGTTCGGGAAAGGCAGAGGCCAGAAAATCAGCATGGGTCATGGGCGCAGTTGCACCGATTGTATCTCAGGATTATGACACTCATTCTGCATCGGGATCATCCTTTTCCAACAGTCGGGCCGCCATGCGGGTGCTGACGGATTTGCCGCTGCCCAGTGCCACAGCGTCCAGTGCCGCGACAATCTGTTGTGCGGCAAGATATGACCGATCAATGCGCGACGCCAGATAACGCGGCAGGCTGGGCGGCGGCAGGATCTGGCGATCCGCGAACAGTTTCATCAGCAAGGCTTCCAGCAGCGCATCGTCAGGTGGCGCAATCCGCACCGGCGTCGTCGCCTGCATCCGGCTGTTCAGGTCTGGCAGGCCGATATTCCAGGTCGCAGGCAGGCTGCGCGCGGTCATCAGCAGCGGCAGGCCGTGCGCCACCATGTGATTGTGCAGATGAAACAGCGCGGGTTCCAGCGCGGCGGGCAGGGTGTCGACCGATTCGACCACGGTGGCAGTGTCCGGAAAACGATCTGCCGCGTCCTGCGCCTGAATGATCGCGGCCCCGTGGGTCGCGGCAAAGACGCGCGCCAGATGGCTTTTGCCCGACCCGGACGGGCCGACCAGCAACAGTTTACCCTGTGGCCAGCGCGCCGGGTGGCGAACCATGCGGAACGCGTCGCTGTTGGCGGTGGACACAAAGAAATCCGCCGCTTCCAGCGACACCCCGACCGGCCAGTCAAAGGTCAGCTGTTCGGACACCGGACTAGTCCTCCGCAGTGCCGCGATAAAGTGGGCTGGCGCGGTAGCGTTCGACAGCAAAGCGGGCCAGCACACCGATGACGGCAGCGATGGGCACCGCGACCAGCAGGCCGACAAAACCGAACAGCGACCCAAAGACCGACAGCGCGAACAACAGCCAGACGGGGTGCAATCCGACGGATGATCCGACCAGTTTGGGCGTCAGGATGTTGCCTTCGACGAACTGGCCGGACTGAAAAATCGCATAGACAGCGATGATCCACGGCCAGTCGCCCCAAAATTGGAACAGGGCCAAACCCATCGCCAAACCACCGCCAACGACCGCCCCGACATAGGGGATAAAGGTCAGCGCGCCCGCGATCGCGCCGACGACCAGACCAAAGTTCAGGCCGACAAGCGCCAGCGCAACCGCGTAATAGCTGCCAAGGATCAGGCAGACCAAACCCTGTCCACGGATAAAGCTGGCCAACGTCCTGTCGATCTGGCTGGCAAGCTGGCGGATGGTCTGCACGTGGTCTCGGGGCAGCATTTCATCAATCCGCGCGACCATATTGTCCCAGTCCACCAGCAGATAAATGGCCACGACCGGCACGATGACCAGCAACACCACCACGTTGACCAGTCCCATCGCCGAAGACACCACCGTTTCCAGCAGCGCGCCGCCGCGCGACTGGATCATGCTGCCGATGTTATCAAGCTGGGTGCGGATCGTGCTGCCTTCGACCAGCAGGTCCGGGAACCGGGCCGCTAGCCAGACCTGAAGGTTTTCGAACAATTCCGGCGCGATCTGGATCAGATCGCTGGTCTGACGGATCAGCGTCGGGATCACCAGCAACACGGCCAGCACGAACAGCAATAGCGCCACGACTGAAATGACCGCGACCGACACAACCCTGCTTAACCCCAGCCGCTGCAGCCTGTCGGCCACCGGATCAAGGATATACGCGATGGCCCCGCCCAGCACGAAGGGCATGATCACATTGCCCAGTGCATAAAGCAGCAGCAGGAACACGACGATGGCAAAGCCCCAGTAGATCGTTTGCTGACGCGAGGTGAGCGGCATGACGGTTCATTCCTGACAGATATTCGTTCTAAATGACCCACCCGGCAGCTTCACGCAAGCCACGCAGCGCTTGCGGCGCTTTGGCCCGCCGATTACACCCGGCGCGAATGTAGCTTGAGTGAAGGATCACCACACCATGCGTCTGTCCCGCTATTTCCTGCCCGTCCTCAAGGAAACCCCACGCGAGGCGCAGATCGTCAGCCACCGCCTGATGTTGCAGGCCGGTCTGATCAAGCAGGCCAGCGCCGGCATCTATTCGTGGCTGCCGATGGGTTACAAGGTGCTCAAGCGGATCGAACAGATCGTCCACGAAGAACAGGCCCGCGCCGGTCATCTGGCGATGCTGATGCCGACCATGCAGTCCGCCGACCTGTGGCGTGAAAGCGGGCGGTACGACGCCTATGGCGACGAAATGCTGCGGGTCAAGGATCGCAGCGGCCGCGACATGCTGTTCACGCCTACGGCCGAAGAATTGGTGACCGACATCTTCCGCGCCCATGTCGGCAGCTACAAGGACCTGCCGCTGACGCTCTATCAGATTCAGTGGAAATTTCGTGATGAAGTGCGCCCGCGTTTCGGCGTCATGCGGGGCCGCGAATTCCTGATGAAAGATGGCTACAACTTCGATCTGACCAAGGAAGACGCGCTGCACGCCTACAACCGCCATCTGGTGACCTATCTGCGGACCTATGAACGCATGGGGCTGCAGGCGATTCCAATGCGGGCCGATTCCGGCCCGATTGGCGGCGACGACACCCATGAATTTCTGGTGCTCGCGGAAACCGGCGAATCAGAGGTGTTCTACGACAGCGCGATTACCGATCTGACCTTTGGCGACCGGGACATCGATTTCGACGACCGTGCCGCCTGTCAGGCCGTCATGGACGAATTCACCTCGCGCTATGCCCGGACCGATGAAACCCACGACGAAGCCCTGTTCGCCCAAGTGCCAGAGGACCGCCGCCGCAGCGCACGCGGCATCGAAGTCGGCCAGATCTTTTATTTCGGAACCAAGTATTCCGAGGCGCTGGGTGCGACCGTCCAGACCCGCGACGGCGAAAGCCTGCCCGTTCACATGGGGTCGCACGGGATCGGCGTCAGCCGCCTGCTGGGTGCCATCATCGAAGCCAGCCACGACGACAAGGGCATCATCTGGCCCGAAGGTGTCACACCGTTCCATGTCGGTATTCTGAACATGCGGCAGGGTGACGATGCCTGTGACGCGGTCTGCGAAGATCTGTACGCCCGGTTGCGCGCGCGCGGTCTGGACCCGCTCTATGACGACCGCGACGAACGCGCGGGCGCGAAATTCGGGACAATGGATATCATCGGCCTGCCGTGGCGGATCACCGTGGGTCCGCGCGGGGTCAAGAACGGCGTCGTCGAACTGACCAGCCGCCGCAGTGGCGTGGCTGAAGAGATGTCGCTCGAAGATGCGATTGCCCGGATTGCAACGATCTACGACGGCATCTGACGCAGGCGATGACAGGGGCGCTGCGCCCCTGTATGCTGCCCTAAAACGCAAGAGGCAGCAGATGACACCCATGACACCCGGATATTGTCCGGTGCCCCGATGATCGGGCGCGCACTGACGCTGGCAGGCGCTGTGGCAGGTGCTGCCGCCTGTTCGCAATATCCTGCGTTCACGCAGCAATATGTGCAGCGTCTGGCAGGGCAGGTCGATGCGCTGGACGTCGTCGTTGGTGATTTTGAAGCATCCGCCATGCGCGCCGGTCTGACCCGGACTGACGCGCTGGCGCAGATGACAGGCACGGCCTTTCTGGCGGATCGTCAGGACGACATGCGCCGTACCTTTCGCCGCCATGCGGTGCTGACCGACGATCTGGCGCGCTTGCGTGATGCCACATCGCTGGGCCGGATCGCATTGGTCGCTCGGGTCAGTGATCCCGCGACGCTGCGTGCGGCATGGGGCGATTTTGAACCGGCAATGCCGTTGTCGATCGCAGGGCTGGCCACAGCCGCAATCGGTGCGGCAGTGGGCTGGGTCGTTGCGGCGATCACATGGTCTGGACTGTCCGCGTTGCTGCGCCGTGGCCCGCGCCGCCGCAGCCGGTCCCGCGCAAGGCCAAATCGTGCCGAACCAACCCTTGCCCGATCTGCCGCCCGCCCCGGTCCGCGTTTGGACGGCGTGCGCAAAACCCGCGCGTGACGTCGGCATCTTCTTCTTGCCGAAAATATCCCGGGGGTTTGGGGGCAGCGCCCCCAAGTCCGCCGATACCGTTCACACCCGGTTGCATTGACGCGAGGCGCCAAATACCCCCAAGGTCCGCGCGACCAACCTGACGGGACCATGCCATGGCCAGCACGCCCCCCTTTGCACGCTTCGAATGGATGATCGCGTGGCGCTATATTCGGGCCAAACGCGCCGAAGGCGGCGTCAGCGTCATGACGTGGATCAGCCTGCTGGGCATCACGCTGGCGGTGTTCGCGCTGATTGCGACATTGGCGATCCGGTCTGGGTTCCGGGCCGAATTCGTGGATACGATCCTGGGCGCCAACGCCCATGTCACCGTCTATGAACAGACCCCCATCGCGGGCACCGACCAGACGACGCGGATCATCAGTGATTATGAAACGCTTGCTGCGGCCATCGCCGATGTGCCCGGTGTCATCCGCGCCGCCCCGCTGGTGCGCCAGCAGGTCATGGCGAACCGGGGCAACTTCAATTCCGGGGTAGAGGTTTTTGGCATCAGCGAAGCCGACCTGCGCACCATCCCCCGCATCGCCACGCCAGAGGAAGCGATCGGCAGCATCGACGCCTTTGGCGACGGGATCGCCATCGGGTCGGGCGTTGCGCGCGAGTTGGGCGTCGGGCTGGGCGACCGGATCAAACTGATTTCGCCCAACGGCGTGCGCACCGCGATGGGCACCAGCCCGCGTGTGGGCGTTTACGACATCACCTATATTTTCACCGCCGGTCGCTATGACATCGACCGTACGCGGGTCTACATGCCGCTGGCCGAGGCACAGACGTTTTTCAACCGCGACGGCGTCGTCGACGAAATCGAGGTGATGGTCGCAAACCCCGACAATGTCGAAGATATCGCCCCCGATATCCTGAATGCGGCAGGCGATTTCGCGTTCATCTGGACATGGCGCGACAGCGCGGGCGCGTTCCTGCGCGCACTGACGGTCGAAGACAACGTGATGTTCGTGTTGCTGTCGATCCTTGTGCTGATCGCGTCGATGAACATCATTTCCGGCCTCATCATGCTGGTCAAGAACAAGGGCCGCGACATCGGCATCCTGCGGACCATGGGTCTGACCGAAGGGTCGGTGCTGCGGATCTTCTTTATCTGCGGGGCGGGGATCGGAACCGTCGGCACGATCTTGGGCGTCATTCTGGGTTGCGCCTTTGCGATCTGGATCGACCCGATATTCGCCTTTGTGAATTATCTGGCGGGGGGCGGCGTCTGGGACCCGTCGATCCGCGGCATCTATGCCCTGCCTGCGGAACTGCACCTGCGCGACGTGCTGTCGGCGGTTGTGCTGTCGCTGGGTTTGTCGTGGATTGTCACCATCTTTCCCGCGCGCCGGGCGGCCCGCATGAACCCGGTCGAGGCGCTGCGCTATGAATGATCCTGTCCTTGCCCTGACCAGCCTGTCCAAAGGCTACAATCACGGTCTGCCATCCGAAGTCCGCGTGCTGGACGGCGCGTCGCTGTCGGTCGCACCGGGCGAAGTCGTGGCGCTCGTCGCACCGTCGGGGGCAGGCAAATCCACTCTGCTGCATATCGCGGGACTGCTGGATACAGCGGATTCCGGCACTGTCGAAATCGGGGGCGAGGACGTGACCCGCCTGTCGGATCGCCGCCGCACCGCGATCCGGCGCAATGACGTGGGGTTCATCTATCAATTCCACCACCTGCTGCCGGAATTCACGGCACTTGAAAACATCGTTCTGCCGCAACTGGCCAATGGTGCAGAGGATGCCGCCGCACGCGACCGCGCCCGCAGCCTGCTGGATACCGTGGGCATTGCGCCGCGCGCCGATCACCGGCCTGCGGCACTGTCGGGCGGCGAACAGCAGCGCGTTGCGTTCTGCCGGGCGCTGGCCAACGATCCAAAGCTGTTGCTGGCGGACGAGCCGACAGGCAACCTTGACCCCGAAACGTCGGACCGGGTGTTCGATGCGCTGATGACGCTGGTGCGGTCCACCGGGCTGGCTGCGGTTATTGCGACACACAATCTGGAATTGGCGTCCCGTATGGACCGGTCGGTGCGGTTGGAGTCTGGCAAACTGGTGGCGACCAAGGCAGACTGACACCAAAGCAGCGCGTTTTGACCCAGATCAACGCGCAGGACCGCCCGCGCGCATAGCCTTTGATCTTGTCACCCTTTCAGGAGTATCCACCATGTTCCGTTTTTTGCCGTTCGCCGTTCTTGCCCTTGCGGCCTGCACGCCGGAACAGCCCCCCGTCAACGGCAAGGCGGCGTTCGAGGCGAAGTGCGCCCAATGCCACGGCATCACGGGACAGGACGGTGTGGCATTGGCCGCCGGTGTCACGGCGCCGGACCTGACACGGATCAGCGCGCGCAACGGCGGCACCTATCCGGCCGATTACGTGATGAGCGTGATTGACGGGTTCAACCGGGGCCAGCATGTCAGCGGGTTGATGCCGAAATTCGGTGACGGCGATCTGGGGCCGATCATCATGACCGAAGAAGACGGCAACCCCGTGCCTGTCCCCGCCGAATTGCTGGCGCTGTCGAATTATATCGAAACGCTGCAACGCTGATCAGCGGCGGGCCAGTTCCACCTGTGGCATCTGTCCGGCGATTTCCAGAAACAGCTTGCGTTGCACGGCAGCGGCAAAGCTGTCGCGCCCGTCTGCCGTGACCATGAATGCGCCGGGACCGCCGATGATGTTGTCGGCATATAGCTGTTCCAGATCGCGACCCGCGCGGCGCGGGCTGTCGGGGCGCAGGATCGGCAGGGCGTTGATGACGGTGCCCGTGGCCAGCACCGCATCGCGTGACGGCACGATGGGCGGGCCGGACGAATTGCCCATGCTGTCCCCGGAAAAGTCGATGACATGGCGGAACCCGTCAAAGCCGTTGCTGTCGATCAGGCGCTGACCTTCCAGCAGGGCGGCACCGATGGCGTTTCGGCCATAGGCGGACCGGGGGGCCAGCAGCAGCGCATCGGCAAATTCCCGTGCAGCATCCGGCCCGTCGATCAGCATCCAGTCCACGACCTGCACCTGATTGGTCGCCCATTCCACATAGGTGACGGCGATATGACCGTGTAGCGTATCGGCAATCGCGTCCAGCACGGGCTGGCTGGTCAGCGCATTGCCGTAGCCCTGCCGCTGGAACGCCAGTTCGTCCGCGTCGATGGACCCCGACGCATCGGCCAGCAGCACCAGTTCCAGCGATGTTTCCACCATCGGGGTCTGGGCATGGGCCACGGGGGCCAGCAGGGTCAGGCACAGGGCAAGTATCCGCATGACTGAAACATAAACCCGTCCGGGCGCGCCTGTCTCTGACAATTGCGTGACGGCTGGCGGGTTCAGGTGACGCACCCGGCGCGGGCGCTATGGTCAACCCAACTGAAACGGAGATTCCCATGCTGCGCACCCTGACAATCGCCGCCACATTTCTCGCCACCACCGCCACGGCAGAGGCGATCAGCTTTGCCAACTGGAACGAACAGCGGCTAAAGCTGCTGTCATCCAACGATTACACCCAATCGGGCGGCACGCTGGGCATCCGGTCCGACAATACGGTCAGCATCCTGTGGACGCGGCTGCCGCAACCGCTGTGGGACGCGACACGCGCACAGTGGAACTGGCAGGTCACGCAATCCGTGCCGCCCACGGATCTGGGCCGCAAGGGCGGCGACGACCGTAATATCGCGGTCTATTTCCTGTGGTTGCCCGCCGGGGCCGCCGCCGCCGCATCGCAGGCCGATATCCGCAGCCTGCTGGGCCGCGACGACGTGCGGATCATCCAGTATGTCTGGGGCGGCAACAACGCTGTGGGTCAGCCGATTCCGTCGCCTTATGGTGTGGCAGGCACCGCCGTCACGATCCCGCTGCGGCAAGCTGACACGGGGCAGGACAGCGTCACCGTCGATCTGGCCGCCGACCACGCCCGCGCATTCGGCAGCGCCCCCGGCGCATTGGTCGGCATGGCCGTCAGCGCCGACAGCGACGACACGGTCACGATGATCGAGGCACAGGTGAGCGGGTTGCGGGTGGAGTAGGCGCTAAAGAGGGGAAAATGACAGCCGTTGCCCTAGGCAACGGCAGCGCCCGACCCTCCCCCCGGGAGGGCGCTGGGGATTGCGGCAGCAGAAGAAGCCAGCGTGTCCGGCAACCAGGTCGACGGCTACGCCCGCGCGTTTGATGGTGAGTCGGGCGCACTGGTCGGCATGGCGGTGCGCGCGGACAGCGACGACACCGAGACGCTGATCGAGGAGCATGTGAGTGGGTTGATGGTGCAGTAGCAAAATCAAATTTTAATTTCGGATCATCAAGCCGAAGAAAATCAAAATGGAATTATTTCGTCCCACTGTTGGTCTAGCCGTACTAGTTCGTCCTCGAACATTACAGTTAGAGCCTCATCCGCCTTTATTATTGAAGCGAGCGCATTAAAGTAAGATCGGGTTTGCGAACCATAATCAGTTTCTCTATTGTACGCCTTCAGCAAAATGTCACCGACAGATAGTAAATCCTTGACTATTGAAGGCGCTATGGAGTGCTGGTTTCGTGCAATTCTCCGCTGGCTTCGGGTTAGCATCAAAATTTCTTCTAAAATTTCCCGATCATCGCGAAGTTTTCTCTCGACGGGAGTACCTTCTGCAAGAATTTTCGATATCTTCTGCTCCAATCTTGGCCACCACATTTCGAAGACATCGTCGAAAGTGCCGCTAGTGAGAGAATTCTCCCCACCGGCGTCGTTTACAGTCGACATCATTTTTTTGAAATCTGCTTTTTCAAATGAGGTAGTTTGGAATGTCGTTAGGGGTCCCGAGATATCTGCGTTGTCAACACCAAATAAAACAGAGCATACCTTTGAGCGGTCCATGTCCTTTGAAAGAGCGCCCGCTTCAAAAAGTATCCAAGGTTTCGTTAGGTTTTCTTTCGTTAGGCAAATGATTCCAATATCGCATTCTGACAGTTTTTGAGATATGTCACTACCCCATCTGGCGCCTTTATCGACATCGCTAGGTGTAAAATACGGTTTCGCGAATTGTAGAACTGAAGGGATCCAGTTTCTAAGCTCTTCAGCGATTTTTTTGCTCGAGTCTCCGCTCCAGCTGACAAAAACGTTTATCATAAATGCAACTCCTCAAACATCCAATTCCTCCACGAAGCGGGCGTTTTCCTGAATATACTGAAAGCGCAGTTCGGGCTTTTTCCCCATCAGACGTTCCACCAGATCGCCAGTTTCGCCGGGCAGGTCGTCGTTGACCATCACGCGGATCAGTTTGCGGGTGGCGGGGTCCATGGTGGTTTCCTTCAGGTCCTTGGCGTCCATTTCGCCCAGACCCTTGAACCGCTGCACGTCGATCTTGCCCTTGCCGCCCAGACCCTTTTGCATGGCGACGTCCTTTTCCGCGTCGGATGCCACATACAGCCGTTTCGGCCCCTGTGTCAGACGATACAGCGGCGGACAGGCCAGATACAGGTGGCCGCTGTCGATCAGCGGACGCATCTGGCTGAAAAAGAACGTCATCAGCAGGGCCGCGATATGCGCGCCGTCCACGTCGGCGTCAGTCATGATGATGATCTTGTCGTAGCGCAGATCGTCCAAATTGAATTTCGATCCCATGCCGACACCCAAAGCTTCGCACAGGTCGGAAATTTCGGCGTTGGTGGTCAGCTTGCCCGACGCCGCACCCAGCACGTTCAGGATCTTGCCCTTCAGCGGCAGCAGCGCCTGTGTCTTGCGGTCGCGCGCGCCCTTGCCGGACCCGCCGGCGCTGTCGCCTTCGACGATGAACAATTCGGTGCCTTCGCGGGTCTTTGACGTGCAGTCGGTCAGTTTGCCGGGCAGGCGCAGTTTCTTGGTGGCCGATTTGCGCGACGTTTCCTTTTCCTGCTTGCGGCGCAGGCGTTCTTCGGCGCGCAGGATCAGGAAATCAAGGATCGCGCCCGCCGATTTGTTGTCCGCCGCCAGCCAGTTGTCGAAATGGTCCGACACGGCGGCATTGACCATGCGCTGCGCGTCAACGGTGGCCAGACGGTCCTTTGTCTGGCCGACAAATTCCGGTTCGCGGATGAAACAGGACACCAGCGCACAGCCGCCGACGATCAGGTCTTCGCGGGTGATGGTCGCGGCCTTGCGGTTGTTGGTCAGCTCTCCATACGCCTTGATCCCCTTGAGGATCGCGTTCCAGAACCCGACCTCGTGGGTGCCGCCCTCTGGCGTGGGGACCGTGTTGCAATAGGACTGGATGAACCCGTCGCGGGCCGGGGTCCAGTTGATCGCCCATTCCACCTTGCCCGGGACGCCGAATTTTTCGGTGAAATCGACGGTGCCCGCAAAGGGCCGGTCGGAATAGGTGGTGGACCCCGCCAGCGTTTCGTTCAGGTAATCCGACAGGCCGCCGGGAAATTTGAACGTGGCCGTGGTGGGTGTGTCGCCATCGTCGATGTCGGTTTTCCAGCGGATTTCGACGCCGGAAAACAGATACGCCTTGGACCGGGCCATCTGGAACAGGCGGCTTGGCTTCAGCTTGAGCTTGCCGAAAATTTCCTCGTCAGGGTGGAATGTGACGGCGGTGCCGCGTCGGTTGGGGGCCGCGCCGATCTTTTCCAGCTTGCCCTGCGGAACGCCGCGCGAAAATTCCATCGCGAACAGTTCCTTGTTGCGCGCGACCTCGACCCGCAAATGGTCGGACAGGGCGTTCACGACCGAAGACCCGACGCCGTGCAGACCGCCCGAGGTGGAATAGCTGTCACCGGAAAACTTGCCGCCCGCGTTCAGGGTGCAGAAAATGATTTCCAGCGCGGATTTGGCGGGGTCCTTGGGGTGCGGATCGGTGGGGATGCCGCGCCCGTTGTCGCGCACGCTGACATGGCCGTTGGCGTGCAGTTCGATCTCGATCCATGTGGCGTGTCCGGCGACCGCTTCGTCCATGGAGTTGTCGACGATTTCCGCCACCATGTGATGCAGGGACCGTTCGTCCTTGCCGCCGATATACATGCCCGGACGCAGGCGCACGTGTTCCATATCCTCCAGCACCTGGATCGAGGAGGCGTCATAGGTGGATGTGGTCTTGCCGGACAGAAGATCGGACATGTGCTGCTCTTTGCTTTGGTTTGCGCCAGTCTAAGAGCCAGCGCGCCCGGCGGCAATGGGCGGCGGGACTTGTGGTCAGGCGGGGCAAACGCGATAGATGTGGTCTGACCGGGGAGGGATGACATGAAAATCGCGGTACTGGACGATTATGCGCGCGCGGCATTGCGGCTGGCCGACTGGGACGGGCTGGGGCAGGTCGATGTGTTTGCCGACCCCATCGCGCGGGATGATCTGCCGGACAAGCTGGCGGGCTACGACGTGGTTTGCCTGATGCGCGAACGCACGCCGATGGACGCCGACCTGATCGCCGCACTGCCTGCGCTGCGGCTGATCGTGACGTCGGGGCCGCGCAACGCCAGCATTGATCTGGATGCGGCGCGCGCTGCGGGCGTGACAGTCTGCGGCACCGAAAGCCGCAAGACGACCACATCGGAACTGGCCGTGCTGATGATGCTGGCGCTGAACCGCCGCCTGCTGCCAGAGGTCAGCGCCCTGCACGCCAAAGGCTGGCAGGTCGGGCTGGGCCGCGATGTCGCCGGGCTGACACTGGGGCTGATCGGGCTCGGCAACATCGGTGCGCAGATGGCGACGCTGGGCCGCGCGCTGGGCATGGACATCGTCGCATGGTCGCCCAACCTGACGGCGGACCGCTGTGCCGCACTCGACGTCGCCCGCATGGACAGCCTGCCCGACCTGATGGCGCGGGCCGATGTGACGTCTGTGCATATGGTGCTGTCGGATCGCACGCGCGGGCTGGTGGGGGCCGATGCCTTTGCCGCAGCGCGTCAGGGACAGGTGTTCATCAACACCTCGCGCGGGCCGCTGGTGGATACCGACGCCCTGCTGAACGGGCTGACGGCGGGGCGTCCGGCGATGGCGGGGCTGGATGTGTTCGATGTGGAACCGCTGCCGATGGACGATCCACTGCGCGACCCCGACCTGATTGCTTCGGGCAGGCTGCTGCTGACGCCGCACCTTGGCTATACCACACAGGAGACGTTCCGCGTCTTCTATACCCAGACGGTCGAGGCGATCCGCGCCTTTCAGGCGGGTGACCCGATCCGTACAATTTGATACCAAAAACAGGAGACGCCGATGCGTATTTTCTTTACAGGCGGCAGCGGCAAGGCCGGGCGCTATGCGGTGCAGCATCTTCGGGATGCGGGCCATCAGGTCACGAATATCGACAGTGCCGCCGATGCGGATGATCGCGCGCTGCGGGTCGATCTGACCGACGCGGGGCAAGTGATCGACGCGATGCACAACTACGCCGATTTTGACGAGCTGGACCCCGGCACCGGTGTGCCCCGCTATGATGCTGTGGTGCATTTTGCCGCCGTGCCACGGATCATGCTGGTGCCGGACGGCGAAACCTATCGCAACAACACGATGTCCACTTACAACGTGCTGAACGCGGCGGCGAAACTGGGCATCCCCAAGGTCATCTTTGCCTCGTCCGAAACCACCTATGGCATCTGTTTCTGGGACGGCGAGATAAAGCCCGATTATGTGCCCATCGACGAAGAACACCCGACGGTGCCGCAGGACAGCTATGCCATGTCCAAGGTCGTGAACGAGGTGACGGCGCGGTCGTTTCAGGCCCGCACGGGGGCTGATATCTATGGCCTGCGGATCAACAATGTGATCGAGCCGCACGAATACGAACAGATGTTCCCCGCTTTCATGGATGATCCGGCCCTGCGGCGGCGCAATATCTTTGCCTACATCGACGCGCGCGATCTGGCGCAGATGGTCGAATGTTGTCTGAACACCGATGGTCTGGGGTACGAGGTGTTCAACGTATCCAACGACGACATGAGCGTGAACCTGAGCACCGATGAGGTCATGGAACGCTTCTATCAAGGCGTGCCAAAGACCCGAGATATGGGCCAGAATGAGACGTTCTATGCCAACAACAAGGCCAAAAAGATGGTTGGCTTTGCGCCGAAACACAGTTGGCGCGATGTGCTCAAGGGCTAAGCGGGGACACGAAATCTAAACTTCTGCATCACATGGTCCGCCTGTTCCTTTACCAAGACAGGCGGGCCAATGATCTTGAAACACCTATTCGCAGCGGTGCTGTCCGCAACTGTCACCCTTGTGATCCTATGGCCCGAACAACCAAAGGCTGACACGCAGCCTGCCGCTTTCTTGCAAAAACGCGGGCCGCTGATCGTATCGCGCGAACCCACCCCGCGACCGGCTGCACTGACACGTACGCCCAGTCTGTTTGCGGGGCAGGCGGGCAATAGCCTGTTTGCACCCGCCGCACCGCGACCGGCAGAAAACGATCGACGCAGGGTTGCCGCCGTCAGCCCGCTGATCGTACCGGACCAACGGATCATGCTGCGGGGGCAGGCAGGCGCGCGCGATGTGCAGGTCCTGCGGCAGGTCATCGGGTATGCGGAATCCCGGCGCGATGGTTATGACGCCGTAGTTTACGGCGCGCGCGTGATGCCACCGGCCCGCCCCACACAGATGACCGTCGGGGATATCTTTGCGTGGATCGACGCCACACCGCGGCAAAACCACGCCATCGGACGCTATCAATTCATCCCGTCCACCCTGCGCCGTCTTGTGCGCGTCACAGGGACGTCTGAACGGGACCTGTTTTCCCCCGCCCTGCAGGACCGGCTGGCCGATGTCCTGCTGGCAGAGGCGGGTCTGGACGATGTGCGTGCCGGTGACATGGGGCGCCACCGTTTCATGAACAATCTGGCCCGGATCTGGGCTGGTTTGCCAAATTCGACGGGGAAATCGCACTACCACGGCTATGCCGGAAACAAGTCTTCCATTTCATGGGCACAGTTCGACGCCGAACTGCAGCAGGTGTTTCCGAACCGGGGATGACGCAGGCGCTGGACGGGCCAGCGCAACGGGCATAAGTCGTCGGACATGATGACGCCCACCATGACATACACCGGCCATTTCCGCGCGCTGCTGCGTCTTGGCGCGCCCCTGATGGCAAGCAATCTTGCGCAATTCGCAATTCATATCACGGACACGCTGATGCTGGGCTGGTATGACGTGACGGCACTGGCGGCAGCGACACTGGCGACATCGCTGTTGTTTGTCATCTTCATCGTCGGTGCCGGTTTTGCGCAAGCCGTCACACCGCTGGTCGCCACCGCCGCCGAAGAAGGCGATACACGCACAGCCCGCCGTGTGACCCGCATGGCGGTCTGGCTGTCGATCTTTTACGGTGGTGTGGTGTCGATCCCGTTTTTCGTGGCCGAACCGATCCTGCTGGCAATCGGACAAACGCCCGCAGTCGCGGCGGCAGGGGCGGATTATCTGGTCATTGCGATTTTGGGCATGATCCCCGCGCTGATCGTGATGACGCTCAAATCCTTTTTGGTCGCACTGGAACTGACGGCATTCATTTTCTGGTCCACCGTTGCCGCCGCCGTCCTGAACGTCGGGGTGAATTATCTGCTGATCTTTGGCAATTTCGGTGCGCCGGAAATGGGGATCAGGGGTGCGGCCATCGCATCTGTGCTGATGCAGGCCGGGACGCTGATCGTGCTGGTGATCTATATTCTGCGAAAGCTGCCAGAGCAGGAACTGCTGAGAAACCCGTTCCGCCCCGATCCGCAGATCATGTCGCGGGTGTTTCGTTTGGGATTGCCGATCGGGATCACGTCACTGGCAGAGGGCGGTTTGTTCACCGCCAGTTCCATCATGATGGGCTGGATCGGCGAGGTTGCGCTGGCTAGCCACGGGATCGCGCTGCAACTAGCCAGCCTGACATTCATGGTGCATATCGCCATATCGCAAGCCGCCACCGTGCGGGCAGGGCGTGCTGTGGGCCGCCGGGACGAGACCGGGTTGCGCCGTGGCGCCATTGCGTCCTTTGTCCTGTCGGGTGCGTTCGTGTGTCTGACGATCGTGGCGTTTCTGGCGATCCCCCGGACGCTGATTTCGTTTTTCGTCGATCCACAGGCCCCTTCGTTGCCGATGATCCTGACGCTGGGGACGACGTTGCTGGCGATGGCGGCCTTGTTCCAGATCGTCGATGCCGCGCAGGTCGTGGCCCTGGGGTTGTTGCGCGGATTACAGGATACGGTCGTGCCGATGGTGATTGCGGCATTCAGCTATTGGGTTGTGGCGATCCCGTTAAGCTATTTGCTGGCGTTCACGTTGGGTTGGGGACCGCAAGGGTTGTGGTTGGGGCTGGTCGTTGGGCTGGCTGTGGCTGCCGTCTGCCTGTGCTGGCGGTTCATCGCCGGGCGAAAGCGGCGCCCCCTGATGGAACTGCCGGGTCGGGAAAAGGTTGGGCAGCATGTTTGATTTCATTACCCGACTGATCGACGCAGCGGGCGCCTTTGGCGTTGGGCTGGTCATGTTGCTGGAAAACGTATTTCCGCCCATTCCATCCGAACTGGTCATGCCGCTGGCAGGATTTCAGGCCGCACAGGGCCGGATGTCGCTGATTGCGGTCTTCATCTTGGGAACGATCGGCGCGGTTCTGGGCGCGTATCTATGGTATCTGGTGGGGCAGATGCTGGGCCAGCGCCGGATTGAGGATTTCATCGACCGGCATGGCGTCTGGCTGACGCTTGAGGTGGAGGATATTCGCAGGGCTGTGGCATGGTTCGACCGCCACGATAAGGCGGCGGTGTTTTTCGGGCGCATGGTGCCGGGTGTCCGCACGCTGATTTCGGTGCCTGCGGGCCTGTCCGGCATGGGGCTGACACGGTTTTTCATCTATACCACGCTGGGATCTGCCCTATGGAACGCGGCGCTGATCGCGGCGGGCTATTTGCTGTCCGCGAATTATGATCGCGTCGCCGCATTTCTGAACCCGGTCACGAACATTTTGCTACTGGGCATCCTGGGATTTTACGTCTGGCGCGTCACGCGCCGCCTGTGGGCACGCAGTCGCAGCTAGTCTTCGTCAGCCTTGCCGCCATCTGCACGGCTGAGCAGGCGGTCGGCTTTCTTGCGCACCAGCACGGTCCGCAAATCGTGCATTGCCAGCAACAGCGGGTCTGTCACGTCTTCCAACTGGCCGTCGCTGGCCTTTGATTGCACCCATTGGGTCGTGATGTTCAGATAGTCGATCGCGCGGTGGATATCGTCGATATCGCGGCGCGCCAGCAGGGCCACCCGTTCATCCAGCCACGCCTGAATGGCGGCGATGTCCCCATCTGACAAAACGGTGTCGCCGTGGGGTTTGACCTCTCCGTTGCGGACGTTGATCACGGCCAGCTGATCCATTTCGATCCGGCGTTGCCGGTTTTCGGTATCCACGCGAAACACCACCGCGCCATTTTCACGGATCCGAAAGTAATAGTCTGGTAGGTCTGCGCCCATCTGGCCCGCCCATCTTTTGCCGCGTTAACTATACAGGTGCGGCCATCGTCCGCCAGTGTGTTGGTTCATTTCAGCGCAGGCCGTCGCAGAACGTCCTGATGCGCGCGCAGGCTTCTGTCAGGGCCGCGTCAGAGGTCGCATAGCTAATCCGGAAATGCGGTGATAGGCCAAAGGCCGCGCCAAAGACCACCGCGACATCGGATTCGTCCAGCAATGCGGTGGCGAACGCTTCGTCACTGTCGATCAGGGTGCCACCGGCACTGGTCTTGCCGATGCAATCCGCAATGGACGGATAGACGTAAAATGCGCCTTCCGGGCGGGGGCAGACGATGCCGGGGCAGGCGTTCAGCGCATCCACCACCAGATCGCGGCGGCGGATGAACATGGCGTTGTTCGGCGCGATGAAATCATGGGTGCCATTCAGCGCCGCGACGGCGGCCCACTGGCTGATCGTGCAGGGGTTCGACGTCGATTGCGACTGCACCTTGCGCATCGCCGCAATCAGCTGAAGCGGGCCTGCCGCGTAGCCAATCCGCCAGCCGGTCATGGCGTAGGCCTTGCTGACGCCGTTCATGGTTAGGGTCCGGTCATACAACTGCGGTTCCACCTGCGCGGGCGTGCAGAACTGGTAGTCATCGAACGCCAGATGTTCATACATGTCATCGGTCAGCACCCAGACATGCGGATGCCGCAGCAGCACGTCGGTCAGCGCCTTCAGCTCTGACCAGTTGTAACCGGCGCCGGTCGGGTTGCTGGGAGAGTTGAAGAGAAACCATTTGGTGCGCGGTGTGATCGCAGATTCCAACTGGTCTGCCGTGATCTTGTATCCGCGGTCCAGCGTGCCTGCGACAAACACCGGATCGCCGCCCCCCAGTTTGACCATATCGGGATAGCTGACCCAGTAGGGGGCGGGAATGATGACCTCGTCCCCCGGGTTCAGGGTCGCCATGAACGCGTTATATATCACCTGTTTGCCGCCCGAACCGACGCTGACCTGCGCGGGCACATAATCCAGATTGTTATCGCGGCGGAACTTGTCGCAGATCGCCTGTTTCAGTTCCGGGATACCGTCGACGGCGGTGTATTTCGTCTTGCCCGCATTGATCGCGGCGATGCCTGCGGCCTTGATGTGATCGGGGGTGTCGAAATCGGGTTCACCGGCACCCAGACCGATCACGTCGCGGCCCTGCGCACGCAGTTCGGCGGCACGGGTTGTGACGGCGATTGTGGGGGATGGTTTGACGCGGTCGAGCGTCGCAGACAACAGTTTCATAGCCGCTCCGGTGGTGTCGTGGTCCGTTTCATGTCATAGGTTGCCGATAAGGACAGAGGCAAGCAAAGGATGGAAATGATGGACGATAATCAGTGGTACAGCGACGATGCCGCAACCTTTGGTGACCGTCTCACCGCCGCACGCGATGCGGCAGGCATGACGGGCGAGGATCTTGCCAAGAAGCTGGGCGTGAAAACATCGACGCTGGCAGCTTGGGAAGAAGACCTTAAGGAACCACGCGCGAACAGGCTACAGATGCTTGCGGGGATGCTGAACGTGTCGCTGCGCTGGCTGCTGTCTGGCGAAGGTGAAGGCGTGTCCGCCCCCGAAGAAGGCAGCGAACTGCCCGCCGAAGTTGGCACGCTGCTGTCGCAGATGCGCGAACTGCGGGTGTCGATGGCCCGCGACGCAGAAACCTTGGCGCGGCTTGAAAAGCGCCTGCGCCGCGTGCTGGATATCGCACGATGACCGAAACCGCGGACACGGCCCGCAAACGGCTTGCCATGCGTTCGATGCGCCGGGGCATCAAGGAAATGGACCTGATCCTGTCGGCCTTTGCCGCCGAAAAGCTGGCGGATTATGACATGGCGGATTTGCAACGCTATGACGCCCTGCTGGATGAAAGTGATCTGGACATCTATCGCTGGGTATCCCGTCAGGAAGATCCTCCGCAACGGTTTGCATCGCTGGTCGCGGATATTGCCGAACTGGCGCACGGATTGACAAGTCCCCGCCACGCTTAACGGAAATTTTCATCTTTTGGCGGACGGTGTTGCGAAACCTGCCTTCGGGAACCGCATAATGACCTTGCATGCCAAACTTGAAACCGGACCGCAGCGCCCGTCCGCGTCGATGTCGTTTATGGAGAGCTATCTGGACAGCCTTTTGCTGGTCGAAAGGCTTCACCGGCTGCTGCTGGACGTGATCAAAGACGAATTTGAACGGATCGGCGTGCAGGAAATAAACCCGGTGCAGGCCTTGTTGCTGTTCAATGTCGGTGACAACGAAGTCACCGCCGGGGAACTGAAAACGCGCGGCTACTATCAGGGGTCGAACGTCAGCTATAACCTGAAAAAATTGGTGGAATATGGATACATGCACCACCAGCGGTCCGAAATTGACCGCCGGTCCGTCCGGGTGCGCCTGACCGACAAGGGGCGTGATATCCACCGGGTGGTGGCCGGTTTGTTTGCCGCACATTCCGCAGGGCTCCTGGATGATGGCGTGATGGATCAGGTCCGGATCGACGACATCAATGCATCATTGCGCCGGATGGAACGTTATTGGACTGAACAGATCCGCTATATCTACTGATGACGGTTCGGGCATCCGGGTTCGACGATCTGCGCGGACATTGCTGGGGGACGGGCGTCGGAAAAAATGGCGCAGCGTTCCGATACGCAGCGCGAAGATTCCGGACCGGACGCCGCAATCGCAGTGGATCATGCAGGGCGGCGCGCTTGCAATATGCCTAAAATAGCGGCATCATCTGCTTAATCGTATTATAAATTAAGCAATAAACTTTCAGCTGGCCAAATGTTGAAGCGCGGGTGCGGCGATACTTTTGCCCCTATCGCGCCGCCGATAGCGTTCAGTCTGACTTTATCAATCGGGGACATGACATGACATTTCACAATTCATTTTTGGCTGTGGCGGCAACGCTTCTGGCAGGTCCGGCCTTGGCGCAGACCGATATGCCCTTTGCGCTGGACTGGAAATTCGAAGGCCCGGCCGCACCGTATTTTCACGCACTGGATGCCGGGTATTTCGCGGATCAGGGTTTGACCGTCACAATCAGCGAAGGTGCGGGATCGCTTGATGCGATCCCCAAGGTCGCGACCGGCGCATTTCCCGTGGGCTTTGCCGACATCAATTCGCTGATGCGGTTTCTGGATCAGAACCCCGGCGCCCCGGTGACGGCCGTCATGATGATCTATGACAAGCCGCCCTTTGCCGTGGTCGGCCGCAAATCGCTGGGCATCGAGACGCCCGCCGATCTGGAAGGCAAGGTTTTGGGCGCCCCGCCGCCCGACGGCGCTTGGGCGCAGTTCCCGATCTTTGCCACGGAAACAGGCCTTGATATGGACGCGATCACCGTTGAACCGGTCGGTTTCCCAACCCGGGAACCGATGCTTGCCGAAGGTAACGTCGCCGCAATCACAGGCTTTTCATTCTCATCCGTGCTGAACCTGACCCGGTTGGGTGTGGCAGAGGACGATATCACCACCCTGCTGATGGCCGACCACGGCGTCGATCTCTATGGCAACGCGGTGATCGTGAATACCGATTTCGCGGCTGAAAATCCTGAAGCAGTGACCGGCTTTCTGACCGCCATTGCAATGGGGTGGAAAGATGCCATCGCCACACCTGATGCTGCGATTGCAGCGTTGATGGAACGTAATCCGGCAGCCGATGCGGCACTGGAAACGCAACGCCTGCAAATGGCGATCGATGCCAACGTATTGACCGATTACGTGGCTGAAAATGGCATTGGCGGGATTGATGACGCCCGCATGGCCAGCGCGATCGAACAAACCAAAAGCGTTTACGAATTCGTCAACGCCCCCGATGCCGCGCTGTATTTCGACCCCGGCTATCTGCCGGCGTCCGATGCGCGCATGCTGAACTGATCGCAACCGGGCCGCCCGCATGGGTGGCCCGGATCGCACCGGGGGAATTGAAATCGAAAACCTGATTGAAATCAAAGGCGTGAAACACGCCTATGCGACCGCGAGCGGACCTTTGCCCGTGCTGGATGGTCTGGATGTCGCTGTGCCAAAGGGCACGTTCGCCGCTGTCGTCGGCCCATCGGGTTGCGGAAAATCCACGCTGACCCGGTTGGTCGCGGGATTGATGAAGCCCGATGAGGGGCAGGTTTATCTGCATGGCGAACTGGTCAAGGGACCGCGCAAGACGGTCGGCATGGCGTTCCAGAACCCCGTTCTGCTGGAATGGCGCACCATTCTTGAAAACGTCATTTTGCCGCTGGAAATCGTGGCAACGCGCATGTCGCGCGCGGACCGGGTGGCGCGGGCGATGGACCTGCTCGACATGGTCGGACTGACGGGTTTTGAAAACAAACGCCCGTCCGAACTGTCCGGCGGCATGCGCCAGCGCGCGTCGCTGTGCCGGTCTTTGGTGCACAAGCCAGAGGTGTTGATCATGGACGAACCATTCGGCGCGCTGGATGCCTTTACCCGCGAAGACCTGTGGCAAACGATGCGCGATCTGCGTCGGGCGGAACCGTTCACCACCGTCTTGATCACACATGATCTGCGCGAAAGCGTGTTTCTGGGTGATCAGGTGATCGTTCTGTCGGGACGGCCTGCGCGGACACAATACGTGATGCCCGTGGACCTGCCCGAAGACCGCACGCTGGACGTGCTTTATACGCCAAAGGTCGCGGATATGCTGCACATCCTGCGCGACCAGATCAAGATTGCCCAAGGCCGGCACGAAGGGGCGCACTGATGTTCAACAAGGTTGCCGTCCCGGTCATGTCCATCCTTGTGTTCCTGGGCCTGTGGGAGCTTTTGGTCTGGGCGAACGGCTGGCCCAATTACAAAATGGCGTCACCATCCGATTTGCCGCCGGCGTTCTGGCAATACCGCGACCTGTTTTTGATCATGGGCTGGCAGACGCTGTGGCGGACGGTCGTGGGGCTGCTGCTGGCGGTGGTTTTCGGCACGCTTTTGGGGATGATCATCGGGTTTTCGCGGGTCGCGCGTGACGCGTTGTATCCGCTGCTGGTGGGGTTCAACGCTGTGCCAAAGGCGACGCTGGTGCCGGTCATCGCGTTGTTGTTCATCGGTCAGCATGATTTCAACACGGTGCTGATGGCATTTATGATTTCGTTCTTTCCGATCGCCGTGTCGGTGGGTATTGGTCTGTCGACACTGGAACCGGAATATCGCGATATCCTGCGGGCGCTGGGTGCGTCGAATTTCACCATCTTTCGCAAGATTGCCCTGCCCAAGACGCTGCCGGAATTCTTTGGCGCGCTCAAGGTCGCGGCGACGCTGGCGTTTATCGGCACGAACCTTGTGGAAATCGTCAGCCCGCACGGGCGGGGACTGGGCGCGTTGTTCAAATCCGGGGAAACCAACGGGAATTATCCGCTGATGTTCGCGGTGCTGATCGCGCTCGCGGTGCTGGGCATCGTTTTGTATTACGCAGTGGTATTTCTGGAAAAAATCTTTGCCGGATGGGCAGAACGCGCGCCGGGATAGGTCACAGGGGCAGGGGCGGACGCGATGGACCGCCCCTGCTGCATCACACCCCGCGCGGGGTATAGGCGAACCGGGTGAACCGTGCTTCTACCCCCTGTCCGGTGATGTCATAGGCCATCATGCCGACGAATGCGCCCGTGAACGATGCATGTTCACCCTGCGCGCCTTCGTCAGACACATGCGACGCATCGCGGGCCGGGCCCAGCTTTTGCGGGCCGTCGCCCATGTCATAGTAGAACTGCTGCGCGGCACCGTTCACCTGCACCGACAGCGTGACCGGCCCATCAGGGATCGGGACGGGCGCGATCGGATGATCCAGATGCCCCGCTGGCCAGTCACCGTTGCAAGAGATCAGGGTCAGGCACCGCTGCCCGTCCTCGCACGTTACAAAGGCACCGTGGAATTTATGCCGGTTGTAATATGTGATCAGCCCCGCGCCCTGCTGATAGACGGTCGGCGTAAAATCCACGGTGGTTGCAGCGTCATAGGCCTGATCTTCTTGCCTGCGCGCGACAAGCGATTGTTCGAACCAGCTGCCGATGCTTTCGCGGCCCGTCAGGATCAGTGCGCCGTCGGCACAGCGGAACAGACGGTCGGGGTTCGGGCTCCGCAACCACTGGAATTCCGGCGGCAGACTGTCGAACCGGTCGTAGGCGAGTGCCACGCGCGGGGTGCTGTCGGCGCTGTGGTCGACCGTCGCGGACGGCAGCAATCCACCGTTTTCCAGATACAGCCAATCGTCGCGCCAGACGCAGCGCGCGATGCCGGTTTCGCGGCCCGTGGCGCAGAACGGTTTGCCGTCGTGCATCACCGGGCGCCCCATCAGATAGGTGTGCCATGCCGTGCCGTCGGGGGATTCAACGTATTGCCCGTGGCCTGCGCGCTGGATCGGATGATCCGTGGCACCCTGGGTCGTGATGACATGCTTGTCGGGGTGATCTTCATACGGGCCGTCGATCTGGCGGGACCGGGACAGCGTGACGGCATGGTCGTAACCGGTGCCGCCTTCGGCGGTTGTCAGGTAATACCAGCCGTTGCGGCGGAACAGATGCGGCGCTTCGGTCAGGCCACGGTCGGTGCCGGGGTAGATATTGGTCACGGGGCCGAACAACCCGCGATCTGGCGTCCATTCCTGCAACAGGATACCGTCAAAGCGGTCATTGGCCGGGTTCACCCCTGACCCGGCCCAGCGGTGGTTCCACTGCATGTTGACGAACCATTTGCGGCCGTCATCGTCGTGAAACAGCGACGGATCGAAACCGCTGGAATTGATATACCACGGGTCGGTCCAGTCGCCGTCGATGGTATCGCAGGTCGTGATATAGTTGTGCGCGTCCTTCCAGTCGCCTTCCAGCCGTTTGACGTCGGTGTAGACCAGCCAGAACTTGCCGTCCGCGTGGGACAGGCACGGCGCCCAGATGCCGCCGCTGTCGGGGTTGCCGCGCATGTCCAGCAGCGCGGCCCGGTTCAGGGGGCGGGCCACCAGCGTCCAATTCGCCAGATCGCGGCTGTGGTGGATCTGAACGCCGGGAAACCATTCAAAGGTCGATGTGGCGATGTAATAGTCATCGCCGACCCGACAGATCGACGGGTCGGGATTGAACCCCGGCAGGATGGGATTGCGGATCATGGGTTACTCCGGTGCGTTGTCGGACAGGCTGGACTGTGCCCAAAGGTTGATCGCCTGATCGCCCGCAAGTGCGTCGATCCGGTCCAGTTCGTCTGCGGTAAAGTCGAGGTTGGCTGTCGCCCCGGCGCAATCTTCGATTTGCGATGGTTTGCTGGCCCCGATCAGGGCGGTTGTGATGCCGCCGTCGCGCAACACCCAAGCGATGGCCATCTGTGCCAACGTCTGACCGCGCGCGGCGGCGATGTCGTTCAGGCCGCGGATGCTGTCCAGCGCGCGTTCGGTGATCAGCCCCTTGTCCAGCGATTTGTCCTGCGCGGCGCGGCTGTCGTCGGGAATCCCGTTCAGGTATTTCGTCGACAGCATCCCCTGCGCCAGTGGGGTGAACGCGATAGACCCGACGCCCAGATCGTTCAGCGTGTCCTTTAACCCGTCTGTTTCGACCCAGCGATTGAACATGTTGTAGCTGGGCTGGTGGATCAGCAGGGGCACGCCCATGTCGCGCAGGATCTGTTCGGCCTGACGCGTGTTTTCGGTGTTATAGCTGGAAATGCCCGCATAAAGCGCCTTGCCCGATTTCACGATGTCCGCGACGGCGCCCAGCGTTTCTTCCAGTGGGGTGTCGGGGTCGAAGCGGTGCGAATAGAAAATATCGACGTAATCCAGCCCCATACGTTTCAAAGAGGCGTCACAGGATGCGATCAGGTACTTGCGGCTGCCCCATTCGCCGTAGGGGCCGTCCCACATATTGTACCCCGCCTTGGAACTGATGATCAGCTCGTCCCGGTAGCCTGCGAAATCGGTCCGCAGGATTTCACCGAATGCTTCTTCGGCGCTGCCGGGGGGCGGGCCATAGTTGTTGGCCAGATCGAAATGGGTGATCCCGTGGTCGAATGCGGTGCGGCACATATCGCGTTTGATGTCGTGCCGTGTGTCCCCGCCAAAGTTGTGCCACAGCCCCAGCGACACAGCAGGCAATTTCAGCCCGGATCGCCCGCAACGGCGATAGGTCATGCGGTCATAGCGGTCTTCGGCGGGGACATAGGTCATGGTTCAGTCTTTCAGTAATGCGCGGGCGTCGTCGGGGCCAAGGGCCACGGGCCGGTCGCAGGTTGTGGTCATATCGACGAATTTTCCGGTTTCGCCGGATTTCAGGATGCTGGTCATCACGTCGGTCACATGCACGGCCAGATCCAGCCCGCAGCGGTGGGGTCGTCCCGCCGTGATCGCGGCGGCCATGTCGGCCAGACCCGCAGTGCGGTAATTGGCGCGCGGCATCTTGCCGTCCAGTTCCCAGTTGATTTTTCCGAACGGATGATCCCAGACCGGCACTTCGGTAATGGTGCCGCTGGCGTCGGATTGTTCCAGTGTGCCGCCGAAATGGTTGGGGTCGGGCACGAACAATGTGCCGTCGGTCCCATAAAGTTCCATGTTCGCGTGGCGGTGCGCCTTGACGTCCCAGCTGACATTCAGCGTGATCGCGGCGCCGTTTTCAAATTCCAGCAGCGCGTGGATCGTGGTCGGCGTCTGCACCGGAATCGTTTCACCCGCGCGCGGCTGCGATGTGATGGTGCGTTCGGTCTGCGCAGACGACGCCAGTGCAGCGACCCGTTTCACCGGGCCGATCAATTGCACAAGGTTGGTGATGTAATACGGCCCCATGTCCAGCACGGGACCGCCACCCGGCATGAAAAAGAAGTCCGGGTTGGGATGCCACATTTCCATGCCCGGCCCCATGAAATGGGCGGTGCCGGATGTCACGCGACCGATGCCGCCGTCATCGATGATGTGACGGGCCTGCTGGTGCGCGCCGCCCAGAAACGTATCGGGTGCCGACCCGATGCGCAAACCTTTGGCTGCGGCCAGATCGGTCAGGGATTTGCCCTGCTTCAGCGTCAGGACCAACGGTTTTTCGGTATAGGCATGCTTGCCTGCGTCAAGGATGCGCTTGGTCACGTCGTAATGCGCATCCGGAATGGTCAGGTTGACGATGATGTCGATGTCGTCGGACGCCAAAAGGTCGGTGACGGTCCGTGCCTCAACGCCGAATTCTTCGGCGCGGGCGCGGGCGGTGTCTTCGTTCATGTCGGATACCGCGACAAAGCGGATATCCCTGAAGGTCGGCGCAAGGCCAAGGTAGGCGGCAGCGATGTTTCCACAGCCGATCAGACCGATGTTCATGGTCATGGGGTGATGTCCTTACAGCGAATTCATATAGGTCAGCGCGCGTTCGGCGAACCGTTTGTCGGATGCGGGCTTGTCGTGTTCCATGATGAACAGATCGCAGCCTGCAGACTTGAGTGCGGCGTAGTGCGCGGGCCAGTCCAACGTGCCGTGGCCCGCGTCGGCCCAGCCGTCTTCGTCGGCGTTTTCACCGGCGGGCGCGCGGTCCTTGACGTGGGCGGAAATCAGGCGGTCGCCATACTGGTCAATGACGCTGCCCGGATCGGTGCCCGCGACGGCGGCCCACGCCACGTCGAATTCAAAACCGACGGCAGGATCGGCCAGGATCAGGTCGATGGGGCGTTCGCCGGTGGGCAGGGGCACGAATTCAAAATCGTGGTTGTGCCAGCCGAATGCGAACCCGTCATCCTGCAACGGTTTGCCCGCCGCTGCCAGACGCTGGCCAAACTCGGTCCAGCCTGCGGCATCGGTGGGACGATCGGCGGGCATCAGGAATGGAACGACGATCTTGTTAATCCCCAGACCGCGCGCGATGCGCGTCACCTCTGCCCGGTTGTTTTCGACAAGGTCAAAGGCAAAATGCCCCGATGGCATGGTCAGTCCGGTGTCGGCCATCGCCTGACGCGTGGCGTCGATGTCTTCGTAGACGGGGCCGTAGCCTTCGACGTGGGCATAGCCCAGATCGGCCAGCATTTTCAGCGTCTCGGCCAGTGGGCCAAAATTGCGCGAGCTATACAGTTGGTAGGAAAATCCGGTCATGTCGGGTCCTTCAGGTTTGGTAAGTGGCGCTGTGCAGGTCGCGCAGCGTGAATGTGGGGGTGGCGTCGGCGTCCGCCGGGGTGAACCGCAGTGTGACGGTATGGCCGGGCCCAAGGTGGACGGCATTGCGGTCGAAACGGCCCGGCACAGAAGCCTCTGCCGTGACGAAAAACGCCATCGCCTGCGCCGTGATCGACACGGTCCAGTGCTGGCCGTCGAACAGCGTGTCACAGGCCAGACGGGCGGGGAGCAGGTCATAAGCCTTGTAGGGGCGGGGGGCAAAGACATCGCCGCCCTTTTGCCCATCGCTGCTGGTCCAGCCAAAGGCGAGCATGTCCTGCGGGCCAAGGTCGCTGGCGGCGACGCGCATCAGTTCGGTGGCGTCGTGATCCACCTGCGCCGATCCCCGGCCCAGTTCGCGCGCTGTCCCGTCCATCGCGCAGGCATGGGCGGTGACGCTGACGTCAAGCGCTGCACCTGTGTCGTTGACAGCGCGCAATACCAGTTCATCCCCGTCCGGCATCACGACTACCGTGACAGGCGCATAAAATTCGCGTGCCAGATGGTGCAGGACTTTCCAGCCGCCGCCATAGTCTAGCGACGCCCAAGAACAGACGGGCCATGTATCGTTCAACTGCCAGACCAGCGTGCCCATGCAATGCGGTTTCAGCCCGCGCCAATGGGTGACGGCGGTCTTGATCGCCAGCGCCTGCTGGACCTGAGAGACATAGACAAAGTTTTCGAAATCCACCGGAAAGCGGAAATAGCGGAACATGGTTTCGGCAATCCGCGCATTGCCGCCGTCGTTCTTTTGGTGGCTTTCCATCACGGGTGCGGCGATGTTGAAATCCGCCGGATCGGCGAACTGGCGGATCACATCCATCGACGGATAGCTTTGGAATCCGAATTCGGAACAGAACCGGGGCGACACATCGCGGTAGTGGTCGAAATCGCGCCCTTCGTGCCAGACCGACCAGAAATGCATGTCGCCGCTGCTGTCGTCGTGCCATGCGTCGCCGAACGACAGCGGGCCGGTGGACGGTGACGACGGCCACCAGTTCGCGTCTGGATCGGTGTCGCGCAGCGCATCCTCGATACAGCGATTCAGCCGGTCGTAGTTCACTAGGTAACGGTCGCGGTCGGCCACGCTGACATCATACCACGTCAGCGCGCCGACCAGTTCGTTGTCGCCGCACCACAGCGCCAGACAGGCGTGGTGGTGCATCCGTGCGACGTTGTCATGCACCTCTGCCCGCACTTCGGCCAGATAGACCGGATCGGACGGGTAAAGATTGCAGGCGAACATGAAATCCTGCCAGACCAACAGGCCAAGTTCATCGCAGGCGTCGTAAAAGCTGTCAGGCTCATACCGCCCGCCACCCCAGATGCGGACCATGTTCATATTGGCGTCCACGGCGGATTGCAGCAGATCGCGCGTCTTGGCGTCAGTGATCCGGCCCGGCAGCGCATCGGCGGGAATCCAGTTGGCCCCCTTGCAAAATATGTCGCGGCCATTGACCCGGATCTTGAACCCCAGACCTGCGGCGTCGGGTTCGGCCAGCAATTCCATCCGGCGCAACCCGATCCGGCGGGTCGCCACCGCATCGCCTGCCGTGACCGTCAGATCATAAAGCGGCTGCGCGCCCTGACCCGCGGGCCACCACAACTGCGGGTTTGCGACCGTGATCGTGACCGTGCAGACGCCGTTTGTGGTATGGGCGGTTACGGTTTCTTCGGCCAGTGCGACCGTCACCGCGCCGTCATGGTTGGCGGTATACACGCTGATCGTGACGGACACCCCGTCGCTGTGGTCCTGCGAGATGGCAAGACGGTCGATGCGGGCGGCGGCACTGGGTTCCAGCCGCATGGCGCCATAGATGCCGGACGTCGCCAGTGCGATGTTCCAGTCCCAGCCGAAATCGCAGGCCGGTTTGCGTAAAAAGTTGCCATAGGGGATCGGGCAGTTCTTGGACCACGGCACCGGAAAAGGGTGCGCATCCGACACCGCCTTGCCCGCCGCGACGGGCGAGCGAAAGGTGATTGCGATGTCGTTGTCGCCCACCTGCGCCACGCCGCCCAACGGCACGCGGTAGGTGCGGAATGCGTTGGCCGCGTCCAGCACCAGTGTGCCGTTGACGTGGACCTGCGCCACCGTGTCCAGTTCCGACAGCACCAGATCGATGTCGGCATCGGTCAGGGTCACGCTGCGGCGCGCGGTCCAGTCGGTTTCGCAGATCCAGCGCAGATCGTATTCGTTCTGTCCCGCATAGGGATCGGGGATCAGCCCGGCGTCGTGCAGTCCGGTTACGATGTCGCCGGGCAGCGCCATATCGGCCCGATAAACGCCATCGGATGACTGCACGGACCAGATCCCGTGCAATGGGGTAAGGGTCACAAACGCTCCTCGGTGTCCTTGTCAAAGATCGACGCGCGCGCGGGGTCGATGCCGATGGTGATGCGCTCGCCCTTGCGGACCACGGCTGACCCGTCCATGCGGAACCGGAACGGCTGCCCTGCAAGATGGCAGTAGATCAGTGTATCCGATCCCATCGGTTCGACCAGATCGACGGTAATGTCGGTCTGATAGGGGGCGGACCGCAGATTGTCCCCGGTCATGACGTGTTCGGGCCGGATGCCGATGGTCGCCGGTGTGCCGGGACCGGGGCGGTTGGTGAACTGATACGCACCCAGCGGCAGATCGTGGCCTTCGATCTTCATCACGGTGCCGTCGACGGTGCCATCGTAAAACGTCATCGACGGGGATCCGATGAAATCGGCCACGTATTTGTTCTGTGGCGTGCCGTAGATTTCGGCGGGCGTGCCAAGCTGCATGATCTTGCCGCCCTTCATGATCGCGATGCGGTCCGCCAGCGTCATCGCTTCGACCTGATCGTGGGTCACGTAGATCATCGTATTTTCAAGGTTGTTGTGCAGCAGCTTTAGTTCGACCCGCAAATCGGCGCGCAGTTTGGCATCAAGGTTGGACAGCGGTTCGTCGAACAGGAACACATCGACATCGCGCACCAGCGCGCGACCGATGGCGACCCGTTGACGCTGGCCGCCCGACAGCGCGCCTGGCTTGCGTTTCAGCAGCGGTTCGATCTGCAGAATTTCGGCGGCGCGGGCGACGCGGCGCTTGATTTCGTCCTTGGGCACGCGGGCATTGCGCAGCCCGAATGTCAGGTTTCCTTCGACCGTCATCTGCGGGTACAGCGCGTAGCTTTGGAACACCATGCCAATGCCGCGTTCGCTGGGTTCGGCCCATGTGACGTTCTTGCCCTTGATCCAGATCTGGCCGTCGGTGGGTTCCAGCAGCCCTGCGATAACGTTCAGCAGTGTAGATTTTCCGCAGCCGGACGACCCCAGCAGAACCAGAAATTCGCCGTCGACGATATCCAGGTTCAGGTTTTGCAGAACCTTGACCGCCCCAAAGGACAGATCGAGGTTCTTGATGGAAACAGAAGCGTTTTCGACGGTCATTGCATTATCCTTTGACAGCACCCGCAGCGATGCCGCGCACGAAAAGTTTGCCGGAGGCGAAGTAGATGACCAGCGGCACAAGCCCGGTCAGCAGGGTCGCCGCCATGTTCACGTTGTATTCCTTGACCCCTTGGACAGAGTTGACGATGTTGTTCAACTGCACGGTCATGGGGTAGCGATCGGGCGACGAAATATAGGTCACGCCAAACAGGAAGTCGTTCCAGATGCCCGTCACCTGAATGATCACGGCCACCACGAAGATCGGCAGCGACATCGGCAACATGATCCGGAAAAAGATCGCCCAGAACCCGGCACCGTCGACGCGGGCGGCCTTGAACAACTCTTCGGGGATGGATGCGAAATAATTACGGAACAACAGCGTGTTGATCGGCATGCCAAAGGCCACGTGCACCAGCACCAGCCCGGTCAGCGACCCGTAAAGCCCCGCTTCGCGCAGCAGGATCACGATTGGGTACAGCATCACCTGATAGGGGATGAAGGCACCGATCATCAGGATGGTGAAAAACACCTCTGACCCGCGGAATTTCCACATCGACAGCGCATAGCCATTGATCGATGCAATCGCCACCGACAGGATCAGCGACGGGATCAGGATGCGCACCGAATTCCAGAACCCGCGCGACAGGCCATCGCAGTTAATCCCGGTGCAAGCCTCTTGCCATGCCTTGACCCAGGGCTGGAACGTCACTTCTAGCGGTGGGGCAAAGATATTGCCCACACGGATTTCGGGCAAGCCTTTCAGCGATGTCACGATCATCACGTAAAGCGGCAGCGCGTAATACAGTGCCACGACGAACAGCGTGCCGTAGACGATGATATTGGCGCGGCTGAACCGGTTTTTGGGTTTCGCGCCGCGCGGGCCATCAATCATGCGATAGACGGGATGTTCCGCCGATTTGGTGGCGGCAAGGATACCGATATCAGCCATTCTTGCGGCCTCCGAATTCGAGATAAGCCCAAGGGATCAGGATGATAAAGACCATCACCAGCATCATGGTCGATGCGGCAAAGCCCTGTCCCAGATTCTGACCGCCGAACATCGCGGTCATGACGTATTTGGCGGGCACCTCGGAACTGATGCCGGGTCCGCCGGATGTCTGGGCGACGACCAGATCATACAGTTTCACGATTCCTGCCCCGATCAGCACCAGAGAGGTCACGAAGACCGGGCGCATCATCGGGATGATGATCCGGATATAGGTTTTGACGGTGCCGATCCCGTCGACGCGGGCGGCTTTCCAGATATCCTCGTCGATGCCGCGCAGACCGGCCAGCATGATGCACATGATCAGCCCGGTTCCCTGCCACAGCCCGGCGATCAGCAGGCCGAACATGACGATTTCGGGGTTGTTCAGCGGGTCGAAATTGAATGACGTCCAGCCCCATTCGCGCACCACGTTCTGCAACCCCAGTTCGGGGTTCAGAATCCACTGCCAAACCAACCCGGTGACGATGAACGACAGCGCAAAGGGATACAGAAAGATCGACCGGAACACGGCCTCTCCGCGGATCTTGCGGTCCAGCAGGGCTGCAAGGGTGAACCCCACGACCAGCGTGCCGATCAGGCTAAAGAACCCATAGATCGCCAGATTTTCGATCGACACGATCCATTTGCGCGACGACCACAGGCGTTCGTATTGTGACAGCCCGTCCCAGTTCAGTCGGGGTAACAGGCCAGAGCTTGTGAATGAATAGACGATGGTCCAGATCGTGCCGCCAAGAAAGATCACGACGGCTGTAAAGATCAGCGGCATCAGCGCGAGCTTGGAGGAAAGATTGCGGAAAAGGCGCATAGGCCTGCGCGTCACCGCGCTGCGCCCGGCGTCGGGGCGGCTGTCAGTCATGGTCATGGAACCCTCCAAGGGTTGGCTGGATCGGCCGATGGGCATCGCGCCGTCAAGGAAAGAACGGGCCGCAAATGGCGGCCCGTTCCGGTGCGGTGTCGTTATTCCGCAGACGCGATGATGTCGGAATACTGTTCCTGAACTTCTGCCGGGGTCATGGCAGGTGTGTTCCAGAATTCGGTCATCAGGTCGTTGAGCTGCGTGATCGTGTCCGGTGCAAGGAAGGTTTCACCGTTCGGGACGATGTTGCCATTGGCCAGCAGGTCCAGACCCTTTTGCGTGCACTCGTTCACCGATGTCAGGTCGACATCGCCGCGGATCGGCAGCGATCCCTTGGCAGAGTTGAACGAAACCTGCACTTCGGGGCTGAGCAGCAGGGCTGCCAGCTCTTTTTGTGCGGCTTCGATTTCGGGGTCGTCCTGCTTTGGAAAGTAGAACGCATCGCCGCCGGTATCCAGAATCGCGACTTCGCCCAGACCGGGCAGGCAGGAATAATCCTCGCCCGCGACTTCACCGGCCATGGCGAATTCGCCCTGTGCCCAGTCGCCCATGATCTGCGCGCCTGCGGTGTCGTTGATGACGGCCGCAGTCGCCTGGTTCCAGTCCTGCACGTTCAGACCGTCGGAAAATTCACGTGCGGCACCAAACGCTTCGAAAACACGGGCATAGTCCGGTCCCATGACTGTTTCCGCGTTCTTGTCGCGGTTGACTTCCAGCCATGCCTCTTCTCCGGCCAGTGCCAGCGCCATCACGCCAAACGAACCGTTCTGCTGCCAGGACTGACCGCCCATCGCCAGCGGGGTGATCCCTGCCTCTTTTAGGGCTGGGGCGGATTCAGCGAATTCCGTCCATGTGGTCGGCACGTCCAGCCCGGCGTTGGCATAGGCGTCGTTGGACAGCCACATCCACTGCCAGGAATGGATATTGACCGGCGCACAATAGATGCGGCCATCGACGGTGCAGGCATCCAGCAATGCTGGGGGGGTCACGATATCGGCCCAGCCTTCGGCTTCGGCGACGTCGGTCAGGTCAAGCAGCAGACCGGCCTCGATCAGTTCTTCGGCCTGTCGACCGTGGTTGAACTGAAATGCAGCGGGTGGATCGCCACCGATGATCCGGCTGACCATGATCGGACGCGCGGTATCGCCGCCACCGGCGATTGCGCCGTCGATCCATGTATTGCCGGTCGCGGACCAGGCTTCTGCAAACTTGGTCACGGCAGCGGCTTCACCGCCTGACGTCCACCAGTGCATCACCTCTAGATCGGCGGCGCTGACGCCGGTCGCGGCACAGATGGCCGTCGCAGAAAGTAACTTTGTAGTCAGCTTCACGATTGTCTCCTCCCAGAATCTAAATCGTTGTAGGAAGGCTACTCTGAAGTTGTTTGCGCAAACAAGACTATTTTTTAGCAACTATAAAAAATATGAAGAAGCACATGAAAAATTGGCAAATGTCCGCGCCTGACTGATATGGACGGTGAACCAGAGGGGTGCCGCATGGACGATCTGACGCCTTCAAAACGGCGATCACCGACGCTGAAAACGATCGCGGGCCTGACGGGTCTTGCAGTCCCGACCGTGTCGCGTGCGCTGTCGGGCGCATTGGATATCAGCGAAGATACCCGCGCCCGTGTGCGCGCCGTCGCGGATGAAATCGGCTATGTTCCGAACCGGGCAGGGGTGCGGCTGCGGACCGGGCGCACGAATGTCGTGTCACTGGTCATGTCGACCGAACATGACGTGATGAACCACACCGCCAAACTGATTTCATCGGTTGCAGCCGGACTGCGCAACACCCCGTTCCATCTGATCATCACCCCATATTTTGCGGACGAAGACCCGATGAAGCCGATTCGCTATATCGTGGAAACCGGGTCGGCGGATGCCGTCATCTTCAACCAGATCAAACCGGAAGATCCGCGCGTCCAGTATCTGTTGGACCGCAAATTCCCGTTTGCGACCCATGGCCGATCCGCGCGCTGCGATGAACATGCGTGGTTCGATTTCGACAATGCCGCGTTTGGGCAACTGGGCGTGCGCACACTGGCGCGGCGGGGGCGGCGCAAACTTGCGCTGGTCGCACCGCCGATTGATCAAAGCTATGCGCAGGCGATGGTGGCCGGATGCAAGGCCGAGGCCGCAGCACAGGGCGTCGATCTGATGGTCGTCACCGGTTTCAACAGTGATTCGCCCGTCACAGACGTGCAGGCAAAATTCGGCGCGCTGCTGCAAGGCAAGGACGTGCCCGATGGCGTCATCACCGGATCGACCAATTCGGCGCTGGCCGTCGGTGCCGCGCTGCTGGCCAATGGCCTGACCATGGGGCACGACGTTGATATCTATACCAAAGAGGCGCTGAATTTCATGCGGCGGGTCTGGCCAGAGGTTCTGGCAATTTCCGAAGATGTATCCGCCGCCGGTGATTTTCTGGCGCGGGCCGCAATGGCGCAGGTCATGGACCCGGATGCCCGGCTGATGCAGTATCTGGACAAGCCGACCATGGCCGATATCTGCCGCGATTGAAGCCGGATTAGAACACGATATCGGACCGTGGTGTCGTGGCCGTGCGCGGCACACCCGGCAGGGCACACAGCATTTCGAACAACAGGCCCGCACCCGCGACGGCAGTGTTTCCAGCCATATCGTAGGGTGGCGACACTTCGACCAGATCGGCCCCGACGATGTTCAGGCCCGCGCAACCACGCACAATTTCCATGCCCTGCGGCAATGTCAGCCCACCGATTTCCGCCGTGCCCGTGCCGGGTGCATAGGCGGGGTCCAGACTGTCGATATCAAAGCTTAGATAGACAGGCGCATTGCCGATCCGGTCCCTGATCTGTGTCATCAGGGGGGCAAGCGATCGGAACCAGCACGCTTCTGCCGGGATGACGGACCACCCCCGGTCGCGGCCCCAGTCGAAATCGGCAGGCGCATATCCGGTCCCGCGCAGGCCGATCTGAAACACCTTGTCGTCGATCAGGCATCCGTCTTCGTGGGCGCGGCGGAACGGGCAGCCATGCGCCACTTTTTCACCGAACATATCGGCGTTTGTGTCGGCGTGGGCATCAACGTGGATCAGGGCCACAGGCCCGTGTTTGTCCTTGATCGCGCGCAGGATCGGCCAGGTCAGCGTATGATCGCCGCCCAGCGTCAGCGGGATCACGTCATGGGTCAGGATCGACTGATAATGGTCTTCGATGATCTGGACGGACTTTTTCAGATCAAAGGTATTGATCGGCACATCCCCGATGTCGGCAACCTGCAAGCTGTCGAATGGTGCCGCACCCGTCGCCATGTTGTAGGGGCGCAGCATCCGGCTTTCATCGCGGATCTGGCGGGGTCCCAGACGTGTGCCGGGGCGATTGGATGTACCGGTGTCAAGCGGCACACCAATGAAACAGGCGTCCAGTCCGGCGGCGCTGTCCTGTGCGGGCAAGCGCATCATCGTGGCGGGGCCGCCGAAACGTGGCATGGCATTGCCACCCAGCGGCTGGTTGTGGTCAGTCATCGTTCTCTGCCTTGTCAGGGTCTGCTGGCCGCGAGTCTGGCAAAGGTCGACGCCCGCAGCAACAAAGGCCGAGCCGGGCGCGCAGGAAATTACTTTACTGGCGTAAAAAAATGGAATGAGATTTGTTTTGCCGTCGTGGTTCCTTTATCCACGCCAAAAGGAGTCCGCGCCATGAATCGCCCCGAAATTCACACGATGGAAGAATTGTCAGTCGCCATTGGCGTGTCGCGTCCCACCTTGTCGCGCTATTTCCAAGACCCTACCAGCGTCAGCCGATCCTCTGTCGAAAAGATCGAACGCGGGCTCACGCGGGTCGAATATGTGCCCAACTTCTTTGCGACGCGGATGAATCGAAAATCGACGGGCATCATCGGCGTGATCATCCCTTATCTGAACGACCTGTTCTTTACGCAACTGCTGGAATCGGTCGAACGTGCGGCGATGCATGCGGGCTTTACCGTCATCACGCAGTGTTCCCATTCGGACCCACTGACCGAATCCCGGGCCGTCGAAACGCTGCTATCCATGAGCGTGGATGGCGCGATCGTCACCCCATTGGGGGAACAGACCGACCTGCGGGCCTATGCGCGGCTAAAGGCGAAGCTGCCGTTTGTTTTGATGGATTCGCGACCGAAAACGCTGATGGATGTTGATTATGTCGGGTCGGACCATCTGCAGGCCACTGGCGCCATCGTGGATTACCTGTGCCGGGTGGGTCCGCCGCCGGTTTTTCTGGCGATGCCACCGGGCAACTTTAACGCAGGCGAACGTGAACGTGCCTATCGCAAGCGCATGACCGAACTGGGCCACGAACCCGTGGTGTTCGCGCAGACCCAGATCGACGATCTGTCGCATTACGAAGAACACGGGCTTGCAGCGCTTGGCGCGGCCTTTTCCAAAGGGCAGTATCTGGATCAATCGATCCTGTGCGTGAACGACCGTGTGGCAATCGGTGCGTTGCGTGCCGCGGCGCAATACGGTTTGGAACCGGGCGCGCAGCGCCGCGGCGGGCTGAGAATCGCAGGGCATGATGATTACCCGCTTTGCCCGTTCACGGTCCCTGCGCTGACCACGGTGGCGCAGAATGTCGGTGCCATCGGGCAGGCCGCAATAGAGCGTCTGATTTACAAAATGCAGAACCGGAACCTACCGCTTGAACAAGAAGTTAGGTTGATAGACAGCGAATTGAAGATCCGTCAATCCGCCTGATGGCAGCTGCCGTACGGGCGTTGCAGCACCTTCACGGCCAAAAATTGTGTTGACGCACGCTTGGCCGCCCGCTTAGTCTTAACGCGTGTAAAAAATTCTTGGGAGGGAATCCAAAATGACAAAGCACTTTTTGCTCGGTACTGCCGGAGGTCTGGCATTGACTGTCGGTCTGGCGTCGGCGGCTGCGGCACAGTCCACCACGCTGACCATTGCGACCGTGAACAACGGCGACATGGTCCGGATGCAGGGTCTGACTGACGATTTCAGCGAACAGAACCCCGACATCCAGCTTGAATGGGTGACACTCGAAGAAAACGTTTTGCGCCAGAACGTGACCACCGACATCTCGACCGGTGGCGGTCAGTATGACGTGATCACCATCGGCACCTACGAAGTTCCGATCTGGGCACAAAACGACTGGCTGGTGTCGCTGTCCGACGGCATGTCCGAAGACTGGAACGAAAGCGATCTGCTGCCTGCCGTCGCAAGCGGGCTTAGCGTCGACGGCGAACTTTACGCCGCACCGTTCTACGGTGAATCGTCGATGGTCATGTATCGTACCGACCTGATGGAAGAGGCCGGGCTGGAAATGCCCGATGCGCCAACGTGGGAATTCATCCGCGAAGCTGCAGCAGCCATGACCGACCGCGAAAACGACATCAACGGCATCTGCCTGCGTGGCAAGGCCGGCTGGGGCGAAAACGCGGCCTTCCTGACCGCCATGGCGAACTCTTTCGGGGCACGCTGGTTCGACGAAGACTGGAACGCTCAGTTCGATTCCGAAGCATGGTCGAACACCCTGAACTTCTATCTGGACATGATGGAAGAATCCGGTCCCGCCAGTGCTGCCAATAACGGGTTCAACGAGAACCTGACGCTGTTCCAGCAGGGCAAGTGCGGCATGTGGATTGATGCGACTGTCGCGGCCTCTTTCGTGACCAACCCCGACGACTCTCAGGTTGCGGACAAGGTCGGTTTCGCACTGGCACCCGACAACGGTTTGGGCAAGCGTAGCAACTGGCTCTGGGCGTGGTCGCTGGCGATCCCGTCGTCTTCGGACAACGTCGATGCTGCCAAGACCTTCATCTCTTGGGCCACGGGTCAGGGATACTCGGAACTGGTTGCTGAAAACGAAGGCTGGGCCAACGTCCCACCGGGTACACGCGCCTCTCTCTACGAGAACCCAGAGTATCTGGCCGCTGCCCCGTTTGCACAGATGACGCTGGACAGCATCAATTCGGCTGATCCGACCAACCCAACTGTCGATCCGGTCCCGTATACCGGCGTGCAGTTCGTCGCGATCCCTGAATTCCAGGGCATCGGCACGCAGGTCGGTCAGCAGTTCTCTGCCGCGCTGGCAGGACAGCAGTCCGCCGAGGAAGCGCTGGCAGCCGCACAACAGCTGACCACCGAAGAAATGGAAGCAGCGGGCTACTAAGCCGCAGTTTCATCACCAGTCCGGGGGCGGCTTTGTCTGCCCCCGGCACATGCTTAGCAGCAAAAATTCAGGTGTTTTCGCAGGCCGTCGCCATGGCCTTCGCAAGGTCCTGACCCATTCTGTCGGAGGAGGCCATCATGGCGACAGAACATTCCAAGGCAGCCGCACGGATCATGATCGCCCCAGCCGTTTTCGTGCTGCTGGTGTGGATGTTGGTGCCGCTGTGCATGACGCTGTATTTTTCGTTCGCCGATTACCGACCGTTGCGCGCAACGTTCGAGCCGTGGATCGGCTTTGACAACTATGTCTCGTTCTTCACGTCGTCTTCGTTCATATCGTCGGTAGTCACCACATTGCAGATGGTGGGCGGCATCCTGTGCATCACGATTGTCGGGGGGGTCCTGCTGGCACTGTTGCTGGACCAGCCGATGTTCGGGCAGGGGATCGTACGTATTCTGGTCATCGCGCCGTTTTTCGTCATGCCGACCGTGTCTGCACTGGTGTGGAAGAACATGTTTTTCAACGTCGATAACGGTCTGTTTTCCTATCTTTACGCGGCACTGGGCCTGCAGCCCTATGATTTCCTGTCACAGGCGCCGCTGCTGTCGATCATCGTGATCGTCGCGTGGCAATGGTTGCCGTTTGCCACGCTGATCCTGTTGACGGCGGTGCAGTCGCTGTCATCCGAACAGCTGGAAGCCGCCGAAATGGATGGCGCGCCGGGCCTGTCGCGGTTCTGGTATATCATCCTGCCGCACCTGTCGCGCGCGATCACCGTGGTCATCTTGATCCAGACGATTTTCCTGCTGTCGATCTTTGCGGAAATCTTTGTGACGACCAATGGCGCATTCGGCACCCGCACGCTGACCTATCTTGTCTATCAGCGCGTTCTGGAAAGCCAGAACATCGGTCTGGGCTCTGCCGGGGGCATCATCGCTGTCATCCTTGCCAACATCGTTGCGCTGTTCCTGATGCGTATCGTCGGCAAGAACCTCGATAACTGAAGGGAACCGGATCATGGCACGCGCAATCACGACACGCAAAAAGATCATGTGGACCGCCCTGTCATGGGGCATCGGCCTGCTGATCTTCTTTCCGATCCTTTGGACGTTTCTGACCAGCTTCAAATCCGAAGCGACGGCCATCGCGGACCCGCCCGTCTGGTTTCTGTTCGACTGGACGACGGTGAACTACACCGACGTGCTGGAGCGGTCGAATTATCCGCTGGCGCTGACAAATTCGATCATCATCGCATTGGGTTCCACGCTGCTGGGCATCATCATCGCCGTCCCTGCCGCATGGGCCATGGCGTTCGTGCCCGGCAAACGGACCAAGGACGTGCTGCTGTGGATGCTGTCGACCAAGATGCTGCCCGCCGTCGGCGTGCTCTATCCGCTGGTGCTGATCGCAAAATACTTTGGTATTCTGGACAGTCGGATTCTGATGGTGGTGATCCTGATGCTGATCAACCTGCCGATCATCGTCTGGATGCTGTACACCTATTTCCGCGAAATCCCGGTCGACATTCTGGAAGCGGCACGGATGGACGGGGCGAACCTGAAGTCGGAAATCCTGTATGTGCTGACGCCGATGGCGCTGCCGGGGATCGCATCGACCATTCTGCTGAACATCATTCTGGCGTGGAACGAAGCGTTCTGGACGATCCTGCTGACCACCGTGTCGGCAGCACCGTTGACAAAATTCATCGCCAGCTTTTCCGCCCCCGAAGGACTGTTTTACGCCAAACTGTCGGCGGCTTCGATGATGGCCATCGCACCGATCCTGATCATGGGTTGGTTCAGCCAGAAACAACTTGTCCGGGGTCTGACTTTTGGCGCCGTCAAATAACACCCTGATGTCGCGCAAGCGCCAGAGTTAGCAAAAGGAGCACCGCTCATGGGTCGTATCACACTTGAAAACGTGCAGAAGAAATTTGGCGACGTCGAAGTCATCCCGCCATTGAACCTGACGATCGAGGACGGCGAATTTGTCGTATTCGTCGGTCCATCGGGCTGTGGCAAATCCACCCTGCTGCGGCTGATCGCGGGGCTAGAGGACGTGACGGGTGGCGAAATCCGCATTGATGGCAAACCCGCCACAGACCTGCCGCCCGCCAAACGCGGGCTGGCGATGGTGTTCCAAAGCTACGCGCTATATCCACATATGTCGGTGCGCAAAAACATCGCGTTTCCGATGAAAATGGCGGGCATGGATCAGGCCGAACAGGACCGCCGCATCGCCAAGGCGGCCACGGCGCTGAACCTGACCGATTATCTGGACCGCCGTCCGGGCCAGTTGTCGGGTGGCCAGCGCCAGCGCGTCGCCATCGGGCGGGCCATCGTGCGCGAACCGGCCGCGTTCCTGTTCGACGAACCGCTGTCGAACCTTGATGCGGCGCTGCGTGTCGGCATGCGGATGGAAATTTCCGAACTGCACAAGTCGCTGGAAACCACCATGATCTATGTGACCCACGATCAGGTCGAAGCCATGACCATGGCCGACAAGATCGTCGTGCTGCGTGCGGGTCATATCGAACAGGTCGGCAGCCCGCTGGAATTGTACAAGGCACCGCGCAATGTCTTTGTCGCGGGCTTCATCGGCAGCCCCAAGATGAACTTGCTCGCGGGCGCGCATGCGGACCGGCACGACTGCGCCACGATGGGCATCCGGCCCGAACATCTGGATGTCGTCGATGGCGGCGGCACCTTTAGCGGCCGTGTCGGCATCGCTGAACATCTGGGGTCGGACACGTTCTTTCACGTGCATGTGGACGGCATTTCCGAACCGATGACTGTGCGCGCGGGCGGAGAGATCGGCCTGACACATGGCGACACGATCCATCTGGAACCGCAAGCCGACAAAATCCATCGTTTCGATGCACAGGGGCTGCGGATCGCATGAAACTTGACGGCAAATCTGCCCTGATTACCGGTGCCGCGCGCGGAATCGGCCTGGGGTTCGCACAAGCCTATGTTGCCGAAGGTGCGGTCGTGGCCATTGCGGACATCAACCTTGACGCAGCACGCGAAGCGGCCGCCGGGATCGGTGCGGGCGCCTATGCGGTGCAGTTGGACGTCAGCGATCAATCCAGCATCGACGCAGCCATCGCCGCGGTCGTGGACCGCACTGGCAAGCTGGATATCCTTGTCAATAACGCCGCCCTGTTCGACGCCGCCCGCACTGTCGATATCACACGCGACAGTTTTGACAGGCTATACGCGGTCAATATCGCAGGTACGCTGTTCACCATGCAGGCCGCCGCGAAACAGATGATTGCACAGGGTCACGGCGGGAAAATCATCAACATGGCGTCGCAGGCCGGTCGGCGGGGCGAACCGCTGGTGCTGGTCTATTGTTCGACAAAGGCGGCGGTGATTTCCATGACGCAAAGCGCAGGACTGGACCTGATCCGCCACGGCATCAACGTGAATGCCATCGCGCCCGGCGTCGTGGACGGTGCCCACTGGGATCACGTCGACGCCATGTTCGCCACACTAGAAGGCAAGGCCAAAGGCCAAAAACGCGCAGAGGTCGAGGCCGGCGTGCCTGCCGGTCGCTATGCACAGCCATCCGATCTTGCGCCGATGGCGGTTTTTCTGGCAAGCGCCGACAGCGATTACATCGTAAGCCAATGTTACAACGTCGACGGCGGCCAGTGGATGAGCTGACGCCGGAAAGGACCATTCCCATGACCATTCAACTGTCCGATGCAGCACTTTCCGATTTGCCCGAAAGCGTGCGGCGCCCGACCTATGACCGTGCCGCGCTGACGCCGGGGATCGTGCATATCGGGCTGGGCAATTTTCACCGTGCGCATCAGGCGTGGTATCTGCACCGTCTGATGGACATGGGGTTGGCGCACGACTGGGCCATCGTCGGCGCCGGTGTGCGTGCGCCCGACGCGGCACAGCGCGACCGTTTGCTGGGCCAGGACTGTCTGACCACACTGATCGAACTGGACCCCGCCGGCAAATCTGCCGAAGTCATTGGGTCGATGATTGATTTTCTGCCGGTCGAGGACGGCAACGGCGCGCTGATCGCGCGTATGTCCGACCCGGTCATTCGGATCGTATCGCTGACCGTGACAGAAGGCGGCTATTACCAGACTGCCGATGGCGGATTCGATGCGGACCATGACGACATACGACATGATGCGGCGCATCCCGATAGCCCGCGCACCGCTTTTGGCGCGATGGTGGCGGCCCTGCGTGCGCGTCGTGCGGCGGGGGCAGGGGCGTTCACCTGTCAGTCCTGCGACAACCTGCAGGGCAACGGCCATATCCTGCGCCGGACCGTCGTCGGGCTGGCGCGTATGACCGACACTGACCTTGCCGATTGGATCGACACGAACGCCACGTTCCCAAATGCGATGGTGGATTGTATCGTGCCCGCGACCGGCCCGGCAGAGCTGGCGCTGGTGCGCGAATTCGGTGTCGCGGACAATGCGCCGGTCACGCACGAAAACTTTCGCCAATGGGTGATCGAAGACGCGTTTTGCGCCGGACGGCCCGACTGGGACAAGGTCGGCGCGACCTTTACCCACGATGTGCACGCGTTCGAGGCGATGAAGCTGCGCCTCTTGAACGCGGGTCATCAGATCATATCCAACGCGGGCGAATTGCTGGGCCTTGCAACCATCGCCGAATGTATGGCCAACCCGCAGGTTCACGCCCTGTTCCGCAAGGTAGAGGAAGACGAGATCGTGCCGCACGTCGCAGCCGTGCCGGGCATGACCCCGCAGGCATACGTGGATCTGATCGACCGCCGTTTTTCCAATCCCGAAATCCACGACACGGTGCGCCGCGTCGCCTTTGACGGATCATCGCGTCATCCGGGTTTTCTGCTGCCCGTTGTGCGTGACGCATTGAAAACCGGCACATCGATCGACGGTCTGGCCCTGGTCGAGGCGTTGTGGGCGCGGATGTGCGAAGGCACCCGCGAGGATGGCAGCACAATCGCCGCCAACGATCCGCATTGGGACGCGCTGGTGATCGCGGCACAGGCGGCACGTTTGGACCCGCAGGCTTGGCTGGCGCAGACGCGGTTTTACGGCGACCTGTCGCAAAACGCCGCGTTCGCCGCAGCCTTCGGCGCGTGGCTGGCTTTCATCCACGAACACGGGACCGCCGCAGCACTGGCGCGCTACACCGGGGTTTAGCGCGTCAGCCGCCGAGATCGTCACTGCCGAATTTCAGGATCACCGGCACGATCAGTTCTTCTTCGTCGACCAGATGGCGGTTCAGCAGGCGCGCCATTTCGTTCAGGCGGTCACGAAACGCGCCCGCCTCGTTTTGCAGGCGGTCGCGGTCGTCGATCTGGCGAAGGGTTGCGTTCGCGCCTTCGGCAAAGGCGTTCAGATGTCCGTCCAGCGCGTGGTGGTCGGCGTCCAGAATTTCAAATCCTCTGGCGATGCGATCATCCTTCAGTTGCAGCCGGGGGAAGTAATGAGAATCCTCTATCATGTGGTGTTCGTGCAGCCCGTTCACGAACATCCCGCCATAGCGCGACAACTGTCGGGCAAACCCCTGCGGGTCGTCCTTGCGATCCAACAGGCGTTCCGTGCCCGACTGCATTTCAGCCATCAGACGGCGGAACATCATGTGACGGTCCAGCCAAAAGCTGATCAATCCGTTGAACCCGGGGTCGCGTGTCCAGCCTTCGCGGGGGTAGCTGTCCAGTAGTACGCGCAGCGCATCGGGCAGTCCGTCGCGGGATTCGAGCGAAAGATCGGTCATTGCAGAATGTGTCCGTGGTCAGAAGAGTAAGATCATTAATCTATGTGGTCGAATTAAGAGCGTAAATTGCGAAAAATCATTCATCTGATGTGCAATAAAATAAGTGCCGCGACGTCAGGGCGCAGTCACGCCGATGCGATCAACCAGGGCTTGCAACCTTGTCCAAATGGTCAAAAGATAACCCATCGCCGCGACCAATTCGTGCACGACCCATCCGACACAGGGCGAATAACAGCCCGCTGACAGGGGAGAATCCCATGACCATGACCAAACGCCAACTGATGGCTTCCACCGCCGCCGTGCTGATGCTGACAGGCACCGCAGGCTTTGCCCAGAACGCTGTTCCCGAAGGCACGGAACTGGCCGCAGAGCAAACTTTTATCTACCGCGTCGGTGACGAAAGCCCGTCCTATGACCCCGGCAAAGTCGAAGACGTCGACGGCGCTGACGTCGTGCGTGACCTGTTTGAAGGTCTGTATAATCAGAACGAAGCCGGCGAACTGGTGCCGGGTGTGGCGCTGGATCACACCGTATCCGACGACAACCTGACCTATACGTTCAACCTGCGCGATAATGCCAAATGGTCGAACGGTGAACCGGTGACCGCTGCCGATTTCGAATACGCGTGGAAACGCGCTGCATCGCCCGAATTGGCCAGTCCCTATGCGTGGTTCATCGAACTGATGTCGCTGGAAAATGCCTCTGCCGTTATCGCGGGTGAAATGGAACCCGATGCGTTGGGCGTCACCGCCATCGACGATACCACGCTAGAGGTCCGCCTGTCGCAGCCGCTGCCGTATTTCCCGCAGATGCTGACGCATGGCACGACATTCCCGGTGTTGCAGTCGAACGTCGAAGAATTCGGGTCGGACTGGACCCGCCCCGGCAACATGGTGTCGAACGGCGCCTACGTGATGTCCGAATTCGTTCCCGGCGAACGTCTGGTCCGCACGCGCAACGACCAATACTGGGACAACGAAAACACCACGCTTGATTCCGTCACAAAGCTGGTGATCGCGGATGAAAACGTGGCCCTGACCCGTTATCTGGCCGGAGAGCTGGACCGCACCGACGTGCCCGCAGGCCAGTTCCCGCGCCTGTCCGAACAATACCCCCAGCAAGCCATGAGCGTGCCAGAGGCGTGCAGCTATTACTATATGTTCAACCTGCGCGACAACGGACCAGAAGAATTCAAGGACCCCGCCGTGCGCAATGCGCTGTCGATGGCCATTGACCGCGACATCATCGTGGATGCCGTGCTGGCTGGCGGACAAAAGCCTGCCTATTACTTCACGCATTGGGCCACTGCCGGGTTTGAACCGCCCACCATCCCGATGGCCGACATGACGCAGGAAGAACGCAACGCCGAAGCAAAGGCGCTGCTGGAATCCGCTGGTTTCGGTCCCGACAACCCGCTGACGGTTGATCTGGTCTACAATACGTCTGAATCGCATCAGGCCGTCGCCGTGGCGATCAGCCAGATGTGGAAACAGACGCTGGGTGTCGAAACCACGCTGTCCAATCAGGAATGGCAGACGTTTCTGGATGCGCGTGGCACCGGTGACTTTGACGTGGCCCGTGGTGGCTGGTGTGCCGACTACAACGAAGCATCGACCTTTCTTGATCTGATGCAGTCCGGATCGGGCTACAACGATTCCAAATATGTCAACGAACGGGTCGACGAACTGCTGGCCACCGCCAAAACGTCCGAAGACCCCAACGTCCAATATACGGAAATCGAAGAAATCATCGCCGAAGAAACGCCGGTGATTCCGATCTATCACTACGCCGCCGTGGACATGTTGAACGAGCAGATCAAGAACTGGCCGGTCAACAACTTTGAACAGAACTGGTATTCCAAGGATCTGTACAAGGTCGCAGCGGAATAATCCCGCGCTACCTGAACGCCGTGCCTTCGCAAGCCGGGGGCACGGCGTAACTGTTTTATGGCAACAATTCGCGGGATGTCCGGCGCATGTTCAGCTTTATCCTTCGACGGCTCGCGATTGCGGTTCCAACGCTTTTGATCCTTGTCGTCCTGTCGTTCATCCTGATGTACGCGGCCCCCGGCGGCCCGTTCAATTCCGAACGCCCGCTGCCCGCACAGGTGCTGGCGAATATCGAAGCGAAATACGGGCTGGATCAGCCATTTTGGAAACAGATCGTCAACTACGTCTGGAACGTGGTGGTCCATTTCGATTTCGGACCCTCGTTCCAATACGAAGACCGCAGCGTCAACGACGTAATCGCGCAGGGCTTTCCCGTGACGCTGACCTATGGCTTTTGGTCGTTCCTGCTGGCCGTGGTCGTGGGCGTCGGTCTGGGGGCTGCGGCGGCGATCAAGCAGAACAGCTGGCTGGATTATCTGGCCGTCGGCATCAGCATCGGCGCGCAGGTTTTGCCGAACTTCGTGATGGCGCCGATCCTGCTGCTGATCTTTACGCTATGGCTGGGCTGGTTACCGGGCGGCGGCTGGAACGGCGGGCAATGGGAATATCTGGTCATGCCCGTCATCGCGCTGTCGACATCCTATATGGCGTCCATCGCGCGGATCACGCGGTCGTCCATGCTCGAAGTGCTGAATTCGAACTTTATCCGCACGGCCAAAGCCAAGGGGCTGCCGATGCGGCGCGTCATTTTCAAGCACGCGCTGAAGCCCACGATGCTGCCCGTCATCAGCTATCTGGGACCGGCGTTCGTGGGCATGATCACCGGATCGGTCATCATCGACATCTTCTTTTCCACCGGTGGGATCGGGGTGTTTTTCGTGAATTCCGCGTTTAACCGCGACTATTCCGTCATCATGGGCATCACCATTCTGGTCGGTGCTTTGACGATCCTGTTCAACCTCGTGGTCGATATCCTTTACGCGTGGATCGACCCGAAAATCCGGTATTGAGGGAGGCACCGATGCCAGCCTATTCATCCGACGCCGAACGCCTGATCGAGGTGTCCCATCTGGCCGAAGTGCAGGGCCGGTCGCTGTGGGCCGATGCGCGCAGCCGGTTCGTGCGCAACAAGGCCGCGATGGCCGGGGCATTTATCCTGATCGTGATCGCGTTCTTTGCGCTGTTCGGTCAGCTGATCGCGCAATACGAACGCGACATGATCGATTTCACGCTGATCGGTGCGAACATGCAAAAAGGTGTGCCGTCCATCGAAACCGGTCATTATTTCGGCACCGATTCCAGTGGGCGCGACCTGTTTGCGCGCGTGGTGCAGGGCACGCAGATTTCGTTGATGGTCGGCATCGTCGGTGCGTTGGTCGCGGTCATCGTCGGCACGCTTTACGGCGCGGTTGCGGGCTATGCGGGCGGGCGCACCGATGATGTGATGATGCGGCTTGTCGACGTGCTGATGTCGATCCCGTTCATGTTTGTGCTGATCCTGATGCTGGTGATCTTCGGGCGGTCTATCTTTATGCTGTTTCTGGGGATCGGTCTGATTTCGTGGCTGGATATGGCACGGATCGCGCGTGGCCAGACACTGAGCATCAAGAACAAGGAATTCGTAGAGGTCGCCCACGCCACTGGCGTCGCCCCGTTCAAGATCATCATGCGCCACATCGTGCCGAACCTGCTGGGGATCGTGATCGTCTATGCCACGCTGCTGGTGCCGCAGATGATCATCTTTGAATCCTTCATCAGCTTTTTGGGGCTGGGCGTGCAGGAACCCAACACGTCGCTGGGGGCGCTGATCTCTCAGGGGGCGTCGAACATGGCTTATGGCGTGCTGTGGCAGCTGTTCTTTCCGCTAGGGTTCTTCGTCCTGACGATCTTCGGCTTCTTCTTTGTGGGCGACGGCCTGCGCGACGCACTCGATCCCAAGGATCGGTAACAACACAGGACTTTTAGGACCGCCGATGCTTTTAGATATCGACAACCTGCGGGTGACCTTTTCGACCGCGGACGGGGATGTGAATGCCGTAAACGGCGTGAACTTTCAGCTCGACGAACGCGAAACGCTGGCCATCGTCGGCGAAAGCGGGTCAGGCAAAAGCCAGACCGCCTTTGCACTTATGGGACTGCTGGCGCGCAACGGCAGGGCGTCTGGCCGGGTCAATTTCGACGGCACCGACCTGCTGTCGCTGACGCCACGCCAGATGAACAAGGTCAGGTCCAAACAGATCGGCATGATCTTTCAGGACCCGATGACGTCACTCAACCCCTATATCCGGATCAGCGACCAGATGGCCGAGGTGCTGACCCTGCATAACGGTGTGTCGAAAAAGGACGCGATCGCCGAAAGCGTGCGGATGCTGGACGCGGTGAAAATTCCCGATGCACGCAACCGCATCCGGTCCTATCCGCACGAATTTTCCGGCGGGATGCGTCAGCGGATCATGATCGCCATGTCGCTGCTGTGCCGCCCCCGTCTGCTGATCGCGGATGAACCGACGACCGCGCTGGACGTGACGGTGCAGGCGCAGATCATGCAGCTGCTGGCCGAAATCCGTGACGATTTCGGCACCGCCATCATCCTGATCACCCACGATCTGGGCGTCGTCGCGGGATTTTGCGACCGGACGCTGGTCCTGTATGGCGGCCAGATCATGGAAGACGGACCCACCGATCCTGTGTTTGCCGATCCGACACACCCCTATACCAAGGGTCTTTTGCGCGCGGTGCCGCGTCTGGACCGCGACGACGATGAATTGCTGACCATCGCCGGTGAACCACCTGATATGTCGCGTTTGCCGCAGGGCTGCCCGTTTTCGGCACGCTGTGGATACGTCCAGAACGTCTGTCCCCGTATCCCGCCGGAATTGCTGGCCTTTGATGGAAACCGCCGCCGCGCCTGCCACGTGTCCAAAGAGGAGGTGTCAGCATGACCGATCCAATCTTGTCGCTCCGCAACCTGTCCGTGACATTCGACATCCGTCCGCGTGGTGCCTGGCCCTGGACCCAGCCGCTGAAATTGCACGCGGTCAGTGATATGTCTTTCGATCTGCAACCGGGCGAATGTCTGGGCGTGGTGGGTGAATCCGGGTCTGGCAAATCAACGCTGGCCCGTGCCATCGTCGGCACCGTGCCGTCGTCTGGCGGACAGATCAATTTCGAAGGCCACGATCTGGCCGACATGACCCCGCGCCAGCGCCGCGTGCATCGCCGTGATGTGCAGATGATCTTTCAGGACCCGCTGGCGGCGTTGAACCCGCGCATGACCGTGGGGGACATCATCGCCGAACCGCTGGTCACACATGAACCGAACGTCAGCCGTGCCGACCGCAAGGCGCGGGTGCAGGACATGATGCAACGCGTGGGCCTGCTGCCGAACCTTGTGAACCGCTATCCGCACGAATTTTCCGGTGGTCAGTGCCAGCGCATCGGCATCGCGCGTGCCCTGATCCTGAAGCCAAAGTTGTTGATCTGTGACGAACCGGTTTCTGCGCTGGACGTGTCGGTGCAGGCGCAGGTGGTGAACCTGCTGCGCGAATTGCAGCGCGACATGGGGCTGTCGATGATTTTCATCGCGCACGATCTGTCGGTGGTAAAACATATCAGCGACCGCGTCGTCGTGATGTATCTGGGCCGTCAGATGGAAGTTGGCGAGGCGCAAACAATCACGATGCGGCCCGAACATCCCTATACGCAGGCGCTGATTGCGTCGGTGCCGATCCCCGATCCTGTACTGGAACGCAAACGCGCGCGCAGGACGCTGGACGGGGAATTGCCGTCACCGATTTCCCCACCATCGGGATGCGTGTTCCGCACCCGTTGCCCCAAGGCACAGCCAAGCTGCGCCAAGGCGATCCCCCCGATGCTGGAAGTCGCGCCGGGCCATCTTGTCGCCTGTCCGTATCACGAACCGGAAAACGTGCTGGCGGTCAGCGCCTAGTAATCCCGTTCGAAAAAGATCCCGATACTGGTTTCGCCATCGGCGCCTGCGGTGCCCTTGGCTTTGATCTCGTCGGTGATGTCCAGATTCAGGTTGATTTCCGTCGATCCGTCGCTGCCGATCGTGACGTCTGTGTACAGGTTGTCCGACAGGTATTTCCCCGCGCGTAGCGCAGCGTTGCCATCCGCATCCGTCGTCACATCGAAATCGTCCAGCCCCAGATCGGACCGGAAGCCGTCAATCAACCCGCCGCCGCCGCGTCCAGCCAACTCGCCCACGGCGGCGGCCAGTTGCACCGCCTGCAAAGGCGAGATTTCGGACAGGTCACGACCAAAGATCAGCCGTGACAGCACCTCGTCCTGGGGCAGGTCTGGGGTGGATTCGAACCGGACTTCGGGATCGTCAGCCGGGCCTTCGACGATGATCCGGACGACGGTGCCGCTGTCGGTTTCCGTCGCCGCGACAAGCCGCAGATAGGGTACGAAATCGCCCTGCAAGCTGGCGGACCCTTCGGTCAGGTCAAAGCGCTGTTGCAGGATGTTGATGCGGCCCCGGATCAGGTCGAATTGTCCGACCGGCACGATATCGGCGGTGGTTCCGCCCAGTGTCAGTTCCCCGCCCAGTTCGGCATCCAGACCGCGGCCCCGGATAAAGATCTGGTTCGGCGCCGTGACGGTCAGGGCCAGTGGATAGACCGGACCGGTACCGCCATCGCCGCCGTTTTCCGTCACCGGTTCACCCGACAGCGCCACGTCAGCCCGGTCAAGCGTCCGCCGCACGGCGGGACTGGCATTCAGGTGGCGCACCTCTGGCAATTCGCCCAAGCCCCCGACGCCAGAGGACGGCACCTGAATATTCGCCTCGCTCAACTGCACGTCGCCGCCGATGACGGCCCCGCCCGCCAGTGGGCCATCAACCGTCACACGCCCGTTCAGGATCGCCTCATACAGGTTTGGATCACGCAGCGTGACGGCGCGCAGCGCCAGCGACAGCCCGGCATCGTAACCGTCCGACAGTGCCACGGGTCCTGTCAGCGTCAACTGGCCGCCCGACTGCACCGCAGCTGTGATGTCGACCTGCGCCGTCGTGCCATTCAGTGCAACGGTGCCGGAAATGTCTTCCAGTGCCTGAGAGATCGCAGGAATGGCCAGCCGGGTCCCGGAGGTCGCGATCTGCCCGGACACCGACGTCAGGGCAGGGGGGCCGTTGACCGACAGGTCAAAGGTTGCGGTCCCCGCCAGTCGCAGTGGGTCGATGAACGGATTGGCTAGGCCCAACGGAACGCTGCCATCCGCGTCGATATTCAGGGTGAAATCCGGGGCGATCTGCCCGTCTGCGCTGACCTGAATACCGCCCGGTCCCGTGGCGTCCAGATCCAGCGTATAGGCACCGCCGTCGGTGCGCCCGATCTCGCCTTCGGCCGTGACCGGTCCGCTGAGCGCGTCGGTGAACAGTCCCACATCGGCCAGCCGGGCCTGTATCTGGCCAGTGGCAGATCCGCCGGCACCGGCCGTCAATGCGCCGGATGCGCTGACCTGCGGGAACTGCACATCGAACGCACGCACGCTGATGTCGTCACCCTGCTTTGTCGCATCCAGCGTGACGGTGCCGCTGCCTGCCAGCAGTTGATCAACCTGCGGGTTTCCGATGGCCAATTGGCGGGTTTCGGCGCGGGCCTGCACATCGACGAACGACAGGTCGGGCAGCAGTTCGACGTTGCCCGTGACCGACAGCCCCCCAGACACGGGCTGACCGATCAGTCCGGCGAATTGGGACAGTTGGGTGATATCGGCGTCGATGTCCGCCGCCACGCGATAGTCGTCCTCTTGCGGGGCAATGCTGGCGTTGATGGCCACATCGGTGCCGCTGCCATCCGCTGTCAGATCGACCTGCGCCGTACCTGCCGCGTTACGCGATGCGGTCAGGTCCAGCGCCAGCGCGCCGTTCAGCCCCTGGGCCAAGGCGCCGGCGTCGTTCAGCGTCGCCTGAATATCCGCGTTCAGCGGCCCTGTCAGGCCGCCAGCGGCATTGCCAGCCAGCGTGAATTGCGGTGTTGCGACATCCAGATCGTCCACGGCAAATGCATCCGGCCCCGTGCGGGCCACCCCGCCAGATATGCGGCCCTGTCCGGCCATCAATTGATCGACCTGCGCGATGCCGGTGGCGATATCCTGTGTCGTGCCATTCAGCGTCACGTCAAACAGACTGAGGTCCGGCAGCAGCGTGCCGTCGACCCGCAGGTCAACGCCGCCCGCAATGGCGTCCTGCCCCGCCAGCGCGGCATAGGGCGCAAGGTCGGGGATCGCGGCGTCGATGATGCCGGTGATGCGGTAGTCGTCCTGTGGTGCTGCGATCTGCACATCGGCGTCCACGTCCACGCCGGGGCCAGTGGCATCCAGCACGACGCGTGCGGTGTCATCCGCCGCGCGGTCCGCTTCGACCGATGCGGACAACGGGCCGGTCAGCCCGTCGACAATCAGTCCCACGTCCGAAATCCGCAGGTCCACATCCGCATTTGCCGGTCCCGTCAGCCCGCCATACAGATCGCCGGTCAGCGACAGTTGCGGCGTTTGCAGGTTCAGGTCGTCGACACTGTAAAGCGTATCCGCGGTGTAGCCGACCGTGCCCGACAGCGATCCATCGCCCATCAGCAGCGGATCGACCTGATCGAATCCGGTTTGCAGGTCTTGCGTCGTGGCATCGATCTGCGCTGTGTAATCGGTCAGATCGACCAGCAGTGTGGTATCGACGGCAAGTTGAACAGCACCGGACAAATCCTGACCGCTGATGTCACGATAAAGCGACAGGTCGCCGAGCGTCGCATTGATGGTGGCGTTCACCTGTTGGGTTTCGTCGAACGGGACGACCGTGCCGCTTGCGTTGAATGTGGTATCGGGTGCGCTGCCCCGCATGTCAAAATTGACGGTGCCCGTGTCATCGCGGTCTGCGTCGCCCGTGATCTGCGCAGGCCCGTTCAACCCGTCGACGATCAGCCCGACATTCTGGACGGATACGTCGAATGTCCCGGTGCTGATCGTGCTGGTCAGATTTGCGCGGGCCGTGACCAATGCCTGTGGCGTTTCGATCCGCAGGGTGGGGATACGCGTGCCTTCGGTGTCGCGCACGGCGTTCAGACGCACTGTACCGGGCCCGGACAGGACCGGGTCAAGCTGTGCGATATCCACGGCCAGATCTTCGGTCTGCGCGTCGATGGTCACATCGAACATGCCGTCCAGCGGCTGCAGCATCGCATTGACGGTCGCCTGCGCCGCACCGTTCAAATCGCGCCCGGCAAGGGTGGAAAAACGACCGATGGCATCGGCGTCAAACGTCAATCGTGTCTGCACCACTGGCGTATCGCCGCTGGTGTCGATGGTCGCTTCGGCGTCCAGTTCGATGCCGGGTCCGGTCAGCGTCAGGGTTGGAATTTCGATCGGGTCGTCGTCATTGTGGATCACTTCGATCCGGCCGTTCACGCTGTCGCCAAACGCCTCTGCCGCGCCTGCGTCGTCCAATTGCAGCCCGCTGGCCGCATATTGCAGGTCGGCCGTGAACAGCCCGCCGTCGGTCGGGGTTTCTTCGCGGATGGTGCCGCCGCCGTTCAGGGTGATCTGGCCGATGCCCAGACCCGGACGGTCGAAACCGTCGATGTCGAATGCAGCGGTCCAGTCATCGCCGGTGCTGTCGTCGAACTGGATCGACAGATCGACGTTGTCGACATACGTGCGCGGACCGCCGATGGGCAATAGCACGCTTTCGCCACTGCTATCCGCCACGGTGCCGGTCAGGTCGATGAATTCCGCCCAGCCATCGGGACCGACACGGACCTCGCCTTGCAGGTTCAGTTTTTGCGCCTGCAGATTTAGGTCGGACAGAAAGAACGCGCCGTTTTCCGACCGCGCACCGGTTGCGACAAGCGACACGTCGTTGCCGAAAAAGTCCTGATAATCGGGGGCCAGCAGCGGCGTGATGTCGCCGCCGATATCCAGCGCGAACCCGGTTTGCGTATCGGTCTGGTCAATCGCGAAATTGCCGGTGATCCGGTCTTGGCCGGATGTGGCTAGGGTCAGTTCGGCGGCAAATTCGCTGATCGGCGCTTCGCCCTGAAGCGTCAGCAACAACGGCGGGGTGTCGGGAATATCGGCAAGTGTTGCAATCAGTCCGTCGTCGCCTTCTTCGATCCGCAGGTTCAGGCCAAGGATCTGTGTTTCGTTGTCGTACGACCCTTCGATTTCAAACACGCCGGTCTGACCGTCCAGCCGTGTGGCGGTAATATTTGCCGTGCCTTCACCACCCGCCAGCGCGGCAGAGCCTTGCAGCGACAGTGCCAGCGCTTCGCCCAGAATGGGTTCGCCCAATTCGATGCGGGCAATATCCAGTGTATCCAGATTGATCCCCACAGGCAGCTCTGGAAGCGAAAACGGCTGTGCCTCTGCGTCGGGCAGATCGTCTACGGCAGAGGTGATCGGCCCGCGGTCCACGCGGATCAATTCCGCACTAAGTTCCCGCACGTCGATCCGTCCGCGCAGCAACGCGCTGCGGTTCCAGTCCAGCGTGACGTCTTCCAGCGTCAGCCATACCCCTTCGCTGTCGGCCACCGTGATCCGTTCGACCGTCGCTTCGGACGACAACGCCCCTTCAAAGCCTTGGATATCGACGATCCGGTCGTCGCCGGATAAATTTTCCTGAATCAGACGGGTCAGGTAACCTTCGCCCTCGTCATCCTGCGCGATGGCGGTACAGGGCAAGGCTGTGACGGCTGCGATAACAAGATACTTTTTCAAAACGCTTGCCCGATCCCGATGTAGACTTCGACTGACTTGAATTGATCGTCACCGCTGGCCGGTGTCCCGATGTCCAGACGGATCGGGCCGATGCCGGTGTCATAGCGCACACCCAGCCCGACACCTGAATGGTCGGCCCCGTCCTGCAACGGCGTGGACGTGGCCCCGACATAGCCGTAATCGTAAAATCCAACGACGCTGATCGCATCGGTGACGCCGACCCGTGCCTCGATCTGGGCGCCTGCAAAGGACTTGCCGCCAACCAGCACGTCCTCGCCGTTGACGACCAGCGGCACGCCCAGCGATTGATAACCCTGACCACGTACGGTGCTGGTGCCGCCTGAATAATACAGGAAATCCTGCGGTGCCTGATCAATGTCCGGTCCGGTGACCGTGCCGACCTGCGCCCGGCCTGCAATCGTGAAACGGTCGTCGGTGCCGAAACTGACGTAGCCGCGTCCGTCCAGAAATGCCCGTGCGCCGCTTTCGCCGCCATCAAGTGCGATGAACGGTGTGGCGGATGCGGCCAGATAATAGCCCGATGTAGCGTCGGTTTCGCTGTTGCGCCTGTCATAGGTCGCCGCCAGCGGTGCGGTCGCCAGCACGTAATCGCGGTCACCGAAATTGGTTTCTTCGCGTGCGACCAGCAGACCCAGACCGCCTTCGATTTCCAGATCGTCGGTTATCAGGCGGCTGACCAGCGCCTGCGTCGCGAACTGATCTGCCAGAAATTCCGGCTCGTCCTCGCGGCTGAGTGATGTGGTAAAGGTGAAATCCGTCTTTGGGCCATAGATGGCTGGCACTTTCAGCGCGGTTGACAGGGTGTAATCGGTCCCGCCCGTGGTGCCGCCGATACCTGCCACGGCGGCATCGACGCGAAAGTTTTCGGCCCCTCCAAACGCGTTGCGATGAATCCAGAACGTCGAGACACGCACCCCTTCGACCGACGACAATTCCAGACCGAAACCGATCCGGCGCGGCAGGCTTTCCGCGACTGTGGCGGTGATCGGCAGGGTGTCGTTCGGGCCGATTTCTTCGGCTTCGGTCAGGGCGACGCTGTCAAAGGCGCCGGTGCGGCGCAGGCGGTTCGCCGCTTCGGTCAGTGTCTCGGGGGAATAGACGGCCCCTACGGGCAGACCCGCGATCCGGCGGATGGCTGCGGTGCGCACGTCTTCGTTTCCCACGATGGTCAGGTCGCCAAAGGTCAGCTGTGGGCCTGTGTCCAGACGCACGTCAGCATTCAGCAGGTTCTGGCTGTGCAGCGCGGTAATCTGCTGATCCGCGACACGCACCTTGGCATAGCCCAGTTCCTGCCAGCGGGTCCGCGCGGTGCTGGCGGCTTGTCGGATCACGTCGGCCTTTGCATCCTCACCGACGGCGTAGCCTTCGGGCAATTCGGTGCCCGGTGCGACCGGGCCAATGTCGGCCTGACCAAAGGTGAATAGCGGGCCGGGCTGTACGTCCAGCGTTACGGTATTGATGACCGACGGTCCGTCGAGCGGCGGAATACGCGACGCTTCAACACCGTTGACGGCGATGGAAATGACAGGGCTGTAATAACCGGCTGCATAAAGCGCCGTCAGCAGCCGCCGGTAATCGGCACGGGCGGCGGCGACATAATCCTGCGGTGCCTTTTCGCTCTCTTCGTCCGCTTGAATGGACAGCGACAGCGATGCATCGCGCAGCAAGGTCGTCAGGTCGTCGTCGGCTGCCGGGGCGTTCAGGGTGATTGTCTGTGCCTGCGCGGCCACGGTCGAAACCGCCCAAAGGCCTGCGGCCAGCAAAATCCGTTTCATCATGTCCGACCCACAACCCCAGAATTACCCATGGTTTTAGTGCATCGAACAGCAAACGCAAATGACTGGTATGTCATGGCAGCAGGGCGTCGCCGGATTACACGGGAATGTGTGTGTGGCGTTCGCCTGCGTGTCAGTCCGCTGCAAAGGGGTCCACCGGGTATTTGACGCCCGCCAGATACAATCCAGACGGCGGACAGACGGGACCGCAGGCGCTGCGATCCCTTGCCAGCAAGGCGGTCCGCACATCGTCAGGTTCCCATTGCCCGGACCCAACCCGTTCCAGCGTCCCGACAAAACTGCGGACCTGATTGTGCAAAAAAGACCGCGCGCGCACGTGAATATGGATCAGCTGGCCGCTATGGGTTGGCTGTTGCGCAATCGTCAGCTCATCCAAGGTCCGCACAGGACTGTCGGCCTGACAGCCTGCCGCGCGAAACGTCGTGAAATCGTGCCGTCCCAGCAGGTGATCTGCCCCCGCCTGCATGGCCGCGATATCCAGCGGCTGCATCACGCGCCACATCTGTCCTGCGTCCGTGGTCAGCGGCGCGCGGCGTGCCATCAGCTTGAACAGATAACGGCGTTCAACGGCACTGAACCGCGCGTGCCAACTGTCGTCCACCACAGCGCAATCCAGCACCGCGACGGGATGCGGTTTAAGATGATAATTCAGCGCCTCTGACAGCCGAAACGGGTCCCAGTCGCGGGACAAATCGCACTGTGCCACCTGACCCGTGGCATGGACGCCCGCATCGGTCCGACCCGCCGCCGCGATGGTATGCGGGCCGGGTTCCAGTTTCGCCAGCGCATGCTCTATCGCGGCCTGCACGGATGGCTGTTGCGCCTGCCGCTGCCAGCCTGAAAACGGCGCGCCGTTGTATTCGATTTTCAACGCATATCGTGGCATGTCCCGGTCGTAAGAGCCGCCGTCAGGTAAATCAATCCCTACCCAATCCCCGCCGCAGCCCCTATCTGTGGGCGCAGCAGAAGGGGACACGTTTGGGCCTGACCGATTTTACCGACCAGATTGCGCGCGGCATGGGCAACATGGCGGGCGCGGTGACGCGGCCCCTGACGGCCCCGTTCAGCGATCCCGTCATCCGGCTGGGCGTCACTGGCCTGTCGCGGGCGGGCAAGACGGTGTTCATCACGTCACTGGTGGCGAACCTGATGAACCGGGGGCGGATGCCGCAACTGCGTGCGGCGACGACGGGTGCGATCCAGACCGCCTATTTGCAACCGCAGCCTGACGATACGCTGCCGCGTTTTGACTACGAAAGCCATCTGAACGATCTGACCGCCGCCGACCCGCAGTGGCCGGACGGCACACGCCATATCTCGGAACTGCGGTTGTCGTTGCGCGTGCAGCCGTCGGGGCTGCTTGCGGGGATACAGGGACCGCGCACCGTGCATCTGGATATCGTCGATTATCCGGGCGAATGGTTGTTGGATCTGGCGCTGCTCGATCAGGACTATGATCAATGGTCGCAGGCGGCCTTGACCCGCGCCAAGGGACGCCCGCTGGGCGATGCCTATCTGGCGGCGCTGGCGGCTGCCGATCCTGCCGCCAAACTGGATGAACCCGCGGCACGGGTGCTGGCCGATGCCTATACCGCCCATCTGCAAGCATCCCGCGCCGACGGATTTTCGGATTGCACGCCGGGCCGCTTTTTGCTGCCCGGCGATCTGGCGGGTAGCCCGGTGCTGACCTTTGCGCCGTTGCCAGCGGGCGACACGCCGCGCGGGTCGCTGGCGCGTGAATTTGCCCGCCGGTTCGAAGCCTATAAAAAGCATGTCGTCCGCCCGTTCTTTCGTGATCATTTCGCCAAGATCGACCGGCAGGTCGTGCTGGTCGACGTGCTGGGTGCGATCAACGCAGGTCCGCGCGCGCTGGACGATCTGCGCAGCGCGATGGCCGAGATTCTGACCGCGTTCAATCCGGGGCGAAACAGCTTTATCAGTCGCATCTTTCAGGGCCGCCGTGTCGAACGCATCCTGTTCGCCGCGACCAAGGCCGACCATCTGCACCACAGCCAGCACCCGCAACTGACCGCGATCACAAAGGCGCTGTTGCGCGACGCGCAGGACCGCGCCGATTTCGCAGGTGCGCGGACAGAGGCAATGTCGATCGCGGCACTGCGCACCACGGTCGAGGAAACCATCGACCATCAGGGCGGCACGCTGGATGTTGTGCGCGGGCGACTGCTGGACGGCGGCAAACAGGCCGCGTTCCATCCCGGCGAATTGCCGACCGATCCCGCGCATCTGCTGGCGCCCGCGCGTTCGGGGGCAGAAACCTGGGGTGAAGGCGATTACAAGGTCATGCGTTTTGCGCCCGCGCATCTGACACTGAAACCGGGCGAGGGCCCGCCGCATATCCGGCTGGACAAGGCGGCAGAGTTTTTGATCGGGGACCGGCTGTGAAGGGGCCGGTGCTGATCGACCTTGACGCGCCGTCGGACCAGACCCCGGCGACCGCACCGGCCATTGTCGATGACGCGCCACAGGGTGCTGCGATGCAGACCGTCGTGGCGCTGGGCACCCGGCGGCGCAGCCCGCTGGCCCGCTGGTTCTGGTCGCTGCTATTGGCCATTCTGGGGTTCATGGTGTCGCTGGCGGCGTGGAATTACATCAACGGCTTGATCGCGGCCAACCCTATTCTGGGGATGCTGTTCACCGGCCTGCTGGTGTTGTTCGCCTGCGTCTGCATTGCCGTCGTACTGCGCGAATTGCAGGCCTTTAGCCGCCTGCGTCGCATCGACCGGGTGCAGGCCGAAGCCGCCGCCGCCCATGCGGGCCACGATCTGAAAGCCGCGCGCAAGGTCGTGGACCACCTGACAGGGCTTTACGCTGGCCGCCCCGACACCAGTTGGGGCCGCGCGCAGCTGGCTAACCGCGCGCCTGAAATGATGGATGCCGACGGCTTGCTAGAACTGGCCGAACGCAGCCTGCTGGTCCCGCTGGACACCCGCGCGGTGACAGAGGTGCAGGCCGCAGCGCGGCAGGTGGCGCTGGTGACAGCGGTGGTGCCGCTGGCGCTGGCGGATGTGTTTACCGCGCTGACGGCAAACGTGCGCATGATCCGGCGGATTGCGGAAATCTATGGCGGGCGGTCCGGCACGCTGGGCAGTCTGCGGCTGGTCCGCACGGTTCTGTCGCATCTGGTGGCGACGGGTGCCGTCGCGGTGGGTGACGACCTGATCAGCTCTGTCGCGGGTGGTGGTCTGTTGTCAAAGGTGTCGCGCCGGTTCGGCGAAGGCATCGTGAACGGCGCGCTGACCGCCCGCGTCGGTGTCGCCGCGATAGAGGTCTGCCGCCCCCTGCCGTTTCAGGCGGTCAAACGTCCGTCGGTCACGGGGCTGGTGCAACGCGCGCTGACGGGGCTGTTTGGCAGCTAGAACCGATCACTTCGCCGCTAGCCATCGCTGCACGACACGCTAGGTTGGCCGCAACACGGGCAACGGGGGGCGTCATATGCGTATTGTCTTTATGGGAACGCCGGATTTTTCGGTCCCGGTGCTGCAGGCACTGGTTGATGCCGGACATGATGTGGTCGCCGTTTACAGCCAACCGCCACGCCCTGCCGGACGCGGCAAAAAGGAACGTGCAAGCCCGGTGCAACAACGTGCGGAACAGCTTGGCCTGACGGTCCGCCATCCGGTGTCGCTGAAATCGGACGCAGCACAGGCGGATTTTGCCGCTTTGCGGGCGGATGTTGCGGTTGTCGTGGCCTATGGTTTGATCCTGCCGCAGGCGGTGCTGGACGCGCCCACCCACGGCTGTCTGAATATCCACGCATCGCTGTTGCCGCGCTGGCGTGGGGCTGCCCCGATCCACCGGGCGATCATGGCGGGCGACGCGCAGACCGGCATCTGCATCATGCAGATGGAGGCAGGGCTGGATACCGGTCCCGTCCTGTTGCGCGAGGCGACACCGATTACACCCGATGACACGACTGGCACGCTGCACGACCGGTTGTCCACCATGGGTGCGCGCCTGATTGTCGAAGCCTTGGCCGCACTTGCTGACCTGCGCCAATCACCGCAACCCGACGACGGCGTGACCTATGCCGCCAAGATCGACAAGGCAGAGGCGCGTGTCGACTGGACCCGCCCCGCAGCAGACATCGACGCCCATATCAGGGGGTTGTCGCCTGCACCCGGCGCGTGGTGCGACATCGGCGGGGAACGGGTCAAACTGCTGGGCAGCGCGGTTGTCGATGCAACGGGCGAGCCGGGGCAGGTGCTGGGGGACGGCCTGACCATCGCCTGCGGAAACGGTGCCGTGCGGATCACACGGCTGCAACGCGCGGGCAAGACACCGATGGACGCGGACAGGGCACTGCACGCGTTCGATCCCGGTCCTTTTGTGCAATAGGGCTAAATTTGCGACGGAAATTCCGGCACAACTTCAATCAGTAACCGCCCGGTTTCATGGCGTAAAAAACCTTGGTCACATCGCTGTCGATGTTCCATGTGACACGGCGGCCATCCATGCTGAACAGCACGTCGCCGGCGGCGAATGCGGTGATGGTGCCGGTCGCGTGGTCGCGGATCTGGCCATTGCCGGACAGGATCGTCATCATCTCTGTCCCTTGTTCGGTGCAGGTGAATGCGCCCGCCGTGCAGCGCCAGATCCCGGCGCGGGTCACGTGACCCGGCCCGCCGTCGAACAGCCGCCCACTGGCGCGCGGTGTGCCGGACAGGATCACGTAATCGCTGACGGGGCTGTCAAAGGGCCAGTCATCCAGCGGACCCACATCATCGCCGGGGCGCAGATGCCACATCAGTTGATCGCCCCGAAAGCCGCGCTTTGCAGGGTGCAATCCCGCACCACATCCGCGCCGCAGTCACGTGGGGTCAGATCCTTTGTCAAACAGATCCGCGCTTCCTGAATGGCACCGCTGCGGCACGTGATTGTCACGCCGTCGGGCGACAGGTCGGGGTTCTTGTCAATAAATGCCTCCTCTATCAATGATGCGGGCAGGGTGACGTCGCGGGTCAACGCGCGAAACGCTTGCGGAATGGCGATGCTGTCATAGGCGTCCCGCGCCAGCGTGAAATAGGCCTGCGGCGATAATCCCGAACAGGTACCGTGCTTGTTCCACTGATACCACGCCAGCCCGCTGGTCCCCATGATGTCGGCCATCGCGGCAGTCTGGCGGCGCGACGGCGGGGTGTAAGCGACCTGACAATCCTGCGGATAACCGTTTTCGTATTGCGGCCATAGTCCGTGCAGCACCCAGCCGTAATCCGCGTCGGGCGCGCACTGCGGGGAATTGCGTGCGCGGCCTTCTTGATCGCACCAGTTTGGCGACCACGACAACGCCATCACATAGTAATCGAAATCACCTGCTTCATCCGCCGCTAGGGGCTGCGCAAGCAAAGTCAGGGCCGTCATCCATTTGAACATTTGCGGTCTTTCCAATTTGCCTCGTGCCGACTATATAGCAGCCAAGTTCCCCGACAATGCGAACCCGGCCCACGCGGTCAGCCCCCTCAAGGGCGCGGGACAGGCTTGTCAAATGCAGGAGAAAGACGATGGCTGACAACAAACCGATCATGGCCAAGGCAACAGCTGTCTGGCTGTGTGACAACACCACGCTGACCTTTAAGCAGATCGCAGATTTCTGTGGCATGCACGAACTGGAAGTGCAGGGCATCGCGGATGGTGACGTGGCGCAGGGCGTCAAAGGGTTTGACCCGATTTCCAACAACCAGTTGGCGCAGGACGAGCTGGACCGCGCGATGGCGGACCCGTCCCACAAGCTGAAGCTGAAATTCTACAAGGCCGCCGTCGGTGAAGAAAAACGCCGCGGTCCGCGCTACACCCCTCTGTCAAAGCGGCAGGACCGCCCCGCGTCGATCTACTGGCTGGTGAAATTCCATCCCGAATTGTCGGACGGACAGATCAGCAAGCTGGTCGGGACCACAAAGCCGACCATTCAGGCGATCCGCGAACGCACGCATTGGAACATCAACAACCTTGAACCGATTGATCCCGTGGCGCTGGGCCTGTGCAAGCAGTCCGAACTGGACGCCGCTGTGCAAAAAGCTAACGCAAAGCGCGCGGCCGAAGGTGGGGCAATGACCGATGATGAACGTCGCAAGCTGGTCAGCACCGAAAGCAGTCTTGGCGCGGCACCGGACGCGCGGATGCCGACCTCTATCGCCGGGTTGGAAACCTTTACCCTGACGGAACAGCCCGAAGAAGAAGAAGAAGTCGCCGATAACCGCGACGTGCGTGATGCCGACAGCTTTTTCAATCTGCCCGACGACGTCGATGCGCGCAACGACGACGAAGACGAGGATGACGACGACAGCGATATGCGGCGCTGACAACAGCGGCTTGTTTCCAAGACCTCAATGATAATGACCCGTCTGCATCACGCAGGCGGGTCTTTTGTTTGCTGGGCCTTTGCCAAGCGGCGGGGGGTTACAATGCGCGGCGCGCGCGCAGGGCGGCGGTGATCGTCCCGTCGTCAAGATAATCCAGCTCTCCGCCGACGGGGACACCTTGGGCGAGCGACGTGACCGTGATTTCCGGCAGTTGGTCTGCGATGTAATGCGCCGTTGTCAGGCCGTCGATGGTGGCCCCAAGCGCCAGAATGATTTCCGTCACGTTTTCGGATTTGATCCGATCCAACAGCCGTGGGATGCGCAGATCCTCTGGCCCGACGGCATCCAGTGCCGACAGTGTGCCGCCCAAGACATGATAGCGTCCTTTGAATTGCTGGCTGCGTTCCATCGCCCACAGGTCGGAGACATCTTCGACCACGCAAATTTCGCCGGTGGCCCGACGTTCCGACGCGCAGATCGTGCAGATATCGCTAGTTGCGATATTGCCGCAGTTCAGACATTCGCGCACCGTTGCGCCGACCTTTTGCATCGCATCCGCCAGTGGCACCAGCAGCATGGCACGTTTTTTCACCAGATGCAGCACGGCGCGCCGGGCAGACCGTGGCCCCAGCCCCGGCAGCTTGGCCATCAGGGCGATCAGGTCGTCAATTTCTGGGGGCGTGTCTGACATCTAGCGGCGTTCGCGGACGAAAGCCGCGCCTTTGACAAGCGTATACAGGACGGGGTGTTGCAGCGTGATGGTCCTAAAACGGCAGTTTCATGCCAGCCGGCAGGCCCAAATCTTCTGCAATTTTGCCCATTTCTTCTTGGGCGCGGGCGCTTGCGCGCGATTGTGCATCCTTGATCGCGGCAAGGATCAGATCTTCGACCACTTCCTTGTCGTCGCCGTTGAAAATGCTGGGATCGATGTCCAGACCCGTCAATTCGCCCTTTGCAGTGGCTGTGGCCTTGACCAGCCCGGCACCGGATTCGCCCGTGACGATGATGCTGTCCATATCGTCCTGCATCTGGGCCATCTTGGCCTGCATTTCTTGCGCGGATTTCATCATTTTGGCCATATCGCCAAGTCCGCCTAGTCCTTTAAGCATCGTGTGCCTCCTTTTGTTCATTATCAGCTAGGGGTGCCTGGGTGGCGCCGCAAGGTCAGTCGTCGTCGAAGGGGTCCCACTCTTCGTCGACTTCGGGCAGGGCATCGCCTGCCGCTTCGGCGGCGCGGTCCTCTTCGGTGCGGATTTCGGCGATACGCGCGTTGGGAAAGGCGTCAAAGACGGCCTGAACCAGCGGATGGGCCCGCGCGGCTGTGGTGCGCGCGCTGTCGGCGGCGTCGCGCACTTCGGCGATGGTGGGTTCTCCGGCGTCGCTGGTTACGCTGATCGCCCAGCGATTACCGGTCCAGGCCTGCAATCGCGCACCCAGACGTTGCGTCAGATCGGCTGCCGCATCGGCGGTTGGGTTGACCTCGATCCGGCCAGGGCGATAGGCGACCAGCCGCAGGCCTGTTTCGACCTCGACCAGCAATTTGACGTCGCGGTGGTGGCGGATCAAATCGACCACATCCTCGAACCGGGCATAATGGGCCAAGGCGTCGGCGGCCAGTTGCGGGGCCAGACTGGCCGATGGACCGGACGGGCCGCTGTGGGTCGGGGCGTGCGTACGCGACACGGCGCTGGTCGCAGACGGGGCGGCGCCTGCCGCACGCGGACCGCTGCCGCCGGGGCCAGCGGGCGGCGGTGTCGCGTCCTTTAGCCGTTTGACCAGTTCTTCGGGGGTGGGCAGGTCGGCCACGTGGGTCAGGCGGATCACGGCCATTTCGGCGGCCATCATCGCGTTCGGGCTGATCGCCACTTCTTCGAGCGATTTCAGCAGCATCTGCCACATCCGCGACAACACGCGCATCGGCAGTTCCTGCGCCATCGCCAGACCGCGGGTGCGTTCATCTGGCCCGACGGTCGGGTCTTCGGCGGCGTCGGGGGTGATCTTGATGACGCTGACCCAATGGGTGACTTCGGCCAGATCACGCAGAATCGCCATCGGATCGGCGCCTTCGGCATATTGGTTGGACAGTTCCAGCATCGCGTCTGCCGCGTGGCCGCGCAGGATCATGTCGAACAGGTCCAGCACGCGGCCCCGGTCGGCCAGCCCCAGCATCGCGCGGACCTGATCGGCGGTGGTTTCACCGGCACCATGGCTGATCGCCTGATCCAGCAGCGACGTGGCATCGCGCGCCGACCCTTCGGCGGCACGGGTGATCAAGGCCAGCGCATCGTCCGCGATATTGGCGTTTTCGGCACCCGCGATCCGGCGCAACAGGCCGATCATCACATCGGGTTCGATCCGGCGCAGGTCGAACCGCTGGCAGCGCGACAGGACCGTAACCGGCACCTGCCGGATTTCGGTCGTCGCAAAGATGAATTTGACGTGCGCTGGCGGTTCTTCCAACGTCTTGAGCAGCGCGTTGAACGCCGATTTCGACAGCATGTGCACTTCGTCGATGATAAAGATTTTGTAACGGGCAGAAACCGCGCGGTAGCTGACCGTTTCGATGATCGCGTCGCGGATGTTCTGCACGCCGGTGTTGGATGCTGCGTCCATTTCGATGACGTCGACGTGGCGGCCCTGCATGATCGCCGTGCAATGTTCGCAGATGCCGCAGGGTTCGGTCGTCGGCCCGCCGTTGCCGTCCGGCCCGATGCAGTTCATGCCTTTGGCGATGATCCGTGCGGTCGTCGTTTTACCGGTGCCGCGAATCCCCGTCATGATAAAGGCCTGCGCGATCCGGTCGGCGGCAAAGGCATTTTTCAGCGTGCGGACCATCGCATCCTGCCCGACAAGGTCAGCAAAGGTTTCCGGCCGGTATTTACGGGCGAGCACCTGATAGGCGGGCTGATCTGACATGGGACGCTTTCGGTTGGGTCTGCGATGAACCTACGCGCCGGCCCGTGCTAGAGCAACCACAGGACGACACCTGTTGCGAGTGTTCCAGCCATCAAGATGATCGTCATTACAGTATATGTGCGCGTCGATTGCGGCGTCGCATCGCGGCTTTGCAGGATTTTCAGCGTGGCGCGGGCCCGGCGATACGCATTCCAGAAAATGCCAAGCGCGGCGCATAGGAAAATCGACGCCACCAGCTTGGCCAGCCCAAGGGGTTGCACTGCACCAAAGACGGCCTGAAGCCCCAGCGCGATCGCGATGCACGTGAGCCCCGTTCGCAACCATGACGCATAGGTGCGTTCTGCTGCGAGGATCGTGCGGTCTTCGGCCCAGTCAGTCCGGTCCTCTGCCCACTGGGTGCGATCCTGCGCCGATTTTGTGTTGTCCTTGGCCATGCAGGAATTTTAGATTGGCGACGCAGAAAGAAAAGCATCACGACGGTCCGCATGGTGCCAATTCCTGAAACAGATCGATTTAACGACGTTTCTTTGGGCCTTTTTCCGGGCTGTTGACGGCTTTTGACAGGCGTTTCTTGCGCGCGTGGGTTTCGGCGGTGGTTTCGGTTGCGACGTGATCTTCGTGGCGCAGTTTGCGGTAACGCGACAGACGGTCTGCGGACACGTCACCTGCATCGACTGCGGCCAGCACGGCGCACCCCGGCTCTGCCTCGTGTTTGCAATCACGGAACCGGCACAGATCGGTCAGCGCGCTGATTTCGGGAAATGTCGCGTCGATCCCGTACGCCACATCCGCGACCCCCAGACCGCGCATGCCGGGCGTGTCGATCAGCCAGCCGCCATTGGGCAAACGGTGCAGGCTGCGCCCGGTGGTGGTGTGGCGTCCGCGTGCGTCGTCTTCCCTGATGTCCTGGGTGGCGGCATTGGCACCGGTCAGCGCGTTGGCGATGGTGGTTTTGCCAACGCCCGACGATCCCGCCATCGCGACAGTCTGGCCGGGCCTGCACCACGGGGCGAGTACCTGTGCCACGTCGCGGCCCTTGGCGTTCAATGCAACGACGGGCAGGTCCGCGCCCAGCGTCCGCCCCTCTGCCACATAGAGTGCGGCATCCATCGCCTGATCGGCCTTGGTCAGCAGGATCACGGGTGTGATCCCTGCGTCATGGGCAAGCGCCAGATAACGTTCCAGACGGGCGAGGTTGAAATCCGCATTGCAGGACGTGGTGATGAACAGCGTGTCGATATTGGCCGCGATCAACTGACGTTCGCCGGTGGCATATTCCTTGCCGCGTTGCAGCGATGTCTGACGGTCCAGACGGTGCAGCACGCGCGCAGCTGACGGATCGCACAGCACCCAATCACCCACAGCGATGGTGGCGGTCGACAGGCCGGGGTCAAGAACCAGATTAAGCGGACCATCGACGGTCAGTGCAGCCAGACGTTTGCGGTGCACGGATGCGATACGCGCCGGGGTGCCTGTGGCGTCGCTGATCTGATCGGCAAAATGGTCGGTCCAACCCAGTGTTTCCAGTGTTAACGGGTCGGACACAGAACGCCCCGGCAATCAGTGCAGTCGGACAAAGGGGACAGCGATGAACAAGATCGGCCTCCTTCGGTCCGCGTGGCGCGATGACGGTGGGTGAGAGGTTGACAGCGACCCAAGCGGAATTCGTTGTGGCTGCTACCTTCCGGTCCTGACCAGGTTGGCGAAGCACTCGCCCGCATCAACCCCTCGAACCCGATATAGGCCGGGGAAACATGCTGCGCAACCCGGCGGCTGTCAAAGTGCAAGTCGAAATTGCGCGAAACCGTCCGTGGTGATGTCCAACGCGGTCAGTCCGGGGATGTGATGGGCCAATGCTTTGGCCCGCGGGCTGCTGCCGAACAGCACTGACGCACCGGGCATCGGTGCGAAACGCCAGACCCTACGGGGCGAACGCGGGGTGACCTGACCAAGCGTCAGGGCTGTGATCAGCAATTCGCGCAGGCCTTTGCGGCTGGTATGAACGATATCGTTTTCGTCGGCTGTCACCAGATATCCACCCCCACGCGCACGATAGGCATTGGTGGCCACCACGACCAATGTATCGTCATTCAGGCGCTGACCGTTCAGGGTCAGATCACGGATGCGTCCTTTTTCGAAACTCAAAAGCGGCGCTGCCTGCGCATCGCACTGAAGATCGATCACGTATTCCAGCCCGTGTATGGTGTCGAAATGATAAGACGCGATGTGACCCGACACCAATGGCTGATCCGCCTGGCCCGGTTCCAGCCGATTGAAATAGGCGGCGGAACGTTCCAGCCAGGCACGGATTTGCCAGCCCCGCTGCAGGACCGCGCAGACCGGATTGTCGAATGGGGCCATTGCAGTGCAGTCGCGCAGCCGGACCGGACCGGGCTGGATGTTCAGATAATTCGTGGGCCCGCCATGACCGCCTGCCGCAAACGGGGCTGTGCTGGAAAGCACGGGCAAGTCCGCAAACGGGGTGCCGCGCAGATGGTTGCGGATCACGTCGGCCTGCACCCGCGCCAGCAGATCTGCGGTTTCGTCCCGTCCGATCGCCGCAAAATAGCTGGTCAGCGCAATGGGGGTATCACAGATCGGTTCTGCCAGCCGCTTGACGGTTGCCGCGTGGGGCGCGGCAAGTTGCGGCATCAACGCCCGCGCCATGTCTGACGCGCCAACGGTCAAGCCTTTTTCCGCACCGATCATCTGGACCGTGTGATCGGCCACCGCCCAGTTCCCGCCGCCATCCAGCGTCAAACTCAGGTCCATCTGACCGAACGCTTTCCCATGACAGGACGGCATCATCGCAGGCGTGCCGTGGATGGTGCCCCGCACACAATCGGTGCCGGGCATATGGGCGAATTCAGGTCCGGGAAAGGTCCGGTGCAGATGCCCCATCAGGACCACGTCGATCCCCTGCAATCCGGCCAGCGCAGATGCAGGATTTTCCATCCGGGTCCGGTGTGTGGTCGTATCAGGCCCACCGTGACACAACGCGATCACGATATCGGCCCCAGCGCGCCGCACCTGCGGTATATGCGTCAAAGCTGCGGATATGGCATCTTCGATGTGCAGCACACCGTTCAGAATGTCCGCGCTCCATTCCGTGATCTGGGGCGGGGCAAACCCAATGATGCCGATGGTCAGATCGCGGGTCTGCCGGTCAGAACACGCCACCGACCGCTTGATCAACGCCCACGGCGCGACAAAGCTGTCCGTCGGGCCTGTGCGTACATTCGTGGACACCACGGGCGCGTGGCAGTCGTCGATGACCTTTTGCAGGTAATCCAGCCCATATTCGAATTCATGGTTGCCCAGCGTCACCGCGTCGTAACGCAGGTGATTGAACGCTGCTATCATGGGGTGCGGAAGCGTGCCCATGGCTGCGATTTCGTCGGCCAGCGGTGTGCCTTGCAAAAAATCCCCACCGTCTAGTAACAGCGATGCGTCAACGGCGGCGCGCGCCGCTTCGATCCGTGGTGCAAGGTAGAACAAGCCCGCACCCGGATCTTCCTGCCCGGTGAAATAGTTGTAACTGCCAAGCCGCATGTGCAGATCGGTCGTCAGCAGGACGCGCAAACGCGCCTGTGCAATGTCGCGTGTCGGATCGATCATAGACTGAACAAGAACCGGTATCATCATGACCGCAACCCTTGCGTGTTAACTGTGTCGAAATCGTGGACAATGACCTGTTTCGATTGAGCTTTGTTCCGGTGCGTGTCATTCCATAGCCTATGAAAAGAGCAGAGACAGTCACATTCGGCGGTGCGCATCTGGATCGCGCCGCTGAATGGCGCGCCCAGTGGGAAAGCCACTACAACGATTCGGATGTGGTCGCGCTTTGGCGTGGCAAACCTTTGATCGCGGATGGCGCGCTTGTGCGTTTGCGGTCGGATCATCCCGTCCTATCGGATGCGGGACCGTTCTATCTGTTGTTGGCGCGGATCGCCGGGCGCGCGGTGTTTGCCGCCGACCTGTCGGGCTGGACACCCGCCGATCTGGACGGCACGCATCTGGACAGTTTTCTTGACCAGACCGAACAGACCCATCCGGCACTGACCGATGACGCGCGGTTCGTCGAACTGCGTGCAGCGATGACCGTCCTGTCGCGGACCGATGCGGAATTGGCCGCGATGGCACGGTCGATGTTCGCGTGGCATGGGTCGCACGGGTTTTGCGCCAACTGCGGTGCTGTAACCACCGTGGCGTCGGCGGGGTGGCAACGCAACTGCCCGGACTGTGGACGGCATCATTTCCCGCGCACCGATCCGGTCGTCATCATGTTGATCACCCATGGCAATGCTGTGCTGGTAGGGCGTTCGCCCGGTTGGCCAGACGGGATGTATTCGCTGTTGGCGGGCTTTGTCGAACCGGGTGAAACGCTAGAAGCCGCCGTGCGCCGCGAAGTGTTCGAGGAATCCGGCGTGCGTGTGGGCGAGGTGGATTATCTGGCCAGCCAGCCCTGGGCCTTTCCCGCGTCTTTGATGTGCGGCATGCGCGGCGTGGCGCTGACCCGCGATATCCAGATTGATCCCGTCGAAATTGAAGACGCGCGCTGGGTCACACGCGAAGAGATGGCGGATGTATTCGCGGGGCAACACAGCGACATCAAACCTGCACGCCCCGGTGCAATTGCACATTTTTTGTTGGAAAGCTGGCTGGCCGATACGCTTGACTGACGCAGCATCGGGCCAGGTCGAACGCAGTGCACCCACAAAGGAAATTCCATGAAATTCAGCGCCCGTGAAGACATCAATGCACCGATCGACGTCGTTTTTGCACAAGTCACTGATTTTGATGGATTTGAGCGCCAGATGATCCGGCGCGGCGCAGAAGTTCGGCGCACGACGGCCGAAAGCGGCGCTGCCGCGGTTGGCACATCATGGGATATAAGTTTCACGTTTCGCGGCAGGGCGCGCCGGGTTCAGGCAACAGTGGCCCGGTTGGAAAAGCCGAACCTGCTGGATATCGCGATTGTCGCCAACGGTCTGAACGGGCAAAGCCGCGTTGAATTGTTGCCGCTGTCGCAACGCAAGACACGTATGTCGATGTCGATTGAACTAAGCGCGACCAGCCTGTCTGCCCGGCTCTTGTTGCAATCGCTGAAACTGGCAAAGGCCAACCTGACGAACCGTTTCAAGAAACGTGTCGCCGATTTTGCGGAAACCATCGAAAGCCGCGACAAGCCGACGCTTAGCTGACCTCGAACCGGCGTGGCGCGGCGGGAAAGACGCCGATCAGGCGCAGGTGGTCGGTGAAATAATCCAGCTCTTCCAGCGCGCGGGCCACGGCAGGGTCTTCGGGGTGGCCTTCGATTTCGGCGTAGAACTGCGTGGCAAGAAACGTGCCGCCGACCATGTAGCTTTCCAGCTTGGTCATGTTGACGCCGTTGGTCGCAAAACCGCCCATCGCCTTGTAAAGTGCGGCAGGAATATTGCGGACGCGAAACACGAAAGACGTGACCATGACACCATCACCGCGTCTTGTGTGGTCGGGGTCGCGCGACATGACGACGAATCGTGTCGTGTTGCGGTCGTGGTCTTCGATATGGGCGGCCAGCACGTCCAGATCGTAGATGTCGGCGGCCAGTGCAGATGCCAGTGCGGCGCGGGACGGATCGCGGGCTTCGGCCACTTCACGCGCGGCGCGGGCGTTGTCGGAACTGACGATGCCCTTGATGTCATGTTCGCGCAGGAAACCCGCACATTGCGGCAGGATCACCACGTGACCGAATGCCTGTTTCACATCCGCAACCGTGGCCCCCGGCACGCCCAGCAGGTTCACATGCACCCGCACAAAGGTTTCATCGACGATATGCAGCCCGCTTTCGGGCAGCAGCGAATGCACGTCGGCGACGCGGCCATAGGTCGAATTTTCGATTGCGATCATGCCCAGATCGGCGTGCCCGTCCCTGACGGCTGCAAGCGTGTCATCGAATGTGGCACAGGGCAGGGGGGTGAAATCGGGGCGGGCTTCCAGGCAGGCCTGATGCCCATAGGCGCCCAATTCGCCCTGAAACGCGATTTTCTGCGCCATGATGTGATCTTTCCTGCAATGATAAGCGTGACGTGCTTACGCCGTTTGGGGCGTTTCGACGCGCCAGTATACCTTGCACTAACGAGGTGAAAACGGCTACACGGCGGCAACGACTTAATGCGAGGTAGAACGCGACATGTTCGACACAATGACGATGACGAAGGCCCTTGGCGGGGTGTGTGGCACTTTACTGGTCTTCCTGTTGGGTGGCTGGGCTGCCGAGGCAATCTATTCCGGTGGCGGCGACCACGGCGAAGATCACGCACAAGGCTATGTGATTGAAGTGCCCGAAGCCGGCGATGGCGAACCCGCAGAAGAAGTCGTCACCGTGTCGTTCGAAGAAGCGTTCGCTGTGGCCGACGCGTCCGCTGGTGAAGGCGTGTTCCGCAACTGTCGCGCGTGTCACGCACTGGACGACGGTGTGAACGGTGTCGGCCCCCACCTTTACGACGTGGTCGGCCGTGACGTCGCCGCAGTGGGTGACTACGCTTATTCCGGTGCGCTGGTAGAAGCGGCCGACGTCTGGTCAGAAGAAGAACTGTATGCGTTCCTTGAAGACCCGGCAGGTTATGCACCGGGCACCAAAATGTCGTATTCCGGTCTGTCCGACCCAGCCGATCGCGCCGATCTGATCGCCTATCTGGCGACAAACCCCGGAAGCTGATCTTATCCGCGACCTTATTTCGAAAACCGCGCCCTGCAAGGCGCGGTTTTTTTGTGCGCCGATCACCTTGTAGATAGATTACATATTCTCAACTTGAAGCCTGCACCGCCGTAGGGCTAGCGTAACAAAACGATGCCCTGACCGGAGATTTCAATGACCGATGCCATCTGCCTTCGCCGTCAGTTCAACCGGACCCGCGGTATCCTGCTGGGGTCTACGCTGTTGCTGGGGGCCGTCCTGACGGCCGGGGATGCTGCGGCACAGGATGATACGCTGATCAAAACCCATGCCTATTCGTATTTCGGTGACTACAAATACGGTCCGGACATGACGCATCTGGACTATGTTAATCCCGATGCGCCAAAGGGCGGCGAAATGTCGCAAGCCGGTCTGGGCACCTTTGACAGCTTCAACTCTTTCACGCGCAAGGGCGACGCCGCCGTGCTGTCGACCCTGCCGTTCGAAGACATCATGATCGCCACGGCAGACGATCCGACGACGCTGTATTGCTACCTGTGCACCACGATCGAATACCCCGAAGATCTGTCCTACATCATCATAAACCTGCGGGACGATATCACGTTTTCAGACGGCACGCCGCTGACGGCAGAAGACATGGCGTTCACTTACAACGTGTTTATGGAACAGGGACTGCCGGAATTTCTGGCCGTGGTCAGCGACCAGATTTCCGATCTGGAAGTGCTGGATACCTACCGGTTCAAATACACGTTCACGGACGAAGCCCCGCTGCGCGACCGTGTCGGGCTGGCGTCGATCTTTTCGCCATTTTCCAAGGCGGAATGGGAACGGACAGGTCGCAGGCTGGATGAAAAATGGGAAACCCCGCCGATGGGCACCGGCCCCTATATGCTGGGTGATTTCAGCTATGGCGAACGGTTCACCTACGTCCGCAACCCGAATTTCTGGGGGGCCGATGTGCCGCTGAACGTGGGTCGGCACAATTTCGATACCATCCGCTTTGAATATTTCGCGGATGCATCGGTCGCGCTAGAGGGTTTCAAGGCCGGCGTTTACCGGTTCCGGAATGAATTTTCGTCGCTGCAATGGGCCACGGCCTATGATTTTCCAGCCGTGCAGGACGGCAGCGTGATAAAGACCGAACTGCCCGACGGCAGCCTTGCTTCGGCGCAATCGTTCATCTTCAATCTGCGGCGCGAGAAATTTCAGGACCCGCTGGTGCGTGAAGCTTTGGGCCTGATGTTCAATTTCGAATGGTCGAACGAAACGCTGTTCTACGGCATCTATGACCGTGTGACTGGATTTTGGTCCAATTCCGATCTGGCAGCGACCGGCGTCCCGTCCGATGGCGAACGTGCGATCCTGCAGCCGCTGGTCGATCAGGGCCTGTTCGACGCCAGCATCCTGACCGAAGAGGTCACGATGCCCGCCACATCATCCACCCGCCAGTTGGACCGCGCAAACCTGCGCCGCGCCTCTGCCTTGCTGGACGAAGCAGGCTGGATCGCGGGCGATGACGGGATGCGGCGCAAGAATGGCGAAGTTCTGCGCGTCGAATTTCTGGAAAGCAGCCCCAGCTGGGACCGCATCCTGAACCCCTACATCCAGAACCTGAAGCGGCTGGGTATTGACGCGGTGTTGAACCGGGTTGATCCGCCACAGGAAACCGAACGTCGCCGGTCGGGTGACTGGGATATGGTGACACACGGGATTCAGATGGGGCTGGAGCCGTCGCAAGGGCTGTATCAATGGTTCGGCAGCGAAACCGCCGAAGACAGCAGCCGCAACCTGATGTACCTCAAAAACGAAGGCATCGACGCGGTGATAAAGACGGTCGTGGATGCCCAGACAACCGAAGACATGACAACCGCTGTGCATGCGCTGGACCGCGCGTTGCGGTCGTTGCGGTTCAATGTCCCGCAATGGTTCAAACCGGTGCATACGGTCGCCTATTATGACATCTACGATCACCCCGACGAACTGCCCCCCTTCGCGCTCGGAGAGCTTGATTTCTGGTGGTATGACAGCGACCGCGCGGCAGAGCTTGGGATCATGACCGGCAGCGACACCCAGTAACGATGGGCGCTTATATCCTAAGACGGTTGTTGCTGGTGATTCCCACGTTGCTGGGGATCATGATCATCAACTTTGCCCTGATCCAGTTCGTCCCCGGTGGTCCGATCGAACAGATCATCGCCCGCATGGAAGGCGGCGGTG
>NZ_JAAFZU010000034.1:0-18984 GCF_018263905.1 Loktanella sp. SALINAS62 | reverse complement strand
GTTCTCCCCGCCGATTTCATCGCAGAACTGGAGGCCGAATTTGGGTTCGACAAACCGCCGCTGGAACGGTTCCTGAACATGATGTGGAACTACATGCGGCTGGATTTCGGTGAAAGCTATTTCAGGTCCATCGGGGTGTTCGATCTTGTGGTCGAAAAGCTGCCTGTGTCGATCACGCTGGGCCTGTGGTCCACCCTGATCGCCTATCTGATCTCTATCCCGCTGGGCATTCGCAAGGCGATCCGCGACGGAACGCGGTTCGATACGTGGACCTCTGCCGTGATTATCGTGGGCTATGCGATTCCGGGTTTTTTGTTTGCGATCCTGCTGATCGTGCTGTTTGCCGGCGGCAGTTATTACCAGATTTTCCCGCTGCGGGGTCTGACGTCCAGTGATTTCGACACGCTGTCGCCGCTGGGCAAGGTGATGGATTATCTGTGGCATATCGTGCTGCCGGTGACGGCGCTGACGATTTCGTCGTTTGCAACCCTGACCCTGCTGACAAAGAACAGCTTTCTGGACGAAATCAAAAAGCAGTACGTCATCACGGCCAAGGCAAAGGGGCTGGGCGAACGCCAGATCCTGTATCGCCACGTATTCCGCAACGCCATGCTGATCGTGATTTCGGGCTTTCCGGCCCTGTTCGTCAGCGTGTTCTTCGGTGGCTCGCTGATTATCGAAACGCTGTTTTCGCTGGATGGTCTGGGCCGTCTGGGGTTCGAAGCGGCGGTTGCGCGAGATTATCCGGTCGTGTTCGGCACCTTGTTCGCGTTTTCGTTGCTGGGTTTGGTTGTGGGGATTCTGACCGACCTGACCTATGTGCTGATCGACCCGCGCATCGACTTTGAGGGAAGAGGCTGAGATGAGCCAGACCGAAGCCCAGGACGTCGCAATCACCGGCAATGCCGCCTCTGCGCCCGCACGGCGCAAGCCGCGCCTGTCGCCGCTGAACCAACGGCGCTGGCGTAACTTCAAACGGAACCGCCGCGCGCTTTGGTCGCTGGTCATCTTTGGCGTCCTGTTCGGTCTGTCGCTGTTCGCAGAAGTGCTGGCCAACGACAAACCGCTGCTGGTCAGCTACCGGGGCGAATTGCGCGCGCCGATCCTGAACTTCTATTCAGAACAGGATTTCGGCGGGGATTTCCCGACAGAGGCGGGATATACCGACGTCGAGGTGCAGTGCCTGATTCAGACCGGGGGGCTGATCGATTGTTTCGATGACCCGCAAGGCATGATCGCCGCGGCAGAGGCGGGCACGATCGACGACCCGGAATTTCAGAAAGGCTGGATTCTGTGGCCGCCGATCCCCTATAGCTATGATACGATTGTGGATATTCCCGGGGTCGCGCCGTCTGCCCCTGATGGCAACAACTGGCTGGGGACCGACGACACAAAACGGGATGTGGCGGCACGGGTGATCTACGGGTTTCGTCTGTCGATTCTGTTTGCGCTGATCGTCACGACGGCTGCATCGCTGATCGGGATCGTGGCGGGGGCGGTGCAGGGCTATTTCGGCGGCTGGACGGACCTGATTTTCCAGCGGGTGATCGAGATCTGGAACGGCACGCCGTCGCTGTATGTCATCATCATCGTCTTTGCCATTCTGGGGCGAAGTTTCTGGCTGCTGGTCTTTTTGACCGTGTTGTTCGGCTGGCCCGCACTGGTGGGGGTGGTGCGCGCGGAATTTCTGCGGGCCCGCAATTTCGAATATGTTCGCGCCGCCCGTGCGCTGGGTGTCAGCGACCGCACCATCATGTTCCGCCACATGCTGCCAAACGCCATGGTGGCGACCGTGACGATGCTGCCGTTTCTGGTGACAGGGTCCATCGCCACGCTGGCCAGCCTTGATTTTCTGGGCTTCGGTCTGCCGTCATCGGCCCCGTCGCTGGGCGAATTGACACTGCAGGCCAAACAGAACCTGCAGGCCCCGTGGCTGGGCTTTACCGCCTTTGTCACCTTTGCTGTGATGCTGTCCTTGCTGGTCTTCATCTTTGAAGGCATCCGCGATGCATTCGACCCCAGAAAGACCTTTCAATGACAACTGTCCTGCATGTCGACAACCTGCATGTCCGGTTCCGCCAGGACGGCGAAACCACCCATGCCGTGCGTGGCGTGTCGTTCAGCGTCGCGGCGGGTGAAACCGTTGCATTGGTGGGCGAATCCGGGTCGGGCAAATCCGTGACAGCGCTGTCGACCGTGCAGCTTTTGGGGGATTCTGCCCAGATCGAAGGGTCAATCACCTATGACGGTCGACAGATGGTTGGTGCGTCCGAAAAGGATCTGCGCGCCGTGCGCGGCAACGACATCAGTTTCATCTTTCAGGAACCGATGACATCGCTGAACCCGCTGCACACCATCGAACGGCAGTTGGGCGAATCCATCGAGCTGCACCAGAACCTGCGTGGCGACGCGATCCGCAGCCGCGTGATCCAGATGCTGGAACAGGTCGGCATCCGTGACGCCGAAAGCCGGCTGGGCGCCTATCCGCACCAGTTGTCAGGTGGCCAGCGCCAGCGCGTGATGATCGCAATGGCCCTGCTGAACGGGCCGAACCTGCTGATTGCGGACGAACCGACGACCGCGCTGGATGTGACGATACAGGCGCAGATCCTTGATCTGCTGCAGGACCTCAAGACGGGGTCCGGCCTGTCGATGTTGTTCATTACCCACGACCTGACCATCGTGCGCAAGATCGCGGACCGTGTCTGCGTGATGAAGGACGGCGAAATCGTCGAAACCGGACCCACGTCCGAAATTTTTGCCAATCCGCAGCATCCCTACACCCAGATGCTGCTGGCGGCGGAATCCGTGGGCCTGCCCGCGCCGGTGCCTGATGATGCGCCCGTCGTGGCGCAGACCGACGGGTTAAAGATCTGGTTTCCGATCTATCGCGGTCTGTTGAAACGCACGGCGGGTTACGTCAAGGCGGTCAACGACGCGACGCTGACAGTCAGGGCAGGGGAAACCGTCGGCATCGTGGGCGAATCGGGGTCCGGTAAGACGACGACCGCGCTGGCGATCATGCGTCTGATCCAATCCGAAGGGGCGATCACATTTCAGGATACGCGGATCGACGGGCTGTCACAGCGTCAGATGCGGCCCTACCGCAGTGACGTGCAGATCGTGTTTCAGGACCCCTTTGGCAGCCTGTCGCCGCGCATGACCGTCGAACAGATCATCGCCGAAGGCCTGACGATCCACGACATTGACCCCGACCGCCCCCGCCGCGACATGGTGGCCGAGATCATGACTGAGGTGGGGTTAAGCCCCGATCTGATGGACCGCTATCCGCATGAATTTTCCGGCGGGCAGCGCCAGCGCATCGCCATTGCGCGTGCGATGATCCTGCGGCCGAAACTGGTGGTGCTGGACGAACCGACCAGCGCGCTGGATATGACGGTTCAGGTGCAGATCGTCGATCTGCTGCGCGATCTGCAACAGCGCTACGGGCTGGCCTATATCTTTATCAGCCACGACCTAAAGGTCGTTCGGGCCATGTCGCACAAGGTCATGGTGATGAAACAGGGCGATGTCGTCGAAGCTGGGCCAGCGGCCCAGATATTCGACGCGCCGCAGACAGAATATACCCGAACGCTGATGGATGCGGCCTTTGGCGGGCGGGCGCGCTAGCCTGCGGACCCCAGCATGAAACAGGTCTGGTTGCGGGCCTGTAGCCTGCGGCAGGCCAGATCGGCACCTTCACGGGTCAGACCCATAAAGTTGGCGTCAAACCCGCCTGACCGCTGTGTGACGCGACGCACGGCACCTTCAAGCGTGCTCATTTCGTTCAAGGCGACCTGAATCAGGACTTTTTCCGCCTCGTACCGGGAATTGAACCGCCCGACGTTCACACCCCAATGCCGTCCGCCGGACGTCGAGATGCGTGTGACGACTTCTGGTGCTGGTGCCATTTGCGGGGCAGCGGGGGCGGATGTGACCTGAATGGCCTCTGCCAGTGCACTGGCGATGCTGTCGGTGTTGACGGCCAGCGACGGCGCTTCGGTCAGCGGTCGCAAGGCGGGACGCAGGCTGCGGCTGACGCGGCCCGTGACGCGGACGGTCTTGCCCGATCCGTTCATCGTCGTGGGGCGCGCATTGCTGGCCATTGCAACGGTGTTGTCATTCACGGTTGGCTGTTCTGGACGGTCCAGCGTGGCCATGGCGGGGGCGCGGTTGAACCCCATATCCATCAGTTCCGTCACTTTTGCATTGCGCTGTGCCGTCGACGTTCCACCGAACACAGTGACGATCACACGTTCCTGCCCGCGCTGTGCGGATGCCGTCAGGTTGAACCCTGCCGCGTTGGTAAAGCCGGTCTTGATCCCGTCAGCGCCGCTGTAGGCATTCAGAAACCGGGTATTGGTGTGACTGACCTGGCTGATCCCTGCGTCGGCAGTGCGGCGCGAAAACAGGTTATAGTATTGCGGAAAATCATAAATCACATGGCGGCCCAGCACCGTCATATCGCGGGCGGTCGACATATGCCCCGACTGGGTCAACCCGTGTGCGTTGCGAAACGTGGTATTGGTCATGCCCATGGCGGCGGCGGTGCGGTTCATCCGGGTGGCGAATGCCTCTTCGGAACCGGAAATCGCTTCACCGATGGCGGTGGCGGCGTCGTTGGCGGATTTGACGGCAGCGGCCCGCAAAAGATAGCGAAGCCTGATCGTCTGACCGGCGCGCAGACCCAGCTTTGACGGTGGTTCGCTTGCAGCGTTCGCCGTCACGCGCACTTCGGTGTCCAGCGTGATCTCGCCGCGCTGGATGGCCTGAAATGCGATGTATAGCGTCATCATCTTGGTCAGCGATGCGGGATGCAGCCGGGTGTCGGCATTGCGCGAATGCAGCACTTCCCCAGTGCGGGCATCCATGATCAGCGCTGCATAAGGTGCCGATATCGCAGCCGCCGGGGCGACGATGACGATAAAGAAAACGGCGATAAACGCACGCAATGCGTGGGGGATCGGACGGTTTTGCACGTCACTTGCCTCTTTTTTTGGTCTGCCTCGAAATCCCGGGGTTGTCCCCAGTGATGCCTTGTTGGGATCACGCTAGCATAACTTTGAGAGGCGCGAAAAGTCCCTATTTCAAAAGGGTTTGCCGCGTGTTCTTAAGTCACACCGCGATATCTTGTGGGTCAAGCACCGTTGCCACCCAAATCGGGTAGGTATACCCTGGGTTGTGCGCGGTAAAGGGCCGATCAGGCGCAGTTGTGTCGTTTCGCCGCCGGGGGTTTTCACTTGGGTGTCCGGGGTTATATAGAAAGTCCAACCGATGTGGATCGAACCGGAATTGCAATGCGCTTGAACCAACTGATGATGGCGGACAAGGATGACGACGGCGATGGTCAGGACGACATCGGCGTCGCCTTGAAAACGAAGCCGAAAACAAAACGTCCCCCGTTGTACAAGGTTCTGATCCTGAACGATGATTTCACGCCGATGGAATTCGTCGTCATGGTTCTGGAACGGTTTTTTGGCATGACCCACGCGCAGGCGTTCGACCTGATGCTGACGGTTCATAAACGTGGCGTTGCGGTGGCTGGCGTCTACAGCCACGAAATCGCGGAAACAAAGGTCGCGCAGGTCATGGATTACGCACAGCGCCACCAACACCCCCTGCAATGCACGATGGAGAAGGAATAGCGCCCTGCGCTGTTCCGCCTGATGGCTGCACATTCCCGCCTTGCGACCGCCCTTGATGATGGCGCGATGACACTGCCGGGCGGTGCTGTCACCGTCATGCGTCCGGGGGCCGATTACGATCTTTCGCCCCTGTCAGACCGCGACATCACGATCCAGCACACCCACGCGACAGAGGTCGAAGCCTTCCGTGCCGCAGGCTACACCGTCAGCCGGGATCGGCCTGCTGCCGCGACCACCACCATCGTCGTCGTCCCCCGGTTCAAGGCGCTGGCACGATCAATGATCGCGCAGGCCGCCGCCACATCGGGCATGATTGTCGTCGACGGCCAGCGCAGCGACGGAATCGACAGCCTGTTTCGGGACTGCCGCAAGCGGTTGGGCGACTTGCCGTCGATCACAAAGGCCCATGGCCGCATCTTCTGGTTTGCGGCGACCGATGTCTTTGCCGATTGGGCCGTTTCGGCGCCCGTTGCAAATGTATCCGGTTTCCATACCACCGCCGGTGTGTTCTCGGACGGAGAGGTCGATCGCGGATCTGCATTGCTGGCTGCCGCCTTGCCCGGGAAATTACCCGCCACGATGGCGGATCTGGGGGCCGGATGGGGGTATCTGTCCCGCGCGGTCCTGGACCGCGATGGGGTCAAATCGCTTGCTTTGGTGGAATCCGAAGCACTGGCGCTTGATTGTGCGCGGCTGAACATCGACGACCCGCGCGCCAGTTTTCACTGGGCGGATGCGCTGGCGTTCCGTCCCGAACGCAAGTTCGAGGGGATCGTGATGAACCCGCCGTTCCACACCGGATCAAAGGGCACCCCCGCCTTGGGGCAGGGGTTCATCGTCGCTGCGGCACGTATGCTGGCCCCGCATGGCCAGTTGTGGATGGTCGCCAACCGCCATCTTCCCTACGAAGCGGCCCTGCGCAGCCAGTTCCGGCGCGTTGAAGAATTGCCCGGCGACGGCGCGTTCAAGCTGTTTCATGCGGCCCGCCCCGGCACCCCGTAAGGAGAAATCTGATGTCCTTTTCGATCAAGGGCCGCACGGCCATCGTGACCGGTGCTGCGAATGGCGTGGGACTTGCGGTTGCACGCAGCTTTGTGCGCGCTGGCGCCAAGGTGGTTTTTGCCGATATCGACGAAAACGCATTGGCCGAACAGGTCGGAGAACTGGCGCAGGACGATAACGTCTTGCTGTTTTCAGGCGACCTGCGCGAAAAGCTGGCGGTGGCAAATCTGCTGTCCGCGACGGTCGATGCCTTTGACCGTGTCGATATTCTGGTCAACGCGGCACGGCAGGCGGTGCCGTCCGACCCGCTGGACCCCGACGATACATCGGTCGAAACGATGCTGGAACAAAACCTGATGCTGCCGCTGCGGCTGTCGCAATCGGTCGCGCGGCGGTTCATCAAACAGGCCAAGGACGCCAGCCCCGACGACGTCAGTATCGGGTGCATTGTCAACCTGTCGTCAATTTCAGGCCGCCGGGCGCATCCAGAACTGATGGCATTTTCCATCGCCAGCGCCGCGTTGGAACAGATGACGCGCAGTCTAGCGGTCGCACTTGCGCCCGAAAAGATCCGGGTCAACGCCGTGTCGGTCGGGTCTGTGCTGTCCGCGTCGCTGCGGGGCTGGATCAAGGACCACGAAGACGCGCGCGCCGCCATCATCGACAGCACCCCGATGCACCGCATTGCTAACGCGGCAGAAGTCGCGGACACTGTGCAATATCTGGCGTCCGACGCTGCAAGCTTTGTCACCGGGCAGGTTGTGACTGTCGATGGCGGGCGCACCTTGGTCGATCCTGCCGCCATTTCCGTACACTAGATCAGGTCGGATACATTCGGCGACAGGCGGTGATGGCCGCATCGGTACTGCGCTGCAACTGCGCGCGGGTCGCCAGAAGCTGGTCCAGCGTCGCGCGTTCGTTTTCCAGATTGATCGCTTCTGGGACGCTATAGTTCCGCACCCTGACATCGGTGCAACCGTAGCGGAATCGCCCGTTTGGTTCCGACGTCCTGCAAAACGTCGGTCTGCGGGTGACGCGCTGGCGCGGGTCCAGTGCATAGCCACGGTCCAGATTGGCCTGTGTCTGCTGGATCAAAAAGCCGTTGATCCGCAATTCCTGCGTGGCGTCCGACAGGCATTGTTCCTGCGGTGACGCACAGGCCACGGCCAAAGCAAGCGGGGCAAGCGATAGAAAAGGTCGCATGGGCGAAAATCCTTTGAACGGTCTGGTCGGCCCAGACAGGGCAGGGCATAAGTTGATTTGAAATATCACGGGGACAAGGGCCGATGGCGGATTTGATGGATACCGAAAAGACACGCGCGAGCGTCTGGTTCGAAGACTTGCGCGACCAGATCGTCGCCGCATTTGAAGCCCTTGAAGACAACCAGACCATGGGCCCGACTGCCGACCTGCCAGCGGGCCGGTTCGAACGTACGGTGACGTCGCGCACGTCCGACGACAGCACAGACGCGGGTGGCGGTGTCATGTCGGTGATGCGCGGCGGTCGCGTGTTTGAAAAGGTGGGGGTCAACACGTCCACCGTCTATGGCACATTGGGCGAACCGGCCCAGCGTGCAATGGCCGCGCGCGGTGTGCCGGGCATGGACAGCGATCCGCGCTTTTGGGCGTCGGGCATCAGCCTTGTGGCGCATATGCAAAACCCGCATGCCCCAGCGGTTCATATGAATACCCGCATGTTCTGGACCCCACACGCATGGTGGTTTGGCGGCGGGTCCGATCTGAACCCCTGTATCGAATACGCCGACGACACCGCGCATTTCCATGCGGTCCAGCAACAGCACCTCGATCCGCACGGCACTGATCACTACCCCAAGCTCAAGGCGTGGGCCGACGAATATTTCTACATCCCGCATCGCAACCGCGCGCGGGGTGTCGGCGGCATCTTCATGGACGATTACAACACCGGTGACTGGGACGCCGATTTTGCCCTGACGCAGGACATTGGCCGCGCATTTTTGCCCGCCTATGTGCCGCTGGTCGAACGCCGCCGCGACACGGCATGGACCGATGCGGACAAGGACACCCAGCTAGTCCATCGCGGGCTTTATGCGGAATACAACCTTGTCTACGACCGCGGGACAAAATTTGGCCTGACCACGGGCCACGACGCCAATGCCGTCCTGATGAGCCTGCCGCCGATGGCCAAGTGGGTCTAGGCCAGCGGCAAGTTGACGCCCACCGCCCGGATTGGGGTTGAGCGGGGTTCGCTGCAGCGCCTAATCTGTGCTGCGGGACAACAGGGAATAACCGATGATATCAATGAAAGCGGTGGGGCTGGTCGGGCTGATCGCCCTGACGGCGGGTTGCGGGTTCATGCGCGGGTCTGACCGCGACACCGACGCGCGCGGCGCCATGCGGTTCAGCGCAAAGACGGTGGACTGCATGGAACGGGCGATGTTTTTTGAATCGCACAGGTCCAGCCGTGACGGTCTGGTGGCGGTCGGCAGCGTCGTGATGAACCGTGTCGCATCCGACCAGTTTCCGGATACGGTCTGTGGTGTCGTGTCCCAGAAAAATCAGTTCGCCCCCGGCGTGATGCGCCGCCCGATGACGTCCGACGCAATGCCGCGCGTGCAGGAAGCCGCGCGCGCCGTGCTGGCGGGCGAACGCCACCCGCTGATCGGGGACGCGCAATTCTTTCACGCAGCGACCCACCGTTTTCCCTATGACAACATGCATTATGTGGTCACTGCAGGGGGAAATGCGTTTTATGAAAAACGCAAATCCCATCTGGTGACGCAGCGCGCGCCGCTGCGCGCGATCGAAGGTCTGACCGGCGGCTAGCCGCCGTTGCGGACCGTATCGATCATCAGTTGCACGTTGTCGGGGTTTGCGTCCGGCGTGATCCCGTGGCCAAGGTTGAAGATATGCGGCCCATTGGCAAAGGCGTCGCAGATCGTGCGTGTTTCGCGCACCAGATCGTCGCCGCCCGTGACCATATGGTGTGACGCAAGGTTGCCCTGCACGCAGCCATCGACCTGCACCGCCTGCGCTGCCCAGCCGGGGGTCACGCCGTCGTCCAGTGCGATGCAGTCGGCGCCGGTTGCGCTGTGTAGTCCGGCGTAACGTTCACCCGCACCCCGCGCAAAGGCGATGACGGGCACGCCGGGGTGACGCGCTTTTAGCGCGGCCGTGATCCGGGCGGCGGGCGCGACCGCGTATTTTTCAAAATCCGCGCCCTGCAGCGATCCGGCCCAGCTGTCGAAAATCTTGATCACTTCGGCACCGGCGTCGATCTGTTTGGACAGATAATGGATCGTGCCTTCGGTAATCTTGTCCAGCAGCGCCTCGAACACGGGGCGGTTTTCGGATTTCAGCGCATGCGCCGGTGCCTGATCCGGTGTGCCCTGACCGCCGATCATATAGGTCGCAACCGTCCACGGCGCGCCGGCAAAGCCAATCAGCGTGGTGTCGGCGGGCAATTCACGCGACAGGATTTTCACCGTCTCATAGATCGGTGACAGGGTGGCGTCGATGTCATCGACCGGACCCAGATTGTCCAGTTCCGCCTGGCAGGTGATGGTAGACAGGCGCGGGCCTTCGCCCGTGACGAACCACAGGTCCGCCCCCAACGCCTGCGGCAACAAAAGGATGTCCGCAAACAGGATCGCCGCATCGAACCCGTAGCGGCGGATCGGCTGCAATGTCACCTCTGCCGCCAGTTCGGGATTGTAGCACAGCGACAGGAAATCCCCGGCCTGTGCGCGCGTCGCCTTGTATTCCGGCAGGTAGCGCCCGGCCTGCCGCATCATCCAGATGGGCGGTGTCGCAAGTGTTTCGCCCGCCAGTGCGCGCAGGATGGTCTTTGTCATATCGGCCCCTTTTCAGTCCGGGCTTTGATCCCCCAGCACGGCGAGCGTTGTCAAGCGAACCTGACATGTCTAACAGTTTGCCCATGACATTGAATTTGCCCACCCCCGCCCATGCCTTCAAAATCGGAACCCGCGGCTCTCCGCTTGCACTTGCGCAAGCGCATGAGACGCGCGAACGCCTGTGCAAGGCGTTCGATCTGCCGTTCGAGGCGTTCACCATCGTCGTCATCAAGGTGACGGGCGACCAGATTCTGGACAAGCCGCTGCGCGAAATCGACGGCAAAGGTCTGTTCACCCGTGAAATCGAAGAAGCGCTGCTGGCGGGCGACATCGACATCGCCGTCCATTCGACAAAGGACATGCCCACCCTGCAACCCGGTGGGCTGACGATGAACTGCTATCTGCCGCGTGAAGACGTGCGCGATGCCTTTGTATCACTGAAATACAAAGGTCTGGACGACATGCCCGAAGGGGCCGTTGTTGGCACCTCTTCGACCCGCAGGCGGGCGCAACTGGCCGCGCGGTTCCCGCATCTGAACGTGGTGGAATTTCGCGGCAACGTGCAGACCCGGCTGATGAAGCTGGATCAGGGCGTGGCCGATGCGACATTTCTGGCCACGGCAGGCTTGCGGCGGCTGGGGATGGACGACGTGCCTTATACGCCGATTGACCCCGAACAGATGCTGCCCGCCATCGCGCAGGGCGCCATCGGGATCGAACGCCGCGCGGACGATGACCGCGCCGCACAGATGCTGGCGGCGATCCACGATGTGCCCACAGGCCATCGCCTTGCCGCCGAACGCGCGCTTCTGGCTGGTCTTGACGGATCGTGCGAGACGCCCATTGCGGGGCTTGCCCTGTTGGACGGTGATACGCTGTCGCTGCGTGGCGAAATCCTGCGTCACGATGGCAGCCGGGTGCTGGTCGACAGTGACAGCGGTCCCATCGCAAAAGGCCCGGACATGGGCCGCGCCATGGCCACCCGCCTGCTGGCCGAAGCGGGTGAAGGATTCTTCGACTAGAGCCATCGCCTGCGACCGCCATAGGTGCGACGCGTTGCAGGGTCACCTGCGGCGCACTGCGCCAGATTGTGGGGGAGACTTGAACGCCCGACCACGGGTGGCTTGCTGCGGGCAAACGCCCCGGTCGGCCCGTGGTCGGTGCCGTGCGCCTTAGGTTCGTTCTGATCGGAGGGGTGGTGGCGTGGGGGAGACTTGAACTCCCGACCACGGGTGGCTTGCCGCAGGCAAACGCCCCGGTCGGCCCTTGGTCGATGCCATGCGCATCAGGTTCGTTCTGATCGGAGGGGGTGGTGGCGTGGGGGAGACACGCGAACTGGGTGAATATAGTGCTGATTTCATTTCACTTTTTCCGAATGATCAGACTTTGTGTATGCCAGTTAAGTTACCCAGTGCATAGTGGGCTTCTGCTGGCTGCAGTCCATATCGCACCCACCTTTCATCTTGCATCGATCATTTCTGTTGCTTCGTGCTGGTCACAGCCCGATTTTTCGGCATGATCACCGCAAGTTGTGAGGGGACCATCGCGGTGACTGTGGACGATTTCATCACGCGCTGGCAGGCGTCCGGTGGCAGTGAGCGGGCGAACTTCCAACAGTTCGCGGTAGAGTTGACCCAGCTTCTGGATGTGCCCGGTCCCAAGCCCGCCACGGCTGATGCCCAGAACGATGACTACCGCTTTGAACGCCCCGTCACCTTCATCCACACTGGGGCGCAGACGCGGGGGTTCATCGACCTTTACCGTCGGGGCTGTTTTGTGATGGAGGCTAAGCAGGGCACAGGTCAGACCACTCAGACCGATGACACGCAGCTTGCCTTGATCGCGGACCTTCCAAAAATCCAACGGCAAGGCCACGGCCAACGGGGGTCGAAACGCTGGGACGACACCATGCTGCGGGCCAAGAACCAAGCGGATGGATACGCCCGTGCAGTTGCCCGTGATGATGGCTGGCCACCCTTCCTGATCATAGTGGACGTAGGCCATGTGTTGGAGGTCTACGCCGACTTTTCGGGGCAGGGGCAAGGCTACACCCAGTTTCCGGATGGGGCGCGGTATCGCATCCAACTGGACGACCTGCGCGACCCCAAGACGCTGGACCGCCTGCGGACCATGTGGACAGACCCCCACGCTCTGGACCCCGCCAAGATCAGTGCAGAGGTCACACGTGGCGTGGCCAACCGTCTGGCGGCGCTGGGCCGGTCATTCGAAGGGCAGGGGCACATGCCAGAGGACGTCGCCCGTTTCCTGATGCGGTGCCTATTCACGATGTTTGCCGAAGACGTGGACCTGATCCCGCGCGACTCGTTCTCGGACCTGCTCAAGAAGCTACGCGGTCACCCGGAACACGCCGCCCCGGCTCTCAAAGGGCTATGGGAGGCCATGAACAGCGGCGGCTTCTCTCAGGCCTTGATGATTGATCTCAAGCGGTTCAACGGCGGTCTGTTCAAGGACGCCAGCGCCTTGCCCTTGTCAGAGGTGCAACTGTCGCTGTTGATCGATGCTGCCGACCGCGACTGGAAAGAGGTCGAACCAGCCATCTTTGGCACCCTGCTGGAACGCGCCCTGTCTCCAAAGGACAGGCACAAGCTGGGCGCACATTACACGCCCCGTGCCTATGTAGAACGGCTGGTGAACCCGACCGTGATCGAACCCCTCAGGGCTGACTGGGTTGCCGTACAGGGGGCGGCACTGACGCTGGTGAACCAAGGCCGCGACAAGGATGCGCTGGCAGAGGTTGAGGCGTTCCATCGCCGCCTGTGCGATATCCGTGTGCTGGACCCCGCCTGCGGGTCTGGCAACTTCCTCTATGTCGCGCTGGAGCTTATGAAGCGGCTGGAGGGGGAGGTTACAGCCCTGATGGCCGATCTGGGGCAGGATCAGGTCGCCCTGTCGCTGGAGGGGCACACGGTGGACCCGCATCAGTTCCTGGGGATTGAGTTGAACCCGTGGGCCGCTGCCGTGGCGGAGCTGGTGCTGTGGATCGGCTACCTGCAATGGCATTTTCGGACGCACGGCAAGGCCAGCCCGGCTGAACCCGTCCTGCGCGACTTCAAGAACATCGAAAATCGGGACGCTGTGTTGACGTGGGATGCGATGACGCCCCGGATGGATGCCGATGGTGCGCCTGTGACCCGCTGGGATGGCGAGACGACGATCACCAGCAACATCACGGGCCAGCCTGTGCCGGACCCTGACGCGCGGGTGCAGGTGCATGACTATGCCAGTCCGAAACCCGCCAAGTGGCCAGAGGCTGATTTCATCGTCGGCAACCCGCCGTTCATCGGGGCCAGCCGGATGCGGGATGCGCTGGGCGATGGCTATGCAGAGGCGCTGTGGAAAGCCTATCCAAAGATGCCGCAATCGGCTGATTTCGTCATGTTCTGGTGGGAAAAGGCCGCACTGGCGACCCGCGCCTACAAACCCGCCACCGCCAAGGCAAATGCCAAGGGAACCCGTCGCATGGGTCTGATCACGACCAATTCGCTGCGCCAGACGTTCAACCGCCGTGTGCTGGAACCGCACCTGAACGACCGCAAGACACCGCTGTCGCTGCTGTTCGCCGTGCCGGATCATCCTTGGGTGGATGCAGGGGACGGTGCGGCGGTGCGGATCGCAATGACGGTGGCAGGGCTGGGGAGCGAGCCGGGGCGTTTGTTGACCGTGACTAGGGAGTCGCGGGGGGAGCAAGAGGCAGAAGGCCGCCCAGTGGTTCTTTCGACGGAGAAAGGAAAAATCTTTGCCAATATCAGGATCGGAGCTGACGTCACTGGTGTGCAAGAGCTGGCTGCAAACGGTGGCTTAGCTCACATGGGGGTTAAGTTGCACGGGACTGGCTTCCTGATTTCGGCACAGCAGGCCAAGACTTTCGCCACCGCAAAGGGTTGGACTAACGACCCGCACATCAGGCCCTTCGTCAATGGACGCGATTTGGCACAGCTATCGAGAGGTCTTTTCGTCATCGACTTTTTCGGACAGACGTCCACCGAAGCGTCGAATGACTATCCTCAAGCATACCAGTGGGTTCTGGATCGTGTGAAACCCGAGAGGGATACGAACAATCGAGAAACCTACCGTCGCAACTGGTGGATTTTCGGGGAACCACGGAGTGAACTTCGCCCCGTAATTGCACCACTTGGACGCTACATCGGAACAACGAGGACAGCCAAGCATCGTCTCTTCCAATTCCTCCCTAAAGGCAGTCTCGCCGAAAACGAAGTCATCTGCATAGGTCTGGAAGACAGTTGGGCTTTGTCCGTCCTTAGCAGTCGCCATCACGTAACGTGGTCGCTGGCAACTGGTGGAACCTTGGAAGATAGGCCACGCTACAACCATAGTGTCTGCTTTGAGCCATTTCCGTTTCCGATAACCACCGAAGCTCAAGCGGCTGTCCTCCGCAGCCTTGGTGAGCAACTCGACGCGCATCGCAAAGACCGGCTAGCGGCACATCCCAAGCTGACCCTGACCGGCCTCTACAACGTGCTGGAAAAGGATCGGGCCGGGACGAAGATCGAGGGCCGCGACAAGGAGGTCTATGAACAAGGCCTCGTCGGTATCCTGCGTGACCTGCACGACCGCATCGACGTGGCCGTGGCACAGTCCTACGGCTGGCCTGCGGACCTGTCCGACGACGACATCCTGCATCGCCTTGTGGACCTGAACCGGGAACGTGCAGCAGAGGAGGCGACAGGCATGATCCGTTGGCTGCGCCCCGACTATCAGAACCCGGATGGCAAGGCGGCTGCGGCTAAGGCGGGCCAAGGGGCGATGGACCTCGGGATCGCCGCGACCGCTGCCAAGGCCCCTTGGCCGAAGTCCTTGCCGGACCAGCTCTCAGCCGTTCAGCGCACCTTGGGTGACCTTGGTGTGGCAACCCCCGAACAGGTCGCCCGCCACTTCGCCCGTGGACGTGCTACGACCGTGCAGCCCTTGCTAGAGAGCTTGACCGCCTTGGGACAGGCAAGGATCATCGAAGGAGGTCGGTTCGCGGCCTAGGTGGGACCATAAGGCATAATCCCCCACCGTTCAGGCATCCGCTTCTTGCATGATCCGGTAGACGCTGGCCCTGCCGATCCCCAGCACCTTGGCGATCTCGGTCGCGCCCTTGCCCTCGGCCTTCATGCACAGCACCTGATCGGCCTTGGCCCGTGCCGTGGGCTGACGACCGACATACTTGCCTTCTGCCTTCGCCTTGGCGATCCCTTCGCGCTGACGTTCCAGCATGATCGCCCGCTCGAACTCCGCAATGCCGCCCATCATGGTCAGCAGCAGTTGGCCCGTGGGTGTCGAGGTGTCCATGTTCAGGTCGAGGATGCGCAGGTGAGCGCCCTTGCCTGTGACGCGGTCCTTGATCTCCATCATGTGGGCCACCGACCGGGCCAAACGGTCCAGCTTGGTCACAACCAGCGTGTCGCCTTCACGGATGAAGTCTAAGGCATCTGTCAGCTTGGTGCGGTTGTCCTTGTCCACCGACGACACCTGCTCGGAGAAAATGCGGTCGCACCCTGCTGTTTTCAGGTCACGGTGTTGGGCATCAAGGCCCGCTGTCTGGTCGATGGTGGAGGTCCGGGCGTATCCGACGATCATGGCTGCATCCTGTCTTGCATGGCTCTAAAACGTTGTGATGCACTTGTCTCAAAACGTCAATACCCATTCATGTGGGACGGTCGGGTGAGTGATGGGCACTGACTCACACTGGCAAGGCCTGTGGGACAGTGGCGCTGGGCAGGACACCCCCTCATCCATTAACACGGACCACCTACAGCCCCGCTCTCCAGTGGCGCTGGGCCGCGACATGATGAAGCCTCGGGCCGTGCTGGGGAAAGGCAAAGGGCCTGCCATGGGTGCGCTTGAGGGGGGGCACCGGGGGTCTTGCGCTGATCCATATATCTTATTCTGGCTCTCGGATTTCTGCCAAAAAACATCGGGGGGGGTGGTTGGTGCCAACCTCCGCACTTTGCAAGGGTAAAGTCCAAAATTGGACGATGCCTCGGTGAAGCCATCACGGGTCATTTCGTAGGCGCGGTCGAGGCGGGTTCCGAAGCCAACCTTGATGGCGATTTCAATGGCGTGAAAATTCACTGCAATGGTCGCGGCGTCCGGTTCAGCCAGCAGGCCGTCTATCTGCTTGAGGATGTTATGGTGATCTTTGCCAAAGTAGTCAGCCACATCGCGGCTGGTGGTGATGAAGGTGTCGCCCTTGCGGATCACGACGGGGGTCAGGCTGGTTATTCTAGATTATGCCCCAGCCAAGCGATAGGCGGGCCTGTGGTGCGATCCTCTGCCGTGCCTGTATTTGTGCCTAGCTCTCTCAACAGATGATGAGTCCCAGGTGGCCTGTCAGTGAGTCCTGTGGGTTAGCCCAAGATGTGTGGTCATGGATGAAAAAAACCCCCGCGCCATGCCATGAGGGCAGGACGCAGGGGTGCGATCGGTTGGTGGGGTTGGTGGCACTCAACGCTGGGCCAGTCCTGTGCGGACCTCCGGCGGAGTGCGGCCTCAGCGCAGCGGTGCGGAGGCTGTGACAGGGTGAATGTCTGGAGAAGACCACGATGAACGATCCAAACTAGGACACCCTTGTGGTCAGGTCGAAGGTCACACCTTTCCGGTGGCATCTGACAACTTGGGAAATGGAGAGGTCAGCAAGTGGGACCACTTCATCACCTCTCGCATCCCCAAGGATATCACATCACTATGTTGGGTGAACGACCACCCAGATTACCTCTCCCACTTCTGCTGGGGAGTTCCCTTATCGGGGACGGTGGTCGTTGTCTTTTCCATCGTTCAGCTTTTGGGGGTCTTTCTTTTGTGGATCGTCGTCGGGGTTCATCCCTCATTCACCTCAGTGGGTCTTGGGGAAACTGTGGGTCTTCTGGGTCTCCTGCCCGGCAGACGTTGGGGGTATTCGTTCTCCTCTCTAAAGGATGGGGGTAATCGACAAGTGGCAGGTGACTGTCCCTAGCAAGGGCTGTGGCTTGAACGTTCTGTGATCCATAGGGAACCATACCGGGGGGCTGGCGCTGATCCTCTTATATGATCTGCCGTCTCGGGTTTTTGCTGGAAAACATCCGGGATGGTCCCGTCGTAAATGATGAAGGGTTCAGAGCATGTGGACAGGTGCAAGAGGTTCGATTAGGCAAGTGCATCATTGGCCCGATGCAGGGTCACAAGCGGCGATGGGGGTCGTTGACCGATGTTTTTCACGAAAGTTGGCAATCTTTTGGCGTGGGTCGGCTTCCTCATCGGGCTACTGATGACGGGTGTAGGCTTCTATGTCGCCAGCATCCCAGACGCTGAAATGCGCCTTGCTGCAACTCGTCGATATATCGGTAGTGGATCGTCCGGTGACGCAATCGACCGAGGCATCATGGTGGTCGTTGTTTCGGTCGTGCTTGGCATTTTGTGCAAGATGGCCAGCCGCCGGTAGCAGCCCGCCAAAGCAAATCTGATAGGTTCGGCGGAATAACCTCGGCCAGTGATGCCTGTGCCTTGAGGAAGGCTTCGATCGCATTGAACTGGGTGATGTAGGTCCGCTTGAACGTCAGAGCCTTGGACCCCGTGAAGCCCATTACCAGCTCGGTGAAGCCATCGCGGGTCATTTCGTAGGCGCGGTCGAGGAGGGTTCCGTAGCCGACTGTGGCCTCGATCTCATTGCATCCATAATGGGATTCAATGGATGCGGCCGGGTTCCGTAGCCGACCGTGGTCTCAATCTCAATGGCCCGAAAATTTGGGGCAGTGAAGCCCATGACCAACAGCGTGAAACCATCACGGGTCATTTCGTAGAGGGGCATGGGCCGGGTGCCGAAGCCTGTCTTCTGATCGAAGTTGGAGAGCTGAAAGCATATAGCGGATTTTTCCGCTGTAAGCTGGGCAGCCACTGTGCGGATTGCCTCAAGGACATCCTTGTGCTGCTTGCCGAAGTAGTCAGCCACATCGCGGCTGGTGGTGATGAAGGTGTCGCCCTTGCGGATCACGACGGGGGTCAGGCTGGTTGTCCCAGATCATGGCCTAGCCACGCGATAGGCAAGCCTGTGATGCGATCCTAAGCTGTGTCTGCGGGTGACCTAGCTCTTACCAAAGGATGAGTCCTACGTGGCTTGCCGGTGAGTCCTATGGGCTAGTCCAGGATGTGTGGGCGATGATGAAAAAAACCCCCACGCCGTGCCATGAGGGCAGGACGCAGGGGTGCGGTAGATGGTGGGATGTTGACACTCAACGCTGGGCCAGTCCTGTGCGGACCTCCGGCGGAGTGCGGCCTCAACGCAGCGTTGCGGAGGCTGTGACTGGGTGGCTGTCTGGGAAGACCACGATGAACGATCCCCAGTCGATGGACCTAGGGTGTTTTATTCGGGTGGACCGGGATGGACATGGCCTAGGTCATACCAGAGGAACACCTAAGGGGAGTGTCATGAACTCTGTGTATCTGGTCTGGCGCATGCGGGTTTCAGATACAGTTACGCATTGAAGCGATCTTCGAACATGATA
>NZ_JAAFZU010000033.1 GCF_018263905.1 Loktanella sp. SALINAS62 | reverse complement strand
GGCAGGGGTTTGTCTACGTCGCCTTCGTCATCGATGTGTTCGCGCGGCGGATCGTTGGTTGGCGCGCAAGCCGCACAGCCAATGCCGGCTTTGTTCTGGATGCTTTGGAACAGGCCATTCATCAACGTAGACCAGCGCAGGACCAACTGGTCCATCACTCGGATCGCGGATCGCAAGGCGGATTCAACCGGTCGTCGCAACACCTTCGTATATATCCTGTTTGAGCAGCCGGTCGAGTGCCTCTGCGGGCGTTTGCCAGTCGAGCGTTTTGCGTGGCCTTGTATTCAGGGCATGGGCGACAGCGCTCAACTCTTCAGTGCCATGACAGCTGAGATCAGTGCCCTTGGGAAAGTATTGGCGAAGCAAACCGTTGGTATTTTCATTACTACCGCGCTGCCAAGGACTCTGAGGGTCGCAGAAGTAGATTTCGAGACCCGTGTCGATCCGAAGCTGAGCATGCTGTGCCATCTCGACGCCTTGGTCCCAGGTCAGGGAGCGGCGCAGATGTGATGGAAGATCCATGATGGTTTTGGAGATGGCATCGCGGACGGCTTCGGCCCCATGACCGGCAAAAGCTGGACCATTTCTGACCGACTTGGCTTTACCGTGGCCTTCCATGCGCGGCAGATGCAAAAGCATCGTGAAGCGCGTCGTGCGCTCCACCAGAGTACCAATCGACGAGCTGCCAAGGCCGAGAATAAGGTCACCCTCCCAATGTCCCGGCATCGCCCTGTCATCAATTTCAGCCGGACGGTCGCTAATCATTAACGCATCTGAGAGGAAGGACTTACCTCGGTTTCGAGCCCGTTCTCGGGGCAGGCGCAGTGCCCGTCCAGAGCGAAGACAGGCTGAGAGTTCCCGCTTCAGGGCTCCGCGACCTTGGATGTAGAGTGCCTGATAGATGGCTTCATGACTAATGCGCATGGTTGGATCCTCCGGAAAGTCCACCTTCAGGCGCTGCGCGATCTGTTCCGGGCTCCACGCCAGAGACCACCGTCGGCTTTGTCGATGCACAGCCCGCCGTTTTTTCCATACCACGATGGGCCCATCAAAAGCGACGCCCTCGGGCGTGGCTATTAGACCTGCGAGCCGGTCCTGCACATAGTCGTGTAAGCTTGGATTGCTCGTCAGTTTGCTGATCTTTGGCCGCCGGGCGGCACGATCTGCATGCCACTGCGCTGTCAGAGCGCGATAGTCGAAGTCTCCGCTTCGGGTCGCCGAGTTACGCCTGATCTCACGTGAAATTGTACTGGGCGACCGCCCAAGCTTGCGAGCTATTGTGCGCACACCGGTGCCACGAGCACATTCCAGGGCTATTTCCTCGCGGTCCGCGAAGGTCAGGTTGCGGCTTTTAAGCAAAGTAGCTGAGGGCGCGAGATGTGTGGGAGGCATTCCACCAGAACTTCTAAACCACCGGCTCCCAACAGGTGCAGAAACACCTGCCGAAACTGCAGCTTCCTCACTGGAAAGCCCCATCGCAATACCCCGCCAAAACCGACACAGAGTTTCACGCTGCCAGACAGGCGGTCGCCCTGGCGAGAATAATTTGGCCCGCGTGGACCGTTCGGATTTTCGTCTGCCTGTTTTTGTCATCTACACCTCCTAAAGTGGGGTGTTGCGACGACCGGTTGAATCCGCCCAATATTTGTCGATCAAATACACCGAACGGCTTGCAGAAGCCAAAATTGCGCCTTCTGTCGGCAGCGTCGGGGATTCATATGACAACGCCTTGGCCGAAACGATCAACGGCCTGTTCAAAGCCGAGGTCATTCACCGCCGTGGCCCATGGCGCAGCTTTGAAGCCGTCGAATATGCCACCCTGGAGTGGGTCGATTGGTTCAACAATCGCCGTCTGCTGGAGCCCATCGGGAATATCCCGCCAGCCGAAGCAGAGGCAAACTTCTATGCAGCTCTGGAAAGATCAGACATGGCCGCGTAACTAAGACAATTCAGACTCCGGCAAACCCGGCGCGGTTCAAGAAAATGTGAAACGGGATGATGAGGAACCGGGAAATCCACTCGCATCAGACACATCAAGCAGATCGGTCTGCAACGCACCAAGGGCCCATCGCGGGCCACATGACACCCATGCGGCACAATACAAATGACATAATCATGATTACACGTAACATCTGTGTAAGCGCAAAGTTAGAATGTCCCACATCTGCAAAGTAGAAGTGTCACACTTCCCTGTCGACCAAGCAGGATTGGAGTGTGGCCGTGGGATTTGTGATCATGAGCGAACGCGAACTGAACCGCATTGAAGTGCTGAGCCAAGTTACACGAGGCGCGATGACGGCTGTGACAGCTGCCAACGTGCTGGGACTGAGCCGACGACAAGTCCACAGGCTGCTGAAGGATTTTCAGACTGGAGGTCCTGGTGCCATTCGGCACAAGGCGCGTGGTCGCAAATCCAACAATTGGATCGACCCTGCGGTGCGTGAGTTCGCCGTGACGTTGGTCAGAGAGAATTACAGTGATTTTGGGCCCACATTCGCTGCCGAGAAGCTGGCGGAAGACCACGATCTGAAGGTCTCGCGTGGGACACTGCGCAAATGGATGCAGGACGCCGGGATCTGGTTGTCACGCAAGCAGCGCCGCACGTTCCATCAGCCGCGGCTCCGCCGAGAATGTCGGGGCGAGTTGATCCAAATCGACGGGTCTGATCATCACTGGTTCGAGGATCGCGGGCCGGCCTGTACCCTGTTGGTGTTCATTGACGATGCGACCAGCACGCTGATGCAACTGCGGTTTGTGCCCTCGGAAAGCACGTTCAGCTATTTCGAGGCGCTGGACCTATATCTGGCAACGCATGGCCGGCCGGTCGCATTCTATTCCGACAAGCACTCTGTGTTCCGTGTGTCCCAGCAAGGGGCTAAAACAGGTCATGGCATGACCCAGTTCGGGCGCGCCCTGAATGAGCTGAACATAGAGATTCTTTGCGCAAACAGCTCTCAGGCCAAGGGTCGTGTTGAACGGTCAAACCGCACGCTGCAGGATCGGTTGGTCAAGGAGCTCAGGCTGGCCGGGATCGCTGACATGGACGCCGCCAACGCGTTCCTGCCCGGCTTCTTGGCGCGCTATAACGCCAAGTTTGCGAAGGTCCCGCGCCGTCCTGACAACCTGCACAGGCCGATGAACATCGAACCAGACCGGTTGCGCGATGTCTTTTGCCTGCGCGACGAACGCTACGTCGGCACGCAGCTGGCGTTCTCATTCGAGCGGCAACGGATCATTCTGGCGGAGAATGAAGTCACGCGCGGCCTCGTTGGCAAATACGTCGACAGCTATGCTTTTCCGGATGGCCACCTGGAGTTCCGCTGGCAGGGTGTGTCGCTGCCCTACTCCATCTTTGACAAAGACCAGCGCGTCACGCACGCGGCGATCACCGAGAACAAGCATCTCAGCGCGGTGCTGGAACATATCAAGGCCGAACAGGACAAGGCGTCGCCCAAACCGCGTCGTGCGGGCAAGCAGAAGACGCGCTATGAACCAACCGGGCGTCGCAATACCGAGGGCTGGAACTCGAAGCTCGCGCGGCGGGCAAAGGCCAAAGCTGCCGCGCCACATTCCGCCGAATGATCAAAAAAGCATGGCTGTTCAGGGCTGCGATATTTGAGGTCTCCGCCCTGCCCAGCCATGCTGCCACACCGCGCCTGGGACATTTCTACTTTGCACGCCATGGGACATTTCTACTTGGTTGCAACAGTCTGTGTAAGCGGGGGTGGATTCACAAATGAAGTGCAACTTCTGTATCAAAACAGAGGATTGCATGGAGTTGATCAATGGGACGCACCTACTCTCACCTAAGCCTGGAAGAACGCCGCAGGATTGCAAAGTGGCGTGAAGCCAGAATGCCGATCGCTGAGATTGCCGATCGCCTGGGTCGCGATGCATCGACTGTCTATCGGGATTTGCGCCGGAACCACTACGATGACAAGGAACTGCCCAACCTGGATGGCTACTACGCTCTGAATGCACAGGAGATGTACGAGCGCCGTCGTGCGGTGCACCGCAAGCTGGTCCTGCATCCTGAACTGAAGATTGCCATCGAGGATCGCCTCAAAGCTGGCTGGTCTCCCGAACAGATCGCCGGTCGGATGCGTCTGGAAGACCATGGGGTCCGCGTGAGCCACGAGACAATCTATCGCTTTGCCTACTCGAAAGACGGTCTTGCCGAACAGTTCTACAGGCACCTGCCGGAACATCGCAAACGCCGTAGGCCACGGGGCAACGGCGGCACAACCGCACCCATATTTTTGACGCCCAAAGCCTGTCTTACAGGCCTGAGAGTATCACTGAGCGCACTGAGTTCGGCCATTGGGAATGCGATCTGATGATGTTCCGCAAGGAGCATGGAAAGGTGAATGTGACGTCTTTGGTGGAACGCGTCAGCCGTTATCGCGTCGTCATGCGCAATGAGGACCGCCAGTCCAAACCGATCATGGAAGCCTTGGTTAAAGGTCTGGCACCCTTGCCCGCGGATGCGCGACAATCGATCACCTTCGATCGTGGGACGAAGTTCTCAGCCTGGCAGCGGTTGAAAGATGGGATCGGCGCAGACGCGTGGTTTTGTGATCCGCAAGCGCCATACCAGAAAGGCACGGTCGAGAACACGAACAGCAGATTGCGCCGCTACCTTCCCAGATCAACGGCACCGACGGCGCTGACAAATCGATATTTAAGGTCGATTTGCCATCGCCTCAATGCAACGCCGCGCAAATGCCTCGGCCACGATTTGCCGACACCGGATGAAAGACTGAGATAAAATCTTCATTCATATCAGATATTTTTCTGCATCCACGCAACGCAGATATCATAAAAAATAAAATCACGACTATACCAGCGAGACAAATTCTTAATTGCTAAATCACTAAAATCAGGTGAGTCCGAATAGTCACTCGCGTGAATTCGTTCGGCAACCAAATTTTCCTTAAGACTTTCGTATTCGACCTGCAATTTAGCCTTTCTTATGAAAGTAGTATAATCAGTATCAAAATGCTCCTGACGAATGATCCAAATTGGTGGATTCTCATCAAGAAAATAACCCCTTTTGAAAAACCAATCAATTTGATGGCGACCAATATGATCAGATGATGTAATTGCATACATGGCGCGAACACCACGAATTCCGTCGGAATATAGATTTTCGGCAAGATCGTTCGCGTGTTCAAATTCTGAGAATAATATCTTTTCACTAGGCGTCCAGCCTGGACCTTTAACTGGATTCCAGCCCTCTGGCGCCAACTGACTTCCGCGACGTTTTCGAGAATAGAAACCAGACTTAAATCTCGAAATTGGGTTTCGGATCGAAAAGAAGTAGGGCTTATCATTTGGTATATCCATCAGGCGAACCTGATGAGGAGCCGTTGAAATAGATACACCAGACAAATCTTTAACTTGCCGCGATAACCGTGTGATGTGGGATCCAGCGGTCTTTCCTATGTGTAGAAAAACTACATCGCTATTACTTAATTTCGTTTTAGCGGGATTATCTTTCCTCGACTTATTGCCAGCCATATCTTTTCTTCCTTAAGTGCAGATTCAGTACTAAAATCATAAAAAAACCAATGTTCGATGTCTGTTTGCATTATATTAGCCTAGGCGAATCAAGCTCTTTCTTAAGGTCTTATACGCACTATTGTTAGTCAACTTAAGATATATGTTTGCAAACGCGCGTATAGGACGTGGAGATAGCTTCAATGCTTCTTTATAATTATATTTGAATGCTGTCTTTACGCGCTCCAAATCGCTTGGCGCTTTATTTTTGTATGATACACGGCTGTTAATCTCGGTTTGATGCATCACGCCAATCTGCGCTAATATATTCAAATAGCTGTCTGGAATATTGACTTCGACCGATACCGGGCTGGCGCTCCAGGCGTCAAATTTCATATCAACTCCTCGCTGTTCGAGGAATTTAGCTGAAGTCTTTTTAAAAATCTGAATAGCACGATCTTGGCTACCAATGGAGATGAGAGGAGACTTCTGGTCAGTGGGTAACGTTAATGCGTAGAAACTTCGCAATATATTGGCCCGCACCGTTTTATCCGAAACTAAAGACGAGATCAGACGCGACATTCTAATTTGCGCGTTACATGGGCTAACGTATCGACTAACAGATCCTGAGATGGTGAGGTGGCTAATAACATCAGAACTGTCGCAAAGCCGTAAAAATGACTGTAATAATCCTTCACCAGCTACTGCAGAATCAAAGCTGGCAATCCGAGCCTCATGACCCAAGGCGGCCTCGATCGTACGGACAGTTTCAGCATAATTCAGACGGTTCTGCTGATTGTTAAAGTATTCGTCAGGATGTTGGTAGGCTAGAGCTCCACCGTTGCTGATATCCTCGCGATAAAAAGAGTCAATCCAGTGATCAGGGCGACGGAAGTAGATCACAGGTATAAAGGCACCTTTAAGTTTGAGTCTAGCCAAACTTTGTGCGATATTTGCACTATTGACGCCTGCCTTAAGTGTCTCATAATCACATAGATTTTCAGCCGATATGATAATCTTGTTGCAACCTGAATCTTTAATTTCATCTTGCAACGCGTTAATTGTATTAGGATCAGATTTCTTCATTGCCACGATTAAACCTTGATGGCCAGGCAAACCATTTGGCCTTACGGGTCCAAAATTATGATGAAATCCAAAACCGGTCTTGGGGAAAAGAATGCCCTGCGCCTTCAGTGTATCATAATTTGCGTTCAACTGTTGCTGTACAAAGGTTGAACCAGTTTTATGCGTACCGAAATGTATATATATTTTTAAACTATCTATTTCCTGCGTTCCCCCTTCTAACCTTTCTGACAAGATTGGGATCTGTTGCTCTTTTACTCGCGCCTTTTTTGAAATAGCTTTCATCTCCCCGCCATCGCCTTCGATTATAGCTGAGATATAATCATAGAGATCTTTAGCTGTGATTTTACCATTTCCAGATTCATTTTTTGCATAACGATGGCTATGTATGAAAATTGATTTTTCGATCTCTTCGAGAGAAACATTTTCTCTAGTGAGAAACCGTCTCAGTTGCTCCTTCAGCGATTGTGAATCTTTGATTAACTCTTTGTGTTCAAGATTGACCCATTCTGCAATGTCGTCTTGGAATACGAGGTTTATAGCATGACGAACAACTTCGGCACTTTGATAATATCGCTTATTCTCAACGTCTGAGTTACGCCAAGCCCAAACACACTTCTCAAACAAATCGAGTTTCATTCTTGATTCTTCGAGAGATTTTCTGGAGGTCGAAATCGAATTTGCACGTCGGCGCCATACTCGCACAGGTTCAGCGAAAATAGCGATGGTATTGGCAGCGATCATACTTTCGACGATGAACAATCGATCCTCAAATTTACGTTGGGCGACATCAAAAAATATATTATTGTTGATTAGAAAATCGCGTTTGTAGATACTTGCCCAGCTGTGAACTCGCTCCAGCGCACCGGTTAGACGGGCTTCTCCAGTTAAAAATACAGTTTTGGACATCCGCAAATCCGTCGACATTAATCTTCCGAAGTTTCGGTTGATTCTTGCGAGAATTGTATGCGCATGAGTTATATCCGCGCCACAGCCTTTGGAGTGGGTATAGTGCTTTTTTAGTCCACCAGGCAGATAATAATCATCAGCATCGAGGAAAGCAATATGTTCATAAATTGCGGCATGAATTCCAGTATTGCGGGCGGCAGAAAGGCCTTTGTTCGCATTGTGGTGTATCACACGGGCTTTATTGATATACCCGCCGCGTTGAAAGAAACTATCGTCAAAGTGATCCGGGTTGTCGTTAATAATAATGACTTCAATTTCATTTATGTTCTGAGTTAAGACAGAACTTAAAGCTAAGTCCAAAAACTCTACTTCATTGTAAAATGTAATGACAACACTTACGCCGGGTCTTACCATTGGATTTCGCTTTTTCAGTTAATGCGTCGTGTTTCTTTCTTATATCCCTTCTAACCAACACTTCCCAAGAGGTCTACCGTCGGCAAGCAAGTTCGCCTGCCCACCGTATCAAGCTGCTTTCGGCCCGAGCGGCGTCTGCGGTTGCGCAGACGGCAGGAACGGGGTGGATCGGACCATGAAGCCTCCGCGTCCTTGCCGGGCGGTGGCGTTTTTCAGCGCGACGGACTGAGCTATCGAGCCGGTTTTGTTTAATTTGGGGCTGGATCCCGGTCATACACAGGAGTGAGGCGCTCGAAGTCGGCGGATGGCGACGAGGATGGCGCGCACCATCGGGCTTGTGACCCGCGACTTCGGCCAGCTTGGAAGGTGAGGGGCGTGACGCACGACACGGTTGCCTTGTCCGTGCTGCACATCCCACACTGTGTCCCAAGATAGACCGCTCTTCCGCGCAATCGTGTTTGGCGACATTTTTCCGGTGTCGAACCCGGTCGGCAGGATGATGGAATACATGCCGATAAGTAAGATCGTTTGATTCAGCTATTCCATATTCAAAATGGGCCTGCTTTTGCGATCATCAGACCCGCCTCTCCCTCGTGACCACGAAACCCGATTGGAATTTGGCGACCCAGTCAGTCGCCTTTGGTTGAGCCTCCCCCTTTGAAGTGGTCCGCCCCTATAGTTAGGAAAGCGGAGGACCAGAGATGGCCATTAAGAGACCCAAGCCGGAAGAGATTGTCGTGAAGTTACGGCAGGTTGAAGTTCTGATGGGGCAAGGCATGCCCCGGATTGACGCGATCAGACAGATCAGTGTGACGGAACAGACCTATTATCGCTGGAAGAAGAAGTACGGTGGAATGGGCACGGAGCAACTTAAGGAACTGAAGCGGCTACAGAAAGAGAACGAGCGCCTACGGCGTGCGGTTTCTGATCTGACGCTGGACAAGCTGATCTTGAAGGAGGCCGCATCGGGAAACTTCTGAGCCCTTCGCGTAGGCGGGCCTGCATCGATCATGTGCGCTGCCAGGTGAAGGTATCTGAGCGACGAGTTTGCCGCGTGTTGGGCCAGCACAGATCTACACAACGGCGGTCGCCGCAAGGCCGTGCTGACGAAGAACGCCTGATCGCAGATATGATCGAGCTAACGCGCCAGTTCGGCCGATATGGCTACCGCAGGGTTGCGGCTTTGCTGAGGGATGCAGGCTGGCAGATCAACGACAAGCGGGTTGAACGTCTATGGCGACGTGAGGGGCTCAAAGTGCCAATGAAACAACCAAAGAAGGGGCGGCTCTGGCTGAACGATGGATCGTGCGTCCGTCTTCGGCCCGAGTATCGCAACCACGTCTGGTCGTATGACTTCGTGCACCATCGAACGGATGATGGCAGGGCCTTCAGGACACTCAACATCTTGGATGAACACAGCCGAGAATGCTTGGCGATCCGGGTGAAACGAAAGCTTAACTCAATTGAGGTCATCGATGCCCTCACGGACTTGTTCATCTTGCGCGGTGTGCCTGCTTACATCAGGTCAGACAATGGCCCGGAGTTCATCGCCGAAGCTGTCAGGGATTGGATCAAAGCCGTGGGAGCCAAGACGGCTTACATTGAGCCCGGGTCACCCTGGGAAAACGGTTACTGCGAGAGCTTCAACGGAAGAATGCGTGATGAATTGTTGAACGGCGAAATCGAGAGTGTCCGATCTTCTGTGTAACTGGGATCTGGTCCATGCTTCCTGAGAGGAGCAAGGACGATGACGATTTCCAAGGAACTGCTGGACGA
>NZ_JAAFZU010000032.1 GCF_018263905.1 Loktanella sp. SALINAS62 | reverse complement strand
CGCATGCCATCCCTGTTGACGCCGAGAGCAACATAGACGGCCTTGTTCTTGACCATGCGGCTGTCCGCGTCGCGGATCTTGACCCGCAGAGCGTCGAAAATGACGATGGGATACATTCGGTCCAGCGCGCGGCTCTGCCATTCCCGAACCTCGTCCAGAACGGCATCTGTGACGCGGCTGATCAGGTCGGGCGACACTTGCAGGCCATAGACATCCTCGAGATGGGCGCGAATGTCACGCACCGTCAGACCGGCGGCAT
>NZ_JAAFZU010000031.1 GCF_018263905.1 Loktanella sp. SALINAS62 | reverse complement strand
TGCGGGTCAAGATCCGCGACGCGGACAGCCGCATGGTCAAGAACAAGGCCGTCTATGTTGCTCTCGGCGTCAACAGGGATGGCATGCGCGAGGTTCTGGGTCTGTGGATTGCCGACAACGAGGGCGCCAAATTCTGGCTTTCGGTGATGACGGAACTGAAGAACCGCGGGGTGCAGGACATCCTGATCGCGGTCGTGGACGGTCTCAAGGGTTTCCCTGACGCCATTACCGCCGCCTTCCCGGACACGGCCGTGCAAACCTGCATTGTCCACCTCGTGCGCCACTCGCTGAACTTCTGCGCCTGGAAGGACCGCAAGGCAGTGGCTGCGGACCTGCGTCGGATTTACAGCGCCC
>NZ_JAAFZU010000030.1:107262-186289 GCF_018263905.1 Loktanella sp. SALINAS62 | reverse complement strand
CTTCGCTGTATCTCGTTCGCTTCATTGTCCGTCCCTTCGTTGGGTCGGACTCTCATTCCAAATGGAGGAAAAATCCCGTGGCAGGTCACAGCATACCTCTGCCAGCCTGTTGATCCAGGAAAACGCCGACCCCAAGGTACGGACCGATCTGCTGAACTACTTTGCAAGGCTGGTGCCGCCGACGTCGGATAAATCGATGTCCTACCTGACACACACCGACGAAGGCCCCGACGACATGCCAGCCCATATCAAGGCTGCGATGATGCCTGTCACCCTGTCAATTCCGGTCAGCGACGGGCGCATGGCGCTTGGCACGTGGCAGGGTATTTACCTGTTTGAACATCGCACCGCCCCGCACCGTCGAAGCATCGTGGCGCATTTCTGCGCGTCATGAACCAGCGGGCTGGCCCCGCAGGTATGGCGGGGGTCAGCCACCACGATCCATAACCGGAGAGGTCAGCATTGTGGCCAGCATCGACATCACCGTGCCGACCGGCTGATCGCGCGCAGCATCACAGCCGCCGCATGGGCTTCGGGGTTACAGTCTGCGTCGTATCAGCGGCGGAAGTCGGCGGGTCTCGCTTGCGCGAACGGATGTTCATTCTGGCCCACGCCCACGTTAAAAATGAGCGGGAACCGGACGAGCATCAAAGTGGGGCCGGGCCGCTTCCAGTTCGTCGCAGACCAGAACCAGAAGGGGTCACAGGTCGGCCTGATCATGGCGGGTCGCTGCTGGATCATGATGTGGGATCTGCTCAAGGCGACCGGCTGGACGCCCGGACCGCTCGTCTCTTCCCCCCGATGCCAGGTGACTTTGCTGCCTGGAGCGCTGCACTCGCAGGAGGCGCTGCATCTCAAACCGTCCTTCACCGACTGGATGATGGGTTGGCCCTGCGAGTGGACCGATCCGCTGCAGCCGGTAACGGCGTTGTCCCACTGGCTGCAGCTCGGGCGTGGGTGTGGTTGAGGGGGTGTTTTTGAATTGGATATTCTCCTCGCAATCAACGTAGCAGGCGAGAGGACCGACCTTTGTCGGGCCGCACCTGTCCGGAGTTGGCACTGGCCTTGCGTCAGTGCCAAATTTTTTAAGTGCACCGCTGAATGTAAGGCTCTACAAAACTGCAAAATTAACAGAATACCGACAAGGGTATGATCAGAATGTTGCGCAGTATCGCCGGAAACCTTGTATCTGGGCTAGTCGGTGGTGCTGTCGTGTGGATTGTCTTGTCATTTGGGCAGATACGTCTCCCCGGCGCCACGAGAGTGCTAGAGACTGCTACGCTGCACATGACCTATTCTAATTTTCTGGCGGTTTCGCTCACTGCCGTCACCGTTGCTTTGGCAGTCGTTGCAACCGTTATCGGTCTCGCAGCGTTTTACACCTACGGTGCGATAGAGAAAAAAATCCAAGAACGTGCGTCAGCCGCCCTCGACGAGGTTTCGATTCAGGTGGAAACTAGGGTGGAAGAGGTGCTCGACGATCTGCCAAACCGGGTCGCCGGCTTGGTTTACGGCACGAGACGACGTGAGCTTGAAGATGAAGATGAGGAGAATGGCTGATGGTTAAGGTAGCTGATTTGTGGCAACGTGTTGATCCTGATGCCCGGAGGGTCCTTCAGGAATTAAGCGGCGAGGGGCCAGTGCCAGTTGGTGGGATAGCTAGGGCGCTTGGAATTGAGGTTAAAGTTTCTGCGCTTGGTCCTGGAAAATCCGGAATGATCCAAAGGTCTGGCAACACATATGTTATTAAGTTGAACCGCTTTGAGAGTGCCGAGCGACAGCGCTTTACTCTTGCGCACGAATTGGCGCATTTCTTGTTACACAGAGACATTATCGATGCATCACCGGAGGGAATCACAGACAATGTGCTCTACCGGTCAGGTGCTCCTGAGGTGGTAGAATACGAGGCAAACGCATTAGCTGCAGACATTCTGATGCCTCGTGATCAGGTTCGATCAAAGTTTTTGGAGATCGGCGGGCGTATTTCCGACGCAGCTATTTCTGCTTGCGCTGAGTATTTCCGGGTTTCGAAGGGTGCTATGGAAGTGCGGCTAGACTCTATCGCTTAGCGCAATATTCTGCGTCAGAAGCATAGGAGCTGCCGATGGTACTCGAAAATACTCTTTACGTTCCGACCCTGTCGATTCGGCCAGCAGAGATGCGTGGTCTCGAGTACTTGGCACAAAGAACAAAAGATCGGATGACCCCTTGTTTTCTATTGGCCCCTTGGGTTGGATCAGCGACGCTACAAAAGGCAGTTGAACGACTGGAGACTGCTTTCCCCGTAGGCCAATACTTTTTGGACCTTGATCGGCTCTATATGCCGACAAATTTGGATCACGCGGCTCAGTCTACATTCGTCGGCCTTAGCGCATCCGATGGATCTTATCGAAATTGGCAGAATTTCATCCGTGAGGTTCCACGTGCGATGCCAGTCCTTCAGTTGCGTGGACTGAGTTCTCGCGAAATAATTGCCCAAATTGAAGCATTTCAAGCAATGCAAAAGACGTTTGCTGTAAGAATCTGCGACGGGCGAGTCCCAGAAAACGTGGTTGAGCTGGTTGAAGCGCTAAACACTCTTGGAACCGCTGACTATGCTCTGATTTTAGATGCTGGATGGACACGCAATCCGTTGGGAGCTGCCGCTTGGTATTCTGGTTTGCTAAGAGGGGCGCTGACTACAATAGATGCTCAAGTTCCAGCCGTGGTATCATGCACGTCAATTCCAAAAGCCTATGCGCATATAAACGGTTTGGAGCCTGTTTCGTTTTCCAATCGGAGACTAGTCAATCAAGTTCAGGCAGGAGCAAACCGGGCAAGAATAATCTATGGCGATTGGGGCAGTACCCGCCCAAGAGACCCACAGGGAGGCGGCGGGAGACCGCCACCTCGAATAGATTATTCGCTTGATGAAGCATGGTGCATCGCAAGAAACCCGGAGGAAGACTGGGATTTCACAAGGGCAGCGGCGGCGATAGTCGAAAGCGACTATTGGGATGGAACTACAGACCAGTGGGCCGAAGAGATGATCGCAGAGACTGCCGAGAATGAGGCGCTTGGCATTAACACTGCGCCTTTAAATGTCGCATGCCGTGTCAATCTTCACCTGCATCGACAGGCCTTCTATGGGGACGTAATGCCTCGTGGTGACGATCTGGACGAGCCATACGAGGACATTTAATTTTGCTGCAACATTAACTGTCACGCACTGCAAAACCTGCTGTCACGCTAAAGTCACGCTACAACTGCCACACCCACCCACCCCGTCTGATGCAACCGGGACTCACCCGGCGGCCAACATGCTGCGGGTTATCCACAGGGCTACCCAAACTGTGGGGGGCCTCCTATAGTCTGTGTGGATAACTGGGGGCCAACCCCAACGGACAGGATAAGGACAGGCTGATGCGTTGCCCCTTTTGCGGAAATGTCGATACTCAGGTCAAGGATAGCCGCCCCGCCGAAGATCACGTCGCCATCCGCAGGCGGCGCTTTTGCCCGGCCTGTGGCGGGCGGTTCACGACCTATGAACGGGTGCAATTGCGCGATCTGGTCGTCATCAAGAACAACGGCCGCCGCGAAGATTTCGACCGCGACAAGCTGGAACGGTCCATCCGCATCGCGCTGCAGAAACGCCCCGTCGAACCCGAACGCATGGATCAGATGATCTCTGGCATCGTACGGCGGCTGGAATCACTGGGGGATACCGATATCCCGTCCGGCACCATCGGGGAAATCGTGATGGAAAGCCTTGCCCGGATCGATACCGTGGCCTACGTCAGGTTTGCCAGTGTTTACAAAAACTTTCAGGCTGCCGATGACTTTGAAAAATTCATGGAAGACCTGCGTCCGAATACCAAGCCTGACGTATGACCGCTGACGCCCGGTTCATGCGGCTGGCCCTGTCGCTGGGGCTTCGCGGGCTGGGGCAGGTCTGGCCGAACCCCGCTGTAGGCTGCGTCATCGTGCGCGACGGTATCATCGTCGGGCGCGGGTCCACGCGGCGTGGTGGGCGGCCCCATGCGGAAACCGTGGCGCTGGATCAGGCGGGCGACGCCGCGCGGGGTGCGACCGCCTATGTCACGCTGGAACCCTGTGCCCACCATGGCAAGACACCGCCCTGCGCGGACGCACTTGTCGCGGCGGGGCTGTCGCGGGTGGTTGTGGCGACAGGCGATCCCGACCCGCGCACGGCGGGCAGGGGGCTGCAAATTTTGCGCGACGCTGGGATCACGGTCGATCTGGGCCTGATGGACGACGCGGCGCGCGCGGCCAATGCGGGCTTTCTCAAATCGGTGACCGATGGCCTGCCGTGGGTCACGCTGAAGCTGGCCAGCACGCTTGACGGGCGCATCGCCACATCCACCGGGGAAAGCCGCTGGATCACCGGATCGCTTGCGCGGCGCGCTGTGCACGGACTGCGCCGGACCCACGATGCGGTGCTGATTGGCGCGGGCACCGCGCGTGCGGATGATCCGATGCTGGACGTGCGCGATCTGGGCACAGACCTGCGCCAGCCGGTGCGGGTGGTCCTGTCGCGCGACCTGAACCTGCCGATCAACGGGCGGTTGGCCCAGACCGCCAAGGCACAGCCCGTCTGGCTGATCCATGCCGAAGACGCGGCGATCCGTGATTGGGCCGGCACAGGTGCAACGCTGATCCCCTGTGCGACGCAGGAACACCAGATCGACATCACCGCCGCCCTGCGCGAGATGGCCAGCCGGGGCATCACCCGCGTGCTGTGCGAAGGCGGCAGCCATATGGCCGCGTCGCTGCTTCACCACGGCGTCGTGGACGAGGTGGTCGTGATGCAGGCGGGGTGTGCCATCGGATCGGACGGCCTGCCGTCGCTGGCGGGCATGGGGGTGCGCGATCTGTCGGACGCGCCGCGGTTCGATCTGACAGAGGTGCGCGCGATCGGCAACGATACGCTGCAGTGCTGGCGTCCCCGCAGCCCTTAACCGCGGCCGCGCCACAGCCACGACTTGCTGGCGAAATGGCCCTGCAGCTTGGCCAGCAGACGATTGCGCCAGCCGGGATGCGGCAGATGGCCGTCACGCAGGCGCGCCACCACCACTTCGACCGGGCAGGCCAGTCCGGTGACGGGATCGAAATAGCGCGGGTAATCGATCAACGTGGCGTGCACCAGTTCGGTCAGGCTGGGCATCGCGGACCGGCGCAGGATCGGCATGGCGCGGTCATCCGTCAGACCCCAGCCTGCATAGAAAGGCTGCCCCAGACAGGTGATGCGCTTGCCGCGCAAAAGCGCCTCGAATCCCAGCCCCGATGTCATGGTCCAGACCTCGTCCACCAGATCGAGTGCGGTTGCCGCATCGACATCCAGCACCGCGTCGGCCCATGTCAATGCGTCCGGCACCGCGCCACCGCGCAGGCCCGCCACCACGTCGGGGTGGGGTTTGTACAGGATCACCGCCGCCGGGTTGGCATCGCGCGCGGCGCGCAACAGGTCGGCGTTGGTGGCGACCTCTGTCGCACCCAGCCGGACCGATGCGTCGTCCGCCACCTGACCCGGCACCAGCACCCGGCGGCCATCCGGCAATGCGGGGGGTTGTGCGCCGCTCAGGTTGTATTTTGTCAAACGTGCGCGTGTCAGCGTGGCGATCAGCCGATCCGCACGCGCCCGCGCATGGTCCGGCAAATCAGGCGAGGCGGCAATCAGCGTTTCCAGTCGGCTGTGCCGCGACGGGTCGTAATAGATTCCCAGATCGTCCAGCACGAGGCTGAGCGGCGGGATCAGGTCCGCCCCCAATCCGCGTGACCGCAAGAACCCGTCTTCGACCCGGACGGCGGTGCTGTCGGCCGTCGCCTTTGATGCCCAGATCATGTCGCGGCGTTCACCGGTCGGCCCCGAAAATGTGACGGGTTTCACAGACCCGAACACCCGTTGCAGCGGCGCGCGTTTCCACGTGCTCATGGCGTGCGCGCGCCAACCGTCATGGTCCTCGCGCCACGCGCGCACCCGTGCAGCCAGCCCGTCGATCACGTCTTCCAGTGCGCAAAGCCGGTCGTGGTAGGGATCGAACCACAATGGATACAGGATCATCGCACCTGTGAACAGTTGCGCACGGGTCAGTTTGCGTTGCCTGCGATCCAATGGTTTGCGGTCGTCGGTCAGACCCCAACCCATATAAAACGGCTGGCCAAAGACGATGGGCCGGTGCCCTGCCATGATCGCCTCGAACCCCAGATGCGACGACACGGTATAGACTGCGACAGCGCCTTCCAGCAGCGCATGGGGGCAGGCCGGGTCGTCGAGCAGCGTGATGCGGTCCGTTGCGTCATCGGCGGTAAAATATCCCGCCCGGTGGCCCTGCACGGTTTCGGGGTGGGTCTTGATGACGATGCGCGCGGCGGGATGTTCGGTCTGGGCATAGAACAGCATTTCGCGGAACGTGTTGGAATCCGCGCCGCTTGCAGTGACGGCGGCATCGCCCTTTGTCTGGTCGATGACCAGCACATAGCCGGGATCGGGCACTGGCAGGTCGGGATCGTGGATGTTGTATTTGGACAAACGCGCCCGTGCGATCCGGTCGATGCAATCGCGCGCGCGTTGCAGCAGAACGGTGTTGTCTAGCGGTGTATCGCGCAACAGCACTTCCAGATCAGACGGCTGGCCGGGATCATAGTGTATGCCGCGCAGGTCCACAGTCAGACCGATGGGCGCCTCGCCGTCCCGTCCCGGCTGGATCGACCGTAAAAAGGCGTCTTCGACCCGCACGATAGGGGTCGCCTTGCGCGCAGCCACCGCTTCGCCGCGCGGTGCGGTGGGGGAATGACCCCAGACGCCGACGTGGTCGCCGTCCCCCGGCATCCCCAGCCGGATGTCCCAGCCTGCCAGCGTCAGGATGCGCCGCACGCGGGTCTGGGTCAGAAATCCGCCGTTATAAACGAAAAGCCGCCGCAGGGATTCCCCCGCGGCGGCCCGGCCTTGCGGCGCAAGTGTCATCGGTCACAGGCCAGAGGCGTTGGTCAGCGCGGTCGTCGCGGACAGCGACCCGGTGATCGCGGCCACCGTCTTGTCGAACTGCACGAACGGCGCTTCGGTCACATAGACGGTATCGCCATCGCGGATCGCAAAGTCGCGCGCGGTGAACATGCCGTTCGGTTTGGTCAGATCCAGCACATAGACGACGCGTTGCGGCCCGGTCAGATCCAGCCCGACCAACTGCTCTGCGATGGCTTCGGGTTCGGTACGGAACACGAAAACGCCGGTCGGGTCTGCGGTCAGCGACGACAGGCCACCGACGGTTGCAATCGCCTCGATCGCTGAAATCGTCTTGGTTTCGAATTTCACACGCTCCTGCGACCCCGTGGCCCCCAGCGCGGTAAACGTGCGCGTGTCGGCTTCGACGATGATGTTGTCACCGCCACGCAGGGCGACGTCATTGCGCGGGTTTTCATACAGATCGTCATAGAAAACTTCGGCGGTATGGTCGCCCCGCTGGATGCGGACGCGGGCCACTTCGGGTGTGATCGCCACACCACCGGCCGCCGCCAGCATCGAGATCAGCGTGCGGGTCGGCCGTTCGATCGGATACACGCCTTGGGCGTTCACGGCACCTGCGACCGACACGGTCGCGCCGTCACCGGCCAAGCGGCGCACCTGCACCTGTGGATCGGGGGTCTGATCGCCCAGCCTTTCGGTGATGATACGGCGGATCGCCTCTGGCGTGTTCCCGGCAGCTAGGATGCGGCCCGCATAGGGGACAAAGATGAACCCCGATCCATCGACCTGCACTTCTTCCAACAGGGTGGAATTGGCCCCCGTTGGCACCAGCAGGCCGTCATCGACGTTTTCAAAGATCGTCAGGCCCAGCGTATCGCCCGGTCGGATCGTATCCGACCCGATCACGCCCGCGTTCAGAAATCCCGCCGAAAAGCCCAGTTCCGGTGCGACGGCGGCGATGGCATTCACACGGTCGTCGACCGTCAGGATGAATGAATCACCTTCGCGCAGGACAGAGCCCGCAAAGATTTCTTTTTTGTTCGGTCCTACGCGCGGCAAGGCGCACGCAGATATCAGGCCCAGGATCATGATCAGGGCCACGCCTTTGGACAGGCGCACAGTCAGGGATGTCACGGCTCGGTCTCCTCGACCTGTTATTCTTCTGCCTCGGGTATTTTTCTTTTTACGATAGGCGAGGAGACCCGAAAAAGAAAGTTCACCCTTCAAAAACAGCGATTTGGCCATAGGTGACTGTTGCTAACCTGCCGCGAAGCGATCTGTTGCACAGACTGACAATCGACGGGTTAAAACCGTTAAGATATTGTTAAATATGACATAATATGTTTCGCATGCGAAACATCAACGATCATTGATATAGTTTCAGCCGACAATCCGCAGGGGCTGTCGCGGCGGGTTTTTGCCTGATGCGAGCGTATCATAGGGATCATCGTCGGACAGCATCATATCCACGACCTGCCGCATCAGCTGTCGGCGCCCGCGTGCGGAATAAAACCCGCCGGGCACCTGACTGGTTTCCAGCAGAAAGCGGCGATATTCCTTGTATGCGCGGCTGTCGGGTCTGTCAGGACTTGCGAAAAAATCCGGCAGGGTCTGGCGCGATACGAACTCTGGCTTGTTGTAGACGGCAGCGCCGAACACTTTCAGCGGAATGCCCCGCCATAATACCTGCTGGGCGGCGGTCGAATTCACGGTCACGGCGGTGCGGGCGTGGTCCAGTAGTTTTGCAAGCTTGCCGCCACGCACGAAATGCACCCGCCCGGTGACCCCGTATTGTTCCGCCAGCCGTTTGATAATGCGTTTCGTCGGGCTGCGTTCGTTGTCCAGCGGATGCGCCTTGAACACCAGATGATGATGGCGCGGCGTGCCCTTGGCAAAGCCTTCCATCACGACGGTCAGGAATTCTTCCATGCGGGTAAAGGGCGAATGTTGCTGAAAACTGGCGTCATGTTCCAGTTGCAGCAGCACCAGATGATAGGGGAAACCGCCGAACCGGATGCGTAGCGTCGCGATCCGCCGGTCCAGCGCGATAAATGGCATCAGCAACAATCGTTTGGTGTAAAGCGCGGCTTCGGTTGTGACGGGCAGATCGCGGTGCCGCGCGAAATGGCGGTAGTCACCGTTTCGGAACATCACGAACCAATGATACAGCGCGCCGTAGAACACATGCTGCTGCATGTCGCCCCAATGGGCGGGCGGGGTCGGCACCTCTAGGTCGGACCGGGCAAGCGCGGCCTGCATGGCGGGCACATCCATCTGCATCAGACGCGAATGACCGTTGGTGCCGCCACGTTCATAGGTCACCCAATAGGGCCGCATGTAACCTTCTTCAAAGACGTGGATGCGCAGGCCAAGCTGGCGTGCGATTGCGATGGCCTGGGCGTGGATCGGGCGAGTATCACCGTAAAGCACGATATCGGTGATCTGATGTTTCGCGACGATGCTGTCGAATGTCGCCTGCCATTCCGACGCGCGGCCACGAAAGGCGATATAGCCCGGTGCGCCGAACCAGAACGCGCGGTCACCCGCATTGAACCCGACGCGCCACACTTGCGATCCTGCCGCGCGCAGCATTTTTGCCAAGCGATGCATGAAAGGACCATGCGGGCCCTGCAAGAACAGAAAACGGCGGGACGTGGGATCGGCCATCGAATTAATGTGCATCCAATTAAATTAAACCAACCTCTGCATCGGTGACAGGGCATAAATAGGGCAAGCCGGTGCCGCAGGTGCGTCACCGCTTGAAACACTGGCCTGCTGGCTTTACCTGCTGTTTATTAATGAAAGGAAACCCGCGATGTTCACCGGAATCGTCACCGACATCGGTGAAGTGCTGACGCTGGACCAGCGCGGCGACCTGACAGCCCGAATCGCCACCGGCTACGATATCGCCGGAATCGACATCGGCGCCTCTATCGCTTGCGAAGGGGTTTGCCTGACTGTCATCGCCAAAGGCACCGACCCGCGTGGCTGGTTCGACGTCCAGATCAGTGCCGAAACCGTGTCGAAAACATCGATCGGCCTGAATGGCTGGACGGTGGGGCAGCGCCTGAATCTGGAACGTGCGTTAAAGGTTGGCGATGAATTGGGTGGTCATATCGTGTCGGGCCATGTCGATGGCGTGGCCGAACTGATCGCGATGCACGACGAAGGCGACAGCACACGCATGACCTTTCGTGCGCCCGACGAACTGGCGCGGTTCATCGCACCAAAGGGATCAATCGCGCTGAACGGCACGTCGCTGACCGTGAACGAGGTCGACGGGCAGACCTTTGGCGTCAACATGATCCCCCACACAAAAGACGTGACGACTTGGGGTGCCGCACGTGTTGGCGATGCGATCAATCTGGAAATCGACACAATGGCCCGCTACGTCGCCCGCCTGCGCGACTATGACTGACGCGGCAAACTGACCGGCGGGCGCGATCTTTCCAATCGGGTGCGGCTGGGCTATCTGCGCAGCATAAGCCAAAGGAACGCGCGATGAATCAGCCTTTCGAAAGCCCCGGTCCGGTTGAACAGGACTGGAAGGACGCGATCAGTCCCATTGAAAGCATCATCGAAGATGCGCGCAACGGACGCATGTTCGTTCTGGTCGATCACGAAGACCGCGAAAACGAAGGCGATCTGGTGATCCCCGCCCAGATGGCGACGCCCGATGCGATCAACTTTATGGCGACCTATGGCCGCGGGCTGATCTGCCTGTCGCTGCCGGGCGAACGGATCGACGCGCTGGGCCTGACGCTGATGTCGACGAACAATTCGTCGCGTCACGAAACCGCGTTCACCACCAGCATCGAAGCCCGCGAAGGCGTCACCACGGGTATCAGCGCGCACGACCGCGCACGGACCGTGTCTGTGGCCATCGACGCATCCAAAGGTGCCGCCGATATCGCGACCCCCGGCCATGTCTTTCCGCTGCGCGCCCGTGACGGCGGTGTGCTGGTCCGCGCAGGCCATACCGAAGCCGCGGTCGATATTTCCCGGCTGGCCGGTCTGAACCCGTCCGGCGTGATCTGCGAGATCATGAAAGACGACGGTGAAATGGCGCGTCTGCCCGATCTGGTGTCATTTGCCCAGTTTCACGGGTTGAAGATCGGCACGATCAGCGACCTGATTTCCTATCGCCGCCGACACGACAACCTTGTGCGGCTGCGCGACGAAAGCATCATGACGTCCGAATTCGGCGGCGAATGGCAGCTCAAGATCTATACCGACGAAACGCAGGGTGCGGAACACATCGCGCTGGTCAAGGGTGATGTCGCCACCGACGATCCGGTGCTGGTGCGTATGCACGCGCTGGACCCGATGCTGGATGTGGTGGGCGCAGGCCCGCGTGGGCGGCGCAACGAATTCAGCGATGCGATGGAACTGATCGCCGCCGAAGGCCGCGGTGTGCTGGTGCTGTTGCGCGATTTGCATATGACGCTGGTGGCCGACGACGAAGTGTCGCCGCAGACGTTGCGGCAATACGGACTTGGCGCGCAGATCCTGTCGACGCTTGGCCTGCACCGGATCGAGCTTTTGACGAATTCGCCCAAGCCCAAGATCGTTGGTCTTGACGCCTATGGGCTGGAAATCGTCGGCACCCGCAAAATATCGGAGATTGGCTGATGGCCGGACCGTCCCATTACGAAATGCCCCTGCCGCAACTGACCGACCCGGTCCGTCTGCTGGCCGTGGCTTCCCCTTATTACAAGGACATCTACGACCAGCAGGTCGCCGGTGCGCGCAAGGTCGCAGAGGCCGCCGGTGCCGAGTTGGAGGTGGTCGAGGTTCCCGGCGCGCTGGAAATTCCCAGCGCCATCGGCATCGCGGAACGGATGGGCGATTATCACGGTTACGTGGCGCTGGGCTGTGTCATTCGTGGCGAGACAACGCATTACGACACGGTCTGCAACGACAGTTCGCGTGGGCTGACGCTGTTGGGTTTGCAGGGGCTGTGTATCGGCAACGGCATCCTGACGGTGGAAAATTATGAACAGGCCGTCGTGCGCGCCGACGCCGACGGCCAGAACAAGGGCGGCGGTGCGGCTGCAGCAGCGCTGCACCTGATTGCGCTGACCCGGAAATGGGGCGGTCGCCGTGAAGGGGTGGGCTTTGCCCCCGTGACGTTGGCCAAGGGCGGTGAAACCGTATGACTGTTTCGGGCAATCAACGCCGCAAGATGAAATCAGCAGCCCGGCTTTATGCCGTGCAGGCGCTGTTCCAGATGGAAGCCGCCGACCAGTCGGTTGACCGGGTCCGCGCCGAATTCGAAGATTTCCGCTTTGGCGAAATCCGCGATGACATTGAAATGATCGAGGGCGATGTCGACACCTTTCGCGCGCTGATCGAAAAAGCGGTCGAAGAACAGGTGCGGATCGACCAGTTGACCGACCGCGCGCTGGTGGCGAAATGGCCGCTGGGCCGGATCGATCCCACGCTGCGTGCGCTGTTCCGTGCGGCAGGGGCAGAGCTGATCATCGAAGAAACGCCGCCGCGCGTCGTGATCAAGGAATTCGTCGACGTGGCCGGCGCGTTTTTTCCCGACAGCAAGGAACCGAAATTCACAAATGCGGTGCTTGACCACATGGCGCATGAACTGATCCCCGGCGGATTCTGATCCTGCGTGGGCTGGGGGGCTTTGCCCGCCCACCCACCCCTTTTCGGGGCTGCGCCCCGGACCCGCTGATGGTGCGATAACGTTTCTGGCTGATGTGCTAAAATTTCAGCCGGGCGACGCTGTGCATTTGCTTTGCAAACGCGCTGTGCGCATGGCCACGACCGACATGCTGTCGTTGGTGGCGGGAACCACAGCGACCGTGCGAGGGCTTATTCCCGAGGACCTGTATGTACAGGTGGGCACCAGGTAACCGAACCAGGGTCCGGACAGAGCCAGCGCCCTCGGATTTGCTTAAGGCCACTGGAATGTAGCCCCCATGCGCACGGGAAGAGCAGAAACCCGCCTGAACCAGAGTTAAGCCGCGCTGCGGTTTGCGACAAGGGGGCGGTACCGATTATTCGGTGCGGGTTGACCGATGTTTCCGTTTTGTTCATAACTGTACCATGCCAGATGACCAACAACAGACCATGCCATCACATCTGATGCCCGGACAGGTGCTGGCGCGCGGCGTGTCGCGCCATTTGCGTGGTCACGACTTTGTCACCGTCGAGGAATTGGTGCCGACCGGGGGGCTGCGGGTCGACGTGATGGCGCTGGGCCCCAAGGGCGAGATCTGGATCATCGAATGCAAATCCAGCCGTGCCGATTACATGGCCGATGCGAAGTGGCAGGGTTATCTGGCGTGGTGCGACCGGTTTTTCTGGGCCGTCGGCCCGGAATTCGACACTGACCTGCTGCCTGACGACAGCGGGTTGATCGTGGCCGATGGCTATGACGCGGAAATCCTGCGGATGGGTCCAGAGGTGAAGCTGGCACCGGCGCGCCGCAAGGTCATGGTGCAGAAATTCGCGCGCCACGCGGCGATCCGGGCGCAGGCCGCGCGCGATCCGGGATTTACGCCTGGCTTTGGTACGGTTTGACACGCGTCGCCCGGCTGGGTGAGGTCGCGCGGGCAGCACCTGCGGGACGCCTCGCCGGCGGGGCGGATATTTTTGGCAAGAAGAAGAGTGTGGCGCAGGCTAGCGCGGTTTGACGGCGCGGGCGGCGGCGGCGGCGGCGCGGATTTCTTCGGCGATCTCTTCCGCTTCTTCGGGGTCGAAGTCCATCGGGATTTCCGTGGTGCCAGCCGTGATAAACAAACGGACCATGCCCAGTTCCGTCGGGCCGATCTGCATGTTCGCTTCGACGTCGCGTTCGTCGTTGATACCCATCGGTCTCTCCTTGGTTGCGCGCTGGTTTAGGCGAGGTTTTGAGGACTTGCAATCATGATCCGGTGACGCTAAATCGCCACCAGTGCCGCGTTAGCTCAGTTGGTTAGAGCGCTTGATTGTGGATCAAGAGGTCCCTGGTTCGAGACCAGGACGTGGTACCACCCCCCCATATCGCAGACTGGCGTGACATTGGTTGCACGGAACGCTAAGGCGCGTGCAAGGAGCCGCCGATGTCACAGACCACGATAGAATTCATCATTCAGTCCGATCCGCCGCCCCGGATGGACAAGGCGCTGGCGCGTGATGTGCCGGATGACGCCACGTTGTCGCGGTCACGGCTGGGCGCGCTGATCGAGGCGGGGGCCGTGACTGTCGACGGGGTGGTCGCGCGCAATCCGCGGGCGCGTCTGGCCGCGGGCGCCGTGGTGGTCGTGACGGCGCCCGCCGCCGTCGAAAGCCATATCGCCGGGCAGGACATCGCGCTGAACGTGGTATTCGAGGATCATGATCTGATCGTGCTGGACAAGCCGGTCGGCATGGTGGTGCATCCGGCACCGGGCAGTCCCGACGGCACATTGGTCAACGCGCTGATCCACCATTGCGGTGACGATCTGTCGGGGGTTGGCGGGGCCAAGCGGCCGGGGATCGTGCACCGGATCGACAAGGACACCAGCGGGCTTCTGGTAGTGGCGAAATCAGACCGCGCGCATCAGGGGCTGGCCGACCAGTTTGCAGCGCATACGGTCGAACGGCGCTATCTGGCGGTCTGTTTCGGCGTGCCGGATGCCAGCGATCCGCGCCTGCGCGGCGTCAAGGGCACCAGTTTCGAGGCGGCCAACATCTTGAAGGTGCAGACCTTTCTGGGGCGGCACCGGACGGACAGGCAGCGGCAGGCGGTATCGTTCACGACAGGGCGTCATGCGGTGACGCGCGCGCGCATCGTGCAGCCCCTGGGCCAGCCCGCCACGGCCGCCCTGATCGAATGCTGGCTGGAAACCGGGCGCACCCATCAGATCCGGGTGCATCTGGCGCATTGCGGTCATGGATTGATCGGGGATGCGACCTATGGCGGGCGGCAAAAGCTGTCGGCCAAATCCGTGGGCGAGGCTGGTGTCGCGGCGGCGCGTGATTTCCCACGACAGGCGTTGCATGCCGCAACGTTGGGGTTCGTCCATCCGGTCACAGGGGACAGCCTGTCGTTCGAATCTGATCTGCCCGGCGATATGGCGGCCCTGATTGCGGCACTGGATCGCCGCGCCTGACCTGTGCATTGATGCAGATAGCGCAGCGGAACCCCATGCGGTACGAACTGTTTACTTTGTGACCCGTCCGGAATTGAAACCCGGAAAACCTAACCCATATTATGTTAAGGCCCGAAACATCGGGTCGATCAGGGAAGTGAATAATGAGCGATTACAAGAACCTTCCGGCGCCAAGCCCAGAGCAGGGCTTGAACCGCTATATGCAGGAAATCCGCAAGTTTCCGATGCTGGAACCCGAAGAGGAATACATGCTGGCCAAACGCTGGGCCGAGGATGGCGATACCGAAGCGGCACACAAGATGGTGACCAGTCACCTGCGGTTGGCGGCGAAAATCGCCATGGGCTATCGCGGCTACGGTTTGCCGCAGGCCGAAGTGATTTCCGAGGCGAACGTCGGTTTGATGCAGGCGGTCAAGAAATTCGACCCCGAAAAGGGCTTCCGGCTGGCCACATATGCGATGTGGTGGATCCGTGCCGCGATCCAGGAATACGTCCTGCGGTCGTGGTCGATGGTGAAACTGGGCACGACGAGCGCGCAAAAGAAGCTGTTTTTCAACCTGCGTAAGGCGAAATCGCGTATTGGTGCGCTGGAAGACGGCGACCTGCGGCCCGAAAACGTCAAGCGGATCGCGACCGATCTGGGCGTAACCGAAGACGAAGTCGTGTCGATGAACCGCCGCATGTCGGGCGGTGACGCGTCGTTGAATGCCACGGTCGGGTCCGAAGGCGAAGGCACGATGCAGTGGCAGGACTGGCTGGAAGACGAAGATGCGGACCAGGCCAGCGATTATGCCGAACGGGACGAACTGGAAAGCCGCCGCGAGATGCTGGCCGAGGCGATGGATGTGTTGAACGAGCGTGAGCGTGATATTCTGATGCAGCGCCGGCTGAATGATGAAACCATCACGCTGGAAGATCTGTCCGGTCAGTATGACGTCAGCCGCGAACGCATTCGCCAGATCGAAGTGCGGGCGTTTGAAAAGCTGCAAAAGCGGATGCGCGAACTGGCCGCCGGACGCGGGATGCTTGAGGAGGTCTGACCCTCTCGTTAAGGTGATGAAATGTAGCTCCCGTCGGATGGCTCCGGCGGGGGTTTTTTTTGAAAATGTGTGGAGTGCGTGCGATGCGGTGGGGAATTCTGGGGGCGGCAAATTTCGCAAAAGACTGGATGGCACCCGCGATCCATGCGGCCAAGGGGGCGGAACTGGTGGCGTTGGCGACATCCGACCCGGTCAAGGCAGAGGGTTTTCAGGCTTTTGCGCCCGGTTTGCAGGTCTTTGACGATTATGATGCGCTGCTGGCCGATGCGGGGATCGATGCGGTCTATATTCCGCTGCCGAACCACCTGCATGTGACGTGGACCATCAAGGCGCTTGAGGCGGGCAAGCATGTGCTGTGCGAAAAGCCCATCGCGCTGAATGCCACAGAGATCGACAGCATCATTGCTGCCCGCGACAAGGCGGGCAAGCTGGCGGCAGAGGCGTTCATGATCGTGCATCACCCACAGTTCGACCGGGCGCGGTCACTGGTGCAGGGCGGCGCGATCGGCACGCTGCGGCACGTGGATGCGGCGTTCACCTACAACAACGCGAGCGCTGTCGGCAACATCCGCAACCGGGCCGAAACCGGCGGCGGGGGTCTGCCGGATATCGGGGTCTATGCCTTTGGCGCGGCACGCTTTGTCACCGGGGCGGATTGCCAGCGGGTGACCTTTGCCGATGTGCAGTTTGAAAACGACGTCGATGTTTTTGCGCATGTGGCGGCGGATTTCGGGGCGTTCACCTATGGTGCGCTGGTGTCGATGCGGATGCAGAACCGGCAACATATTACCTTTCACGGTGATACCGGGCATCTGACGCTGACTGCGCCGTTCAATGCGAACGTCTATGACGTGGCGGAACTGACGCTGGAAACCGGCGGTGGCGGGCGCCAGGTCGAACGCTGGCCTGCCGCAAACCATTACATTCTGCAGGTCGAGGCGTTTTGTCGCGCGGCACAGGGAGAGGCCGATTATGCATGCCCGCTGGAATTCAGCCGGGGCACGCAGGACATGATCGACCAAGTGTTTGCCAAGGCGCGGAACAGTTAAACCTCCGCGCGTGTTGCTGACCTGAACAAGAGGGGCACGACATATGAAACTGGCGGTATTGGGGGCCAAGGGCGCCGTAGGGCAGCATCTGGTGGATCAGGCATTGGGCCGGGGTCACACCATCATGGCGATCGAGTTGGATTGTTCCGACATGACGCCGCGCGACGGGCTAAGCTGCGTTGATGGTGATGTGCTGGGCGATGACCTGTCACCGCATTTTGCGGGCTGCGATGCGGTGTTGTCGTGTCTGGGGGTCGGCAATGCGCCGCGCACGCTGCTGGACCCGCCGCCGCTGTATACGCGGGGCACCAGCAATATCCTGACGGGGATGCATGGGGCGGGGGTCGACCGCCTGATCGTGATATCCGCCAGTTTCGTGGCGGCAAAGGACCGGGGGCCGATCCATTTCCGTGTCCCGGTCATGGCCGCGCTGCATAACGTGCTGGACCAGATGGCCGAGATGGAAGCGCAGCTGCGGGGATCGGCTGTCAACTGGACAGCGGTCCGGCCCGGCTGGCTGATGCAGGGTGATCTGACGGCCGATTATGTCGTGACCCCGGATGTGATCCCCGAGGATATGATCCGCACGCGCATGGCCGATGTGGCCCATTTCATGCTGGAACTGGCCGAAAGCGGGGGGTGGCCCCGGCAGACACCGGCGCTGGCGCGGGTCGAAGCGCTAGAGACCACATCCATCGCCGCCGTCATGCGCGAGATGACAGGCTAAAGATCCATGCGCAGGATGTGCTGCGGGCCGACTGCACCGCCAAGGTAGTGTTCGCCCGTATCGACGAAACCGCCGTTGATATAGCTGCGCCGCGCGCCGGGATTCCGCAGGTTCACCGTCAGATAGATTTGCCGTGCTGTCGGGTAATGTTGCGCCAGATAGGCGGGCAGGGCGCGGATCATCGCCGTGCCGATGCCGCGGCCCTGATGGCGCTGGTCCACGATCATGCTGCGCAGGCCGAATGCGCCCTGCGGCACCTGAGGATGTTCACGCGAAAAGTCGTGATCGATACGGAACATGCCGACACATAGCCCGTCGGCATGGATCAGGTGCACGTCGATCCCGGCTGCGGGGTCGCCTGAAAATTCTGACGGCTGGCCGGAAAACTGCACCTGATCGGGGCTGACGGCCAGCGCGCGCAGGGCGTCGCGCTGGCCGTCTGTCAGGGGGCGCAGCGTGATCGTTGTCACGCGTCTTCCATCGCTTCGAGTTCGTCGATCATGCCTTCGATCATCGACAGGCCCTTGTCCCAGAATGCGGGGTCGGACGCGTCCAGGCCAAAGGGGGCCAGCAGTTCGGAATGGTGCTTTGACCCGCCCGCGCGCAGCATATCGAAATATTTGGACTGAAAGTCGGCGTCGCCTTCCTCATATACCGCATAAAGCGCGTTCACCAATCCGTCGCCAAAGGCATAGGCGTAGACGTAGAACGGCGAATGCACGAAATGCGGGATATACGACCAGAAGGTTTCGTATCCGTCGTGGAAATCGAACACCGGCCCCAGCGATTCCGCCTGCACCGACATCCACAGCGCGTTGATGTCGTCGGGCGTCAGTTCACCGCCCGCGCGGGCGGCGTGCAGTTTGCATTCGAAATCGTAGAACGCGATCTGGCGCACGACCGTGTTGATCATGTCCTCGACCTTACCGGCGAGCAGGATCTTGCGTTCCTGCGGGGTCTGGGCGGCATCCAGAAGCTTGCGGAAGGTCAGCATTTCACCGAACACGGATGCGGTTTCGGCCAGCGTCAGCGGGGTGGAGGACAGCAGTTCGCCCTGATCCGCCGCCAGACGCTGATGAACGCCGTGGCCTAATTCATGCGCCAGCGTCATCACGTCGCGCGGTTTGCCAAGGTAATTCAGCATCACATAAGGATGCACCGTGGTCACGGTCGGATGCGCGAATGCGCCCGGTGCCTTGCCCGGTTTGACACCTGCGTCGATCCAGCCGTCGGTAAAGAACGGTTTGGCCAGTTCGGCCATTTTCGGATCGAACCCGGCGTAGGCGTCCAACACGGTGTCGCGGGCTTCGTCCCAACCGACAAGGCGTTCGTCTTCGCGCGGCAGGGGCGCGTTGCGGTCCCATGTCTGCATCCGGTCAAGGCCCAGCCATTTCGCTTTCAGCGCGTAATAGCGGTGCGACAGGCGCGGGTAGGCTGCGACGACGGCGTCGCGCAACGCTTGGACCACTTCGGGTTCGACGTGGTTGGACAGGTGGCGACCCGTCTGCGGGGTCGGCATCTTGCGCCAGCGGTCCTCGATCTCTTTTTCCTTGGCCAGCGTGTTGTGGACGCGGGCGAACAGTTTGACATTTTCGGCAAAAACGCTGGACAGCGCCATGGATGCCGCTTCGCGCTGTGCGCGGTCCTGATCGGTCAGCAGGTTCAGGGTGGATTCAAGGCCCATCACCTCGCCGTCGACGACGAATTCAAGTGCGGCCATGGTTTCATCGAACAGTCGGTTCCACGCGGCGGCGCCGACGGTGGACTGGTCGTGCAGAAACTTTTCCAGCTCGTCCGACAGTTGGTGCGGTTTCATCGCGCGCATCCGGTCGAACACGGGTTTGTAGCGGCGCAATTCTTCGTTCTGGGCCAGCAGCGTGTCCAGATGATCGTCGGGCAGGCGGTTGAATTCCAGACCGTAGAACACCAGCGGGGTGGTATAGGTCGTCAGCCTGTCCTGCATGTCGGCCATGAATTTGGCACGGTCATTGTCGGTGGTGATCTGGTAATGACGCAGACCCGCATAGGACATGATACGGCCCGCGATTTCGTCGATCTTTTCGTAGCGTTTGACGGCGTTGACCAGTTCGGATGCGGACAGGTCGGCCAGTTTGCCTTCGTAGTCGGCGGCAAAGGTGGCGCAGGATTCTTCCAGCCAGTCCAGATCGCGCTTGATTTCGGCGCTGTCCGGGGCGGGGTAAAGGTCGGTCAGATCCCATTCCGGCAGATTGCCAAGGGGCAGGCCGCCGGTGTCTGTCACGGCGTCGAAAGTACGGGTCATCGGGTGTCCTGTCTGTTTGCTGTCAAAGACATAGGCGACCGGGGGCGGTGGCTCAACCCTCGCGGGCTTGCAGGGCGCGGGCGCGGTCAAAGGTATCTTGTGCGGCATCCAGATCGCCGTCGCGCAGCGGGATCGTATTGGCGGGCATCAAGGGGCTGAGGCACAGATCCACCAGCACGGGCTGATGGTCGGACCCGACAGGCGGCAGGATCTGCATGTTCAACAGACCCGGACCGGGTTGCAACAGCACCTGATCCAGCGGCCAGCGCATGTAATCGCTGCCCGCCTTGTAGTTGTTCATCGGGCCGCGCCCGACGCGCGGATCGACCAGCCCGCCGATCCGCAGGGCCATACGGGTGGTGTCGTTCCAGGGGGTGGCGTTGAAATCGCCTGCGATCACGCTGATCGCGTCGCTGTCGCGTGCCAGTGTCGCGGCGTGCAGCACGGTCGCGTCGCGCATGGTCGATGCCTGACCGCCGTTGTCGTAATGGGGCGGGCGGGGATGCACACCCAGCAGGTGGACAGGGCGGGCGGGATGTTCCAGCCGCCCGTCAAACATCGGCGTATCGGAATTCAGCGGATAGTCGAACGCCGCACGGCTAAAGGGATGCTGCGCATAGACCTGCATCCCGTAATGGTCCGGCGTGCGTTGGCTGACCTGTTCGCTATAGGCAAAATCGTCCTGTAGCGGCGCCAGCGCGTCGTCCCACCAGTCCGAGGTTTCCATGACGATGAACACATCGGGGGCATGGGTGCGGGCCATGTCGATGACCTGCGTGTCATGACGGTTGCTGCGCTGCACGTTGGTCACAAGAACGCGCAGCGTGTCGTCGGGTTCGCAGCGCAGCACGGTCGGCACCATCTGGGCTGCGATGGGCTGAAATGCCCAAAGCGTCGTGACCTGCACCCCCAGTGCCACAAGACCCGCCAGCGTGATGACGCTGCCAAGACCGATCTGCGCACGCCGCAGCAGGATATAGATCGTCAGTGCGACACCCAGCCAAAGCGTGATCTGAAGCCGGGGAAAATCCAGAAACCTGATCCACCAGACGTTTACCGGCAGTTCGGCCATGGCCGTGGCCAGCACGCCGATCAGCGTGGCTGCGCCGAAAAGATTGATCAGGGCCTTGCGCATGGTTTTATCCATATTGGTCGAGAAGTGCATTCAGATCGTCTAGGCTGTTGGCCTCTGCGACGGGTTTGTCATGGCGCCAGCGCAGCATCCGCGGGAACCGCAGGGCAACGCCGGATTTGTGGCGCGGGCTGGCCTGGATGCCTTCGAACGCCAGTTCAAAGACGTGTTGCGGTTTTACTTGCCGGACCGGCCCGAATTTTTGAAGCGTATTTTTCCGTACCCAAGCGGTGATTTGCCGAAACTCTGCGTCGGTCAGGCCGGAATACGCCTTTGTAAACGGAATCAGGTCATTTCCGTTCCAGACGGCAAAGGTATAATCGGTAAAAAGGTTGGCGCGGCGTCCCGATCCGGCCTGCGCGTAGATCATCACCGCGTCGATGGTCAGCGGGTCGATTTTCCATTTCCACCAGTCGCCTTTCTTGCGTCCCGCCAGATAGGGGCTGTTCAGCCGCTTGAGCATGAAACCTTCGGCATGGCGGTCGCGGCTGGTTTCGCGCAGGGCGGCAAGGCTGTCCCAATCGTCGAACGCCACGGCGGGCGACAGGCGCAGGGGGGCGGCATCGGGTGCCGCGGCGACAATCTGCGCCAGCCGCGCACGGCGGTCGGCAAAGGGCTGGCTGCGGATATCCTGCCCCGCATCTTCCAGCAGGTCATAGGCCATCAGCACGACGGGCGATTCCACCAGCAGCTTTTTCGGGACGGTCTTGCGTCCGATGCGCGATTGCAGGGCGTTGAATGACAAGGGGGATTCGTTGCGAAAGGCCAGCACCTCTGCGTCGATGACGGTGCCGTCGGGCAGGTAGTCGCGCAGTTGCGCCAGTTCGGGAAAGCGGTCGGTCATCAGATCCTCGCCCCGCGACCACAGGTGATGTTCGCCCGCGCGCAGGATGAACTGGCCGCGGATACCGTCCCATTTCCATTCCGCAGACCAGTCAGACGCAGGGCCGAGGGTGTTCAGATCTTCGAGCCCGTAGGCAAGGTAGAACGGATAGGGCCGCGACAGGTCGGCGGTGGGATCGTGGGCTTCGATCAGGGTGTGCCAGGTGGTCGTTTGCGGGGTCCAGTTGCCCATCAGCTTGTGGGTCAGTTCCGCCTCGTCCTGACCGGTGGCCTGTGCCAGCGCGCGTGTCATCAGTTTCTGGCTGACGCCGATCCGGAAACCGCCGGTCAAAAGCTTGGTGAACAAAAACCGCTGCGTGGTGGGCAGGCTGTCCCATGCGGCCAGAATACCGGCCTTGCGGGCATCGTCGTCCAGCGTGGACAGGCGGGCCAGTTCCGCAATCCAGTATGACAGGCTGTGGTCCGATGTGGTGGACGGGTCGGGCAGGATCAGCGCGATGGTTTCCGCCAGATCACCAACGATGCCGTAGGATTCTTCGAACAGCCACAGGGGCAGGGCCGCGCGTTCGGCGGCCCATTCGCGCAGCCGGGCAGCGGTGATCAGGCGTTTGGGACGACGCCCTGAAAACAGCGCCACGGTCCACAGTTTGTCATCGTCGGGGGCGGTGCGGAGATAATCCGCCAGTGCCGCGACCTTGACCGTGGTTTTTGTGGTTTCGTCGACGCGGGTGAACAGGGCGGCAAAGTCTTTCATGCGTCGTCCACCAGCGTATCGTCGCTGTCGTCCAACTGTTCGCCTTCGTATTCGGTGCTGACGACGTGCGCGTCATATCCTTCGGACGAGAGCCATTTCTGAAAGGCGTTGGTGTAGCCGTGGGTGGTGAAAATGCGGGTCGCGCCGGTTTGTTTGATCGCGTCGTTCAGCCCGTCCCAGTCGGCATGGTCGGATACCACGAATCCCCGGTCGCCCGCGCGGCGGCGGCGGACCCCGCGCAGGGCCATCCAGCCGGACGCAAAGGCAGACGATGACGCGCCGAACCGTCGCGCCCACGTGCCGCCCAATGCGCTGGGCGTGGCCAGCACCAGCGCGCCGGGGTGGTCCGCGATTTTCGTGTCGGGCGTCACGCGGATCGTGTCGGGCAGCGCGATCCTCTGAGCACGCAACACGGCGTTGGTATTTTCGACGGCACCATGCGTCAGGATCGGACCGATCGACGCATCCACGGATGTCAGCAGGCGCTGCGCCTTGCCCAAGGCGTATGCCCCCAGGATCGATGTGCGCCCTGCGGCGGCGTTGGCGGCCCACCAGTCGTTCATCTGGCGTTTCAGCGTTGCTTCTTCCGTCCATTTGAAGACCGGCAGGCCGAATGTGCATTCGGTGATGAACGCATGGCAGCGCACGGGTTCGAACGGTTCGGACAGGCCATCGGCGGTCGTCTTGTAATCGCCCGATGCGACCCAGACTTGTCCGGCGACCTCGACCCTGATCTGGGCTGATCCGGGAACGTGGCCCGCGGGATGAAACGATACGATGGCACCGCCGATCCGGCGGGTTTCGCCGTAGCGGATGGTATCCAGCGCAATGTCGCCCAGCCGGTGGCGGATCACGGGGGCTGCCGATTCCGTCGCCAGATAGCGGCGCATCCCCCAGCGCGAATGATCCGCGTGGCCGTGGGTGATCAATGCCCGGTCCACAGGGCGCCACGGGTCAATGTAGAAATCACCCGCCGGACAATAGATGCCCCGGTCGGTAAAGGTCAGAACGTCAGCCATGCGCGGTCATATAGGGCGGTGCCATCGGCTGACGATGGCCTGCCACGTCATCGTCAGGGATGGGCGTCGAACAGCGCGCAGGTCGCGTCGAACACACGTTCGCGGACATCGGGTGTTTCCATCATGACCTCGTGCTTGGCGCCATCGATCACATCAAGTGTGCCGCCCGGCCATTTGTCCATCCGGGTCCGGATGCGGGGCGCATCAACGATGGTTTCGGCGCTGCCAAGAAACGTCAGGCAGGGCGTGCGCGGAGAGGTCAGGCGCGCCAGATTGCGGGTTTCGTTCAACGCCTCGTACAGCCAGCGCAAAGACGGACCGCCCAGCCCCAGATCCGGCTGTTCGGTCAACTGGTGGATCATGTAATCGAACATATCCGGGTCAGAGGTCAGTTCGTTCATGTCCAGCGTGATGCGGTTGACGTAGTTTTCAACCTTTTGTCCGGGGGCCATGCCTGTATCCATTCCGACCCGGCGGGCGGCGACGGACAGCGCCCAGGCGAACGGGCGCAATGACGCGTTCATCTGAATGCCCCACATGGGCGCGCTGAACATGGCGGCACGCACGGGAAGGCCTTCGATCAGGGCCCGCAGGCCGATGGCACCGCCCATGGAATGGGCGATCAGATAGAACGGTTTGGGCAGGCCCAGATCGCGCGCATGCGTCAGCATGGCGGCCACATCTTTCTGGTAGTCGCGAAAGCTGTGGACATGGCCCGTCGCGCGGAAGGGCAGCAGCCGTTCGGCCAGCCCCTGACCACGCCAGTCCAGCGTGATGGTCGCGTAGCCGCGCGCGCGCAGGGATGCGGCGGCGCGGCCATATTTTTCGATGTATTCGGTGCGACCGGGAAACAGCAGCACCGTGCCGCGATCCGTATCCGACACCCAATGACCGACGCGGATCTGGCGGTTGTCGGTCGTCTTGAGCCAATGCGCCGCCCCGGAATCGGGACCATCGGCCAGATCGGAATGAAGCGGCGCATATCTCATGTGATCAGGAAATCACGCCAGCAAGCGCCATCGCCTTGCCCATGTCACCATCGATGGCCAGCTTGCCGGTCATGAAGGCGGCGGTGGGATTTTCGTCGCCGGACAGGATGCCTTCGAATGTGTCGCGGCTGGCGGTCAGGGTGACATCGGCGTCGGCGTCGACGTCGCAGGTGCTGACGTCGGTGCCGCTGATCATCAGCGCGCCTTCGTCTTCGATGATGAATTTCGCGCTGCCGTCAAAGGATTCGCCCGCCATTTTGGCGTTCAACTGCGTGACGGCGGCATTGAGGATATCGCTCATGGGATTGTGTCCTTGTTTTGGGGGCCGTGCCCTGAGGTTCCACTGGTATCCAGCGGGATTTAAACTACTGTCAGGATATGTCGATACATCGCGTGATCATCAACTCTGTCGTTGCGACACTCTTGTCGTCGCAGATGGCGCTGGCGCAGACCAGCACGCTGGATTCCCTGTTCGACCGGCTTGCGCAGGCGGACCCAGCGCAAGCGGCGGGCATTGCGGGGCAAATTCAGGAAGAATGGTCGCGCAGCGGGTCGGCGGCGATGGATCTGTTGCTGCGCAGGGGCGAAGACGCCTTGCAGGACGGCGATCCACGGCTTGCCGTCGATCATTTGAGCGCGCTGATCGACCACGCGCCAGACTTTGCCGAAGCCTACAGCGCACGGGCCACGGCGTTTTATGCGCAAGAACGGATAGGGCTGGCGCTGGACGATCTGCGCACGACGCTGACGCTGAACCCGCGTCACTTTAACGCGATGCGCGGGCTGGCGATCATATTCGAACAACTGGACCGTCCGCAGGATGCGCTTGAGGTCTATGCGCGAATCCGAGACATTGCGCCCCATATCGACGGGGTCGACACGGCCATTGACCGTCTGTCAGTCGAACTGGATGGCACGTCGTTGTGACGCGCCGCCCCTGCGGGGACGATCATGCAACCCTCTCGGATCACGGCCGTTCTGGGCCCGACGAACACCGGCAAGACGCATCTTGCGATTGACCGGATGCTGGGGCACCGCACCGGTGTGATCGGGCTGCCGCTGCGCCTGCTTGCGCGCGAGGTCTATGACAGGCTGGTGCGGGCCCGTGGTCCGGGCGTCGTGGCGCTGGTCACGGGAGAAGAACGGATCGTCCCGCCGCGTGCCGCCTATTGGGTCTGCACGGTCGAGGCGATGCCGACGGGCATGGGCTGCGATTTTCTGGCGGTCGATGAAATCCAGCTGTGTGCCGATCCCGAACGGGGCCATATCTTTACCGACCGGCTGCTGCATGCGCGCGGGCTGAAGGAAACGCTGTTCATGGGCGCGGAAACGATCCGGGGCGCGATCAACGCGTTGGTGCCCGGCGTCGAATTCATTCACCGCGAACGGTTCAGCACGCTGACCTACACAGGTTCGAAAAAGCTAAGCCGGATGCCCGCCCGGTCGGCGATCGTCGGGTTTTCGGTTGAAAATGTCTATGCGATCGCGGAACTGCTGCGCCGTCAAAAGGGCGGTGCTGCGGTGGTGATGGGGGCGCTGTCCCCACGGACGCGCAACGCGCAGGTCGAGATGTATCAAAACGGCGACGTCGATTATCTGGTTGCCACCGATGCCATCGGGATGGGCCTGAACCTGGACATCAAGCACGTCGCGTTTTCCGCGACCACGAAATTCGACGGCACGCGGATGCGCGAATTGCGGCCAGAGGAACTGGCCCAGATTGCGGGCCGGGCCGGGCGGCATACCGCCAGCGGCACATTCGGCGTCACCGGAGAAGTGTCTGAACTGGACGATGGCACCGTCGAACAGATCACAAGCCACCGGTTCCAGCCGGTCAAACGGTTGATGTGGCGAAATTCCGATCTGCAATTCGGGTCGGTCAAACGCCTGTTGCAAACGCTGGAAAGCCGCACCGACAACGACTGGCTGACCCGTGTGCGCGAAAGCGACGATCTGGCCGCATTGCGCAATCTGGCAGACGATCCGGTCATCGTGGCACGCGCCCACGACGGGCCATCTGTGCGGCTTTTGTGGGATGTCTGCAGGGTGCCTGATTTTCGTGGCATCAGTCGGGGGGAACATGCAGCCCTGTTGACGCGTATATATACCGACCTGCACCAGACGGGGCATGTGGACGAAAACTGGTTCGCCCTGCAGGTTGCGCGGATTGACCGGGACGACGGGGATATCGACACCCTGTCCAAACGACTGGCCTATATCCGCACATGGACCTATGTCGCGCAGCGCAAGGGATGGCTGCGGGACGAAAACCATTGGCGCGATGCCACCCGCGCTGTAGAAGACCGCCTGTCGGACGCGCTGCATGGCGCGCTGACCCAACGATTTGTGGACCGGCGCACCAGTGTGTTGCTGCGCCGGCTCAAACAGAAGGAGAGCCTTGTGGCTGACGTGAACGACCAGGGCGAAGTGACCGTAGAAGGCGAATTCATCGGCAAGCTGGAAGGCTTTCGGTTTCGCATGGACAAGGCTGGCAGCCCCGACGAGGCCAAGACGCTGCGACAGGCAAGCGTAGCGGCGCTGCTGCCGCATTTCCATTTGCGCGCGGACCGATTCTATAATGCGCCGGATACAGAGATCGATTTTACCGAACAGGGTGGGTTGATCTGGGGCGATCAGGCGGTCGGCAAACTGACAAAGGGCAGCGATCCGCTGAAGCCGTCGGTCGCTGTATTCGTCGATGATGCCGCCGGTCCCGACGTCGCGGCCAAGGTGCAGCGCCGGTTACAGCATTTCATCGACCGCAAGATCGCCGCGGCGATGGAACCGCTGCTGGCGCTGAAAAACGACGAGGCGTTGACCGGATCGGCCAAGGGTTTCGCGTTTCGTCTGGTCGAACATTTTGGCGTCATCACACGGGGTGAAGTCGCGGACGAGGTCAAGGCGCTGGATCAGGACGCGCGCGGGGCGCTGCGCAAGCACGGTATCCGGTTCGGCCAGTTCACGATCTTTCTGCCGCTCTTGCTGAAGCCTGCGCCGACCCGGCTGCGGCTGGTGCTGTGGTCGCTGGACAAGGATCTGGAAGAATTCCCCGAAAGCCCGCCCCCCGGTCTGGTGACGGTGCCAGCCGCACAGGACGTGCCGCAGGGTTATTACACGATGGCGGGCTACCGGGCGGCGGGTGACCGCGCGATCCGCATCGACATGCTGGAACGGCTGGCCGACATGCTGCGCGACAAGGATTCGCGCGGTGGTTTCGAAGCGACGCCCGACATGCTGTCGATTACAGGGATGACGCTGGAACAATTCGCGGGTCTGATGGGTGGTCTGGGCTACAAGGCCGAACAGGGCCAGCGGCCCAAGGTCAAAGCGGCGAAACCCGACGACAAACCGATCCCGCAGAAACCTGACGAACCGACCGATGCACCGGTACCCGAAAAACCGACCGACGTTCCCGGCGATGCGCCAAAGGATGTGCCGCCCGCTGATCCGGTCGCGTCCGACCCCGTCGCGTCCGATCCCGTCGTGCAAGGCGATGCCATCGGGGATTCCGCCACCGGTATCGTCGAAGTCGGTGATCCTGACGCGGCACCCACGTCTGAAGCGGCGACAGCGGCGGAGATCGAGACGTTCTACACCTTTACCTGGGGTGGACGGGCCGCACGCGCGCAAGGCAAACCGGCGGGCGGTCGTCCCCGTGGCGATAAACCGGCTGCCAAGGGGCGTGGCAAACCGCCTGCGCGTGGCAAGGGCAAACCCGGTGGAGAAAAGCCGCAAAGCTTTGCCGCCAAACCCAAGCGGCCGGAAAAGAAGATCGACCCCGATAACCCGTTTGCTGCGGCGCTGTCCGGGTTCAAGCCTGAGTGAACGCCGCCCGCGATATGATCCGGCTGGATAAATGGCTGTGGCATGCGCGGTTTTTCAAATCGCGCAGCCTCGCCGCTGGGGTCGTTTCGGGCGGGAAGGTCCGGGTGGATGGCACGCCTGTCAGCAAGCCCGCCCGCAATGTCGGACCGGGCGATGTCCTGACATTTACCCAGGGCGATGCCGTTCGGGTTGTGAAAATACTGGACTGCGGCACCCGTCGCGGTCCGGCCCCCGAAGCGCAGGGGCTTTACGATGATATGTCGCCGGTGCCAGCGCCACATCAGCCAGCAGCCCCGAAATACGACGGGAAAGGCCGCCCCAGCGGCAAGGACCGCCGCGACATGGCGACCAAAGGTCCATTCGCGCTTGAATGACGCAAACGGTTATCCTAGTCAGACCGCAACCAAAGCCTGAGTGATCCCGCATGACCTACATCGTCAACGACAACTGCATTGCCTGCAAATACACCGACTGCGTCGAAGTATGCCCCGTGGATTGCTTTTACGAAGGCGAGAACATGCTGGTCATCCATCCGGACGAATGCATCGACTGCGGTGTGTGCGAACCTGAATGCCCCGCCGACGCGATCCGCCCGGATACAGAGCCGGACATGGAAAAGTGGGTGGAATTCAACCGCAAGTATTCCGAAATCTGGCCGGTCATCATCACCAAGAAAGACCCGCTGCCCGACGCCGAGGCGATGGACGGCAAGGAAGGCAAGATGGACCTGTTTTCCGAAGCCCCCGGCGAAGGCGGGTGATTCGCAGAGGATTCGCGGGAAAGCCTGTTGATATCGTTGGATTTACAGCCAAAAAGGCTCCTGCTTTCGCGGGGGCCTTTTTTGTGTTATGGTGTTTGCGATGACGCTGATTTGATCCGACATTTTATCGCTTTGACCCCCCGTGGAATTCGTTCTGCGGGGTTGATTGCGTCGGGTCATGGAAAGGAAAGCCATGAGCAAGAAGAAAAAAGATTTTCAACCCAACGATTTCGTCGTCTATCCGGCGCACGGCGTGGGCAAGATCGTGTCTGTCGAAACGCAGGAAGTTGCCGGATTCGAGCTGGAGCTGTTCGTCATCGCCTTTGAAAAGGACAAGATGACGCTGCGCGTGCCGACCCACAAGGCGACCGAAGTGGGCATGCGCCCGCTGGCGTCCCCCGAAGTGGTCAGCCACGCAATGAAGACCCTGCGCGGCAAGGCAAAAGTCAAAAAAGCGATGTGGTCGCGTCGCGCGCAGGAATACGAACAAAAAATCAACTCTGGTGATCTGATCGCTATTGCCGAAGTGGTGCGTGATCTGCATCGTGCGGATGATCAGCGCGAGCAAAGCTATTCCGAACGGCAGCTATACGAAGCCGCGTTGGAACGCCTGACGCGCGAGATTGCCGTGGTGGCTGGCAACGACGAAAAAGCTGCCGCGGAAGAGATCGGTTCGGTTCTGGTGGGACGCGCGGCCTGACAACAGGCCCGTCACACTAGGGGAGGGGGAAAGGCCGCGTTTGGGAGGACGCGGCCTTTTCTGTTGGAAAAGCGATTTTCTGCGAACACGGCACTTTGCCCCGCGCGCGGTCAGCCGATCTGCGCCGATTTCTTACAGCGCGCGCCAGCCGATGTCGCGGCGGCAAAAACCAGCAGGCCAGTCAATGGCGTCGACCATCGCATAGGCGCGATCATGGGCCTGTTGCAGGGTGTCGCCCCGCGCCGTCAACGCCAGCACACGCCCACCGGTGGCAATCGTTTTGCCATCCTGCGTGCTGGTGCCCGCGTGGAACGCCATGTGAAAACTGTCCTTTGGCAGGGCGTCGAGCCCTTTGATTTCGCTGCCTTTGACATAATCGCCGGGGTATCCGTCGGCGGCCATGACGACGCTTAGCGCGTGGTCATCGGCCCAATGCACTGTCTGGCTGTCCAGTCGCGCTTCGGCGCAGGCTTGCAGCAGGTCCAGCACCTGACCGCCAAGCCGCATCATCAGGCCCTGACATTCCGGATCGCCAAAACGCACGTTGAATTCCACAAGGCTGGGCTGGCCCGCGTCGATCATCAGGCCGACGAACAGCACCCCGTTGAACGGCGTTCCGCGCTGGGCCATTTCGCGCATTGTGGGTTTGACGATTTCATCCAGCGCCTTTTGCGTGACCGCGTCGGTCATCACGGGGGCCGGAGAATACGCGCCCATGCCACCGGTGTTGGGGCCGGTGTCGCCGTCAAAAGCGCGTTTGTGATCCTGTGCCGTGCCGATTGGCAAAACCGTGGTGCCGTCGACCAGAACGAAGAAAGACGCTTCTTCGCCGGTCAGGAAATCCTCGACCACGACTTCGGCACCGGCGTCACCGAACTGGCCGCCCATCATGTCATCGACGGCATCAAGCGCATCTTTCAGGGTTTCGGCCACCACGACGCCCTTGCCTGCGGCCAGCCCGTCGGCCTTGACCACGATGGGCAGGGGCCGGGTGCGGACGTAGGCGCGTGCATCTTCGGCGTGGGTGAAATGTGCATAGGCGGCAGTCGGGGCGTTACAGGCATCGCAGATCGTTTTTGTGAAAGATTTCGACGATTCCAGTCGCGCGGCGGCGGCGGATGGTCCGAAAACTGCAAACCCGGCGGCGCGCAGATCGTCGGCCACGCCGACAGCAAGGGGTGCCTCTGGTCCGATGATGACGAAGTCGATTGATTCGTCTGCGGCAAAGGTCGCAACGGCCTGTCCGTCCAGAATGTCGATCTGGGCGCATTCGGCCAGTTGGGCGATGCCTGCGTTGCCGGGGGCGACGATCAGGCGGTCGCATTTCGGGTTTTGCAGGACCGCCCATGCAAGGCTGTGTTCGCGTCCACCGCTGCCAAGGATAAGAATGTTCATGCGCTGTCCCCTGCTTGGCCTTTGTCGCTGCGCGTTTTAGGATGCGCGCAACGCGATCACAAGGCGGATACATGGACCTGTTCGAAGACGACACAGACGATACATCTGGTCCGGGCGACAACACCCCGGCGTTTTCCGTGTCCGACCTGTCGGGTGCGATCAAAAAGACGATCGAGGGCGAATTTGGCCGCGTCCGCGTGCGTGGCGAGGTCGGTCGCGTGTCGCGGCCCCGGTCGGGGCACCTGTATCTGGACCTGAAAGACGACCGGTCCGTGCTGTCGGGGATCATCTGGAAAGGCCGCGCCGCGACGCTGGCCCAACAGCCCGAAGAGGGGATGGAGGTCATTGCGACCGGCAAGCTGACAACCTTTCCGGGGCAGTCGAAATACCAGATGATCATCGAAGATATCGCGCCTGCCGGGGCCGGTGCGCTGATGGCGATGCTGGAAAAACGCAAGGCGGCTTTGCAGGCCGAAGGTCTGTTCGATGCAGCCCGCAAGCGGCCCCTGCCGTTCCTGCCAGAGGTGATCGGCGTCGTCACATCGCCCAGTGGCGCGGTGATCCGGGACATCCTGCACCGGCTGCGTGACCGTTTTCCGCGCAAGGTGCTGGTCTGGCCCGTGGCGGTGCAGGGCGCGCGGTGTGCGCCAGACGTGGTGGCGGCGATCCGTGGCTTTAACGCGATGACACCGGGCGGGGCGCTGCCGCGACCCGATCTGCTGATCGTGGCGCGCGGTGGCGGATCGATCGAGGATCTGTGGGGTTTCAACGAAGAAATCGTGGCGCGGGCTGCTGCCGACAGCGCGATCCCGCTGATTTCCGCCGTGGGGCACGAAACCGACACGACCCTGATCGATTTCGTATCCGACCGGCGTGCACCGACACCGACGGCAGCCGCTGAAATGGCCGTGCCCGTGCGGTTGGAACTGAAGGCGGGGCTGGACCAGATGGGCGCGCGGATCAGTCGGGCGCTGACCACGGGACTTGCGCAACGGGATCAGCGGTTGCGGGATCTGGGCCGCGCCCTGCCGCAGGCGGAGTCGTTGTTGCAGGGGCCGCGCCAGCGTCTGGATTATCTGGGCGAGCGACTGCCCGGTGCGCTGAAATCGGCGGCGGGCCGCAAGCGGGTGCAACTGGCCGATGCAGCGCTGCGGCCCGCCCTGCTGACGCGGGCGATTGGTGAACAGCGGCGCAGGCTGGTGGTGCTGGCCGCGCGGTTGGACCCTGCATTGCAACGCAGGGTGGCCGATGCGCGGCAGACCGTGGCGCGTCAGCGGTTGGTCGCACCGGATACAAACCGGGCCAAGGACCGGCTGGCCGTGGTGCTGCAACGGCTGTCCGACCGGGCAACGCGCGATATCGAACGCCGTCGCGCCCGTCTGGATGCGATGGACCGGGTCCGCGAATCGGTGGGATACAAGGAAACGCTGCGGCGCGGCTATGCCGTCGTGCGCGGTGACGGTGCGGTCGTGACACGCACGGACGGCGTGACCACGGCGCGCAGCATCGAAATCGAATTCGCCGATGGCCGCATCACCGTGAATGGCGATCCGCAGGGCAAGCTGTTCTAGGACAAAAGATCGGGACCGGCGCAGGTCAGCGTGGTTTCCTGCGCCTCGATCAGCAGGGTTTGATAAAGTGACGATTCCGCGCGTAGCCCGGTGTTTGTCAGCGATACCGACCAGCATTTTGGCAAAGGGTCGCCGTCGTAGGCAAAACAGATCTGGTTGTCCGAATCGAACCAGCGTCCCGCGATGCAATCGCCCGGTGCGCCGGACCAGATGACACGCCGGTCCGGCAGATATTGTTCTATGCCAAAGATCGTGCCGTCGGTGCCGGTAAACGCCAGCGTCTTGCCCGTGACGTAGGATTCAAAGCCGTCGGCGGTCAGCAGATCGGCGGCGGCAGCGGGTGAGGCCAACAGCAACACAACTGCGGCGATCCTCATGCCATGACCCGTTGCACGCGGCGATCCATGACGCGGCGCCACAGGGGCGGGACCAGTGCAAGGCTTGCCATCGCGGGCAGGCTGCGGGGAAGGATCGGCGCGTCGCTGTCCAGCCGCAGTGCGGGGAACGGGCGCGCGGGATGGGCGTGGTGGTCGGAATGGCGCGGGGCGTTTAGCATCAATGCGCCTGAAAACCATTGCGGCGCGTTCCAGCTGTGACGCGGGCCGACGGGTTCAGGTTTGCCGTCGATGGTGCTGCGGGTCAGCCCATAGTGCTGCACGTAGTCGGACAACAGCAATTGCACCTGCGCGTAGGCCGCAAGCAGCAGATAGGCGGCAAGGCCACGCAGGCCGCCAATGGCGACCGCCGCCACACAAAACCCCAGCCCGCCCAAGATATAGACCACATAGGGGTTGTGCATATGGCCGCGTCCGACGCGGTCCAGCCGGGCCTGTTCGGCCGTGTATCCCATGCGGAACGACCCAGCCCAAGCGCGCGGCACGTAGGACCAATAGCCTTCGCCCAGTCGCGCGGTGGCGGGGTCGTCTGGCGTTGCCACCAGACGGTGGTGGATCAGCACATGGGCCGACACATGGTGGCCATACAGCATCGAAATATAGACCCAGCGTCCCAGCAGGTTCAGGCTGCGGCGTCCCTTGTGGATCAGCTCGTGCGCGTTCGAATTGCTGACCTGACCAAAATACAAACCAAGCGCTATGATCAGACCAACCGATGACCACAGGCCGATTTGTGCGGTGCCGATGGCGTGGATCGACACCCCCAGCAGACCGAAATGCGCGACGGCCAGCACCACTGACAGCAGATCGCCTGCGGGAAATTCCTCTCCTTCGACGGGCAGGGGGACGACGGCGACCAACTGGTCCAGCAGATAGGTGAACACGGTCATGTAGATCCACGCGACCACAACCCAGACGCCGCCGAACAGCGCCGCAAGCGTCAAAAGCGGGATCGGTATCAGGGTCGCAATGGTAAAAATGGCAATGGGGCGCATATCATCACAGGTCCAGGGGATTGGGTCTTTTAGCACTGCGGTGGGGGATTTGTCCCGGCCCAGATTGACGCACGACGCAGGGTTGCAGCGTTACAAAGTTAAAATCAGTCGCATTTGCATGGTGCCCTGTGCCGTGTTTCCCTTACACAACGGCAAGACGGGGAAAAAGGACGCGATCATGGCGCTGGATCACGACAAGGGTGTCTGGAAATCGGGCAAGGGCAAGGGCCGCAAGACGCCCAAGGGACGCCAGTTGGACGATCAGGCGTGGGACGACGTACGCGCCCTGTTGGGGGACCGTCCGCGCCGCGCTGATTTGCTGATCGAATATCTGCATCTGATTCAGGATGCCCACGGGCATCTGTCGGCGGCCCATCTGCGGGCCTTGGCCGAAGAAATGCGCCTGTCCCAGACGGAAGTATATGAAGTCGCCACGTTCTACGCGCATTTCGACGTGGTCAAGGAAGACGAGACGCCGCCGCCCGCGCTGACGATCCGCATTTGCGAATCGCTGTCGTGCGAATTGGCGGGCGCGCAGGCGCTGAAACAGGCGCTGCTGGATGATCTGCCCGCCGATCAGGTGCGTGTGGTGCGCGCGCCCTGCATGGGGCGGTGTGATACCGCGCCGGCGCTGCATCTGGGGCATCATTCCATCGACCATGCGACCGTGGACAAGGTCAGATCGGCCATCGCCGCAGGCCATACCCACGCCGATATCCCTGATTACGAAACCTTTGACGCCTACCGCGCGCAGGGCGGCTATGACGCGCTGCTGGGCTGCCGCGACGGGGGCGACTGGGAAGCGGTGCAGGCGCAGGTCGCCGCATCGGGCCTGCGCGGTCTGGGCGGGGCCGGGTTCCCGTCGGGCAAGAAATGGGGCTTTGTCCGCGCCGAAGCGGGGCCGCGCTATCTGGCTGTCAACGGGGACGAAGGCGAGCCGGGCACGTTCAAGGACCGCTGGTATCTGGAACGCACGCCGCATCTGTTCCTGGAAGGCATGCTGATTGCCGCCTGGGCCGTGGCGGCGGACCGCGTGTTTATCTACATGCGCGACGAATATCCCGCCGTGATCCGCATTCTGCGCGACGAAATCGCGCGGCTGGTCGATGCGGGCATCGTCGCTGACGGTTTCATCGATCTGCGGCGCGGTGCGGGGGCGTATATCTGCGGCGAAGAATCCGCGATGATCGAATCGATCGAGGGCAAGCGCGGCATCCCGCGCCATCGTCCGCCCTATGTCGCACAGGTTGGCGTCTTTGGACGACCGACGCTGGTGCATAACGTCGAAACGCTGATCTGGGTCACCCGCGTGCTGCGCGAAGGTCCAGAAATTCTGTCGTCGGTGGAACGCAACGGGCGTCAGGGGTTGCGGAATTATTCCGTGTCGGGCCGTGTCGCGCGTCTGGGTGTCTATCTGTTGCCTGCGGGGTCCACGATCCGCGACGTGATCGCCGCGGCGGGGGGCATGGCGGACGGGCATGTGTTCAAGGCGTATCAGCCGGGGGGGCCGTCGTCCGGACTGTTGCCTGCGTCGCTGGACGATGTGCCGCTGGATTTCGACACGTTGCAGCCGCATGGCAGCTTTATCGGGTCGGCGGCGGTGGTGGTGCTGTCTGATCGTGACAGTGCGCGCGCCGCCGCCCTGAACATGCTGGAATTCTTTGCCGACGAATCGTGCGGGCAATGCACGCCCTGCCGGGTCGGCTGCGAAAAGGCGGTCAAACTGATGCAGGCGGATCACTGGGACCGTGACCTGCTGGAAGACCTGTCGCAGGTGATGGTGGATGCATCCATTTGCGGTCTGGGACAGGCTGCACCCAACCCGATCCGCCTGACGATAAAACATTTCCCGGACGAGGTTTAGTTCGCAAAGACCGCGCAGCCGCAGCCCGTGGCGCGTGCCTGTGTGCAGACCCGCGTCGCATCTGCCGCACTGTCAGCGCCGACACGGGCCATGACGTAACCTTGTTTTCCGGATGCGCGGTTGCGCACGAACACCAGATCAAGCGTCCGGTCGCCACGTGAAAACCCGCATTGCCGCGTGCGCCGGTCATAGGATTCGCGCGCCTGTGCGGCGGTGCGGCCAAAGGCCAGTTGCGCACCCCATGGCGACACCTGCGGTTCGGGCGCCGGATAGGCGCTGAAGCGGCGGTTCTGGGCCAGATCCAGACAGGCGGCCATGAACGGCATGTCGCCCTGCAGTCTGAAATCGGGGTCGGGCGGGGGCGTGTCGCGCCAATTCTGTGCGGTATGCCCGGTGATGATCTGCACATAGTCGATGGTTTCGGGCATCAGGAATCCGCTGCCGTCGATCAGGCCTTGGGCGCGGGATTCGCCACCGTTGTAGCCTATGGCTGCCAAACCGACGTTTCCGTATTTGCGTGTCATTTCAGCAAGGTAGTGGGCGGAATGTTCCAGCGCCTGTGCCGGGTTCAGGCTGTCGCGCAGGCCGCGCAACTGGGCGGTGCTGTCGATGAACTGCGCGATGCCGCGCGCATCGGCGTGCGACAGGGCGTTGGGGTCGAACCGGCTTTCTTGCCACAACAGGCGGGCAAAGAACCCCGGCGGCAGATCGTTGCGTGCTGCAAAATGCTGGATCGCCTGACAGGTGTCATAGGCGAAATGCGACGGGCGGATACACTGCACCGGCCCCCATTTGCCGCTGCTGCACAGGGTTCCCTGTTCGGATTGCGCCGCAGCAGGGGACGCGAGCATCATCAACATAAGAACAAGCCTGATCATGACCGATCTTAGACTCGGGGTCGGGGCAGCGGTCAACCGGCGCTCTCTTTTCTTTGAAGGCGGATGGCACTAGCTAGGGGGCAGATAGATCAGGGCGGACCCGATGGCATTCTTCAAGAAACTGAAAGACCGGATGTTCCGGTCGTCCTCGCAACTGGACGCGGGACTGGATGCCATCGTGTCGGACGGTGGCGATGAAGCACCCGACCAACCGGTCGCTGATGCCCCTGCAGAACCGCATGTCCGGCCTGCGCCCGAAACGCCGCCCGCACCCGTACTGGCCGATCCCGACCCGGAACCGCCCGCGTCTGCGTCCGAAAAACCCGCAGGCATTCTGGGCGGGCTGTTCAAACCGCGCGACGCCGCCCCGGTGGTGCGGCGCACGCTGGACGACGACATGATCGAGCAATTGGAAGAATTGCTGATTGCCGCCGATATGGGGGTGGATACCGCGCTGCGGGTGACGGCCAACATGGCCGAGGGCCGGTTGGGCCGGAAATTGTCGGTGACGGAAATCAAGCAGCTTCTGGCTGACGAAGTGACGCGCATCATGGAACCGGTCGCGCGCCCGATGCCGCTGTATCAGCACCGGCCGCAGGTGGTGTTGGTCGTCGGTGTGAACGGGTCGGGCAAAACCACGACCATCGGCAAGCTGGCCAGCCAGTTCAAGGCGGCGGGCAAAACGGTCGTGATCGCGGCGGGCGATACGTTCCGCGCGGCGGCGGTTGAACAGTTGCAAATCTGGGGCGACCGCGCGGGCGTGCCCGTGCTGACCGCGCCCGAAGGGTCCGACCCCGCATCGCTGGCGTTTGACGCGATGACAAAGGCGCAGGCCGATGGGGCCGATCTGCTGATGATCGACACCGCAGGCCGCTTGCAGAACCGCGCCGACCTGATGGAAGAGCTGTCAAAGATCGTGCGTGTGATCCGCAAGAAAGACCCTGATGCGCCGCACAACACCTTGTTGGTGCTGGATGCGACGACGGGTCAGAATGCATTGCAGCAGGTCAAGGTGTTTCAGGAACTGGCCGATGTATCCGGTCTGGTGATGACCAAACTGGATGGCACGGCCAAGGGCGGCGTGCTGGTGGCGCTGGCCGATAAATTCGGCCTGCCGATCCATGCCATCGGGGTGGGCGAACAGATCGATGATCTGGCCCCGTTCGACCCAGAGGATTTTGCCGCGGCACTGGTCGGGCTGGACCGGGTCTAGTCCGACGGTTTCAACCGTTCCAGCACATAAAGCACGGCAACGACCAGCGCTGCCGCGATGGCGGCGAGGGGTATTTCACCCGCACCGCAGGCCAGCCCGATTGCGCCGGCCAGCCACATAGATGCGCCTGTCGTGATGTTTTTGACCGATCCGCCACTGGTGAAAATCACGCCTGCGGCCAAAAAGGCGACGCCGGCGGTCACCGCCTCGATCAGGCGCAGGGGGTCGATCCGTTTCGCGTCATCGCTTTCGAATTGCAGTTGCACCAGTTCCTGACCGACGATGGTGAACAGACAGGCCGCGATGGCCACAAGGATATGGGTGCGCAGGCCCGCGGGCTTTTCCTTGAATTCGCGTTCCAGCCCGACCAGTCCGCCCAGCACCATGGCTGACACAAGCCGGACAATCGCCAGACTGGCTGGCACCGCTTCGAAACTGCCCGACAGGGTCGATTGCAAGATGTTCCCCATAACATGCCTCCTGCCTGATCAAAGTGTCAGAGCACGGGATTGTTCCACCACGGAAGCTTGCACGCCGGGGCAAACCCGGGCAATCAGACCCCCGAAGGAGACCATGATGGCCGAACGCAAGATCAACCCCGTGCTCAAGCAGGTGCTGGAACTGGGCCCGACGCTGGCCTTTTTCGTGATCTACCAGCGGTTGGACGAACGCACGTTCGACATCGCGGGCACCGCCTATTCAGGGTTCATCGTGGCGACGCTGTTGTTTGTGCCGATCATGCTGGTGGCAATGGCGATCCTGTGGGCGCTGACCGGCAAGCTGAGCCGGATGCAGGTGTTCACGGCCGCTATGGTGATCTTTTTCGGCGGGCTGACCGGCTGGTTCAACGATGAGCGGTTTTTCAAGATGAAAACCACCATCGTTTATACCTTTCTTGCGGCGATCCTTGGGTTCGGGCTGTGGCGGGGCCGGTCCTATCTGGAATGGGTCATGGGGGAACTGATTGCCATGAAGCACGCAGGCTGGATGCAGCTGACCCGCCGGATCACCGGCTTTTTCGTGTTTCTTGCGGTGTTCAACGAAATCCTGTGGCGGACGCAATCGACGGATATCTGGGTCAAGGTCGAAACCTTTGGCTTTCCGGCCATGATGATGGTGTTTCTGGTCTGGCAGATCACCGCGCTGGAACCTTACATGATCCAGTCCGACCGCGACGAGGCAGAGTAGCGGCGCACGGTCCGCTTGACGCATCCGGTGCAGGGGCGTAAGCGCATGCCGTGGTGATTTGATGCCGGATTGCGGGCCACGTTAAACATTCCGCTAAAAGGGTAAGGGGTGTGCCCCGATACCTGTGGTGTCGGGGTTTTTCTTTGCCTTGAAAGGGCCTGATATGTCGGAATGGAACAAACGGACCAAAGCGGTACACGCAGGTACACGTCGCAGCCAGTGGGGCGAGGTGTCAGAGGCGATTTTCCTGACCCAAGGGTTTGTCTATCCCACGGCAGAAGCCGCACAGGCGCGGTTCCAGAACACCGGTGACGATGAATTCATCTATGCCCGCTATGGCAACCCCACGACCGCGATGTTCGAAGACCGGATCGCCGCCATCGAAGGCGCCGAAGATGCGTTTGCCTGCGCGTCGGGCATGGCTGCGGTGTCGGGTGCGCTGATGGCGACGCTGAAGGCGGGCGACCACGTGGTATCGTCGCGCGCGTTGTTCGGATCGTGCCTGTATGTGCTGGAAGAGGTGATGACCCGCTACGGGGTCGAAGTGACGTTCGTGGACGGCGCCGATCTGGACCAGTGGCGTGCTGCGGTGCGTGACGACACGGCGGTCGTGTTTTTCGAATCCCTGTCGAACCCCGTGCTGGAAGCGGTCGATATTCAGGCCGTGGCAGAAATTGGTCACGCCAAGGGTGCGTTGGTGATGGTCGACAACGTGTTCGCCACGCCAGTCTATAGCCGGGCGCTGGAACTGGGGGCCGACGTCGTGATCTATTCCGCGACCAAACATATCGACGGGCAGGGCCGGTCGCTGGGTGGCGTGATTCTGGGCAAGCGCGATTATATTCGCGGGCCGATTGAAACCTATATGAAGCACACGGGCGGGTCGATGTCGCCGTTCACGGCCTGGACTTTGGTCAAAAGCCTGGAGCACATGGACCTGCGCGTACGCGCACAGACAGACAGCGCGGCGCAGATTGCCGCAGGGCTTGAAAATCACCCCAATCTTACCCGCGTGATCTATCCGGGTCTGCAAAGTCATCCGCAACACGCGCTTTGCATGGACCAGATGGGATGCGGCGGGACCATGCTGGCCATCGACACAGGGTCGCAAGAAACCAGCTTCAAGCTATTGAATGCATTGGAAATCTGGTTGATTTCGAACAATTTGGGCGATGCAAAATCCATCGCCACGCCGCCTGCATCGACCACACATCAGCGGTTGCCCGACGCACAAAAGGCGCATCTGGGTATCACGCCCGGTCTGATCCGGCTGTCGGTCGGTCTGGAAGATGCTGGTGATCTTTTGGCCGATTTGACGCAGGCTTTGGACGTAGCGCAGGCATAAAAATGCATTAAGGTTCTTGGCGAACGGGCAGGGCGCACCATTTGTAGCCTGCCGATGTCGTCCCAAGGAAGGGCCCGATATGAACAAACATACACGCGACGTTGTTCCACCAAGCATGGAAGACGCCAAAGCGGCCTTGCAACTGCTCCGCAGCTGGACCGAAACCGCCGCGCCAGAGGATGTCGCAGCGGTCGATCCGTTGCTGCACCGCCTGACGCCAACCGGCGAGGTGTCCAACTATCCGCACCTGTCGCGCGCCTATCCCGACGACTTTGCGGCAGACGCTGTCTATCGTGCGACAATGCCGGATTTGCAGAATGGTCCGTCCAGCCTGATCCGGGGTGCGCACAGCGAAATCCAGCATGTCGGGATCAGCAACTTTCGGTTGCCGATCCGGTTCCGCACCCGTGAAGGCGGCACGCTGACGCTGGAAACCAGCGTCACCGGGACGGTATCGCTGGAGGCGGACAAAAAAGGCATCAACATGAGCCGCATCATGCGGACGTTTTATCGGTATGCCGAAGAAACCTTCAGCTTTGATGTGATGACGCGGGCGCTGGATTCCTACATCGACGATCTGGACAGCTTTGACGCGCGGCTGCAGATGCGGTTTTCCTTTCCGATGAAGGTCGAAAGCCTGCGGTCCGGGCTGACCGGGTATCAGTATTACGACATGGCGCTGGAAGTTGTGGAACGGGACGGCGTCAGGTCCAATATCATCCATCTGGATTACATCTATTCCAGCACCTGCCCGTGTTCGCTGGAACTGTCCGAACACGCCCGCCAGTTCCGCGGCCAGCTTGCCACGCCGCATTCGCAGCGGTCCGTGGCGCGGCTGTCGGCGGTAATCGACCCCGATAGCCCCGTGTTGTGGTTTGAGGATCTGGTTGAGATGGCCCGCAGTGTCGTGCCGACGGAAACGCAGGTGATGGTGAAACGCGAAGACGAACAGGCGTTTGCCGAACTGAACGCCGCAAACCCGATTTTCGTCGAAGACGCCGCACGGCTGTTCACGCAGGCGCTGGATGCAGATCAGCGGATCGGGGATTTCCGTGTCGTCGCCAGCCATCAGGAAAGCCTGCACAGCCACGATGCCGTATCGGTCCTGACCCGTGGTCCGACCTTTGACGCGACATCGCTTGATCCACGGCTGTTCGCGTCGCTGTTCCACGTCGGCTGATACCTGCAAACCTCGTCGGTAATGCCCGCCCCGTTTCGACCGGGCGGGCGTGGCGATATCAGCGCGCGCTTTTGGCGGGTCTGATTACCAGCAACTGACCAGAACTGTGTTTTCGGCCGCCAGCGACGTCAGGGTTTCGGGTGCCATGAACGTCAGTGTGTCCGTGGTCTGGGCGGTGATCCCGGCGCGGTCCAGAAACACCTTGATCGTTTCGGCATCGACCAGAAAGCTGACATCCGCCGGCAAGACCTGTCCGGTACCCGTCGCGCGCGGCAGCAACATGCCCAGCACCGCCCCGCTGTTGTCGAAAACCGGGCCGCCCGTGTCGCCGGGGCGGGTGGTGATGGTCAGGCGTTTGATGTCTTCTTCGCCGTTCAGCCCGCGAATATCGGACAGCCGGCCAAAGGTCAGCGTCGGGGCGGACAGCACACCCCCGAACGGATAGCCCGCGACGGCAATTTCCGATTGCAGGCGTGGCACCTGCGTCTGGAACTGGGCCACTGATTGCGGTGACAGGTTTTTGGTGGGTTGTAGCACGGCCAGATTCAGATCGGCATCGCGGGTCAGCATCGTGGCAGGTTCGGCCCCGTTCAGCGTGATTTCTTCACAATTGTCCAAGGCGGCTGCTGCGGTCAGCACGGTTCCGTCGTTGGTGATGTAAAACCCTGCCTGCGATTGGCTGGGTTTGCGCACGGCAAGCCCCGCGACCAGATCAATGGCCTGATCTTCTGTCCGGGCCAACGCGGGGTCCAGCACACCATCCACGGCGGTAAAGCTGTCGCGCATTTCATCGCGGATGCGGGTAAACCGGGCCGTGTCGTCTGCAGGCCAGACCAGTGCAAATCCTTTGATCTGACCGTCGTCCAGCCGTGCCGTGACATAGGTTTCGACCTTGGCACCGGTGGCATTGATTTCAAAGCTGGTATCACCGCGCTGGCGTTCGCCGTCCATCGGGACGATCGCAAGGGTCTGAAGGATCTCGTACAGCCCGAACAGGCGGTTCTGGTCGCCTTGTTGCGAAATCATCAGAACCTGCGCGTTCAAATCATCGGATTTCGGGCCGTACCGGGCAAAGGGCGGTTCGTATTCGACAAATGATACCACGCCGGTCGGGATTTTCATTTCGATCCCTGCGGCATTGTCGCGCACCAGTTGCAGATTCATGCCGTCCAGCACCGCATTGTATGCGCCGATCAGGGCGCTGCGCTGGGCTGTCGTCAGGACACCCGTGGGCGCATATCCGTTCGCCAACTGCCATGCTTCCATAGCGCTGCGTGTGCCGCGCCCGAATGCGCCGTCGATGGCTGCGTCATAAAAACCGGCCCAGTTCAGCGCGATTTGCAACGCTTCCTTGTCCGACTGGGACAGCGATTGTTCGGAAACGCGTGCTTCCTGCACGGTTTCGTCGGGCTGGATTGCCGGCGTGTCGATCACCACGGCTGCGGGGGCTGCGTCACTGGGCGCATCCTGTGGGGCAGGTACTGCGGCCGTCGCCCCCGGTTCGGGATAGAACTGGCTGGCAAAACGCGCGCCATCGGTCAAAAAAGCATCGGTCGGGGCGATCCCCGACCGGCGCAGGTCGCGCAGCACGTCGTTGGCCTGCGTGCGGCTGTCAAAGGGGCCGATCACCACGGCGTTCCAACGCCCACCCAGATTGAATGCGGCGACGTTATCCTGCCCGGCATCGTAGCGTTGCGCCCGTGTCATGGCGGCATCGATGCTGGGCTGTGCTTCCAACTGGATCCAAAGAGCGTCTTGCGCCAAGGCGGGCAGGGCGGTGGTTGCCAGCGCAGCCCCGAATACGGCGGTAACACTACATCTGAACATCGGCGGGCCCTTATGATCTTGTCTGAAAACGCTGCTGTGGGCTTCTAGCAGACGCAACGATAGATGCAGCACAATTCGACGTGTCTGCCATCGCTCTGGTCGGCTGTGACCTGATTGACCCTTTGGCCCCAGCCGCCTATTCACCGACGCAGCTAGTCAAGAGGGCACCATGGCCGATACACCGCGCAGTTTTCAGGACATCATCTTGCGGCTTCAGACGTATTGGGCGGGGCAGGGCTGCGCGATCATGCAACCCTACGACATGGAAGTGGGCGCCGGGACCTTTCACCCGGCAACGACGCTGCGCGCGCTGGGGCCGAACGCCTGGGCTGCGGCCTATGTGCAGCCGTCGCGCCGTCCGACAGATGGGCGTTACGGCGAAAACCCCAACCGGCTACAGCATTATTACCAGTATCAGGTGTTGATCAAACCCAGCCCGCCCAACCTGCAGGACCTGTATCTGGGGTCGCTTGCGGCGATTGGGGTCGATGCGTCGTTGCACGATATCCGGTTCGTCGAAGACGACTGGGAAAGCCCGACGCTTGGCGCATGGGGTCTGGGCTGGGAAGTGTGGTGCGATGGCATGGAAGTCAGCCAGTTCACCTATTTCCAGCAGGTCGGCGGCCACGATTGCCGCCCTGTATCGGGGGAGCTGACATACGGTCTGGAACGGCTGGCGATGTATGTGCTGGGCGTCGATCACGTGATGGACATGCCATTCAACGATCCCGATGCCGCGATTGCGCTGACCTATGGCGATGTGTTCCTGCAGACCGAACAGGAATATGCGCGCTGGAATTTCGACGTGGCCCATACCGATACGCTGTTGCAGCATTTCAAGGACGCCGAAGCTGAATGCGGCCGTATTCTGGCCGAACCCGCGGTTGACCCAAAGACCGGCAAGCATATCGTCATGGCCCATCCCGCCTATGATCAGGCGATCAAGGCCAGCCATCTGTTCAACCTGCTGGACGCGCGGGGCGTGATATCGGTGACCGAACGTCAGGCCTATATCGGGCGCGTGCGGACGCTGGCAAAAGCCTGCGCTGATGCCTTTGTCCAGACCGCCGCTGGTGGTGCTGCCACATGATCGCCCGCATACTGATAGGAGTTATGGTGTTCATCGCGCTGATCGCAGGCATCGCCCTGTATTACCTTCAGGTCTATGCCTATTACGAAGAGGTGCCGCCGGATGCTGGAAATGTGCAATTTGTCTCGCTTGTTTCGGGTGAAGCGGAACCGCTGATGTTCGAAAACTTCAAAGGCATCGATAGCGAATCCAGCCCGCTGCGGTATCGGGCGTGCTTTGACATGCCGACCTCGCTGGCGATGATGACCGAAACCTACCAGATCGTGGATGACGCGGAACCGCGCGTCGCGCCGGACTGGTTCGATTGTTTCGACGCCCGCCAGATCGGGGCCGATCTTGAATCTGGCACAGCCTTGGGGTTCATGGGCCAGAAAGATGTCGTTTACGGCATCGACCGCATTGTTGCGGTCTATGACGATGGCCGTGCCTTTGCCTGGCACCAGATCAACGCCTGCGGCGAGGTCGTGTTTGACGGCAACCCCGCCCCCGAAAACTGCCCACCGCCGCCAGAAAGCACCCGCTGATGTCTGACCTATTGATAGAGCTGTTCTCCGAAGAAATTCCGGCGCGGATGCAGACGCAGGCTGCGGCGGACCTGAAAAAACGGGTCACCGACGGGCTTGTGGATGCGGGGCTGACCTATGCGTCGGCCGCCGCTTTTGCCACGCCGCGCCGCCTGACGCTGTCTGTCGAAGACCTGACCACCGAAAGCCGTGCCGTGCGCGAAGAACGCAAAGGCCCAAAGGTCGGCGCACCGCAGCCCGCCGTCGACGGATTTCTGCGGTCCACCGGGTTGACGCTGGACCAGCTAGAAGTGCGCGACGACAAAAAGGGGCAGGTCTATTTCGCGGTGATCGAAAAGCCCGGACGCGCTGCAGACGACATCGTGGCAGAGGTTCTGGACACCACGATCCGCAACTTTCCCTGGCCCAAATCGATGCGCTGGGGGGCGGGTAATCTGCGCTGGGTGCGCCCCTTGCAATCGATCCTGTGCATCCTGACCGATGAAGAAGGCGCGCGGACCGTGCCGTTTGACGTCGATGGCATCACCGCTGGCAACACTACGCGGGGCCACAGGTTCATGGCGCCGGATGCATTTTCTGTCGTGTCTTTCGATGATTACGAGGCGAAGCTAAAGCGTGCGCGCGTCATAATGCGGGCGGATGAACGTGCCGATACGGTTTGGAATGACGCGTCCAGTCAGGCGTTTGCGAATGGGCTGGAACTGGTCGAGGACCGCAGTCTGCTGGCAGAGGTGGCGGGGCTGGTCGAATGGCCCGTTGTGCTGCTGGGCCGGATCGACGACCAGTTTCTGGATCTGCCGCCAGAGGTGCTGCAAACCTCTATGAAGGAACATCAAAAGTTCTTTTCCGTACGCAACCCGAAAACGGGACGCATCGAACGGTTCGTGACGGTCGCCAATATCGAAACGGCGGACGACGGCGCCACGATTTTGGCCGGCAACCAAAAGGTGCTGTCGGCGCGGTTGGCGGATGCAAAATTCTTTTGGGACAATGATTTGCGGGTCGCAAAGGCGGGCATGCAGCCGTGGCTGGACAGCCTGTCGGATGTCACGTTCCACAACAAGCTGGGCAGCCAGCGTGACCGGATCGAACGGATCGCCGCACTCGCCCGCGAACTGGCCCCGGTGGTCGGCGCTGATGCGGACGCGGCAGAAGAGGCGGCCAAGCTTGCCAAGGCCGATCTGTCGTCGGAAATGGTTTACGAATTCCCCGAATTGCAGGGGTTGATGGGTCGGTATTACGCCGCCGAGGCGGGCAAATCCGAAGCCGTCGCCGCCGCCGCACAGGAACATTATCAACCGCTGGGCCCGTCCGACGACGTGCCGACCGCCCCCGTATCCGTGACCGTGGCGCTGGCCGACAAGCTGGACACGCTGACCGGCTTTTGGGCGATTGATGAGAAGCCAACGGGGTCCAAAGATCCGTTCGCGCTGCGCCGCGCCGCATTGGGCGTAATCCGGCTGGTGCTGGAGAATGAGCTGCGGTTGCCGCTGGCGGCGACATTGGGGGATTCTGATTGGTCGGAAAACCTGCTTTCCTTCTTCCACGACCGCCTGAAGGTCTACCTCAAGGATCAAGGCATTCGGCACGACGTCATCGACGCCTGCATTGCGATGCCGGGGAATGATGATCTGACGCTTTTGGTCAAACGGGCGCGGGCGTTGCAGGCGACGCTGGACACGGACGACGGGGAAAACCTGATTCAGGGGTTCAAGCGGGCGAACAACATTCTGACGCAGGCCGAAGACAAGGACGGCGTCGAATATTCCTATGGTGCCGACCGCAAGTTTGCAGAAGCAGGCGCGGAAATGGCGTTGTTCGACGCGCTTGATGCTGCGGATGCAAAGATCGGACCGGCGATGACGGCAGAGGATTTTGGCGCGGCCATGTCCGCAATGGCGGATTTGCGCGCGCCGATTGATGCGTTTTTTACCGATGTGCAGGTGAACGCGGAATCGACCGTGGTGCGGCGTAACCGCCTGAACCTGTTGTCGCGTATCCGCGAAACCTGTTTGTCCGTGGCGGATTTGACCCGGATTGCGGGGTGATCTTGCCTGTCGTTGACGGCTAACTGCCACGCGCGCCTTTACAGGTTGGGCAGGCACCCCATATGCTGCAGTGACGAAAGGATGCCGCAGTGCAGCAATACGCCCCCATCGACGATGTGACATTGATCACGCCGACCGCGCGGATGTCTGCGGATGTTCACGGGGGGCGGGCCAAATGCCTGCAACGCCTGATCCGGCTGGATATGCCGGTGCCGACAACGGTGGCACTGTCGTTTGATGCGGTGCTGCGCGTGGCAAAGGGGCAGCTGCCGGACATCGGTGCCATGCTTGCGCCGTTCGGTGACACACCTTTGCTGTCGGTACGACCGTCCAGTCAGGACCCTGACTGGGGCGGACCGGGGGCGATCCTGAATATCGGGATGAATGACGCTTGCCTGCCGGGCCTTGCCGACCGTATCGGAGAGGCAGAGGCAAACCACCTCTATCTTCGATTTGTGCAAAGTTATGCCGTCCACGTGGCCCGTCTGGACCCGGAAGCGTTCGATTTTCCACATTTGAACAACGCCGACGCGCTGCGCGCCGCACTCGATTCCTATGAGGTGGAAGCCGATGAGCCGTTTCCGCAGGATGTGCGCACCCAGTTGAAAGAAGTCCTGCGGTCGATGGCGCGGGCATGGGACGGCACGACGGCACGGCTGCTGCGCGAAGCCAAGGGCGCGCCGATTGATGCGGGGCTGGGATTGGTCGTGCAGGAACTGGCGCTGAGCGTCGGCAAGGGCGAAAGCGGCACCGGGCTGATCCATTTTGTCGACGAAGACACCGGTCTGCCGCTGGTACGGGGGCGCTATCGCAGCCAAAGTCAGGGACGTGATGCGCTGCGACATGACGGTGCGCTGTATCTGACCACCGACCCGCGCGGACCTGCATTACAGGACATCGCACCCGATATCTTTGCGCAGTTGGTGGCGCTGGGTGACATCGCCCGGCACCGTCTGCGCGAAGAGATGCAGATCGAATTTACAATCGAAAACAACGAATTGCATATTCTGGATGCGGTGCGCGTTCCCCGATCAAGCCGCGCGCTGGTGCGCATTGCGGTCGCACTTGCGTCCGACGGCATCATTCCGCGCGAAGAAGCGATCATGCGCGTGCCGCCATCGGCCCTGTCCGAACTGCTGCATCGTCAGGTCGATCCCACGGCTGTCCGCGACGTGATCGCACGCGGAATCGCCGCCAGTCCGGGCGCTGCCAGCGGTCGCATCGTGCTGAGCGCTAACGAGGCACAGGCCAGCGCCGCGCGGGGCGAAGCCTGTGTGCTGGTGCGCCGTGAAACCACGCCAGAGGATATTCGCGGCATGCATGCAGCGCAGGCCGTGCTGACCATGCGGGGCGGTGTGACCAGCCATGCCGCAGTGATCGGACGCGGGCTGGGTGTGCCCTGTGTCGTCGGCGCGTCCGATCTGTTGATCGACCGCAAGGCGGGTTGGGTGCAGGCGCCGGGCGGGCGGCGGTTCAACGTGGGCGATATCATCACGGTGGACGGCACGACCGGCACCGTGCTGGCCGGGGCACCCGACATGCTGGAAGCCGCGCTTGACGATACGTTCCAGACCCTGCTGTCATGGGCCGATGCGGTGCGCGATATTGGCGTGCGTGCCAATGCCGACACGCCCAAGGACGCGCAGACCGCCCGCAACTTTGCCGCCGAAGGCATCGGGCTGTGCCGGACGGAACATATGTTTTTCGAAGGCGACCGGATCGGCGTCATGCGCGAAATGATCTTTGCCGAAACGCCCGATGACAGACGCGCGGTGCTGGACCGGTTGCTGCCGATGCAACGCGACGATTTCGAGGCGCTGTTCGGCATCATGGAAGGGCGGCCCGTATGCATCCGCCTGTTCGACATGCCGCTGCACGAATTTCTGCCCTATGACAAATCGGGGCAGCGTGATCTGGCTGAACAGCTGGCCTTACCACTGTCCGTGGTGGTCGAACGGGTGCAGGCGCTAAGCGAATATAACCCGATGCTGGGGATGCGCGGCGTGCGGCAGGGAATCGTGGTCCCCGAAATCTATGAAATGCAGGCGCGCGCCATATTCGAGGCGACGGCGCGTGCATCCCAGCGCGGCCTGACGGTGCAACCGGAAATCATGATCCCGCTGATCAGTGCCAAGCGAGAGGTCGAGTTAATCAAGTCCCGCATTGACCTGATCGCTGCTGAAGTGCGCGGCGAATCGGGTGTGGATTTCGATTTCAAGCTGGGTGTCATGGTCGAAACCCCGCGCGCTGCGTTGCGCGCCGGTGACATCGCGCAGTTTACCGATTTCCTTTCATTCGGCACAAACGACCTGACGCAGATGACCTATGGCCTGTCGCGCGATGACGCGGGGCGGTTCATGTCGGCCTATGTGCAGCAGGGTGTTTACCCCGAAGATCCATTCCATACCCTTGATCTGGACGGCGTCGGGGAACTGTTGTCAATCGGTGCTACGCGTGGCCGCGCGGCCAAGCCCGACGTCGTGGTTTCGATCTGCGGTGAACACGGTGGTACCCGTGCAGCCATCGGATTTTGCCGTGCGCAGGGATTCGATTATGTGTCCTGTTCGCCATTTCGGGTGCCTGCGGCGCGACTGTCTGCCGCACAGCTGACGCTGGAAGACACGGTGACGCGTCCCACCCTTCATTTGGACTGATTTTAAGCGCTTGTTTCTAAAAGGTAAAAAATAAAAGGGGCGTGAATCTGCCGATCAGGCGCTGGTCGGGGCGTCTGGGTTTACGGATGCGTCAAGCTCGGCTAGTTGATCCCCGCTAGCGCGGAGCCGACCGCGTATCCTGCCGAGGAAGACCATGACGCATTTGTTCCGGACCGCTGTGACGGCTGCCATTGTTGCGATAACCTGTACCACCTCTGCCGCTGCCGATGAAGTTCTGGCCGCGCGTCTGGGGGCGCTGTTGGGCGAAGAACGCGAAGCGCTGGCCATGGTTCCGGATACACGATTGTCTGCGCTGACGGCATTGCCCGAAAGCGCCCGCCGTGATGCGTCGCCGCTACCTGACGGTGATACCGCCGTGTCAGAAGCGTTCATTTCCACCATGACCGCGCCATCGGGCGGGTCGGAATGGCAGTGCCTGTCAGAAGCATTATACCACGAAGCGCGCGGCGAAGACATCATGGGCGTGTTCGCCGTGGGCGAAGTCATCATGAACCGGGTCGATTCGGGATCCTATCCCAACAGCATCTGTGGCGTCGTCCATCAGGGGACCGGGCGCAAGTATGCCTGTCAGTTCACGTGGACCTGTGATGGCCATTCGGATGCGATCGGCAATCGTACCGCGTTCAGCCGTGTCGGCAAGGTTGCAAAGCTGCTGATCGACGGCCTGCCGCGGCGTCTGACACAGGGCGCGACGCACTACCACACCCGTGCGGTCAATCCGTCTTGGGCGCAGCGCTTTCCCCGTGTCGCCAGCTTTGGTGCGCATCACTTTTATCGTCAGCCGACCCGTCAGGCATCGCGCTAAGCTACAGTATTGGCATCACGGCCCATGGCGGCTATGCCGCAGTGACAACTGTGGGGCGTGACCATGAGCGACGATATCAGACTGGCTTTTGCCCATCCATCCGAACGGGCAGCGGCAAGTTCGGACATTCCTTATGACCGCATTTCTGTGCGCGATTACGTGGTCGAGGTCGAAATCGGCGCGTTTCAGCAGGAACGCGGCCATTTGCAGCGTATCCGCTTCAACGTCGTGGTCGAGGTGCTGCCGCTGACCGGTCCGATCGACGATGATGTGGATCGCATCCTGTCCTATGACCGCGTGACCGAAGGCATTCAGGCCGAGCTGGGCGTCGACCGGATCAACCTGCTGGAAACGCTGGCCGCCCGGGTCGCGGAACGCATCCTGATCGAACCGCAGGCGCAACGGGTTTTTGTGCGGATCGAAAAGCTGGATCGCGGACCCTATGCGCTGGGTGTTGAAATCATGCGCCGGCGCGATGGCGAACATACCGCCGCACAGGATCATGCCGATGTGCCGCATCCGCGGATTGTATTCCTGTCCAATGCGGCAATCGCGGGCATGAACGTCGCCAGGCACATCGACGATGCGGGCGCGGACGGCACACCCGTCATCGTCTGTGTGGGCGCGCCTGACCAGACTGCGCCTGTGGCCGTCCATCCCTTGGCACAGCGCCGGATCGACCTGCTGGCGATTGAACAGAACGCCTGGACGCTGGCCGCGCGCGATCCGCGGTGTCAGGTCGTGGGAACACGCACCGAACTGGACTGGGCAATGAAGAACGGGCAGATCTGCGTCTGGGCGCCGTCCAAGATCGTGCTGGATACGCATGACCGCCCTGCCGCCGACCCCGGTGACGCGACCGCCTTGGCCGTCTGGTTCGCGCAGGTGATGGATGCTGTTGAACTGGTTGTGGTGGGGGCGGAGGCGCCCGATACCACAATGCCCGTGCGGACGATTGCACTGTGACGACGGCGCTGCTGCGACCGCTGGCGTTATCGCCGGGCATGAAACGGGCCGGTGATGCGCCCTTGGGCGGCAGTGCGCTGGTCCGTTTCCGGCAGGTGCAGGATGCCACTGGCCGTGTCCGCCCGCTGACCGCGCTGGGGGCAGCGACACTGCACCGGCTGTCGTCACCGCGCAACGCTCTGTGCGGGCTGTCGTTGGACCGTCCGCGCATCATGGGCATCCTGAACGTGACGCCCGACAGCTTTTCGGACGGCGGGACGCTGGATGGTGTCGCTGGGGCGCTGGCGCGGGCACAGGCGATGGCGGTGGATGCCGATATTCTGGACATCGGCGGCGAAAGCACGCGGCCCGGTGCCACCGATGTCCCGGCGGCAGAAGAAATTGCGCGCACGGTGCCTGTGATCCGCGCGATCCGCGCGGCGGGCCTGACCACCCCCATTTCCATCGACACGCGCAAGGCCAGCGTGGCGGCGGCGGCGCTGGAGGCGGGCGCGGATATGGTCAACGACGTGACCGCGCTGCGCTATGATCCCGACATGGCGCATGTGGTGGCGGCCGCCGGTTGTCCGGTCTGCCTGATGCATTCCAAGGGCGATCCGGCCACGATGCAGAATGGCCCCGCCTATGACGACGTCACCGCAGAGGTGTTCGCCCATCTGGCCGACAGTATCACGCGTGCGACCGACGCCGGCATCGCGCGGCACCTGATCATCACCGATCCCGGAATAGGTTTTGGCAAGACGCAGGACCATAATCTGACGCTGCTGCGCGATCTGGAGACGTTTCACGATCTGGGCCTGCCGATCCTGCTGGGGGCATCGCGCAAGCGGTTCATCGGCACGATCACGCGCGTCGATGATGCGGACCGTCGCCTTGCCGGTTCGCTTGCCGTAGCACTGCATGGTGTGAACCTTGGCGCGCAGATCGTCCGCGTGCATGATGTGACACAGACACGACGCGCGCTGGACATGGCGTGTGCCCTGAACGGAGTGAGCCATGACCACTAAGACCCTATTCGGCACCGACGGGGTGCGCGGCAAAGCCAACATCTGGCCGATGACCGCCGACATGGCGCTAAAGATCGGGGCGGCGGCAGGGCGCTATTTCCGCAATGACGGGTCGAACGGTCACCGCGTCGTCATCGGCAAGGATACCCGCCTGTCCGGCTATATGTTCGAAAGCGCGCTGACGGCCGGGCTGACCAGCACGGGCATGAACGTGCTGCTGCTGGGGCCGGTGCCGACACCTGCGGTCGGATTGCTGACCACATCCATGCGGGCCGATCTGGGGATCATGATCAGCGCCAGCCACAACCCGCACCACGATAACGGGATCAAATTCTTTGGTCCCGACGGGTTCAAGCTGTCGGACGATGCAGAGGCCGAAATCACGGCGCTGGTCTTTGGTGATGTGGAACCGGCGCAGGCGGTCAACATTGGCCGTGCCAAGCGCATCGACGATGGGCGGTTCCGCTATGCGGAACGATTGAAATCGACCTTTCCATGCGGACGGCGTCTGAACGGCATGAAAGTCGTAATTGACTGCGCGAACGGTGCGGCACACCGCGTCGCGCCAGAGGTACTGTGGGAACTGGGCGCCACCGTGATCGAGGTCGGGACCGCGCCTAACGGATACAATATCAACGACGGTTGCGGATCGACCAGCCCGCAGCGCGCGGCGGAAACCATTGTCAGCGTTGGTGCCGATGTCGGCATCTGTCTGGACGGCGACGCCGACCGGGTAATGATCTTGGACGAAAACGGCGCTGTCGCGGACGGCGATCAGATCATGGCGCTGTTCGCCACCCGCTGGGCGGCAGAGGAACGACTGGCCAACAACACGCTGGTCGCCACGGTCATGAGCAATCTGGGGCTGGAACGCTATCTGGAAGATAAGGGGCTGAGGCTGGAACGCAGCGCCGTCGGTGACCGCTATGTCGTCGAAGCGATGCGGCGGGGCGGTCATAATCTGGGCGGCGAACAATCAGGCCATATCGTGATGACCGATTACGCCACCACCGGCGACGGGTTGCTGGCGGGGTTGCAGTTTCTGGCCGCGATGATCGACACGGGCCAGCCTGCCAGCGCGTTGACACGCAGTTTCGACACCGTGCCGCAGCTTTTGCAGAACGTAAAATATGCCACCGGCACCGATCCGTTGAATACGGATAAGGTGTTGGCCGTGATCGCGGATGCGCAAACGCGGCTGGCGGGAAATGGTCGTTTGTTGATCCGCAAATCCGGCACCGAACCGCTGGTGCGGGTCATGGCGGAATCAGAGGATCAGACGCTGCTGCACAGCGTCGTCAGCGACATCGTGTCAGAAGTCGAACGCGCCTCTTAACGCGAAAACAACCGCTTTAGGCTGCCCCATTGGCTGATGGCGAGCCCGCACAGAATAAGGGCAAGCGCCGCGAAAAAGCGCAAGGGCAGCACCTCGTTCAGAATCAATGCACCGAAGAGCACCGACCACAACGGCACCTGATAATTGACCAGCGTCATGAACACCGATCCCGCGCTGCGGATCACAACGATCCGCAGCAATGCAGCGCAAGCCGTTGGAAAGACGCCCAGAAACAGAATTGCGAGGGTGGTCTGGCGGGTGTCGATGCTGGGGACGCCTTCGACCAGCAGCATGGCGGGGACCAGAACCATCGTGCCGACCCCCAGCGTCAGTGCTGCAAAGGCAATCGGATCGATCGGGGGCGCGCGCCGTGTCATGATGCTGGCCACCGCATAGGACATCGCCGCCGCAAGACAGGCAAGTTGTCCCAGTGGTTCCAGCCCGTCACCGATCTGAAGCACACCGGGGCCGATCAGCACCAGCGCGCCGATAAAGCCTACGACGACCCCGATCAGGCGGCGCAGAAACAAAGGTTCATCCGAGAAGACATGCGCCAGCGGCAGCACGAACAGCGGCAATGCCGCCATGGAGATTCCGGCAAAGGCGGACGGCACATATTGCTGGCCCCAGCTGAGCAGGGTGAAGGGCAGGGCTGTGTTCAGCACGCCGATCAGCAACAGATAAGTGATCATCCGTCGATCGAATCGCGGCCAAGGGCGGCGCAGGGCATATTGCAATGCAAACAGCGTCAGCGCGCCCAGCGACACCCGCGCACCGGCGACGGTCAGCGGCCCGTAACCGCGCAACGCGACCGATACGACCATGAACGTTCCGCCCCAGATCAGGCCCAGAACGGCGATGCTGATCCAGTTCGTCAGTGTCGGGGCCGGAAGACCGGCGGCGGGCGTTGCAGTCTGCATGAAACTTGTCCGATTATTGCTGCGCTTGCCTATACCGGATCGGCAGGGATGACAGGGGCCTGCGTCATCATGACCGATGAAACCTTGCGGCGCGGGGGAACGCAACCGGCGCACATTGCATTGAAACGTATCACTTCATGCTTTTGTGCAAAGGAGAATAGACATGGAATTACTACTACCGCTGCTGACATTCGGCACCTTGGGGATCGTGCTTTGCCTTGCGATCTATAGTACCATCAAGAACGGTAAAGAGGCACGCGACGACAGCAAGCCGAAATCAGGGCTGGCAAAGGATGGACGTGGTCCCAATCCGATGGAGCCGCCCCATGACAAGACGCGTAAATGAATGCAGGGTGGGCCGTTTCCAGCCCACCCCGTTGTTAATCATCGCCTGACGGGCTTAGTTCTTGGCCTTGTCGACCATCTTGCCAGAGCTGATCCACGGCATCATGGCGCGCAGTTTTTCACCGACCTGTTCGATCTGGTGTTCGTCGTTGATCCGGCGTGTTGCCTTGAAGAACGGCTGGCCGACCGTGTTTTCCTGCATGAAATCACGCACGAATTTACCGGTCTGAATGTCTGTCAGCACCTCTTTCATGCGCTTTTTGGTTTCATCGTAGGGCAGGATGCGCGGGCCGCTGACGTATTCGCCATATTCGGCAGTGTTGCTGATCGAATAGTTCATGTTGGCGATCCCGCCTTCATAGATCAGATCGACGATCAGCTTGACCTCGTGCAGACACTCGAAATAGGCCATTTCGGGTTCATACCCTGCTTCGACCAGCGTTTCGAACCCCATGCGGATCAGTTCGACCAGACCGCCACACAGCACGGCCTGTTCACCGAACAGGTCGGTTTCGCATTCCTGACGGAAGTTGGTTTCGATGATGCCGGACCGGCCACCGCCGATGGCGGAACAATAGGACAGGCCCAGTTCCATCGCCTTGCCCGTCGCGTCCTGATGCACGGCGACCAGGCAGGGCACGCCGCCGCCTTTGGTGTATTCGCCGCGCACGGTATGGCCCGGACCTTTTGGTGCCATCATGATGACATCGACGCCCGCCTTGGGTTCGATCAGGCCGAAATGCACGTTCAGGCCATGTGCGAATGCGATGGCGGCGCCTTCTTTGAGGTTGTCGTGGACGTATTTTTTGTACGTCTCGGCCTGCAATTCGTCGGGCATGGTGAACATGATCAGGTCGCACCAGGCGGCGGCTTCGGCGATGCCCATGACTTTCAGGCCTTCGCCTTCGGCCTTGGCGGCAGAAGGCGAGCCTTCGCGCAGGGCGACGACAAGGTTCTTTGCGCCACTGTCGCGCAGGTTCAGCGCGTGGGCGTGCCCCTGAGAGCCGTAGCCCAGAATGGCGACTTTTTTGTCCTTGATCAGGTTCACGTCGCAATCGCGGTCATAATATACGCGCATGGTAATAATCCCCCTTGGGTGTTGTGATGGCGGGCACAATACGGACATATGCGCGCGTTGCGAGGGTAATTTTTTGAGTATTTTTGGCAAGATGATGCTAATCATGCGTCAAAATGAAAGAAGTGTGAAAAATCATGCTGGACAGTCATGACCGGACGATCTTGCGGCGGTTGCAGAATGATCCTGCACTGACCGCAGCGGAATTGGCAGAGCTTGTCGGGCTGTCGGGTGCGCAGGTCACCCGGCGCATTGACCGGATGACCCGCGATCGCGTGATCCGTGGACAGACAGCGGTGATCGACTGGGCCGCGCTGGGGTTTCCGCTGTCAGTTTCATTGCGGATCACGCTGGATAAAACTGTCCCGGGGGCGTTCGATGCGTTCTTGGCGGCGGCCCGAGAGGTGACGGAGGTGCTGGAGATCCAGACATTTCTGGGCCGCGTCGATGTGCGGCTGAGCCTGGTGGCGCGGGATCTGGCGCATTATCAGGCCATTTACCGCGACCGCATCCTGTCGTTGCCGCATATCGCTGATATCGAGGCGTTGATGGACGTGGCGGCAGTCAAGTCCGAAACAGGATTGCCGCTGTGACGCTGGATGATCTGGACCGCGCGCTGCTGCGCCTGATGGTGCGCGACGCCACGCTGCCTGCCGCAGCCTTGGGCCGCAAATTGGGGTTGAGCCAGCCTGCCACATGGCGGCGAATTCAGCGTTTGCGCGATGCGGGGGTGTTGACAGGGCGGCGGCTGGATCTGGATGCGGCGGCGCTGGGGTTTGGCGTTACGGTGTTTTTGGGGATCAAGCTGGCGACCAAGGGGCGCGTCAGTCTGGAAGATTTCGAACGTGCCGTCAGCGCGATCCCCGAAGTGCAAAGCGTCACGCATGTGCTGGGCCTGTATGATTACCGGCTGCGCGTCGTCGCCCGCGATCTGGCGGATTTCGAACGGGTCTTGCGCCGCCGGATCATGACCCTGCCCGGTGTCGGTGATCTGGAAGCCAATGTTTTGCTCAGCGAAGAGCAGCGGCCCGGCCCGCTATGAAAGTGCCGCGCGCTGCGCTAACGTTGGCGGCAATCGCAATGGAGGACGCGTCATGGACGGCAATCGCACGCATACACCGGTTGATCCCGGTGGTCTGATGGAATTTTCGGTCGTCTTTACCGACCGTTCGCTGAATTCGATGAGCCGGCATTTTCAGGGCGTCATGCGCGACCTGTCCGCCATGCTGTGCGATACTTACGGCGCCGATGGCGTGGCCATCGTGCCCGGCGGCGGCACCTATGGCATGGAAGCGGTCGCGCGGCAGTTCGGGCGTGATGCGCATTGCATGATCGTGCGGAACGGCTGGTTTTCCTATCGGTGGAGCCAGATTTTTGATGCGGGCGATTTTGCCGCTGAAACCACGGTGAAGATGGCCAGTCGGACCGGGAACGACAGCCGCGCGCCCTATGCCCCCGTGCCGATCGCAGAGCTGACGCAGGCGATCCGCACCGCGCGGCCCGACGTGGTTTTCGCCCCGCATGTGGAGACCAGCGCGGGCATGATCCTGCCCGATGATTACCTGACCGCCGCCGCCGCTGCCGCGCATGAGGTCGGCGCGTTGTTCGTGCTTGATTGCATCGCATCGGGCTGCATCTGGGTCGACATGCAGGCGACCGGCGTCGATGTGCTGATTTCCGCCCCGCAAAAAGGCTGGTCCGCGACGCCCTGTGCGGGTCTGGTGATGATGTCGCAACGCGCGCTGGACCGGCTGGACCATACGACGTCCAACAGCTTTGCCAATGATCTGGCGAAATGGCGCGCGATCATGAAAACCTATGAAGACGGGGGCCATGCCTATCACGCCACGATGCCCACCGATGGGCTTGTCGATTTCCATGCGGCGATGATCGAAACCCGCGATTTCGGGCTGGACCGGGCCAAGGCTGCGCAATGGGAACTGGGCGACCGGGTGCGTGCGCATCTGGCGGGTCTGGGTATCGCATCCGTTGCCGCACCGGGGTTTCAGGCGCCGGGCGTCGTGGTCAGCTATACCGACAATCCGGATGTAAAAACCGGTGCTGCCTTTGCCGCCGAAGGCATGCAGATCGCCGCCGGTGTGCCGCTTCAGGTGGGGGAGCCTGCGGATTTCATGACGTTCCGGCTGGGTCTGTTCGGGTTGGACAAACTGTACGATGTGCAGGCGACACTGAATCGCCTGACGCCGGTGCTGGACCGGGTTCTGGCCTAGCCGCCGATCCCGGAACCCAGCCGCATCAGTCCCTTGCGCAGCGGTGCGATGTCATGCAGCGCGCGCAACCCCAGCCCGCGCAGATCCTGTAACAGCGGGTTGGCCGCGATGGACGCGCGGTTCAGCGCATCGATCCCGCGAAGACGCATCCCCAGATCGGTCTGGCGGTTGCGCGCATAGGCACGCAGCATCGCGTCATCGCCAAGCGTGTCGCGCTGGGCTGTCGCAAGGGCCAGTAGCGCCGCCAGATCCTTGAGCGAGGTATTCAGCCCCTGCGCGCCAATGGGGGGCATCACATGGGCTGCTTCGGCGATCAGCGCGGTGCGGCGCGCGGTCAGGCTGTCGGCGGTCTGGGTGATGATCGGCCAGACGCTGCGCGGCCCGACAGGCACCAGATGGCCGTTGACGTCTGCCGACCGTGCGTTGACGGCGTCCGCGAATGCCGCGTCGTCCAGCGCATGCAGGCGCATGATCTCTGGCCCGTCGGCCATCCAGACGACAGACGAACAGGGCCTGCCGTCATGATCGGGCAGCGGGACCAGCGTGAATGGACCGCCGCTGTCGTGCACCTCTGTCGAGATGCCGTTATGCGGAGCGTCGTGGGTGACGGCGAATGTGATCGCCTTTTGCCCGTAGCGCGTTGTTTTCACGCCGATCCCGGCGGCATCGCGCACGGGCGAATGGCGGCCGTCGGCGGCCACGACCAGCGATGCCGCAACCTGCGATCCGTCATCCAGCCGGACCAGCGCCCGGTCCAGTCGTGCGACCATGCCCGCAAATCCGGTGCCTGCGCGAAAGGTTACGTTTGGCAGCGCATCCAGCCGCGCGACCATTTCCCGGCGCAACAACCAATTCGGCAGGTTCCAGCCAAAAGGCGCGTCGGAAATATCGGCGGCGGCAAAATCGCGGGATACGGGGGCAACACCGCTGGCATCCACGATCCGCATGATATTCAGCGGGGTCGCATGCGGTGCAAGCCCGTCCCAGATCCCGGCCTGATCCAGCAGGTCGCGCGCGGGTTGCAAGAACGCGGTCGTGCGCAGGTCGGCGCCTTGCGATTGTGCATCGGTCACGGGGGGGGCGGGATCGACGATGGTCACGTCGAAACCAGCGGTCCCGAATGCAGCGGCGGCGGTCAGGCCCGCGACACCGCCACCGGAAATCAGGATATCGGTCTGTACATTGTTCATACCCCAGACATAGGGCGCGGGTGCGGCTGCGGAAAGCCCCTGCGGCTGCGGCATGCTTGCCATCTTGGCGCAGCCTTGCAAGCCCGATAGGTTGGTCGTCAAAGGAGATCCGATGATAGACCGTGTGACGCCGCAAAAGGATGCCTATGGCCTGATCCTTGAAGCCATCGACAACCATATCTACCGTCCCGGCGATCGTCTGGTCGAAAGCGAGTTGGCGGAACGGTTCGGTGTCAGCCGCACGCCGGTGCGCGAAGCCTTGCAGCGGTTGGAAACCCAAAGCCTGCTGACCCGCGACGGGCGCTCGCTGATCGTGGCGTCGCTGGATCATAATCAGGTCGCAGAGCTTTATACCGTGCGCGCTGAACTTGAAGGTTTGGCCGCACGGCTGGCCGCACGGCACGCGACGCCTGAAGAAGTACAGGTATTGCGCGAAATGCTGGCAGCCGACGCCAAGCTGGTCAACGCGCCAGAAGCGCTCGCCCGCGCCAACCGCCGATTCCATAAACAGATCCATCTGGCGTCGCATAACCGGTTTCTGGTCCAGCAGCTTGACCTTGTGTATCGGTCGATGGCCTTGCTTGCGACCACCTCAATTGCCGCCGAAGGGCGGGGACCTGATACGCTGGGTGAACACGAAACCATTGTTGCAGCGATTGCCGCAGGTGATGGCGCAGCGGCAGATGCGGCACTGCGCGATCATTTGTCGCGCGCCTATGTCACCCGTCTGAAACTGGATGCGGCGCGGGTAGAGGCGGGGGAGTAAGCCGGTCCGTGGGCTGCAAAACGCCATGCGCTGTCTTGTCCCACCAGAACGGTTTCCACGCCAGTTCCAGCAACCCTTTGTAAACCGCCAACGACCCCAGCGGGAAATACCACTGCAACGTCAGCGCCCAACCCCAAAGCCGCAGCTTGCCTGCGCGGTGCAGTCCAATGGCGGCGATGGCCAGATTGACCAGTTCCGCGACAACAAACAGGACCACAAGCGTGGTCCATTGCGGGGGCGTCAGTGCGGCGGTCATCGGATGCGGTAAACCGGCGAGAATCAGCCAGAACGACCAAAGCAGGGGTGCCAGCATGAAATGCGACAGGGTGCCCAGAAACAGCACCTGCACACCCAAAAACCGTTTCAGCCCCAGATCACGCAGCAACTGACGTGGCTTGCGCATGTGGACGGCATAGGTGATCGCATACCCCTTGAGCCAGCGGGATCGCTGTTTGACCCAAGGCCACGCGTGGCCATTCGCTTCCTCTTGGGTAACCGAAGGGATGAAGGCGGTCGTGTATCCCTGCCGTGCCAGTCGCAGGCCCAGATCCGCGTCTTCGGTGACGTTGTGGGCATCCCAGCCGCCCAGTCGTTCCAGAATGTCACGCCGGAAAAACAGGGTTGTGCCGCCCAAAGGCACCACCAGCCCCAGCCGCGCGTATCCCGGCAGGACAACCCTGAACCAACTGGCGTATTCGATGGTAAAGCAGCGTGTCAGCCAGTTTGCAGTGCTGTTGTAGTAATCCAGCACGCCCTGCAGGCAGGCCACATCGGGTGCTGCATTGGCAAAACTGTTGGCCACGATCCGCAACTGATCGGGATCGGGGGCATCTTCGGCGTCGTAGACCCCGATAATGCTGCCGCGCGCAAAGGTCAGCGCGTAATTCAGCGCGCGGGGTTTGGTGCGCAACGTGCCCTTGGGCACCGTGATGGCCCGCATCCAAGTCAGCAGGCGTGTGCATCCCAGCGCATCGCGGGTGGTGTCGTCGTTGTCTTCGATCACCATGCAGACATCGAGCAGGACGCGCGGGTAATCCAGCGATTCAAGACGGGTTATCAGGTGGTCCGCGATGGCCTGTTCGCGGTAAAGCGGGATCAAAAGCGTGATGACGGGCAGGTTGGCATCATCAACCGGTGCGACCCGGCCACCGGGCTGCGGCACCCCATGCCCCGCCAGTGCGGCTGCCATTTTCACGATTGTAGAGATGGCAAGCAGTGCAATAGCCAGCACGCAAAGCACCGTGATCGTCTTGCCGGGGATCAGCGCAAGGCAGGCCAGACAGGCCGCCAGCACCAAAAGCCCGACCCGCAGTGCCAGGGGGGCATTCCAGTCCCGACTGCTATGGGATGCTGGCAGACGGTTTTCGGCGCGCAGCGCCAGCGCCGGGCCGAATCCGGCGATCAATGTGCCGGTGATCTGGTCCGGCGTGGCCAGTGCCATGCGCACCAACCCAAACTGCGCTGTCAGGGCGGATTTGGCATCGGTGAAGGTCTGGATGTTGGGCGCCAGCACGATCACGGCGTCGCCCACGCGACGCCACGGTAGGACACCCGCGGCAAGACAGGCACAGGGATCGAACGCGCGCGCCAGCCGCACATCGGGGCGGTCGACGGTCGGGTCGATCTGGCTGACCCGCAGCAGGGATCGTTCGGCGGCGACAAGCGATTGCTGGGATACATCGTGGCAGCGGTGCAGCACATGCCAAAGCGACAGACCGGTCGCCTGTGCGAACCGTTGTGCGCTACGGGCCTGTTCCGGCTGCAACAGCGCGCCATCGACAAGCGCGCGCGCCAGCGGATCAAGGTCGTCTGCGACGACCGGATCGTCGTGGAATCGGTGTGAAACTATACTCATGGGTCCGCCCAAGCTGCGGCCCAGTTTCGTCAATCAAGCTTAACGAATGCTTAATCGCGCTGTTTCAGGTGGCGGCGACCTTGCGGGCTTCCATCGCGTCGGCAAAGCGTTCGAACAGATAGTAGCTGTCCATCGGGCCGGGGCTGGCTTCGGGATGGTATTGCACGCTGAACACCGGGCGGTCCGCCAGTCGGATCCCGCAGTTCGACCCGTCGAACAGGCTGATGTGGGTTTCCTGAACACCGTCGGGCAATGTCTGGCTGTCGACCGTGAACCCGTGGTTCATGGACGTGATTTCAACCTTGCCGGTTTCGGTGTCTTTGACCGGGTGGTTGGCACCGTGGTGGCCGTGGTTCATCTTGATCGTTTGCGCGCCAAGGGCCAGCGCCAGCATTTGGTGGCCAAGGCAGATACCAAAGACGGGGATATCGCGGTGTTCCAGCACGCCCTTGATCGCGGGGACGGCATAGGCGCCTGTTGCAGCAGGATCGCCCGGCCCGTTGGACAGGAACACGCCATCGGGTTGCAGGGCCAGGATATCTTCTGCCGTGGCGGTGGCCGGCAAAACGGTCACGTCGCAGCCCGCACTGGCCAGACAGCGCAGGATGTTGCGTTTTGCACCGTAATCAATGGCGACGACCTTGTGACGGGGGGCGGTCAGTGGGGCATAACCGTCAGGCCAGGCCCACCGCATTTCATTCCAGCGATAGGATTGGACGCAGGTCACATCCTTGGCCAGATCCAGCCCGACGAGCCCGGCAAAGCCACGGGCAGCGGCCAGTAGCGCCTCGATGTCGAATTTGCCGTCCGGATTATGCGCAAGGGCCACATGCGGCGCGCCCTGCTGGCGGATGGCGCGGGTCAGGCGGCGGGTGTCGACACCGCCCATTCCGATCCGACCGCGTTTCGCAAGCCATGCGTCCAGCGTATCGGTGGTGCGCCAGCTTGACGGTTCCGTTGGGTCCCATTTCACGATCATGCCAGCTGCGACCGGATCACGGGTTTCGTCATCTTCGTCATTGATGCCGGTGTTGCCGATGTGGGGAAAGGTAAAGGTCACGACCTGACCGGCATAGGACGGGTCAGTCATGATTTCCTGATAGCCGGTCATCGCGGTGTTAAAGCACAATTCCGCGGTGGTCTGGCCCGTCGCGCCGAAACCGCGCCCGTAAAACACGGTGCCATCCGCAAGGACAAGGCAAGCTGTCGGGGTGTCGGTCATGGCGTACGTCCTTTGGCAGGGAGATCGGACAAAATTCAGCGTGTCCTAATGGGGGGCTGTGCCGGGGTCAAGGGGCCGGGCCGTGCTTGTGCCGATGTTGCGGCGGGGGTAGAAGAGCCGCGTTTGTAGTCTTGAAGGACAAATGCATGGATGTGCGGCAGCGGCTTTCGGTAGCCTTGAAAGAAGCGATGAAATCAAAGGATGTGGACCGTCTGTCGACGCTGCGTCTGATCAATGCCGCGATCAAGGATCGTGACATCGCGTTGCGCGGCACGGGCGCCGAAGAAGGCGCCACCGCTGGCACCGACGAGGTGCTGGCCATTCTGGGCCGCATGGTCAAGCAGCGGCAGGAAAGCGCGCGCGCCTACGAAGAAGGCGGGCGGCTGGAACTGGCGGCCAAGGAACAGGCCGAGATCAAGGTGATCGGGGATTTTCTGCCGCGTCAGCTGAATACGGCAGAGACCGAGGCGGCCGTTGATGCCGCCATCGTCGAAACAGGTGCGGACAGCATCCGCGACATGGGGCGCGTTATGGCCGTGCTGAAAGAGAAATACATGGGCCAGATGGATTTCGGTCGGGTCGGACCCATGGTGAAATCAAAACTGGGCTAGTGCCGGGCGGGCCCGCCCGCCCCCCCTTTTTCGGGGCTTTGCCCCGGACCCCAGGATATTTTTGGCAAGAAGAAGTTTCTAGCCACGCATGGCGCGTTTGAGTTCATCGTAAAGTGCGAGCCGTTCGGCGGCGTCGAGAAAGGCGCCGATCTCGACCTCTCTGTCGCCGCCGCGCAGGGTGATGTAATTTTCGACGGGCCCGCCCTTTGGATGCAGGTGCACGCTGACCCAATGCCGGTTGGCGTGCCAGTCCCGGCGCGGCGCCCTGGGGTCGTGGCGTGTCAGATGGGCGCTGGTGGTGTCCACGGTCAGTTCTTCGAGCACTTCACCGCGCCGGTAGGTCACGCTGAAGGCGTACCAAAGCCCGGTGAAGGCGATGACAAAAAACGGCAGCAGCCCCCAAAGCACCGCAGACCCGATGACCACAAGCAGCGGCAGCGCGATGATCGCGGCTGTGCCCCCCATGAAGAGCACGAAGTCACGCCGCAGAAGCGACCGGTAAGGCCAGAGCGACAGCGACCACTCGGGCTGTGTCTGGGGCGGGGGAGAGGACCATTCGTAAGGCATGATGATGTTCTAGAGCGACTTGTCCCGGTGACCAATGCGCGGTTTGGTCGCGTGTGAGGTAAAAGGAGAATGGCAATGGATTTCGAGATCCGCCCGCTGGGTCAAAGTGACCGCACGCATTGGGACAGGCTTTATCGCGGTTATGCCGATTTTTACGGTGTGAACCAGACGGATGTGATGCGCGATCGGGTTTGGGGCTGGTTGATGGACCCGGCACACAGCGTGGACGGGTTTGTCGCACATGCAGATGACGGCAATCTGGTTGGGCTGGCGCATGTCAGGCCGTTTGCCCGGCCACTGGCCGCCGCCACAGGATTGTTCATGGATGATCTGTTTGTCGATGCGCCTGCGCGCGGACAGGGGATCGCGGATGCGCTGATTCTGATGCTGGCGGACCGTGCCCGGCGCGACGGTCATTCCGTGCTGCGTTGGATCACGGCAATGGATAATGCCCGTGCCCGCGCCGTGTACGATCGGCATGCGGCGGAAACCGGATTCGCCACATATGATCTGAAACTGTAGCGCCACCAAAGCAAAAGGCCCCGGAGCGATCCGGGGCCTTTGTCTTATCTGTCTGTCCGGCGGACTAGTGGGCCGGTGTCTTGTCCCATTCGCTTTGCTTGGGCAACGTTTCGAACGTGTGCTCTGGCGGCGGGGACGGCAGTGTCCATTCCAGCGTGTCGGCGTATTCGTTCCATGGGTTCGCTTCGGTGCATTTGCGGCCCCAGATCAGCGAATAGAAGATTACGCCGATGAAGAACAGGAACGAGGCGAAGGACAGGAACGCACCCCAGGATGAAACATAGTTCCACGTGGCGAACGCTTCGGGGTAGTCGATGTAACGACGTGGCATACCCTGACGTCCAAGGAAGTGCTGCGGGAAGAAGGTGATGTTCGCACCGATGAACATCGTCCAGAAGTGCAGCTTGCCCGCCCATTCAGGATACATCTTGCCGGACATTTTCGGGAAGTAGAAATAGATCCCCGCAAAGATACCGAACACAGCGCCCAGCGACATCACATAGTGGAAGTGGGCCACGACGTAATAGGTGTCGTGATAAACCCGGTCCACGCCAGCCTGGCTGAGGACGATGCCGGTGACACCGCCGACGGTGAACAGGAACAAAAAGCCCAGCGCCCAGAGCATCGGCGTTTTGAATTCCACCGAACCACCCCACATGGTCGCGATCCACGAGAAGATCTTGACCCCTGTGGGCACGGCAATGACCATCGTCGCCATCATGAAATAGGACTGCTGCGTCAGCGACATGCCCACCGTGTACATATGGTGCGCCCAGACGACGAAGCCCAGAACACCGATAGCGACCATCGCGTAGACCATCGGGAGGTAGCCAAAGATCGGCTTGCGCGAGAAGGTCGAGATGATGTGGCTGATGATACCGAACGCAGGGATGATGATGATGTACACTTCGGGGTGACCGAAGAACCACAGGATGTGCTGGTACAGGACCGGATCACCGCCACCGCCGGGCTGGAAGAATGTTGTGCCGAAGTTGCGGTCCATCAAAAGCATCGTGATCGCACCCGCAAGAACAGGCAGTGCCAGCAGGATCAGCCATGCCGTCACAAAGATCGACCATGCGAACAATGGCACCTTGTGCAGGGTCATGCCCGGTGCGCGCATGTTCAGAAACGTGGTGATGATGTTGATCGCGCCCAGGATCGACGACGCGCCAGACACGTGCACGGCAAAGATGGCCAGATCCATCGAGAACCCGCCTTCGGAGGTCGACAGCGGCGGATACATGACCCAGCCGACGCCGGACCCAAGCTGGCCGTTGCCGCCCGGTGCCAGCATGGATGCGACACCCAATGCGCTACCGGCAACGAACAGCCAGTAGGACAGGTTGTTCATCCGGGGGAATGCCATGTCCGGGGCACCGATTTGCAGCGGCATGAAGTAGTTGCCAAAGCCGCCGAACAGCGCCGGGATCACGACGAAGAACATCATCAGGATGCCGTGGTATGTGATCAGAACGTTCCACAGGTGTCCGTTGGGCGTACAGGTCGACGCCGCGTCTGCGAACAGGCGCGCACCTTCCATACACATGTGCTGGACACCGGGTTGCATCAGTTCGATCCGCATGAACACGGTGAAGGCTACGGAAATGAAGCCGACAAGACCTGCCGTGAAGAGATACAAGATCCCGATATCTTTGTGGTTGGTGGACATGAACCACCGGGTGAAAAATCCCCGGTTGTCTTCGTGGTCATGGCCTTGGATGGCGGCATCTGCCATGTGGCTCTCCTCGATTGGCTACAGGTCCGCGGGGGAGCACGAGTCGTAACACGTTCCGCGGGTTGGTCTGGTTCTAGTGGCTTGGGCCGGAAGGGGCAATCGTCAATGGGCCGCTTGGGCTGGGTTAAATTGGCGCAGTGCGGCTTTGGATGTCATCAAAGCCGGGGTGCGTGGCACCAATTTCCTGATCCTGTTTGCAACCGCTTGTAGTCAGGGTGCGGTTTTGCCATTTTCGCCGCAGCCCGGGGAGTGACGATGAACGAAATCTTGATGCTGGCAGGGACGAATCTGATCTCTCCGATCATCTTGTCTTTTGCACTGGGATTGGCCGCCGCATTGGCCCGATCCGATTTGTCGATCCCCGAAGCGGTGGCCAAAGGGCTTTCGATATATCTTTTGTTCGCGATTGGGTTCAAGGGCGGTGCATCCGTCGCGGCACATGGTGTGGACGCGACGCTGCTTCTGGCCGTGGGCGCGGGGATCGTGCTGTCGTTCGGATTGCCGTTCATCGCCTTTGCCTTGTTGCGGGTGATGACGGGGCTGACCACACTGGATGCGGCAGCGGTCGCCGCACATTACGGGTCCATTTCCATTGTGACATTCGTGGCGGCCACATCGGTGCTGGAAGGCCGGGGCATCGACGCCGAAGGCTATATGGTGGCCGTCGCCGCCGCGATGGAGGCGCCTGCCATCCTGTCGGCGCTGTGGCTTGTGGCACGTTCCGGCACCGCAGGCCGGATGGAACCGGGGTTGATGCGTGAAATCCTGTTGAACGGATCAATCGTGTTGCTGGTCGGCAGTTTCATCATCGGTATGGTGACAGGGGAAAAGGGGCTGGCAGAGATTTCTCCGTTTATCGTGGCGCCGTTCAAGGGGGTGCTGTGCCTGTTCCTGCTGGACATGGGGCTGGTTGCCGGACGCGGGCTGCGGCAGTCGCGCGGGGTGCTGGGGCTGGGTGCCGTAAGCTTTGGCATCGCCATGCCGCTGGTCGGGTCGTTGATCGGGCTGGGGCTGGGTTTTGTCATCGGGCTTTCGACGGGGGGCGTGGTGCTTTTGATGGTGCTGGCGGCGTCGGCGTCTTATATTGCGGTGCCAGCCGCCATGCGCGTCGCCTTGCCAGAGGCAAACCCGGCCGTTTATCTGACCTTGTCGCTGGGGGTGACGTTTCCGTTCAACCTGACGCTGGGCATTCCGTTATATGTGGCGCTGGCCACCCGACTGACCGGAGGCTGACTTGCAGACACATCAGGCAAAACGGATCGAGATCGTCATCGAAAAGCCGATGGAAAGCCGCCTGACAAAGGCGCTGACCGACGCGGGCGTGACAGGATATACCGTCGTGCCCGTACGCGGCGGGTCCGGGCGGTCGGGACAATGGACGCGCGAAGGCCAGATCGGCCGCGCGGGCATGGTCATGGTGGTCTGCCTGATCCGGCCGGACCGGCTGGAAACATTGCTGGACGCGGCGTTTGCTGTGGTCGAACGCCATATCGGTGTGGTGTCCGTGACCGATGCGATGGTGCTGCGGGCGGAACGGTTCTAGCCCAGATCACCGGCAACAAGACATTTCCGCAAACGCCACCGCTGCGGTCGGATGCATCACGCGCCCGCGTGCGCTGCGGGTATGTCTGCAAAGATCTGGCCAAACGTTTCTTTCAGCGCGACATCGACGTCTGACAGCGTGACGGGCAGGCCCAGATCGACCAGCGATGTGACGCCGTGGTCGCTGATTCCACAGGGCACGATTCCGCTGAAATGTGACAGATCGGGTTCCACATTGATCGACAGGCCGTGGAACGACACCCATTTGCGCAGACGTATGCCAAGTGCTGCGATCTTGTCCTCTGCCAGGGTTCCATCGGCGCCTGACGGCTGATCCGGGCGCTGGACCCAGACGCCGACACGCCCGGGCCGCCGTTCGCCTTTGACGTTGAATGTGGCCAGGGTGGCGATGATCCAGGCTTCTAGATCGGCCACGAAAACCCGGACGTCGCGGCCCCGGCGCGACACATCCAGCATCACATAGGCCACACGCTGCCCCGGCCCGTGATAGGTGTACTGGCCACCCCGGCGCGCCTGAAACACGTCGAACCGGTCGGGGTCGGTCAGATCGGCGGGGTTGGCGGACGTGCCGGCGGTATAAAGTGGCGGGTGTTCCAGCAGCCAGATGCATTCGTCCGCAGTGCCGGATGCGATGGCATCGGCGCGCGCTTCCATAAAGGCCAGCGCCTCTGGATAGGGGACCAGCGCGTCGCTGGTGATCCATTCGACCATCGGAGTCTCCTTTGCGGAACGTCCGTCGCAGATAACCATTGCGCGTCGCACTGCCAAGTCGTGTGCTTTTGCGATCCAGCGACACGATTTGATCTTGATGGGTGATGTTGCATTCGCTATGGCGCGCACATCCCACGGTGTTTGCGGTCGTGGCGGAATTGGTAGACGCGCAGCGTTGAGGTCGCTGTTCTTTAACCGGAGTGGGGGTTCGAGTCCCCCCGACCGCACCACGGGACTTCAGGACATTTCACCGAAAACGCAAAATCTGCAGGCGTTTGTTCCGTCAAATGTTAAGATAAAAGCGATTACGCCTGAAAAACAAGGCTTTGATCCGGTTCTCGTAAATCTGGTTGCATCTTCTTGGCAGGGTCGCTTTAGTCTACGGCCAAGAGTGCGGGACAACCCGCCGAATGGATCAGGGAGATGCCAGTGGCCAATGACGCAAGCGCGTTCGTGGAATTTGACCGCGTTCAAAAAAGCTATGATGGCGAACAGCTCGTCGTCAAAGATTTGAACCTTTCGATGCCAAAAGGCGAGTTCCTGACGATGCTCGGACCATCGGGTTCCGGCAAGACGACGTGCCTGATGATGCTGGCCGGGTTTGAGACAGCGACCCACGGAGACATCCGTCTGGACGGCAAACCGATCAACGACATTCCGCCACATAAGCGCGGCATCGGCATGGTGTTCCAGAACTATGCCCTGTTCCCGCATATGACAGTTGCCGAAAACCTCGCGTTTCCGTTGCAGGTCCGCAAGATGGATCGCAACACGCAAGAGGAAAAGGTGAAACGCGCGCTGGGCAGGGTCCAGATGAACGATTTCGCCGGGCGGCGCCCCGCGCAGCTTTCGGGGGGACAGCAGCAGCGGATCGCATTGGCCCGCGCACTGGTGTTCGAACCGGAACTGGTTTTGATGGACGAACCGCTGGGCGCACTGGACAAGCAGCTTCGCGAAACGCTGCAGTTCGAGATCACGAACCTTGCACACGAGCTGGGCATCACCGTTGTTTACGTGACCCACGACCAGACCGAAGCGCTGACCATGTCGGACCGGGTTGCGGTGTTTGAAAACGGACGCATCCAGCAGCTTGCCGCGCCGGACGAATTGTACGAAGAGCCGCAAAACAGCTTCGTCGCGCAATTTATCGGCGAAAACAACACGCTGGAAGGCGTCGTTGCCGAAATCACAGATACCACCTGTGTCGTGAAGCTGGATAGCGGCGAAGTCATCGACGCCGTGCCGGTCAACGTCAACAAGGTCGGCGACCGCACCAAGGTTTCGATCCGCCCTGAACGGGTCGAAGTCGACACCAAAAAGCTGGGGCCGAACGCCCATACGCTGAAAGCCGAAGTGCTTGAATTCGTCTACATGGGTGACATTTTCCGCACCCGCCTGCGCGTTGCAGGCAATACGGATTTTGTCATCAAGACACGAAATTCCCCCGATCAGACAAAACTGACGCCGGGGACGACCATCGATATCGGGTGGCTGCCGCGCGACTGTCGCGCACTGGACGCCTGATTTCGACGCGCCAGAACGGTAACGCGCCCGGCGGAACCGTTCGCAACATCAATCCGGGCAACCAATAGGAGAATTACATGACCATTAAGACTACTCTTGCAGCTTCGACTGCTCTGGTCGTCGCCGGTTCTGCCGCTTTTGCCGAAGCGCATATGGCGAACGACATGACACTTGTCAGCTGGGGCGGCGCCTATCAGGCAAGCCAGGACAATGCCTATCTTCAGCCTTACCTTGAAATGAACCCCGACGTGTCCGCAGTGTGGGACGAATCCTCTGCCGAGGCTGTCGCAAAACTGCGTGCCATGAACGAAGCCGGCAACATCACTTGGGATGTTGTTGACGTTGTGGCATCCGACGCCATCCGTCTGTGCGACGAAGGTCTGGCGATGGAAATCGACCACGACGAAATGCTGGCCGACGGCGATGACGGTTCAACCGCAACCGAAGACTTTGGCGACCTGCTGGTCAGCGACTGCTTTATCCCGCAGATCGTTTATTCGACCACCGTTGGCTACCGTACGGACGTCGCGGAATGGAACGGCAACACGCCCGAAGACATCTGCGCCATTTTCGATCTGGAAACATTCCCCGGCCAGCGTTCGCTGGAAAAGCGCCCCATCGGCAACGTGGAATGGGCCCTGCTGTGCGACGGTGTCGCCAAGGCCGATATCTATGACGTGCTGGAAACCGACGAAGGTCAGGCACAGGCATTCGCCAAGCTGGACACCATCAAGGACAATGTGACCTGGTGGTCCGCTGGTGCCGACACGCCGCAGCTGCTGGCCGACGGTGAAGTCGTCATCGGTTCGACCTACAACGGTCGTCTGTTCAGCCTGATCGTGGAACAGGATCAGCCGGTCGAAATGCTGTGGGACGCACAGATGTTCGATCTGGATGGCTGGATCATCCCTACCGGCCTGAGCGAAGAGCGTGAAGCCCGCGCGATGGACTTCATCCGCTTTGCAACCGACACGCAGCGTCTGGCCGATCAGGCGAAATACATCGCCTATGGCCCGGCACGTGCGTCTTCTGCACCGCTGGTCAGCACCCACGCAGAACTGGGTATCGAGATGGCGCCGCACATGCCGACCGATCCTGCCAACGCGGAAAACACGTTCCTCTACAACTACGAGTGGTGGGCCGATTACCGCGATGACCTGGACGCCAAGTTCCAGGCCTGGCTGGCACAATAAGCGATTGATCGGGCGGGATTTCCCGCCCGACCGACAGGGTGGGGCGGGATACGTCCCGCCCTGCGCCTGAAACCCGAAGGACGGGACGTATCCCGCCATCCGTGCAAGGTTTACGACATGCCCAAAGGTTATATCATCGGCCATATCAAGGTAACCGATCCAGACGGATACCCGGAATACGTCGCCCGCGACACACCGATCCTGCAAGCGCATGGCGCGCGGTTCATCGTGCGGGGCGGACGGTCCGAAACACCCGAAGGGGTCGAAATGGGCCGTCATGTCGTGATCGAGTTCGACAGCTATGAGGCCGCAAAAGCCGCCTATGACGACCCCGATTATCAAGAGGTCGCAGACATTCGCCGCCGCTGTGCGGACAGTACAATTATTCTTGTGGAAGGGACGTAAGCCCATGAGCAACGCCACCACCGGACCCGACAACCTGACGGGCGTGACGCCTGATACCGGTCTGAAAATCGGGCAGTCCGACGAATCCGGCCCGATGCTAGCCGCCGACGGGACGCCGCTGAAGAAATCCCTGAACCGGGCCTTGCGCAAACAGAAAATCCGCGCGCTGGCGCTGATTGCGCCGCTGCTGATCTTTATCCTTGCGACCTTTATCTATCCGATTGGCGAAATGCTCTTCCGGTCGGTGGAAAACCAGATTGTCGGTGAAGTGTTACCGCGCACCGTCCGCGTGCTGGCCGATTGGGAAAGCGAAAACGACCCTGTTCCCGGTGACGCCGTCTTTTCCGCGCTGACCAAGGACATGATGGTCGCGGTCGAAGAAAAGAACCACACCCGGCTGGGATCGCGCCTGAACTATGAAGTATCGGGCGTGTCGTCGCTGTTCCGGAAATCGGGCCGCAGCGTGGATGATTTCGGCGAGGTTTATACCGACCAGTTCATCGCACTTGACCCCGCATGGGAAGACCCGCTGACATTCGTGTCGATCTTTGCCGACGAGGCCTGGGTCGAGGCAGACGCCGCCTATGACGGTGAAGGCCGCCGTCCGCGGTTCCTGCTGCGCGACGGGGTAGGCGAGGTGCTGCCGCAGACCGCCAGCATGTACCGTGATTTCGCCCGCGTGGTGCAAACCGAAGACGAAGACAGCCCGACCGAAGAAGATGTGTGGAATTCCGTCTATCTGGCACTGTACGAAGACCTGAGCGTGCAGCCAGATATCCCTGCGGGCCTGCCGCAGGCCGAAATGCTGGCCACGGCCCGCGGTGCGGTCGCTGATTTTGAAACTGCAGACCTGCGCGCGGCGTTTGTCGACGTCGACGAGGGGTGGGAAGAGACCCGTGTCTGGCAGACGATCCAGCAGTATTCTGCCCCCTATACCACCGGCTATTTCCTGAATTCGGTCGATCTGCAAAAAACGCCCGACGGTGTCGACTGGCGGCCCGAAAACGAACAGATCTATGTGACCCTGTTCATACGGACGATGATCATGTCGACGATCATTACCGTCAGCTGCATCCTGCTTGGCTACCCGGTGGCATGGCTGCTGGCGAACCTGCCTGCATCCAAGGCGAACCTGCTGATGATCCTTGTCCTGCTGCCATTCTGGACATCCTTGCTGGTGCGAACTTCGGCGTGGAAGGCACTTTTGCAGAACCAGGGGGTCATAAACGATCTGGCGGTCTGGATCGGTATCGTTGCTGACGATAACAGGCTGGCATTGATCAACAATGCGACCGGCACGGTGATCGCCATGACGCATATCCTGCTGCCGTTCATGATCCTGCCGCTGTATTCGGTGATGAAAACCATCCCGCCCAGCTATCTGCGGGCCGCCAAATCGCTGGGGGCCACCAATGTGACCGCGTTCCGCCGGGTCTATTTCCCGCAGTCGGTGCCGGGCATCGGTGCGGGCTCGATCCTCGTTTTCATCCTGTCGATCGGCTACTACATCACGCCGGAAATCGTGGGCGGGACAAAGGGTGTCTTTATTTCCAACCGGATCGCCTATCACATCTCGACCTCGCTGAACTGGGGCCTTGCGGCCGCACTGGGGTCGATCCTGCTGGCGGTCGTGTTGCTGCTGTACTGGTGCTACGACCGGATCGTCGGCATCGATAACGTCAAACTGGGGGGCTAAGGTCATGGCCATCGCATTCAATCCGACTGCCGCAAAGCCGCTGCGCCCCTTTGCCAGTTTTTCGCTGCCGCTGATGATCGCGTTCGGCGCGATCCTGGGGGGGGCGCTGCTGCAGACCTGGGACATGGGACCGGGTCTGGGCATGATCACGGGGGCCGTCCTGGCGGCGTTGCTGGGTTATGCGCTGTCACACCATCTGCCCCGCAAAACCGGTCGGTTGGTGTCACTGGGGCTGGTCGGCGTGCTGGGGTTCATTCTGGGCGGTCCGCTGGGCGGTCTGGTGGGCCTGATCATCGGCGCACTGCTGGGCTGGGCTGCCTATTGGCTGACCACGGGTGATTATCGGCGCGGTGTGCCGGTCTATTCGACCTCTGGCCAGACGTTGTGGCACAACGCGTTCAAGTTCATCTGCGGTTTCATCTTCTTTTTCCTGATCGCGCCGATCCTGATCGTGATTCCACTGTCGTTTAACGCCGAAAACTTCTTTACGTTCACCCCCGGGATGCTGGCGCTGGACCCCGATGCCTATAGCGTGAAGCATTATCAGGACTTCTTTACCAATCCAAACTGGCTGCAGCCGCTGAAGAACTCTTTGATCATCGCGCCGATTGCGACGATTATTTCGGTGTCGCTTGGTACGCTGGCTGCGATTGGCCTGTCGCAATCCCACGTCCCGTTCCGGCGCGGGATCATGGCCATCCTGATTTCACCGATGATCGTGCCGCTGATTATTTCCGCGACGGGCATGTTCTTTTTCTACAGCCAACTTGGCCTGTGGATGGAGCAATATCTGGGCATGTCAAAGGATCTGACCGGCTATATCAAGGTCATTCTGGCGCATGCCGCGCTGGGTATTCCGTTCGTCATCATTACGGTCACGGCGACGCTTGTCGGCTTTGACCGGTCGTTGACGCGGGCGGCTGCAAACATGGGCGCTGGACCGGCCAAGACATTCTTTAAGGTACAGATGCCGCTGATCCTGCCCGGTGTGATTTCGGGCGGATTGTTCGCCTTTATCACGTCATTCGACGAAGTGGTCGTGGTCCTGTTTGTGGGTGCTGCTGCGCAAAAGACGCTGCCGTGGCAGATGTTTACGGGCTTGCGCGAACAGATCAGCCCGACGATCCTGGCGGTTGCGACCGTACTTGTATTCGTGTCGATCTGCCTGCTGACAACGGTCGAACTGCTGCGCCGTCGGTCCGAACGCCTGCGGGGTATGTCGCCGGGGTGATATCTAAAAATCTGCTGCCTTAGGGCAGCAGATACAGCCAGCCCCAGACTGTCAGCACGCTGCCACCCGTGGCAATCAGCACGGATGATGCGGCGACCCGGCGCGCGCGGCCGTACATATTGGCAAAAACATAGGCATTGACCCCCGGTGCCATGGCAGCGGTCACCACGGCAGAGCGGAATTCGTCCACATTAAGCCCAGTGTTCCGGCCCAGCGTCCAGACGATCAGCGGGTGCAGTCCAAGGCTGATGGCGCAGACGAACAGGATCGCGCGCATGTCGCCTTCTGGCCGGTAACGGTAAAGCACCCCGCCCAGCCCGAAAAGCGCGGCAGGCAGGGCGGCGCGCACCATCAGGTCCACTGCATCCGACAGCACCAGCGGCAGTGACAGGCCGGTCAGGTTCAGCAGCAGGCCCAGCGTGATCCCGATGATCAATCCGTTGTGGAACATGGCGTTCAGCACTTTCCACGGCAAATGCCGCCGGGACCCACCCTGATTGCGCACGATTTCCATCGCGGTGATCCCAAGAAAATAGCCAAACGGGGCATGCAACGCGATGATCGCGAAATTGCCAGCCAGTGCGTCGGTGCCGTATGCGCGTTCCGTAATCGGCACGCCCAGCAGCAAGGTGTTGGAAAACAACGCGCAAAACCCGATGGCGATTGCGTCTTCCCAGTCGCGTTTGAACAGGAACCGACCGCCCAATGTTCCGACGACAAAGCAGATGAACGCGCCCGCATAAAAGCTGCCCAGCAGGGCGACGCTGAAATTCTGCGACAGGTCCAGATTCGACATGGCGCGAAACAGCAGGCAGGGCAGGGCAAAGGTCTGGGTAAACCGCATCAGCCCGTCGACGCCCGCATCGCTGAACACGCCGCGCCAGACGGCGACGTATCCGAACCCGATGACCAGAAAAACGGGAAGGATGACCTCGATCAGCGCGGACATGACAGGCGGACTTTCTGGTTTGGAGAGGCTTTTGCAGCGGCGGGCAAAGGCGGTCGGTCAGGGGGACTAGGGGCGTGTAAAGCTAAGCCCGTCATAGGCTGGGCGGATGTCGTCGGGTGTTTCGGCATCCAGCGTCGCGTAATCCAGATCGACGTGCATGTTGGTGATGACCGCATTCTTTGGCCGCGCGCGTGCGATCCAGTCCAGCGTCTGGGACAGATGGCTGTGGCTGGGATGCGGGTCGCGGCGCAGGGCATCGACAATCCACGTGTGCAGGCCGTCCAGTTCCGGCCAGACGGGTTCGGGAATGCCCGACACGTCAGGCAGGTAAGCCACATCCGCGATCCGGAACCCCAATGCCGGGATCATTCCGTGATCGACCTGAAACGGTGTCAGGATGATCCTGCCACCGGGTCCGTCGACATGCACATCACCCCTGATCCGGCGCAGATCAAGGATCGGCGGATAGGCGGACCCCGGCGGCGTCTCGAATGCGTAGCCGAACCGTTCAATCAAAGCCTCTGACGTTGGTTCATCCGCCCAGACATCCAGTCGTTTACGCATGTTGAAGACGATCATGCGCAGATCGTCGATACCGTGGACATGATCGGCGTGCGGGTGAGTATAGACAACCGCATCCAGCCGACCGATCCCGGCGTCCAGCAGCTGGCTGCGCATGTCGGGCGAGGTGTCGATCAGCACGGTTGTCGTGCCGTCGGGGCCGTCGCGTTGCACCAGCAACGAACAGCGGCGGCGGCGGTTTTTCGGGTTGTCCGGGTCGCAATCGCCCCAGTGCCCACCCAGACGCGGCACGCCGCCGGATGACCCGCAGCCAAGAATGGTGAAACGCAAACTCACGCGGCTTTCCAGAACAGACGGTCGAAATTGGCGGACGTGCGGGCGGCGAATGCGTCGTCGGACAGGCCGAACACCTGTGCCCCGACGCGGGCGGTATGCGCGGTATAGGCGGGTTCGTTGGTCCGGCCCCGATAGGGTGGTGGCGCCAGATAGGGGCTGTCGGTTTCGACCAGAATCCGGTCCAGCGGCGCATCGGCAAAAATCGCGCGCAGCTCTTTGGATTTGGGAAAGGCCGCGATGCCCGACATCGACAGGTAGAAACCCAATGCCAGTGCCGCCTCTGCCAGCGCGCGCGAGGATGAAAAGCAATGCATCACGCATGTGAACGCGCCAGCGGCGTGTTCTTCGGTCAGGATGCGGGCCATGTCGTCGTCTGCGTCGCGCGCGTGAATGATCAGCGGCAGCTTTGTCGCGCGGGCGGCAGCGATATGGACGCGCAGCGATTCCTGCTGGGCCGCTTTGCTGTCGGCGGTGTAGTGATAATCCAGCCCGGTTTCGCCGATGCCGACGAATTTCGGGTGTGCCGCCAGTGCGATCAGGTCATCGACACTGGCCATGGGGGCGTCGGCTACGCTCATCGGGTGGGTGCCTGCGGCCCAAAAGACTGGACCATGCGCATCCGCGATGGCCGCGACACGGTCGGCATTGGCCAGTTTGGTGCAGATCGTGACCATCCGCGTCACGCCTGCGTCAACGGCGCGCTGGACCACGTCCGCACGGCAATCGTCGAAATCGGGAAAATCCAGATGGCAGTGGCTATCGACAAGGTGGGTCATGGGTGGCCTTTAGGGGCTGGCGTCGGTCTGGGCCGTACGTTCTATGCTTAGGATCATATCCAGCACGAGAGCGGCGGGGTCAAGGTTGACCGCCTTGCCGTGACGGGCGCGCGCACCTGCGGATTGCGACAGGGCGGCCCATGCGCGGGCGGCGCGGTCGTGCGGGCTGATGCGGGTCAAAAGACGCGCCTCGTGCGGTGCGCCCTGTATGGCGGGTTCACCGACCAGCCCCGCACGGGCGGCGCGCGACAAGAACAAATCAAACAGGTCCAGCACCAGTGCAAAACGGTTGGCGTTGGGTTTGCCTGCGCAGCTTTCGGCAAGTTTTAGTGCGGCAGGGCGGTCGATATGCGGCAGGCCGTCCAGCAACTGGACGATCTGGGCATAAAGCGTCAGACCGTCCTGCGTCAGCAGGCGCACGGCGTCGCCCGCCGATCCACCCGACAGCGCCTGCAATGCCTGCGACTGGTCGCCCGACAGGCCAGACTGGTCGAGCACGGCGCCCAGATCACCGGCCGACAATGGCGCACAGCGCAGCACCCGGCAACGCGACCTGATGGTCGGCAGCAAGCGGGACGGTTGATGCGCGATCAGCAAA
>NZ_JAAFZU010000030.1:98589-107194 GCF_018263905.1 Loktanella sp. SALINAS62 | reverse complement strand
CAAAAGCGACGTCCGTGCAGGCGGTTCTTCCAGTTCTTTCAGGATGGCGTTGGCCGCTGCGCGGTTCATTTCGTCGGCGGCGTCCACGATCACGACGCGGCGGCCGCCGTCGGTGGACGACATCTGGAAAAAGCCTTTCATGCCGCGCACCGTATCGACGGTGATGTCGGCGCGCAGCGCGCCGGTCTTGTCATCCACAGGACGCCGCAGGACATACAGCCGGGGATGCGCGCCTGCCGCAATCAGCCGGGCGTCGGGGTTTTCGGGGTCGATATCCAGTGAAGTGACCGGGGGCGGATCCCCAAAAAGACCGCCGCCAGCATCATCGCGCTGCGCTAGAAGAAAGGTTGCAATTTTCCACGCCAGCGTGGCCTTGCCGACGCCGCGCGGTCCGGTGATCAGCCAGCCGGAATGCAGGCGGCCCGCGTTGAAGGCATCCAGAAAATCGGCGACGGCGGCATCTTGGCCGATCAGGCGGCGTGCGTCGCGCGGATGCGGCGCGCCCGCGATGCGGTCTGGTTCGGGCAGGTCGGTCACAGGCGCTGCGCGATATCGGCGGCGACGGTGTCGGCGTCGCGATTGCCGTCGATCAGGATGCAACGGTCAGGGTGGTCGCTTGCCAATTCAAGAAAGACGGCGCGCACCCTTTGTTGCAACGACAATCCCATGTCTTCGAACCGCTGTTCTGCCCCGGTGCGGGCCAGCCCGCGGGCCAGTGCGGTCGCGGGGTCCATATCAATGACAAAGGTTAAATCGGGTTCAACACCGATCGTCAAAGCGTGCAACTGGTCGACGACCTCGCGCAGATCGCCACGCGCCGCCCCCTGATAGGCGCGGGTGCTGTCGGCAAACCGGTCGCAGATCACGATCTGTCCGGCGTCGCGGGCCGGTTGGATCGTCTTTTCCAGATGGTCGCGGCGGGCTGCGGTGAACAGCAACAGTTCGGTCATGGCCGACCAGCGCCCGGGATCGCCGGTCAGCACCAGATTGCGAATTTCCTCTGCCCCCGTGCTGCCGCCGGGTTCACGGGTCAGCACCACGTCGTGCCCTGCGTCACGCAGGCTGTCCGCAAGCCGCTTGGCCTGCGTGGACTTTCCGGACCCGTCGATGCCTTCGAAGGTGATAAAACGGCCGGATGCGGGGCCGGCATCAATCATGCCGCGTCTTCAGGTTCTGCCGGGGTTTCACCTGTGGTGGTGGCGCTGTCAGCCGTTGCTGAACTGACTTTTGCCAAAAGTACCTTTGCGGCGGTGCGCAGCCGGGGCATGAATCCGCCGCGCGCCACGTCAGCGTCGGCCACCAGTGGGATGCGCTTGTCCGGCAGGCCGTCGATTTCGATAATCAATTCGCCCAGCGTTTGACCGGCGATAATTGGGGCCTGCACGGGGTCGTCAAACTGCACACGGGCATCCAGACTGTCGCTTTCCAGAACCGGAAGTAGCAGACGCAGGTCTTCTGCGACGGTCAGGCCGATTTCGTCGGTTTCACCCATCCAGACATCGGCGGTAGCAATCCGCGACCCAGCGGTTGCCACATCGCGTTCCGCGAATTGCCGGAAGGCCCAGTTCAGGATCTTTTCTGATTCCTGCGCGCGTTCGGCTGGCGAATCCATGCCGGTCAGCACAAATATGACGCGCCGACCGTCCTGCGTGGCAGAGCCGACCAAACCATAGCCCGCTTCCATGGTGTGTCCGGTTTTCAGCCCGTCCGCCCCCAGACCAAGTCCCAGGATCGGGTTGCGGTTCTGACTGTTCGACGGCACGCGGCCATCAAAGGCAAATTCACGTTCGGCAAAGATCGGATAGAAGGTTGGGAAATCCACGATCAGACGCTCTGCCAGAATGCCAAGATCGCGCATCGACATTTCATGCCCGTCCGCAGGCCAACCGCTGGAATTGCGGAACGTCGAATTGTTCATGCCCATTTCGCGCGCCCGCGCGGTCATCATCCGGGCAAATCCCGCTTCGGTGCCATCGGGTGACAGCGCTTCTGCCAGCACCACACTTGCGTCATTTCCGGACAGCACGATCACGCCGCGCAACAGGTCTTCGACGGTGACGCGATCCGTGGTGTCCAGAAACATGGACGATCCGCCATAAGACGCGGCTTCAGCGGACACGGGCAGTTCTGCGTCGATCTGCAAGCGCCCGTCTGCGACCGCTTCAAACGCCATATAGATGGTCATCAGCTTTGACATGGATGCAGGTGGCAAGGGCCGATCGGCGTTCTTGTCCAGCAGCACGGTGCCAGTGGTCATGTCAAAGACGTAACCAGCTTCGGCCTGCGTTTCGAATTGTTGTGCCGCAACGGACGTACCAGTCAGTGCTACGACAATGGCGAACAGGTGAAACAGGGCAGGCATAGGATGGATCCTTCGGGGCTAGTTGGTGACCGCATAGGCATCGTTGAACCCCAGCGTCTTGACCTTTTCCAGCACGGCGGCGCGGTCGGCGGCGGTCGGGGCAGGGCCGACGGTGACACGGTAGAATGTCTTGCCTTGGCTTTCCTGCGTCAGCACGTTGGCCGACAGGCCATCATTGCGCAGGGCGATGGCGGTGTTTTCTGCATTTTCCGAAATGCTGAAAATCCCGATCTGGATGAACGGTTTATCAAGGCCGGATGAGGTCACGGGTGCTGCTGCAACAACGGGCGCCGCAGGTGTGGGCAACGCGGCGGGGGCGTCGTCCAGCGGTTCGGCTGCAATGACCTCTGGCGCGTCGAAATCGGTGATGGCTGTTTCGGTGGGTGCGGGGGCTTCTTCACGGCGCAGCGCCACGACATTCAACTGAACGGGGCTGCCCGCCAGCATGCCCAGTTCTTCTGCCGCGTCGGACGACACTTGCAGCGCTGGACCGGGGTTTTCGCGTTCGCGCCGGAACAGCGCACCGATCACGAACCGCCCATTGGCCGTGTTGCGGATGATGACGCGTTCGGGGTCCGTGACCGATGGATGTGCGACCCAGACACCGCCCAGCGATGGACGACCGTCCCACAACCCCTGTTCTGTCAGGTTGAAAACTTCTGGTGCTTCGATATCACGGGTGGTTCCACCGTCGCCGGGTGCGACGATGGGGGCTGCACCGGTGTCGGCGGTGCCGTTGCCAAAGGACGGCAGGTTGTCACATGCCGACAGCGCGACCGCACTGATGGCCATCGCGGCCCATGTCGTGCATTTCAGTGTCGCCTGAAAAACCGATACCATTGCTCGCCCCCTTGTTCTGGTCGCCCTCTGGCCGCTTTGCACGGCACTGTGTCGGGTCCACCTTTTGTTTTCGGCGCGGCAGACGCCGTCCGTTATTCCAGCGGACTTTAGCGCCGTGTTCGCATGAAAGAAAGACAAAGCGGCCTGCGTATCGGCGGATTTCCTCAACCTGTGAACTTGCTTGTCCACGGACAATCATCGCATTATGAGGGCCACAACGGAGGCTTGGCAGAGTGGTCGAATGCACCGGTCTTGAAAACCGACGAGGGTGAAAGTCCTCCCAGGGTTCGAATCCCTGAGCCTCCGCCATAACTAAATTTGGGCCTTCCCATCAATAATCCCACCAATAAAAGTTTGAATCAGAAATTTTAGAAATCCACGTAATCCCATCCGAGTGGCGGCTATAACGTAAGTGCCCACTTACACCAGCCATCCGCGAACGGGATTTCAACGTGGTTCAGACTGTCCATCTTAATACCAAACAGGTCGCCGAACGCCTCGGCGTCTCGCTCGACTCCATTTACCGCTGGAAGCGCGACGGTGCCTTTCCGGCCGCTGTCAGGCTGAGGCCGGGCGACACCCGGTGGCGCTTGGTCGACGTCGAGGCCTGGGAAACGTCGCGGACGTCGTGCTTCGCGACCAGCTTCGGCGGCCTTTAGCCTGCCCTGATCTGATGGCTCGAGGCATGCGCGTCGCACCAGCATCCGTACGACCCCTCCAATTACAGCAAATCCCTGTACACTCGGAAGGCGCAGTTTACGCCGCCGCCGCGTGTCAGATCGGAGGTGGCGGAACAAGCTGCAAAGATCAAGCGGCTGAAGCGGGAGCTGGCCAACGCAGAAAGGCAGGACGTGTTTGACGACTGAGATGCTCTACAACCCCACACGCAAACGCGCCTACGACCAAATGCGATAGGGCCAGCCTCATGATTCATCGCAAAATCCCGGATCAAATCTGCGCGTTCGCCGTTAAGTCCGTGACCAGTGGTCGGAACCGCCGACGAAAGACACACAAGAGGACAGCCATGCCGACGACCCATGACCAAGCCGACTCCTTGATCCGACCGGGCGAGACATGCTGGCGCGTGGCGCCCGCGAGCCGCTTCGCCCTGATCGTCGATGCGGCCGACTACTTTGTACACCTGCGCGCGGCGCTGGCCCGTGCCGAACGGGCGGTCTATCTGATCGGCTGGGATTTCGACCTCCGCATCGAGATGGTGCCGGGCAAGAGCGACGCAGAGGGCAACGCGCCCGACGGCTTGCCCAACCGGCTTGGCGAATTTCTCAAGGCGTTGGTGGACCGGCAGCCCGCGCTGCACCTGCATATCCTGAAGTGGGACGGCGCGATGATGACCCAACTCGCCACCCAGGCTTGGGAGACAATGAGCCTTAAGATGGCGTCAAAGCGCATCCGCCTTGCGCTTGACAGTCATCACCCGGCCGGCGCCTGTCATCATCAGAAGATCGTGGTGATCGACGACCGCCTTGCCTTCTGCGGTGGGATCGACGTGACGACCGGGCGTTGGGACACGCGCGACCACGCACCGGACGATGACGGCCGGATCGATCCTGACGGCGCGTTGCACCAACCCTGGCACGACGTGACCACCGCGCTCGAAGGTCCGGTCGCAAAGGATCTTGCCGCGTTGTCGCGCAATCGCTGGCAAGCAGCAACCGGAGAGGAATTGCCAGTGCCGCAATCCGGCAGCACCCCGCTATGGCCGGACGACCTCGTACCAGACATCCACGACGTTGACGTCGGCATCGCCCGCACGATGCCGCGCTATCGCGGCGGCCCGCTGGTGAACGAGATCGAGAAGCTCTACCTCGCCGCGATCCATGCCGCCCGTCATACGATCTATGTCGAAAGCCAATATCTTGCTGCCGGCTCGCTTTGCGAGGCGATGGAGGCGCGGTTGGCCGACCCGGTCGGACCGGAGATCGTCATCATCAACCCAGAGTCGGCCCAGAATTTCCTCGAGGACGAAGCGATGCATTCGGTGCGCTCCCGCATGATCGAGCGCCTGAGGGAGGCGGAGGCGCGCGGTGGCGGCGGGCGCTTCTCGATCTTCCATCCTGTCAACGCGGATGGCACGCCGATCTACGTCCATGCCAAGGTGTTCGTGATCGACGGCCGGTTTCTCAAGATCGGATCAAGCAATATCGACAACCGCTCGATGGGCTTTGACACGGAATGCGACATGGCCATTGAGGCCGCTTCGGACACGCAGACCGCCCTGATCCGTAACTTCACCCTTTCGCTGCTGGCCGAGCATCTGGCATGCACCCCGGACGCGGTGCAGGCGGCGTGGGAGGAGCAAGGCTCGCTCATTGGCGCGATAGAGGCGCTGCAGACCCCCGAGGGGCGGAGCCTGCATCCGGTCGAGCCGCAGCCACTTGACCCGCTGGAACGTGCGCTGGCGGACAGCCGCATCCTCGATCCGCGATACTGGCCACAGAACCGGGTGCACCCGAAGGACCGCGTGAAGCATGCCGCGAAACGCGCCATCGAACCCAATCATCTGGAGGCCGCCAGCCTTGGCACGATCCTTTTGGCGGCGGGGGGCATGGCGTTTGGCATTTGGGTCGGACGCCGGATAATGCGTGCCCGGCGGCGGCAACTCGCAGCGCCCGCTATCATCACCGACCGGACCTTCCGGCCATCCGTGCCGCGCGCGCCACGAGGTTGAGGGTCTCGCGCACCGGGTGGACGGCGGTCTGCGGCAAGCTGCGCTGCTGCACGTCATCCGGTCGGGAACGGTAGCTGGGATGGGCCGGCTGCTTCTCTGGCTGTTTCATCGCCCTCTCCCCCAGGGTCATGGCGCTGATCCACGCCTCGCGGAAACAAAAACTGGCCGGCGACGCATCGGCACCAACATCAGAAACCGCCACATGCCCAAGGCGTTTTCGGCACCGACACCGGAAGGAAATAATCATGGCTATTCTGACCAGACTTCTCGACGCGCTCGGTCACTTCACGGCGGCCGCGGCGGATTGGTTCTGGTATCTTTCGCGAAGCCGAAGTCTGCGCCGGGTATCTCGGTTCGAAGAACGCGACCATGCTGACTTGAACCGGATCATCACCGCCTTTCGCCGCGCATCGATGCTCAATCTTCAGGCTGCCATGGCTGCTGCGGCAACCGCTACGGCTCTTGCGATGCGGTTCCGGGCAGATCTCGCGGCACCGATTTGAAGGAGCGGCCATGCGACAGAGTTCGAACGAGCAGGAGACGCCCCCGACGGCTGAGTTACGTCCCAAGGTGGAAATCGGCTGGCTTCTTGAAGGCGATCTGACGTCCGAAAAGCGTGAGGCTGCCCGAACGGCCGCTGCCGCCGTGCAAGGCTCGCTCGCCGCCTGCATGCCGGATTTCGACTGGGTGACCGAGACGCGCGACCGCCCAGAGGCGGCCGAATTCGGCCGGATCGAACCAGTACGTCTTCTTGATGTGGCCGAGGCTGATCGCGACCTGCGAGGTTGGGACTTCGTCTTTGTCGTCACGGCGCGAGAGCTTCACGGGCGAGAGCTTTCGCGTGTCCTCGGCATGACGTCCGGCATCTTTGCGACGGCGCTCATCTCGACGGCCTTCCTTGATGATCCAGAGCATCAAGACGCGCCTCTTGCCTCACGAATCCACGCCTTTGCCATGCACCTCTTCGGGCGCCTTAACGGGCATGTCCCGCATCGTTCCGATACATGGTTGCGTCAGGTGGAAAACGCGGAGGATCTTGACGGAATGGACGGATTCAAGCCGGCGGTGGTGGCTGACCTTTCGAAGCGCATGGAAGAGGTCGCCGACCTTCGGGTCGAAGAGATGTGGCAAGAGCGGCAGGGCAGCATTGGGTTCTACGCGCGCTCGCTTTGGCAAAACCGAAGCGCGCTTCCCAGAGCGATCCTGCGGATGCGCCCTTGGAGCTTCCCGCTGAAGCTGCGGCGCCTAACGACGGCCGCCGGTTCGGCGCTCGCCGTCCTCGTCATGACGGCGGAATCCTGGGAGGTGGCTGCCAATCTCTCGGCCGCTACTATCGTTGTTCTCTCGCTCGCTGCCGTTGCGGTCACCAGCGTCTACCTCATCAGGGTCCAGCACCTTGTTGCGTCCCGGCAGGGACCGCTTCGCGAGCAGCGGGTGGTAAGCATCGCTGGGACGGTCATCGCCGTCGGCGCGGGCATGGCCGTGACCTATGCCGCCGTCTTCGCCTTGGCTTTCATTCTTGCGGTTGGCCTGTTCGGCGATCCGCTCATCGCGTCGTGGACAGACGTATCAAGCGCAGAGACAGCTTCCGTCCGCATCCGCCTGTCTGCGCTGACCGCCTCGCTCAGCGTCGTCATCGGTGCTCTTGGGGCATCTTTCGAACCCTACGGATACTTTCGCCACGTGACGCAGATCGACGACGAGATTTGATTGCATATCGGTTGGCGATGTCCGCACCAGAGCTCAGCGCATCGACGCCAGCACAGATTGTCGATCCGCGAGGTGATCGGTCTGGTCATGGCGCGGGTCTGCTCATGCCAGCCTGACGATCAACCCGTGCAGCACGTCCGCGTCGAGCAGATTACTGCGCGAAATACACGTAGACGACATACAGGATCAGCAGTCCCACACCCAGCACGCGTCCGACAATCGGTCGCGTCAGCAGCAGAGCAGCGAACAGCACGGACGCCGCGATCATCACAGGCAGGTCGAACGTCAGGAACCGCGCCTCAACGGGGATGGGCGCGATCAGCGCCGTGACGCCGAGGATGCCCAGCACGTTAAAGATGTTCGACCCCACGATGTTGCCGATGGCGATTTCTGACTGTTTGCGGAAGGCTGCGATGATCGAGGTCGCCAGTTCCGGCAACGACGTGCCCACGGCCACGATCGTCAGGCCGATAAACGCTTCGGAAAGGCCAAAGTCCCGCGCAATGTCTGTGGCGCCCGTGACGAGGAAGCGCGCACCGAAGATCAGCACGACCAGCCCGCCGACCACCCACAGGACAGACACCGGTATCGACTTGGGCACTGTGCCGTCCACATCATCCTCGGCCGCGTCACCCGGCTGCAGATAGGCCCAGACCAGATAGCCGATCAGGCCCGCCAGCAGTAGGAACCCCGTCAGCCGTCCCATCTGCCCGGTCACGAAAATCGGGACCAGCACCAATGCCGCCGCGATCATCACGCCTGTGTCCCGCTTCAGCGTGGCGCCCGACACGCGGATTGGCCAGACCAGACAGGTCAGGCCACCGATGAGCAGGATGTTGGCGATGTTCGATCCGACGATATTGCCGATGGCGATGGCCGGCACATCGTTCAGCGCCGCCTGCACCGATACCAGCAGCTCCGGCGTCGATGTGCCAAAGCCCACGACTGTCAGGCCGATCAGCAAAGATGACATGCCAAGCCGTTTGGCAATGCCGACGCTGCCC
>NZ_JAAFZU010000030.1:0-98579 GCF_018263905.1 Loktanella sp. SALINAS62 | reverse complement strand
CCAGCGCTTCGCCGCCGAAGAAGAGGCCGATCAACCCGGCCACGATGTAGATGTAATCCAAGACGCTTCCCCACTTGCCGACACTGCCGCTGCTGCTGCGGAGGTAGGTGTGCAACGACGGTTTGAATAGTGATCCCGCAAAACTGTTCCGACGCGTGGCAGAGATGTGCCACAGATGGGACGGCTGCCTGACCGCTGAGCCCGCGCGCCATGTCGGCCAATCAGAAGGGGAGGGCAGGAGCTTCCCGAGAGCTATGCGGGAATTTGGGTGATGGCGTGATTTGAAAGGCGGCGTATCGTGGTGGTGTCAAAGCCAACCAGAACCTCACGAGGAGCGATACGCCTATGAAGACCGATACAACGATCCTACCCTTTCGCCAATCTGAATCGATAGCGGACCCTTTGACGGAGCTTGCGCGTGAAGGCGCGCGACGGATGCTGTCAGAAGCGCTGAAAGCTGAAGCCGACGCGTTTGTAGCAAGCTTTGCCGATGAGCAGCTGGAGGATGGTCGCCAACGGATTGTGCGGCATGGGTTTGGCCCAGAGCGGAAGATCCAGACGGGGATTGGTGCGCTGGATGTCCAGCGGCCCAAAGTGCGCGATCGGATGGATGCACTCGATCCTGCCGAGAAGATCCGGTTTACCTCGAACATCCTGCCCAAATGGGCGCGTCGTTCGGTGAGTTTGGATGCCTTGCCGGCCCATACCGGCCATTGATCACAAACGCTGCGGTGCGACGTTACCGGACCGGACATCTGCTACGGCTTGCTTGACCTGCGTTGCAATCCCACGGCCGCCCGGCCTGCATTGAAAAACCACATGGATCACGATTACCATAGCTGTTTCGGTGATATTGGTGGGCCGCCGCGATTAAGACGCTTGGACATGCGCAGAACAGTGAGCCCGGCATCAACAAGAAGCTTGCAGTCGCCTAACGCACCTTGCAGCCATGCCTGACTTTCGCGGGTCAAAAGGCGGCGCGCTAAATGGGCCTGATCCGCTTGCAGTAGAATTTCGGCGCTTTTCAAAACCTCGGGCACCTCTTGCGCGAGGCCTTGCTCCATGCGGCGCCAGTGATCCCATGTTTGTTGCAGGATCGCTTTGTCCTGAAAGGCGAGATGCATCAGGCGTTTGAACTGGTACACGGCGGAGTCTGACACCTCCACGCCCTGCGCAACCTGCGAGACCGTTTCGGGAGCCACCGCCTGCATGCGACAATCGAGAAACCGCGACGATTCGCCAGTCGTCAAATAGCGATGGCAGGCATATTCGTCGGGGATGTTCGTCTGACCCATAAAGACCGGTATGAGCGGCGCTGCGACCGGCCCAATCGCGGCGTGCCACATCATGCGCAACTCGGCGAATGGCGGATGGACCAGTGGCACAACCTGACCGTATCCTGCGGTGTCGCCGGTCAGAACGGAATTCGAAATCGACCAGAATACGTCTTCGCGTGTGATCTTCGCCTCGCTCGCGGCGCGCTTGCGCATCTCGGTCTCGACCCAGATTGCACCCTGCCACGGCCCTTTGCCGTCGCCATAAATGGCGTTGACGTCAAATGGACCGCTACTTGGATCGAACCAGCCCAGATCCACGGCCGTCGTGATGAAATGTTCCGGATAAAGTATCCGTTCATCCGGCTCAGTTGGGACAATGCCAACAAAGCCGGGACGCGATGCGCGGATCTCGTCAGGGCCAAGCCGTTCGGCGACCCAAAGCCCCTTACCGCCGGAAAACTGGATGACGACCCATGCCTCGTGCGGGTCGGCGATGATGTGCGAATTGCCACCGTAATCAGAGTATCCATGCGCGGCGATCAGCGCCGCTATCAGATCGACGCCCTCTCGTGCGGTGCGGGCGCGTTCCAGCACAATACGGGCGAGGTCAGAGTAGTTCGGGCCGGTCTGGTCGGCAGGTGTCATCGCGATCAGCTCTGGCCGAGAGGCCGACCAGATGTCCCGGACCGCGACACCATGTTCGTTCAGGCCGCCATTCGTAATGGGCGCGGGCACGCCAAGATAGTAGCTGTAGCTTACGCGCAGATGCCGCGCGGTGTGGGGGGCCTGCGGGATATCGCTCCGCTGTCCCGGCAGGTCAGCTTCGGGTCCGACGCCAACGGTGATCGTGGCACCCGGCGCGTGATCGGCGCGCTCCGCGATTTCGAGCCAGTGGCTCGACGGCTCGTCACCGTAACCAGCCAGCCAGGCGTGGCCGTCCGAGGTATGGTTGCGCCCGATATAGATGCCGTAGCTCATGTCTTCTCCGTCGGCTGCATGGTCCGCTTCAGCGGATAGAGGCACGCGTGCCCGTGTTCCCGGGTGATCTGGACGTGAGGCGGCTTGGCGATGCGGCAGACGTCCACGCAAGAGCAGCGTGGTCTGCCCCCATTGAGTGGTCCGGTTTGAACGTTAGTGCATGGTCGGTCTTTGGTCTATCGGTACGATGATTTCGCGTGCCGGTGGACAGTATCCCAAAGCGCTGTGCGGTCTGACAGTGTTGTCGTGGCGGCGCCACTTCTCGATCAGGATCTGGACCTCGCGTCGCGCGGATAAGACCTCACCGGCTAAAAGCGCGTCTTGGAACCTTGCATTGAAGCTTCCGCAGTATCCGTTTCAAGGAAAAGTCGATTATCAAAATACGCGGCAGTTCAATGAAGCGTCACCTGACAAAGCTTCGGTGTGCTGTTTCGGTTGAGGGAATGGCTTTCACGCAACCGTAGCCCAAGGTCAGGCCGTTGTTGAAGTCGCACGCTGCGACAATGAAAGAACAGACGTGCGCCACGTGATGTCGGCGGACAGATAGACGGTTTTCGCCGATGTTTCGTCAAGAGGTCGCGACAACCAGTCGACGCACGCATCCACGATGCCCGGGATTGGCTGCCGGAATGTGGTCAGATTATAGGCTTCCCAACTGGCCTGCGGCACGTCGTCGAAACCGATCACGGACAAATCCTCTGGAACGCGCAGGCCGAACCGCTGCCGCGCGGCGTCAATCACGCCAAAGGCGATCAGGTCGGTGACGCAGAAAACGCCATCCGGCCTGTCAGCGCGGGACAGGATGTCGGTCCCTAACGCCAGCCCAGTTTTGTAGTGCGTCGGCCCATCGATTGCCACCATCGGGTCGATACCTTCGCCCGACAGTGCATCCAGAAATCCGCGTGCGCGCGCGGCCAGGCTGACCGTCGCTGACGCAGACATGACCAGTGCGGGACGCTTGCAGCCGACCCGCAGCAGGGTTCTGGCGGCGGTCGCCCCGGCCTGCTCGTCGTCCAGCCGGATGCGGACGGCGCCCGGCAGCTCTTCGTCACGGTTAATCAACACAAGCCGCAGACCGTTACGCTGACACAGCTCTGCCAATGCGCGATCGGGCATGCCGGACAGAACGATCGCAGCATCCGTGCGATAGCCGATCGCCTGACGCAGTGCGGCATCGACGCTGGCATCGGATCGGTCGGTGTTGATGATCATCGCGACCTTGCCTGCGGCCTGAAGCTTGGACGTCAACGCACTGACCAGCAACGCACGATAAGGCGTTTCAAGTTCGGCCACGATCAGCGCGACCAGACCGCTTTCGGCACGCGTCAGGCCTCTGGCAAGGTTGTTAACCTGATAGCCTAGCAGCTCTGCAGCGGCCATGACCTTGGCACGCGTTGCTGGCGCCACGCTGGCGCCGGGCGTAAATGTGCGACTGACCGCGGTGCGTGAAACGCCTGCGGCCTCTGCTACATCTCGCGCGCTGACGGCACCATTCGATCGCATCCAAAGCTCCTGCTTTCGTCGTCTTATTGTAACATGACTGCACAGCAGTGCAGCAAGAAGAAATCTGCCGGATTAAAGTAAAATAGTCACGCCGAAACTTTTTATTTGACAAGTGACCCGAGTCGGGACCAGCCTGATGCACAGCTGTGCAATCCTCGGGAGGAGGCGCACAGGTTCAGGGAAGGGAGACCCAACATGACCAAAGCTAAACTTGCCCTTTTGGGAACTGTTGCCGCAACCGCAGGCACTGCCGCGGCCGCACAGGATTTGAATCTGATCTGTTCGGCCGACGTGGTGATCTGCGAACGACTGGTGTCGGAATTCGAAGCGGACCACGACATCGACGTCAACATGGTGCGCCTGTCGTCCGGAGAAGCATATGCCAAAATTCGCGCCGAAGGCCGTAACCCACAGACCGACCTGTGGTGGGGTGGCACCGGCGACCCGCATCTGCAGGCTGCATCCGATGGACTGACCGCCGAATATCAATCGCCGATGATGGAGCAGTTACAGCCGTGGGCGATCAGTCAGGCGGAAACGTCGGGCTACCGCACGGTCGGCGTCTATTCGGGTGCTTTGGGCTGGGGCTACAACACCGAAATCTTTGAAGAGCGCGGCCTGACCCCGCCTGCATGCTGGGCCGACCTGTTGAACGAAGAACTGGCAGGCGAAATCCAGTTGGCCGACCCGAATTCGTCCGGCACCGCCTATACCGCGCTGGCGACACTGGTGCAGCTTATGGGCGAAGACGAGGCTTTTGCGTTCATGCGCGAGCTGGATGCCAACGTATCGCAATATACCAAATCGGGCTCTGCGCCGGTAAAGGCCGCCGCGCGCGGCGAGGCCGGGCTTGGGATTGTGTTCATGCACGATGCGGTCGCCCAGGCCGAAGAGGGTTTCCCTATCGCGGTGGTCGCCCCGTGCGAGGGGACCGGCTACGAGATTGGTTCGATGTCGATGATCGAAGGCGCGCAGAACCCGGACGAGGCAAAAGCATTTTACGATTGGGTTCTGACCGCTGAGGTGCAGTCCATCATGCCGGAAGCAGGATCGTTCCAGATCCCGTCGAACATCAACGCTGAAGCCCCCGAGGCAGCCCCCGACATCTCGACGATCAATCTGATCGACTATGATTTCGCGGAATACGGCAGTGCCGACCGTCGCACAGCCCTGCTGTCCCGCTGGGTCGACGAGGTCGGCGGAGTCGCAGCCGAATAATCGAAAGAGAGGGCGGCTGCGCCCTCTCGCACCTTCGTCCGGAGGCTGACGACATGAATCGTGACAATCGACGGCTGGACGTCTTGTTCATCGCCGCGCTGATCTGCTTTGCCGTGTTGCCATGGTATCGCCTGCGCGGCGGTTTTTTCACGCTCGACTGGGTGGGAAGCTACCTGAGCGACGATCGCACATGGCCTGGACTGACGCAGTTGGACCAGTGGTGGCTGTGGCCGGTGCCGCTGCTGATCGCCATTGCCGCCATTTTGAGGTTCACGCGTCCTGCGGGCCAGCGGGGCGGATGGCTGGCGTTGACCGGTGCGGCTGGGATCACTTGGATGGTGATCCAGGGGCTATCGGTCGGACTGCGCGGCTGGAACTGGGGCGCGCTGGAAATGCTGGGCGACGTGGCTGGGCAACAGGCTTTTGGCGCCGGTGCTGTCGGCATACTTTTGTGCTTTGCCGCCATGATCGCCTTTGGCCTTGCGGAACGCGGCGCGCTAAAGGGCGACGCCTTTGTCATCGGGTCGATCACCCTATTGATCCTGCTGGTCACGCTGTTCGTATTCTATCCGCTGCTGTCAATGTTCACCGGCGCGTTTCAGGACTACGACGGCTCTTTTACAGCCGCCGGTGTGGCCCGCAACATCGGTGATCCAAACATCTGGAGCCTGGGGTGCGTGACGGGAACCGGTGGATGCGGGGTCGCATGGCGCACGTTCTTTCTGGCGATCTGCACGGCGACTGGCACCACGTTTCTGGGACTGGCATTCGCGCTTGTCGCCACGCGCATGCGACTTCCGTTCAAGAAAAGCATCCGGCTGCTGACCGTCCTGCCGATTATCACGCCGCCGTTCGTAATTGGTCTGGCACTGACGTTGATGCTGGGCCGCGCGGGGTTTGTCACCGAATTCATCGAAGATACGACCGGGTGGGAACTGGGCCGCTGGATCTACGGCCTGACCGGAATCTGGGTCGCACAGATGCTATCGTTCACGCCCATCGCCTTTTTGATCCTGATCGGCGTCGTGGAAGGCGTCAGCCCCGCCATGGAAGAAGCAAGCCAGACCATGCGCGCGACGCGCTGGCGCACGTTCCGCCGTGTCTCTCTGCCGCTGATGGCACCGGGGATCGCAAACGCCTTTTTGATCAGTTTCATTGAATCGATGGCTGATTTCGGCAACCCGCTGGTATTGGGCGGCAATGGCGGCGTGCTGTCGACAGAGATTTTCTTTGCCGTGGTCGGCGCGCAGCACGATCCGTCACGCGCGGCGGTGCTGGCGACGGTGTTGCTGGGTTTCACCCTGTCGGCGTTTCTCGCACAGCGGCTGTGGTTGGGGCGGCGCAACTTTGCCACCGTATCGGGCAAGGGGGATGGCGGCAATCATGCCGCTTTGCCCCGCCGTTTGGCCTGGCCGATGACCGCGATCGTGGTGCTTTGGGCGGCCTTTACCGTGTTCGTCTATGGCATGATCCTGTTCGGCGGCTTTGTGAAAACCTGGGGGCTGGACCATACACTGACACTGGAACACTACGCGCGCGCATTCTCGGTTACATTTGATGGCGGCATTGCGTGGACTGGCATTGCGTGGACTGGCGTTGCCTGGAACAGTTTCTGGACGACGATGGAAATCGCTCTGATCGCGGCACCGCTTACGGCCGCCGTCGGTCTGCTGACCGCATGGTTGATCGTGCGCCAGCGGTTCCCCGGACGCGGCATCTTTGAATTTGCCTTGATGATGAGCTTTGCAATCCCCGGCACGGTGATCGGGATCAGCTACATCATGGCATTCAACCTGCCGCCGATTCAAATGACGGGAACCGCGCTGATCCTTATCTTCTGCTTTGTGTTCCGGAACATGCCCGTGGGTGTGCGGGGCGGCATCGCAGCGATGGCGCAGTTGGATGGGTCACTGGACGAGGCATCGCTCACGCTTGGTGCATCATCGCCCAGAACGCTGCGCAAGGTGATACTGCCACTGTTACGGCCTGCGATCCTCGCTGCTCTGGTTTATTCCTTCGTGCGGGCGATCACGTCCATTTCGGCAGTGATTTTTCTGGTGTCGGCAAAATACAACTTGGCCACTGCCTATATCGTGGGACTGGTCGAAAACGGCGAATACGGGATCGCGATTGCCTATTCGTCCGTCCTGATCGTCGTGATGATCACGGTCATCGGCACCTTTCAGCTGCTGGTCGGTGAACGTCGCCTGCGCCGCCGTATCGAACCTATCCCCAAGATCAAGCCCCGAGAGGTCCCGACATGACGACCCAAAGACGCGGCGCCGTTGCCTTTCAGAACGTGCAAAAGAAGTTCGGCGCTTTCACGGCCATTCCTGACCTGACCTTGCAGATCGAACCGGGCGAACTTGTAACGCTGCTTGGCCCGTCCGGCTGCGGTAAGACCACAACCCTGCGGATGCTGGCGGGACTGGAAAGCCCAACCGCGGGGCGCATCTTGATCGGGGGTGAGGATGTGACGAACCTGCCAGCCAACCGGCGCGATGTATCGATGGTGTTTCAGTCCTACGCGCTGTTTCCTCACATGACCGTTGCACAAAACGTCGCCTATGGGCTGGAATCGGGCGGCATGAAATCCGGTCCTGCCCGTGATGCAGCTGAGAAGGGACTGGATCTGGTCGGGCTGGATGGCATGGGGGAACGGTTACCGTCAGAGCTGTCCGGTGGACAACAGCAGCGTGTCGCCGTCGCTCGCGCGCTGGTTCTGGAACCGCAGGTGCTGCTGCTGGATGAGCCGCTGTCGAACCTAGATGCGCGACTACGCAGGCGCGTCAGGACTGAAATCCGACAGTTGCAACAACGACTTGGATTTACCGCAGTTTATGTCACCCACGATCAGGAGGAAGCGCTGGCGGTATCAGACAGGATCGTCGTGATGAAGGACGGACGTATCGCCCAGCAAGGCGCGCCGCGTGCATTATACGAACAACCGGCATCAGCATTTATTGCCGATTTCATTGGAGAATCGAACGTCATTTCCTGCACAGTCGAAAAGGTCATGGATGGCATCGCTCAGGTGCGCGTCGGAAACTTGACCCAGCAGGTCCCCGCTCGCAGCGCCACCGTCGGGCCGGCACAGCTGTCCGTGCGCGCCAACGCCATTACGGTCCAAGAAGGACAAGGTCCATTTGCGGGCCGCATCGCGTCTTCAGCCTATCTGGGGGACCATCTTGAATACGAGATCGACACGTCTGTCGGCTCTCTGTTCGCCGTCGATGCGGAAGGCGACATACCCCTCTCACCCGGAACATCTGTCACGCTCGGCTTTCGGTCTCGCGGACTTGCCCTTATCGAATGAAAGTCATCATGGATACCACTGAACTGGCGCGTCGCCTGGATGCAGCCAAAGACATCGCAGCGCGCGCGGGCACGCTTGCACTGCGTTATTTTCACGACCGCGATACGCTTCATATCGAAGCGAAACGGACCTTGCAGGACATGGTCTCTGAAGCGGACCGCGAGGTCGAAACGCTGATCCGCGACGCGCTCGCTGCGGCGTTTCCCGACGATGCACTGCTGGGTGAGGAACATGGCGTGACCCCCGGCACATCCGGCCTGACATGGGTAATCGATCCAATCGATGGCACGGCACCCTATTTGGCCGGACTGCCAGGCTGGTGCGTGTCGATCGGTGCCTGCGATGCTGACGGCCCGGTGATCGGTGTGATCGTCGCGCCCATGCTGGGTGAAACTTATACCGCCGCACGCGGCATTCCCGCGCGTCTGAATGGGGAACCGATCCGAGTATCCGAGAACCTAGACCTCACGACAGGGCTGCTGGGCGTCGGCGCAAACGATCGTGTCTCTGCGGACAAGGTCGGCGTGATGCTGGCTGACCTGATGGCGGCGGGTGCGAGCTGGACGCGATATGGCTCTGGTGCGCTGATGCTGGCATGGGTCGCGGCGGGGCGTTTGGTCGGCTACCTGGAACCAAGGATGAGCGCGTGGGACTGCATGGCAGCCTATTGCCTGATCGAACAGGCGGGCGGCAAGGTCCTGCCATTTCCGTTGGGTGACGACATCACATCGCCCGCGCCGGTCGCGGGCGGCAACCCACACACTTATGATACCATGCTGCGCCTGACCCGCGTCGATGACGTAGGATTCTGGCAGAAAAACACCTAGTCATCAGGACGGAACGAAAAGGATATTTTGACCACGGAAATCGCCGGACTCATTTGCCCAAAGGAGGGAATTTGGGGTTCAGGTCAGTTATCTATGGCCAGGATTGATCCACGGTCGACGGCGAAACTGGCGGTTGGCGATACTTTACTTCTGGAGGGAGCGCCCGAAGACATCGTCAGCCATGTCGAGCAGGAACAACTGATTGTTCTATCGCCGTTCGAGACACGACCATATCGGCGCACGAAGGCACCAATTGAGGTCGGAATGATGATTGGTGTCGTAGCGCTGGCCGCGTTGAACGTGGCCCCGATCCTGACATTTGCCCTGATCGGGGTCGTCGTTGTTTTGATGACAAACTGCATCGATGCGGATGAGTACGTCGGGTCAATTGACGGACGGTTGACTAGTCAGGCAGGTTACATCGACGTCGCAAACCAGATCACGACCGGAACCCCGTCTTCGCCAGAGATGTCCATGTCGCGCATCGCATCATCCACGCGCGCCTGCGCTGCGTTGTTGAATTCTTCATTTGTCACGCTGCCATCTGCATCGGCGTCCATCTCGTCGAAGCGGGAGTTGACCTTGGAGATGTCCATCATGTGGGTTTGGGCGCGGTCCATGAATTCATCGCGGCTGACGGAACCGTCGTCATCCGTATCTGTCATGGCGTAAGTGTTGCCGACTTGCGCGAAATATTCTTCGGACGTCCACTCGCGCATTTGCTCATTCGTGATGCCAGAGGGCATCGCGATCATCGGATCGTCCCATTCGTCGCGCGTGTGGTTTTTGACCCAGACATCCTCGTAGGCATTTCGGGTGTTATTAAATAGTTCTGACGGTGAAATGTCGTCGCTGCTGTCAGTATCCAGTTGGGGAAACAGATCTTCTGGGGCGGCGGTCAGGGTACGCCCGTCGGTGGCGCTCTGTGTGCAGGTCGTCCATTCATCGCGCGTGATTGCACCGTTAGCATTCACGTCGATGTCTGCGAACTGACGTTCGCGGGCGGCGATAGCCTCTTCGCTGTCGATCATGTTATCGCTGTTCGCATCTGCAGGGGCGAACGCCTGTTCGCAATAAGATACCTCAGGCGCGTCGTCCTGTGCAAAAGCCGGGACCGCGAACACTGCGGCGAGTGCGGTGCATGTCATCAATCTGGTCATCGGAAACCTCCTCTTTGCATGGACCTAAACGCGCAAGATTTTGGCGAGGTTCCACGTTGGACCATCAAGGGGTCTGTTGCAGGAGTGTGCAAAATAGGACGTTTGAAAAATAGTTCTATGAATTGAAATGGTTTTTTTGACCGTGTCAGCAGCTCAAATCTTGTTGTTTTCCGCACATCAGTTGATCGTCGAACAAGCCACTGACGTGGCCCGCGAAGACGCTACGGGCTAAATTTCCTGATGCGCGAGATCGAGGCCAGCGTGACCGATGAAGCGGTGCTGCAGACCCATGATCAGATTGCCGCGCAGACGGAGGAGGAGTTGCCGCCGCCCGAAGAGGTGCGCGCCAACTGTTGCTAACTGGCGCCTTTCGCCTGGACGGCGTGCGACATGGTCACCAAGCCTACGCCACCCAGCAGGTTGCCCACGAGACCATTAAAAAGTTGCGGTATGGCAGAATACTGATAGGGTTTGAGTGAATTTTGCGGCATGTCTCTATGCCATTCTCCTTTTTTTCAATTCGTTAGCCACCGCTTGAGGACTTAACAGTGACGGAAGAGGCACGCACTCTTTCAGCGCTCGACCCGGCGTCTTTGGGCGCCCCTGTCAGCTACGCGATGCTCGACCAGACACTTTGGGCGCAGTTTCAATCTGCGGCCGATGCCGAACAGTTCTTGCAAACGTGGCTCGCCCTGCAATGCCGTCAGTTGGGCAAGGATGCGCAGGGACTTTTGGTGATCGGAGAGGTGCCCGACAGCGGTCCGTTTCAACCTGTGGCGGCGTGGCCTGCAGGACAACGGCGGACGGCATCAATGCAAAAGGCCGCCGATCAGGCGCTGAACACCCGAAGTGCGGTCGTTTTGGGCGAGGGCGAGCCTGTACGCACCATGGCCCAGCCGCTTGTCGTGTTCGGCCAGCTTTTCGGGGCCATCGTCGTGTCTGGCGCTTTTGATGGCGTCGCAACGGCGCAACTCTTCCGGCAACTGCAATGGGGAACCGGCTGGATCGAGGCGGTCCTGCGGCGCGAGCAGGAGGTCAAGGACGGTGAACTGCGCGAGCGGGTATCGGTCGCCTTTGACATGCTGGCCACAGTGCTGGAACAACCCCGCTTTGCGACCGCCTGTAACGCTTTGGTTACCGATCTGGCGCGGCGACTGGATTGCGAACGTGTTTCCATCGGCTTTGTCAAACGCAAGCGACACCGGATTGCGGCCATGTCGCATACCTCGGGCTTTAGCAAGCGTGCGAACCTTGTGCGGGACATCGCAATCGCCATGGACGAAGCCGCCGATCAGCGGACCGTCATTCTGTGGCCCGCGCCCGACGATTGGGATTTTCGCGTCGTCCGCGCGCATAAGGATCTGGGCGAAACTTATAGCGCCGGTGCGGTTCTGACCGTGCCATTGCAAGCCGAAGGCGAGATCATCGGCGCATTGCTGTTCGAACGCCCCGCCGGTGCGGGGTTCACATCGTCCGAAATCGAGTCCTGCGACGCGGTGGCCAGCGTCATCGGGCCGGTTTTGACTGACCGGCGGGCAAATGACCGGTGGCTGACCACAAAGGTTTGGCACAGCGTCGTCGGTTTCACGAAGGCGACACTTGGGCCGTCCTATTTCGGCACGAAACTGGCGACGCTGGTGCTGGCGGCCGTGGTGGCCTTTTTTGCCTTCGCCAAGACCGACCATGTGGTCAAGTCGCCCGCACAGATCACCGGCGAGGTGCAGCGCACGATTGTCGCCCCTTTCACCGGCTATCTGGCCGCCCAATACGCCAGCGCGGGCGATCTGGTGGCCGAAGCCGAGCTTTTGGCGACGCTGGACGACAAGGACCTGACGCTGGATCAATTGCGGCTGGTCACCTCTCGGCAGCAACGCCAAAGCGAGCTGGATCAAGCACTGGCGGAACGCGATATGGCGCAGGTCAACATCATTCGCGCGCAGATGGCTCAGTCCGACGCACAACTGGCCCTAAGCGAAGAGCAACTGGCCCGGACAAAAATCCGCGCGCCATTCGATGGCTACGTGGTCGAAGGCGACCTGCGGCAGTCCATCGGGGGCTCTGTTGAACGCGGTGAGACGCTTTTCAGAATTTCGCCGCTGGGGGCATTTCGCGTGATCCTAGAGGTGGATGAGCGCGATCTGGACGATATCGTGGTGGGACAAAAAGGGAGCCTGCGGGTTTCGGCCATGCCTGAGACGCCGTTGGATTACCGCGTCGAGACAATCACGCCGCTGGCGCAGCAAAGCGACGGAAGGAACTGGTTCCGCGTGGAGGCGACCCTGCTGACAGAGGCCGCCGATCTGCGACCGGGCATGCAGGGTGTTGCGCGCACTGACATTGACGAGCGGCTGCTCATTACTTCGCTGACTGACCGGCTGGTCGACTGGGCGCGCCTGTTCGCATGGCGGTGGGCACCATGAGCCAGCGCCGGTGGTCCAGCAATGCGTGGTATCGCGTCGCCAACTACCGGCCACGTCTGCGGACCCACGCCAGTATCTACCGCCACAGTTTTCGCGGTGACATCTGGTACGTCTTGCAGGACCGCAGTTCGGGCCGGTTTCACCGGTTCACACCCGAAGCCTACCGTTTGATCGCGATGATGGACGGGGCGCGGACACTGGACCAGATCTGGACGCTGGCGTCTGACCAGTTTGATGTGGATGCAGTGACACAGGACGAACTGGTGTCGCTGGTCGGGCGGTTGCACACAGCGGATGTCCTGCGCGGCGACGTGCCGCCGGATATCGTCGAGATGTCGGACCGTGGCCGCAAGATGGAGCGGCAGAAGCTGATCAAGTCGATGCTGAACCCGCTTGCACTGCGCATCCCGGTGTTTGATCCCGACGATTTCCTGACCGCGACCGTGCCGCTGGTCCGGCCCTTGCTGTCGGTCTTTGGTGCGTTGCTGTGGTTGGCATTGGTGATCTACGGCGGCATCTTGTTCGCGATCAATGCGGGTCCGCTGACCGAAAACGCGATCGACAGGGTCCTGTCGGCTGAAAACCTGCTTTTGCTGCTCGTGTCCTATCCGTTGATCAAGGCACTGCATGAGTTGGGCCATGCCTATGCAATCAAGCGGTGGGGTGGGGCCGTCCACGAGATCGGGATCATGTTCCTTGTCTTCATGCCGGTGCCCTATGTCGACGCGTCGGACAGCATCGCATTGCGAAAGCAAGTGGAAGCGGGCCTTTGTCGGGGCAGCGGGCATCCTGGTCGAAATCGCACTGGCTGCAATTGCGATGATCGTATGGGCCAATGCCGAAGAAGGTCTGGTGCGGGCCTTTGCGCTCAACATCATGCTGATCGGCGGCGTTTCGACCCTGCTATTCAACGGCAATCCCCTGCTGCGGTTCGACGGCTATTATGTGTTGTGCGACCTGATCGAGATCCCGAACCTGGGCCAGCGCGCCAACAAATATCTGGGCTATCTGGTGCAGCGCTATGCGTTCGGCATCAAATGGGCCGAAAGCCCTGTGACCGCGCGGGGCGAGCGGGGCTGGTTCGTGGTCTATGCCATCGCTGCATATTTCTACCGCCTGTTCATCACCTTTGCGATCGTATCATTGGTGGCGACGCGGTTCTTTATCATCGGGATCGTGTTGGCGATCTGGGCCGTGTTTTTGATGCTGTTGCTGCCGGTGCTCAAGATGGGCTGGTTCCTTCTCAGCAGCCCGGTGCTGCGGCGCAAACGGGGCCGGGCGCTGGGGCTGACAGTCGCCACCATTGGCGGGATTGCCGGGGTGCTGCTGTTTGTGCCGGTGCCGCATAACACGCTTGCGCAGGGCGTGGTGTTTCCCCGCCCGGAGGCATTTGTAAATGCCGCATCATCGGGTGTGATCCGCGCGGTTCTGGTCAAATCCGGCGATACGGTTGCCGCTGGCACGCCCCTCGTCGAAATCGACGATCCGCTGCTCGCTTCGCAACGTCGGGTGCTGGAAGCGCGGCTGTCAGAACTGGACCGCAGGCTGGATGCGCAGCGGTCCATCGACCCGGTCGCCAGCAAGATCATCAAAGAGGAACGCGACGCCGGCATCGCGGAAATCGCTTTGATGGACCAACGGGTCGACGCCTTGATCCTGCGCGCAGACACGCCCGGCCGCGTGGTTCTGACCAACGAGGCCGATCTGATAGGTCGCTACGTCGAGGCCGGGCAGTTGATTGCGGTGGTCGCGGATTTCAATGACCCGCTGATCCGGATCGCCGTCCCCGAAGCCCGCGCCGAACTGGTCCGCCGCGAAACCAGAGGCCTGTCGGTCCGTTTCGCACAGGACACCGAACATGTTTATCCCGCGACCGTTTCGCGCGCCGCGGCATCGCTGTCGCGCGAATTGCCAAGCCTTGCACTGTCAGAGGAAGGTGGCGGTCCGATCCTTTTGGACCCGGCCAGCCCGCCACAGGGACGGCGCGCACTTGAAGGGGTCTATCAGATGGAACTCAGGCTGACCGAACCGCAGACCGTCACCGCTTATGGCGACAGAGTGCATGTCCGTTTTTCGCATGACACCTCGCCCTTGGCCGCCCGCCTTTACCGCAGCGCAGCACAGGTCTTTCTGCGCGTCTTTGCCCCCATCGTTTGACAACAACCAACTTCGAAACCGAAAGGAACTTTAAGATGGCTACGCAACTCTTGTTCTACACCAAGGCGACACCCGTTAGTCAGGAAAAGCACGCGAATACCTCGCTAAAGGCGGGTGAGACCTATTCCTATGCCAAAAACGTCAATTCGGTCCCGCTGACCGCGGTCGAGTTTTCGGCAGCGGCGGCGCATTACCCGATTGTTTTTGCCGGTAACGAAGACGTCGTGATGCCTTCGGCCATTCTGGGCAGCCGTGAAGACGAGAACCTGTTCGTGGACGATGACGGCCACTGGACCGGCGGCTATATCCCGGCCTTTGTGCGGCGTTATCCCTTTGTGTTTTCGACCGACAGCACCGGCAAGCAATTCATCCTGAACATCGACGAAGGTTTCGAAGGTGTGAATACGGATGGTCGCGGCGAACGGTTGTTCGACAGCGACGGAGAGCAGACCCAGTACCTTAAAAACGTGCTGAGCTTCCTGCAGGAATATCAGGCGCATTTCCGGCGCACGCAGGCCTTTTGCAAACGGCTCAAGTCGCTGGACCTGTTGCAGCCGATGCAGGCGCGATTCAATCTGGTCGGGGGCGAGGCACGTTCGCTGTCGGGCTTTCAAGTCATTGACCGTGAGCGGTTCAAGAAGATCGACGCCGACACATTGGCCCAGATGTTCAATACCGACGAATTGGAATGCGCCTACCTGCACCTGCATTCGCTTCGCCATTTCAATAGCATGGTGGGCCGGATGGCCGTGCCCGACATGGGCGATGCAGACACGGCGCCGCCCGCAAAGGAGCAGAAGGATGCAAAGGCCAAGATTTAGGTCTGAGCAATGACCGCCGCTGCCCCGCGCGACGTCCGGCTGGATTTCTACCCCGAGAGGGAAGATCCGGGTGACGACTGGATCGCCCGTGCCGAAACGATTGTTGCGGGCAGCGGACTTTGGCTGCGCCATCTGGCGCGGCCGGTGCGGGATCGGTGGGCGCTGTCCGCGATCCTGCGCAAGGCTGGCAGACTGGAACGCCTGTCTGAAGAGGCGCTGAGCGTTGAAATCGCGCAGGTGCGCAATGTGCTGCGCCGCAATGGATTGACGCGGCGGTCAATCACGCGCGCGCTGGCGTTGGTCCGCGAGGTGTGTGGCCGCGAACTGGGTTTGCGGCACCATCCCGTGCAGTTGCGCGGTGGGCTGGCGATGCTGCGCGGTGCGCTGGCCGAGATGGACACAGGCGAGGGCAAGACGATTACCGCCGCCCTTGCAGCGGCCACTGCCGCGATGTCGGGGCTGCCGGTCCATGTGATCACTGTCAATGGCTACTTGGCCGCGCGGGATTTGCAGACACTTGCACCGATCTATGACCGCTTGGGCCTGACCCATGCGTTGCTGACCGAAGATATGAAGCCGCATGAACGGCAGGACGCCTATTCGTGCAATATCGTCTATGCGTCCAACACCGAAATCGCATTCGATTACCTGCGCGACCAGATGGCTTTTGGCGACGACAAGAGCGATCTGCGACGCAGGCTGCGCCGATTGACGGGCGATGCAGCGCTTGAAAGCAAGCTGGTGATGCGGGGCCTGCATTTCGCCATCGTGGACGAGGCGGATTCTGTGCTGGTCGACGAGGCGCGCACCCCGCTTATCATCTCTCGTCAGAGCGATCCCGAGGACGAAAAAGTATGGGCCGAAACGGCCTTGCGGCTGGCCAGGGAAATGACGCGGGGCAGCCATTATAAGCTTTATCCCGATGAACGCCGTGTCGAATTAAAGGACGCCGGGCGGGCTTTTATTGCTGCGCGGGCGGGACGGCTGGGGCCGTCGTGGCGTTCCGCGATCAAGCGTGAAGAAGCCTTGCGGCAGGCCATGTCGGCGCTGAATTTCTTTACCCGTGGCGACCAGTATCTTGTGACCGACGGCAAGGTGCAGATCGTCGATGAATACACCGGGCGGGTGCAACCCGACCGAAGCTGGTCGGACGGGCTGCATCAGTTGGTCGAAGCCAAAGAAGGGGTCGAAGTCACGCCGCAAAACCTGTCGATGGCGCGCATGACCTACCAGCGCCTGTTTCGTCGTTATCGCCGGCTTTCGGGGATGACCGGAACCGCGCGTGAGGCCCGGCGAGAGTTGTGGTCGGTGTTCCGGCTGGACGTGCAGCGCATCCCGCCCAACCAACGGTCGCGGTTGCGGTTTCGCAGGCCCGTTGTGCTGCGCACGTCGGTGGCAAAGTGGGCGCGCGTGGTGGCAAGTGTGCGTGCCGAAACACTGCGCGGACGGCCAGTACTGATCGGCACGCGGTCGGTGGGCGCGTCAGAACAGGTCAGTGCTGCGCTGACGGCGGCGGGGATCGCGCACCGCGTGCTGAATGCCACGAACGACAGCGAAGAAGCTGAAATCATCGCCGAAGCCGGACAGGCCGGTCGCGTCACGGTGGCCACAAACATGGCGGGCCGCGGTGTGGATATCGGCCTGTCGCCACAAGTCGTCGCGGCAGGCGGGTTACATGTGATCCTGACCGAACGGCACGATGCCGGACGGATCGACCGGCAACTGGCCGGGCGCGCCGGTCGCCGGGGCGAGCCGGGCAGCGTGTCGACTTATCTGTCGATGGAGGACGATTTGCTGAACGTGATCCGGGCGCCGCTGTCCAAGAGCTTTTGCCAGCTTCCGCTGATTTCGCAGGGTGTGCGGTTGAAACTGTTCGACCGGGCCCAGCGCACGGCAGAGCGCGCCCATGCGCGGGCGCGCAAGGATCTGGTGCGTCAGGACAAACGACTACACAAGATGCTGTCATTCACGGGAGGTTTGGGATGAGAACGGTTTTAGCTTTGGCGATGCTTTGGCCCTCTGCCGTCGCGGCGGCGGACGTGGATTGCCTGATGGACCCTGCCGCCGTCGTCGAGGTCGGAAGCCCGGTCGCGGGCCTGCTGGAAAGCGTCCCGGTCGAACGTGGCGACGACGTGATCGCGGGGCAGACACTGGCGCGACTGAACGACAAGATCGAAGCAGGCACGGTGGATCTGCTGCGGCTGCGGGCGACGAATACCTCCGTGATCGAATCCCAGACCCGGCAGCTTGAAATGGTCGACCGGCGCTACGCACGGATCAAGGCATTGCGCGAACGCGGGGTGGCGACAGAGGAGCAACTGGATCAGGTAGAGGCAGAGCTGATCGCGTCACAAAGTCTTTTGGCGCAGGCGGAATTGAACCGGGATCTGGCGATCAAGGAGTTGGCCCGCGCCGAAGCGGCGTTGGGCCAGCGCAAGATCGTCAGCCCGCTGTCGGGAGTGGTGACAGAACGCAATCTGTCCGCGGGTGAATTCATCGGGCAGGGCGATTACCTTGTTCGGATCGTTCAGATGGACCCGTTGCGGATCGAAGCCTTTGTGCCGATATCGCTGTTTGGACAAATTACGCTGGGCCAAGACGCGACCATTCTGCCTGCCGCGCCTGTTGGCGGCGCATACAGCGCCGCGGTCACGTCCGTCGATCAAGTGTTCGACGCGGCCAGTGGCACTTTTGTTGTGCAACTGGAACTGCCCAATCCAGACGGCGCGCTACCCGGTGGACACCGCTGCACCCTGACATTCGAATAGGGATGAGGGCATTACTGGGGCGTATCAAAAGTTAATTTAACTTTTTTTCCAAAAGTCGCCTCACTTGCAGTAACCTACCCTCGACTCAACTTAAAGATTAAGCGCGTTTTGACCACTGCCGGCCTGGCTTCGTCGATCCTTCTAGCTGCACATTTTTGGACAAAAGCCAGTTAAACTGCTTCTCTTAAGGGGGGACAAGATGGCTTTTCCATTTGGCGCCAAGGCGTTTGGACTAGAGAATCGCAAGCCACGCGGTCGAACGTCTCCGTTGTCATGGTTTGGCGGTCGTACGCGCCACCGAACATTCGCAAATGTCGCGCCTTCGCCGAAGGTGACGACCCCGGTCATGGTCTCGGCTGTCAAGCTCGAGGCGATGGAACCACGCTTTTTGCTGTCTGCCGATCTGATGCCGCTGTCGGTCGATATGGCTGGGGACGGTGGGGCCAGCTACACCCTTGAATACGACGAAACGGCCACAGCTTACCGTGTCTACGACGATGAAACCGGCGAAATCGTGGGCGAGCGTGCAGCCGCCGAGACAACAGAAATTATCATCACCGGCACCGCGCACAACGACCGCCTGACCCTAAGCGTGACGGCTGCGATGCAGGACGTGAGCGTGCGTTTCGACGGTGCAGGGGGTGATGACACGATAGCCGGTCCGTCAAGTGACACGACATGGACCATCGACGGGCGCGATACCGGAACCGTCGCAGGCGTGCGTTTCGTCAACGTCGAAACCGCAAAGGGCGCCGCCGACAACGAGGATACTTTCATCGTCAGTGCGACCGGCGTGCTGAGCGGCACGATCGATGGTGGCGACGGCGGCTACGACTCTATGGTGTTGGACGGTGGCACGTTTGACAGCGTGCATTACGCGGCCACCGGCGGCACGTCGGGCACTATCGACCGCGATGGCGTCGTGCTGCAGTTTGACGGTCTGGAACCAATCGACGCCACCGACATGACGGTGGAGAATTACACGTTCGACATGGGTTTGATGGGTGTCGAAGTGTCGGACGACGCCACACTGTCGCAATCGGGGGGCACTGTGGTCGTGACCTCGAACGATGCGATCCCCACGTTCGAAAGCTTGGCGCTGTCGACACCAACGGCCAGCCTGACCATCAACATGGGCGATGATCTGGGTCTGCCCTCTGCCGATGGTATTGCGCAGGCGCAGGGCGATCTTTTGTCCGTCGGAAACCTGGATCTGGGTCCTGCCAGTCTGACCATCAACGGCGAAAGTGGCAGCGATTCCGTCCTGTTTACCGGGACCGTGACCGCAGGCGCGATCACGGTGAATGCCGAAAGCATCGCGGTCGCGTCGGGCGCATCTGTGACGGGCAGCAGCGTAACGTTCAACGCGGTGGCGACCGAAGACAGCTATGCCATCGACCCGACTAACCTGATTCCCGGCGTTTACGTGGCGGCGCCTGTCGCCGATATCGACATCGCTGGCAGCGTCGTCGCAACTGGTGGCGCCGTGACGCTGACAGCGTCGGCGTCCGCGACGTTCACGCCCGATCCGTTGATCATCGGTCCGCTGGGTGGGGCGCTGGTGGTGGCATTGCCGTCGGCCACGATCGGACTGGATGGTGGAACGGTGACGGCGACGGGCGATGTGACGGCGCGGACGACCGTAACGCTGGACATCGACGCGACGGACAAGGCCGATGGCACGGACGACGACGAAACATCGGATGCAGCCGTTTCGGTCACCGTGATTCTGGCAACATCGACCATTGACATGTTGGGTGCTTCAATCATCAGCGCCGATGGCGCGGTCGCATTGAACGCTGCCACCAACCTGCTGGTGGTCAGCAATGCGGACGGCACGGCGGGCAGCGCCGGTGCAACGGTTGCGGTCAGTTCAGTGCAGGCCACGACACGTGTGTCAATGAGCGACAGCGCGTCGATCTTGGGCAATGTCGATACGCCCGACAGTGTCGATCTGACTGCCACGCTGGACAGCGACATCACCACAAAATCCACGTCGACGGCAGGCGGCGCAGTTGAAAGCACCGGCGACGAGAAAAATGAATCCGAACAGCGTTTGGCGGATTCCGACAAGGATGCGAGCACGCAGAACGACGGGGCGACCACGCCAGAGGGCAATTCCGTCAGCTTTGCAGGGGCGGTCGTGGTGTCGGACTATCGGTCCGATACCGTCGTCAGCGTGTCGGGCAGCGGTACCATCGCATCTGTGGGTGACGTGATCCTTGACGCCACCGCGACGGAAAGCATTACCGCGACGGCGGACGGAACGGTGACCACCGATGGCGGCACAGGCGTCGGCGTGGCGGTGGCGATGGGCATTGTCGATACCAAAGTGACCGCCGCGATCGGCGGAACCGTCATTTTTACGGACACAGACAAGGTGTCGGTTCTGTCGACGCTGAATGCTGACAGCAGCTATACGCTGACCGCGACCTCGGGTGGTGGCGGATCGGCGGAGTCGGGTTTTCAGGGTTCCTTGGCGATCAGCATCGTCAGCACCGACGTGCAGGCGATCATCGAAAACGGCGCCAATTTGAACTTGAATGGCGCGGATGTTTTGGCGTCGGCAAGCTCTGCCACCAAGACGGACACCGCTGCGCTGAAGGGCGAAGGCACTGTTGCCACCAGTTCTGTCGGGGTGGGGGCTGGTGTGGCGCTTTACGTCGGCAGCCATCTGAGCACGGCGGCCCTGTTGGGCAATGCAAATTTCACCGGTGCGACGGGCGATCTGACCCTGATCGCGACTGGAAAACACAGCGATACAACCACGGCGCAGGCCGGCGCGGCAGGCACCGGCACCACGGTCGGCGGGGCGGTCGCGATCAGCGTTGTGAACAACGATACGGTGACCGACTTTGGTGATCCGGGCAGCGCACTGGATTTGGACGGCGATGTGGCGGCGGCCACGACCCACACCGGCACCAGTGCCACGCTGGCGGACGGCACAGCCGCGGGCGGCACGACAGCCGTCGGCGCGGCCATCGGTCTCGCCTTTGTCAACAACAACGGCAGTTCGACCCTGCGCCGCGATCTGACGACCACAGGCAGCTTCGAGATGTCGGCGCTGACCAAAGCCGAATCGAAGGCGGAAGCGAAAGCATCCGCTGCCGGGGCAGAGAAAGAGGCCGCGCCCGACGCTGCCGATGGTGGCGCGGACGGACAACGCGACAAGCAGATCGACTATGCCAACACCCGGGGCGATGCCGGGGGCAAAACCACCGACGTATCCGCCGATGAGCAAGCATCGGCCAATTCATCGGGTGACGGCGGCGCAAGCGGTGGTGGCAACGTCAGCGTGGCGGGCGCGCTGGCGCTGAATATTTCCAGCAGCATGGCCGTGGCACAGATTGATGGCGTGACGCTGCGTGCGGCAGATGTGTCGCTGACGACAACAGCCGATATGAATGCCACGTCGGATGCCGATGGTTCTGCCGCCGCCGGGTCTGGCACAAGTGTTGGCATCGCGGTCGGCATCACCGTCGCGGAAATGCGCAACGTGGCCCAGATCACAGACGGTGCCAGTGTCACGCAGACCGGCAGCGGCGATCTGGTCCTGTCCGCCACCATGAACGACGCCGACGACAGCCAGCACAGCTTTGGCGCTGCAGCCACGGCAGGTGCGTCGGGCGGTGACACGGGGGTTGCGGGCTCTTTCGCGCTTTTGATCGTCGATTCCGATACGGCCGCCAGCATGGACGGCGCGTCGTCGGTCGATCTGGGTGGCGCCAATGCCGCGATGACCGCGACCTCTGACAGTGTGGATACCACGACCGCCAGCGCCAATCAGGATGATGGCGGAACCTTGGGCGTCGGGGCCGGGATCGCCATCGGCGTGACAGATCACGACACGACCGCCACGGTCGCAAACGGCTCTGATCTGACGAACGGAAACGATATTTCACTGACGGCCAGCGGCACCCATGTGGCGACCACGACGGCTGAATCGGGCGCTGAATCCAGCGGGACCACGGTCGGTGGTGCGGTTGCCGTTGCGGTGGACAACCGCCTGACGCAAGCGCGGATCGGCACAGGCGATGATGATCTGGATGCGGCTGGCGTTCTGACGTTGAGCGCGACCCATTCCGGCAGTTCCACGACCAAGGCCGGCAGCGACGCGACGGGCGCGGATGCGGCCATCGGCGCCTCAATCGCGCTGGGATTCGTGACCGACAAGGCAAGCGCGGAATTAGAACGTGATGCAAGCGTCGCGGCACTGACGATGACAGCCATCGCGGATGGCGCGTCCATCGTGACGTCCAAGGCGTCGGCGGCAGGGGCCAGCAGCGAGGCGGACGCCGAAGACGGAACCGATGCGAATGCCGACAAGCAGAAAAACGACAAGGTCGCGCTTGCGAACCAGAAGAACAAGGGTGCCGACGTAAACCCCGATGAGGGCAACAACGACACCTCTGCCAAGGACGGCTCTAATAATTCGGTGGGCGTCGCTGCGGCACTAGCCCTGAACGTGTCAAAGGCCGAAGCATCCGCCACGCTGATCGACCGCGCGGTGACGGGTGACGTCACGCTGACCACGTCGAACAATATGGACGCCAAGGCGGATGCATCTGGTATCGCCAGCGAGGGTGCGCAGACGACATCCGTCGGTGTCGCGGTCGCGATCAATGTGGCGAACATGCGCAATGTCGCGGGCCTGCAGGGCACATCGTCGGTCACGGGTGGCCTGACGGCCAGCGCGACGATGACCGACAAGGACGGTAACAGCCAGCACGACTTTGGCGCGACGGCGGTGTCGGGCGCAAGCGGCGGCGATGTCGGGGCGGCGGGCTCTTTTGCCCTTGGGATCATCGATTCCGATACCCGCGCCAGCATCGACGGAGACGGACGGATCAGCGCGACCGACGAAGACGTGAGCCTGTCCGCTGCGTCCGTGTCCGAAAATACAGTTTCTGCGACGGCCAGCGCGACCTCTGGCAAGACAGGCGTGGGTGTGTCCATCGCGATCAACGTCAACAATGCGGTGACCGAAGCCGAGATCGCCGACGGTGCGATTCTGACCGGTGTCGCCAATCTGGCGCTGGTCGCCAATGGCAGCTACGAAAACACGACCTTTGCGTCGGGCGGCGGTGCTGGCAAACAGTCCGAAACCGGGGTCGGTGGCGGCGTGGCCGTCGCGGTCGTGGATAACATGACAACGGCGCGGATCGGCATATCCCCGTCTGCACTGGCGATCAGCGGCGATCTGTCCGCCGACGTGGTGCATCACGGCAGGGCCACGACAACGGCGGACGGTACGGCCGAGGCGTCGACCGCCATCGGTGCTGCGATTGCGATCGGTCTGGTCGATGACACCGGTCGCGCAACGCTGGAGCGTGATCTGACTGCGACCGGCGGTATCAGTCTAAGCGCGCGGGTCGATGGGGCGTCCGAGACGATATCCAAAGCGTCGGCCAAGGGGGCCAAGGACAAGAACACTGATGGTGACAACGACGCCAGCACCGGCGAGACGGCAGACACCCAGAAAACTCAGAACACCGCGATGGCGAACAATGCCTCTGACACCGGCAAGGGCACCAGCACTTCGGCCAGCAAGAACGGCAAGGGTGTCAGCATCGCGGCGGCACTCGCGGTCAACGTGTCGTCCAGCACCGCCGAGGCCGTTTTGGCCGACGGGCTGACAGTCAGCAGCGGCGGCGCGGGCCTGTCACTGATCACCAGTAACAACATGGACGCAACGGCACGGGGCGAAGGCGATTCCGCGACGACCGGCACGGGCACCTCTGTGGGTGTCGGTGTTGCGATCAACGTGGCCGACATGACCAACCGTGCCCGGATCGGCGCAGGATCGACAATAACGGCGACGGGTCTGACCCTGCAGTCGACGATGAAGGATGTGGGCGGCGACCCGCAACATAACTTCAAGGCCGAGGCGACATCGGGCGCGAGCGGCGGCAAGATCGGGATTGCGGGGTCTTTCGCACTGTCTGTGGCCAATGCCACGACCGAAGCCATCATCGGCGATTCCGCCGGAGCTGACAGCACGATCACGCTGACCGGCGGGGCTGTCGTTTTGGAGGCTGTGAGCGACGAGACAACGACCGTGCAGGCCACATCGGCCGCCATCGGCAAGGCCCGTCAGGGCACGGGTGTCGGTGCGGGTATCGCGCTGACCGTCGGATTCAACGAGACGCGGACAACCGTGGATGAGGGCACCACGCTGAACGGGGCCGTCAGTGCGCTTACCCTGCGGGCCCAGTCGAGCGACACGTTGACCACCAATTCCGAGGCGGGTGCCGCCGGTAACACCGCCATCGGCGGCAGCGTGGCTGTTGCCTATGTCGAAAACGTTACAGAAGCCGTTCTGGGGTCGGGCGGCGGAACGCTGGTCCTGACCGGTGGCGCGCTTTTGATCGCAGCGGATCACACGGCGACGATCACGACCACAGCCGACGGTGAGGCCGCGGGCGGCAACGTCGGCGTCGGTGCATCGGTCGCGTTGAACATCGGTGACGACGAAACGGATGCCTTTATTGACCGGTCGCTCACTGGGGCCAGCACGATCGATGTCCACGGCAAGGGTGTGATCGAATCGAGTGCGACGTCAAAGGCGAGTGCGACGGGCCAGAAGAAGAAAAAGACCAACAGCGATGGCAGCGAGAGCGCCGAGGATTCGAATACCTCGGACGAGGAAGCGGCCGAAAACACGACATTCGCGCAGGAAAAGGGCGGTGCCAAGGCCGACAAGGCACCGACGGAAACAGGTGCCTCTACAGTCGGTGAGGCCGATACAAAGGCGCAGGACGAGGGCGGCAAGGGGGTCGAGGATCAGGCATCGGTCAAATCCGGCGGCACCAAAGTCGCGGCCACCGTTGCTGTGAATTACCTAAACGCGGAAATCGACGCGCGCGTCGGTGATGATGTGACACTTGTGGGCAGCGGCGCCGTGACGGTCAAGGCTGAGTCAAAGGTGACGGCACGTGCCATCGGGATTGCCACGGCCACCGACATCAGCGCCAATACCGGCGTCGCTGCGGCGGTCGCATTGAACATTTCACTGCTGGATACCACCGCGCGTGTCGGGCAAGGCGCCAGCCTGACCGGTTCGGACGTGTCCGTGCTGGCGGTGCATCCAACAGACGATGATGCGAACACTTATCAAGTCCGGGCACTGTCCGGTGCCGTGTCCGGCGGAACCGGGATCGGCGGATCAATCGCCGTGAACTACGTCGACAGCACGATGAAGGCCGAGGTCGCAGGCGCCCGCGCCACGGGAGATACTGTTGATCCGTGGGACGAGACCGTTCTAAACGCCACGACCGGCAACGTCACGGTAAAGGCCGAAAGCCACACGATCCTGCAGAACATTTCGGGCGGGGCCGCGCTGAGCACGAAGGGTGGCACGGGCGTCGGCATCGCGATTTCTGTGAACATATTCAACACGATGGATACCAAAGCTATCGTCGGCAACAACGCCGATCTGGATGCTGTGGGCACTGTGGATGTGACGGCCAACAGCACCATCAAACCCCTGGAAGAAACGCTTGTCCTGATCGAGCGTCAAGAAGTCGACGTGGGTGACGTCACTGAGATTCAGGTGAACGAAGTCTCTGTCGATGTGGCTTTCACCAACTTTGCGGCTGGTGTCGCGGCATCCAACGGTGGCACTGCTGTCGGTGGGTCGTCCAGCGTAAACGTCATGCTGATCAACACCGAAGCGTCGGTCGGCAGCAACACGACCGTCGATGCGGGCGGTGACATCACGGTCAATGCGACGGACATGACGACGCTGTTCACCGGTGCGGGCGGAATCGGCCTGTCGGCGGGTGGATCCGGCGTCGGCGTCGGCATCGACGTCAATGTCATCACGCGCGACACACTTGCGCAGGTCGGTTCGGGCGCGGCCCTAAACAGTAGCGGCGGTGCGGTTTCGGTCAACGCGACGGCGGACGATGATTTTACCAGTTTTGCTGCGACCTTTGGCGCGTCCAGTGGCGGCAACGCCGTGGCGTTGTCGGTGGCCGTGATGGTGGCGATCACCGATACGCGGGCGTTGGTTCTGGCGGGCACCGATGATGACAACACGACGAGTCTGTCCGCCGGGACCGATGTGACGGTCAAGGCAGACGGCGATTTCGATCTGAAACTGATTTCCGGCGGTGTGGCCTTTGGTGTCGGCGGGGCAGGCGTCGGAATCGCAAGCAGCGTGCTTGTCCATGACGACGATGTCGAAGCGGATGTTCGCGACTACACCAGTATTGTGACGGGTGGTCCGATCGGGCTGTCGGTCAGGGCGGTCTCGACCGATGACATTCTGAATATCGTGGCGGCTGCGGGTGTGTCGGGCAGTTCGGTGGGGATCGGCGGGTCAGTTCTGGTGTCGGTTCTGACCGAAGACACAAAGGCCTTGATCGGCGATCATGTCTTGGTCGATGCGACCGCGGCCGCGAACAACCCCGGCGTCATCGTCGACGCGGACAGCACGACTGAAATACTGGCCGTTTCCGGTGCGATTGCATTGTCCAGTTCGTCTGCCGTTGGTGCCGGTGTCAACGTTCACACGGTCACCAAGACGACCGAGGCCAAGATAGGCGGATCGTCCGAAATCATTGCCGATGGCAACATCATCGTGAATGCGCAGTCCACCGAGGATATCAAGACGTTCTCGGTCGCGGCAGCGGGCGGCGCCAGTGTCGGTGTCGGTGTGGCTGCGGACGTCTATGTCCTGACATTGACCACGACCGCAAGCATCGGCGCCCAAAGCGACGTTTTCGCACGCGGGTCGGTTCTGGTGCAGGCTGTGGACGAAACAGAGGCTGATTTGCTGGTCGGCGGGGCTGCCGTCGGCGGCAGCGCTGGTGTCGGTGGCGGCGCGGGTGTCGCCGTCATCAATAAAACCACGACTGCCACCATCGACACGGGCGCGGATGTGACCGGTCTGGGGCTGGACACCGTGATCGCGCGCGATGGTACTTTTACGGTGGACTACGACACAGGCAGCACAAAGTCCGGCATCGACGAGGACGCGATCAAGCTCGATAGCCAGACGCCCGACCGCGAAGCGTTCGAGATCGGAACGCCCGCTGGTAGCGATCTGGACAAGGACATTGCCGATACCCCGGACAAGAGCAACCAGTCCGCCGATGGCGATGATCTGGAAGGCGATCCCGGTCTGGCGCGCGAGCGTGTTGCGCTGGCCGGCACCGAGATCGTGCGCGGCGTCGCAGTTTCGGCCAGTTCAAAGGACGATGTGGAATCGCTGGCCTTTGGCTTTGCGGCGTCCGGCTCGGGCGCGGTGGGTATTGGGGCCGCCGTCAATATCGTGGATGTGACGACAACGGCGCAGGTCAAGGACGGCGGCAGCATCAACAGCTTTGCCCCCGATGGAAATGCGACCGCAGCAGACACGGAACAGTCCGTTCTGGTCGCGGCTGCAAGCGATTTCAATCACACGGGCGTCGGCGTCGGCCTTGCGCTAAGTGGCGCAGGGGCTGGTGCGCCGGGCGTCAACGTGTCGGTGATCAATCAGGACACGCAGGCGCTGCTGGGCGAATCCGTCGCCGATGCAAACGACCGCCGGACCGTCCGCGTCGCTGCGGCAGACGATGTGATCGTGCGTGCGAATGCCGAAGCCAAATTCCTGATCGTGGCTGCCGGGGTTGCCGCAAGCGGAACCTTTGCCATCGGCGGCGGTGTCGGGGTGGTATCCATCGACAACACCACAACAGCGTCGGTCGGCAACGATACGGTGATAGATGCGGGTGGTGATGTTCTGGTATCGGCCAACGACGACAGCGACATGACCATGATCGCCGGTGGTGCGGGGGTGGGCATCGGCGGTGCGGGTGTTGGGGCGAGCGTCGGGATCTTCGTGGTCAACAAAAGCACCATCGCGTCAATCGGCGATCGCGCGCAGGTCGATGCGGGCGGCAACGGGACTGGATATGCGGACATCCTGACGGGAGACATGAACGACGACACCGGCGCGTTCTTCACGGGCGAAGCGCATGGTGTGATCGTTCAGGCGACAAGCAGCGAGACGTTCCTGACAGTTCAGGCCGCCGGTGCTGCGGGGGGCTATGCCGGTGTGGCTGGCGCGGTCGGGGCGACAATCGTCGACAGCGACACTGCGGCCTGGATCGGGCGCGATGCGCAGATCAATCAGTTCAGCGCGAACTATCTGACCGTCGGCAATGATGCCGGCCCCAATCAGGGCGTCTGGGTCGGGGCGGCGAACCGGACATCGCTGACCGCAGCGACGGTTGGCGTGGCTGGCGGGCTTGTGGGCATCTCGGGTGTCGTCAACTACGGCATGATTACCAATGACGTCAGCGCCAAGATATTTGCCGGGGCCGATGTCAACGCGCAGGACATCGTCGTGGTCGGCGCCGTGTCTGACAAACTGATCCGGGGTTTCACCGTTTCGGGCGCGGGCGGGGCTTTGGCTTTGGGCGGCGCTATCTCTGTCTTTGCTGTGGGAGAGGCATTTTCGGATACCTACGAAAACAATAACGAAGCCGCCGACAATGGCGGCAGCAACGACACCGGCAGCGCGCTGGATACCGGCGGCGGCAACGCACAGGACGAAAGCGGCAAGACCGCCGACAATTCCGCGGGTGAGGTCGACGGCCAGTTGGGTGCCGTGTCAGGCGGAGCTGCGGGTGCGGATGCCAACAGCGCGGACGGTCGCGCGGCCAGTGGATTGTCTGGCGTCGACATCACGTCGCGGTCGCTGAGCACGGCGACGCTAAATGCCAACCTGCTGCTTGCGGCGCAGGACGAACCGGGCGTGTCGGCCATCGTGCAGGGCAACGCCAAGATCAAGACGGCCGGTGATGTCGCCGTCATGGCAGAAGAGGTGATCGAGACAAAGTTCATCACCACCAGCGCACAGGTCGGCGGGGCTGCCGTCGGCGCGGCCATTACGGTGCTGAACATCAACAGCAACGTGCGCGGTCGTCTGGGCGGCGAAACCGTCGCGGGCGGAATCGTCACGGTGGGGGGTAGCGGAACACGCGACATCGGCGCCACCTCTGTCGGGGTGCAGGCAGGCGGAGTTGCCATTGGTGCCGGTGTGAATGTCGTCACCGACAACTCAAAGCAATTGGCCGAAGTCAGCGATGGCGGCAAAGTCGATGGCGCAAGCCAGCTGAACGTCACGGCAGCGAACGATCAGGACCTGGATATCACCAGCTATTCGGTCACGTTGGGTGGCTCTGTGGCTGCCGGTTTCAACTTCAGTATCGTCAAGCTGAACAACACCGACAGCTTCGATGGCACGAACCAGGCTGATACGATGGCGCGGATCGGTGACGGTGCGCAGATCGGTCAGACCACTTCGGTTGGCTCTGTCGCCGTTCTTGCGACTTCAGAAATCGACGCGAATGTCGTGACCTACGCCGGGGCGGGTGGTGGTTTGGCCGCGGTCGGCGTGAATGTCGCCGATCTGAAGATCACGCCCGATGTGGTTGCCGAAATCGGCAACAACGTGGCAATCAATGCGACTGGCAATGTGGGCGTCACGGCCATCAGCAGTCACGATGGTACTGCGAACATGTTCGGTATCACTGCGGGCACCTTGGCGGGTGTGGGCGTCAGTATTTCCATTGTCGAAACGTCACCCGACACGACGGCGCAGATCGGTACAGGATTTACCGGCAGTTCGAACGGTCTAAGCGTCGAGGCCATGCACAACGTGCCGACCGTACTGGTGATGGACCCGGATCGCGGCGCCCATGCCATCGCATTGGCGGCAGGCGGTGGGCTGGTCGGTGGACAGGGTGCTGTGCCTTTGGCCAAGGCCAATGCCAGAGTGGCCGCCACCATCATGAATGGCGGCGGTTTCAATGCAGGCACCGGGCTTGTCACCGTCAGTGCCGATGTGCGCAATGCCGCAACGGCGGATGCGCAGACCTTTGCGCTGGGTGCGCTGGGTCTGGGTGCCAGTGTCGCCATTGCAGAGGCCAGCGGCAGCGCCAAGTCGCTGATGGACGGTGTCCTGACCGGTGGCGCGTCGCTGACCGTCAGCGCCAACGGGCGCAACCGCGCCGATACGATGGCCAATGCGGCGTCGCTCGGACTTGTGGCTGGCACTGCGCCGATTTCGCGCGCGACTGTAATGCCGGTGCTGGAAGCCAAGATCGCTGGCAACGTCACTGTCGGCGGCGCTGTGATCGTCAAGGCCACGTCTGATGGCGATGCCTTTGCCAATTCAGACAGCAAGTCCGGGGGAATAGGCGGCGTCGGATTCGTGGAATCGACGGCGACCGTTTCGCCAGATATCGATGCCGTGATCCAAAGCGGCACGATCAGCGGTAGCAGTATCTCGATCCTGACGACGCATAACGCGCAAGACGGCAACACCAGCAAAGCGCGGGCCGTGGCCGAGGCGGCGGGCGTGTCAGGCATTGGTGTTCAGATCAATAAATCCGAGGCCTATGCCAACGCCAACCTGCAATCTTGGGTCGGCAATCAGGCGGTATTCAACGCACCGAACGCCGCGGTCAAGATCGAGGCCAATGGCCGGAATCAGGCCGAGGCTTTGACCGACGGTCTGAACGTCGGCATTTTGGGCGCAGTCGGGATTACCGACAGCTTTGCCTACGCCAACGGCACCGCCAAGGCGTATTTCGCGGATCGCACGACAGCCACGGGCAACGTCGATTTCACCTTTGGCAGTCTCGACATGGATGCGGTGACGCAGGACACGGCTTCGGCCCGCAGCAATGCGGCGGGGGGCGGTGTGATTTCAGTCACCACTAACGATTCCGAGGCTGAGGCTAATTCGACCGTCAAGGCCTGGATCGGCAGTGAAATCAGTCTACTGGCCAGCGGCAACATCACCATCGACGCGCTGGGCACACCAGAGGCGGACGCCTATACAAAGGGCACCAGCGGCGGCGCGATCAACGTGGCGCTGTCCAAGTCCAAAACCACCGTCAATCCAACGGTTTCTGCTGAAATCCGCGCAGGCGTCGTTCTTGAAACCACGGGGAACGTGTCGGTCAAGGCCAAGGCCGACCGCCAGTCGTCGGATGTGCCGTCGTATCGGATCGACAGTGCCGATGGGACAAAGAACACGTTGGTCGTGGATCGGCACGGGCTGGAGACCGGCGACCTGATCGAATATGCTGCGACGGGCAGCACGGTTCCGGGCCTGTCGGGTCAGGTCGATCTGGACGATGGTCTTGGTCTGCGCGACCGCAGCTACAATGTCATTCGTTTCAGCACGGATGTGATTGCATTTGGTAACCGGTTCGACGGTAGCCAGATTGATCCGCTGACCGAACAAATCACGTTCAGCAATCCACACAACTATCTTAGCGGCGACAAGGTCGTGTTGCATGAAGTGAACAGCGCGGGCGAAGATACCGCGCAGCCCGATATCCTGAACAGCACGACGCTTTACGTTCTTGTGGTCGATGACTTCACCATCAAGCTGGTGGACAGCGCGGCCAAGACCTCTGCAAGCTATGTCGAGAACAATTTCAACGATTTCGACTCGACCGACGTGTCGGACAACTACATCAACGTCGGCAGCAATGGTTTCACAGTCGGGCAGGCCGTGACCTATGTCGCGCCGCCAAAGTCGAATTTCCTGACTGTTCAGGTGGATGTGACCGCCGCACAACTGGCCGACGATACCGATACCCGGGAACAGACGACCAACAACAACCGCATCTTCTTTGTCGATCTCGATCCCAATTCGGACGACGAAGGCGACCTGATTGCGCACGGCTTCAGCAACAGCGATCTGGTCGTCTATACGGCGGTCGCGACCACGACGACCAAACTGATCGACGATCCGGATCCGGATGCTTCGCCAGCGGCCAAGATCATCGAAACGACAGTCACCCAAGACCCTATCGGCGGTCTTGAAAGCGGCCGAATCTACCGCGTGGCCAATGTGGACGATGCCGGCAGTTCGCTGCAACTGAAGACGTCGGACACCGTCAGTACGGACGTCTACTACGTCCGCACGCCATCGGGCGGCGACAGCATTCTGCGCACAGACGGGGCGGACTGGGCCGACAACGGGTTCCAGGTGGGCGACACGCTGACAATTGCGGGCAGCAACGGCAACAACGGTTCGTCCTACACAATCGCAGCGGTCAATGGAGACACGCTGGTCCTGAACCAGACGCTGAGCCAGATCACGCGGGTCGATCAGCAGATGACCATCGGGTCGGCCAACGTCGCCACCGCAGGCGACCCCGATCTGCGGGTGACTGTCACCCTGTCAAGCGGCACCTGGGCCGATGCGGGGATCACCAGCGGCACTGTGCGGTTTAAAGCGGGCGGTCTGGTCTATACCGGTTCCGTCGTTCTGAACAGTGGCACGACTCTACGTCTAGACACCGTCTACGTCAGCGGTGCGGGCACCTACGCCGATGCCGTGGTCGAACGGACCTCGGCCGAGACCGATACGATCGACACGCCGATCGTGGCGCTGGACGCAGACAAGTCCGACGACCGCATCCATTCGCTGGCGCTGCTGGAGGATGCACCGATCAGCGGCCTGACCGATGGGCAGACGTATTATGTTCATTCCAAAGATGCGGGCGACGCAAACCGTATTCGGCTGGCCGCAGCCCCGGGTGGCGGCGTCATAACGCTGAATTCGTTCAACGTGGCGGGACAGGATCACTACATCGGGTCCCAAGCCATCGACCTCGACCAGACCGGGTCGAACAATTTCTACGACCTGCGCATCGACGTGACAGCGAACACGGGCCAGACGGACGATGTCATCAATGCGCCCGGTGGCTTGTCACTGGCGGTGGTGGCCCCCCAGACCGGTGACGGTCAGTCATCGTCTACGTCAAAAGGGTCCGGCGGCGGGATCGTTTCTGGCACCGTAAATACCGCCGATATGACCAGCACGCCTACGGTGTCTGCCAACGTTCTGGCGACACTGGTCAGCGCCGGTGGCGATCTGACCATCGAGTCCGACGCATTTACCAAGACAACGGCCTACGCCAGCAACGGCAGCGGCGGTTTCGTTGCTGTGGGCAAGGCGACGGTCAATCATAATTCCGGTAACGGTGATCTGACATCGACGGCGAGCATCGGCGACAACACGCAGTTGATCGCAGGTGGAAACCTGTCGGTCAAATCGCTGGCCGACAACGAGTCCAGCATCAGTTCCAAGGCGACAACCGGCGGATTTGTCGGTGTCGCAAACGCAAAGGCCTATTCGAACACCGATTTCACGTCTGACGTCAGCGTCGGCAGCAACGCCGTCATCTTTGTCGGCGGTTTTGCACAGTTCGTGGCCGAGGGCAGCACGACCGGCAAGGCGACGGCGAACGCAAAAGGTGTCGGTTTTGGCGGTGACGGATCGGCCGATGCCGGATCCAGGGCCAACGACGGGTCCGGCGCATTCACGACGATTGCAGGCAGCGCATTGATCGAGGCGAGCGAGTTGAGCCTTGAGGCCTATCTGAACGATGTCGATCTGCGCACCGACGCCAGCGGGCGCGGCGGCGGTTTCTACAGCGAAGGCGATGGTGAGGCGACGACCGCCTTTGACGCCGACAGCAGCGTGACAATCGGTGGCTCTGCCCGGCTGACTGGCTGGGAAGGCGTCGACATCCTGATCGAAAATAGCGGGGTCATTGCAAAATCCTACAGCTACTCCCGCTCCAGCGGTCTGTTCGGCAAGGTGGATTCGGATTCCGCAACCACTGTCACGGTCGACGCGATCGTGACGGGCGCGGCGCTGGCGAATATCACGGCCGGCCCGCGCGACGAGGCGAATGGCAACCTGGCATTCTACAACTACGCACAGGAACCGGCTTCAGACGCGCAGCGTCTGGCCTTCCTTGTGGTGGCAGAGAACAACCTTGGCACCAATATCACGGAAACTGCGGTCGTCTCCAAACGGTCGCTGGCTTCGGGCGGGGCGTCCGGCAATGACCCCAGTATCACCACCACCAAGCCTATTGTCTTTGACAGTGACGTCACGATCCTGTCCGGTCGGTCGCCCGATCTGCTGGTCGAAAAGCAGGTCACGGTCGACAGCAACGCAATCATCACCAACGCCGAAGTCATCACGATCGACGACAGCGCGGCGCAGGGCGACAGCTTTAAAGCGATACAGTCCGGCAGCATCGAGGGCGACAAGATCTACGTCAACGACATCCAGAACCCCGGACCGGGCGATGTCGTTTTCGATTCTGACAGCATCGCGGGATCGGGCGGCACGTGGACGTTCCGCAATTCGCTGCAACGGATCACGATCCTGAACGAGTCCGACAAGACCATTCAGATCAATGATATCAATGTCTTCGGGGAAAAGCCGCCCGTTGTCGTATTGGCGCCGACGAACCAGGCCGCAGGCAATCGGACGCTCACATTTAACATCGTGACCGATGTCGCACCGACACTGGTGTCGATTCGGAACACCGGTAACAGCGATATCGAATTGAACGGTGATATCAACAATCCGATCGGTGTGACCACGATCGAAAACACCCAAGGCTCTATCTTGGGCACGCAGTCGCGTGACACGTCGGTCGTGCGCAGCCAGATCATCAACGTCGATGCGGCACAGGATGCGGGCCGGTATGGTCAGCGTATCGTCATCGACCTGGTCGATTCCGTGGGCACACCTGAAGCGTTCAGCTTTACCACGGCGCAAGTCGGTGCCCTGTCGAACCAGATATTCCTGGGGCTGGGCAACAAGTTCTTTGACGGCCAACTTGTGCGCTATGATACGGACTCTGGTTCGGCAGCGTTGGGCGGTCTGACCGATGGCGATCTTTATTACATCCGTCTGAGTGCTGACGGAAACGCAGCAACCCTGTCGCTGGTCGAAGGCGGAACTGCGGTCGACCTGACCGGAGGCGGCACATTGACTGACGGTCACACGCTGACAGCCGTCGAAGTGATCACCGTGGATGCCGGCAACGATGCCTATCTCGACGTGCGCGCGCTGCTGCGGCAGGACCTTGCGAATGTCGAAAAGGCGGACGGTGCCTATCTGGTCAACATTGATCGCGTGGCGGCGGGCAACACCGCCGACGTGCTGTTGCAGGCAACATGGCTGCAGGACGGACTGGGCGGCGGTGGCGGCGTGATCGTCAAGCACCCCCAGAACAATACGGCGCCTGCGGACAACACCTATGAGGTGTTTTTCGATGACATCGATCAGAAAGCCAACAAGACGGATCGCGGTGCGTTTGCCGAAGGCATTTCATCGACACCCGAAACGACATTTGATTTCCGTGGTATCGACCCCGTCACACAACTGCGGACCCTTGCCGGTTTGCAGGCGGGCGCTGTGTCTGGCACGGGCAACATCGTGGTCGCGGCGGCAAATTCTGCCCCAGGCGATGTGCGGATCAACATCCTCGCACTGACGGAAACCGATACCACCGGCAATGCCACGGGCGCGGGCCATGTTTCTGCGCTGACGAACGGTTGGATCGCGATGACAGAGCTGACCGGGGATTTCCGGGTCGGCACGATCACATCCACCGACGACGATGTGCTGCTGTATGCGCCGCGAAGCTTTGTGGATGCGCAGGGTGTCAACAATCAGGCGGATGCCGACATCGCCGGTTTCAACATCACCCTGATTGCGGCATCGGGTTTCGTGAATCCCGACGCGGACGACATTCAGGGTACCGACGGAGAGGTCGAAACGCCGACCATCGGTGCCAGCGGTTTCGGCGGCGGGATCGGCTATGCGTCCAATTTCCTTGAAATCGACGTTGATCGCAGCAGCGTGACTCTGGCTGGGACGGGCGTGCTGCGGGCGTTTGATAACACCGCGACGACCAGCGATGGCATTTTCATCGACGAGGTGATTGGCGATCTGCACATCCACACCGTTCATTCGATTTCGGACGTATCCCTGCGGACGACGGGCGGTTCCATTGTCGATGCACGCAATGACGATGCGGCCAATATCATCGGGTTGAGCATCGATCTTGATGCCAACGGCGTCGGTTCCACCATTGGTGAGGTCGGTGACGATCTTGAAATCGACAGCCGCAACGGCCTGACCCCGGTTGGCCTAGAGGTTGATTCCGACGATGTGGCGCTCGAAGCGGACGGTAGCATCTGGTTGACAGAGGTCGCCGAAGAACTGCGTCTGGTACTGGCACACAGCTATGTCGGAGATATCCGGCTGACCGTTCGCGAGGCCACCGGTTCGACCTCGACCAGCGAGAATTTCGAACTGATCGAAAGCGGATCGGCCCGGTTTGCCGAAGGCAACAGCATTGCACCGGGCAACCATGCGGATGCCGACCGGATCATTGCCGAAGGACTGGTCTACGCGGAACTGGGCGCGGTCGAACTGCGTGTCGGCGACGACGTGACCCTTGACGACAATGCCGGGATCATCGCGGGCGAAGGGATCATCATTCGCGGTGATTATGGCGATAGGGATGTAAATATCGGGACTACGATGGTTCTGCGCGGTGTCATCATGGCGGGGGCAATTCTGGACGTTGCAGGTCAACGTAACGGCGGGACCCCGATTGGCACCTCTTCGCCGAACCTGACGCGGGCGCCGTTGCGTACGGACGATGACTTTGAAGCACGGTTGACGCAGGTTTTCGGCGGTTCCGATGTCGATTTCTTCCAGTTTGGCGACACCAGCGGCGTGGCCGGGACCACGGTGCGTGGGATGGACGGCTATATCAAGCTGGGATCAAAGACGCGCGTCCATGGCGGGGCGACACCCGATGTGGCCAATGACGTTGACGACGGTGAAGACCGGTTTGCGGTCTATTACCTACAGGATACGGCGACACAGACATCGCCGCAGACCGGACCGAACGCTGTGGATGCGAAGGGCAATCTCGCGCCGGGTCACGAGGTCGTCGCCGAGCATACGCTGACACTCGACGGTCAGTCGGACCTTGATTTCTACAGCGTTTATTCGCTGGGCAGCCAAGGCGATGAGCGCAATTATATCATCAACGTGCTGGATACCGGCGCAGAAGATGACGGCGCCGATCAACTGTCGATCTTTGGCAATGACGGCACCAACGACGGCAAGACGGACGATATCTTTCTACTGCGGGCCGCCAATTTCCTGCCGGGAGAGACAGCGGACCGTCCGGGATACGTGGCGATCCTGCACGGTCAGATCGACGGCTATCAGGACGTGATCTACAACAACGAGGAAAGCACCAAGGTCCAGCGGATTGCCTACGATACCGGCATCAACGGTCGTCTGGTCGTCGAAGGTCGTGGCGGCAACGACGCGTTCTTTACCGATGACACCACAGTCATCACCACGCTGGACGGCGGGGCCGATGACGACACGTTCCAGATCGGCCAGATCTTTGGCGAAAAGCGCAACGTGTCCGAAGGCAATCTTTTGGCGCAGGACGTTTTCCCCGAACTGGTTGCCACGTCACGGGGCTGGTTGAGCGCGGGGTCATCTTCGCCGCTGCTGGCGCAGGGTGGCACAGGCAACGATGAATTCCGGGTCTATTCCAATCAGTCCGAGTTGCGGCTTGAAGGCGATGACGACAATGATCTGTTCATCATCCGCGCGTTTGCACTGGCCGCGACCATCGACTTTGACTGGAACCATGACGGTGCCTACACACAGGACGATCTGGATGCCGGTGTCGTGGTTCTGTCGGAACTTCGGGACCTGCAGACGGGTGGCCTGACTGCCGACGCCGCCATCAACGCGCTGATGGCGACCTCGGTCTTTGGTTTGGCCGGACCGGACGATGATTATCGCGCCGCGTTGCGCGCTTCTCTGCGCACCGTGACATCTGGCGGGACGGATTACCTCTTTGACACCAATGGTGACGGCAACATCAACTTTACCGACCTGTTGCTGACGCCTGATGATGTGACCGACGACGAGATCGTGCTGGACGACAAAGGTGTGGCCGTGCCGCAAATCGGGCTCGGATTCTCGATCGGTCAAGCACCTGATATCCGCGCGGGTGGCGGTCAGGACGAAGTGCGCTACAACGTCAACGCGCCGGTTTCGGTCGATGGCGGCACGGGCTTTGACAAGCTGGTGATCCTTGGCACCGAATTTGCCGATGACATCGTGATCACAGCGCAGGGTATCTTTGGTGCCGGTCTGAATGTCCGCTATTCCACGATGGAAGTGGTCGAGGTCGATGGCCTTGAAGGCGATGATGAGTTCTTTATCCGCTCCACCGCGTTTGGCGTGGCCTACCGCGTGATCGGCGGTCTGGGGTCGGATACAATCAATGTCGCAGGCGACGTGACAGAGGATATCGTGACCCGTGAGCTGGAGGGCGTATCTGGTGCCGTCGATCATCTGGTGACATCTGATGACACCCTTTATGACGGTCTGCTGATCGATGGGTTCAACTACAACGTCGCCACAGAAGGCGAGGGTCTGGTCGTCATCGACGAAGGCCCCGACGGCTTTACCGCCGTTCGAGAAGGCGGGCCGGATGCGGTCGACAGCTATACGGTGCGGCTGGCGCAGGCGCTGGCGGAGGGCGAGGTTGTCTATGTGACCGTGTCGGCGGCGCGTTCGCCCGAGGAAGAGCGGAACGACACGCTGATCAATCCCGCGCCGTTGCCCAACGGACCGGGCGATACGTTCTGGCTGTCCACGGTGGCAGGTGCCGCTGTGCCCAGTGACTTTACCCGCAATGCCGGGTTCGATATCAACGGCGATGGCGTCGTCGATCTGCATGACGTGATCGAGAACCGCGCCGTTGTGCTGCGGTTCGATCACACCAACTACGATCAGGCGCAGACCGTCTCGCTTTACGCGGTGGATGACACCCGCGCCGAAGGCGACCGCGTGGTCGTCATGCAGCATTCGGTCATTTCGAACAGTGCCGCCTATGACGCCATCGACGTGGCCAACGTCGAAGTACAGGTCAAAGACAATGATACGCCGGGCATCAACATCCGTCAGGTCGACAGTACCTTGGTCGAGGATGGTCGCACCATATTGATCGAAGGCGACGAAACCACGGGGCTGACTGACATCATCCAGATCGATCTGGCGAAAAAACCCGCTGGAACTGTTGTTGTCGAGCTGACGCTGAACGATCTGTCCGACCGGGCGTTGCGTCTGGTCAATATCGACAGCAACCCAGACCTGAAAATCCTTCTGACGGCGGAGCGCTATATCAATGGGGATGGCGACCTTGTCGTCGGCACGGCAACCTTTACCGATCTGACGTGGGACACCCCGATCAATATCGGGCTGGAAGCCCGCGATGATGCGGTGCGCGAAGACCCGCAGACCGCGACCATCGGCTTTGCCCGTGGGATCGACACCACGGACCCCGACTTTGTCTTTCCGAACCTGCGGTCGGGCAGCGGTCTGTTGCCTGTCACGGTGCTGGACAATGAAACAGCTGGATCACTGGTGCAGCAGTCCGGTGGATCGACCGTCCTGATCCCCGATGGTAGCGACACCAAAGACTACACGTTGCGTCTGACCAAGCAGCCGACGTCGGACGTCAATGTCGCGGTTCTGACCGACGGTCTTGCCGATGTCGTCGCAATCGGCGATAAAATGGCCACCTATGAGACCATCGGCGGTGTGCGCGCCACGCAGAAATTTGCGGGCGCCATCGTCTTTGAAGAGATCGGTGGCAAGCTGACCCTGACCCGTGGCCCCGGCGCTGACTTTGGCGATTTTGTGGCCGACGGCTGGATCACGGGTGACCTGATCCGCATTGCTGGCACGGATGTCAGTGGCGCGGACGTGAACGGTGATTACGCCATCGAAAGCGTCACGACGCAGACGATCACGCTGACCACGACCGATGCCGATGCGTCGCCCACGGCCACCCAGGTCGATACCGTGATCCTGTCGCTTTTGAACGAACGCGACGTCTGGACCGGCTATGCAAAGCTTGCGACCGAAACCGATCCGCTGACCGGTGATCAATCCACCCGTCTGATCCGCACCGATGCCACTGGCAACCAATTGGATGCGGCTGTTCAGGGGTGGCTCCGCGAGGGGTTCCTTGAAGGACAGCGCGTGCGGATCACGAATGTCGGCACCGACGATTTTGTCGATGCCAAGATCGCAATCATCCGCGGCGACAACGACACGCAGGACGACAAGTTACAGTTCACACTCGACCCAATGTCCGATGACGCTTTCTCGGATGCGGGATGGCTGTCGAATGGATCGGCCACCATGGTCGAGGTCAACCGCATCGCGGTCGTTGCGACCTTTACCGACGCAAACTTTTACGACGAACAGAAGATCACGCTAAAGGCTGACATCTACTACGAGGTCCCGAGCACCCGTGACGGTGTTAAAATCTTTGCGGTCAAGGCGCATCGCCTGTCTGACCTACAGGGCCCACTGGCCGTCGAAGGTGGCCCTGCCGGTGCCGACAGGTCGTTGACCAACGGCATCAAGCTGGCGGGTGAGCGCGACGACTTTCTGATCGCGATTGCGGCGCAGGCGCCGGAAAGCCAGCAGATCGATGTGCTGAATATCTTTAACGACAGCAGTCTGGCTGATGGCACCGGCGTTCTGGACGACACGACGCTGCGTGGTTTCGGCATGGCCGATGACCTTGTCTTTCCGGACGTGAGCGGCCCGATCTTTGGCGAAGGCACCGAGGGCGCTGTCCCGCAGGATTTGGTCTATGCAGGCGGTCTAAGCTTTGGAAAGGTCAATTTTGGCGTATCTGGCGTGGGCACGGATGGCGCGGACAGCACCATCGAAGTGTTCAATTTCATGATGGGCGAAGGCAACGACTATCTTGACGTACTCGGTACGCTGAACCCGGCTGAATTCGTGTCAGCGCAAAACGAATTTACCTTTATCAACGGGTGGAGCGACGGCAACTACAATTTCCTCTACACCCAGAATCCCGAATTCAAGAACGCCCAGGTGATCAGCCGAGAGGGTTTCAACTGGAAAGCCGAAGGCTTTCTTGTCGGGCAGACCGTGACCATCGAAGGCGTGGCGGGCCAAAGCTGGACCATCATCGGCATCGAAGACGCGATCGAATACTTCGAAGCTGACGGCACGACGCCAATCATCAACCCCGAAACCGACGAACCCTACCGCGACCCCAGCGACAATTCGCTGCTGATCCTGTCGGGCAACGACTTCCCCGCGATAACGGGCGAGGCCAAACTGGTCGCGACAGATAAACCGGTTCTTGAAGAGGTGACAGTCAGCATCAGCGGTGGGCTGATCACGCGATCCGCGGGCAACTGGGCGGAGTCCGGATTTCTTGCCGGTCATCTGCTGCAAATCGGTATTGGCGACAACAGGTCCGAACTGCGGATCGTCGATATTTCCGACGACGGGCTGATCTTGACCGTCAAGGGTGACGATCTGAACGACCTGCCTGCCACCCTGACTGATTTCTTCTGGGTTCAGGGCGCACACGGGGGGCTGACCGTTCTGCACGGCGGTGGCAATCTGGTTGTCGATACCAGCGGCAGCTTTGATTTGCGGACGGTCGACGGTGAAAACATCGCGACCCGTTTGGACGGGCGCAGCTTTGCCGATAATCGGTTCGCGGTTGGCCAGCTGGTCCAGCTGGCGGGCGAAAGCCATACACGCCAAATTCTGGAAATACGCGATGCGACAGCGTCGGATTACGGCATCGCAGACGGCTTTACGAGCTGGGGCAGGGATGCGCAGCTTGTCCTGTCCGATCCGCTGGCAGGCGGGGCGATTGATTGGGGCACCGGCGGTGCCGTTGATGCCGATCTAAGCTTGGCGACGGCGACCGTTACGACAACACTGGTCGAAAACGTGGACATTCGCGTGGATCGTCTGGTTCGGACCGATGGAACCGATTGGACCGGATTTGTCGCCGGTGACTTTATCGAAATCGCCGGGCAGCCGGGACAGTTCGAAATCACTGCCATCAATGGCAATGTTCTGACTGTCGGCAATGCCGCACTTGATCCCTGTGACGATGGCCCGGTGACGGTGACGCTGACGCGCACCGATATCACCACCTCGACCGGCGCCAGCATCGGCGGCGACCATTTTGTCGTCACAGGCGGGGCCGGGCCCGACAGCCCGTTGGTCATCTATGGTGACACCAGCCAGGACGGCATGTGGTACAGCGGCGAGCCGAGCAATCCGCTGGGTATCGAATTGGGTGAAAAGCCGTTCGACCCGTTCCCAGAGCTTCCCGATGCCGAAAACGAGGACGACGAGTGGATTTTTCCGGTCGCAAACTGGTTCAAGAACTTTGGCAACGATGTCATCGATGCCAGCGGTCTTTTCGCCGATGTGACCTATGGCGCTGACGGGCTGCCGCGCGATGCGGATGGCAAGGTGGTGACCGTCGGGTTGGTGGCCTACGGCGGTCCGGGCAACGATCTGTTGATCGGCAGCCAGGTCGGTGACCATCTGGCAGGTGGCTCTGGCGATGATACGATCATCGGTCAGCGGGGCGTGGACCACATTTATGGCGACAGCGGCGTGAATGTGAACATCTTCACCCGCGCGCTGGATATCGCCACGTCGGACAACAGTCCCGAACCCACGGCGATCAAGAACTTTCCGCGGACTGAATCGACCTTCTCGCCGGTTGCGTCGAAGGTGCTGGATCATCTGACTGCCGGTCGGGATACGATCATCGGCGACGGCAGCGGTGCGACCGGGTTCGACATGACGCCCGATATCATCTTTGGCGATCATGGGGTCGTCACGCAAAACGTGCAGGACCCGAACCTGCCCGACGTGGGTGCACCTGCTGGTGTCCAGATTCTACAAAAGATCCAGACGACCCTGCTAGAGTCCGTTTTGGTGATCGAGGCGGTCGAGCTGCAGAATGGTGGTGACGATATCCTGATCGCGGGTGGCATGGAAGACATCCTGATCGGTGGCGCCGGACATGACATCATCGACGGCGGTGCGGGCGATGACCTGATCTTTGGCGACAACGTGACGCTGACGCGGATGGGTCCTGCCGGTGACACGAACCTGACGGACGATATTGCCAGCCTGCGGTATCAGACACTTGCGGGAACACTGATGTATTCGCGCAGTGACCGCGCCACCTCTGCCGGTTACGGTGAAGAGGTCGCTGGCGAGGACACAAGCGGCGTGCTTATGGTTTCGCTAAACGAGAAAGACAAACCGATTGCGCGCGACTACCGCGATCCGAACGGGCCAAGCTGGTGGAACGAATATACCATCGACTACGCGTTGCAGCATACGATGGAAATGGCAGCGGGTCGCGTTGGGGCGGGCAGCTTTGGAAATGACTACATCGCCGGTGGCCAAGGTAACGATCAGATATTTGGTCAGTTGGGCAACGATGTCATCCAGGGTGACGGTACTGTTCAGGGCACGATCCTGGACGCTGCCGAAATTCAGGCGCTGATCGACGGTGTGGACGTGGACACCCGCCGCGTCGGCGCGGCCCGCGACCCACAGGGCGATCACGATCCGATTGGCCCGCTGACGGTGATTGCCGTGGATATCGTCGCGACCGATCTAACGCAGGACGGAGAAGACTATATCGAAGGCGGCGGCGGCTGTGACGTCATATTCGGTGGGCTGGGACAGGATGACCTGATCGGCGGATCGTCCAGCTTTTTCAGCCTGACCGACAGAAATATGCGGCCAGATGGCAAAGACATGATCTTTGGCGGTACCGGTGTGCAAATCGACCGCAACGACGACGACCTGCCCGGCGATCCGGCAGCACAACACAACCGACACGCGCACGATGCGGATGTCATCGTGGCTGACAATGGCAACATCGTCCGCCTTGTCGGTGTGAACGGCACGGACGTCCAGAGTTTGACGGGAGGGGCGCAGGATTACCTGCACTTTGCTTACGACACTGACGCCTATAACGCAGATGAAAAGATCATCGTGCGCGGCGTCAGCCTGCTAGACTACACCCCCGCTGGGCCCGACCTGCAACTTGATGGCTGGAACAACGACGTGTTCGGCAACGACGAGGTCCACGGCGAGACCGGCGACGACGTGATCTACCTTGGCGGCGGTGCGGATATCGGCTTTGGTGATGCGGACAACGACGACATCTACGGCAACTGGGGCAGCGACTGGATTTCCGGCGGCACCGGTATCGACGGGATCGTCGGCGACGACGGTCGGATCATGACCAGCCGCAACACCGCACTGGAGCGCGGGCAGGACTACGGCAGTGCTTTTGCCGAAAGCCTTTATGGCGTGTTCAAGCTGCTGGCGACCGATCCTGACAGCCGCACAAGCCAGGGCAACGTCATCAACGAATTCATCTATTCGCCGGGACGGGTGCAGACCGAGACAATCAACGTCGCGGGCGAGCTGCTGAAATCCGTCGATTTGACGCCGTATAACGTCGATCCCGACAGCGCCCTTCAGGCTGATCCGAATGCGCATAACCCGATGTTTGCGGATGATGTGATCTTTGGCGGTCTGGGCGACGACTTTATCCACGGTGGATCTGGCGACGACGCCATCGCTGGCGGAGAGGCTTTGACGGAAAGCTATGTTCAGCTTTATCTGGACGACGGCGACGCCATCCCCGACGGCTTGGTGCGAACTGACTTCTCGCGTCCTTGGAACCCCGAACGGGGCAATATTCTGAACTTTGGCGCGGACACCGATCCGTGGAACGACCCCCAGAACATCCGCACGCGGCTTGGTGAATTCCTGCTGTATGACGAATATGATCCACGCCGGGTGATCCTGTTCGCAGACGATGGCACAGTCTGGAAGGGCGATGACAACCCATTGGACTATAAGCAGTTCTTCCTTAACCTCGCTGACAACGAAGGCCGCACAGAACTGGGCTATATCGATTTTGAAAACAACGGCACGCCGATCGGCGAGATGGTGGCCCGTGAAAGCGACGGTGACGATCGCATCTTTGGCGACGTTGGTAACGACTGGCTGGTCGGTGGCACCGGGCGCGACCACATCTACGGTGGCTTCGGCAACGACCTGATGAACGGTGACGACGTGATGGGCGGCGCCAATCCGAACGGTGCCAACTATGACGCCTACAGCGGTCGCAACGACAGCACCGATACGCATGTGTCGTACGAGGACCGCATCTATGGTGGCGCCGGGCTGGATATCCTGATCGGCAACACCGGTGGCGACCGCCTGATTGACTGGGTGGGCGAATTCAATTCATACATCGTGCCGTTCGCCCCGTTTGGGATCGCGACGGTCAGCCGTCAGGTTCCGCCCGCACTGTTCGACTTCCTCTGGGCGCAGGCGGCCAGCGACGGCGTCGACATGACGCGCACGGCGGATACCGGGCAAAGCAACTCGCGCTCGCGCTATTCCAACGTAGCGGGCTTTATGGGCGACCCAGACGGTGAACTGGGTCTGGTGACTCAGCGTGACAAGGGGCTGTGGCAGGACCAGACAGGTGCGCCAAGCGATCCGCAGGCGGGCAACATCCCCGGCGGCGCGCGGGACGTGTTGCGCACGGCAGATTTCAACGATCGCAAGGGCAACGGATTTGCCACCGATACCGGGGCCTTCACGCCCACCGGGGGCCGCATGGCCGTAACCGCCGACGATGGCGCATCCACCGCAACCGCAGTGATGATCGTGGACCGCTACCTGCCGCGCTACTACGAGGTGCAGACGACCTTTAATCTCGACAAGCCGACAGGCGGATGGAAAGCCAACGGTTACATCATTTTCGACTATTATTCCGATCAGGATTTCAAGTTTGCGGGCATCAACGTGTCCACCAACAAGATCGAAATGGGTTATGTCGACGCCGCTGGCTGGCACTATACCGTACAGTCGAAAAAGCCGGTTCGGATCAAGCCGGGTGCAAATTACGATGTGCTGGTCGCGGTCAACGACAACAACGTCACCTTGGTGGTCGAAGGGGTGAACTGGTTCACCCACGATTACGATCCACGCTACGATATTGCGGGCGAGATCATTCCGATGAATGCCGGAATGGTGGGTATTGCGATGGATGGCAGTCGCGGCACCTTTGACAACTTCAAGGTGCAGATTCTACCGCCCGAATGGACGCTGGATGAAACGGACGATTTCGAAGGCGTGGTCGACGAGCTGACCCAGACGGTTCAATCCGGCGACTGGGCCCAGCAGGGTGGCACGCTGGCCGGCATCGCACAGGGCTTGCAGCCTGCGATCAACCTGATTGATCTTGGCAGCCAGATTGCCGCCAACAGCTATCTTGAACTTGCCGTCGATATCGACGGATCGGGCCAAGGCGGGCTGATTTTCGACAGCTACGATGCTGAAAACTATAAATTCGTGGCCCTGGATGCGGCCTTTGGTCGTATCATTGTCGGTCATGCCACGTCCGACGACGGCATCGTCATCGATCACAGCCAGAACGTCGTTCTGACCGGCAAGACGGGGCACAACCTGCAAGTGACCTTCAAAGGCGCAGGCATGGAAATCCGCGTGGACGGTGTGAAGCTGGGTGATTACGCCTTTAACGCCGTCACAGTAGACGGTCAGTTCGGTGTCATCGTTCTGGACGGCATGGTGGCGTTTGACAATTTGCGGGTCGCGACCAACGATGATGCATTCGCCGACACCATGCGTCTTGGTGGCGCGACCTTGCAGACATCGGCGCCCTACGACGACGCAGAAGCCGTGTCCGTGGACCAGTCCGAGACGTCCTTGGCCACAAGCGACCAGACAGGGTCAACTGATGCCACTGTTTCTGACAGCCAAGTGACGACGACGCGCAGCCTGACCACGGATGATGTCGCTGCGATCTTTGACGCGGCACTGGCTGACTGGGCCGAAAGCGGTCTTGTCACCGAAGCCGAGCTGGCCGCGATCTCGGCTAGCTTCGCGGTGGTGGACCTCACCGGTAATACGCTGGCCAGCGCCACGCAGGACGGCGTCATCCAGATCGATGTCGATGCAGCGGGAGTGGGTTGGTATCTTGATCCCGATCCCGAAACCGACGACGAATTCGAAGGGACGGTGCAAGGCGTCGATCTTTTGTCGGTGCTGCGTCACGAAATCGGTCACCTGCTGGGATTCGAGCATAACGAGCTTACGATCATGTCCGGTGAAATCGACGCTGGCGAACGCATTGCGATCGTGGAACCCGCGCCCACTGATACGGTTGAAGAACCATCGACGCCGGTTTCAGAGCCTGTTGATGACAAAACCCCGACCAAAGGCGGCGGAAAGGGCAACCGCAATGCGGCACTCAGCGACGGGTTGGTCTTTGATCCAATGACCGGGTCCCTGGTTCCGGCAGACGAGGCTGAATTGCTCTTTGCGCGCTATGAAATGGCAGCACCGAGCGAGACGGCCAAGATCATTCAAATCGCGGCCTTTGGAAGCGTCGCCGCCGTTGCGGCACAAAAAGGCCGCGCAAACCAGAACGTGGTCGCTGCAAAGCAAGGAGACCCGCAGTCCCCGCCGCAAAGCCTTGGAAGCAAGCTAAAGGGTTGGCTTCGGATCGCTTGAACAGAGCAAGGCCGGTTTTGAACGTGTGATCGCTGTTGGCGCCACTGCTCTTTGTGAACCGCCACGGGCTTACCAAAGAGTTTCTGGTTCAATAAGTTTGCTGCTTTCGGGGACTTTCGACCCCATGCGGTGCGGCAGGATCATCGCGCATCGCATGTCATGTGTGGCAGAGGCGTGGATTGGCCAGTTCCGCCACCGATGCGATTGCGGCGCCCGCATAGACACCAAGAGAAGGTCGAAGCCTATCTGGTCCGCGCGCCAAAGTATTTTCCGTGCCGTCTTGACCTTCCAGTTACAGGAACCCCTATGTGAGAGAGAACCTCGCAACATGGAAGGTCGGAATCATGGACACGCAGCACATAAAGATCGCTATTGAGGGCATGACCTGCGCGTCTTGTGTGGGTCGGGTCGAAAGAACGCTGACGGATGTGAACGGGGTTAAAAACGTTTCGGTCAACCTTGCCAGCGAATCCGCGCAATTCGATATCACGAAAGATGCCGATTTCAGTCAGATCGCCACGGCGCTTGCGGACCTTGGCTATCCCCTGCGCAGACGGACCGTAAAGCTGATCCTGACGTCGATGTCCTGTGCATCCTGTGTCGGCCGGGTGGATCGCGCGATTGGCGCGCTGCCCGGCGTTCTGGACGTCAACGTGAACCTCGCCTCTGAAAGCGCGGTGGTGACGATTGCCGACGGAGCTGTGACCCCGCAGAGTATTTTGGCCGTGACACGCACGGCTGGCTATCCAGCAAAGCTTGCGGAGACGGACGAGGGCCTGTCGGCGGTGGCCCGCAAGGAAGAAGACGCCCGCCTGATTGCCCGCAAGACCCTGATCGCGGCGCTGCTTGCGCTGCCGGTCTTTGTGATCGAAATGGGCAGTCATCTGATCCCCGGCGTGCATGACCTGATCGCAGGGACGATCGGACATCAGGCAAGCTGGTATATCCAATTCGTACTGACGACGATCATCCTTGCGGGGCCGGGGCGGGTGTTCTTTGCCAAGGGCATTCCCGCGCTGCTGCGCGGGGCACCGGACATGAACAGTCTGGTCGCGGTCGGCACGGGCGCGGCCTGGAGCTATTCGGTGGTGGCGACCTTTCTACCGGGGCTTTTGCCACAGACCGTGCGCGCCGTCTATTTCGAGGCGGCTGCGGTGATCGTCGTGCTGATCCTTCTGGGTCGCTGGCTCGAAGCCCGCGCCAAGGGCCGGACCGGCGCGGCGATTGCACGGCTGCTGGGGATGCAGGCCCGCACCGCGCGGGTGATCCGCGATGGCGCGGCAGCGGATGTCGATATTGACGACGTTGTTGTTGGCGACACCCTGCTGGTGCGCCCCGGCGAACGCATTGCGCTGGACGGCGAGGTTCTGAGCGGCGAAGCCTATGTTGACGAGAGCATGATCACCGGTGAACCCGTGCCAGTGGCCAAGGCCGCGGGCGATGCGGTGACAGGCGGCACGGTCAACGGATCGGGCAGCCTGCACATCCGCGCGACGCGGGTGGGCGCGGATACGACGCTGGCGCAGATTATCCGCATGGTCGAAGAGGCGCAGGGCGCCAAATTGCCGATACAGGGGTTGGTTGACAGGATCACCTTGTGGTTCGTGCCGGTCGTCATGACCGTGGCCGCGATCACCGTGGCGATATGGCTGACGGTCGGGCCTGACCCCGCCGTGACGATGGCGCTTGTGGCCGGGGTGTCGGTGCTGATCATCGCCTGTCCCTGCGCCATGGGGCTTGCGACGCCAACCTCGATCATGGTGGGCACCGGGCGCGCTGCGGAAATGGGTGTGCTGTTTCGCAAGGGCGACGCGCTGCAGGCGCTGGCCTCTGTCGATGTTGTCGCGCTCGACAAGACGGGCACGGTGACAGAGGGACGCCCTGAAATGACCGATCTGGTGCTGGCCGACGGGTTTGCGCGCAACGAAGTACTGTCGTTGATCGCCGCGGTCGAGAGCCAGTCCGAGCATCCCGTTGCCGAGGCGATTGTTCGTGCAGCACAGTCCGAAGGGGTCGGGCGCGCTGAAGCGGACCAATTCGAATCGATCACTGGCTACGGTGTGCGGGCCCGTGTATCGGGACATGACGTGTTGGTCGGGGCGGACCGTTTGATGGCGCGCGAGGGGCTGGACCCCGGCGGCCTGACCAAGGCGGAGGCTGACCTTGCTGCAAGGGGCCGCACCGCGCTTTATGCCGCGATTGACGGGCGGGTTGCCGCCGTCATTGCCGTGGCCGATCCGGTCAAATCCACCAGCGCCCAAGCGATCCGCGCCCTGCGCAGCATGGGCCTGCGCGTGGCGATGATTACCGGCGACAAGCGCGAAACAGCCGCAGCCATCGCGCATGAGGTCGGGATCGATACGGTGATCGCGGGTGTGCTGCCGGATGGCAAGGTGGCCGCGCTTGACATGTTGCGCGAGGGTGGGGCGCGTGTGGCTTTTGTCGGTGACGGCATCAATGATGCGCCTGCACTGGCCCATGCGGATGTGGGCATTGCCATCGGCACCGGGACTGACGTGGCCATCGAATCCGCCGACGTTGTGCTGATGTCGGGCGACCTGCGCGGCGTTGTGAACGCGGTTCAGGTGTCCCGCCATACGATGCGCAACATCCGGCAGAACCTGTTCTGGGCCTTTGGCTACAATACCGCGCTTATCCCGGTGGCGGCGGGTGTGCTTTACCCGGCCTTCGGGCTGCTCCTGTCGCCAGTTCTGGCGGCAGGGGCGATGGCGCTCAGCTCTGTCTTTGTGCTGACGAACGCGCTGCGTCTGCGCCGGTTGCGCCCTGCGATGGACGAAGGCAAACGCGCCAGCGCATCAAGGAATACGCGCACAGCGCAACCCGCCCCGGCAGAATAGGAGACTCGCCATGAATATCGGGGATATCGCGCGGATCACGAAACTGCCCGCCAAGACGATACGCTATTACGAAGATATCGGTCTGGTAAATCCGGCACGCGATGACAACGCGTATCGCCGTTTCAACGATAGCGACGTGCACAAGCTGGGGTTTATCGGACGCGCCAGATCGCTTGGCTTCACCATTGAAGATTGCCGTGCTCTTCTGGCTTTGTACGAAGACAAGGACCGCGCCAGCGCGGATGTAAAACAGATCGCGCAGCATCATCTGGCGCTGATCGACGTGAAAATCGCCGAACTGAAGGCGATGCGCACCGCGCTCGGTCACCTGAGCGAGAGTTGCGCGGGCGATCACCGGCCAGATTGTCCGATCCTCGAAGGCCTGTCTGTGTCGTCACAAACAAAGAGTGGCTGATGCAAGCCGTATGTCCCACAGGCCGGATCGTTGCCGCGCGACAGGTGGCGGGGCTGTCGCGTCGCGGCTTTCCGGCCCGTAGCGCTGCGGATGGCGTTGCAATGTCCCTGCGCCCCGCGTGGACCGCCATATGATCCGGGTGCTTGACGACAGACGGCTCGGACGGATGAGCGGGTCCGGTCGCGCCTGTTGCGGATTTATGAGAAAGGAACATCAATCATGAAAAGGCACCTTGCCATCACACTGGGGATCGTTGGGGGCGCTATCGTACTGGTCGCAGGCGTGGTGGCCTGGGCCGTGCCGGCTGAGCCAGCGGACACCCCAGAGGGGCTGACCTTTATGGGTGCGCCGGTGACGGGTGAACAGATCGCGCTTGGCCAGGATCTATACGCCGCCAATTGCGCGTCCTGTCATGGGGCCAACCTTGAAGGTCAGCCGGACTGGCGCAGCCGGAACGAAAACGGTCGCATGCCCGCGCCGCCGCATGATGCCAGCGGTCACACGTGGCACCATGCCGACCGGCAGTTGTTCACGATCACGAAGCTGGGCGTCAGTGCCATCGTTCCGGGCTATGAAAGCGACATGCCCGCGTTCGAAGGCATCCTGAGCGACGGCGAAATTGCCGCCGTGCTGGCCTTTATTAAAAGCACATGGCCCGAACGCGAACGTGGGTTTCAGGCCGCGGTAAAGGCCAACGGTGACGGGTCATGACCGCGACAGGGTGGCCTTTGCCGATCTGGGGGCTGCGGCGTCGATCATGAATGTCTGGGCGTCATAACGAATTTTTGACGCATAAATGTCGCCCTGATTTCATTCCCGTCTATATGTGTATTCTCTTCATTAAATGACGAAAAGGATCACTGCTTGACTGAACAAGAGCGGCAACGACCGATCGAGGACTATGCGTTAATCGGTGATTGCCACGGAGCCGCTCTGGTTTCGAGCGCAGGCAGCATCGACTGGTGCACGCCACTTCGCTTTGACGCGGACCCGATCTTTTTTGGCTTGCTTGATGCTGACAGCGGTGGACGCTGGAGCGTGGAGCCGAAAGGCGTGATACGGATATCACGGGGCTACATCAAACGGACGAACATCCTGCGCACCCAGTTCGAAACCGAGACAGGCACCCTTGAACTGATTGATTTCATGCCGGTCGGTCGCACGCGCACGGCAAAGGTTCACGACTACGTCACGCTCAACGCGCCTGGCTGGGTCGTGCGCCGGATGCGCTGCACGTCCGGCCATGTCGATTTGACAGTCCGCTTCTGCCCCCGAGGATCGGCATTTTCGACAGAGCCGCTGGATCTGGAATTGAAAGATGGCCGGATCGACTGCGCGAACGGGACCACGCTGTGGTGCGACGGAGAGGCGCAGCTTGAGCAAGACGGCGCTTCGGTTCGGGTCGTTCTTCAGAACGGTGAAATTCAGACAAGTGTGATGACAAGCGTCCCGCCGCTCATGGACCCAAGGGATCAGTCCGACCTGCTTTATGATGTCACGCACGCCTATTGGACAGAGTGGTGTGAATATTCGCGTTACATAGGTCCTTATCATGACGTGGTCTTGCGTAGCGCACTGGCGTTGAAACTGCTTACCTACGCGCCAACGGGTGCGATCGTGGCTGCGCCCACGACGTCCTTGCCAGAGAAAATAGGGGGGCAACGAAACTGGGACTACCGCTTTTGCTGGGTCAGGGATGCAACCTTTGCGTTATTTTCGCTCTCGGTCCTCGGCTACAGCGCCGAAGCGTCCCGGTTTTCGGATTTTCTGTCGCGGTTTTGCCTGCGTGAAGGGTCCACACTTCGGATCATGTATGGGATCGACGGTAAACCGTTCCTCGATGAAAAATGCCTCTCGCATCTTTCGGGATACCGCGACAGCCGACCGGTCCGCGTCGGGAATGAAGCCGCCGATCAGCGCCAGCTCGACATCTTTGGCGAACTGCTCGATTGGGCCGATCTGCGCGCCGCCCTTGGGTCGCGGCTGAACGCGGACGATCGGGCACTGATGTGCGCGGTTGCGGATCATGTCTGCAAGACATGGCAGATTCCGGATCATGGCATCTGGGAAATGCGCACCGAGCCGCGGCACTTTACCCAAGGCAAGGCGATGGCGTGGGTGACGCTTGACAGGGCCATCCGTCTTTTTGGTGACAAACCGCACTGGCGCGAAAACCGTGACCTGATCCTGCAAGAGATGATCGACAAGGGCTGCACCGGGAATCCTCCGCATCTGGTTCAATCCTACGGGGCCAAAACAATGGACGCAGCACTTCTTCAGATCCCGCTTCTGGGTCTGCCACTCTCACCCGAACTGCTTGAAAGAACGGTGAAAGAGGTCGAGCGGGAATTGCGCGCTGACGACCTTGTTGACCGTTACCGCGGAACCGACGGCCTTGATGGTGACGAGGGCGCTTTTTTCATTACCAGTTTTTGGCTTGTCGAGGCGTTACTGTTGGTCGGTCGGGCAGAAGAGGCCAGTGATCTGTTCGAGCAGCTTCTGTCGCGGGCAAACGACGTGGGTCTATACGCGGAAGAAGTGGACCGTAAAACCGGGGCCTTCCTTGGCAACTTTCCACAGGCCTTTACGCATTTGTCGCTGATTTCCAGCGCGTCGCTGCTGCAACTCTATCACAACAAGGGGGCAGGGGCGTTAAAGGGAACCAATGCCGATCGGGCAACGCGCATCGTCGGCGCGACCGAAGGTTTCAAAGCGCTGGTGTTTTCCCTGATCCGGAATCGTAAAATCCGTCTCAAGTCATCTCGGAAATCAGTTCTGTCTCTTACCCCGACGGACAGCCGGGGAACGGGGTAGGCCTGCAATTTCGCAGGGCAGGTCCATCAGGCGACGCGTCAGGCGGATGGTTTTCGCGCGCTCCCCATGTACAGGATCGTGGTAAAGGGCAGCGGGCCAAAAATCAGGTCCAACCGCCGGTTGACGCCGCGTGGCCCCAGACCGGTGGTCGCACCCGGCACCAATCCAACGCCCTGCATCACTGCGCGCAATTCTGCGGGCTTGATGAACATTGCCGGATCATGCGTGCCGCGCGGCAGCAGGCGCAGCACGTCTTCGGCGATCGTGATCGTGGCCAGCCGGGCCACAGGGTTGCGGTTGATGGTGTCGAACAGGAACATGCCGCCGGGGCGTAGCGTGCGGGTGACCTCGGCCAGAACCTTGGGCAGGTCCGCCACGTGTTCCAGCACATCGACGCAGACGACGGCATCAAAGCTGGCATCGTCATACGGCAGCGCCTCTCCGACGCCGACATCGTATCCGATGTGCAAACCAGTTTCGCGGGCGTGGGCACGGGCGGCGTTGATCGCTTCGGTGGCGGGGTCGATGCCGGTCACAGTGGCCCCGCGCTGTGCCAACGCTTCGGCCATGAACCCCCCGGCGCAGCCCAGATCCATCACCGTTTTGCCCTGCCAGTCGATCTGTCGGTCAAACCAGGCCAGCCGTCCGGGCACAAGGTTCTTCAGCGTGCGCACCCAGCGGATATCGTCGGACCACCAATGGTCCGCCACGGTGTCGTAAATCGTCAGGTCATTGCGCATCTGGCTGGTCCTTGGGATGGGTCAGACGGGGCACGGCATAGGGCACCGTTCTGCGATACTGGCTGAAACGGGGGCCATAGCGGGTGGCAAAGCGGCGTTCTTTCAGGCGCGGGGCCAGCAGGCAATAGGCGGTAAAGCTGATCGCCAGCGCCAGTTGATCCGGCGTCCAGACCGGCGGCGTCCATAGCGTAAGCGCAAAGGCCACATAGATCGGCTGGCGGATCAGGCGAAACAGCCCCTGTGTCGGCATGTCGGGGAACACTGGCCGTTTGCGCGCCAAAAGCGACATCCAGCCAAGCGCACCGGATTGCACCTCTGCGCCCGCGTCGAAACTGGCCTTCAGCAGGATCAGCCAGCTTGCGGCATAGGCTGCCGAGATCGCCCAGAACATCGCCCCCTCTGCCCGCCACCAGACGATGCCCGTCGGCGTCCAGAGCGTGAACAGCGCCAAAAGTTGCACTGACGCGATGGTCGCATAGGTCGTCGTGGCCAGCGTTTGGGCATGCGGTCCGGGGATCAACCGGGCCAGAAACCGCCCACCGGGCCCGGTCAGCAGTGCCGAATGGGTCAGTGGAAACTGGACGATCAATGCGGCATTGGCCAGCAATGCCCACGGCCACGGCACGTGGCCCAGACTTTCGCTCAGGCCAAAGAACATCGCCACGATCATGGCCAGAACCCCCAGCGCGAAAACTGCATGGCACAGCGTTCCAAGCGTCAGGGCCAGTGCAATCCGCCCCGCACCTGCGGGCGGGCGTAATGCCGCGCGGATCAACGTCAGCAGTCGGGCGATGCGGGGGTCATCCAGCGTCATCCGGGCACGACCTGATCAAGGATATGGGGAATGTTCTTTTTAACCTTGAAAAACCCGGCCGTGCTGTGCGGCCAGATCGCAGCGTCCCAATCGCGCCGCCATTCGCACAATGTCATCCCGTGCTTGGCGAGGGATGGTGCAGCCTGACCCAGCCAATCGTACAACGGGCCGCGTGTGACATATGGCGTCACGATCTGGGTGGCACCCGCGTCTGCGGCCCATGCGGCAAGGCTGTCCGGGTCGTCCGCGCGCAACGCCACGGATGCAACACCCGACCGCATGGCGGTATCGGCAAGCGCGCCAGCCTCGAACCCTGAAACCAGATCGGAAACAGGAAGGGGGGATCGCAGGTGGCTGGTGGCCAGCGTCGCCGCGGTGCGGATATCCAGCGTCTGGAGGTTGAAATCCTCGACCCGGCAGTCCTCATCCGTGATCAGCAAGGCGGTTGGCCTGCCGGGTTGCGGTGGCGTGAACACCCGAAGCGGCAGAACAGACGGCAGGCCGTCAGGCTCTGATGCCTCCAGCCCTTCGGTCACCTCTGCCAGATCGCTGCGGCGCGGGGTGAACCGACCGGCCGTAAAAGTGGTGATGTTTAGCGCGTCGGCTGGATAGGGTTTGCCGCGCGTGTGTAGCCCCGCAACCCAGCGCCAGCCCAGCGTGTTCGACGCCGCATCGCCATCGAGCAGATGACGGTAAAAGAAATCGGCCCCCAACCGCCACGGCAGTTGCAGCGTGAAAATCCAGATCGACGCGAACCACATCCGTGCGTGGTTGTGTAAATATCCGGTGTCCACAAGCTCACTGGCCCAGGCATCGAAGCACGCCAGACCCGTTTGGCCCGCCATGGCGCGGACGACGTCGCGGCGCAGGCGACGGTCGCGGTCAAGGGTGGCCAGATCGGCGTCCAGCCCGGTGACATAGCTGTCCCAGACGTGCGGGCGGCGTTCCAGCCAACCCTTGAAATAGCCGCGCCAGATGACTTCCTGCACGAACTTTTCGGCCGCCTCTGGTCCGTGTGCGGCCAATGCGGCGGCCACCACATCGGATTCCAACACCAGCCTGCGCCGGATATACGGTGACAGCACCGACACCGCCTTGTGGGCACCGGATCCGTGATCTGTGTTGCGCCCATTGGCATAGCGTCGCCCCATGCGGGGGGTAAAGGCTGCAAGACGTTTTTCGCCCTCGGCGCGGGTCGGGGTCCAGTCTGTCATCTATTCCGCCTTGGTTTGATGTGGTGCGAAATTGATGGAAAAATCAGGTTTTTCAATGTGGCACGATGACATGCGCCCCTTGGGTGCAACGCCACGCAGGTCCAGTTCCACCCTGTGCATCAGGGTCCAGCGCGAATTGTCGCATCACGATGCAGTTATCTGGTGCCAGTCATATATCCGGTGCACAGACTTCATATACTGGTTTAATTTCGGAGCCTTCGGTGGACACCCTTCTTCTCTCCCGTATTCAGTTTGGCGCGAACATTTCGTTCCATATCCTTTTCCCCACAATGACGATTGCGCTGGGCTGGATGCTGCTGTTTTTCAAGCTGCGGTTCAACGCGACCGGGGACCGAAAATGGATGGACGCCTATATGTTCTGGGTAAAGATATTTGCCCTGAGCTTTGCCATGGGTGTCGTGTCGGGGATCACGATGTCGTTTCAGTTCGGCACCAACTGGCCGGGGTTCATGGAAACGGTCGGAAACGTCGCAGGGCCGCTTTTGGCGTATGAGATCATGACCGCCTTTTTTCTTGAAGCGGTGTTTCTGGGGATCATGCTGTTCGGTGCATCGCGGGTGAAACCCTGGGTGCATACGATGGCGACGTTTCTGGTGGCCTTTGGCACGACCATGTCGACGTTCTGGATTATCGTGCTCAATTCATGGATGCACACGCCGCAGGGCTTTGAATTGCGCGACGGTGTGGTGCATGCGACCGATTGGTTGCAGATCATCTTTAACCCGTCGATGCCCTACCGCTTTGTCCACATGATGCTGGCATCTGGCCTGACCGTGGCTTTTCTGATCGCAGGTGTCTCGGCCTTGCGTCTGCTGTGGGGAGACCGCAGTGAGGCGGTGAAATCAACGCTGCGGGTCGGTATCATTGCCGGCGCTGGCCTGATCCCGCTGCAAATCCTTGCCGGTGACATGCACGGTCTGAATACGCTGGAATACCAACCCGCCAAGGTCGCCGCGATGGAAGGCAACTGGGAAACCGGACCGAACGTCCCGCTGGTGCTGTTTGCCGTCCCGAACCAGCAAACGCGCAGCAATGATTTCGAGGTCGCGATCCCCAACGGTGCGTCGTTGATCCTGAAACATTCGGCGGACGGCGTCGTGCCCGGCCTGAACGATTTCGTCAGCGAAGACGGAGAGATCATGCATCCGCGTGTCGCACCCGTCTTTTATGGATTTCGCGTGATGGTGGGCACCGGCATGGCCATGCTGGCGCTGTCTTGGGGCGGGCTTGTTCTGCTGCGGCGCTATGGGGCGGGCAACATGCCGAAACTGGCATTGTACGTCTTTGCCGGGATGAGTTTCAGCGGTTGGATCGCAACACTCGCCGGGTGGTACACGACCGAAATCGGTCGCCAGCCGTGGCTGGTGCAGGGCGTGCTGGCGACAAAAGACGCCGTCAGCGACGTGTCCTCTGGCATGGTCTGGACGACGCTGGTGGGCTACCTCGTGATCTATGCCGCACTGATCATCGCCTATATCGGGGTCATCACCTATCTTGCACGCAAGGCGACGCATGGTGATCGGCTGCCAACGCGCGATTACCCGACAGCCGGCGCCGCCGCACCTGCCATGTTGCAGCCGGGAGAATGACCATGTCGCTTTTTTCGGACCCTGCCGTCTGGCTGCCGTGGACATTCGCGGCGCTGATGGGCCTGTCGATCCTGATTTATGTCGTGCTGGACGGTTTCGATCTGGGCGTCGGTCTGCTGATGCCGCTGGCCGATGCCCGTGAAAAAGACATGCTGGTCGCCTCGATCGGGCCGTTCTGGGATGCAAACGAAACATGGCTCGTGCTGGCGATCGGGATACTTTTGGTGGCCTTTCCGCCCGCACATGGGCTCATTCTGACATCCCTGTATCTGCCGGTGTTTTTTATGCTGATCGGTCTGATCCTGCGGGGTGTGTCGTTCGAATTGCGGGCCAAGGCGCCGCCGCGCCAAAAGAACATGTGGAACGCGTCATTCTTTGCCGGGTCGCTGTTGGCGGCCCTGTCGCAGGGGTTTATGCTGGGCATGTATGTCATGGGATTGGAATGGACGCGGTCCAATGTGGCGTTTGCCATGCTGACGGCCGTGTTTCTGACCGTTGGCTACAGCTTTATCGGGGCGACGTGGCTGATACTGAAGACCGATGGCGCATTGCAATCCCATGCGATCCGGTGGGCAAAAGGCGGTATCTGGGGCCTGATCATGGGGATCGGTGCAATTTCGCTTGCAACACCGTTTGTCAGTGCACGGATTTTCGACAAGTGGTTCGGCATGCCGCAGATGTTGTATCTGCTGCCATTTCCCGTGCTGTCAGCGACATTGATCGGTTTTCTGTGGTGGAAATTACGGCGTCTGCCACGTGAAAACGACCGCTGGGCCTGGTCGCCGTTCGTGTCCGCGACAGCCCTTTTCGTGCTGGCCTTTGGGGGTATGGCCTATTCGTTCTACCCCTATGTCGTGCCCGAACAGATCACGATCTACGAAGCCGCATCCGCACCGGAAAGCCTGTTGATCATCCTTGTCGGCACGCTGTTCGTGCTGCCTGCGATCCTTGGTTATACAGTCCTGTCGTATTACATTTTTCGCGGTAAGGCGACGGAACTGCGTTACGATTGATGCCAGCGACGCTGCTGAAACGGCGGCCTGCGCAAGCGCAGGCCGCCGTGTGCCGGGTTTACCACCAGCCGCTGTCGACTTCTTGACGGGATTCAAGCTGTTCTTCCGACAGTGGTGTGACGAAAGACAGGTCGCCAAAGTTGTTGTCGACGGTGCCACCAACCGTTTTCAAATCAGCGATGTCGATCACGACGTCAGCATCACCGATATCAAGCCAGCCGCCGACTTCGGCAATGACGCCGACAATCTGGCCGTCGCGGGAAATGACGATATCGGACACTTCGCCAATTTCTTCCCAATCGGAATCTATTTCATTGTAATAGCTGGTTTCGGCCCAGGCGGTTTCGTCGTATTCCATATACTGTGTATGGATATCTGCGCCAATGATGCTTTCGGCGCGGATGAACTGATTGCTCAATTCGTTGTCGACGACACCGCTATATGTGCCGGGTTCCGACATCATGTGCGTTTCGGCATGTGCGATCCCTGCAGAACTGGCAGCAAGTGCGAGGGCGAGCGTTGAAGTTGTCAGTCGTGTCATGTTGTTTCTCCTGTTGCTTCGGTTGGAAAAGAAACGGGACTGATTCAATATTTGTTCCAGCGAGTTTTTGTATTCTTGCGTCAGTTTAAAGTAATTGGAAACCGACTCCGCCATTGGTATTCGCAAGCAGGCAGCGCCATGGATGTTATGATCCACCTGACGCAAGCAAACCCCACATACCACCGGCAAGTGCGACGCCCGCACCGATAAAGCCCAGCAACATCAGCAAGCCGTCGCAATAAAGCAGTCCAAGACCGAAGGTGGCGATCACGATCATCGGGCCAGATGTCGCAAACGGCACGACCTCAAGCGGTGGCACGGTCAGAAGAAGCCCCAAGATCACGAAGCAGGCCGCCCGGCGGCCAGCCGCGCCCGCGAAGACTGAAAAGCGTTTGTGCAGCTTTGCATCGATCCGCTGCGAGATCGGTTTTAGCCATTCAACGGACTTTATGACCCTGCCGGAATCAAGCGTGCGTCGCCGCAGCCAGTCTGGCGCCCAGAAATGTTCATACCCCAGCAAAAGCCGGATCACCAAAATGGCAAGCGTCAGCGCCAGCAGTGTTGGAAAACCGGGAATGCCCCCGATGGGCGTCAGTTCCATCAACGGCAGGGCTGCCAATGCCGGACCGTAGCCGCGATAATCCAGCGCGTCGATCAGGTGCCCGACCTGGACATGATCCGCGCCTTGCGACGCCTTTTTCAGCTCGTCGATGACGTCCGTCAGTGCGCCGTTTTCTTTTTTCATCACAACACCTTTCAATGGCGACAAACGCGCCCTGAAAAATGCGGGTTCCGTCCTCGGCACCGATTATTCCACTGCTGGCGGGGATATGACGCATATTGGCCAGTCACCGCGGCCTGCAATAACGGGCGGCCACCGTGACCGCAGGTCGCATCCCGTGACAGGTTTGTCAGCGATCCAGCCGCAGCAGGCGATCCAGCGAAAGCCATCCGGGTCCACGCGCGACGATCACAAGAAAACAGGCCGCCCACAGCCCATGCGTCACCCATGCGGTTGGGTAGACGAACACCTGAATGACGATTGTCATGCCCAACAAAGCTGCCGCTGGCAGGCGTGTAAAAAACCCAAGTGCCAGCGTAACGGCAAAGACATGCTCTGCCACTGTGGCCAGAACGGCGGCAGCGGCGGCGGGAATGATCGGCAGTGCGTATTCATTTTCAAACAGCCACCACGTGCTGTCCGCGATGGCGAACCCGTCAACCTTTGTGCGGGCGGACGCCCAAAAGACCCATGCCGGGATCAGTCGCGCCATCAGGGCAGGCACAGCCCAAGGCAGGCGTCCGAACATGTCGTTCACCATACGGACCATGCGGCGCAACCCGGCAAGGCGTGAATCGGCACGGGAATGGGCGATGGTCTGTGACATGGGGTTCTCTTTCCTAGATGTGGCAAAGGCCGACGATCAGCCGGTTTTGCAAAAGCGTTGAAAACGCGGTTCCGACAGTGTCGGCATCAGCAACATGACCAAGGGCACCCAGCGGCGTGCCGGATTGCATCTGCGTGACGGTGCGCGCGATATCCGGCGGGATGGGCAGGACGACGGATGCATCGTCTCGCCGAAAGATCAGTGCGGTTTCCGGACCCGGTGGTGGCGGTGTCGCCGCGGCACCCGGTTGGTTCATCCGCCAGATCGACACAGCCGCATGTGGTGAACTGACCATCCGCACCGACGGATGGAGCGTCACTTGCGCCGTGTCGGGCGCGGCACCGATGCGGGACATGACCGCGGCCGGGGAAAGCGGCTCGGCATCGGCGGCGTGATATGCCTGACCGCGAGCCATTTCGATCAAGGCGACATCCGCCAGATAGGGCAGCGATGCGGCAGGCGGGAAATCTGCCAGAAACGCCGGAAATTCTGTGCCGTAATCTTGCAAAACCGGCGAACGCGGTGGGTTGTCCGCCACGAAGATCCGCGCGGTCTGGCGAAAAAATGCCTTGCCCACGATGCGCTGAACGGCCGGAAACCGCTGGGCCAATGCGTCTGACAAAGTATGCGCAACCGTGTTGCGATAAACGGAAAACCGGCGGTCCAGATCACCGACTGCGGTGATGCCGGGTGGCAAATCCCGGCTATTGAGTGCCGCACGGAAAGCGGTCTGTGTTTCAAGATGCCCGGGCATGGCGCACCCCGTCCAGAATGGTCGCGGCGCGGTCAGCCTCTGCCAGCAGAACGGGCAGGTCCGGCACATCATTGTCCCATTCGATCAACGTCGGGCGCGGGCCTGTCATGGCGACCGTTTCGGCGTAAAGCGTCCAGACAGGATCTGCCACCGCAGCGCCATGGGAATCGATCAGCAGCGGGCCGGATGGCAAATCTTCGGCATCGTGACCGCCCAGATGGATTTCACCGACCGCCGCGAGTGGGAAGTCTGCCAGATAGGCGCGTGGATCGGCCCGGTGATTGGTGCAACTGACAAAGACATTGTTCACGTCCAGCAGCAGACCGCAGCCGGTCCGGCCCACGATGGCGTGCAGGAAATCGGTTTCCGCAAGGGTCGAGCTTTCGAATGTCACATAGGTCGACGGGTTTTCCAGCAGCATCCGGCGACCGATGACGTCCTGTAACCTGTCGATATGGTCGCAGACCGTCGCAAGTGTCTGATCGTCATAGGGTAACGGCAACAGATCGTTCAGGAACGCATCGTTATGGCTGGACCATGCCAGATGCTCGGAAAAGCTTTCGGGGTCATAGCGGTCACACACACGCTTCAGGCGGGCCAGATGGTCGGTATCAAGCGGGCCTGCGCCACCAATGGACAGGCCGACACCGTGGACCGATAGCGCATAGTCACGGCGCAATGCGTCCAATTGGGCATGCGGCGGGCCGCCGTCGCCCATGTAATTTTCGGCATGAACTTCGATAAAACCCAACCTGTTCGGGGTCGTCCGCAACGCATCGTAATGACTGCGCTTGAAACCGATTCCGACAGTATCCGGAAGCTGTGTCATGGGATGGCTCCTTTTTGCGGTATGGGATGCACCGCGCGGACAGGGCCACGCGGTGCGGACGTGGATCAGGCCGGGATGTCGCGGTCCAGCTCTTCCAGCGAACCCATACGCTCGGTGCCGTCAGCAGCGGCGGGAACAGCCATATCTTCACAGGTGCCTGCGGGGACCAGCGACCATGCGTTGCCCTGATAATCGATGGTCGACGTGCCGGCGCAGGTCGTGCCGGGGCCAGCGGCACACCCGTTTTCGCCTGCAAGTGCCACGCCGAAACATTTTTCCATGTCCTGCGCGCTGGCGCTGGTCACGGCGGCACATGCGCCAAAGATGGCAAGGGCGAGGGTGGTTGTCTTGCTTGTCATTTCAAATTCTCCTGTTGGCAGTCGGCACCGTGTTGGCGTCCGATGCTAGGCAATTCGCCGTGGCCTGCGGTTCCGTTACAAGGCTCGCGTTTTCGTGAAGTCCTGACATAAAACTGATTTTGTTTTCGTCCCTGTCCGCTTTGCATGATTTTTCTTTCGGGGGCGGTGTAACGAAAGCGGTGGGCGTGGCGAATTGGACAACATGAGATCGACAAAAGACATCCGGTGGTCGGAGCTGCTGCGCAAAGCCAATGGTGGCGACCGCAAAGCCTATGTCGTCTTTTTGAAAGAAATCGCGCCTGTCCTGCGTGGCGTCATTGTCGCGCGCAGTGGCGGCCAGAACAGCGAATGCGAAGACATCTTGCAAAACGTCCTGATTGCCATCCATGAAAAACGGCACACGTGGCGCGACACGGAACCGGCAACGGCGTGGGTTTATGCGATTGCGCGGTACAAAACCGTCGATGCGCTGCGCAAGACCGGGCGCAGCCGTCTGGTGGCTTTTGATGGTGCGGAAACTGAATACCCGGACGACACAGTGCATGATCCAACCGTCGTGGGCGATCTGGAACGCCTGCTGGATCAACTGGACACCACATCGGCCACGATCGTCCGCCAGATCAAGCTGCATGGGTCAACCGCCGAAGAGGTTGGCGATCAAGTGGGGATGACCCCCGGTGCCATCCGCGTGGCGTTGCATCGTGCGCTGGGACGGCTGACCGCACTGGTGACGCATGACAGGCAACAATCGACCCAAAACAAGACCCAGAACAAGAAGAAGGCCAGAAAATGAATACGGATGATCTGATTACCGGCTTGGGGTCTGAACTGACGCCTGTGCGACAGGGTCAACTGACCAACGGTGTTCTGTTGGCACTGGGCGGCGGCTGTGTCGCGGCGCTTGCATCGTTCGGGCTGTTCTGGGGTATCCGGTCCGACCCCGGTGTGATCCTTCAGGACGTATCCTTGTTTGCCAAATCGGTGCTGCCACTGGCGTTGGGGCTGGCGGCCTTGGCTTTGACCTTGGCCAAGGCGCGTCCGGCGGGGCGCAGTCGGGCAGGCCGCGCGATCTGGCTGGTGCCCGCCGTGCTGGCAATTTATATGCTGGCGACCCTGATCGTCACACCCAGCGCGGGATGGCAGATGGCGATCATGGGGAAATCCATCACGACCTGCCTGCTGTCGATCCCGCTGTTGTCGGCCCCGATCCTTGCCCTGATCCTGCTGGCCCTGCGACGCGGTGCGCCGGAACACCCCGCAACATGCGGCGCGGTGGGGGGACTGGCTGCGGCAGGCTTTGCGACCACGATCTATTCGCTTTACTGCGTTGAAAACTCTGCCTTATTTTACGGCATTTGGTATAGCCTTGCGATCATCGGGGTCGCCGTTGTCGGGGCTGTCGCTGGCAGCATCCTGTTGCGCTGGTGAACCGCGCGGCGCGTCAGTGCGGCATATCATTCGCCCGCCATGACGCGTGCCTGTTCGCGTAGAACGAATTTCTGGATTTTGCCCGTCGATGTGCGCGGGATCGGCGCAAACACAAAGGTCGCTGGCACCTTGTACCGCGCCAGCCGGTCCCGGCACCAGTCCCGCAAGTCATCGGCATCCACCTGCACCCCATCGGCACATTCGACAAAGGCGCAGGGCGTTTCGCCCCAGCGGTCATGCGGCATTGCGACAACGGCCACCACAGCCACGGCGGGATGGGCATAAAGCACCTCCTCGACCTCGATAGAGGAGATGTTTTCGCCGCCCGAAATGATCACGTCCTTGGACCGGTCTTTGAGCTGGATGTAGCCGTCGGGATGGATGACCCCCAGATCGCCGGAATGAAACCAGCCACCCGCAAAAGCTGTTTGCGTGGCCGTCGGGTTACGAAAATAGCCTTTCATCACGACGTTGCCGCGAAACATGACCTCTCCCATTGTGGTGCCATCGCGGGGCACGGGGATCATGGTGTCGGGGTCCAGCACGTCCAGACCTTCCAGCGGCAGATAACGCACGCCTTGTCGTGCCTTCAGCCGGGCCTGTGCGGCCGAATCCAGACTGGACCAATCGTCATGCCAGTCGTTGACCACGGCAGGCCCATAGGTTTCGGTCAGCCCGTACAGGTGCGTGACGTCAAAGCCTGCGGTTTTCATGTCGGCCAGCAGTTTTTCGGGGGGCGGAGCGGCAGCGGTCAGAAACTGCACCGCATGATCCAGATCGCGCTTTACCGCCGCGGGGGCGGAAATCATCAGCGACATCACGATGGGTGCACCGCACAGGTGGGTGACACCTTCGTCGGCCAATGCCGCCCAAATCGGTTCGGCGCGGACCTGTCGCAGACAGACATGCGTGCCGATGATCGCGGACAACGTCCACGGAAAGCACCAGCCGTTGCAATGGAACATTGGCAAGGTCCAAAGATACACCGCATGTTTGCGCATCGACATGGTCAGCGCATTGCCCTGCGCCAGCAGATAGGCGCCACGGTGGTGCGATACGACGCCTTTGGGGTCGCCTGTTGTGCCAGAGGTGTAGTTGATCGAAATGGCGTCCCATTCGTCCTGCGGCATCAGCCATGCAAAATCGGGATCACCCGACGCGACAAAAGCGTCATAGTCCGTGAAACCCGCATCAGTGGGGGCAGGGGCATCGGTAAACATCGGATCGTCATACTGGATCACGGTGGGGGTGCAGGTCGCGATCTGCAACGCATCCTGCAACAGCGGCAGAAATTCGCGGTCCACGATGACCAGCCGCGATCGGGCGTGATCCAGCTGGAACGCGATGATGGCCGCATCCAGCCGTGTGTTGATCGAATGCAGCACCGCACCGCACATCGGCACGCCGTAATGGCATTCCAGCATCGCGGGCGTATTCGCCAGCAACGCGGATACGGTATCGCCACGCGCAATGCCTGACTGGGTCAACGCGGACGCCAACTGCCGCGACCGCCGATAGAACTTGGCATAATCATGCCGTAGCGGGCCGTGCACGATGGCCACATGATCCGGAAACACGCTGGCGGCACGTTCCAGAAACCCAAGCGGGGTCAGCGGCTGGTGATTGGCCGGATTGCGGTCAAGGTCGATGTTATAAGGGTTTGTCATCGTTCAGGAATCCTGCCAGCGCGGCGCGCGTTTTTCGATAAAGGCACCGATTCCCTCTTCGGCGTCGTGGGCCAGCATATTGTCCACCATCACCTGACTTGCATAGGCATAGGCATCCGCGAGATCCATGTCGCGCTGGGCATAAAAAGCGCGCTTACCGGTTGCGAGCGTCATGGCGGATTTCGACGCGATCTTGCGTGCCATATCCATCACCGTTTTGTGCAGATCATCCACCGGGACGGCCTGATTGATCAGGCCCATTTCAGCCGCACGCGGGGCAGGGACCATATCGCCTGTCAGCAGCATTTCCATCGCGTGTTTAGCTGCCACATTCCGCGACAGGGCCACCATCGGGGTGGAACAGAACAGCCCGATATGCACCCCCGGCGTGCTGAACCTTGCGGTGTCGGCGGCGACGGCCAGATCGCAGCTTGCGACTAACTGGCAGCCAGCGGCTGTGGCAACGCCGGTGACTTCGGCGATGACGGGTTTCGGGCAATTCACGATGGCCTGCATCACCCCGGAACATTGCGTCATGACCCGTGTGAAATAGGCGCGCCCCCGGTCCGGTCCTTGCCGTCCGGCGGTCATCTCTTTCAGGTCGTGACCCGCGCAGAACGCGGGACCATTGGCCGCCAGCACAATAACCCGCACGGCCGTATCCGTTCCGGCCTGCGTGACTGCATCCCCCAGCGCTGTCAGCATCGCTTCGGACAGGGCATTGCGTTTGCCGGGGTCGTTCAGCGTCAGGCGCAAGACGCCGTCCGTGTCCAGATCGCGAAGAAGAATGCTGCCCATGTGATCGATTCCTATAAAAAACCCGGTGTGGATGACGCTATCGTTGTGCTGTTCAGCGATAATGGTTTCTGGACCGGCAGGCTGCAACATCCACGACGTATCGGCCACAGCGCCCGACGTCATGGGGCGCGCGTGTTGCGCTTGCCCGTTGCGGCTGACACATAAGAACAAACAACCAAAGGGCGCACCCATGTTTAGAAATGCAGCCATCGTCGGTTTTATGGCCCTGCTATTGGCAGGCTGCGCAATGTCCGGCGCATCCACGGTCGTCCGCGGCGTCGGATCAGATGATCTGCTGAAGCTGCGTGCAGGGCCGGGTCTGGGTTATGCGGTGATCGTCGGGATTCCCGACGGGACCGCGCTGACGCGGCGCGACTGCGTCACCGAACTGGGTCAGCGCTGGTGCAACGTCGCGTTGCGCGATCATCGCAGCCTGACTGGATATGTGGCCGAAGATTATTTGCAGCAGCGCTGATCCGCGCGGATTCAATCATCCTGCGCGGCGGTCACTGCACGGCGAAAGATTTTCGTTTTTCCATACCCGATATTCTGATACGCATCTAACCACACAATAGGGTTAGACTGTTCATGCCGAATAAATTCTTGGTTCTCGACCCTGTGAACCAACTCGACGTCATCAAGGGGCTGGCCAGTGAGGTGCGGGTGCGGATCATCCGGCTTTTGGAAACCAAGGGACCGCTGAACGTCAACCGGATCGCAGAGGAGTTGTCGCTGCCACAGTCGACGATTTCTGCAAACCTGCAGATTCTGGAAAAGGTCAATCTGGTCAAGACGCATACAGAAAAGGCTCGCAAGGGCAGCCAAAAGATATGCCGGTCGATGTTTTCTGAAATCCTGATTGCATTCAATGACTTACAAGCCGAACGCGAAGACAACAGTGTCGAGGTGTCGATGCCGATCGGGCTATATACCCGGTGCGAGGTGTCTGCCCCCTGCGGCCTGTGCAGCCCCGACGGTGTGATCGGTCTGCTGGACGTGCCCGATACATTTCTGGAACCCGACCGCATGAAAGCTGGGCTTTTGTGGTTCACGCGGGGGTTTGTCGAATACCAGTTTCCCAACAACCTCAAGATTTCGGGCCAGAAACCCAGCGCGCTGGAATTTTCGCTGGAACTGTCATCAGAGGTGCCGGGCACCAGCGCCGACTGGCCGTCCGATATTTCCCTGTCGGTCAACGGGATCGACGTCGCTACCTGGACCTCTCCTGGTGATTTTGGCGACAAGCGCGGTGTATTCACCCCAGACTGGTGGAAGCTGAGCGGGTCGCAATATGGCAAGCTAAAGAACTGGCGCATCAACGGAACAGGCAGTTTCGTTGATGGTGTGCGGGTGTCCGACGTCACGCTCGATGATCTTGGCATCGACGATCATCGGTCCATCCGGATGCGGATCGGCGTGCGCCCTGATGCCGATCATCCCGGCGGCATCAACATCTTTGGCCGTGGTTTCGGCAACTATGACCAAGAGATCGTCATGCGTCTGCGCACCTGAACTTCGTCATTGACAGGTGGCCCCCGAAGGATAAGGATACCCATAAGTCCGGTATAAATCTGATATACGGGTATGAACAGGGGGGAGAGGTCATGAAGGCCAAGGTCACAGCGCACGCGCGCTATATTATCGCGGATATCGACAAGCGGCTTTACGGTTCGTTCCTCGAACATATGGGGCGGGCGGTCTATACCGGAATTTACGAACCGGGCCATCCGCAGGCGGACGACACAGGGATGCGTCAGGACGTGCTGGAACTGGTGCGCGAACTGGATACACCGATCTGTCGCTATCCTGGCGGCAATTTCGTGTCCGCCTACAACTGGGAAGACGGGATCGGCCCAAAGGACCAGCGCCCGACGCGTCTGGATCTGGCCTGGCGTACCAGTGAATCCAATCAGGTTGGCATTCACGAATTCGCGGACTGGGCCGAAAAAGCCAACACCGAAATGATGCTGGCCGTGAACCTAGGCTCGCGCGGGCTGGATGAAGCGCGGGCTTTTCTGGAATATGTCAACCATCCGGGCGGCACCTATTGGTCGGACCTGCGCCGCGACAATGGCCGCGCGGAGCCGTGGAACGTGAAAACATGGTGTCTGGGGAACGAAATGGATGGCCCCTGGCAGGTTGGCCACAAGACAGCCGATCAATATGGGCATCTTGCGAACGAAGTCGCCAAAGCGATGCGCGGGTATCAAAAAGACCTTGAACTGGTGGTTTGCGGATCGTCGGGGCCGGGCATGTCGACCTATCCCCAGTGGGAATCGACGGTGCTGGAACACACCTATGAAAACGTCGATCTGATTTCGCTGCATATGTATTTCGAAAACTATGAAAAGAACACGGCGGAATATCTGGCCCTGCCTGAAAAGCTGGACAGCTACATCGGCACGATTTCGGGCGTCATTGATTTCATCAAGTCAAAGAACCGCGCCAAGAACGACGTCAAAATCTCGTTCGACGAATGGAACGTCTGGTATCACAACCGCAAGGACGACATGGAAAAGCTGTCCACTTGGGACTGGCCGTTTGCGCCGCCCCTGTTGGAAGATGTCTACAACTTTGAAGACGTGCTGCAGGTCGGTTGCATCCTGAACACGTTTATCCGTCGGTCCGATGTGGTGCGGGTGGCCTGCATTGCACAGTTGGTCAATGTGATCGCCCCTATCATGACCGCGCCTAACGGGGACGCGTGGCGGCAGACGATTTTCTATCCGTTCCAGTTTGCATCGGCGCACGGGCGTGGCACGGCGCTGCGGCTGGATGTCGACTGCGCGGGCTATGCGTCGGACGTCGCCAGTAATGTGTCCTATCTGGACATTTCTGGCGTGCACAATGCGGATGCCGGAACGCTGACGTTCTTTGCGATCAACCGTCATGGCGATGAAGCGCTGGATGTCGACGTCGCCATTGATGGGTTTGGAACGGTCAAATCGGTCACGCATACGCTGATCAAACACGACGATCTGAACGCTGTGAACACGCAGGCGGCACCGAACACTGTGACGCCGAAAAACGGTGACGGCGCGCGGCTGGACGACGGCAAGCTGACGCTGACCTTGCCGCCCTACAGCTATTCGATGTTCAATGTTCAGCTTTGACGTTCATATCCATATGTCGGGTACGTATCAGTATTATCTTGGTGCGAATCGCCTGAGCGTGTAGCTTTAAAGACGGTCTGGGAGGGCCAACACATGGGAGGAAATAACATGAATAAGTTCGTAGCAATCGTGGCGGCCAGCATCGTGGCGTCCACAGCGCAGGCGCAGGAAACTGTCGTTTGGTGGGATTTTCTTGCCGGCGGTGACGGCGTGCGCATGAAACAGATGATTTCCGATTTCAACGCCGAACACGAAGGCGAAATCGTCATCGACGGCACGACGCTGGAATGGGGCGTGCCGTTCTATACCAAAGTGCAGACCTCTGTCGCGGTAGGAGAAGCGCCCGACGTGATGACCTATCACGCCAGTCGTATCCCGCTGGGGGTCCAGCAGAACCTGTTGCAGGAATTGACGGCAGACGATTTCGCCGCGATGGGTCTGGGCGAGGATGACTTTGCCCCGTCGATCTGGGATTCTGTCACGGCGGACGGCGCACAGTATGGCGTGCCGTTGGATACGCACCCCATCGTCCTGTACTACAACAAAGACATCCTGGCCGAAGCTGGCCTGCTGACCGAAGACGGCGTGCCGATGGGTCTTGATTCGCGTGAAGGCTTTACCGAAACGCTTCAAACGCTCAAAGAAAGCGATGCCGTGAACTTCCCGCTGGCATCGGTGACGGCGGACGGCAATTTCATGTTCCGCACCATTTATTCGCTGATGGGTCAGCAGGACGGGGAATTGATGACCGACGGCGAATTCCTGGCCGGTGACAATCCCGCCAAGCTGGAAAACGCACTGTCGGTCTTGCAGGAATGGACGAACGAAGGCCTGCAATCGACCTATACCGATTATCCGGCCACGGTCGCGCTGTTCACCAACGGTGAAGCGGCCATGATGATCAACGGTGTCTGGGAAGTCCCGACAATGATCGACCTTCAGGAAAACGGTAACCTGTTCGAATGGGGTGCTGTGGAACTGCCGGTGATCTTTGACCGTCCCGCGACCTATTCGGACAGCCATGTCTTTGCCATTCCCGAAGGCAACGACATGACCGAAGAAAAGCGCGCGGCGGTGCTGGAAGTGATGTCGTGGATGTCGAAGAACTCTTTGTTCTGGGCGACCGCAGGCCACATCCCGGCGAACAGCAACATCACCGCGATGGACGAATACCAATCCATGGAACCCAATGCGACCTATTCGTCGCTGACCGCAAACATGATCTACGACCCCAAGACGCCGATGGCAGGTGTCGCCGGTCCGATGTTTGACGTGATGTCGACCTACTTTGTCCCGACGTTGAACGGCGAAATGGACCCGGCCGAAGCGGTCGAGGAAATCGTTCTCGAACTCAACGACATGTAAGCTGGCGGATCGACCGGGGCGGGCGTGATACGCGCGCCCCGGTCAATTTGGGGTAAAAAGGGATTGCGTTGTGCTGCGGAATACCAAGAAAGAATGGCTGATCGGCTATATTCTGGTCGCGCCCTTTGTCGCGATTTACGGGCTGATCTTTGTCTATCCGACCATCGACATGTTCCTGTTGTCGTTTCAGGACGCGCCGCTGATCGGTGCGGGGACATATGTCGGGGTTGATAACTATACCCGGCTGCCAAGCGATCGGCGTTTTGATACCGCTTTTTGGAACACCGTCTATTTTGTTGTGCTGACCGTCATTCCCGGAACGTTTGTCGCACTTGGCATCGCGATGGGTGTCACGCGGTTGTCGGGGCGCATCCAGTCGCTGGTGCTTGCGCTGTTTTTCCTGCCCTACATCCTGCCGGTGTCCGTGGTTTACCGCATCTGGGACTGGACGATGAATTTCCAGTTCGGGATCGCCATGCACGTCCTTGATACATTGGGGATCGACCGCGTGCCGGTGTTCCAGACCAGCACATGGTTCATGCCTGCCGTGGCCTTTGTCACGATCTGGTGGACCTGCGGTTTTTCCGTGCTGCTGTTTCTGGCCGGACTGCGTGCCATACCGCAGGACATCTACGAGGCCGCATCGCTGGACAACACGTCGGGCTGGCGGACCTTTCGGCATATCACATGGCCGCTGCTGTGGCCGATCACGGCGCTGGTGCTGACGATCCAGTTGATCCTGCAGCTCAAGATTTTCGATCAGGTCTATCTGTTCAGTCAGGGCGGACGCCCGAACGATAACCTTGTCATGGTTTACTACATCTTTCAGCGCGCTTTTGTGAACAATCAGGGTGGCCGGGCGGCGGCCATCGCCGTGGTGCTGTTCATCATGGTCATCATCATCGCGGCGCTGAACTTTCAACTGATGCGCATGTCGGAGCGACGCAAATGACACCGAACACCATCAAACGCATCAACTGGGCGGGCGGTATCGTGACTGTCCTGACCGTTGTGATCGCAGTGATCTGGGCGTTCCCGCTGTATTGGGGGATCATCAGTTCGCTGAAGCCCGAGAACGAGGTCGTGCGCCCCTACATCGAACTGTGGCCCGACACCCTGACCTTTGAACATTACTGGTTCGCGCTGACCGAGACGCAGATCGGCACATGGTATATCAATTCCATCGTGACATCGCTGGGTGTGACGGTCCTGACGGTTTCGACGTCCATGTTCGCGGGATATGCCCTGTCGCAACTACGATTTCCGGGCCGCACGGTCCTGTGGTGGCTGATCCTGGCCAGTTTCATGGTCCCGACGCAGGTGCTGATCATCAACCATTTCGTGCTGATGGCGAACATGAGCCTGCTGAACAGCTGGGCCGGGATCATCCTGCCGCAGTTGATCCACCCGGTCATCATCATCGTCTACAAACAGTTCTTCGATCAGGTGCCAAAGGATTACCGTGAAGCTGCGGCAATGGACAACGCCAGCGAATGGAACGTGCTGTTCAAGATCTACATCCCGATGAACTGGGGCGTGACCACGGCCCTGTCCATCGTGACCTTTATCTGGGCCTGGAACGCGTTCCTGTGGCCGTTTCTGGCCGTCACACGGACGGAAATGATGACGATCACCGTGGGCATCACGCAGGTGTTCGATGCTTTCGGTGTCTATTATGCGCGGCAGCTGTCGGCAGCGGTCTTGGCGGGCGTGCCCGTGGCACTGGCCTATCTGCTGTTCCAGCGTCGCGTCACGCAGGCCATCACGCTGAGCGCGGGAATCAAGGGATGACCGCCCAGCCAACGACCAAAGGGGCAGACGATGTCTGATATTGTGCTCAATTCCGTGTCAAAGTCCTTTGGCGGCGTCAGGGTCATCGACGGCATATCGCTTGATGTGCCATCGGGTGAATTTGTCGTGTTCCTTGGGCCATCGGGGTCCGGAAAATCGACGTTGCTGCGCATGATTGCAGGGCTGGAAACCATCGACGAAGGCAGCCTGACCATCGGCGGCAAACGGTCCGAACATCTGGCCCCCGGTCAGCGCGACGTGGCGATGGTGTTCCAGAACTATGCGCTTTACCCGCATATGACCGTGCGCGACAACATGGCGTTCGGCCTGAAAAACATCCGCATGGACAAGGCGCAGATCGCGCGCCGGGTGCAGGATGCGGCGCGTATCCTGGAAATGGATGCGCTGCTGGACCGGCGCCCGGCGCAGCTTTCGGGCGGTCAGCGCCAGCGGGTCGCCATCGGGCGCGCCATCGTCAAGGAACCCGCGGCGTTCCTGTTCGACGAACCGCTGTCGAACCTTGATGCAGCCCTGCGGGTCCGCACGCGGGTCGAACTGGCCGAACTGCACCAGCGTATGCAATCCACGATGATCTACGTCACCCACGACCAGACGGAAGCGATGACGCTGGCTGACCGTATCGTGATCCTGAACAACTGCCGTATCGAACAAATCGGTTCGCCGATGGACGTCTACCTGAAACCCGCGTCGCGGTTCGTGGCGGGGTTTGTCGGCAGTCCGGGCATGAATTTCATCAAGGCCGAACTATCGGGCGAGGGGGAGCAGCAGGTGGCCACGTTGGGCAACGGGTCCAAAGTCGCGTTGCAGATCGACCTGCCGCCCGGCACCTATGAACTGGGCATCCGGCCAGAGGCGGTACAGGTCAGCCAGACACCTGCCGCGACGACGGGCAAGGCGGCGGTCGTGGAACGGCTGGGCGATCGCACATTGGTGCATTTGCATCTGGATGACGGCAGCGCGCTGGTCGCGCTGGACAGCGGGCGGTCACAGATCCGGTCGGGCGACACGGTGCATCTGGATTTCGACACCACCCAGTTGCACCTGTTCGATGCGGATGGCATCGCGCACCACGCCAAATAGCCACGCAAGGTCGTAAAACGCCAAACGCCGCCCCGAAGGGCGGCGTTTTTCGTACCTGCAGTGTTGACGCGCTTACAGATCGACGGGCAACAGCGCGTCGGGCATGTTCTGATAGCAGACAGGCCGGGTAAAGCGACGGATCGCCAGCGTGCCGACTGATGTCGCACCAAAATTCGTGGACGCAGGGTAGGGGCCGCTGTGGACCATTGCGTCCGCAACTTCGACCCCGGTGGGGAACCCGTTGACCAGCAAACGACCCGCCTTGCGTTCCAGCACCGGCACGAATGGCTTTGCCGCTTCGGTATCGGCGTCGTCCATCTGCAAGGTCGCGGTCAATTGCCCGTGCAGATGGCGCGCGATGTCCAGCATCTGATCAGGACCAGAGGCGGACACGATGATCCCCAACGGACCAAAGACCTCTTCCGCCAGATTGTCGTTGGCCAGCCAGTCTTCTGCACTGACGCGGTAGACCGCGGGCGACGCGTTCCGGCGGTCGCAGGTGGCGGCGACAAGTTCCTGCACACCATTCGCCGCTGCGACCTGTGCGACCCCCTTGCGGTAGGCGTCGGCGATGCCTTCGCTCAGCATCACCGCCTCACCCGCGCCAGACAGCGCATCGGTCGCGGCCTGTGCAAAGCTTTCCAGATCATCCCCGGCCTGCGCTACGACAACGCCGGGATTGGTGCAGAACTGACCGACGCCCATGGTCAGCGACCCGGCCCAAGCGGTGCCCAGATCGGCGCCGCGTGCGGACAGCGCGGCAGGCATGACGAACACCGGGTTGATCGATCCCAGTTCGCCATAGAACGGGATCGGTGTCGGGCGCGCGGCGCACAGATCGTATAGCGCACGACCGGCCCCCAGCGATCCGGTAAAGCCGACGGCCTGCATCAGCGGATGTTTCACCAGCGCACCGCCCAGATTGTGACTCGTGCCCTGGATCAGGGAAAACGTCCCGGCTGGCATCCCGCATTTCTGGATTGCGGCATGAATCGCATCGGCCACGATTTCGCCTGTCGCGGGGTGGGCCGGGTGGCCCTTGACCACGACGGGACAGCCTGCCGCCAGGGCCGCTGCGGTGTCGCCGCCTGCGGTCGAAAACGCCAACGGAAAGTTCGACGCACCAAAGACCGCGACCGGACCGATGGGACGTTGCACCATCTTCAGATCGGGGCGGGGCAGTGGCGCGCGGTCGGGCAGGGCCGCATCATGGCGGCGGTCAAGGTAATCGCCCTTGCGGATGTGATCCGCGAACATACGCAACTGGCCGGTGGTACGGCCCCGCTCGCCTTGCAGGCGGGCTTCTGGCAGGCCGGTTTCGGCGCAGCCCAGACGCGTAATATCATCGCCGCGGGCGTCGATTTCGTCAGCGATGGTGTTCAGAAACGCCGCGCGATCCTCGCGCGTGGTCCAGCCATATGTCGTGAATGCATTCTCTGCGGCTGTGACCGCGCGGTCGACCTCTGCCGCGCCGCCAGAGGCATAGGTGACAGCGTCACCCGTGACAGGCTGGGACGTAAACGTATCATCGCTGCCGACCCATTCACCTGCGATCAGGTGCTTGCCGTGTGGTGTGTAAGTCATTGTAATTCTCCTTATTTGCCCCAACGCAGCGCGATCACGTCACGTTCCGCCGCAAGTTGCAGCAGGCGGTCGCGGGTGCGTTGTGTCATGGGTTTCAGCGGATGACGCACGTGATCGGACCCGATCACGCCGCCTTCCTTCATCACCACCTTGGCGGCGCGCAGGCCACACTGGCGGTTTTCGTGGTTGATCAGCGGCAGCGCATCGCGCCAGCCCGACAGGGCCGCGTCGATGTCGCCTGCCAAATAGTTCATCACGATGGGCCGGATCAATTCGGGTTGCAGCGCCGACGTCATGGTGCCGGTGCAGCCGGCATCCAGATCCGCCAGCAGCGTCGCCGCTTCTTCGCCATCGAAGGGGCCGACGATATCGCTGCCGCCCGCGTCGATCAGGGCCGCCAGCTTATCGGCTGCAAATGGCATCTCCATCTTGAAATAACTGACGTTCTCGATTTCGCGGGCCATGCGCACCAGCAGCGGCACAGGCAGCGTGACGCCAGACAGCGGTGCATCCTGTACCATGATCGGAATATCAATGGCGTCAGACACAGCGGCAAAATGTTCAAAAACGCCCGCTTCTGCCGGGGCAAGGCCGACACCGTGATAGGGCGGCATCATCATCAGCATCGCAGCACCCATGTCGCGGGCAGCACGGGCGCGGTCCACGACGATCTGTGTGCTGAAATGGCTGACGGTGACAATGACAGGCACCCGGCCTGCAACATGTTCCAGCGACACGCGGGTCAGCGCGTCGCGTTCGGCGTCCGACAGGACGAATTGTTCGGAATAATTGGCCAGAATGCAGATCGCATCGACGCCTTGATCGATCATGCAGTCCAGCACGCGACGCATCCCGTCTTCGTCCACCGCGCCATTGTCATGGAACGGGGTGGGGGCGACGGGCAGTATTCCGGTCAATGGGGTTTTCATCGTGTCTCCTTGCGGTGGGACCGCGTCATTATTTCAGGATTCAAAAGCGGCGACGGTCGTGCGGCGGCCCAAGGTATAGGCATCGGCCACCAACGTCATCGGCCGCAGGTCCATATCAACGCCGCCTGCATGGACCAGCTGCGCCATCTGCGCATATAGACGTGGATATTCACCGCCCAGCGGGGCTGCGGTACCCGTGGTTTCGCCGTTGATCTGCATGCGGGCACCGCCATCGGTCAGCGACAGGGTTCCTGCATCGGTCTCTGCCTCGATCGTCCAGATCTGGTCGCCCTCTTGCCGCCAGTCAAAGACAGCACCGACCTGCGCGCCCTGCGGATGGTGGAACGTCATGTCGACGGCGATGGGGGTCTGGCGATTTTCCGGCACCTTCAGTGTGGCGCCGGTGACGTGGATGTCGTGCGGCAGGATTTCGGTCACAATGGACAGCGCATTGATGCCCGGATCGAACACGCCCAGCCCGCCCGGTTCCCAGATCCAGTCCTGACCGGGGTGCCAGCGGCGCACGTCTTCTTTCCACGTGACCTGAAGGCTTTTCAGGGTCTTGTCCGCTAGCCAGTTTTTGGCCGCGCCAACCATATCGGCCTGCCGCGAATGCCATGTCGCATACAGTGACAGACCGTCGGCACGCGCCTTGGCGGTCAGGGCGTGGCATTCGGCCAGCGTGGCGCCGGGCGGTTTTTCCAGCATCACGTGACGGCCTGCCGCCAGCGCCTGCATCGCATAGGCATAGCGGGGGACGGGTGGCAGGCACAGCGACACGACCCGGATATCGGGACGCGCCGTCAGCATGTCGCCCAGATCGGTATAGGCGTCGACACCGTCGACGGACCCGTGGCGACTGACCGTGGCGGCCAGTTCCCAATCGGGGCTGGCTGCAATGGCGGGCACGTGCTGATCCAACGCGATCTTGCCGATCCCGACGAGTGCGATCTTCATCAATGGCTGTCCTTTCCGACGGGTGCGCCGCGGCATCCTTTGAGGAAATCAAGATCGGCGCCCGTGTCGGCGCCTTCGACATGGGTCTGGTGCAACATCAGGTAACCGGATGTCGCCACTTCGTGCGATGGGGCCCATGCCGCCAGCCGTTCGGCCAGTTCCGCATCAGAGATATCCAGATGCAGACGGCGGTTCGCCACGTCCAATTCGATCATGTCGCCCGATTGCACGACAGCCAACGGCCCACCTGCCGCCGCCTCTGGCGAGGTGTGCAGGACGACAGTGCCATAGGCGGTGCCGGACATGCGCGCATCGGAAATGCGGACCATGTCGGTGATCCCTTTTTTCAGGATCTTGGGCGGCAGGCCCATGTTGCCGACCTCTGCCATGCCGGGATAGCCTTTTGGCCCGCAGTTTTTCAGGACCATGACGCAGGTTTCGTCGATATCCAGCGCATCGTCGTTGATCCGCGCCTTGTAGTCGTCGATATCTTCGAACACCACGGCGCGGCCCTTGTGCTGCATCAGCGCGGGCGTCGCGGCGGACGGTTTCAGCACCGCACCGCTGGGGGCAAGGTTGCCACGCAGCACCACGATACCACCCGATTGGGTCAGTGCCTTTGCGGCGGGCAGGATCACGTCTTCGTTGTGGTTCTGGACGTTCTTTACCTCGTCCCAGATCGGCCCACCCGACACCGTCAGCGCGTCCTTGTGCAGCAGATCCGCATCGCCCAGACGTTTCAGCACGACGGGCAGACCACCGGCGTAATAGAATTCTTCCATCAGATACTTGCCAGACGGCATCAGGTTGACGATCGTCGGCACGTCGCGTCCGCAGCGGTCCCAGTCGTCCAGCGTCAGATCCAGCCCAACACGTCCGGCCATCGCCAGCAGATGCACAACCGCATTGGTCGACCCGCCGATGGCGGCATTGGTGCGGATCGCGTTTTCAAACGCGGGTTTCGTCATCACGTCGGACGGTTTCAGATCGTCCTTGACCATCTGCACGATGCGGCGGCCCGACATCTGCGCCATCACGCGGCGGCGACTGTCGACAGCAGGGATTGCCGCATTGCCCGACAGGGACATGCCCAGTGCTTCGGCCATGCTGGCCATCGTGCTGGCGGTGCCCATCGTGTTGCAGGTGCCCGTGGACCGCGACATCGACGCCTCTGCTTCAAGGAAATCCTCCGGGCTCATTTCTCCGGCTTTGACGGCTTCGGAAAATTTCCACAGGTGCGTGCCGGACCCGACGCGTTCGCCACGGAAATAGCCGTTCAGCATCGGACCGCCGGTCACCACGATGGATGGCAGATCGCAGGATGCGGCGGCCATCATCAGGCTGGGCGTGGTCTTGTCGCAGCCCACCAACAGAACACAGCCGTCCATCGGCTGGCCGCGAATGGCCTCTTCCGTCGCCATGGCAGCCAGATTGCGGTACATCATCGCGGTTGGGCGGAACGTGTTTTCGGACGCCGAAAACACGGGCACTTCGACCGGGAAACCACCTGCTTCCAGAATACCTGCGCGCACCTTTTCGGCCAGTTCACGCAGGTGCCCGTTGCAGGGCGTCAGGTCCGACCACGTGTTCAGGATGCCGATGATCGGACGCCCGTCAAAGCTGTCATGCGGATAGCCCTGATTTTTCATCCAGCCCCGGTGATAGATCACGTCGCGGCTGGAACCTTCGTACCAGTCTTGCGACCGCAGGCGGCGGGGCCATTGGGCGGGTTCGAATGTCATGCGGTTAGCCCTTTTGTTTATTGTAGACGTCGAAGATCACGGCAGCCAAAAGCACCAGACCCTTGATCATCTGTTGGTAATCAATGCCGATACCCATGATCGACATGCCGTTGTTCAGCACCCCCATCAGAAAGGCACCTACGACCGCGCCGACGATCTTGCCGACGCCACCGGACATGGATGCGCCGCCAATGAACACGGCAGCGATGACGTCAAGTTCCAGTGCGAAACCGGCCTTTGGCGTGGCCGTGTTCAGGCGAGCCGCAAAGACCAGACCGGCAATCGCTGCAAGGATGCCCATGTTCACAAAGGCCAGAAACGTCAACCGTTCGGTTTTGATCCCCGACAGCTTGGCGGCCTTTTCGTTGCCACCCAGCGCATAGATGCGGCGCCCGACAACGGTGCGTTCCGTCAGAAACGCATAGATCACGGTCAGCACGCCCATCGTGATCATCACGTTCGGCAGTCCCCTGAAGGTGGACAGTTTGTACAGAATGAAAACCAGCGTCAGCGAGATGATGGCGATCCGGGCGATGAAAAAGGCGCGCGGCTCGTCTTCGATCCCGTAGGACTGGTTGCGCGCGCGTTGGCGCATCCCAGACCAGATGACCCATGCGGCGGCAACGATCCCGGTCGCCAGCGCCAGCATGTTCAGGTTGCGCACATCCAGCACGGCGGCCAAGGCTTCACCACCGGGCAGCAGATCGGGCACGAAGCCGGTTGCGATCAGCTGAAATTCGCGCGGAAAGGGGCCGACGGATTGGCCTTCGAGCAGCCACAATGACAGACCACGAAATACCAGCATCCCTGCCAGCGTCACGATGAAGGACGGAATTTTCCAATAGGCGATCCAATAGCCCTGCGCGCCACCGATAATGGCCCCGACGATGATGCAGGCGACCATCGTGACCCCGATGGAAAATTCCAAATTGACGATCATCACGGCCGCCAGGGCACCCACAAACCCCATCACCGACCCGACAGACAGGTCGATATGGCCCGCGACGATGACAATCAGCATCCCCAGCGCCATGATGATGATATAGCTGTTCTGCAACAACAGGTTGGTCAGGTTGATCGGACGCAGCAACGTGCCGCCCGTGACCACCTGAAAGAACGCCATGATGGCAATCAGGGCGAATAGCAGCCCGTATTCGCGCAAGTTGGCTGCCAGATAGGCACCGATGCCGCCCCGGCCTTGCGGGCTTTCCAATTTGTCTTCGGCGATGGTCATGCCGCGGGCCTCCCCCTAGTGATTGACGATAAGCGACATAATTCGCTCTTGACTGGCCTCTTTCGCCGGCATTTCGCCGACAAAGGCGCCTTCATTCATGACATAGATCCGGTCGCACATGCCCAGCAGTTCAGGCATTTCGGACGAGATCATCACGACGCCCTTACCGGCTGCGGCAAGGTCGTTGATCAGGCCGTAAATTTCGTATTTCGCGCCGACGTCGATGCCGCGCGTGGGTTCATCCAGGATCAGCACCTCTGGCGCGGTGAACAGCCATTTCGACAGCACGACCTTTTGCTGGTTGCCGCCCGACAGGTTGCCGACCTTTTGGAACACGCCGGGCGTGCGGATCGCCAGATCGGTGCGGTATTTTTCCGCCACGCGCGTTTCGGCATGTTCGTTCAGCACGACACCGTTCGACACTTCCCGCAGGTTGGCCAATGTGATGTTGCGCTGGATGGTGTCATCCAGAATCAGGCCAAGGCTTTTGCGATCTTCGGTCACATAGGCCAGCCCGTTGGCAATGGCGCGGCTGACGGTGGATACATCCACAGGTTTGCCGTTCATTTCGATCTGGCCGCTGATACCCTGACCCCAGGATTTACCAAAGATCGACATCGCAAGTTCTGTGCGCCCGGCCCCCATCAGGCCCGCGATTCCCACGACCTCACCCGCGCGCACGTCAAAGTCGATATCGTGGATCACGCGGCGGTTGGCATGTTCGGGGTGATGCACCGACCAGTTCGTCACGCGCATGATACGCTCGCCGATCTTTGGCGTGCGGACGGGATAGCGGTTTTCCATCGACCGGCCGACCATGTCGCGCACGATGCGATCTTCGGTGATGCCGTCGGTCGTATCGAAGCTGGACACCGACTGTCCGTCGCGGATGACGGTAACTGTGTCCGCGATCTTTCTGATTTCGTTCAGTTTATGGCTGATGATGATCTGGGTGATGCCTTGGGCTTTCAGCTCCAGCATCAGATCCAGCAGGGTCTGGCTGTCGCTTTCCGACAGGGCAGACGTCGGTTCGTCCAGGATCAGCAGGCGCACGTCCTTGGCAAGGGCCTTGGCGATTTCCACCAGTTGCTGTTTGCCCACGCCCAGCTTGTCGACCAGCGTGGTCGGCGCATCGCTCAACCCGACCTTGCGCAGCAATGATTCAGTGCGGTGGTTGGTTTCGCGCCAGTCGATCACGCCCTTGTTGGCGTTTTCGTTGCCCAAAAACAGGTTTTCGGCAATCGACAGCAACGGGACCAGCGCCAGTTCCTGATGAATGATGATGATTCCGCGTTTTTCACTGTCTGAAATGTTGCGGAACGCGGCGACGCTGCCGTCATAGTGGATTTCGCCTTCGTATGATCCCGCCGGATAAACACCGGACAGCACCTTCATCAAGGTGGATTTGCCCGCACCGTTTTCGCCACAGATCGCGTGGATTTCGCCAGCGCGCACCTTGAGCGATACCTCGTCCAGCGCCTTAACACCCGGAAAGGTCTTGGTGATAGATCGCATTTCCAGCAGCATGTCCTGCACGGCAACATCCTTGATACTTGAATGGATTGACGGCGAATGCCGAGGCGGCGGGCCGTTGTCCAAACGTTGGACCGGCCCGCCGGTGGGCGGCGTCAGACGACGCCGCGCCAATGTTTTACTGGATCTGGTCCATCGTGTAGTAACCGGTGTCGATCAGACGCTCTTCCCAGTTGTCCTTCGTGACCTTCAGCGGTTCCAGCAGATAGGCCGGGACGACCTTGACGCCGTTGTCATAGGTTTCGGTGTCGTTGATCTCTGGCTCGCTACCTTCCAGCACGGCATTTACCATGCCTACGGTGACGCGGGCCAGTTCGCGGGTGTCCTTAAAGATCGTCGAATACTGTTCATCAGCAAGGATCGATTTGACCGACGGGACTTCTGCGTCCTGGCCGGTCACGATCGGCATCGGTGTATCACCGGAACCGTAACCCACACCCTTGAGCGAAGACAGGATACCGATGGACAGACCATCGTAGGGCGACAGCACACCGTGCACCTGTGCATCGGTGTAATGGGCGGACAGCAGGTTATCCATGCGGGACTGGGCAACAGCACCGTCCCAACGCAGCGTGCCAACCGTATCCATGCCGGTCTGACCCGACACGATGTTGACGCGGCCATCGTCGATCAGTGGTTGCAGCACCGACATCGCACCATCGTAGAAGAAATAGGCGTTGTTGTCGTCGGGCGAACCGCCGAACAATTCAACGTTCCACGTTTCGGCATCGGCAAAGCGTTCTTCCAGACCCGACACCAGCGTTTCGGCCTGCTGCACACCAACCTGGAAGTTGTCGAACGTCGCGTAATAGCTGACATGCTCGCTGTCACGGATCAGGCGGTCATAGGCAATGACTTCGATCCCGGCAAAGCTGGCGTTTTCCAGCGCATTCGACAGGGTCGTGCCATCGATGGCCGCAACCACCAGCACGTCAACGCCGTTGGTGATCATGTTTTCGATCTGGGCCAACTGGTTTGGAATGTCGTCTTCGGCATACTGCAAAATGGTGTCGTAGCCTGCTTCTTCGAACTGCTGCACCATCGACTCGCCGTCGGAAATCCAACGCGCGGATGATTTGGTGGGCATTGCGATGCCAACCAGACCTTCGGCAATCGCGCCGGTGGCCAAGGTCGATACCAGTGCCGTGCTGACAAGGATAGATTTCAGGGTCATCGTTTTCTCCTCCCGGGATCTGGGCGTTCCCCGCCGCAGATTACTGCCGATGGGATAAGCACAATTGTGATACCATTCCAATTCGTTTTTGTGCGACAAGCATATAGATTATGATATGGGTCCGGTATGTCATTCCAATTCGCCAGTCGTTTGAAGCCCGCCCATTTGCGTCTGATCCGCGCGATTCAGGATACCGGCAAACTGCAACTGGCGGCAGAAACCGTCGCCATGTCCCAGCCAGCCGCGTCCCGACTGCTGGCCGATATCGAGTCGGAAATTGGTGGCGCGCTGTTCGAACGGTTGCCGCGCGGCATGTCGGCGACGCCTTTGGGCGATGCGTTTTTACGCCATGCCCGCGTGATCCTGTCCGAATTCGATGCGTTGTCGGACAACATCGCAAAGCTGCAAGGCGGGCAGGCCGGGACTGTGCGGGTGGGCTCTGTCACGGGGCCTGCGGTCAGCGCGTTGGTGCCGGCATTGCTGGCGGTGCGTGATATCGCCCCCGACATCCAGCCCACGGTCGAGGTCGCGCCGTCCGTCGTGCTGTTGCGCGGATTGGAAGAAGGCCGTTTTGATTTTGTCCTTGCCCGGATCGGGGCCGACCGCGACCCGCGTAATCTGCACGCCCATTCCGGCCGCACGGAACGTATTTTGCTGTTGGCCGGGCGCGATCACCCGCTGGCCGGGCGCAAGGTCGGTCTGGCCGACACACTGGCTTATGATTTCGTGATCCAAGAGCCGGGATCACCGATCCGTACAGCATTGGAACGCAGCTTTCTGGAAAGCGGTCTGCCGACGCCCGACCGGGTGACCAACAGCTCGTCCCTGCTGGTCGCGCTCAGTCTGATTACCAGTTCTCACGCGATTGCACCGCAAACCGAAGAAGTGGCGCAGATGCTATCACAGGGCAATTCCGGTCTGGGCATCATAGAGGTGGCAGAGGAGATCACCGTATCACCGTTCCTTGTCTTGCAGACTGCGGACCGTCCGTTGACACCAATCGCACAGCGCCTGCTGCAAGAGGTGCTGCGCCGTCTGTAGCGCGGTTTGGGGCGGGCCACGTGGCACCGCCCCGGCACAGACTTAACCGCCGTTGTGGCGCCCCATGTCGATGGTGCCGTCACCGTCACGATCCATCCGGCGTGTCATCAGGTTCATGCGCGTGTCCATTTCCTCTGCAGTGACGGACCCGTCGCCGTCGGCGTCCAGTTCCTGAAACATGTCAACCATCCGGCTGCGCATCATTTCTGCGTAAAGCGACTGAAATTCTTCAAGGTTCAGGTTACCGTCGCCCGATGTGTCGGCGGCATCGACACGCGCCGCCCGGAACGCCTGCAATTCGTCCACGGTCAGCGTGCCGTCGCTGTTGGCGTCGGCCTGCATCAGGATTTCGCCCATCATGCCGCGACCGCCACCCATGCGCCCACGGTGGCCCGCTTTGCCACCGCCGCCATGGCGTGCGTGACGAACGCCATCAGCGGCGGGGGCGGTCTGCACACTCTGGCTATCGGGTGTGGTTTCCTGTGCGGTGGCGACCATCGCGCCACTCGCCGCCAGGGCCACGGCAAGAAATGTCATCGGCAAAAGTTTTGTGTGTGTCATCGCGTGATCCTTTCAAGATCGATGTCCGCCGGGACGATCTGTCCCGCGCTGACCCTGATTTACCGACCCATGACCATTGATGTGTGTCAGCGCGCCGGTGTCTTTGTCGCCAATTGTCACAACATCGGACGCTGACACATCTTGCGACAAACTTCGTGCGAAATGATCGACTCGGCACTGGATCGGGACATGCCAAGCCCGCTATCACGGGGCAACCCAGACCGGATGACAGCCATGCGCGACGCAGAGACGCCCCAGATCCTGATCGTGGACGATGCCCGCGATATCCGCGAGCCGCTGGGGCAATATCTGCGCAAACAGGGATTTCGCACGCAACTGGCCGCAAATGCCGGTGACGCGCGCCGCGTGCTGGACGACTCGCGGATCGCGCTGGTGGTGCTGGACGTCATGATGCCGGGCGAAGACGGGCTAAGCCTGTGCCGCTGGCTGGTCGAACATAAGGGGCCGCCGATCATCCTGTTGACCGCGATGGCCGATGGCACCGACCAGATTGTCGGGCTGGAGATGGGCGCCGACGACTATATGACAAAGCCGTTCAACCCGCGCGAGCTGCTGGCGCGCATCCGCGCGGTGCTGCGCCGTGTGCCGGAACCCGCGCCCGCGGTGCCCACCGACCGGCGGCGGTTCGCAGGCTGGGTGCACGACCCCGGCGCACTGTCGCTAATCCATCAAGACGGACGTGCCGTTGGTCTGACATCGGGGGAAAACCGGTTGCTTGGCATCTTTCTGGATCATCCCGGCACTGTCCTGAACCGGTCGCGCCTGCTGGACCTGACCGCAGGCCGCGATACAAAGGCCTATGACCGCGCCATCGACAACGCTGTCAGCCGCCTGCGCCGCAAATTGGAAGACGACCCTGCGCGTCCTGCGTTGATCGTCACGGAATGGGGCGGCGGTTACCGTCTGGTGGCCACGGTGGACACCGTATGATGCGCCTGATCCCCGACGGTCTGGCGGGACGGTTTCTGTTGTTGCTGGCGACAGCACTGATCGCGGCCAATGTCGCGGCATTGATCCTGCTGGCGATGGACCGCGACAAGATGGACCGGGCAGCCATTGTCGATCGTGAAATCGAACGCGTCCTGTCGCTGGTTCCGGCACTGGAGGCTGTGCCACCTGCCGCGCGTATGACAATCGCAAGCGACGCCTCGACCCGGTTTTCACGCGTCAGCGTCACGCCTGTCCCGCTGGTCGGTGACATCGCGGCACGTGCACCGCAGGCACAGGCGTTGACCCGCGCGTTGTCGGAACGGTTGCCGGACCGTGATGTGCGGGGCGCGATCCTGCCGCTGGGGCGTGACGGGCGTGACGGAATGCACCGCCGTGGTGGTGCCATTGCAATTTCGATCCGTCTGGGCGGTGGCGGGGGGCAGTGGATGAACCTTGCGACCCGCAACGTGCCACCGGGATCGCCGGGGTTCGATGACCGGATGTTCTTTATGCTGCTGGGCCTGTCGCTGGTGTCGACGCTGGGGGTCAGCGCGCTGTTTCTGCGCCGACTGACGCGACCCTTGTCACATCTGGCGGCGGCCACACGCGCCGCCGGGCGCGGTGACCGCAGCGCCCGTGTGCCAGAGCAGGGCGCGCGCGAGTTGCGGCAGGTCGCGGCGGCCTTTAACGCGATGCAGTCCAGCATCGCGCGTTTCGACGCGGAACGGATGCGCACGATGGGGGCCGTCGGGCACGACCTGCGCACGCCCATTACGTCGCTGCGGATCAGGGCCGAAATGCTGGACCCCGTCGACGCGGCCCCGATGATCCGCACGCTCAACGACATGACAGTGATGGCCGACGGTCTTGTCGCCTTTGCCAAAGGATCGGCAGAGGCGGAACAGACCGTGACACTGGACCTGTCGGCGCTGCTGACCCGCCTGACCGACGAACGCGGTGCAACGCTGACCACGTCCGGCCCGGTGCGGGTGCGCGGGCGTCCCGTGGCGCTGGGCCGTGCGTTGGGCAACCTGATCGACAACGCGCTGCGCTATGCGGGATCGGCAGCGGTGGCCATCGATGCGTCAGCGCAATTGGTCACGGTCACGATCACGGATGACGGTCCGGGGATCGCACCCGACCGGCTGGACGCGATGTTCGATCCGTTCGTGCGGGGCGATGACAGCCGCAGCGCAGATACCGGCGGGGCGGGTCTTGGCCTGTCGATTGCGCGCAATATCATCCTGTCCCACGGCGGCACCGTGACGCTGGCCAACCGCGCGACCGGCGGTTTGCAAGTGAGCGTGGTTTTGCCGCGTGGCGCGACGCAGGATTAGGTTTCCAGCGCGGCTAGCCCGCCTTTGGCAAATTGCGGAACCAGTTGCTCTGCCCGCCGCCCGCCTTCGGGGTTGGACGCGTTGCCATCCAGCGACCGGCGGAACACACCCTGCAGGATCGCGGCCATCCGGAAAAAGCAAAAGGCGACGTAGAACCCCAGATTGTCGATGCGTGCGATCCCGCGGCCTTCGCAGTATCGCGCAACAAATTCGTCGTCCGACGGCAGGCCAAGCGCGCCCCGGTCCACCCCCATCAGGCCACGCGTATCGGGGCCGGGGGGCATCTGCCATTGCATCAGAACGGCAGCAAGGTCGGCATAGGGGTGGCCGGTCGTCGACAGCTCCCAGTCCAGCACGGCCAGACAACGGGTGCCGTCCCGTTCAAACATCATGTTGTCGATACGGTAATCCCCGTGGACCAGCGTGCGTTGGCCGTCGTCGGCGGGACGATGGTCCGCCATCGCGGCGATCAACGCATCCATTGCGGGCAGCGGGGTTGTTTCCGCCGCCTTGTACTGCTGCGTCCAGCGCCCGATCTGGCGTTCCAGATAATTGCCCGGCGGGCCGTAGTCGCCCAGCCCGACCACGTTGATATCCACGTTGTGAAGGGCAGCCAGCACGCGGTTCCAGTCGTCCATCAGCGCCCGCCTGTCGGGCGGCGTCAGTCCGTCCAGCGTCGGTTCGTTGAAATTCCGCCCATCCACATGGTCCATCACATAGAAATCGGACCCGATGATTGCGGGATCCTGACACAAAAGATGCACCTGCGCGACCGGCACATCGGTATCGGCCAGCGCGCGCTGCACCCTGAATTCGCGATCAACCGCATGGGCCGATTTCAGCAAGACGCCGGGGGGTTTGCGCCGCAGCACATAACGCCGTTTCGGCGTATCCAGCCGAAACGTCGGATTGGACTGGCCGACCTGAAACTTTTCAGCCGCCACCGGCCCCTGAAAGCCGGGCAGATGCGTTGTCAGATAGCGTTCGACCGCATCTAGATCCAGCGTTTGCGTATCCTGTGTCATGCCTGCAGTGCCCCCCCGAAACCTGCGGTCAGCAAACCGCAGAAGCGGCATGGGCGCAATGCATCGCGGTTCAGTCCGCCGTTGCGTCAGGCGGCGTTTGTGTGGGCGCGTCACTGGCCGGGATGTCGTCCAGCACGCGGCGGGCGGCGCGGAAACATTCCAGCGCTTGCGGCACGCCGCAATAGATGCCGATCACGTGGATGATCGCACGCAGCTCGTCACGGGTCACGCCGTTGGCGATGGCCCCCCGACAGTGCAGTTCCCATTCGTGCATCTTGCCCAATGCGCCGATCATCGACAGGTTCATCATGCTGCGGGTTTTGGCGTCGATCACGTCGTCGCCCCAGCCGAACCCCCAGCACCATGCGGTCATCGCGTCCTGAAAGGGGCGCGTGAAATCATCGGCAGCCGCCAGATTGCGGTCGACATAGTCGGCCCCCAGTGTGGCCCTGCGCCGTTCCAGACCCTTCAGGAACAGATCTTCGTCGAATGTCGTCATGCGGTGTCCTTTCGCGTATCTGTGGGGGCTGTGTCGTCGGCCAACCAGCGGCGCACCAGCGCGCTGTCAGGGGTGCAAAGACCATCCAATACGCTGAAATGATCGTGGTTGCCGTCCAGAATACAATCCGTCGGCAGGTCCAGCCCGTTCCAGATCGCCGCCAGCAGGCGCGACTGGCGGATGAACTCTGGCCGCTCGCCGCCACCGACCCAGCAGGTCAATGGCACAGCGCGGGCCGGGCGGTGCAGCACGGGGCTTTCGGCCTGTGCTGTGGCCTGATCAAGCTTCAATGTCGTGTTCATCCGCGTGTGGCACAGGGCGCGCAGATCGTGGACGCCGCTGATCGACACGACCCCGGCAATCCGGTCAAGCACGGCGCGCGGCAGCGGGGTATCGTCGCAGATCATCCGTGTCACCAGATGGCCGCCTGCAGAATGCCCCGCCAGCCGCAATGGCCCTGTGACCATCCCGGCAGCACAGGCAATCGCTGCACCAATCTGTTGCGTGATGCCTGCGATGGCTATGTCAGGGGCAAGTGTGTAGCCGGGCAGGCAGACTGCCCAGCCGCGCGCCACGGCGCCTGCCGCCAGATGGGTCCATGTCTGCCGGTCGGTCTGCATCCAGTAGCCGCCATGCACGAACACCGCCAACCCTAGCGGCGGACCATCAGGCCATATCAGATCAAGCCGTGCGCGTTCGGCATTGCCATAGGCGATACCCTGATCGATCCGCACGCCGCTGGCACGGTAGGCCGCTGCCGCCTGTGTCCACTGGTCGGGCAAACGATCCGACCCCGGTATATGCGCCATATTGGCAAAGGCATCGTCCCAGTCCCGGATCGGGTCCAGCATGGCATTATGTCCTGATATGGTGACGGGGCGGGGCGTCAGGTGAACAGATCTGCATGTTGGGTGCGCAGCAGGTTTTTCTGCACCTTGCCCATCGTATTGCGCGGCAGCGTTGTCACCGGGATCAACCGCTTGGGGTGTTTGTAACGCGCCAGCCGGTCCCCGATGGCATTACGGATCGCGTCAGGGTCAAGGGTTTGACCCGGTTGCGCGACCAGCACGCCAACGACGGCTTCGCCCAGATCGGGGTGCGGCACGCCGATCACGGCACTTTCCAGGACGCCGGGCTGGGCATCCAGTTCCTGTTCGACCTCTTTGGGATAGACGTTGTATCCCCCCGAAATGATCAGATCCTTGTTGCGGCCCACGATGGTCACATAGCCGTCGGCATCGATTTGCCCCAGATCGCCGGTGATGAAAAACCCGTCGGGGCGTAGTTCCTCTGCCGTCTTGTCGGGCATTTGCCAGTAGCCTTGGAACACATTGGGGCCACGCACCTCGATCTGGCCAATGTCACCCTGCGGCAGCGTTTGGCCCGTTGCGGGATCGGTGATTTTCAGCGCGACGTCAGGCAGGGGGAACCCCACGGTGCCCGCCCGCCGTTCGCCATCATAGGGGTTGGATGTGTTCATGTTGGTTTCGGTCATGCCGTAGCGTTCCAGAATCCGGTGCCCGGTGCGGCGTTCGAAATGCATGTGCGTCTCAGTCAGCAACGGGGCAGAGCCGGAAATGAACAGCCGCATGTTTGCCACCAGATCCGCGTCGAACCGGGGATCATCCAGCAGCCGGGTGTAGAATGTCGGAACACCCATCAGCGCCGTGGCGCGCGGCAGTTCAGCGATCATCCGGTCCAGATCGAACCCCGGCAAGAATATCATCGCGCCGCCCGCCAGCAGCGTGATGTTGGTGGCGACGAACAGCCCGTGCGTGTGAAAGATCGGCAGGGCATGCAGCAGCACGTCGTCCGCCGTAAAACGCCAATAATCCGTCAGGGTACGGGCATTCGACAACAGGTTGTCCTGGCTCAGCATTGCGCCTTTGGATCGCCCCGTCGTGCCAGAGGTGTAAAGCAACGCCGCCAGATCGTCGCCGCTGCGTTTTGCCGTGGGAAAGCTTTCGGGCCGGTGGGCGGCGGCGGCGGCGAAATTGCCTGATCCATCCGCGTCCAGTGCCATCAAGGTTGCGTCATGGGCGGTTGCGATCGGTGTCAGCGCGTCCGCCGCGCGGGTGGTGCCCAGCACCAGCCGGGCACCGGAATTGCCGATGAAATAATCCAGCTCTGCGGGTGTGTAGTCGGTGTTCAATGGCAAAAAGACAACGCCGGACTGGGCACATGCGGCATAAACGGCCAAGGCATGTGGTGATTTGTCGATCTGTGCCGCCAGCCTGTCGCCGGGGCGCAGGCCCGCGTCCGTGATCGCATGGGCATAGCGCGCGGCAAGCCGCAGAAATGCGTCATGCGTGATCGTGCTGCCATCGGGGACATGCAGAAACGGTGTGTCCCTGCCTGCATGGCGGCCGAACAATGCGTCATAAAGCGGGTTGGCCATGGCAGGTGTCCATTGGTCAGGCGTTGATCGGCCATTGGCCGTGTCAGGTCCGGCAGTTGTTGTCGTTTTCGCCACCCCATGCAAGCCCGCCGCGCAAGGTGCCATCAGACATCGCGCGACCTTTGCCCCGCTAGACGATATGCCTAGCGTGGTTTGCGATCCCGTGTTTGCAGCGTCCGCAAAAGACTGGTCGCCAGAAACACGACCGCTGCGACGCAGACGATGGACGGCCCGGCAGGCGTGTCAAACGTATAGGCCGCCCGCAGCCCCACGACCGCCGCCGCCGCACCGATCAGCGCCGCAATCAGCGCCATCTGTTCGGGCGTGCGCGACAGCGGGCGCGCTGCGGCGGCGGGAATGATCAGCATGGCGGCAATCAGCAAGACGCCCACAACCTTGATCGCGACGGCCACCGTGATCGCCAGCGCCACGGTCAGAACCAGTTGTTCGCGCCGCGGATCGATACCGTCGGCATAGGCCAGTTCCTCGCTCAGGGTGGCGGTCAGCAGGGCGGACCAACGCCATGCGATCAACCCGACGACAAGTGCCGCACCCGCCCAGATCACGGCCAGATCCCCGCGCGACACGGCCAGAATGTCACCGAACAGATAGGCCATCAGGTCGATGCGGACGCCCGACAGGAACGACACCGCCACCAGCCCGAATGCCAATGCGGAATGGGCCAGGACGCCCAGCAGCGTATCCATTGCATAGCCGCGCCCGGTCAGCAGCGTCACTGTCAGCGCCATGATCAGTGCAACAGCGACCGCGCCCGCAAAGATCGACAGGTTCAGCGCCAGCGACAACGCAACGCCAAGGATCGCGGCATGCGCCGTTGCATCCCCGAAATAGGCCATGCGCCGCCAAACGACAAAGCTGCCCAGCGGGGCGGCAGCACAGGCCACGCCGACACCCGCCAGCATGGCGCGGGTCATGAAATCATCCAGCATCATTCAGCCGCCTTTGTCGGATGCGCGTGCGCATCATGTCCGTGGGCGTGGTCACAGGTGTCGTCATGGGCGTGGTCGTGATCGTGACGATACAGCGCCAGCGCGCCGCCCGTCCCGGTGCCGAACAGCGCGCGATATTCGGGGGCTGCCGATACGATGTCGGGCGTCCCTTCGCAGCAGACATGACCGTTCAGGCAAATGACCCTGTCGGACGCGCTCATCACGACGTGCAATTCGTGGCTGATCATCAGGATGGCACAACCGGTGGTCCGGCGCACATCCTCGATCTGGCGGTAGAATGCGGCTGACCCGGGCTGATCCAACCCTTGCGTCGCCTCGTCCAGCAGCAGCAGTTCGGGTTCGTTGATCAGGGCGCGCGCCAGCAGGACGCGTTGCGTCTGGCCCCCGGACAGGTCCGACATCTGCCGTCCCGACAGGTCCGGCACACCGGCGCGGCGCAACGCCTGTGCGCAGGCACTGCGTGCAATGCCACCGGGCAGCCGCAGGAACCGTTCCACGGTGATGGGCAGCGTCGGGTCGATATGCAGCTTTTGTGGCACATAGCCGACGCGCAACCCGGTTCTTTTGCGGATATGCCCCTGCGATGGGCGTGCGGCACCGATCAGGGCGCGCAGCAGCGTTGTCTTGCCGGAACCGTTCGGCCCGACGATGGTGACGATCTCGCGCGGCGCGATGGCCAAGGATACATTTCGCAACACCTTTTGCGCGCCGTAGCCGACGCTGATGTTTTCAACGGATACCAGATTCATGGGGTGGGCGATTTCGCGCAAGAGGGACACAGCCCCACCGCTTCGACCATGGTGCGTTCGATCTGAAAGCCGACCGCGCGGGCGGCATCGCCCAGACTGCCACGGGCCGGTGCGGATTGTGCCTCTGCGACGTTGTCACAGGACCGGCAGATCAGAAAGGCAGGGGAATGGTTGGCGCCGGGATGGGCGCAGGCGATAAAGGCGTTCAGGCGTTCGATCTTGTGGGCGAAGCCATTCGCCACCAGAAATTCCAGCGCGCGGTAGGCCACGGGCGGCTGTGACCCGAACCCCGCATCGCGCAAGCGGTCCAGCATTTCATAAGCGCCCAGTGCACGATGTTCCTGCAACAGGATTTCAAGCGCCTTGCGGCGCACCGGGGTAAACCGCAGGCTGTTACCTGTGCAAAACGCCTCCGCCGACGCGACGGCGGTGCTGATGCAGTCATCGTGATCATGCGTGTCGAACCCGACTGGATCGGTAGGGGACAAAGATCCGGTTCCCGTGCCGCTTGTCATGTTATTACATTTCCTGTAAGAAATTTGTAACGTTATATAATCACATGGAGACACCCTTGTCCAGAAACCTTGCCCCCCTGACTGCTGCGGCCGCGCTGCTGGCAGGAACAGCGCTTGCGGATGCGCCCGCTGTCGCGGTCGATATCGCCCCGGTTCATTCGCTGGTGGCCCGCGTCATGGATGGTGTCGGTGCGCCGTCGTTGATCGTGGCCCCCGGTGCAACCCCGCATGAATACAGCCTGCGCCCGTCAGAAGCCGCAGCATTGCAGGGGGCTGACCTTGTATTTTGGGTCAGCGCAGACCTGACGCCTTGGTTGGGTGACGCGATCGGCACGCTGGCCACCAATGCGGCTGTGTTCGAACTGCTGGAAACAGAGGGCACGACAGAACTGCCCGTCCGCGAGGGTGCCCTGTTCGAAGTCCACGCGCATGAAAACGACGACACTGCCGAACACAGCGAAGATCACGCCGATCATGATGATCATGACGCCGAACATACTGACGATCATGCAGGCGACGCAGATGATCACGCCGCAGGTCATGACGACCACGCAGATGATCACGCCAGTGACGACGCCGAACACGATCACGGCGACCATGATCCGCATGCGTGGCTATCCCCAGACAACGCGTCGGTCTGGCTGGATGTGATCGCACGGGCCTTGTCTGATGCGGACCCTGAAAATGCCGCGACCTATACCGCCAACGCCGATGCGGGACAGCAGGAACTGGATAGCCTGCGTGCAGAGATTGACGCCATTCTGGCCCCTGTGCGCGACGCTCAGTTCATCGTCTTTCATGATGCCTTTCAATATTTTGAAAACGCATTCGACTTCCCGTCATCGGGCGCGATTTCCGTGTCGGACGCGACCGATCCCAGTCCGTCGCGGGTTGCTGAAATTCAGGCGCGTGTCGCACAGCAAGACGTGACCTGCGTGCTGTCAGAACCACAGTTCAATCCTGGCATCATGGCCGCCGTCATGGATGGGTCTCCCGCGCGCAGCGGTGTGCTTGATCCGTTGGGGTCCGACCTTGAACCGGGTGCCGCGCTCTATCCTGACATGCTGCGGAATTTGGCGACCGCTCTGGCGGATTGTCTCTAACGGTCATTCAGCTTTGAACATCGGGCCAATGCGGCGCAAAGGCGTTGCCTTGGCCCTCTGAACAACGATCAGATACGAATAAAGGGAATCATTATGAAAACGTATGGACTCGCGATTCTGGCGGCTGTGGCCGCAGCACCCGTGATGGCGCAGGAGACCCGCGAAATGGACAGCCATGTGCATGGTGTCAGCACCATGACGCTGGTGGTCGAAGGGGACAGGCTTGAAATCGAGCTTACATCGCCCGGCGTGAACATCGTCGGCTTTGAATACGCGGCAAGCAGCGACGCGGACAAGGACGCCATTGCACAAGCGCTCCGCGCCATGCTGGTCACCGAAAATATCGTGTCTTTGCCCGACGCGGCGCAATGTCGCCTGACCGATGTCGCGGTGAATTTGAACGCTGACGACGATGAACACCATGACGACCATGGCGATGATGCGCATAACCACGACGACGATCATGACAATGCCGACGCTGAAAACGCCGACAGCGCTGAACACACCGAATTTCATGCGACCTATGGCTTTGACTGCGGCGATCCTGCCGCATTGACCCGCATCGGCCTGCCGTTCTTCGATCAATTCCCGAACGCGCAGGAAATCGAAGCGCAGTTTGTGACCGATGCCGGTGCCAGTGCCGCCGAAATCGACCGTGATACCGCAGAACTGGTGTTGAACGACGCATGACCGTACCCGCCCTTGCCCTGACCGATGTGACATTTACCTGGCCGGGGCAGGGCGGGTTTACGCTGAATTGCCCGGCGTTCCAGATCGCGCAGGGGCAAAGCGTGCTGCTGCTGGGGGCCAGCGGGTCCGGTAAATCGACGCTGCTGTCGTTGGTCTGCGGGATCGCTACGGCGCAATCGGGGCAGGTCATGGTCGACGGCAACGATCTGGGTGCCCTTCGGGCCGGTGCGCGGGACAGGCTTCGTGCGGAACGGATCGGCGTGATTTTTCAGCAGTTCAATCTGCTGCCCTATGCCCGCGTGATCGACAACATTCTGTTGCCCCTGCGCTTTGCGCCGGGGCGCCGCGCCCGCACAGGTGATCCCCGTGCAGAGGCGGCCCGGCTGTGTGCGGCGCTTGGCCTGCCGGTCGATGTGTTGACGACACAGGCGGGACGGCTCAGCGTCGGGCAACAGCAACGTGTCGCCGTGGCGCGTGCGCTGATCGGTGCGCCCGCGCTGATCGTTGCGGATGAACCGACATCGGCGCTGGACGCCGCGACGCAGGGCAATTTTCTGGATCTTCTGTTCGATCAGGTGACCAGGGCAGGGTCCACGCTGTTGATGGTCAGTCACGACGAACGGCTGGGCCAGCGGTTCGACCGCGTCATCCGGCTGGAAGAGATCATCAAAACCCAAAGGACCGCCGCATGATCCTGCGTCTTGCCAGCCAATCGCTGATGGCGCGCGCGCTGACCGTCGGTATGACCATTCTGGCCATCGCATTGTCGGTGGGGCTGTTTCTGGGGGTGGAAAAGGTGCGCACCGGTGCGCGGGCCAGCTTTGCCGATACGATTTCGGGCACTGATCTGATCGTGGGCGCGCGGTCGGGGTCGGTGCAACTGTTGCTGTATTCGGTCTTCCGGATCGGCAATGCCACCAACAACGTGACATGGGAAAGCTATCAGGACATCGCCGCGCGGCCACAGGTGGACTGGATTGTCCCGATCTCGCTTGGGGACAGTCATCGTCAGTTCCGGGTGATGGGAACGACGCCTGCGTTTTTCGACCACTACCAGTATCGCGGCGGGCGGTCATTGGACATTGCCGAAGGCCATGGGCTGGACGACCTGTACGACGCGGTGATCGGTGCCGATGTGGCGGCGACACTGGGGTATGCCGTGGGTGATCCGATCATCGTGTCGCACGGGCTGGCGTCGTTTACCGACCACACGGATCAGCCGTTCCGGGTGGCGGGGATCATCGCAAAGACGGGAACGCCCGTGGACCGCACCGTGATCGTCACGCTGCAGGCGATAGAGGCCATTCACGTTGATTGGCAGAACGGCGGCAACACCGGTCGCAGCACCCCGGTCGATGTCATCCGCCAGATGGACCTGACACCGACCGCAATTACCGCCGCCCTTGTCGGTGTGGAATCGCGATTGCAAATCTTTGGCCTGCAACGCTGGATCAACGAATATCCCGAAGAACCGTTGCTTGCCGTGCTGCCCGGTGTCGCCCTGCAAGAACTGTGGCAGATCGTGGGCATCGCGGAAACCGCCCTGATCGGGGTATCGGCGCTGGTGGTCGTGACCGCGCTGATCGGCATGATGGCGATGATCTTTTCCAGTCTGAATGAACGACGCCGGGAAATGGCAATCTGGCGCGCGATGGGCGCGCGGCCCGCAACGATCCTTGGCTTATTGGTGACAGAGGCTGTGTTGATGGCGGCCCTGGGTGGGGCGCTGGGCCTGATATTACTGTATGTCAGCTTGTTTGTGGGCCAGCCTTGGATCGATGCCGCGTTCGGCATCTGGCTGCCGATTGCCCCGCCGACATTGCGCGAGGCATGGGTTCTCGGCATTGTGATGGTCGCTGCGGCTGTTGTTAGCCTGTTTCCGGCAATACGGGCCTATCGGTTGTCGCTCGCTGATGGCATGATGGTGAGGATATGATGAAAAACCTTACATTGACGCGCCGGCACTTCGGGCTTTTGGCCGCCGCCGGCATCGTGGCACCCGCGCGCGGATTTGCGCAGCCCTATCGTGAAATCACATGGGATGATCTGATCCCGCCCGGCGTGCCGTATTCGGAAATCATCGCCGACGGCGAAAAGGACGAAGTCAACGACACGTGGTCCCCGATTTTTGACGAAAACGGCGTCAAGCTGAACACCGCGCTGAATGGTCAGGTGATCCGGATGCCGGGTTATATCATTCCGCTCGAAACCGTGGCCGATGGTGTCACGGAATTTGTGCTGGTGCCTTATGTCGGTGCCTGCATCCATGTGCCACCGCCGCCGCCCAACCAGCTGGTGTTCGTGACGGCCAAAAATCCATGGCCCAGCGACAACCTGTGGGACGCGATCTGGGTCACCGGGCAAATGTCCACCAACCTGCGATCGACCGATCTGGGCGACATCGGTTACGAACTGGCGGCCCTGAACATCGAAATCTACGAATGGTGACACTGCCGATCACCCGGCGCGGGCTGTGCCTTGGACTTGCTGGACTGGCCGGTTTGCGAGCGACCGGGTTGCGCGCGGACGACATCGTGGACCTGCAATGGCGGGATTTGGTGCCGGAGAATCAAGACTACATCCCGCCCGCACTTCAGGGATTCGGACCGCATGACGAAACGGCGATGGCCAGCCAGCAGCCGGCGTCGTCAGGGATCCGGTCGGATTGGAACGGGCGCATTGTGCGGCTGTCCGGTTTTATCATCCCATTGGATTTCGATGGTCAGGGGGTCACGGTTTTCATGCTGGTTCCGTTTGTCGGCGCCTGCATTCATGTGCCGCCGCCCCCTGCAAACCAGCTTGTGCTGGTGACGACTGAACGACCGTTCGAATCCGACCGGCTGTTTGCGCCGATCACAGTGACAGGCATGTTCGGCGCCGCCGCGACACAAACCCAACTGGCAGAGGTCGGTTACGCGCTGTCCGCTGACGACATCACGCCTTACCGCACCTGACGCGGTTTTTCCGGCATTGTCGTGACCTGGCCGATGCCAACGCGTATCTGTACATCTTGTGGCTTTGGCCGTTTTTATGTGCTGGGTCAGGCACCTTATGTGCTGGGTCAGGCACCGGTGGAAGCTTGGCTCGTGTTTGAAACAAGCCGCCGTAGAGTCGCGTATGTTGATTTGCACCCAGAACTGAGCCGTTAAGGCGCATTATTTTCACTGAGAACTGAGCCATGTGAACCTTTCCCCAAAGCATAAAGC
>NZ_JAAFZU010000029.1 GCF_018263905.1 Loktanella sp. SALINAS62 | reverse complement strand
GGGGAAATCGTGGTGCCCAGGAGAGGTTGGTTTCCTCGGCATGTTTTGGTTTTGTGCCCGTTGCAGGCACCGCAAGATCTTCAAACGTCAGCAAAACAAGGAATATCGTCGTTTGAAGCTCTAGGTCAACAGGCACCAAATGTACTACGGTTTGTTCTACGGTCAGGCTGGACCATTATTAATGCGAGAAGCTCAACAGCGTGGGACCCGACCAAACTTCAAGGTGGCATCCTCCTGCGGCTGTAAGGCCCCTTAGAGGTGCTTGAATGTCAGACGCCCTAGTTGTCGCTAACATTGAAGTACACAGTCTAGGCGGCCTTACAGCGGCTCCTAGGGTATGCTGGTCTATAGCCATTTATTGAGCAGGCCACCGGGGCAAGTGCCACCCCACCCCCGTAGGGATATCGTACATAGGGTGTGTACCGGATTAGGGATTTTAGTTCTGTAAACCGGCTTAGATACCTCAACCGGGCCGGGTCCCTTTAATCGAAGGATCACGGGAAATGGTCAGCCATTTTGACTGGTTACCGTGTAGGTGTGTGTTGCGGATCAGATGCACAGATCTAGGCATAACGCCGTCCACTTGTAACTCTACCTAGTATGGAGTTAGAAGGGTGTATAAGGTAGGTACTACCAGAGATAAGAACCAGTTTGTACAACCGCATTCAAGCCAGGTTTGAAACCAATGTTCACAACATGGGTTACACGAGATCTACCACTGGCGATTTAGCCAACATATTAGCAAGTATGGATGAATCCGGATGTCCAACGATATAGTTTCAAGCCGTTACACCAACCGCTATGAAGCCTTCAACAGGGTCGTAGGTGTCGTGATGGACATGATCCAGTCCCACACGTGGGAAGGCACTGGTAAGACCATGAGGAGGGTTGAAGGAGACCAAGAAGCCAAACTCAGGCTGTCGGTTGAACAATTGGTCTCTGATAGTGTGGCCCTGGTATGGCAACGTAAGAGGAAAGGAGAGGCCAGTATCGATCTGGGTAAGGATCGGTATGGGAAGGG
>NZ_JAAFZU010000028.1:198310-211228 GCF_018263905.1 Loktanella sp. SALINAS62 | reverse complement strand
CGCTGTGCTGAACGTCGACAGCGTCAACGGCGATTCTGCAAATGTCGGCGCACCGATTGCCGCGGACAACGGCGGTCTGGTCACGATCGGAGAGGACGGCAGCCTGTCGTTCGATCCGAACGGCGCATTCGACGATCTGGCCGAGGGCGAGACCCGTACGACGACTGTGACCTATGCGGCACGTGACAACGATGGCGGTGTCTCTGATCCGGTGACGGTGACGATCACGGTGACGGGCAGCAATCTTGCGCCAATCGCGGTGGCCGACACGCTTGATGCGGTCGAGGACGGTGCACAGGTTCTGCCGGGCAACGTGCTGGACAACGACATCGATCCCGACAGCCCACAGCTGACGGTCGGCACGGTGAACGGCGATGCGGCGAATGTCGGGACCCCTGTCACGGGCGACAACGGCGGTCAGATCACCATCAATCCCGATGGCACCGTCAGCTTCGATCCCGAAGATGATTTCCAGGATCTGGCGGAGGGCGAGACACGCGAGACGACGGTCACCTATACGGCGGACGACGGCAACGGCGGCACCTCGGATCCGGTCACGGTCACCGTGACGGTCACGGGCACCAACGATGCACCGATTGCCACCAACAATACCTATCGCGTTGAATCAGACGAAACGGCCGGTGACATTGACGGCAATGTCATCACGGATGACACGGGTGAAGGTGTCGACAGCGATGTCGAAGGCGATCCGCTGACGGTGGTCGGGGTCGGTGGCACCGGGCCGAACACGAATGTCGGTGTCGCCGTCGCAGGCGACAACGGCGGTCTGTTCACCATCAACGCAGACGGCACCGTTGATTTCGACGCCAATGTTGATTTCGACGACGTCGGCTTGAACGATACGGCGACCACGTCGGTTACCTATACGGTGTCGGATGGGAACGGTGGGTTCGATACGGCAACCGCCAGCTTTACCGTGGGTGGATCGAACGACGGGACCATTCAGGGCACCGACGGCGATGACATCATCAACCCCGACATTCCGTATGTGGATGCCGATGGCGATATCGTGGACGGCAATGACGCCATCCTGCCGGGCGATACCGGCAACGACGACCTGATTTCCGGGTTGGGTGGCAACGACAGCATCGACGCCGGTGACGGCAACGATGAGGTGTTCGGCGGAACAGGTAACGACACCATCGATGGCGGTGTTGGCAACGACACACTTAGCGGCGACGCAGGCGACGATCACATCTTTGGCAACCATGGGGACGATACGATCCTTGGCGGTGCTGGCGACGATTCCATCCGCGGTGGCGATGGTGAAGACTCCATCTCGGGCGGGATCGGCAACGATATCATCAACGGTGGTGACGATAACGACACGATCAACGGTGACGATGGCAACGACGTGCTGAACGGCAATCAGGGCGACGATGTCATTTCAGGTGGTGAAGGCGACGACACCATTGTGGGCGGCACCGGCGACGATACGCTGGCCGGCGACGCAGGCGACGACAGCATCACCGGGGGCACCGGCAGTGACACGGTCTTTGGTGGCGATGGCAACGACACGATCAACGCGGGTAACCACTTCGATCCGGCCACGGATTACGATTATCCGGGAACCACGGTGCCGGGTCTGACTATTGGTGACAACGATCAGAACCCTGACGACGACATTGATGTGGTCGATGGCGGTGCCGGTGACGACATCATCTTTACCGGTGACGACGACGACACGGTGTTCGGCGGAAGCGGCAACGATTTCATTGATGCCGGAATCGACGATGATTACGTCGACGGTGGAACGAGCAACGACACCATCATCGGCAGTCAGGGCGAAGACACCCTGTTCGGCAACGATGGCGACGATCTGATCTACGGCGGTCTGGACACGGACGAATTTGATCTGGTCGATGCGGTTGATCCGGCACCGAATGACAACCGGGACACGATCTTTGGCGGCGCTGGCAACGACACGATCTATGGTCGTGATGATGCCGACAGCATTCAGGGCGGCGCTGGTGACGATCTGATCTATGGTGGCGTGGATGATGACATCATTGCTGGCAATCAAGGCAACGACACCATCTATGGCGATCAGGGTAACGACAGCCTGACTGGCAGTCTGGATGATGATGTCGTGTATGGCGGTACCGGGGATGATTTCATCCAAGGTGGTGGTGGAACTGACACACTGTTTGGTGACGAAGGCAATGACCGGATCCAGGGCGGCGGCGAAGACGACCAGATCTTTGGTGGTGACGGCGACGATTCCATCCAGGGCGGTGGCGGCGAAGACTTTATGGATGGCGGTGCCGGCAACGATCTGATCGGTGGCTTCGACGGTGCCGACTCTATTCTGGGCGGTGACGGCGACGACATCATTCGGTCCCAAGCCGGGTCCGACACCATCAGCGGTGGTGCCGGGAACGATCTGATCTACGGCGGCGCGGATGATGATGTCATTGCTGGCAATCAGGGCAACGACACCATCTATGGTGATCAGGGTAACGACAGCCTGACTGGCAGCCTTGATGATGATATCGTGTATGGCGGCACCGGGGATGATTTCATCCAAGGCGGTGGTGGAACTGACACGCTGTTTGGTGACGAAGGCAATGACCAGATCCAGGGTGGCGGCGAAGACGACCAGATATTTGGTGGTGACGGCGACGATTCCATCCAGGGCGGTGGCGGCGACGACTTTATGGATGGTGGTGCCGGCAACGATCTGATCGGTGGCTTCGACGGTGACGACTCGATCCTGGGTGGTGACGGCGACGACATCATTCGGTCCCAAAGCGGGTCCGATACCATCGACGGTGGTGCCGGGAACGATCAGATCTATTCCGACGGCGGCAGTGACAGCCTGCCAGACAAGGATTATGCGGGGGACGGTCTGCCGGCTGATCCCGATCCGTTGGACAACCGTGATACCGTCTTTGGCGGTGCTGGCGATGACCTGATCCGGACTGGTGACGACGCCGACACCATCTTTGGTGGGGACGGGGCTGACGACATTGACGGTGGTGTTGATGACGACGTCATCAGCAGCGGTGATGGTGCCGATCTGGTCAAGGGCGGCTTCGGCAACGACACCTTTACCGATGTGTCATCCGGCGACCACATCGTCGGCGGTGAAGACCCTGACGATGGCGACGTGGACCAGTTCAACTTTGACCAAGAAACGTTGGACAAGATCGACCGGATCGAAACCAACGGCGGTGCGGGTGATGCGGAAGAGCTGCGCGAATCCGGCACCATCTACTTCAAGGATGGCACCACAGCGACCTTTGAAGAGATCGAGGCACCCTGCTTTACGCCGGGCACCCTGATTGCCACGCCAAAGGGTGAACGTCTGGTCGAAGATCTGCGGGCCGGTGACAAGGTCATCACGCGCGACAACGGTATTCAGGAAATTGTCTGGGTCGGATCGAAAGAGATGACCGGCAAGGAACTGGCCGCCAAGCCGCACATGAAGCCGATCCTGGTGAAAGCCGGATCACTGGGCCAAGGTCTGCCGGAGCGCGACATGATGTTGTCTCCGAACCACCGGTTGCTGGTCGCAAGCGAGAAAACGCAGCTTTACTTTGAAGAGCGCGAAGTTCTGGCCGCAGCCAAGCACATGGTGGGTGCGCAGGGGATCCATACGCTGGATGTCATGCGGACGACCTATATCCACTTCATGTTCGAACAGCACGAAGTGGTGTTGTCGAACGGCGCATGGACCGAAAGCTTCCATCCGGGCGATTACTCGCTTAACGGATTGGGCAACAGCCAGCGGACAGAAATCTTTGAACTGTTCCCAGAGCTGCAGACCACCGAAGGTCTGGAAGGCTACCAGTCCGCCCGCAAGGCATTGAAAAAGCACGAAGCCAAGCTTTTGATGAAGTAAACGCATGCAGCTGGTTCCGGTGCCTTGGCGCCGGAACCCGGAACAGGGGCCTTTGTGGCCCCTGTTTGCGTTTCGCGGTTAGTGTGTGGCGCGCCATGCGTCCCAGGCTTCTGGCGTATCCAGATCCAGCCGGGCACGGCCGTCGGTAAAGCGCACCAGATGCGTGCGGTCGCGCAGCGGTTTGACGATGCTGTCGCCGCCGGTGTCACCAGACAGGTCGGCAAAGCGTTGGCGCAAGCTTGCATCGAACAGGATCGGGTGGCCGGGTTTGCCGTCCGGCGTCGCGCCGCGCCAGATCAGGGCGTCGGGGTCCGTATCGCGGGCAGCCATGACGGCTGCCAGATCGGCGGTGGTCAGGTCGGGCAGATCGGCCAGAACCAGCATGAACGCAGGGCAAACCGGCAAGGCCGCGACAGCCCCGCGCATGGTGCTGGACAGGCCTTCTGCGGCGTCGGCGATCATCAACGGCGTGACGGGCAGACCGTCCAGCACGGATGCACGCGCGGACGCGTCAGGATGCAGTGCGACAAAAACCGTCCCAACCGGGCAGGCGCGCGCAGCCACCCGTCTGAGCAGGGGTTGTCCGTCGATAAGCTGGGTCAGCTTATCAACACCCCGCATGCGAGACGACGTCCCCGCCGCCAAGATAACGATGGGAATCATGGACGTTTCAGCCCCCGATGGGTGACCGGGAAAAGTGTTGCCACGCAACGCGTTACGGAATGATCCGCGTGTATTTCGTGCCCTTCAGGGTGGCGCCCAAGCGTAAACCTGACTGCGCGAACAACACGGCAATGACCGGAGACAGAGATGTGATTGTTTCGGCGCGCAGCACCTCGCCGCGTTCGGGAACCGCGTATTCCAGATCGCCGCCAGCCGCCCAGCCTGAACCACGCCGGAAATCGGCGAGTGCTGTTTCTGTCATGAAATACAGGACGTGGCTGTATTGTTGCGCCCCAATCTGCAATCCCGCCGACGCGGTGGCTGCGGAATAATAATCAACCGTGGTGCCGTTGATCTGCAACGCACCGCGACCGTAAGACCCGCCCAGTCCCAAGCCTGCCTCTGTCACCAGCGGCATCACCAGACGGCCCGCAGCGCGCTGGCTCAGCTCTTGGGTGCCGGGATACGTGTCGTGCATGAATGAAACCGTGCTTGCGACCCGCGCGTCGATCATCGATGCTGCACCGCTTCCGATGCCGTTGCCACATGCTGCGAGTGCTGTTGCCGCCGCAGCTGCACCTGTCAGCAGGACACGGCGCCTGTTTAGATATGTCATTGCTTTTGCCCTTTTACTGCCGATGAGGCGTTCGCCGCCTTCTGGAGCATGATTATAAGGGCATAAGGCGAACCTGTCACACCCTTATCGCGTCTTTGTCCCATGTTCGCGCATCAAACGGGCGGCTGCGGGCGCAAAATACGTGAGTATCCCGTCGCAACCCGCTCTTTTAAATGCCAAAAGGCTTTCCATCATCACCTTGTCACCGTCCAGCCAGCCGTTCTGGGCGGCCGCCTGTAACATCGCGTATTCGCCCGACACCTGATAGGCAAAGACCGGAACGCTGAACATCTGCTTGGCGGCACGGCAGATATCCAGATAGGGCATGCCGGGTTTGACCATGATCATATCGGCGCCTTCGGACAGGTCGCGTTCGACAAGGCGCATCGCCTCGTCGGCGTTACCGGGGTCCATCTGATAGGTGTTCTTGTCGCCCGTCAGCGCGGCAGACGCACCCACCGCATCGCGGAACGGGCCGTAAAATGCGCTGGCGTATTTCGCGGTATAGCTCAGGATTGCCACGTTCTGGTGGCCGTGGGATTCCAGCGCGCCCCGGATCGCGGCGACGCGCCCGTCCATCATGTCGGACGGGCCCAGAATATCGGCCCCGGCTTCGGCTTGTGCGATGGCCATCTTGACCAGTGCCTCGACGGTCCGGTCGTTGACGATCTGCCCGTTTTCGACAAAACCGTCGTGCCCGTTGATGTTGTAGGGGTCCAGCGCGATGTCGGTCATGATCGCCATGTCCGGCACCGCATCCTTGATCGCGCGGATGGTTTGGTTGCTGATGTTGTCGGGCGACCATGCCAGCGCGCAGTCTTCGGTCCGGGCGTCCATCCCTGTATAGGGAAAGATGCAGATCGCGGGGATCCCCAGATCATACGCGTCTTTCGCGGCGGCGACGGCGCGGTCCACCGTTTTGCGTGTCACGCCGGGCATCGATGCGATGGCTTCTTCGTTGTCCTTGCCGTCCATCACGAAGATCGGCCAGATCAGATCGTCCGCGCTGAGCCTGTGCTGCCGCGACAGGCGGCGCAAGGCATCGGAACTGCGCAGCCGCCGCAGGCGGGTCGCGGGAAAGGGGGCAACGGTCGGTTTCATGAAAGGGCCTTTCTTGTCACACATGATGGGTGGCACGGATTTGCGTGGCTCACAAGTCTGGGCAATCCGATCCGCACACCGTAGGGTCCGGCGCAACTGCCGCCTGCCAAGTGAGCCCCATCAAGTGAATTGGAATTCAACGATTTTCCAGGTGATCGACTTTCGGTCGTTCAGCACAGTCTGGTACTGGATCGTTCTGGCGATCATGTGGTCATCGCTTAGCTATTACGTCATCGGCATTCCCTATGACCTGATCCAACGGGCCCGCCGCAAGGGGGAAGAGGCACAGGTTGACCTGACCGATGCAACGCGGATCAATGTGACGCGCCTGCTGAACCTTGCGGGCAACGCCGGACTGGCGCTGACAGCGGTCAGCTGCTTTTTGCTGTCATCGCTTGCGGTTTTGGGTTTCGTCTATTGGATTCAACTGGCGCAGGCGCTGTTCTTTTTGTCGTTCCCACTGACAATCGTTGGTGCGGTCAGCCTGTCGACGGCGAACAAGATCTATGCACTAGACCCGCCGTCCGATGTGTTGATCAAGATCCTGATGCGCCACAGGCTATGGGTGCAGATCATCGGCATGATCTCTATTTTCATAACCGCGATGTTCGGGATGGCGCAAAACCTGATGGTTGTGCGCGCGCTCTGACGCTGTGACCTTGACACCGCCGGGGCGCAAGGTAGGTCCGCTTGCATGGTCGATACATCCCACATCACGGTCAGCGGCGCACCCGAAGGGTATGACGCCCAACTGATCCTGTCAGAACTGGACCGGGCCGGGCGGCCCGTGCTGCATGTGGCCCGCGACGATAAGCGGCTGGCCGCGATGCAGGCGGCGTTGGCGTTCTTTGCGCCCGATTTGCCGGTGATCGTGTTTCCCGCGTGGGATTGCCTGCCCTATGACCGTGTGTCGCCCAATGCCGATATCTCTGCGCAGCGGATGGCCACGCTGGCGGGGTTGGTGCACGGAATGCCCAGCCGCTATGTTTTGCTGACCACGGTAAATGCGGCCACCCAGCGTGTGCCTGCCCGCGCCACCCTGCGCGAAGCCGCGTTCAAGGCACGGGTCGGAGCGCGGGTGGATGAAAACGCGCTGCGCCAGTTCCTGACGCGCATGGGCTTTACCCAAAGCCCTACGGTGATGGAAGCAGGCGATTACGCCGTACGCGGCGGGATCATCGACATCTATCCGCCGGGTCAGTCCGGCCCGATCCGGCTGGATCTGTTCGGTGATGTGCTGGACGGCGCGCGCCGGTTTGATCCCGCGACACAGCGCACCACCGAAAAGCTGACCGATATCGAACTGGCCCCCGTCTCAGAGGTCATTCTGGACGAGGCCGCGATCACGCGTTTTCGACAGAACTATCGCATTGAATTCGGCGCCGCCGGTTCCGACGATCCGCTGTACGAAGCGGTCAGCGCCGGGCGCAAGCATCAGGGCGTTGAACACTGGCTGGCGTTCTTTCAGGACGATCTGGAAACGCTGTTCGATTATCTGCCCGGTGTCACCGTCACACTGGATGATCAGACGACCCCGCAGCGCATCGCACGCTGGGACACGATTGCCGATCAATACGACACACGGATGCATGCGCTGCGCCAAAAAGGGCGGATGGACAGCGTCTATAAACCCGCACCGCCGGGTGGGTTGTATCTGGACGAAGCCGCATGGGACGCCGCCACCGCTGACCGCCGCGTCATGCAGTTCAACCCTAATCCACAAGCGACGGGCATGGGGGTCATCGATGCAGGCGGCAAGCCGGGGCGCAATTTCGCGCCCGAACGTCAGGCTGAAAACCTAAGCCTTTTCGGTGCGTTGGCCGCGCATGTGAAAGCAAAGGTGCAGGATGGTCCCGTCGTCATCGCCAGCTATTCCGAAGGTGCGCGCGAACGCCTGACCGGCCTGATCGAAGACGAGGGGATCGGAGAGGTCATTCGCGTCAGCGACTTTTCCCGCGTCGGTAAATCGGGTGTGCATCTGGCCGTCTGGGCGTTGGACGCGGGGTTTGAAAGCCCGCAGGTCACCGTCATTTCCGAACAGGACGTATTGGGCGACCGTCTGATCCGGCAAACCAAGCGCAAGCGCCGCGCCGACAATTTCCTGACCGAAGCAAACGCACTGTCGCCGGGCGATCTGGTGGTTCACGTCGATCACGGGGTCGGGCGGTTCACCGGGCTGGAAATCGTGACAGCCCTGGGCGCGGCACACGAATGCCTGACGCTGGAATATGCCGAAAACGCAAAGCTCTACCTGCCTGCTGAAAACATTGAACTGCTGTCGAAATATGGCCACGAAGAGGGCCTGCTTGATAAACTTGGCGGTGGGGCATGGCAGGCCAAAAAGGCGCGTCTGAAAGAACGCATCCGCCAGATTGCGGAACGTCTGATCCGTGTGGCCGCTGAACGCGCGCTGCGGACAGCGCCGGTGCTGGAACCGCCTGAAACGCTGTGGGATCAATTCCTTGCACGGTTTCCTTATGCGGAAACCGATGACCAGCTTTCGGCCATTGATGACGTGCTGACCGATCTGGAAGCGGGCACACCGATGGACCGGCTGATTTGCGGTGACGTGGGGTTCGGCAAGACAGAGGTGGCGATCCGCGCGGCGTTTGTCGCGGCGCTGTCGGGTGTGCAGGTGGCAATTATCGCGCCGACCACGTTGCTGGCACGCCAGCATTATCAAAGCTTTGCGGAACGGTTTCGCGGTTTTCCCGTCAACGTCCGGCCATTGTCGCGGTTCGTCAGTGCGGGCGATGCGGCCAAGACGCGGGCGGGGCTGGCCGACGGCACGGTCGATATCGTCATCGGCACCCACGCACTGCTGGCCAAAGCGGTCAAGTTCCGCGATCTGGGCCTGCTGGTGATCGACGAGGAACAGAAATTCGGTGTCCAGCACAAGGAACGTCTGAAATCGCTGCGGACAGACGTGCATGTGCTGACCCTGACCGCGACGCCGATCCCGCGCACGCTGCAACTGTCGCTGTCGGGTGTGCGCGATCTGTCGATCATCGGCACACCGCCCATCGACCGGCTTGCGATCCGCACCTATGTGTCCGAATTCGACACCGTCACCATCCGCGAAGCGCTTCTGCGCGAACATTATCGCGGCGGGCAGTCGTTTTTTGTCGTGCCGCGCATCAGCGATATGGCCGAAATGGAAGACTGGCTGAAACGCGAAGTGCCTGAAATCACGTATATTACCGCCACGGGTCAGATGGCGGCGGGCGAGCTCGACGACCGGATGAACGCATTTTACGATGGCAAATACGATGTGTTGATGGCGACGACGATCGTGGAATCGGGGCTGGATATTCCGACCGCCAATACGATGATCGTCTGGCGCGCCGATATGTTCGGGTTAAGCCAGCTCTATCAGATCCGGGGCCGGGTCGGGCGGTCGAAAACGCGCGCCTATGCTTATCTGACGACAAAGCCGCGCCTGCCACTGACCACGACCGCGCAAAAACGTCTGCGCGTTCTGGCCAGTCTGGATTCGCTGGGGGCAGGGTTCACGCTGGCATCGCAGGATCTGGATATTCGCGGCGCGGGCAATCTGCTGGGTGAAGAACAATCAGGCCAGATGCGTGAAGTCGGATACGAGCTGTATCAGCAGATGCTGGAAGACCAGATCAACGCGATCCGGTCCGGTCAGGCCGAAGGGTTGCAAGACAACGGCGAATGGTCGCCGCAGTTGAACCTGGGCCTGCCTGTGCTGATACCAGAGGATTACATCCCCGATCTGGACGTCCGGCTGGGCCTGTATCGTCGCCTGTCCGACCTGACGACCAAGGTTGAACTGGAAGGGTTTGCCGCCGAACTGATCGACCGCTTCGGCCCCTTGCCGAAAGAGGTGAACACGCTGCTGCTGGTCGTGCGGATCAAAGGCATGTGCAAAAAGGCTGGGATCGCGTCGATGGATGCAGGACCAAAGGGGGCCACGATCCGGTTTCACAACGACAAATTCGCCAATCCAGCAGGGCTGGTCGATTTTATTGGTGACTACAAAGGGCAGGCCAAGGTCAAGGAAAACAAGATCGTCGTCATGCAGGACTGGTCAAAGGAAAAGGCCAAGGTGCAGGGCGCGTTCAACATCGCCCGCGATCTGGCGGCCAAGCTGGCGTCGGTGCGCAAGGCCGCGCAGGACTGACAAGACAAAGGGCGGGGAACATATCCCCGCCCTTTTTGCATGCGCCACGGTTGGTAGGTTTACGGGTTCACGATGACCGTGCCGACCATGCGGGATTCAAGGTGCGGTTCCGAAATATAGGTGTAGGTGCCGGGCGTACCAAAGGTGTAGGTCCATGTTTCGCCGGGTGCGACCTCGCCAGAGTTAAACGCGGCGGCACCGCTTGGCAGGCGGATCAGCTGGCTTTCGGCGGCTGTATCCGCTTCGGTCGAGACGGTATGCACAAAGGTCGAGATGTTCTGGAACGCGACCGTATCGCCGGAATTGACCGTGATGGCATTGGGCGAAAATTGCAGGTTCGACGTCATCTGAACGGTATCATCGACGCCCATCGGGGCCGCACTATCGACGACGGGGCCGGTGGTGGCGCAGGCTGCGACAAAGGCGATCGGGGCAAGGGCAAACAGGGTTCGCATAGTGTGATCCTTTTACGTTGGTTTCGCTTTTCCAACGCGGGCCGCGCCATGAGTGTTCCCGTTAACCTTGGGTTGCAAGTGTCCGCTTGATGTCAGCAATCACCTGCACCCATGTGTCGACCGATTGGGACCCGGGGATGGCATGCTGGTTGGCCACGATGAACGTGGGCACGGCGCTGACACCCATTTCGCGGCTGTGCGCATCACGCTTGCGAATGTCGTCGGCATCGGCGTCGGATGCCAAAAGTTTGCCCACGACGCTGGCGTCCATGTCGGCGGTGTCCGCGATGTCGGTCAACACTTCGTGGTCGCTGATGTCGCGGCCATCGATAAAATAGGCACGGAACAGCAGGTCCACGACAAAGGTTTGCCGCTGCTCGATGCCCGCCCAGTGGATCAGGCGGTGCGCGTCAAGCGTGTTGGGCGTCCGCTGCATGGCGTCAAAGTTGATATTCAGCCCGGCCTGTTCGGCATGGGTGACGACGGGGGCATAGGCCTTGACCGCTGCGTCCTTGCCACCGAATTTCGTTTCCAGATAGGTGCGCCGGTCCATGCCATCTGCGGGCATGTCGGGGTTAAGCTGGAACGGATGCCATTCCAGCACAAAGGGATGATCGCCGGACTGTTCCAGTGCAGCGAACAGGTTCGCCTTGCCGATATAGCACCACGGGCAGATCGGATCGGACAGGATATCAAGCTTGACCATGTGTGGTCTCCCAGTCTTGGCGCAGCTTGCGCCGCAGCACCTTGTTGTTGGCCCCACGCGGCAGGGCATCGACCCGGACCCACAGGCGCGGCCGTTTATAGGCCGCCAGCCGGGTCTGCGCGAAACCGCTCAGGTCAGTTTCGTCTAACAGGTCTGACGCGACATAAAAGGCCGCAATCAGCGAAAGATCGGGGGACAATCGCACCTCTGCACAGGCGATGTCGGTGATTGCTGGGTGATGGGACAGGGCGGATTCGATTTCGACCGGGCTGACGCGGTGGCCACCTGCGTTCATCTGGTCGTCGGCGCGCCCGGTATAGGTGATCGCGCCGTCATCGCCCTGCGTGCCGTGATCACCGGTCAGGAACCATTCGCCCCGATACCGGGCGGCGGTTTCATCGGGCTGGTTGTGATAGCCCAGCATCAACCCCGGATCGCTGCGGTGAATCGCGATCTGACCGTCGTCCATTATTGTCACGCGCCGCCCCGGTTGCGGATAACCCAGCGTTCCGGACGGGGCTGGACGGTTGGGGCTACCGGACAGAAAGGTGGAACATTCCGACATCCCGAATGCTTCGTGGATCGGCTTGCCGGTGGCCGTTTCCCATGCGGTGCGCAGGGTTTCGGGCAGCTTTTCGCCCGCCGACAGCCCGTGGCGCAGCGCCGGCAGATCGGGCAGCGGCGCACGCAGAATGCGGCGATACACGCCCGGTGCGGCGGCGAAAATCGTGGCACGTTCCAATTGCAGCAAGTCCGGCAGGGCGGATGCGTCGGTGTCGGGGGCGGGAATGATGGCCGTCGCGCCATTTGCCCAAGGGTCCATCAACCCGGTGCCCAGCGTATAGGTCCAGTTGAACGCACCTGCATGCAGCAACCGGTCATCGGGCATAAGGCCGCACCAGCCATCCCACATCATGCGGCGCGCCCAGATGGCGCGGTGTGCATGAACGACGGCGCGCGATGTGCCGGACGTGCCAGAGGTATAAACAATATAGGCCGGACGGTGCGGGTCGCCCATCGCGTAATCGGCTGGGCTGCGGGTTACAAAACTGCGCAGGGTTGCGATGCTGATGGTCGGAACATCTGCACCCGTCACCGCCGGGTCGTGGACACACAGCGCAGGCGAAAGGTCGTGGACGATGCCCGCGACCTCTGTGGCAGTCAGTTGGGCAGAGGTCGGCACGGGGATCAGACCAGCCGTGATGCAGGCCAGATATGTGATCGGGAAATCGGGGGTGTTGGCCAGCCGCATCAGCACGATGTCACCGGGGCGGGCATGTTCCAGCAGACCCGTCGCCGTGCCGCGCACCGCTTTTTCAAGATCTGAAAATGTCAGGGTCGTGGTCCCCGGAACGATCAGGGCGG
>NZ_JAAFZU010000028.1:124478-198251 GCF_018263905.1 Loktanella sp. SALINAS62 | reverse complement strand
CTGCGCAAAAAAAAACCCCGCCATGTTAAAGCGGGGCGGTGGTGCGGTCATCATCGGCGGTTACAGCCTTTGCAAAACGTCGCGGACCGGGGCAATCCCGGTCCGCAGCGATGATCAGTTAGTGCGGCCCACAGGCGTGGCTGCAGCATTTTCTGCGCCGAATTTGCCATCGTCGGCAAGCGTATCTTCGCCAGCGGGCACATTCTTGGCGGCATCCATGATTTGCGCGTTGTCGTTTTGCGCATCCATCGTGACGTCGATCGGTTCGCCGCCCATCAGCCAGTCGGCCAGTTCCATCTGGGCGGCGACACGGTCTTCGCCCTTGGATTTCGACAGGTAGTTCAGGAATGCATCCTGATCACCGTCAAGGCTTTGCACTTCTGCTTCGTCCAGATCGGGCCACTGCGTCATGATCCGTGGGATATAGGCTGTCCAGTTTTCTGAAACGTCTCTCCATTGCATGGGAAAACTCCTTTTTAATTTTTCATTGCAGGACCAACGGGCGGGGGGCCGTCCTGTTCCTTTCAACCGATCATGTCGGGAAAAATGATCAGGTCCACTGCCGCACCGGCTGAACGCGACCGCGCAAAGTCTGGCGTCTGCGGGAGACCCGTCAGACGTATTGGTCAGCGCGCGGGCCGGGATGACAGCCGAACAAGCATTGTTGGTCGTTGTGCGCCATCCATAGGCTCCGCCGGACCGGAGTGCAACCGCTGTCGGTCCGCTAAGCGCCCGGTATCGTGCTGCACCACGACATGGTGAACTATATCACCACATCGGCTGCAGCTAGTGTCAGTTGCCCGGCACCGATCGCAGTATTGCCAACGATGCGTGCGGGCGTGCAGGCCGCCACTGCACACAGGGCGGCCAGCACAAGTAGTTTTGGGATCATTTGCTGTCGTCCCACCACCAGACGTCGGGCTGCCAGCCGGGCCAGTCCCCAAAGATCGGCAGCGTTTCGGGGTAGCTTAGCTCTGCGGCATGGGCAATCCGGCTGATGTTCCACTGATAGATCGGAATGACATAGCGCCCGGATGTCAGGATGCGGTCCAGCGCCTTGACCGAGGCGACAAAGTCATCTTGCGATTCAGACGTCAGCAGGTTGCCGATCATTTCGTTGGCGGCGTCCGATTTGATTCCCATCAGGTTGCGCGTGCCGGGGTCGTCTGCCGTGTCCTTGCCGAAATAGAAATACTGTTCGTTGCCCGGCGACAGCGACAGGCCGACCCTGTAATAGGTCATGTCGAAATCCAGCGCGTCGGTGCGTTCCTTGAACTGGGCAGAGTCCACGACGCTGATGTCGGGTGTAATCCCGATCCGACCCAGCGACTGCGTATACATGTCGATGATCGCCTGATTTTCCGATGCGCCCGTTTCCAGCAGAATCTCAAATCGGAACGGTGTGCCGTTTGCATCCGACATCACACCGTTCTGGATGGTGTAACCGGCGGCTTCCATCTGGCTAAGTGCCGCTGCCGTGCCCGCGCGATTGCGTTCGCTACCATCGGATACGGGCAGGGTGTAGCCGTCAATGGCACCCGGCAGCAGATCATCGGCATAGGGTGCCAGCAGGTCGGCGACGCGGCCTGTTGCGGGGCCGTCATCCATGCCCAGTGGCGAATTGGACCAGTATGACGTGATGCGCGGCTGTGCCGATCCGGTCATCGTGTCGTTGATGAATTCAAAGTTGAACGCATGCAGCATCGCGTCGCGCACACGCCAGTCCTGAAATTGCGGCTGGCGGCTGTTCATCACGAATCCGGTCATGCCCGACGGGCGCGCATGGGGAAGGACCGATTTGACGACCTCGCCAATCTGTACGGCGGGAAAATCATACTGGCTTTCCCAGCGGGCCACGTTGAATTCGCGGTTGGAATTGACTTCGCCGGTCTTGAACGCCTCAAAGGCTGCGGTTTCATCACCAAAGAATTCCAGCCGGATCTCATCAAGGTTGTGCAGACCGTTTTCGGCCGGCACGACGCCGTTGCCCCAGTAATCGGGGTTGCGACGAAATGAGACGAAGCGGCCAACCTCAAAATCGTCGATGACATAGGGGCCGGACGTGATCGGCACGACGTCGATTCCGGAATCCGCGAAATCAACGCCCTCCCACTGTGCCTTTTTCAGGATCGGGCGCAGACCGGCCAGCAGGGCCAACTCTCGGTCTTCGGTGTTAAAGGTGAAACGCAACGTGCCGGGCGCCACTTCTTCAAGGCTTTCGACCTTTTCCCAGAATCCGCGATAGCGACCGTGACCATCGGTTCCCAACGTTTCAAACGACCAGATCACATCGTCAGCCGTTACCGGGCTGCCGTCGGAAAATGTGGCAGCGGGATTCAGCGTGAATTCGATCCAAGACCGATCGTCGGCGGTTTGCACGCTGGACGCCAATTGACCATACAGGGTGAACGGTTCATCCAGCGTCCGCATCATCAGGCTTTCCCCGATCAGATAGCGCAACTGCCAAGGCACGGACCCTTTCTGGATATAGGGGTTCAGGCTGTCAAAGGTGCCGACCTCTGCCGTGACGATCCGGCCACCGGTGGGGGCGTCTGGATTGGCATAGGGCAGATGGTCAAAGTCCGCAGGCAACGCGGGTTCACCATACATGGCGATGCCGTGGCCATCGGCTGCCGCAGAGTTTGCGAACAATGCCAACGCGATGGCGGTCGAAGCTACAAGATGTCTGCTCATATCACGGGGGTCCTGTCTGAGACGATTGTTGCTGATAACGCTAAAGAGGGTTTCCAGCTAATTCAAACTTTTAGCTTTCACATCGGCGCAGAACATCCTATACAGACATCACTGCTCGATAGGTTTCTTGCCTGTATGAAACCTGCCTCAATAACTACACCCCGGCTTCGGCCGGGGTTTTTTTTGGGCAAATCAGCTGTCTGCGACGGTCCTAGCCTGTTGCGAATCCCCCGGCAAGCCACCGATTCGCCCTTTGTGTAAAAGGTTTTGGTGTGAGTCCGAAAAGACTCAATTCCGGTGGCTCCGTTGCGGGCTGGTGTTGTGAACTGGCTGCGCTATTCTTGCTGCAACTGCACAATAAATCGGAGAATCACCATGGAAAAAAGCCTTGTGGGAAAAACCGCGGTCGTGACCGGATCAAATTCCGGCATCGGTCTGGGGGTGGCGCGCAGTCTGGCGGCGCAGGGGGCAACCGTGGTGCTGAATTCCTACACCGACGATGACGCGGATCATGCGCTGGCTGCCGACATGGCGCGCGAATTTGACACCACCGTCACCTATATCGCTGCCGATATGAGCAAGGCCGACGATTGTCGCGCCCTGATCGAAAAGGCAGGAGCCTGCGATATTCTGGTGAACAACGCGGGGATCCAGCACGTCGCACCGATTGATGAATTCCCGACGGCAAAATGGGACGCGATCATCGCAATCAACATGTCCAGCGCGTTCCACACCACCGCAGTGGCCCTGCCGATGATGCGGGCGGCAGGCTGGGGTAGGGTGGTCAACATCGCATCCGCCCACGGGTTGACGGCGTCGCCCTACAAAAGCGCCTATGTCGCGGCCAAGCACGGTATCGTTGGCCTGACAAAGGTGACGGCGCTGGAAACGGCCAAGGAACCGATCACAGCAAATGCGATCTGTCCGGGCTATGTGCTGACGCCGCTGGTGGAATCCCAGATCCCCGACACTGCAAAGAAATACGGCATGACCGAAGAAGAGGCGAAGGAAAAGGTGATCCTTGAACGCCAGCCGTCCAAGGCATTTGCAACCGTCGAACAGATCGGCGGGACCGCCGTTTTCCTGTGTTCCGACAGCGCTGAACAGATCACCGGCACCACAATCAGTGTGGATGGCGGCTGGACGGCCCTGTGAAACGGATCAATCTGGCCCTGCAGGGCGGCGGCGCGCATGGTGCGTTTACCTGGGGGGTGCTGGATCGCCTGCTGGATGAAGACGATATAGAGGTGGCGGCGATTTCTGGCACCTCTGCCGGTGCGCTGAACGGGGCCGCGTTCAAGGCCGGCATGGTTGCGGGCGGGCGCGACGCGGCCCGCGCCAATCTGAACTGGTTTTGGGAACAGGTCGGTGCGATCACTGCCCCAGCCGCACAGGACTGGCTATCGGCCTTTGCGCCGACTGTCGGCACATGGGCCACCCTGACAGAGGTATCACCGGGATATCAGGCGTTCGACATGATCGCGCGCATGACATCGCCGTATGTATACGGCAGCCTGTTTCGCAATCCGCTGGCGCGGATCGTGTCGGATATGCGGTTCGACGAAATCTGTGCCCCGGACGGCCCGGCACTGTTTGTCGGGGCGACCAACGTGCGCACGGGCAAGATCCGGGTCTTTTCAGGCGACGCTGTGACAGCGGATGCCCTGATGGCGTCGGCCTGTCTGCCGACCATTTTTGAAGCGGTGGAAATCCACGATCCGCGTACCGACCGGACAGAAGCGTATTGGGACGGCGGTTATACCGGCAATCCGCCGCTGTTTCCGCTGTATCAGCCGCAGTTTCCCGACGACACGGTGATCGTAAACATCAATCCACTGGTGCGGGATGAATTGCCGAAAACCGCAGAAGCGATCAGCAACCGGATCAACGAAATCGGGTTCAACACGACCCTGCTGAACGAACTGCGGTCCATCGCGTTTGTGCAGCGTCTGCTGGCGACAGGTGCGGTGAAGCCGGGCACGATGAAATCGGTCAAGATTCACATGATCGAGGATGACGCGCTGATGAATGAACTGAACGTCGCCACCAAAACGTTTCCTCAGCCGGTGATCCTTGCGCGGCTCAAGGCGGCAGGGCGCGCGGCGGCGGATGATTTTCTGGCCGCGCATAAATCCGATCTGAACACCCGGTCCACAATCGATCTGGCAGCGATGTTCAGCTGATCAGCTTGATCGCCAGCACCCACATGACCACGCCGATCAACGTATCAAGGATTCGCCAGGCGCGCGCCGATTGCATGACAGGACCCAGCAGGCGCGCGCCGTAGCCCAGCGAAAAAAAGAACACGTATGACGCAAGCACCGCACCGACAGCGAATGCTGTCTTTTCGTGTGGCTGGGGATAATTCGTGGAATAGGCCCCGACCAGACCCAGCGTATCCAGATAGACATGCGGGTTCAGCCATGTGAACGCAGCGGCTGTCGCAAGCGTCGCAGTCAGCCCCAGCGTTTTGCCGGACAATGTCATTTCATACTGGCCCCGCCATGCGGCGATGAACCGGGTCAGGCCATAGACGAACAGAAATGCGGCCCCCGCCCATGCCATGATCTGCGGCAGGTCCGGAATGGCGCGGGTAATCGCCTCGAATCCCAGCACGCCTGCGGTGATCAGCAGCGCATCCGACTTGGCACACAGCAGGCACATCCAGAACACATGCGCCCGTGCCAATCCCTGCCTGAGCACGAATGCGTTCTGCGCCCCGATGGCAAGGATCAGGGAAAACCCCGTCGCAAAGCCCGTCAGACCCGCCCAGATCAATCGGTGATATCCGGTGTTTTGGGCGCGTCTTGCGGATAGACCAACCCCGCCGAAATCACGAGCTTTGCCGCCGCTTCGACGTTCATATCCAGAAATATCACGTCTTTGCGCGGCAGGAACAACAGAAAGCCGGATGTCGGGTTGGGTGTCGTCGGCAGGAACACCGTCAGAATTTCCTCGCCCGGCAGCTTTTCCAGAACCTCGCCCTTGGCGGCGGTGGATATAAAAGCGACCGCCCAAAGTCCCTTGCGCGGGTATTCGATCAGACAGGCCCGATCAAATGACGAATCGCGCTGTGAAAACACGGTTTCGGCGATCTGCTTGGCCCCGTTATAGACCGATCGCACCACGGGCATCCGGTCCACAAACCGTTCCGCAAAGCGTAGCGCGCTGCGCCCCAGAAATCCCTTGCCCAGCCAACCGATGATGATGGTGAACAACAAGAAGATGACTACGCCGACGCCGCGCACGTCCATCGTGATCGGGGGACCACCGTCGGCGTTGAACCAGCGGTTCAGCAGCGCGTTGGGGTGATACTGGTCGGGCACGAACGGCCATACCCAACCGTCGATCAGGCCGACGACGGAATATATCAGCCACAGCGTCAGCGCGATGGGTGCGATGATGACCAGCCCGGCAATGAAATTGCTGCGGGTCCGGGCCAGCACGCCCGGTCGGCGGGCAGGCTGTATCAGGGGATCGTTTTCGGGTGGCATCAGGCGCTTTCCGTCAATCGTGCTGGGCTGGTACTTAGGCTGCACCGAACCCGTTCACAAGCGACGTGGCAGCCATGCCGCGCGATCAGACCATATGGGCCGCAATCGCGGCCGCCAGTCGCGCATTGTTCCGAACCAGCGCGATATTGGCCACCAGCGATTTCCCATCGGTCAAATCAAGGATGCGACCCAGCAGGAACGGTGTGACGCCTTTTGCCGCGATGCCTTCGGCCTGCGCGTCGGCAAGCGCCTGCGCGATGATCGGGGAGAGCGTTTCAGCCGGGATTTCGTCGGCCAGCGGGATCGGGTTGCAGACAAGCTGTCCACCGGGCAGGCCCATCCGGTTGCGTACGATCTGGGCTGTCGCAATTTCACGCGCGCTGTCCATCCGCAACGGTGCTGTCAGGTCCGATGTGGCCGACCAAAACGCGGGCAGGCTGTCCTGACCGTAGGCGATCACCGGCACACCCAGCGTTTCAAGCACTTCATACGTGGCGGGCATGTCAAGGATCGCCTTGGCCCCGGCGGCCACCACCGTGACAGGGGTTTGTGCCAGTTCCTGAAGGTCCGCCGAGATATCAAGAGAGGTTTCCCAGCCGCGATGCACGCCGCCGATCCCGCCGGTGGCAAACACGGCAATCCCCGCGATATGTGCTGCAATCATGGTGGCCGCGACCGTCGTGGCCCCTGTGCCGCCCAATGCGATGCAGGCGGGCAGGTCGGCGCGCGACAGTTTGGCGACGCCTTCGGCCTGACCCAGCGCGTCCAGCTCTGCATCTTCCAGACCGATGTGCAGCGTGCCGTCGATCACCGCGATGGTGGCTGGGGTCGCACCGCCATCGCGCACGTCCTGTTCCACCAAACGCGCGGTGTCGACGTTCTGCGGGAACGGCATTCCATGGGTGATGATCGTGCTTTCCAGCGCGACAAGCGGCGTGCCTGCGTCCAGCGCTTTTGCGACTTCGGCGGAATAGGCCATGGGGAAGGGGGTGGTCATAGGGGGGTATCTCCTGAAACGTAGGTCGCGGCGGCTTGCAGGGCGCGGGTCAGGGATGCCTGACGGTCCAGCCCTTGCTGTTCTGACGCGATATGCGCCGCCATGAATGTATCGCCAGCCCCCGTCACGCGGGTCACCAGCACGGGGGGCGGTGCGGCGGTAATGACATCTGCGCCCGTCGCTTCGGACGCGGCATCGCCGCCGTCGGTGACCAGCACACGAAACGCGCCGCGCGCAATCAGCGCGCGCGCGGCGGTGGCGCTGTCATCGAATTGGGTCTGGCACAGCAGCCCCGCTTCTTCGAGGTTGACGTAAAGCGTGGCGGTCGGGTGGTCGATCAGCGCAAGCAGGCGTTCCGCCTTGCCCGGTGATGCGGGGGCGACCCGTAGATCGGCAGCCGCAAACAGCGGCGATGTGGCGATGGTGCGCAACAGTTCTTCGGTCAGGTTGCCATCCAGTGCAACCGGCCCGGTATAGGGCGCATCGGCCGCGCCCAATCTGCCGTCGGCCAAGGGGCGCAGGATCTTGTCACCGGCCGCTTCCAGCGAATGGGCATCGGCAATGGCGGCAATCAGGCCATTCGCAGCCTCGATCGCCATATAGACGTCGGTGGGCAGATCGTCGGACCGGTAAAGATGTGTGCAGATCAGGCCCATCGCCTCTGCCTCTGCGATCAGGGCGTTGCCTTGGGCGTCGCGGCCGACGACCGACAACAGGGCAGGGTGCAGGCCAAAGCGTTTCAGCGTCATGGCGATATTCATCGCCACACCGCCGGGGATCCGGGTAATGCGCCCCGGAACGTCGGACCCGGCGCGCATATGGCTTGCGGTGCGCCCGATCACGTCCCACAGGACGGACCCGATGCACAGGATGTCAGGTGTCTGTGTCATGCCCCGCTTTTGGCGCGGGGCGCGGCGCTGTGCAAGTCAAGACGCAGGTACGGCCCAGGTCATATTGGCCCACAGTGTTTCCCAGATGGCCCCGAATTGTTCCGCAAGCGCGGGATCGGGTTCGCGGATCACCACGGCATCCGCCATATAGGCGTAACCGGGCTGCACCGGCACTGTGACCATGCCCTGATCGTCGGTGGTATAAAACGTCTGGGTGACTGTGCCGTCGGGGGCCATGTCAAAGACTTCGAACCGGACGTTGGCGCGGGGCGCGTCCTGATACCACAACTGGAACCGCATGCCGTCTGACACGTCATCGGTGTAGGGATTGGTCAGCGCCACGATTTCGGTTTCCAGTCCGGTGCGGGCGTCTGCACCCTGACCGTTGCCCACGGCGATCAGCGACTTGGAATAGCGCGAATAAACTTCGGTAAACGGTTCTTCTGTAAAGCCGCGCGCGGCGTGGGCGTCATAAAACCCGGTCAGATCCTTGTGTTCGACAAAGGACGCGATGGTGTCCCAGTCATCATAATCGACGCGGTTGTCGACGGATTGATAGGCCAGCACGTTCAGACCCTCTGGCGGGGTCGGGATCTGGGCGGCGGGACGGTCACCGATCCGACCTGCCACATCTGCGGTGCCAGCGGGGGTGTAATTTTTGAACAGCACAAATTGCTGCGGCAAATAGGGCAATGATTGCCCGACAAAGTCTGTCCCGTTGACAATCTCTGCCATCACAGTAGCGTCTGGCGCGATTGTATAAGATTCCGGCGCAAGCCATAATTCGTGGGCCGATACCGGTCCGGCCAGTATTGTAAGAGTGAGGGCGAGAGTGCGCATGAGAAATTCCTTTTTTGTGGTGTTGAGGGTGTGGGTTCTGGCCCTTTTGTCAAGCGTGATGCTGTTTGCGATCACTGTCCCGTCACCGGCCCGTGCACATGAAGTGGTGCCGGCCATCGTGGATCTAAGCCAAGACGGTGACACTTTGACGTTTCAGGTGTCCGCCACGCTGGAAACAATGCTTGCAGGAATTGATCTGACAGCGGTGTCGGATACCGACGACGCGCCGCAGGCCAATGAATACGACAGATTGCGCGCCCTGCCGCCGGGTGACATCGAAGCGGCGTTCACGCGTGCGTTCAGCGACATTGCGGACGGCATGACCGTGATGGCGGGTGATCAGCGGCTTGCGTTGCGGTTGAATGACGTGACCGCCGATCCGGTGGGGGATCTGGATATTCCGCGGGATAGCACGTTCACCTTTTCCGCGACCCTGCCGGACGGTGCCGAAAGCGTGACAGTGGGCTGGGAACGCGAACTTGGCGCGCTGGTGTTGCGCCAGCAGGGGGTCAACGAACCCTATGACGCCTATTTGCAGGGCGGTGAGACATCCGACAACATCATGCTGTCGGGGGGCAATGCGCGCAGCGCTGCTGTAACATTCTTCAGCTACATCCCCACGGGGTTCGATCACATCGTACCGCTGGGGCTGGATCACATCCTGTTTGTGCTGGGGCTGTTCTTTTTGTCGACCCGGCTGAAACCGCTGTTGTGGCAGGTCAGCGCGTTTACGCTGGCGCATACCATCACGCTGGCGCTGGCAGCGCTGGGGTACGTCACGGTGCCGGGCAGCATCGTGGAACCGCTGATCGCGCTTTCCATTGCCTATGTCGCCATCGAAAACCTGTTTTCGCGTGGGCTGTCGCCATGGCGACCGGTCATCATCTTTGGCTTTGGTCTGTTGCACGGGTTGGGTTTTGCCAGCGTTCTTGCAGAATTCGGCCTGCCACAGGGGCAATTCGTCCCGGCGCTGATCGGGTTCAACATCGGGGTCGAGATCGGGCAGCTGTGCGTGATCGCCGTGGCTTTCCTGTGCGTCTACAAGGCGCAGGAATACAGTGTCACCGCCACACGCAGCATTCCGGCGGTTGTCGGATATCTGGCCGCAGTCGTGGTTGTCATGGCGCTTCTTATTCCGGTTGCGGCATTCGCACCGGGCTGGACCGGCGACCTGATGCCGGTCATGGCGACGCTGGCGGTCCTGCTGGGATTGTGTGCGGTATCGGTCAACGTCGGACGTTATGACAGCTACACCGATATCGTGGCGCAACCCGCATCGGTTCTGATCGCCGTGGTGGCGATCTACTGGGTGATTGAACGCGTTTTCCTTTGAGGGTTGCGGTCAAGACCGGATTGGCCTAAGGGACGCGCACGTATCCCGCAGGCGGGGGCGGGTCGGTTGGGGAGAAATCCCAACAGATCCACCGGTTGGGCCATTTCGGCCTGATACCCCCGCCGAGGCTAAACCGGAAAAGGATAAGACCATGGCTCTTCCCGAGTTCTCCATGCGTCAGCTGCTGGAAGCTGGCGTTCACTTTGGCCACCAGACCGCACGCTGGAACCCCCGCATGTCGCCGTTCATCTACGGCGCACGCAACGGCATCCACATCATGGACCTGACGCAGACCGTTCCATTGCTGGATCAGGCGCTGCAGGTTGTGCGTGACACAGTCGCAAAAGGCGGACGCATCCTGTTCGTCGGCACCAAGCGTCAGGCACAGGCCCCGATCAAGGACGCCGCAGAAAAGTCCGCGCAGTTCTACATGAACCACCGCTGGCTGGGCGGCACGCTGACCAACTGGCAAACCGTGTCGCAGTCGATCAACCGTCTGAAGCAGATCGACGAAGCGTCCGAAAACGGCTTTGCCGGCCTGACGAAAAAAGAGCGTCTGGGCATGGAACGCGAGCAGGGCAAACTGCAGGCGTCGCTGGGCGGTATCCGCGAAATGGGCGGTGTGCCTGACCTGTTGTTCGTCGTTGACGTCAACAAAGAAGACCTCGCCATCCTCGAAGCGCAAAAGCTGGGCATTCCGGTCGTGGCCGTGGTCGATACCAACTGCTCGCCCAAGGGTGTCAATTATGTCATCCCCGGCAACGACGACGCCGCACGTGCGATCCAGTTGTATTGCGATCTGGCCGCACGCGCCGCATTGGACGGCATGCAGGCCCAACTGGGCGCCGCAGGTGTCGACATGGGCGCCATGGAAGAACTGATGGCCGAAGAAGACGCTGCCGCCGCCGCTGCCGCCGCTGCCACTGAAGAGGCTCCGGCAGAGGCATAAGCCCGCCGGGACCACATAGATCAGGGCAAGGGCCAAGCGCCCTTGCCCGACTTCAATTTCAAATCCTGATGAGGAGATGTGTCATGGCAGTTACTGCAGCACAGGTGAAAGAGCTTCGCGACTCGACGGGCGCAGGCATGATGGACGCCAAAAAGGCGCTGACCGAAACGAATGGCGACATGGAAGCAGCAGTCGATTGGCTGCGCACCAAAGGTCTGGCCAAAGCCGCCAAGAAATCGGGCCGCACCGCAGCCGAAGGTCTGGTTGCCGTGGCAACAGAAGGCGGCAAGGGCGTTGCTGTCGAAGTGAACTCTGAAACGGATTTCGTCGCCAAGAACGCTGATTTCCAGAAAATGGTTGGCAAGATCGCGACCGCGGCGATCACGGTCGACGATATCGATACGCTGAAAGCGACCGAAGTCGACGGCAAATCCGTGGAACAGACCGTGACGGACGCCGTCGCCGTGATCGGTGAAAACATGTCCGTGCGTCGAATGGCCAGCATAACTGGCGGAACCGTCGTGTCCTATGTCCACAACTCTGTCGCACCCGGCATGGGCAGCATCGGCGTTCTGGTTGCCATGGACGGCGACAACGAAGCATTCGGTCGTCAGGTCGCCATGCACATCGCCGCAGCAAATCCCGCCGCACTGGGTGAATCCGATCTGGATCCGGCCCTGGTCGAAAAGGAAAAGCAGGTCCAGATGGATATCGCCCGCGAATCCGGCAAGCCCGAAGCCGTCATCGAAAAGATGATCGTGGGTCGGATGGCCAAATTCATGGCCGAATCCACGCTGATGGGGCAGGCGTTCGTCGTGAACCCCGACCTGACCGTCGCACAAGCCGCAGACGAGGCCGGTGTGACCATCACAGGTTTCCAGCGTCTGGAAGTCGGTGAAGGCATCGCCGTCGAAAAAGAGGACTTTGCGGCAGAAGTCGCCAAGATGCATAGCTGATCCGCATTCACGGACAGACAAAAGGCCCCGTATTTTGCGGGGCCTTTTTGCATTTTGCGGTCTGGAAATACCTGACGCCACGGACAGTGATTGTAGAAGCGTGACCAACAATCGTCCAAATTGAACGAAATTAATCATTAATCTTTTCTAAATCAGGCCACATTCTGGGCCTACCGCTAACCTCGAGGATTTTATCGAGGAACGGAAAAATGGCTATTATTACCACTGAGACCCGCACCGACACCAACAACCTGTCGGGCTGGAACACCATTGTAATCACCTATACCGACGGCATCGAAACCAGCCGTCAGACGACATATGATATTGCATACCTAAGCGATGGCGTGACGCCAAAGCCCACATCCGGGCTTGTGATTACCGATGATCGCGACCACGTCGGCCTGACCCGCCGTCTGACCGAAGACGCGCAAAACGTGAACAAGTGGACTGCGATCGAGGTGAATTACGACACCACGTCGGGCGCATCCATCGCCACGATGAAAACCACATCCTACGATGATGGCACATCGCTGCAGGAAACATTTGACGCAACCGGAACGGCCGTCGTGTCGTCGGTGCGCACCGATGCCGCCACCAGCACCGCAACATGGGATACGATCACAACCACCGTGGACACAGCCACCGGCGTCACGACCGTCCTGACAGTCTTGGATGACAAATCATCCACGCAGGAATCCAAAACTGCCGAAGGCGTGCTGGTCCAACGGGTACGGACTGACGCCACTGGTGTGGACAGCACGTCGAATTATTCAACGATCACAACAGATTACGATGTGGCCGGTAACGTCGCACAGGTCGCTTATGTCTTTGATGCTGGGTTAACGCGGACTGAAACCTACACGACGGTCGATGGGAATACCTATCTAAGCGGTGTGGTCCAGACAGACGCAGGTGCCCAGTACGGCTGGACATCTGTCACCGAAACACTGAACGCCGCTGGCCATACGACCGCGCGCACACAGACCAACGACGATGGCAGTGAGCGTGTTCAGTCATTTGACGCAACCGGACAGATCCTGACCGATCAGACGACAGACGCCAATGGCGTGGTCAAGCTTGATACATATGACGCCACCGGGTTGATTTCGACTGCGCAGACCGATGGATCGACAGATGGCTTGGCCGAAAAATGGACAACGAAAACAGTTACCTATGAAAACGGTGTCGTCGTCGGTGACAGCATCGCCTATGACAACGGCACAAGCGTGCAAAAGACCTTTGTCGCGGGCACTTTGCAAAGCCTGCGGTTCCAGGACGGGGCCGATGGAACGGCGGCTGACACGAAAAGCTATGACACGGTCCTGACGAACTATGCAGCCGATGGTGACCGCTTGTCGTCCGTGATGACCTATGACAACGGCGATACGGGCAGCCGGACCTACAACGACGACGGATCTTTGGGTCAGTTGGTCCTGACCGACGTGTCGGGTGGCCGAAACTGGGACACGATCACGCGTGATTATAGCGCGACTGGTGCGATGGAAAGCGTGACGGTGGTGCGTGACGACGGTGTGACGACAGAAAATACCTTTAGCACAACCACAGGCAATCGGACATCGTCGGTGACAACGGACGCAACCGGTGTCGATAGCACTGCTGATTGGGCCAGCATTGAAAAAACATTCGATCTGGACGGGAACATGTCGCAGCACGTGCGGACATTCGACAACGGCAGTGTCAGCACGACCAACTATACCTATACCAACGGTGAATTGTCTGGCGTCAGCGCCACGCAGACCGGGTCTGCGACCGGAACGGGTATCTACACCGCCAGCATGGTGAAAACCTATGCCGAAGACAGCGGAGGTGCGCTGTATGTCAACCAAACCACGCATACGTTCAGCAACGACAAACAAGTTGTCCGCACCTTTGCCGAAGACGGCGATCAGGCGACACAAATCCAGACCGATATCTCACTGGACGGCACCGGATTCAAATGGGACAGCATTTCGATCGTCAACGACGATGCCGGGCGCAAGGACTCGCAGTTGATAACCTATGACAGCGGTGATGAAATCGTGGTCCTTTTCGATGATGCCAACGCCAAAACGGCGCGTGTGCAATTCGATGGTGACAACAGCAACACGTGGGAATTCCGGGTTACCGAATATGATGCCGCCGGAACGGGGACGGTCAGTTATGCGACGGCTGCGACACTTGATAATGAATACCGGAATTTCTTCGACCTCGAACTGATCTCGTGATCAGCGATCCTCACCGAAGAAATGGCCCCGCGTGCAAACGCGGGGCTGATTTGCGGACTTGGGGCAGGGTCCCCGGTTACGTGAAAACCCGTAGCCATCATATTGCAGGACAAGTCTGATACCTGACACGTCTGCATGAAATGACGGCGATGCCTGATCATCCATCTTGTTGCGTGAGCAAAGCCAGACTGCGTAGCGAGGTTAATAATCGCATGGCTACAAGCCGCGCCGATCAGCCTGTCACAGTCGATCAAATCAATCGAACGCGCGATGTTTCGCGATCCCAACAATTTGCGATCCAGCAATGCAGAGCGATTCAACCCGGTATATATATTTTACATAATACCAATTACACGTAAAAGCTGCCGCTGGATATCCCATCCCGCCCGGTTGTATATGTCGCTAAAATCACAGGAGACTTTCATGAGCGATTGCGACATCGGGCTACTGGGCCTTGGCACCATGGGCGCAGCCCTTGCGCTGAACATTGCGGACAACGGTTTCGACATTGCGGTATTCAACCGGACCACGCAAGTGACCCGCGATTTCAGGGCTGACGCAGGCGCGTTGACCAATCGTATCACCGCGACCGAAACGCTGGAATCCTTTGTCGCGTCCATCGCCACGCCGCGCATGATCATCCTGATGGTGCCAGCTGGCGCGCCTGTCGATCAGCAGATCGCGGCATTGCGCCCCTTGTTGGCGGACGATGATCTGATCATCGACGCAGGCAACGCCAATTTCCACGATACCAACCGCCGTGCGACCGAAGCTGGTGATAAACCGTTTCTGGGCATTGGCGTATCCGGTGGCGAAGATGGCGCACGTCACGGCCCGTCGATCATGGGTGGCGGTCCGCGTGCCGCATGGGATCGCGCCGCACCGATCCTGACCGCCATTGCCGCAAAACATGACGGCACACCCTGCGCCACATGGATGGGCAACGACGGTGCTGGCCATTTCGTCAAGGCCGTGCACAACGGGATCGAATACGCCGACATGCAAATGATTGCAGAGGTTTACGGTGCCATGCGTGACGGTATGGCGATGTCACAACCGGATATCGCAGCGGTGTTCGGTCGATGGAACGACGGACCGCTTGCATCCTACCTGATCGAGATTTCGCAACAGGTTGCGGCTGCCACGGACACAGATACCGGCAAACCGCTGCTGTCGATCATCAAAGACGCTGCCGGTCAAAAAGGCACCGGACGCTGGACCGCGATCGAGGCGCAGCATCTGGCGGCACCAGTGCCAGCCATCGAAGCGGCGGTTGCTGCGCGCAATATTTCGGCTGAGCTGGACCTGCGGGCCAAAGGTCAGGCCCGGTTTGGCGCCGCCCCGCAGGCGTTGCAGGGTGCCCTGACGATTGATCAACTGGAACAGGCGCTGATTGCGGGCAAGATCATTTGCTATGCGCAGGGCTTTGATATGATCTCGCGCGCGTCACAGGAATTTGGCTGGTCGCTGCCCCTGCCCGACATTGCAAAAGTCTGGCGCGCCGGCTGCATCATTCGGTCGGTCATGCTGGACGACATGGCGACGGCGCTGGAGGATGGCGATGGCGAAAACCTGATGCTTTCCAGTCGCTTCTCAGCCGAACTTAGCACTTATCATGTGGCATTGCGTCAGGTTGTGGCACAGGCTGCGCTGCATGGTCTGCCGATGCCTGCGCTATCGTCCGGTCTGGCCTATTTTGACGCCATGCGCACCGAACGTGGCACCGCCGACATGATACAGGGTCAGCGTGATTTCTTTGGACGTCACGGGTTCGAACGTCTGGACCGCGACGGCACGGATTTCCACGGGCCTTGGGCGGACTAGCTTTTGACCACCAGACCGCGCGGTGTGGCTGTCAGGCGCCGCGCGCCGTCGGCTGTGATCACGATGGGTTCCGTCATTTCGATGCCGCCGTCATCCAGCCAAAGCGCGGGCATGAAGTGAAACACCATGCCCGCTGCGATTTCAGTCAGATCGCTACGCCGGATCGACATGGTGCGTTCGCCCCAATCGGGGGGATATGACATACCGATGGAATATCCGCAGCGGCTGTCCTTTTCGAACCCGAACCGGGCCAATGTGCTGTTGAATGCGATGGCCAGATCGGCACAGGTGGCGCCGGGGCGGGCAAAGTGCAGGACCGCGTCGGTTGCTTCTTGGACCGCTTCCTCGGCCCGGCGATAGGTGTCTGGCACCTGCCCCAGAAACAGCGTGCGTGACTGCGGGCACTGATAGCGCCGATAGGCGCCCGCGATTTCAAAAAACGTGGCCACACCAGCCGTCAGCGGGCGATGATCCCAAGTCAGATGGGGTGCGGTCGCATCCATACCCGACGGCGCCATGGGCACGATGGCAGGGTAATCGCCCCAGTGACCGTCCGCGCCTTCGATACCGATGCGCATGATCTGTGCCACCAGATCGTTTTTGCGCATGCCCACTTCCGCAACCTCTGAGATATGGGCGTGCATCCGGGTAACGATGGCCCCGGCGCGCCGCAGATATGTGATTTCGGTATCGGATTTGATCGCGCGGCACCAATTGACCAATCCAGTTGCATCCGCCACGTCTGAAAAATGGTTCAGGATCGTCATGTAAGCGGTTGCGCTGAAATAGTAATTATCCATTTCGACGCCAAATCGTCCGGACCAGCCTAATCCAGCGATGACCCCGCACAGGTCGGTCATCGGATGCCTGTCAGGGTTCTGGACATAGATGTCGTCGTAGCCGTGGATCGTGTCGTCGGCCATCCAGACGGTGCGCAGCGCACCCGCAGCGTCCATGCCGCGCCCCCACCAATGCGGCGGTCCGTCAGGACCCACGATCACGCCCTGATGCACGTAGAACGACCAGCCATCGTACCCGGTCAGCCAGCCCATGTTCGACGGATCGGTGATCAGAAGAATATCAAGCCCCGCACGATCCATCGCAGCCCGTACCCGGGTCAGTCGATCGGCATATTCAGCGTCGGTAAAGGCAGGATTCGCATTCGCCATGATCAAAGATCAGCACGCACCCTGCCCCCGTGGCAAGCGTTTTAACCCAGCGCATATCCCGCGCCACGCACGGTGCGGACAGGATCACCGCCACCACCTGCGGTCAGCACCTTGCGCAGGCGTCCGACATGCACGTCCACGGTGCGGGTATCGACATAGATGTCACGCCCCCAGACCCGGTCCAGTAGCTGATCGCGCGACCAGACACGCCCGGGTTTTTCCATCAACGTCGACAGCAGGCGAAATTCCGTAGGCCCCAGTTTCAGTGAAGCCCCATTGCGCGTGACCCGGTGTGTTTCCGCATCCAGCAAAATATCGTCGTAGGCCAGCACCTGCCCGACCGAAGTGGGCCGCACGCGACGCAGTTGCGACCGCACCCGCGCCATCATTTCCGACATGGAATAGGGTTTTGTCACATAGTCGTCCGCGCCGGTTTCCAACCCCCGCACCCTGTCGATTTCTTCTGTCCGGGCGGACAGCATGATGATCGCCACGGACCGCGTCGCAGTATCCATCTTAAGCCTGCGACACACTTCGATGCCGGTGACCCTTGGCAGCATCCAGTCCAGCACGATGACATCGGGCGTGTCTTCGGCCACCAACAACAAGGCTTCCTCACCGTCGGCGGCCGTACTGACGCGGCAGCCTTCGGCTTCGAGGTTATACGCAAGGATTTCGCGGATCGCAGGTTCGTCTTCGACGACCAGCACATGCGGTTGGGTGGACATGATCTACTCTGGCGCTGTTGCGTAGGATGTACTGTCGGACTTTGGCCGTGCATCTTCGGGAACTTCGCCGGTCACCAGATAAATGACCTGTTCGGCCATGTTGGTGGTCAGATCCCCCATGCGTTCGATGTTTTTGGCAATGAAGTGCAGATGCATGCAGGCCGTGATGTTACGCGGGTCTTCCATCATGAACGTCAGGAATTCACGAAACAGCGCGTTATACATCTGATCGACGTCCTGATCGTGCTGGCGCACGTCTTCGGCCAGTTCCGCGTCGCCGCGGATATAGGCATCCAGCGTGTCGTTCAGCATGCCCTGCACTTCGCGGGCCATACGTTTCAGCGCGACATCGGACCCGCTGATCACGGGCATGTCGACCAGCACAGATGTGCGTTTCGCAATGTTCTTGGCGTAGTCGCCGATCCGTTCCAGCGATGCAGCCAGCCGCAGCACGGTCAGGATCGACCGCAGATCTTTGGACACGGGCGCGCGCAGCGCGATGGTGCGCGCCGCAGCATCGTTGATTTCCAGTTCCAGCGCATCGATGGCCTTGTCGCCCTTGCGGACCTTTTCGGCCAGTTCCAGATCGCGTGTCGCCATTGCTTCTGCGGTCTGAAGAATCGCTTCTTCGACCATGCCGCCCATTTTCACGATCAGCGTCGTGATGGATTCAAGATCGCGGTCGTAGGCGGATGAAATGTGTTCTTGCTCGGACATTATGGCTCCTTCACCCGATCCGGCCGGAAATATAGCTTTCCGTGCGCGGGTCTTCGGGGTTGGTGAAAATCTTGTCGGTATCGCCGAATTCGACCATGTTACCAAGGTGGAAGAAGGCGGTCTTTTGACTGACGCGTGCAGCCTGCTGCATGGAATGTGTGACAATCACGACCGAATAGCTGCGGCGCAACTCGTCGATCAGTTCTTCGACCTGCGCGGTGGCGATGGGGTCCAGCGCCGAACAGGGTTCATCCATCAGCAAGACCTGTGGTTCTGTGGCGACGGCGCGCGCGATACACAGGCGTTGCTGCTGGCCCCCCGACAGACCCGTGCCCGGCTCGTGCAGGCGGTCCTTGACCTCTTCCCAGATCGCACCGCGCCGCAGGGCGCGTTCGACGATTTCGTCCATGTCGGATTTATTGCGCGCCAGACCGTGGATCTTGGGGCCATAGGCCACATTTTCATAAATCGACTTGGGGAACGGGTTCGGTTTCTGAAAGACCATTCCGACCTTGGCGCGCAGTTGGACGGGATCGACACTGGCCGCGGTGATGTCTTCACCGTCGATCAGGATCTGACCGGTGACACGCGCAATGTCGATGGTGTCGTTCATGCGGTTGATACAGCGCAGAAAGGTCGATTTACCGCAGCCCGACGGGCCGATAAACGCAGTGACAGTCTTGTCCTCGATCTCGACTGAGACGTCTTTGAGCGCGTGTTTTTCCGCGTAATAGACGTCGACGTTTTGGGCCGAGATCTTGATGGCTTCGGTCATTGATGTGTCTTTCATGTCAGGTCACCAACGGCGTGCGAAGGTGTTTCGCGGCGAGAATGCGGCGGTGTCCCGGTCTGCAGGAACCGCTGTGCCATTGATGATAGCCCGTTGCGCCGCCGCGATAAAGGCCGGGGCGACCGTTCTATCGTGCTGCAGATCTGGGCAGGAACCGTAACGGTCAACGCGCAGGCCAGCCCGTTTCAAAACCGCCAAAGCGTTATCCTGAGGAATAGCGATGGCCACATCAGCAATCGCGAGTAAGCTGATCATGATTTTTGTAAGCTCCGGCCGGTTTTGTGCAGCGATGCGTCACTGCATCCTTGTCGGGGTGGATCTATTGGCGATCGACAACGCTTTTGTGACAGATTTGTAAAAGTAATATGACACGGATCACCAAAACCTAATCGGCCAAGGGCAGAATGACCGTACAGGTTGTCCCCTGCCCCAGTGTGCTGCTGATCGTCAGCCGACCCCGGTGCCTGTTCAGAATATGTTTCACAATCGCCAGCCCCAGACCCGTGCCGCCCAGCCCGCGGCTGCGGTGCGAATCCACCCGGTAAAACCGTTCGGTCAGGCGTGGCAGGTGGTGTGGTGCGATCCCCCGGCCATAATCGGTGACATGCAATGCCAACCCGTCACCGCGCAATTTGCGAAAATGACTGGGCGGATCGATCCGCAGCGCGATCCGGCCCCCATCGCTGCCGTATTTCAACGCATTCTGCACAAGGTTCACAATGACCTGGCGCAGTTGATTGGAATCGCCCAGCACATGCACGCCGGCGCTTTCATCGCTAAGTGTCACACTTAACCCCGATTGTTCGATAACGGGACCAAGGTCTTCGAGTGTTGCGCTGACCAGCTGGCCAAGGTTGATGGCCGCATTTGGGCGCAGTCGTTCGTTTTCTTCCACGCGCGACAGCGAAAGCAGATCATCGACCAGTTGCGTCATGCGCGTCGTTTCGCGTTCCATGATGGCCAGAAACCGTTCGCGGGCCTGTGCGTCGTCGCGGGCCGCACCGCGCAGGGTTTCGATGAATCCCTGCAGCGCTGTCAAAGGTGTGCGCAGCTCGTGGCTGACATTCGCCACGAAATCGCGCCGTAGCTGACCCACATCATGGGCGGCCGTACGGTCGTCGAACGTCAGGATCAGGGTGCCTCGATGCGGTGTGATGGTAACACCCCACGTGGTGTCCCTTGCGCCGTCGCGTCCCAGAAACTGCGATTGCCGTGTGTTCTGGCTGCGAAATGCGTCCTCGATCGCATCCAAAAGCGGGGGTTGACGCAGCGCTGTGACATAATGACGGCCCGCCAGTCTTGGCCCCAGCACATCCGCCAACGATGGGCTGACCGCCGCCACGATCTGATCCGGGCCAATCAGCATGACCGGGACCGGAAGCGCATCGACGGGCACCGTTGCGGGCATCTGCTTATCCTATGGTCGCGGCGGCGACGGCGGTGCCCAGTTCGGCAATCAACAGGTCCGGATCTTCGACCCCGACAGAGACCCGAAAGAAACCTTCGCTGATCCCCAGTGCGGCGCGGCCTTCTGGCGTCAGGCCGCGATGGGACGAACTGGGGGGATGCGACAGCGTGGTGCCGATGTCCCCCAATGTCGGGGCAAAGGCGATCTGCGGTGCGGCCCGCGTCAGGGCGTTGGCGGCATCACGTCCGCCATGCAGTGCAAACGACAGCATGTTGCCGCCCTGCCCGTTCAGCAACGCCACCGCACGATTGTGGTCAGGATGGTCGGGGCGGGTCGGATACAGCACCCGCGCAACGCCCGGCATATCGGCCAAGGCATCGGCCAACAGCCGCGCATTATCCTGTGCCGCGCGGTAGCGCAGGTGGAATGAATGCAGCCCGCGTTCTGCCAGCCAGCAGTCAAAGGGGCTGGGTGTCAGGCCCCAAGTCACATTTGCATCGTTGATCTGCCGCCGCAGGTCCGGGTCTTGCGTTGCGACGTAGCCCAGCGTTGCGTCGGAATGCCCGGCCAACAGCTTTGTCACCGAATGCACCGTAATGTCCGCGCCCGCCACCAACGGCAGATACCCGGCGGGCGTGGTAAAGGTGTTGTCGACAACCAGCAGGATGCCCCGGTCCCGGGCCAGCGCGATAATTCCGTCCATGTCGGCCACGCGAATGGTGGGGTTTGACACCACCTCGACCAGAATCATGCGGGTATTCGGGCGGATGGCTGCGGCCATAGCGGCTGCATCCGTGGGGTCGGCCAGCGATGTTTCGATACCCAGACGCGGCAGGTCCTGCCCCATCAGGCGCAGCGAACGCCCATACAGCTGATCGCCGCCCAGCACATGATCGCCGGCTTTCAGCAGGCCCAGAAACACGGCCCCAATGGCCGACATGCCCGAACCGGTGACGATCCCGCCACCTGACGCAGGGTCCACCTGTTCCAGCATGTCGATCTTTTCGGCCAACACCTGCGCGTTGGGGTGTCCTTCGCGCGCATATGTATAACCGGACGCATCGGCATATTGCGCATCCAGCGCATCGGGGTCCGGCGACGCGTAGACGACACTGGGTTGCAGCGGTGTCACGACGGGGCGCGACACCGATGTCGGCCAAGCAGTACGGCGCACGATGGATGTGGGTCGGGTCATTTCAGTTCTTTCAGGTCTTTGGAAAAGCGCGCGGCGTTCTGGACATAATGCTGTGCCGACAGCCGCAGGCCAGCGATGGCCGCCTCATCCAACTGGCGCACGACCTTACCCGGTGCGCCCATGACAAGGCTGCCATCCGGGATCGTCTTGCCTTCGGTGATCAGCGCGCCCGCGCCGATCAGGCAGTTTTTGCCGATTACGGCCCCGTTCAGCACGGTCGCCCCCATGCCGATCAGCGTGTTATCGCCCAGCGTGCAGCCGTGCAGCATCGCCTTGTGACCGATCGTGCAGCCTGTGCCGATGGTCAGCGGGAACCCAACGTCGGTATGCAGCACGCTGTTTTCCTGAATGTTTGTATCCGCGCCGATGATGATGGGATCATTGTCGCCCCGGATGACCGCGCCGAACCAGATGTTCACACGCGCACCAAGTGTGACGCCCCCCATCACATGCGCGCCGGGCGCAATCCAGACATCAGGTCCGAGGTCAGGTGTCGTGTCGGCCAAGGTATAAAGGGTCATAGCGTGCGGTCCTCAAATTCGGATTGCAGGCGGCGCACCACGTCCAGCAGACCCGGCTGTTGCGCGCGGCGCAGACGTTCGGCGCTGATAATCGTTTTAAGCTGCGATTCGGTCGTGTCTAGATCGTCATTGACCAGCACATAGTCATAGCCGTCCCAGTGGCTGATCTCGTCCCAGCTTTTTTGCATCCGGCGGGCGATCACGTCGGGATCGTCCTGCCCGCGACTGACCAGACGTCGGTGCAATTCGGTAATCGACGGCGGCAGGATAAAGATCGACAGCACTGAATCCTGAAGATCGGAATTGCTGATCTGCTGCGCGCCCTGCCAGTCGATATCGAACAAAACGTCGCGCCCCGCCTCTATCGCGGTCTGCACCGGTGCTTTGGGGCTACCGTAGTAATTACCAAAGACGCGCGCATGTTCCAGCATGCCGCGATCATCGACGATCCGGCGAAATTCGGTTTCGGGCACGAAATGATAATCATGGCCATCGATTTCGCCTTCGCGCGGGGCGCGTGTCGTCGCAGAGACCGAAAAACGCAGACTGTCGTCCCAACGCATCAGGCGTTTGGCAAGCGTCGATTTGCCCGCCCCCGACGGTGAGGACAAGATGATCAACAGGCCGCGACGGGTCATTGGTTATTCCACATTTTGAACCTGTTCGCGCATGCGTTCCAACGCCGCTTTCATGTCGATCCCCAGTGCTGCAAGCGCGGCGTTCTGCGATTTCGAACACAGCGTATTCGCTTCGCGTAACATTTCCTGAATGATGAAATCGAGCTTGCGTCCCGCCGGTGCGTCGTCGTCGATCACATCCCATGCCGCAGCCACATGACTGTTCAGGCGGTCAAGTTCTTCGGTGACGTCTTGTTTTATCGCAATCAGCGCCAGTTCCTGCGTCAGTCTGGCGCCGTCGGCATCAGTGACTTCGCTCATCACGCGGGCATAAGCATCGCGCAATGCGCGGCGTGCGTCCTTTTCACGATCCTTCAACAAATCGCGCGCCCGCTCGACCAGCCCGTGGACATCATCCAGCAGGCCAGAAATCAGCTTTTGCAGGACCGCACCTTCGCTGGTGCGCATGGCGTTCAGATCAGCCAGCAATGGCCCGATATCAGTTGTCATCGCGGCGATCAGATCGGGGCTTGCGCCGCTGTCTGTTCCACCGGTCACGACCCCGCGCTGCGCCAGCACGTCGGCGGCGGTGGGTTGCGCCAGTGTGACGCCCAGTGAAAACGCGCGGTCCTGCACCAGATCCAGCGCTCGCAGGACCGAATCCAGCCGCTCCGCGTCGATCTGGACGACCGATCCGGCGGCGGTCTGGTTGACGTGCAAGGCCACGGTCACGGTGCCCCGATGCAGCGCCTTTTGCAGCGCTGTCCGCACGGTGGATTCCAGCCGTTCAAATCCGTCAGGCAAGCGCATCCGCAGGTCAAGACCCCGTCCGTTGACAGAACGGATATCCCAGCGCCAGCTTGCGGCATCGGTATTGCGGGCGCGTCCGGCGTAGGCGGTCATCGAATGAGTCATAGCGGGCCTTGCGGTGAAATCGTTTCCCCATCTAACGGGTCCGGACAGGCGGAAACAAGGGCATAGCCACCGACATGGGCCGTTAACCTGATGTTAGGAATTGAACTGAATGTGGCGCAGCGATGCATTAGTCTTGCCTTAATGTTGCCTGATTTACGCCTTGGAAATTCCACGATGACAAAGCTCACACTTTTGATGCCAGGATTGCGACCGGATCCCGATCCATACGTCAGCGACGCTGACAGGCTACTGGACGTGCTGGAAACGGATTGGCGCGCGATCAGTCGCACCGGCCCGATCCCGCGTCATTCCGATATTGATCCCCGTGCGCTGCACGCGGCCCTGCCCCATGCCTTTGTCGCAGCGCGGACGGCCGGGGGGGCGCTGCGCATTCGTGTGGCGGGTCAGGCGCTGCATGATCTGCTGCAGTTCGATCCGCGCGGCATGTCGGTGACATGCTTTTTCCGCGACAGGTCTGCATCCACGATGCTTGCGATGTTCGATGACATGCTGTCGACGCCTGCGATACTTGGCGTGGCGCTGACGGCATCGCGTGGTATTGCGCGGCGCAGTATCACCGCCCGGCTGCTGGCGCTTCCGTTGCGTGACACGCAGGGCCGGGTGACGCGACTGATGGGGGCCATTGTCACCGACAGGCCCGTGTCCCTGGGGGGCGTTCGGTTCGATCTGAACGAAACAGCGCCGATCCGCCACGATGTGTTGGGACATGCTTTTCCGGACCCTGCCCCCCCAAAACCGATCACGGGATTTCGGCCCCGACTGGTGGTCAACAACACCTGAGCGGCGATGCTCGCGCGCCCTTGTCCGGCTGCGAACCCGTCAGCGGTCAGTGCGGCCAAAACGGACCCGTCACACCGGACCAGTCCCATAGAAAAAGGCTCTTCAAGTCACCTTGAAGAGCCTTTATTTGTTGTCCCGATACCAGATCAGCTGGCTTTTGCATCCGCCATCGCGGTGCGTCGGTCGCGCAGTTGTTCAGCGACCAGGAACGCCAGTTCCAGCGACTGACTGGCGTTCAGGCGCGGGTCGCAGGCGGTGTGATAGCGATCCGAAAGATCTTCGTCCGTGACTGCACGGACGCCGCCTGTGCATTCGGTCACGTCCTGACCGGTCATTTCGAAATGGACGCCGCCGGGGATGGTGCCTTCGGCTTTGTGCACGCCGAAGAATTCCGTGACCTCGCGCAGCACACTTTCAAACGGACGCGTCTTGTAGCCGGTCGACGATTTGATCGTGTTGCCGTGCATCGGGTCACAGGTCCAGACGACATTGGCGCCTTCTTCTTCGACGGCTTTGATCAGGCGCGGCAGATGTTCGCCAACCTGCCCTGCCCCAAAACGTGCGATCAGTGTCAGGCGGCCCGCCTCGTTCTTGGGGTTCAGCGACGCCATCAGCGCCTTGAGGTGGCCAGAGGTCATCGTCGGCCCGCATTTCAGCCCGATCGGGTTGATGACACCCTTGCAGTATTCCACATGCGCGCCGTCAGGCTGGCGGGTGCGGTCGCCGATCCAGATCATGTGACCGGACCCAGCCAGCGTTTGGCCGGTCAGGCTGTCCACACGCGTCAGGGCTTCTTCATATTCCAGCAGCAGCGCTTCATGGCTGGTGTAGAATTCCACCGTCTTCAGTTCGTGGTTGGATTCCGATGTCAGACCGGCGGCTTCCATGAAATCAAGGGTGTCGCTGATCCGCGTGGCCAGATCGCGGTATTTCTCTGCCTCTGGCGCTTGGGTAAAGCCCAGCGTCCACTGGTGGACCTTATGCACATCGGCATAGCCACCGGTCGAAAAGGCGCGCAGCAGGTTCAGCGAGGCGGCGGCCTGAAGATACGCCTGTTCCATCCGCGCGGGATCGGGAATCCGGCTTTCAGGTGTGAAATCGAATCCGTTGATGATGTCGCCACGGTAGCTGGGCAATTCGGTGCCGTTCAGCGTTTCGGTGGGTGCAGAGCGCGGCTTTGCCATCTGGCCCGCCATGCGGCCCACCTTGACCACCGGAACCTTGGCGCCGTAGGTCAGCACCATCGCCATCTGCAACATGACCTTGAATGTGTCGCGGATCGTGTCTGCGCTGAATTCCGCAAAGCTTTCGGCGCAATCGCCGCCCTGCAACAAAAACGCGTCGCCGCGGCTGACCTTTGCAAGATGATCGCGCAGCCGACGTGCTTCGCCCGCAAAAACCAGCGGGGGATAACCGGCCAGCTTTGATTCCACGGCCTGAAGCGCTGCGGCATCGGTATAATCCGGCATCTGGACGCGCGGCTTTGCGCGCCAGTCGGATTTCGTCCAGTTGGTCATGTCATCCCCTTCCCCGCACAGCGGGACTTGCCTTACGGTCGCGGCTTATAACGCGCACGATCCAGAGGTCCAACGCAAATATAGGCCAGCGCCTCTTGTTTCCGGCGTCTGTCTGGCGTTTTGTCGCGGGAACATTTTTGGAGAGTGTACGGATGGGTCAGACGTCATCAAAGCGCGATATGGACGCAGATCAGCGTCCGCGGCACTTCGTCTTCGTCCTGCTGGATAATTTCACGATGCTTTGCTTTTCGGCGGCCATCGAAAGTTTGCGAATCGCAAACAGAACAGCCGGTCGCCAGCTTTATTCGTGGTCGATTCTGTCGGAAGGCGGGACAGAAGCGACCTGTTCCAACGGCTGCGTGTTCAAGGTGGACGGCGATCTGTCGGATCTCAGCCGGGATGACACGGTCATGTTGTGCGGCGGCCTCGACATTCAGGACGCGACAACCAAACGCCTGCTGAACTGGTTGCGCAAAGAGGCAAGGCGCGGTCTGTCCGTCGCCGGGTTGTGCACCGCAGGTTACACGATGGCGCGCGCCGGGCTTCTGGATGGCAAGCGGGCCACGATCCACTGGGAGAATCAGGACAGTTTCATCGAAGAATTCGAAGACGTGAACCTGACCAGATCGGTGTTTGTCATTGATGGTAACCGGATCACGACGGCGGGCGGCACGGCATCAATCGATCTGATGCTGAAAATCATTGCCGACGACTATGGCGAAGAAATGGCAAACACGGTCGCTGATATGCTGATCTATTCTTCAATCCGGACCGATCAGGACACGCAGCGGCTGTCTATTCCATCGCGGATCGGCGTGCGCCACCCAAAGCTGTCCCGCGTGATCCAGTTGATGGAAAGCAACATCGAGGACCCGATATCGCCCGCCCTGCTTGCAAGAGAGGTCGGCATGTCGACCCGCCAGCTTGAACGTCTGTTCCGGCGCTATCTCGCACGGAGTCCAAAGCGGTATTACATGGAATTGCGGCTGTCCAAGGCGCGCAACCTGCTGATGCAGACCGACATGACAGTCATCAACGTCGCACTCGCCTGTGGATTTGCCTCGCCGTCGCATTTTTCCAAATGCTACCGCGCCCATTACGACACCACCCCCTACCGCGAGCGTGGGGCACATGCGGCGCGACAGCCGGTCTGACTCTCGATCTTGCAATATGACGTAGCGTCAGCAACTTTGTGCTGCGCTAAAACAGGCGATTTTCCTGCTTTTGCGAAATATGCGGTCCAAATCGACACGTCGAAGGCGCTTCACATCTCCCGTGCGACTGTTAATGTTTGCCGATAAAAATAATCAACCGGGAGATTAAAGATGAATAAACTAATGATGGCTACCGCTGCGACCGCATTGTTCGCGGGACAGGCATTTGCTGCCGCGCATACCGGCGACGTCAAGATCGGGATCGTTCTGGGCTTTACCGGTCCGCTGGAATCCATCACCCCCGCAATGGGCGCTGGCGCGGATCTGGCAATTGCCGAAATGAACGAAGCAGGCACGCTGCTTGACGGTGCATCCGTGACAGCCGTGCGCGCCGATTCAACCTGTATTGACGCAGGTGCCGCAACCGCCGCTGCCGAAGGTCTGGTGACCGGCGAAGGCGTCAACGCGATCATGGGCGCCGATTGTTCCGGCGTGACCGGCGCGATCTTGCAGAACGTAGCGCGCCCGAACGGTATCGTGATGATTTCGCCGTCCGCGACATCGCCGGGCCTGTCGGACGCCGAAGATGACGGTCTGTTCTTCCGTACAGCACCGTCGGATGCACGTCAGGGCGTTGTGATGACCGATATCCTGAACGACCGCGGCATCACCGAAGTGGCGCTGACCTACACCAACAACGACTATGGCAAGGGTCTGGCTGACAGCTTTCAGGCTGCATTCGAAGGCGCTGGCGGCACCGTGACGATTTCGGCCGCACACGAAGACGGCAAGGGCGATTATTCGTCCGAAGTCGCGGCACTGGCTGCTGCTGGCGGTGAAGTGCTGGTCGTGGCCGGTTACACCGACCAAGGCGGCAAGGGCATCATCCAGAACGCGCTGGATACCGGTGCATTCGACACATTCGTCCTGCCCGACGGCATGGTCGGCCAGCAGTTGGTTGACGATATCGGTGACGGCCTGACCGGATCGTTCGGTCAGTTCCCCGGAACCGACAGCGCCGGTGCGGAAATTTTTCAGACGATGGCCGAAGAAGCAGGCTTTGACGGTACCGGCGCATTCGCACCCGAAAGCTATGACGCCGCTGCCCTGATCATGCTGGCCATGGAAGCTGCCGGGTCCAACCAGTCCAGCGATTTCAAAGATCACGTGATGGACGTGGCGAACGCGCCCGGCACGGAAATCTTTCCGGGCGAACTGGCAAAGGCTGTCGAATTGCTGAAAGCCGGTGAAGATATCGATTATGTCGGTGCGACCGCCGTGGAACTGATCGGACCGGGCGAATCCGCAGGCAACTACCGCGAGATCGAGATCCAGGACGGCGAAATCACGACCGTCAACTTCCGTTGATCCCCAGCCGGTCCGTCGCACACCTGCGACGGGCCGGCCAACCGATTGATTACCCATGATCACAGTTGAAAACCTGCGCAAGACCTTTGGTGGTTTCCACGCCGTCGATGGTGCATCCCTGACGATCGAAAAAGGCACAATCACCGGCCTGATCGGCCCGAATGGCGCTGGAAAAACGACACTTTTCAACGTGATCGCCGGTGTTCTTCAACCGTCCGCCGGTCGTGTAACGATGGCGGGCGAAGACATTACCGGTCTGGCGCCGCACGATCTGTTCCATAAGGGACTGTTGCGGACGTTCCAGATCGCACATGAATTTTCGTCAATGACCTGTCGTGAAAACCTGATGATGGTGCCGGGCAATCAGGCTGGTGAATCGCTTTGGAACACCTGGTTCGGCCGCAAACGCATTGCCAACGAAGAACGCGCCCTGCGTGCCAAGGCCGACGAGGTTCTGGATTTCCTGACCGTCAGCCATCTGGCCGATCATAAGGCTGGGCAGATTTCTGGCGGACAGAAAAAGCTGTTGGAACTGGGGCGCACCATGATGGTCGATGCCCGGATCGTGTTTCTGGACGAAGTCGGCGCCGGTGTGAACCGCACGCTTTTGAACACCATCGGGGACGCGATCCAGCGCCTGAACCGCGAACGCAACTACACATTCGTCGTGATCGAACACGATATGGATTTCATCGGACGCCTGTGCGACCCGGTCATCTGCATGGCCGAAGGCAAGGTGTTGGCGACCGGCACGCTGGACGAGATCAAGGCCAATGAACAGGTGATCGAGGCCTATCTGGGCACCGGGTTGAAGAACAAGGAACAGGTGGCCACCGCATGACCGACAACGCCTATCAGGACGATCGCGGCAACAAGGATCGGTCGATCACGAAACCCGGTGGCGGCACCGCACAGCCTGTCGCAAAGGGTGGTAAGTCCACTGCAGTCACGGGCAGCGCATTTCTGGTCGGTCAGGGAATGACCGGCGGCTATGGCAAGGGGCCCGACATTCTGCACGACTGCACAATCGCAGTGGATCCCGGCGAAATTGCCGTGATCGTTGGTCCCAACGGGGCCGGCAAATCGACAGCCATGAAAGCGATGTTCGGCATGCTTGATGTCCGTCAGGGCAGCGTCGTGCTGGACGGCGAGGATATTACCCGGCTCAGCCCGCAGGACCGCGTGGTCAAGGGCATGGGGTTCGTGCCGCAGACGCAGAATATTTTTACATCTATGACGGTCGAGGAAAATCTGGAAATGGGCGCGTTTATCCGGCGCGATGATTTACGTGATACGATGGCCCAGATTTACGACCTGTTTCCCATCCTGAAAGACAAGCGCAATCAAGCGGCGGGCGAATTGTCGGGCGGACAGCGCCAGCAGGTGGCCGTCGGCCGTGCGCTGATGACGAAACCAAAGGTTTTGATGCTGGACGAACCGACCGCCGGGGTCAGCCCCATTGTCATGGACGAATTGTTCGACCGCATCATCGAAGTGGCCCGCACCGGTATTCCGATCCTGATGGTGGAACAGAACGCCCGGCAAGCGCTTGAAATTGCTGACAAAGCATATGTGCTTGTGCAGGGTCGCAATGCCCATACCGGCACCGGCAAGGAACTGTTGGCCGACGATGACGTCCGCCGCAGCTTTTTGGGCGGATGACACAACCGATCATCAAAATGACGACCGGGCGCGCATTGCGTTGCCCGATTGGGGGACACTGAATGGAATTCTTGAACGGTCTGGTGTTTCTGACCAACTTCGTCATCATCCCGGCGACAGCCTATGGCGCGCAGCTTGCGCTTGGGGCTTTGGGGATCACGTTGGTTTACGCGATCCTGCGCTTTTCCAATTTTGCCCATGGCGACACCATGGCATTCGGCACGGCGGTCGCCATCAAGATCACGGCGGGGCTTGTCGCCCTTGGTGTGACACTGGGGCCGTTGCCCACCGCGCTGCTTGCGCTGCCCATTGCGATCATCGTGACCGGCTTGCTGCTGCTGGGCACGGATTGGCTGATCTACAAATTCTACCGCGAACAAAAAGCCAAGCCCGTGATCCTTGTCATTGTGTCGCTGGGCGTGATGTTCGTGATGAACGGGCTGACGCGCGTTTTCATCGGCGTGCGGGATATCCAGTTCACGGACGGCGCGCGTTTCGTCATTACCGTCCGCCAGTTCCGTGACGCCACCGGCCTTGACGAAGGGTTGGCGATCCGCACCACGCAGGCGATCACCCTTGTCACCGCGGTCATCGTGATGGCCGCGTTGTTCTGGTTCCTGAACCGCACGCGGACAGGTAAATCCATGCGCGCCTTTTCCGACAACGAAGATCTGGCGCTATTGTCAGGCATCGACCCCGACCGCGTCGTGCGGGTCACATGGCTGATCGTCGCCGCATTGGCGACGACGGCGGGTGTGCTGTACGGTCTGGATAAATCGTTCAAGGCGTTCACATATTTCCAACTGCTGCTGCCGATGTTTGCCGCCGCCATCGTTGGCGGGATCGGCAATCCGGTCGGCGCCATCGTGGGCGGGTTCCTGATCGCGTTTGCCGAAGTCACGATCACCTACCCGCTGAAAAAAGTCCTGACCTACTGGCTGCCCGAAAGCATGGCGCCAGAGGGTCTGGTCCAGCTGATGAGCGGTGATTACAAATTTGCCGTCAGCTTCATGATCCTGATTATCGTTCTGTTGTTCCGGCCCACCGGACTGTTCAAAGGGCAATCCATATGACCGATACCCTGCGCACCGGCCTGTTTACGGGTCTTGTCGTTCTGCTGATCGTCGGCACGGGCGTGCTGGACAACTGGAACTTGGCCCTGATCATCGTGAACTATGGGCTGATCTCGGCCATCATGGCGCTTGGCGTGAACCTGCAATGGGGTCTTGCGGGCCTGTTCAACGTCGGTGTCATGGGATTTGTCGCACTGGGTGGTCTGGCATCGGTCCTGATTTCGATGCCACCCGTGCCAGAGGCGTGGTCTGCGGGCGGTGTGCAGGTGCTGGGTGCCCTCGCCTTTGGTCTGGCCGTGATCGTGGCTCTGGTGGCAAGCTACAAGCGCACATCGGGCCGTTTGCGCGCCGGGTTGATGATCGTGTTGATGATCGCGGGCTTTTTCATCTTTCGTAGCATTTTCGACGCAGGCGTCGCCGCGATCGAATCTGTCAATCCGGCCAGCACCGGGTTTCTGGGTGGTTTGAATTTCGGTGGTGACAGTGGCCGCGACTGGCCATGGATCGTGGTGATCGGCTGGCCTGTCGGCGGGCTGCTGGCTGCGGGCGCGGCGTGGGTCATTGGCAAGACTGCACTGGGTCTGCGGAGCGATTATCTGGCAATTGCGACACTGGGCATTGCGGAAATCATCATCGCCGTGCTGAAAAACGAAAACTGGATGTCGCGCGGCGTGATGAACGTAATCGGCCTGCCCCGACCAGTGCCATATGAAACCGACCTGCAAGCCGATCCGGGCTTTGTCGAAGCAGCGGCCAATCTGGGTGTCGATCCTGTCACAGCGTCGACCATATCGGTCAAACTGGCCTATTCGGGTCTGTTCGGCGTGTTTCTGATCGTCCTGCTGATCTTGGCGCAGCGCGCATTGCACAGTCCCTGGGGCCGCATGATGCGCGCGATCCGCGACAACGAAGTGGCGGCAGAGGCGATGGGCAAGGACGTCACGCGCCGGCATTTGCAGGTCTTCGTCATAGGGTCCGCAATTTGCGGTCTGGCCGGTGCGATGATGACGACACTGGACGGGCAGCTAACCCCGGCCGGGTATCAGCCGCTGCGATTTACCTTTCTTGTCTGGGTCATGGTGATCGTCGGTGGGTCCGGCAACAATTTCGGTGCTGCCCTGGGTGGTATGCTGATCTGGTGGCTGTGGGTCGCAGTTGGTGAATATGGGCCTGACCTGATGGTCTGGGCTACCAGCGCGTTGTCCGACGACAGTGCCCTGCGTCAAAGCCTTGTCGATTCTGCGCCGCAAATGCGGTTCTTGGTGATGGGCACCGTTTTGCTGTTGATCCTGCGATTTAGTCCGCGCGGCATTCTTCCTGAGAAGTGACCCCTTGCCACTGCGGGGGGGCACGCCTATCTATGGGATGTCCTTCGGGACTATGGACATAAACGCGCTCGTAATAAGCGGATCGGACCCGGGGGCGGTACCCGGCGGCTCCACCAACATCTGGTCATTTGCCAGCGATGGGGCCGAAATAGGATCGACGAACGTCTAAAGGGGTATTGCTTTGTCTCGGTGAGTTACCACCGTTATCGGTACGCAAAAGCTAGTTGCAAATGACAACCATGCTCCGGTCGCAGTTGCCGCGTAAGCGGTACCTAACACCGAAAACTTAAGTCCCTAGGCTTTGCAGCTTAGGGCGGGGTTCGCAGGCACCTGGCAACAGAAGCCTGCACTACCCCCCCTTCAATCTAAGATTTCACGGTGATGACCTGCCACGGGTGCAGTTCCACCGTGCCGCCCAGTGCCGCGTCTGCGCCGTCAAACACATCCCGCCCTGTCAGAGCCAAAGCGTCCGGCACGTTATAGGTCACGGTTTGCGACGACATATTGCCGACCACGGATAGCTGGGCATCGTTCAAATGTCGCGCATACGCCATCACCTGCGGGTGCGCTTGGTCATGGGCGGTGTAGTCACCGAATTTCACCAGATCGGACGTGCGGCGCAATGCAGCCAGATCCCGGTAGCGCGCGAATACGCCATCGGGGTCGGTGCGATCATCTTTGGCGTTGATGGTGATGTGGTTGGGGTTCACCTCGATCCACGGTGTGCCTGTCGTGAAACCGGCCTGCGCGCCTGCGGTCCATTGCATCGGCGTGCGGGCATTGTCGCGCCCGTTGTCGTTGGCGCCCGCGATAAACGCATCGGGGTCCACCCCTTTTTCAGTCTGGATACGATGGAAATTCAGCGTTTCGACATCGCGGAACTGGTTGATATGGGTAAAATTCACGTTGGTCATGCCGATCTCTTCGCCCTGATAGATGTAGGGTGTGCCTTTCATCAGATGCAGCAGCGTTGCCAGACAGCGGGCGGACGCAACACGATGCGCCCCATCGTCCCCGTATTTCGACACCGCACGCGGCAAATCGTGGTTGCCCCAGAACAGCGAATTCCAGCCGTCTTCCGCACAGACCTTTTGCCATTTGCCCAGCGTGCGTTTCAAGCGCGGCAAATCGAACGGTCGTGGTTTCCATTTCCCCAATTCAGGGTCCCAGCCATCGATTACGTGTTCGAATTGGAACACCATCGACAGCTCCTTGCGGTCGCGTCCACAGTACAGCAGCGCATTGTCGGGGGTGGCCGACCATGTTTCGCCCACGGTCACGACATCGCGGCCTGCCAGCGTCTGCTCATGCATTTCCTGCAAATAATCATGCAGTTTTGGCCCATCGGCCGTAATTCCGCGGTCGATATCCTTGCCGATCAGGTCGATCACATCCATGCGGAACCCCGCAACGCCCCGGTCGAACCACCAGTTCATCATGTCATAGACGTCCTGACGCATGCGCGGGTTTTCCCAGTTCAGATCGGGTTGTTTGGGATCGAACAGGTGCAGGTAATACTGGCCGGATGCGTCATGAAACGTCCACGCCGGTCCGCCAAAGTTCGATTGCAAATCATCGGGCGGGCCGCCATCAGGGGCGGGATCACGCCAGACATAATAGTCGCGGTAAGGATTGTCGCGGCTTGCGCTGGCCTGTTTGAACCAGTCGTGTTCGTCAGACGTATGATTGACCACCAGATCCATCACGATGCCGATATCGCGTGCGCGTGCTTGGGCAATCAGATCGTCCATGTCGGACAGCGTTCCGAATTCAGGCGCAATGTCGCGGTAATCTGAAATATCATAGCCATTGTCCGCCATCGGTGACGCGAACACAGGCGAAAGCCAGACAAATCCGACGCCCAGATCGGACAGGTAATCCAGCTTTGACACGATGCCGGGGATGTCACCGATCCCGTCGCCGTTGCTGTCACAAAAACTGCGCGGATAGATTTGATATGCTGTGGCAGAGGCCCACCACGGGGCGTTATCGGGTTGCATAAGCACTCCTGTTGCTTGGACCCGGTTACCTGTTGTCGCACCCCCGCAAAGTCAAATTCCGGAAATCCGGCTTTCGCTACAGCCGCCAGCACTGCAGTATGACCAGATGCTGTGCCGCCTGATCCTGTGTCTGATGCCCCTGCCCGCGCTGGCATGTGATACCGCGCTGATGCTGACCATCGACGTCAGCAATTCTGTGGATGTGGCCGAATACCATTTGCAAACCGACGGTCTGGCCGACGCGCTGGCCGATCCTGATATCATTGATGCGCTGGTGCAGGGGCAGTCTGCGATAACGGTCGTGCAATGGTCCGGCATCGACCGTCAGGCGACCGTCATCCCATGGACCCGCATCCGCACGGCGCGCGATGTGGCCAACCTGTCGGTTGCAGCGCGGCTTCAGGATCGTGCTTTTGTCCTGTCGGACACGGCGCCTGCGCAAGCTGTGTTGTTTTCTTTACGCAATTTTTCTGCGGTGGCAGATTGCAAACGCCGCGTGATCGACATTTCCGGTGATGGCACACCCAACACCGACGGTGATATCGCCGCAGCCCGTCGGCAGGCGGAACGCGATGGTATCACCATCAATGCCATTGCCATCGAATCGATGGGCCTGACGATTACCAATTTCTACCGTAATCAGGTCATCACCCGCGACGGTTTCGTCATCACGGCCCGCAGGCACAGCGATTACCCCCGTGCGATCCGGGCAAAGATTTTGCGTGAACTGGCCCGCGTCATTGGCTAGGACCGCCCTTTCACTCTGGTCCGAATGCGATATGCTGGTCGAAAGAAATGCAAGGAACGGCCACGATGTCACAGAAAATCGACTACGGAAACCTGATGCACCGCGCCATGCGGACGTTAATCCGGGACGTTCTGGCCGACGTGCAGAAAACCGGAAAACTGCCCGGCGATCATCGGTTCATCATTACATTCGACACGCTGCATCCGGATGTGGAAATGGCCGATCACCTGTCAGACCGTTATCCCGGCGACATGACGATCATCATGCAGCATTGGTTTGAAAATCTGGATGTCGGTGACGAAGGGTTCGCTGTAACGCTGTCGTTCGGGAATGTGCCGGAACCGCTGTATATCCCGTATGACGCGATCACGACCTTTGCCGATCCATCGGTTGAATTTGGCCTGCGCTTTGAAACCCAGATCCCCGATGACGAAGATGAAGCCGACGAAGCACCGATGGCGGAACTGGCCGAAACAGAAGATGATGAACCGCGCAAGGACGCCGAAGTCGTCAGTCTGGACAAGTTCCGCAAGTAGCGTTGATCAGGGCTGTCCATCGGGCTACTGAAGGCCGTCGCATTCAGGAGGCCCGACATGACACAGACCCGCACGGAAACCGACAGCTTTGGCCCGCTAGAGGTCGCCGCCGACCGCTATTGGGGCGCGCAGACACAGCGTTCGCTGATGAACTTTCCCATCGGCTGGGAAAAGCAACCTGTCGCCATCGTGCGCGCGCTGGGTGTGATCAAGCAGGCCTGCGCACAGGCCAATGCCGCACGTGGCAAGCTGGATCAGGACAAGGCCGACGCAATGATCAAAGCCGCCAAGGAAGTGGTGGCCGGTGATCTGGACGATCATTTTCCGCTGGTCGTCTGGCAGACAGGGTCCGGCACCCAATCGAACATGAACGCCAACGAGGTGATCAGCAACCGCGCGATCGAAATCATGGGGGGCGAAATTGGGTCGAAAACACCGGTGCATCCCAACGATCATTGCAACATGGGCCAATCGTCAAACGACACGTTCCCGACGGCCATGCACATCGCCGTGGCGCGCACCGCCCATGATGTGCTGTTGCCCGGGCTGGAACACCTGCACAGCGCGCTCAAGGCCAAGCAGGCTGAATTTGAAGACATCATCAAGATCGGCCGCACGCATACGATGGATGCGACCCCGCTGACGCTGGGTCAGGAATTTTCCGGCTACGTGCATCAGGTTGCAATGGGTATCCGGCGGATCAAATCCGCACTGCCCGCCATCTATGAACTGGCGCAAGGCGGCACCGCCGTCGGCACCGGGTTGAACACGCCCAAGGGCTGGGGCGAAAAGGTTGCACGCGAAATCGCAGACATCACAGGTCTGCCCTTTGTCACTGCCCCCAATAAATTCGAGGCGCTTGCCGCCCATGACGGTCTGGTCGAAATGTCCGGGGCACTGCGCACGGTCGCCGGTTCGATCTACAAGATCGCCTGCGATATCCGCATGTTGGGGTCAGGCCCCCGCTGCGGGCTGGGCGAGTTGATGTTGCCGGAAAATGAACCGGGGTCTTCCATCATGCCGGGCAAGGTGAACCCGACCCAGGTAGAAGCGATCACACAGGTCTGCGCCCATGTCATGGGCAACGATGCCGCCGTCGGGTTTGCAGGCAGTCAGGGCCATTTCGAACTGAACGTGATGAAACCGATGATGGCATACAATGTGCTGCAATCCATGCAGCTTTTGGGCGATTCCGCTGTCGCGTTTACCGATAACTGCGTTGTGGGCATCCGGGCGGACCGGGACCGGATCGAACGCCTGATGCGGGAATCGCTGATGCTGGTGACGGCGCTGGCGCCGGAAATCGGCTATGACAATGCGACGACAGTGGCCAAGACCGCCCACAAAAACGGGACCACGTTAAAAGAAGAAGCCGTCAATCTGGGTTTTGTCGACGCGGAGACATTTGAACGTGTCGTGCGCCCCGAAGACATGATCGGCCCGAAATAACGCGGCATAGGTCAAGCACACAATCAGCTGTCGCGCGGATTAATTTGCGCGGCAGCCGCTTGCCGGAACTCCTGCAAACCGTCACCTTGATGCGAATGCTCGACAGGATTCCCCCCATGACATCAAAAGTGATTTCTCTGAACAAAGCGCGCAAAACGCGGGATCGGGCTGACGCCAAGGCGCAGGCCGACGAAAACGCCGTCCGGTTCGGGCGGACAAAGGCCCAGCGTCTGCTGGAAGCAGCACAAGCCGATCTGGCGCGAAAGCGGCTGGATCAATCGCAATTCGAAGAATGACCGACCGTCCGGACGGTCGCCCGGTCAAACATTCGCTGACACTGCGGGGTCATCGCACCAGCGTTTCGCTGGAACGTGAATTCTGGGACGCATTTCGACAGATGGCCGCAATGAGAGGTTTGGCCCTGAACGCTTTGGCTGCCCGGATCGATGCCAACCGCGGCGACGTCGGGCTGGCATCGGCGATTCGTGTCGCAGTGCTACGTGATTTGCAGGATCAGATCAGCGTTCAGCGCGATTGTTAGTTATCGTCTGCATGGCGTTTGAAGCAGCGCCGCCATCCCGATATTGTGCTGTGCGGGCGACCGGGCGGTAGGATTCAGGCGTCTTTGAATAGACCACAGATCCCGGATTAATGATTTCACGAATCCAGCCGATCGCTTTTGATGAAGAGCCCTTGGAAGGCGGAAACTGATGCGACATTTTCGTATCCCATATGACCTGCCCCCGGGTCAAAACGTACAATCTCGACCGTTCCGCGTCATGCGTTTTTCACAATCATGCTTTACTAGCCAAGAAGATGGCGCCAATCACGTTCCCGCACCGCGACTGTTTCCAAAGGACGATCAACCGTCACGTTTCGTGATTCGAAGCCACATGCCGGATTTTGTCCGAACTGTCAGATGTGCCACTGGAACTGGGGGGCGGTCAGTGACCAGTTCGAACCGATACGCCGCCAACATCTGTGCCAGCAGCACCACGCCTTCGATCATGGCGAATCCTGCGCCGGTGCAAACCCGTGGTCCTGCGGAAAACGGCATATAGGCCAGCCGCTGCTGTGCCTTGCCGTCGTCCGTGCGCCAGCGGTCGGGGTCGAACGCGTCCGGATTGTCCCAAATCCGCGTCTGCCGGTGCAGGTGCCAAGGCGACAGTACGATCTGCGATCTGCGTCGCACCTTGCGGGCGCGAAATACCTCAGCCTGTGATGCTTCACGGACCATCATCGGGACGGGTGGATACAGTCGCAGCGATTCCCGGAACACGTCGCGCGTGTCTTTCAGCGCCGACAGCGCTGCAAAGCTGCCGTCCCACGCCCGCGCCTCTGCCGCGACGCGATCCTGCCAATCGGGGTTCAGCGCCAGCAGATACAACGTCCAAGCGAGCGCCGCCGCCGATGTTTCATGCCCCGCCAAAAAGAAAATGGCGACTTGATCGACCATTTCGTCCAGATCGAATGTCTGCCCGGTCTGGGGGTCCGGCGTCGTCATGATCTTTGTGGCCAGATCGTCGGGCGCGCTGCCATCGGCGATCTGTGCCAGACGGGCACGGGTCATGTCCGTGATCAGCGTCCGTATCCGGCGCGCCGTGGTGCGCGTTTCAGACTTGAAAAACCGTGGCATCCAGCGCGGCCCAGGAATAAAGGCGGCAAGGTTCAAAATAGGTTGCGTGCGCTGATAGCGCCGGAATTCTTCAAAAACCTCTGCTGCGATACGATCCTCGATCGGGATGGAAAACAACGTCCGAAAGATCACATCGGCAGCGGCATGGCTGGTTTCAGGTTCCAGATCCTGTGGCGCGCCGTCTGCAAGCGGCGCCATCCGCACCACGGCAGCCCGTCCCGCCGCGACCATCGCCGGGAAGGTATCGCGCAGGCGTCCCCCTGCAAATGCGGGATCGATGATACGTCGCTGGCGTTTCCACGTCTCGCCATTTGTCAAAAAGACGGACTGTCCAAGCAGTGGCCGCAGCCCTGCGCTGATCCGGTCCGATTTCGGGAAATCGTCTGGCCGTTCTTTCAGTACCAAATCAATTAGTTGCGGATCGTTTATCATGTAACTGCGAAAGAACGGCGTACGGAATTCCGCCATCCACGCCCGATACAGCTTGGCAGGCTGCGCCGATAGAATATCGGCCCGGAACAGCCGCAGATACCGCCGCAACGATACATGTTCGGGTCGACTGTCGGGTTTGACCGGCTGTGTCACGTGGGGACTGATGTGAATTTCGACACCGCACGCGTGATCCGCGATGCAGACGGTTTGCGCCCCGCAAATCGCGTGCCCAATGTCATAGGCCCCGCCGTGATCCGAAAGTAATCGTAGTCACCGGGCCTGTCGAAAGCGCAGAGATACTGGAAATGGAGGCGGAAGAACTGCCACCGCAATTCCTGCCAGCGGGCGGGTGACAATGTCTGCGTAAAAGCCGCAGACACGATTAACGGCCATTTCTGATCCGGTGGTGCGACCCCCGATACGGCGACCGGATCACATAGCGCAAATGCGCATCCGTCCCCCGGCGCTGTCACATCGATCCACGGTATGTCCTGTCGGCTAAGATACGTCAGATCGCCGCGCAAGCGTTCCGCAGCGGGCAGAAAACTGACCATCGGCACCACCTGCCCCAGTGACAGAAACGACAGTGCCGGGCCATTGTGTGGCACACGACCGCTGCGATGCAGATCGGACAGGATCGACACGCCCAGATGCGCACCGGATGAATGACCCACAACCAGAACCTCGTCGACATCGCTGGTCAGGGCTGCTGCGATCAGATCGGCGAACTGGGCCATCCGGTGTTCCAAAGCCGGTGGGTTCGCACCTTTCCAGCGCGCCGAATAGCTGTAGTCATGCATCAGGTAATAGGCGTAGAACTTGTTGTCTTTCTTGCGAAACCAGCGCAGCACCACACCGACAATCATGACACCAACCATGCAGGCCACGAAAACCTGCGCGATGCCCGGCAATACGGGTCCGGTCAGCCACAGGGCCAGCGCCCCGGTGCCTGCCGCCAGAAAAAGTGCGACCAGCGCCTGCAGTAGCAACATGCCCACCGGATAAAGTGCGGCGATCACCGGCCCCTTGCGCAGTTTCATCAGGCCGCCCAAGGCCCCACTGCTGATATAGGTCCACGCTGTCTGCACCAGTTGGCCATAGGTTGCGGGAATCGAATTCGACATGCTGTCGCGCACGATATCCGACCAGACAAGCACGTCGATCTCGGTTTCGACCGCTCCGCCTTCGATCTGGGACGTAACCCGCCAGCCATAGGTTTCACCGCGGGGTTTGGGTCGCAGTGTCAGGTCATAGCCGCTGATCGCCGCCTGTGCCCGCCCTTCGGTCCGGTATAGCTCTCTGTATCGACGGGGATGAATCGGATCGTATCCGGGAATATAAAAAACCCGCCGCTGTCCGACCTGTTGATCTGGTGTCTTCATGGCCGCCCGCCGCTGTTTGCGCGATCATGGCACGAAATGGCGGCAAAATTAAGGATATTTACCCCACAAGGGCCAGCGCCGGGAACTGTTCCAACAGCCAGAAACTGAACGCCGTGAATTGCCCCGTCACCATCATCAGGCCGACGGTCCAAAGCAATAGCCCGGAAATCCGTTCGATCCGGTTGATATGCCGCTTCATGAACGCCATCGCGCCCTTGAGCCGGGGGAAAAAGGCCGCGACCAACAAAAACGGAATGCCCAGCCCCATCGCATAGGCTGCCAGCAGGATGGTGCCGCGCGAAATGCTTGCCTCTGACGCGGCCAAGCTGAGGATCGCGCCCAGGATCGGGCCTAAACAGGGCGTCCAGCCAAAGGCGAAAGCCAACCCCAGGACATAAGCCCCCAGTGCGCTGCCGCCTTTATCAGTCGTGTCCAAGCGCGCTTCTTGATCCAAAAACCGCAGGCGAAACACGCCGATAAAATGCGCGCCGAACACCATCACGACCGCACCGGCCACGGGAACGAACCAACCCTGCCATGCCAACAGCGCGCGGCCCAGTGTCGAAAACGCCATGCCCAGCAGCAAAAAGACGGTCGACAGGCCTAGCACGAACATCAGTGCGGCAACCATCACCTTGCGGCGGGCGTCGGCGGCTTCGTCCATCTGGGTCACACTGACGCCGCCCATGTAGGCCAGATAAGGCGGCACAATCGGCAAAACACAAGGACTGAGAAATGACAAAAGCCCGGCTGTCACCGCGATCAGGATCGCGGGCAAAAGGCTGGCATCCAACAGGGTCATGGGTTCCATCATGTGGACTGCTTAGCGTTGTTTGACAGCGCCGTCACGCCCTGCCGGTGTCACGTCGGCGTTTACAACCTGCAACATTCGCCCTACCCAAATGATATGAACCATGATGCTGATCTTGATGCCGTCGGGCTGCTGTGCCCGCTGCCTGTTTTGAAAGCGCGCAAGCGCCTGATCCCGTTGCAACCCGGTCAGGTATTGCGTGTGCGTGCCGACGATCCCGCCGCCGTTGTGGACGTGCCGCATTTCTGTGCAGAGGCGGGCCATACTTTGGTCGCCACGCAGGATGATGGACCCGTTCAGATTTATTACATCGCCAAGGGCGCGTAACGCAAAAGGCGGACCGTTTGGCCCGCCTTTCGTGTCTATCCCGGTTGCCCGATCAGCGACCCAGTGACCACCAGCCTTTGCGCCGTGGCTTTTTGTCGTCTGTATCACTATCGGCTGCATCCGCAGCAACGGGTTCCCGCTCTGGCTGGACTTCAGGCACCTCTGTGATGCCCTTCGTCTCTGGTGCCGGGTCTTGCGCTGCAGGCGCGGGCTCTGCCGGTGTCGCATCGGCTGGTTCCTGATCTGCCTGCGCAGGTGTCGCGGGCGCCGGATCAGGCTGGCTGGCAGCTGGCGGGCTATCATCGCTTTGTTGTGCCGCGGGCTGTTCAGCGGTCGGCGTCGCTTCATCAGCCGCTTGGGGCTTTTTCGCCCGGCTGCGTCGCTTTGGCTTTGGCTTTTCCGCAGCGGCATCTGCGGGTGCGTCAGCCGTTTCTGTCGCTGCGTCCCCGTCAGCCTTTGCCGCAGGCTTGCGCCGGGTGCGGGTCCGCTTTTTGGGCGCGTCCGATTCCGTTTCCGCAGCGGGGGCATCGGTGGATGCGTCGGGTGTCGCATCGGCCTGTGGTGCAGCTTCGGATGCTTCAACCGTCGACGCGTCGGTGTTCACCGATGCATCAGCCTTTGGCTTGCGACTGCGTGTCCGGGTGCGTTTGGGTTTTTCGGCAGGTGCATCATCGGCTGCGGTTGCCGCATCCGGTGTGGCGTCTGCTGTTTCCGCATCCGCACCGTTGTCGGCCCCATTCGCACTGTCGTTTGACGAATCGTCGTCCTGACGATCATCACCACCCTGTCCACCCCGCCGACGCCGACGCCGACGCCGCTTTTTGCGGGGTTGGTTTTCGGTATCGTCGGCCTGTGGTGTGGGTGCCGCAGGTGTAGCCACGGGCGCATCGGCTTCATCTTCTTCCGGCGTCTCCTCGACGATATCTTCGTCGTCATCCTCTTCGATCATGGCGGATTCGGCCTGCACGTAGGTTCCGGCTTCGGGCACCACGCGCGTCGCGCTTTTGAACTTGTCGATCGCAAATTCTGGAGAGATCAGTTTCAGATCGCATTCCACACGCACAGCCATGCCATAACGCGCTTCGATGGCGGCGATATGTTCGCGTTTGCCGTTCATCAAGAAGTTGGCGATGGACACGGGGGCCCGCACCAAGACTTCCTTGCTGCGACCGCGCACGCCTTCTTCTTCAAGCTGGCGGATGATGTTCAATGCGACGTTGTCGTCGGACCGTAACAGACCCGTGCCGTGGCAATGGACGCAGGGCTGCGTCGTCGCTTCCAGCATGCCGGGCCGCAGACGCTGGCGCGACATTTCCATCAGACCAAAACCAGAAATGCGACCGACCTGAATGCGTGCACGGTCGTTTTTCAGCTTGTCCTTGAACCGCTTTTCAACGGCGGCATTGTTGCGGCGTTCGTCCATGTCGATGAAATCGATGACAATCAGACCGGCCAGATCGCGCAGGCGCAACTGGCGGGCCACCTCGTCAGCGGCTTCAAGGTTGGTTTTCAGCGCGGTCTGTTCGATCGACCCTTCCTTGGTCGCCCGGCCAGAGTTCACGTCGATGGCCACCAGTGCTTCGGTAATACCGATCACGATGTAGCCGCCGGACGGCAGTTGGACCGTCGGGTTGAACATTCCCGCAAGATAGCTTTCGACCTGATAACGCGCGTATAGCGGCATCTGTTCGGCGTAGTGTTTCACGTTTTTGGCGTGGGACGGCATGATCATCTTCATGAAGTCCTTGGCCGTCCGGTAGCCTTCGGTTCCGGCAACGATCACTTCGTCGATATCTTTTGAATACAGATCGCGGATCGTCCGTTTGATCAGGTCGCCTTCTTCATAGATCTTGGCCGGCGCGGTGGATTTCAGCGTCAATTCGCGGATCTGTTCCCACATGCGCTGCAGATATTCGTAATCGCGCTTGATTTCCGTGCGGGTGCGTTGGCTGCCCGCCGTGCGGATGATAAGCCCGGCACCCTGCGGGACGTGCATTTCGCCCGCAATTTCCTTTAGCTTCTTACGATCGGCGGCATTGGTGATCTTGCGGCTGATCCCGCCACCGCGGGCGGTGTTGGGCATCAGGACACAATAACGTCCAGCCAGCGACAAATAGGTGGTCAGTGCGGCACCCTTGTTGCCGCGTTCTTCCTTGACGACCTGCACCAGCAGGATCTGACGGACTTTGATTACTTCCTGAATTTTATAACGCTTGGGGCGCGGCTTGCGGACCGGGCGCATGTCGTCATGGTCATTGTCGGCGACCTGTTCGATCCGGTCGTCCTTGTCCGCGGCATCGGGGCCGTCGTCGTCATTGTTGTCGCTGTCTTCGTCGGTATCGCCATTGTCAGCGTCGGTATCGTCTTCGTCGGCGGCAGGTGTGTCCACCGGGGTTTCCCGGCCCCGTTCCATCGGGCTGGACCCTTCGTCATCGTCGGACAGGTCGATGGTTTCCATCCCGGCGATTTCGACGTCTTCGGTTGAAACGGCATCATCGCCAGACACGTCTTCGGCCACGGCGTTGCGTGACCGGCGGCGGCGCGGTGCGGATGTTTCTTCTTCGTCTTCGGCGGCTTTCAGGCTTTCGGCGTAAGCGCGCTCTTCCTCGATCAGGGCCTGACGGTCAGCCACGGGAATTTGGTAGTAGTCGGCATGAATTTCCGAGAACGCAAGGAACCCATGGCGATTTCCGCCGTAATCCACGAAAGCAGCCTGCAACGACGGTTCGACCCGTGTGACTTTGGCCAGATAGATGTTCCCAGCAAGCTGTCGCTTGAACTGGCTTTCGAAATCAAATTCCTCGACTTTGTTTCCATCCACCACAACGACGCGGGTTTCTTCCGCGTGCGTGGCGTCGATCAGCATTTTCTTTGGCATAGTATCCATTCGCATGACGCCAAAGGCCGGACCCGGGGGGTGCGGCGGATTGGGGATCATGTCTGTTAAGGGCGAGCCGCGCCGTGCCGACCGCAGCGCCCCAAGGGGCTGTCTGGTTCGGTCCGTGGTCACAAGCGCGTTGCATCGCGTTTCTTCTCCGACCCGCTTGGGGCCTGTTCAGGTGCCCGATCTGGTTTGTGAACCGACCAAGGGCGTTCTTCTGATCCTGTCTGGATCAAATCAGCTGCATCGGCGTTGCGCCGTCTACAGAGAATCTCACCGGGCCTTTGCACAAAGCGTCATGGCAACAACCCGTAACCCTTCATAAGGGGGGACCATGTCATAAGACAATCACAAAGTGTGGGCAGCGTTCTGTCGTGGCTTAAACCTAAATCCGATCCGCGCAACCTGTCGTGCCACTGTCAGCAGCAAGGTGAGCGCTGCAGGGCCGACAAATGCCAATCGCGCACGCAAAAACATATTCGGTCGTTGCGTTGCATCAGACGCATCCGCACCGACCGAACAAGCCCATCGCGCCCGCCTGCCGTCAGATATAATCCGACCGTTGCAATTGATATTTTGCCATCTTTTCGTTTAACGTGCGGCGCGGCAGGCACAATTCTTCCATCACGGCGACGATGCTGCCCTTGTGACGGCGCATGGTGTTGTCGATCAGCATCCGTTCAAACGCTTCGACAAATTCCTTCAATGGCTTGCCTTCGGTCGTCATCGCCGGGCGCAGGCCGTCGTCATCATCGCTGTCGGTCATCAGCAGCGACGCAATTGACCCCGACCCGCGCCGGTTTTGCAGCACAGCGCGTTCGGCCACGTTGATCAACTGACGCACGTTGCCGGGCCAAGGGGCTTGCAGCAGTTGCGCGGCTTCCTGTGCGCTGACCTGCGGCGCATCACAGCCGTATTCGTCTGCGAATTGTTCGGACAGATGGGTGAATAGTGTCAGGATGTCTTCGCCACGCTGGCGCAGTGGCGGCACCACGATCCGCATGGCAGAAATCCGGTAATACAGGTCCGGCCGCAGCACGCTTTCGCAGGTCTTGTCCTGTTCTTGCAGGTTACAGATGGCCACCAGCCGGGTTTCGGCGGGCGTGCCCTGTTCGTTGATGGCCGTCAGCAGGCGTGATTGCTGGGCGTGGGTCAATGCCTCTATGTCTTCCAGGACCAGCGTGCCGCCGCGCGCCTCTTCCATCGCGGGGATGGGTTCGCCTTCACCTGCGGGGCCGAACAGGCGACGGTTCAGGCTGTCTTCGTCGAATGCGGAACAGGCGAGCAGCACGAATTTGCGCGCCGACCGCGCGCCGACGGCGTGCAGCGCGTGGGCGACCAGCGTTTTTCCGGTGCCGGTTTCGCCTTCGATCAGGACGTGACCGTCGGCCTGCCCCAGATCCAGGATGTCCTCTTTGAGCCGTTCCATCGGGCCTGACGAACCGACCAGTTTTTTCATCAACGACGATCCGTCCGACAATTCACGTCGCAAGGCCCGATTATCCAGCGTCAACCGACGCGCATTGCAGGCCTTTTTTGCCAGTTCTGTCATCCGGTCGGGATTGAACGGTTTTTCCAGAAAATCGAACGCGCCAAAACGCATGGCTTCCACCGCCATCGGTACGTCGCCATGACCGGTGATCATGATGACCGGCAACGCGGAATCGACGCCGCGCAGTTTTTTCAGGAACTGCATGCCGTCCATGCCCGGCATCTTGACGTCGCTCACGACGATGCCGGCAAAATCCGCACCCAGCACGCTCAGCGCGTCTTCGGCGCTGGCGTAGGCTTCTGTTTCGAACCCGGACAACGCAAGCCATTGGCTGATCGACTGCCGCATGTCCTTTTCGTCGTCCACAATCGCAATCTTCATTGCTTTACTCATCGGTCTTGTCCTTATTCTGCGGCTTTCATGGCCGACTTGAGCAGGGGCAACTGCACTTCGAACACTGCCCCGCCGTGTGCACCGTTGCGCGCGATCATCCGCCCGCCAAGATCGTTCACGATCCCGGACGAAATCGCGAGTCCAAGCCCGACACCGTCGCCGGGCTGTTTCGTTGTGTAAAATGGCTCGAACAGTTCATCGAGATCCTCGATCCCCGTGCCGTTGTCGCGCACCGTCAGGGTGACGGTTTCACCCACCGCAAGAATGACGTCGATACGCGGCTCATCTGCCGTCTTGGTCGCATCCAGCGCATTGCGCAGCAGATTGATGATAACCTGTTCCAGACGCAGACGGTCGCCAAAGATCATGGCCGGCCCGCTGGGCAATGTCCGGCTGATTTCAACGTCGCGCGTTTTCAATTGCGGTTCCATCAGCGACAGCGCCGATGATACCGCCGCACGGGCATCGACTGCTTCAAACGCATCCGACCCCTTGCGCGCATATGATTTCAACTGTCGCGTAATCGCGCCCATCCGGTCGATCAGATCGTCGATCCGCTGGAACGATGACAGCGTTTCTTCGGGGCGTCTGCGCTGCAACAGCAGACGCGCCCCCGCCAGATAGGTTTTCATGGCGGCCAGTGGCTGGTTCAATTCGTGACTGACCGCCGCCGACATTTCACCCAAGGCGGCCAGCTTCGATGTCTGCTCGACCGTCTGCTCTGCGACTTGCAGGCTGCGTTCCATCTGCTTGCGGGCGGCGATTTCACGTTGCAGCGCCGCGTTCAGCGCCCGCAATTCGTTCGATTCCTGTTCATAGACGGCCACCCGCGTCGCCGCGCGGCGCGATGCATACCAAAACAAAAGCGCCAGCAGGATCGCAAAGGCCATGACTTCCAGCGCAAGCACGCCGTTCACCCGTTCGCGCACGCTGGCGTAGCTGGTGAAATTGACCATGCGCCAGCCCTGAAACGGCACCCTTGCTTCGCGGCGCAGCACGGCCTCGCCCCGGAAATAGGCATCAATGGGCAGTTCGGTCCAGTCTTCGGTCGCGCGCAACGCGCGTTCAATGGCCCCCGTCGGCGGTTCCAGTTCCAGGGCGACCGATTCCTGTTGGCCGCGCCAGCGCGGTTCTGTGGACAGGATGATCAACCCTTCGCTGTCGGCAACATAAACAGCATCCGACACCCCGACCCAGCCGCGTTCGATCTTCGCCAGATCGACGGCGACCACGATGACGCCCAAATTACCGGCGTTCGAATCCAGCCTGCGCGAGTAAATGAAATTGTACCCGCCCTGCGCAGTTTCGCCCCGCGTGAACACGGTGGCATTGCTGCGCATCGCGTTGACGAACTGGGGTGCATTGCGGAATGTTTCGCCCAGACGTTGCCGTTCAGTGGCAGCGACAACGCGGCCGTCACGATCCAGCAGCATCAGCGACGCCGCGCCGATTTCATCGACAAACGACAACAACCGCTGAGTAGAAAGCGAGAAATCGCCGCTTTCCAACGCGCTGATCAAGGCGGGGTCGCGCGCCAACAGTTGCGGAACAATCGAATTGCGCTGCAATTCGCTCATCAGGTTGGCGACGAACAGGGTCAGACGCACCTCTGCCCGGTTACGGGTGGATTCGGTAAAACGTTCGGTCAGCAACAGGTTGGTGACATAGATCGTCCCTGCCCCAGCCAGACACAATGCCAGCACAGCAAAGCGCAAGCGCCAGCGGACAAGCGCCGCGCGGACGGTCTGGATTGGCACGCGTTTCATGACGTTTAGATAGGACTGTGCCCGCGGTGCGGCAAGCGGCCGCTTAGGCGTCGGCAAGTTGCCGCACAAGGCCACGGAACAGCGACACGCCAGCTGTATTCCCCGTGGCGGCATCCACAGCCCGTTCGGGATGCGGCATCATGCCAAGCACGCGGCGGTTTTCCGACAGGATTCCTGCGATGTCGTTTTGGCTACCGTTGAAATTCGCGCCATAGGTGAACGCGACCCGGTCGGTGTCGACCAGCGCACGCAACGTGTCGGCATCGGCAAAATAGTTACCATCGTGATGCGCGACCGGCAGGCTGATGATCTCGTCAGCATCGTAAGCTTCGGTAAACACACTGTCAGTCGTGGCCACACGCAACGGTGTCGTCTTGCACACGAACGTCAGGCCCGCATTTCGCATCAGCGCCCCGGGCAGCAGACCCGTTTCGGTCAACACCTGAAATCCGTTACAGACCCCCAGCGCATATCCGCCACGATCCACATGCGCCTTGAGCGCGGCACAAACGGGGCTGTTGGCCGCAATCGCCCCGCAGCGCAGGTAATCACCAAACGAAAAACCGCCCGGCACCGCCACCAGATCGACATCCCCGATGTCGGCGTCCTTGTGCCAGACCATGCGCACATCCGCGCCCACCGCGCGCAAGGCGTCCGCCATGTCACGATCACAGTTGGACCCCGGAAAGACGATGACAGCAGCTTTCATGACAGTATCCTTTGTGGGGCCGTAGGCGCGTCCGGCCGATGCGCCGGACGGTGTGGGTGGGAACAAAATTTGCATTGCGCGGCATGGGGGGCTGTCATCGCCCTATCCATGTCGGCGGCGCAGTTCATCAGGCGATGTCGATCCGGTAGGATTCGATGACTGTGTTCGCCAGCAGCCGGTCGCACATGTCCGCGATCTGCGCTTCGGTCGTGCCGTCGGCCAGATCCAGTTCAATCACCTTGCCTTGACGCACACCGTTGACGCCGTCGAACCCCAGCGCGCCCAAGGCGTGGCGGATCGCCTCTCCTTGGGGGTCGAGGACACCATTTTTCAGCATGACATGCACTTTGGCTTTCATCGGGAAATCCTTAGTTGATCAATGTAGGCTTGGGGCGGTGGGTGACATTGCTGGGCAGAACGCCCAAACGCCGCGCCACTTCGGTATAGGCATCCGACAGCGACCCCAGATCCTGACGGAACACGTCCTTGTCCAGCTTCTGCCCGGTTTCCACGTCCCACAGACGGCAGCTGTCGGGGCTGATTTCGTCGGCCACGACAAGCCGCATGAAATCGTTGTCCCAGATGCGGCCGATTTCGATTTTGAAATCGATCAGCTTGATGCCGACACCGAACATCACACCTGACATGAAATCATTGACCCGCAGCGCCATGCTGACAATGTCGTCCATATCCTGCTGCGACGCCCAGCCGAATGCGATGATGTATTCCTCGGGCACCAGCGGATCGCCCAGCTTGTCGTCTTTCAGGCTGAATTCCACGATGGGGCGCGGCAAGGTGGCACCTTCTTCCATGCCCAGACGCTTGGCCATCGACCCGGCGGCAAAGTTGCGCACGATCACTTCGAGCGGGATGATTTCCACCTGACGGATCAGCTGTTCGCGCATGTTCAGACGCCGGATGAAATGCGTGGGAATGCCGATATTGCCCAATCCGGTCATAAAGAATTCGGACAGGCGGTTGTTCAGCACACCCTTGCCTTCGATCACGTCTTTCTTGGCGCCGTTACCTGCGGTGGCGTCATCCTTGAAGTACTGGACAAAGGTGCCGGGTTCCGGGCCTTCGTACAGAATTTTCGCCTTGCCTTCGTAGACCAGTTTACGACGTGCCATGGGTGCCCCGCAGTATTAGCCGCGCCGCGTATTGGGCGCGCGTGGCCGCGTCTTACGACACCGCCCCCTTGCGGGCAAGCGGGTCGGACTGCATATCTAATCCTATACAACCGCAAAACAGGGGATGATCTGTCCATGGCCAGCATGAAAGAGCGTGAAAACGCCTTCGAAAACAAATTCGCCCACGACGCTGAAATGCAGTTCAAGGCAGAAGCACGTCGCAACAAGCTGTTGGGCCTGTGGGCGGCAGAACTGATGGGCAAGTCCGGCGACGACGCGCAGGCCTATGCCAAAGAGGTCATCAAATCGGATTTCGAAGAAGCAGGTGACGAAGACGTGTTCCGCAAGGTGCGCGGCGACCTGCCCGCCGAGACGTCTGACGCAGAAATCCGCGCCAAGATGGCGGAACTGGCCGTGGTCGCCAAATCACAACTGCTGGACGAACAGGGCTGATATTGCCGCCCGTCCGCAAGCCGGATAGAACACATTCAACGGGGCATCGGTGACGCCGGTGCCCCTTTTTGGTATTGAGGGAATGACAATGACCACAGCTTTTGCGGACATGCTTGCACAGCGCGACTGGATTCTGGCCGATGGCGCGACCGGCACGAACCTGTTCAACATGGGCCTGTCATCTGGCGATGCGCCAGAGATGTGGAATGTCGATCATCCCGAAAAAATCACGGCCCTGTATCAAGGCGCTGTCGATGCCGGGTCCGACCTGTTTCTGACCAACACGTTCGGCGGCAACGCCAGCCGGCTGAAACTGCACGATGCCCAAGGTCGCGTGATGGAACTGAACCGCGCCGCTGCCGAACTGGGCCGCAACGTCGCCGACAAATCCGATCGCACCATCATCGTTGCGGGGTCCGTTGGGCCAACGGGCGATATCATGGCCCCGATGGGCAGCCTGACCCATGAAATCGCAGTCGAAATGTTCCATGAACAGGCCGAGGGTCTGAAAGCAGGCGGTGCAGACGTGCTGTGGGTCGAAACCATTTCCGCATTCGAAGAATACAAGGCCGCTGCCGAAGCGTTCCGTCTGGCCGACATGCCGTGGTGCGGCACCATGAGCTTTGACACCGCAGGACGCACCATGATGGGTGTCACCAGCCGCGACATGGTCAAATCCGTGGGCAAGCTGGATTACCAACCACAGGGATTTGGTGCCAACTGCGGCACAGGCGCGTCTGATTTGCTGCGCACGATCCTAGGCATGGCCGACGCAGGGCCGGACCTGCCGCTGATTTCGAAGGGCAACGCAGGCATCCCGAAATATCACGACGGTCATATCCACTATGACGGCACACCGGAACTGATGGCGGATTATGCCGAACTGGCCCGCAACTGCGGCGCCAAAATCATTGGCGGCTGCTGTGGCACGACGCCCGAACACCTGCGCGCGATGCGCAACGCACTGGAAACCCGATCCAAAGGCGCGCGCCCTACGCTGGACGACATTACCGCAGCCTTGGGTGCGTTTTCGTCCGAAAGCGACGGCACCGACGGGAATGGACCGGTCCGCGCCGAACGTCGTGGACGGCGCAGGCCCTGACCGCGCGGCGGGATCAATCGAACAGCGACATCTGATCGCCGGGCTTTGGCGGCACCTTGAACAGGTCCGTGCGTAGCGGCGACAGCTTGCGGTCCAGCCCCAGCCGCTTTGCGGCCAGATCGAACCGCTGTTTCATCAGCCGGGCCCATTCGCCCTGCCCCGTCATCCGCTTGCCGAATTCGGGGTCGTATTCCTTGCCGCCGTGCAATTCACGCACCCGTGCCATGACGCGGGCAGCGCGGTCAGGGTACGCCTGTGACAGCCATTCACGAAACAGGCCCGCGACCTCGCGCGGCAGGCGCAGCACGATGGACGACGCGGCGACCGCACCCGCGTCGGCTGCAGCGGTCAGAATCTTTTCCAGCTCGTGGTCGGTCAGCGCAGGCACGATGGGCGACACCATCACGCGCACATCGATCCCGGCATCCGTAAGCTGGCGGATGGCCCGCAGCCGCGCCGCAGGATGCGGCACGCGTGGTTCCATCGCGCGGCTGGTCGCGGGGTCAAGCGTCGTAATGGATATGCCGACCCGCACCAGCCCCTTGGCCGCCATAGGTGCCAGGATGTCGATGTCGCGGGCGATCAGCGCACCCTTGGTGACGATCCCGACCGGATGATTGAAATCCGACAGCACGTGCAGGATTTGCCGCATGATCCGGCGGTCACGTTCTATCGGCTGATAGGGGTCGGTGTTGGTCCCGATGGCGATCGTTTTCGGCACATAGGACGCGGCTGACAATTCCCGACGCAGCAGGTCAGGTGCGTCGGGGCGGGCGATCAGACGGGTTTCAAAATCCAGCCCCGGCGACAGGCCAAGATAGGCATGACTGGGCCGCGCAAAGCAATAAATGCAACCATGTTCGCAACCGCGATACGGATTGATCGACCGGTCAAAACCGATGTCGGGCGATGTATTACGCGTGATGACGCGGCGCGGGCGTTCGTCGGCAACAGTCGTGCGCAATACGGGCGGCGCATCATCCGACGGCCAGCCGTCGTCGATGGCCTGCGTCGCCAGACGGTCAAACCGATTGTCCGGGTTGGTCAGCGCCGCCCGTCCGGGCGTGCGAAACGGCAAAGGTACGGCATCATCCATGCGGCAAATATAGAACATAAAGGGAACAGCCGCAATCACGTCGGCGCGACCCTGTGATGTGTCGTTATTCGCCACGTGACACGCCCCCACCTGCCGCATAGAGTTCCGGAAACGCTCAACTTCTTGTGCACAAGGGCCAGCCAATATGTCCGACGACGACGAAATCATCCTCTCAGACCTGAACGACGAAGACCTTGTCGCCCAGATGTTCGACGACCTTTATGACGGCATGAAGGAAGAAATTGAGGAAGGCGTGCGAATCCTGCTGGATCGCGGGTGGCAGCCTTATGAAATCCTGACCAATGCACTGGTCGGCGGCATGACCATCGTGGGTGCCGATTTCCGCGACGGTATCCTGTTCGTGCCAGAGGTGCTGCTGGCCGCCAACGCGATGAAGGGTGGCATGGCCATCCTGAAACCGCTTCTGGCCGAAACCGGGGCACCGCGCGTCGGCAAGATGGTCATCGGCACAGTCAAGGGCGACATCCACGACATCGGCAAGAACCTTGTCGGCATGATGATGGAAGGTGCCGGGTTCGAAGTGGTCGATCTGGGTATCAACAACGCGGTCGAAACCTATCTGGAAGCGCTGGAAACCGAAGGTCCGGACATTCTGGGCATGTCGGCCCTGCTGACAACCACAATGCCCTATATGAAGGTCGTGATCGATACGATGATCGAAAAAGGTCTGCGTGATGATTACATCGTTCTGGTCGGTGGCGCGCCCCTGAACGAAGAATTTGGCAAAGCCATTGGTGCCGACGCTTACTGCCGTGACGCGGCTGTGGCCGTCGAAACTGCAAAGACATTCATGGCCCGTAAGCACAATCAAGCCGCCGCGCACTGATCTGCTTTTGGTTGTGGCGAACATTGGGTAGACAGGTGTTGGGAATGCCGTCAGGCTATCGTTGTTACCTGTGGAATTATGCCATGCCTATCCAACTGTTCGCCCTTCTGATTGCAGTCGTCATCGCCCTGTCGGTGCTGACGGTTTGGATCGCGAACTTCTCGGTCGGTTGGGCGCTGATGCCAGCACTCGCAACGGTGGGTCTGGTGTTGACAGTGCTGACACGCCTTCCGCGCTGACCTTGCGTGACCGCGATCTGACCAATGATGGCCTCGCGCCCTTGGGGCACGGGCGGGTCTTGTTGCTTGCCTGCGGTGCCCTGGCGCATGAAATCGTGGCCCTGAAACGATTGAACGGCTGGGACCATCTCGATCTGCAATGTCTGCCTGCAATCTGGCATAATCATCCAGAACGTATTGTGCCTGCCGTCCGTGATATCGTTGCGGACAAACGCGATGCCTACGACCGAATCCTGGTCGTTTATGCCGATTGCGGCACAGGTGGACAGTTGCAGGCCGCTTGCGACGATTTGGGCGTCAGCATGATACCCGGCCCCCATTGCTATAGTTTTTTCGAAGGCAACAACCGATTTGCCGCGCACGCGGATGAAATCACGGCGTTTTATCTGACGGATTTCCTGACCCGGCAATTCGACGCTTTCGTGTGGAAACCGCTGGGTTTGGACCGCCACCCCGAACTTCTGGATATGTATTTCGGACATTACGAAACGCTGGTCTATTTGGCACAGACCAATGCGCCGGATCTGACCGACCGGGCCCGAATGATCGCAGATCGTATGGGGCTGACGTTTGAACGTCGGTTTAGCGGATATGGCGATCTGGCAGACGCGTTGGCAAACGCCTGATCAGGCGCCGCCGGTCGCCTGAATCCGTTCCACCATCGCGCGCAGCCCGTTCGACCGCTGTGCCGACAGGTGATCATTCAGACCCAGACGTTCCAGTTCAGCGCGCGCATTGATCCGGGGCACGTCACCCATCGGCACACCGTCATACAAGGTGCCAAGCACCGCAATCAGACCGCGGACGATCATCGCGTCGCTGTCACCCCGAAAATGATAGGTTCCGGCCTGCGGCGCGGGCACCAGCCAGACCTGACTAGCGCAGCCATCAACCTTGGTGGCGGGAACTTTCAGCGCGTCTTCCAACGGCGGCATCGCTTTGCCCATGTCGATCACGTGACGATACCGGTCTTCCCAGTCGTCCAGAAATTCAAACGTATCAACAAGCTCTTCGAATGCGGCAGTGGCCATGACGTACTCCTGTGTGTCATCCCACATCTAGGGACGATGACACAAAACGTCTAGCGGGGCACCGTAATCACACGCGCACCATCGACCGCCAAAGCGACCTTGCCTTCGGTCAACAGGATGGCGTCGCGGCCAAACACCTCTTTGCGCCAGCCTTTCAGTGCGTCCATATCGCGCTGCCCGGCGGCCAGTGCGTCCAGATCGGCGGATGACGCGATCAGCTTTTGTGCCACATCGGTTTCTTCGGATTTCGCCTTGAGCAGCACCCGCAGCATGTCTGCAATCGCAGGATTGACCTGTAGTTTGTCCGCACCGCCCGGCACTTTTGGCAACCGATCCTGCGGCACGGCCTGCCCCCTGCGCACAGCGTCAAGGATTCCCTGAGCAATGTCGCCCTTGCGGGCTTCGCGTTGCAGCAGACGGGACCGGGACAGATCGTTGTCGTCCGCTGGTTTGGTGGATGCCAGTTCGACCAGCGCGTCGTCCTTGTAGACCCGGTTGCGCGGGATATCCCGCATCTGGGCATAGGTTTCGCGGAATTTGGCCAGTTCGCGCACGATCGCCAGAAACCGGCCTGACGTGGTGCGGGTCTTGATCCGTTTCCACGCCGTTTCGGGATCGGACGTATAGGTCGCCGGATCGTTCAGAACGGCCATTTCTTCCTGCACCCATTTTTGCCGACCGGTGCTGCGCAGACGTTCGGACAGCACTTCGTAGATGTCGCGCAGATAGGTCACATCCCCCAAAGCGTATGTTTTCTGTGCATCTGTCAGCGGACGCCGCGACCAGTCGGTAAACCGACTGGATTTGTCCAACGGTGCCTTTGCAATCTTGCGGACCAGTGTTTCGTATCCGGCTTGGTCGCCATAGCCGCAGACCATTGCCGCGACCTGCGTGTCGAACAACGGCGATGGAATCACCTGCGCATCGACCCAAAAGATTTCCAGATCCTGACGCGCGGCGTGAAATACCTTTACCACGCCTTCGTCACGGAACAGATCATACAGCGGTTCCAGCGACAGCCCATCTGCCAGTGGGTCGACAAGCACGGCGTCGTCGCCGTTTTCATCGCGGTAAGCCAGCTGCACGAGGCACAGTTTCGAATAATAGGTCCGTTCGCGCAGAAATTCCGTATCAACCGTCACATAAGGGCGCTTTGCCGCTTCGGTACAGAATGCGGCAAGGTCTGTCGTCGTTGTGATGGTCTGCATGTCGCCTCGGCATGATATTGGCCTTGCGGCACAAAAATTGTTGCCCCTGCCTACGGGATCGTCAACGATTCGGAAAGTACGCTCAATCGCGGGCGTCGATCAGCACCGGTGTCGGGTCGTCGGTCAGGAACCGGCGCAACACTGCGGGATAAAGCCTGTGTTCCAGCGGCAGCAGACGTTCAGCCAGACTTGCCGCGCTATCGTCCGCGCGGACCGACAGCCGCGCCTGCCCCAGCACTGGCCCATCGTCCAGATCGCCGGTCACAAGATGCACGCTGGCCCCGTGTTCTGTATCGCCCGCTTCGAGCGCGCGGGCATGGGTGTGCAACCCTTTGTATTTGGGCAAAAGCGACGGATGGATGTTCAGCATCCGCCCCTGCCAGCGATGCGTGAATTCAGATGTCAGGATCCGCATGAAACCCGCAAGACAGATCACGTCGATTTTTGCAGCGGTCAGTTCGGCGTTGATCGCATCCTCGAACGACAGACGCCCGACATGGTCGCGGTGATCGACAACAGCCGTCGGAATGCGCAGCGCGCTGGCTTTTAACAGCCCGCCCGCCTGCGGCACGTTGGACAGCACCAGTTTGGGGCGACCGGGGTGATCGCCCGTCATGTCACGGGCCAGCGCCACCATATTCGATCCCCCGCCAGAGATCAGCAGCGCGACATTTTTCATGCAAGCGTCCCGGCATAGCGCACGCCGGCACCTTCCGTGACATGCCCCAGACGGTGCACCCGTTCGCCTGCCTCTGTCAGCAAGGCTGTCAGGGCATCCGCGCAGTCGGCATCAACCACCAGCACCATGCCGATTCCGGCATTGAACGTCTTGAGCATTTCTGCGGTTTCGATTTTGCCGGTGCGGGACAGCCATTCGAAAACAGGCGAAAGCGGCCACGCGCCCAGTTCGATATCCACCCCCAGATCATCCGGCAGCACGCGCGGCAGGTTTTCTGTCAGCCCGCCGCCTGTGATATGGGCCAGCGCATGCACGCCGCCCGCCCGGATCGCGGCAAGGGCCGGTTTTACATACAGCCGCGTCGGCGCCAGCAGCGCCTCGCCTAGCGTGCCGGTGCCGAACGGGCTGTCGTCAGACCAGCTTAGCCCCGCGTGATCGACGATCCGGCGCACCAGCGAATACCCGTTGGAATGCACGCCATCACTGGCCAGCCCCAGCAAAACATCGCCCTGCGCGACGCCAGCGGGCAGATCGGCACCGCGTTCCATTGCACCCACGCTGAAACCCGCCAGATCAAAATCGCCGCCGTGGTACATGCCCGGCATCTCGGCCGTCTCGCCGCCGATCAGGGCACAGCCTGCCAGCGCGCAGCCCTCGGCGATGCCTGCGATGATGCGGGTTGCAGCGTCCAGTTCCAGCTTGCCGGTCGCAAAATAATCCAGAAAAAACAGCGGCTCCGCACCTTGGCAAACAAGGTCATTGACGCACATGGCCACCAGATCGATCCCGATGGTGTCGACATGGCCTGTGTCGATGGCGATCCGCAGCTTTGTGCCGACACCATCGGTCGCCGCCACAAGGATGGGATCATTGTAGCCTGCAGCCTTGAGATCGAACAGCGCGCCAAAGCCGCCCAGCCCCGCCATGGACCCCGCGCGTTGCGTCCGCTTTGCCGCTGGTTTGATGCGTTCCACCAACGCATTGCCTGCATCGATATCGACCCCTGCCTGTGCATAGGTCAGCCCGTTCTTGGTCATGTCTGGTCCCCGATCCGCTTTGTCCGCGAGGTAAACCAAGACGCGTCCCTGTGCAATGTAGCAACACCACTGCAATGATCGGCGAGTTGTTGCCGAATTTAGGAAACTTTTAGCGCACTAGGACGTTTCTCAGACATGATGACACGTACAATGACATATATTGCAGCGGCATTTGCCGTTTCCGCCCTGCCCGCGATGGCAGAGGTCATACCGCTTGTGCCAACCGATGGCACGCTGGATGGACCGTATGTGGACGCGCCAAAGCAGGCGTCTTTTTCAGACGCACCTTTGACGCAAGCTGACATTGCCGTCCTGGCCGACCTGGACGGCAACCCCGACGTGTTCAGCGCATCAGAAAATGAAATGATCACGCTGCTGACAGAAATCCTGATCACACAACCCATCGACAACTGATGCTTGACCGCGTGCGCTGAATGACTATTCAGACCACAGCGGGCCTGTAGCTCAATTGGTTAGAGCAGAGCGCTCATAACGCTTTGGTTGCGGGTTCAAGTCCTGCCGGGCCTACCAAATTTCCGCAAATACCAACAACAGACGTCAGCCCGTTACGGGCCAAAAACGCTGCGTGTCTGTTTGGTATAGATGGTGGTCCGTGCTGGATTCGAACCAGCGGCCTCTGCCTTCGGAGGGCAGCGCTCTATCCAGCTGAGCTAACGGACCGTTGTTGCCGCTATAGCGCCGCGCACCCGGCCCCGCAACGGCAAATCAGGCAAAAAGTTCGTGGCACAATTCCAACGCGTCGACCAGCACGTCGACTTCTGCCCGGGTGTTGTACACACCAAAGGACGCGCGGCAGGTCGCGGGCACGCCCAGATGATCCATCAACGGCATGGCGCAATGAGATCCTGCGCGCACAGCCACGCCTTTTTTGTCCAGCACCGTCGAGATATCGTGCGCATGGGCCGCACCTTCGATCTTGAACGAAAAGATCGCGGCCTTGCCGGGCGCATTGCCCTGCACCTGCAGCCAGTTCAATCCGCGCAAACGGTCCTGCGCATAGTGGCACAGATCGGATTCGTGGCGCGCTATATTGTCCATGCCCACGTCCATCATCCACTCTAACGCCACGCCCAGCCCGATGGTTTGGACGATTCCGGGCGTGCCGGCTTCGAACATCATGGGCGGATCGTTGTAGGTCACGGTGTCGCGCGCGACCTCGCGGATCATGTCGCCGCCCCCCAGAAACGGGCGCATTTCCTTCATCCGGTCGGGATGCACCCAGATCGCCCCGGACCCCGACGGACCATACAGCTTGTGACCCGTGATCGCATAAAAATCGCAGCCGATATCCTGCACGTCGACCTTCATGTGAACGGCAGCCTGTGAGCCATCGATCAGGACGGGAACGCCTTTTTCATGGGCACCCGCGCAGATGGATTTCACATCAACGACTGTACCCAACACATTGGAAAGATGCGTGATTGCCACAAGCTTTGTTTTCGGACCGATCGCATCAAGCACAGCTTGCGGGTCCAGCACGCCATCGGCATCGCAATCGACCCACTTGATCACGACACCCTGCCGTTCGCGCAAAAAATGCCACGGCACGATATTGGCGTGATGTTCCATGATCGACAGCACGATTTCATCGCCGGGCTGCAAACGCGGTGCGGCCCAGCCATAGGACACCATATTGATGCCTTCGGTCGTGCCTGAATTCAGGATGATGTCATCTTCGGACCCAGCGTTCAAAAATCGCGCGATCACGCCGCGTACGGATTCGTACCGGTCTGTCGCCAGATTGGACAGAAAATGCAGGCCACGATGAACGTTGGCGTATTCTTCGGCATAGCCGCGTGTCACCGCGTCGATAACGATCTGCGGTTTCTGTGCGGATGCGCCGTTATCCAGATATACCAGTGGCTTGCCGTTCACCTGCCGGGACAGGATCGGGAACTGCGCGCGTATTGCGTCGACGTCGAACATCAGATGGATCCCCCTTGGACCCCGACGCCAATCAGCGTCAGAAAAATTGCGATGCCAAAGGAAAATCCAACGACTCCTAAGGCGACGGTGCCCAAAGACTTCAGCAGGCTGTCAAAACCGTGCAGCACATTCACGAAATGCAGCAACGCGAACAACAGCCATGCCATGCCGATCAGGGCAAGAAGACCGGACACCGGTGGCAGCACCAGTAGAAACACTGTCTGCACGGCCTGGATAACCAATCCGATGCCCTGCCACCATGCGACCAACAGTACCGTCTGATCCAGCCGCCCCGTTCCACCCAGCATGCGGCCGGTCAAATAGATCGCAAAAATCAGTACCGTCAGCGACGACATCAGCACGATCGACAACACAAAGGGTGTCATCACATCAGCCGCGACAGCGCCCATGCTGATCAATCCACCGACAGACACAAGCAGCGTGCTGACAATGGACACCAGCACGATCATCGACCAGACCGTGCCGCGTGACAGTGTGTATCGCATCAGCATCCGCGACACGTCCGCTGGGTTGAAAAGCGACCACTTGATGAATTCCGTTGATGTCACTTTTCAGCCTCGCGCAGGGTTTGCAGCCACAGATAACCAAAGCCGATCAGCCATGCTGCGCCGACAAATTGCGTGCCGGACACCGGCCCCAGAAAACCGGCCATCAGTCCATACAGCAACAGCAGAGGCACACTGGACAAAAGCGACCAGAACAACGCCAGCCGCGCGGAATAGAAACTGCCAGCACCACCCAGAACCTTTGCGATCAGATGGCTGAGGGCCGCCAGACCATACAAGGCCAGCGGCCAGACCATGAGCCATGCAAAAAGCTCGTATGTCATCAGTTGTGACAGGTCCGGCGGTTCGGTGCCCGGCGCGATTTCAAACCCTGCGGCCCGCCGCGTCAGCCGCGGCCACTGCGCGATGAAAACCAAAAGACAGAACACGATCAGATAGGCAACCGCGCGATCCTCTCGCTTGCCTTGGTCCAGCAGCTCTCGCATGACGCGGCGCGGCGCGCGCCACGTGCGCAGAATATCGGTCGTGACGGCCATCAGCCTGCGTGGCGATCCAGCCAACCGGCCAGCCGGTCGCGCAGATCGTCAGCCAATGCGTCGTCTTCGATTTCTTCTAGTGCTTCAGCCAGAAACGCCAGTGTCAGCAGGTTCGTCGCCTGCTTTTCCGGCACACCGCGCGAGCGCAGGTAGAACAACGCCTCGTCGGAAATCGCGCCAGATGTGGACCCGTGCGAACAGGCCACATCGTCGGCATAGATTTCCAATTCCGGCTTGGCCAGAAACTGGCTGTCGCCGTCCAGCAGCAAGGACTGGCTGATCTGGTAGCCATCTGTTTTCTGCGCGCCTTGCTTCACAAGGATCTTGCCTTGGAACACGCCGACTGCACCGTTGCGCAGCACCTTTTTGAACACCTGACGGGATTCGCATCCAACGGCGTCATGTGTGATGAAAATCGTGTCGTCATGGACAAAATTGTCACCGTCACCGACGCAGGCACCCGCCACATGGGCAATCGCATCGTCGCCCAGAATCTCGATCACGCAATCGTTGCGCGTCAGGATGCCGTTCAACGACAGGGTAAAGGATTTGAACGTCGATTCAGCACCGATGCGGGCAAAGGTATGGGTGTTCATCCGGCGCTGGTGGTCGCGGCCTTGCTGTCGGACGTGATGGAATGTGCCACCATCCGCAACCGACACTTCGGTCACTGTCGACAGGCGCGCCGCAGCCGATCCTGTTTCCAGCAATGTGACCTGCGCGCCGGTTTCGACGCGGATGACATGGTGCAGCACCACGTCGGCATCATCCGACGAACGGCGATATCGCAGGCAAACGGGGCGCGCCACGTTTCCGGTGGCCCGGATCAGCACGCCGTCTGTGGCTGTGGCGGTGTTCAGCGCAGCCAAGGGACGTTCCACGGGGGTCTGGCCCGCCGTTTCCAACGCACCATACAGATCGCGCGCCCAATGCAGGTCTTGCGCATCGGCAAGGCGCGAAATCTCGATCCCTTCGCCAGCCAGATCGTCGGACGCATCCGCATCGAACACACCGTCCACGAACACCAGCGTCAGCGCGCCGGAACCGGAAAACAGTGCATCGTCGTCGTCCAACACGTCAGCGGGTGCCGCATCGACAGCGACCAATGCGGAAGGGTCGGTAAATTTCCAGTATTCATCGCGCCGATGTGGCAGACCCATTGCAGCGGTGCGGTCCATCGCATCCGTCCGCGCCGCGCGCGCCCATGCGGGCCCGTCCGGCACATTGACAGCGCCTAGTCGCGCGTCGGTCGCGTCCTGTTTGGGTTTTGGCAAAGCCATCAGTCAGCCTCCGCCAGCAAGTCGGCGTAACCGTTGTTTTCAACTTCCAGTGCCAATTCCGGGCCACCCGATTTGATGATGCGGCCATTGGACATGATGTGGACCACGTCCGGTTTGATATGGTCCAGCAGGCGCTGGTAGTGCGTGATGACCAGAAAGGCGCGACCTTCGGACCGCAGCGCGTTCACACCGTCCGCGACCAGTTTCATCGCATCGACATCAAGACCAGAGTCGGTCTCGTCGAGGATGCACATTTTCGGTTCCAGCATCGCCATTTGCAGGATTTCGTTGCGCTTTTTCTCGCCGCCGGAAAAACCGACGTTGACGGGACGTTTCAGCATTTCTGCGTCGATCTTCAGATCCTTGGCGCGCGCGCGTACTTCTTTCAGAAACTCACCCGCTGTCAGTTCGTCCTGGCCGCGCGCCTTGCGCTGTGCGTTCACGGCGGTCCGCAAGAATGTCATATTACCGACGCCGGGGATTTCGACCGGATATTGGAACGCCAGAAACAGGCCGGCGGCGGCGCGTTCTTCGGGTTCCATGTCCAGCAGATCGGCACCGTCAAGCGTCGCTGTGCCGCCCATGACCTTGTACCCGTCCTTGCCGGACAGAACATAGGACAGGGTGGATTTGCCGGACCCGTTCGGACCCATGATCGCATGGACTTCACCTGCGTTCACTTCCAAATCGACACCCTTCAGGATGGATTTGTCTTCTTCTTCAAGATCGACCTTCAGGCCTTTGATATTCAGCATATTTTCTTCCTTTTCGTAAGGCGCTGCACGCCCTGTCATTTCTAGCTCAGCGACACGGCCGTCCCGGACACCGACACCATCAACATACTGTCGCCGACAACTTCGTAATCCAGATCGACACCGACCACGGCATCGGCCCCCTTGGCGCGGGCTTCATCTTCAAGTTCGCGCATTGCGATGTCGCGCGCGTGCTTCAGCTTGTTTTCATATGATCCTGATCTTCCGCCAATCACGTCGGTGACAGAGGCAAAGAAATCACGGACGAAATTTGCGCCCATGATCGCTTCGCCCACAATCAACCCGTGATAGGCGGTGATCGTCCGGCCCTCTATGGTCGGGGTCGTGGTGACGATCATCCGACAGACCCTTCGAGTGAAATCGCCACCAGCGCCTGTGCTTCCATGGCAAATTCCATCGGCAAGGCTTGCAGCACTTCCTTGCAGAACCCGTTCACGACCAAAGCAACCGCCTCTTCTTCGTCCATCCCGCGCGAGCGGCAATAGAACAGCTGATCGTCGTCCACCTTGGATGTGGTCGCTTCGTGTTCCACCCGGCTCGAGTTGTTCTTGACCTCGATATAGGGAACCGTGTGCGCGCCGCATTGCGACCCGATCAACAGACTGTCGCACTGGGTATAGTTGCGCGACTCCTTGGCCTTGGGATGCATCGACACCAGCCCGCGATAGGTGTTTTGCGCATGGCCCGCGCTGATCCCCTTGGACACGATGCGCGACTTGGTGCGCTTGCCCAAATGGACCATCTTCGTCCCGGTGTCGGCCTGCTGATAGTTGTTGGCGATGGCGATGGAATAGAATTCGCCTTGGCTGTCGTTGCCGCGCAGGATGCAGGACGGATATTTCCACGTCACGGCAGAACCGGTTTCGACCTGTGTCCACATGACTTTGGACCGGTCACCGCGGCAATCCGCCCGCTTCGTCACAAAGTTATAGATGCCGCCCTTGCCGTTCTCATCACCGGGATACCAGTTCTGGACGGTGGAATATTTCACTTCGGCGTCTTCTTCGATGATGATTTCCACAACCGCCGCGTGAAGCTGGGCCACGTCGCGTTTGGGTGCGGTGCAGCCTTCAAGATAGCTGACGTAGCTGCCTTTGTCCGCGATGATCAGCGTGCGTTCGAACTGGCCGGTGTTCTCGGCGTTGATCCGGAAATAGGTCGACAGTTCCATCGGGCAGCGCACACCGGGCGGCACGTAGACGAAAGACCCGTCCGAAAAGACAGCCGAATTCAGCGTGGCATAGAAATTGTCCGACGGCGGCACGACGGTGCCAAGGTATTTCTTGACCAGTTCGGGATGTTCGCGGATCGCTTCGGAAATCGAACAAAAGATTACGCCGGCCTTTTTCAGCTCTGCCTGAAAGGTCGTCCCGACGGACACGGAATCGAACACCGCATCCACAGCGACCTTGCGTTCGGGCAGTTCGTTTTCGGCACCTTCGACACCGGCCAGAATGGCCTGCTCTTTCAGCGGGATACCCAGTTTTTTGTAGGTCTCCAGAAGCTTGGGATCGACCTCGTCCAGCGACTTGGGTTTCACTTCCATGCTTTTGGGACGCGCATAGTAATACAGGTCCTGAAAATCGATATCGGCCAGCTTCAGCATCGCCCAGTTCGGCACGCGCATGGTTTCCCAGCGTTCAAAGGCCGACAGACGCCAATCGGTCATCCAATCGGGTTCTTCGTTCTTGCTGGAAATCAGTTTGACGATATCGGGATTTACGCCCTTGGGCGCGTATTCCATTTCGATGTCGTCGTCGTTCCAGCCGTATTTATACGCACCAGAGAGCTGGGCCACCGCATCGACGGTTTCCTGATCGACACCTTCCTTGACCTCGACTTGATCCAAAGCAGTCATATCTTTACCTCTCTTGCGGCGTCACGCCGCTTGCATTCGTTTGACCTTGGCGCCCCATGCATCTGCAAAGCGCAAGACCGTGTCCTGTGTCGTATCGGCCCCCAAAGAGACCCGCAGCGCGCAGGCTGCGTCGTTGTCCGCGAAACCCAGCGACTGAAGCACCCGGCTGGATTTGACCTTGCCGCTGGAACAGGCCGACCCGGCCGATACGGCAAAGCCTGCCAAATCCATCGTCATCACCTGCGTTTCGCCCTTCCAGCCGGGCGTGACAAAGCAACTGGTATTCGGCAGCCGCGCACGGTCATTCCCTACAAAAATAGTCTGCGAAGACGCCGCCGCAATGGCCTTTTCTAGAATATTTCTAAGTTCCGCAACCCGCTGCCAGACACCATTGGTCAATTCGACCTGTGCGGCCGTCGCCGCAGCAGCCATGCCTGCGATGGCAATCACGTTTTCAGTGCCGGACCGGCGGCCCATTTCCTGACCGCCCCCTTTGATCTGCGCGGCGATATCGGAACCTTTTGGCACGATCAGCGCCCCCACACCCTTGGGGCCACCGAATTTATGCGCAGACAAAAACACCTGTCCCACGCGGGACCAGCCATAGGCAAATGGCACGCGCCCAAAGGCCTGTGTGATGTCGCTGACCGCCAAACCCTGCGGCAAATCCTGCAAAATTCCGGTTTCGGAATTGGCAAGCTGAATGGTGGATATCGCGGGGTCGTCGGTCAGGACTGCACCGTCTGTCACAGTCAGCGACACGTCGCACCATGCGCGCACCGCTTCGTGTTCGATACCTGCACACCGCAGATTGCGTCCAGCCATCGCCAGTGCCGCGGCCTCTGTCGATCCTGACACGAACACGATATCGGCGTTTGTCGCGCCGACGGCGTCGGCGATCTGGGCGCGCGCACGTTCCACCAGCCCCTTGGCCGCACGGCCTTCGGCATGGACCGACGACGGGTTGCCCACCACGTCCATCGCGGCCACCATCGCGGCCCGCGCTTCGGGGCGCAGTGGCGTCGTCGCGTTATGATCCAGATAGCTGCGTGTCATGGCTTCTTTTGGCTGGGCTATGCAAAACTTGTATTCTGACTGGCGGCGTCAGGCTTCGTCGACGACCTCGAACAGGGCGGGAACGGCCGGACAGGGTGCCATGGCATTGCCCACCACATCCGACAGGCGGGTTTGGTGCAAAAACACATAGACATGGGCGCTTAGCCCTTCCCATAACCGATTGGTCAGGGATTGCGCACGACTGCCAGAGGCCCCGCCAGACGCGCCTGCCCCCTTGTGCATCGCACTGACGGTTTCATCCACGGCACCCAGAATATCAGAGACGCGGATGTCCGATGCCGCGCGTGCAAGACGGTAACCGCCACCCGGCCCACGTACCGATTCCACCAATTCCGCCCGCCGCAATTTTACGAACAACTGTTCGAGGTAAGGCAAAGAGATATCCTGACGTTTGGAAATTTCCGTCAGGTTAATAAGCGTCCCCTGCGGCTGGAGTGCCAGATCGGCAAGCGCGACCATTGCATAGCGGCCCTTGGTGCTTAGCTTCATAAAATCTCCCGACCGACCCAAAAGTCGCAAATTCATTGACGAAAAGGTGTAGCCTGATTAGGTCACGTCAACCCACGTGGCCCCATGGCCATGGATTTAGAATAGTTCTAAGGTGGTGCGGGACCAACGTCAAGCGCCCCCTCCCAACGCAGCAAAGGCCAAGATGCCCGAAGTCATTTTCCCCGGACCCGAAGGTCGCCTCGAAGGCCGTTATCACCCCCAAAAAGACCGTGACGCCCCCATTGCCATCGTTTTGCATCCGCACCCGCAGTTCGGCGGCACGATGAACAACAAGGTCGTCTATAACCTGCACTACGCTTTTTATCAGATGGGGTTCACCGTTTTGCGGTTCAACTTCCGCGGTGTCGGGCGCAGCCAAGGCGAATACGACCAAGGCATCGGAGAGTTGTCTGACGCCGCATCTGCGCTGGATTACCTGCAATCGATGAATTCCAATGCGAAACATTGCTGGGTCGCTGGATTCAGCTTTGGCGCGTGGATCGGGATGCAACTGTTGATGCGTCGGCCGGAAATCACCGGTTTTATCAGCGTCAGCCCACCTGCGAATATGTACGACTTCAGCTTTCTGGCACCCTGCCCGTCTTCTGGCTTGGTCATCAACGGGGCAGCCGACCGTGTGGCACCGCCCGCCGATACGGTCAATCTGGTCAACAAGCTTCATGACCAGAAAGGGATCACCGTCACCCACGAAGTCGTCGAGGGTGCGGGCCATTTCTTTGAAGATCCGCATATGGACCCGATGATTGAAAGCGTGCAGACTTATGTGCGCCGTCGTTTGACGGAAAATACGCGCTGATGGCATCTTATGTCGAAGAGGTCGCCAACGAGTTGGCGGCCAAAGCGCTGGCGGACGAGGCGCGCACCGGTGACATCAAGATCGTCGATCAGGTTGCGGAAATTCTGGGGGCGTCATCCCAGACGCTGCAAGAAAGCTATATGACGTTCATCCGGGTGCGACGCGCTGAAAAACGTGCGCGCGACCTGCTGGCCACCCGCGAAGCGCGCGACACCGCGTAACACTTGTGGTGTGGCCCACCCGGCCACACCTAAGGTGCGCGGTCCCGTAACGTCGGAGAAATTTCAGTGTCACGATTGTCCGGCCTATGTGACCGCAACCGATTCCGGTCTGCCTGGGCCGCGCTTGCGATTCTGTCCGCGATCCTGATTGCCCCCGTTTTGTTGCAGGACAACGCGGACCGCACGGATGGCACCGGACAGCTTGATCTGACGGCGAACGCCGTGACGGTGCTGTTCCAATGGGGCTATGCCGGATTGGTTGTGTTTACGGTCTGGCTGATGGGCTGGCTGCGATCATCCAGTCTGATTGGGCGTTCGGACCCTGCGGGTCTGCGTCTGTTTTCTTGGTTCCTCGTGCCGCTGGGTCTGTTTTATCTGGCGATCCTGTCAGCGGCGGTGCGCTTTCCTGCCGACGCCGATGTCATTCCCACCCTGATCTGGACGCTTTTGTTTGCCATGGGCATCGGCGTGAGCGAAGAGGTGATGTTTCGCGGGATCCTGATGCATGGTCTGCGGGCACGCTACAGCGCAGGCCGGGCGCTGTTGATCTGTTCCGCCGTGTTTTCGGTGGCCCATGTCGCCAATACCCTATCGGGCCAGTCGGCAATTTTGACACTGAACCAGGTGGCTTTTACATTTGCATTCGGGGCGCTGCTGGGGGCCATCACGTTGCAGACCGCATCGTTGTGGCCCGCGATCGTGTTGCACGGGTTGTGGAACACGGTCGCGCTGTCCGCCATGCAGATCGAAGACCCGATGCAGGCATCCGATCCGGCCACTGCCGCACCGCTCGGCCCGGTCATCACTTGGGGCAGCACCGCGACATTTGCGGCGTTTGTGGCGGGTGTCGGTTGGCTGGCGCTGGTCGTTTTCCGGCGTTGGCGGGTCCGCACAGCGACGGCGGGCCGCCGCCCGCCACCACTGCCCACACGCGAATGACACTATACAACAGCAACAGAGGGGCGTAGGGCGCGCCCAACCGCCGACCGAAAGACAGCACCCATGACCGATATGATCCCGACCCTGGCCCGCGCCCTGGCGCAACAAGGCTATGACAGCCTGACCCCCGTGCAAGAGGCGGTCACAGACCCCACGCTTGTCGACGATGATCTTTTGGTCAGCGCACAGACCGGATCGGGCAAGACCGTTGGTTTTGGCCTGGCCATCGGCCCGACCATTCTGGCAGAGGACGGCACATTCGGCCCAGCCGGACGTCCGCTGGCGTTGATCGTGGCCCCGACCCGCGAACTGGCGATGCAGGTGAAACGCGAATTGACGTGGCTTTATGCACCCACCGGCGCCGTGCTGGCATCCTGCGTGGGTGGCATGGATGTGCGCGACGAACGCCGCGCACTGGATCGCGGCGCGCATATCGTCGTGGCCACACCGGGCCGGCTGCGCGATCACATCACGCGCGGCAACATCGACCTGTCGGACACCCGCGCCATTGTACTGGACGAAGCTGACGAAATGCTGGACCTTGGTTTTAAGGAAGATCTGGAATTCATTCTGGGCGAAGCGCCTGCCACACGCCGGACGTTGATGTTTTCGGCAACCGTGCCGCCGATGATCGAACGGCTGGCAAAGGATTACCAGACCGATGCGAAACGCATCGTGACGGCATCCAAGGAAAAGCAGCATTCCGACATCGAATACCGCGCTTTGAGCGTGGCACAGCACGACGCCGACAATGCCATCATCAACCTGCTGCGGTTCTACGAGGCGCCCAACGCCATCGTATTCGCCAACACGCGCGCAATGGTCACCCGCCTGACGACACGCTTGTCGAACCGCGGGTTTGCCGTTGTTGCACTGTCGGGCGAGCTGTCGCAACAGGAACGCAGCCATGCGCTGCAAGCGATGCGCGATGGGCGTGCGCGCGTCTGCGTGGCGACCGACGTTGCTGCACGCGGCATCGACCTGCCGAATCTGGAACTGGTCATCCACGCGGAACTGCCGACCAATGCCGAAATTCTGCTGCACCGGTCGGGGCGTACAGGCCGCGCGGGCCGCAAGGGTGTCAGCGCCATGATCGTGCCGCCCAAGATGCTGCGCCGCGCGCAAAACCTGCTGAACTGGGGCAAGCTGAACGCCGAATGGGCCAAGGCTCCTTCGGCGGACGAAATCCTGCAAAAGGACGAAGAACGCCTGCTGGCCGACGAAATCTGGTCCGAAACCTTTACCGAAGCTGAAACCGCATTTGCCGCGCGCCTGCTGGAATTGCATTCTGCCGACCAGATCGCCGCCGCCTATCTGCGTCTGTATCAGGGTCGCCAATCCGCCCCCGAAGACCTAAGCGAAGCACCGACACCCGGTGCGCCGCGCGCTGACCGTCCCCCGCGCGAACCCAAAGAAGCCTTTGGCCCGTCAAAATGGTTCCGCGTCAATGTGGGCCGCGACCAAAAGGCCGAAGCGCGCTGGCTGCTGCCGATGCTGTGCAAGGCGGGCGACATCACGAAAAAGGAAATCGGCGCGATTCGCATTCAATCCGATGAAACCTTTGTGGAAATTTCGGAACCCGCAGTTGCAGGATTCCTGAAATCGGTCGGGTCCGACATGAGTCTGGAAAATCAGGCAAAGCTGGAACCGGTCGATGGTGTGCCAAACCTGGGCAGCCGTGGCCCGCGCCCGTCAAAGCGTGATCATGACGCGTCGCCGCAAGACAGCAAACCGCGCGCAGACAAACCGCGTTATGACAAACCGCGTGACAGCGCGACACCGCCGCCATCGCGGCAGGAAGACGTGGCCGCCATCGCACCGCGTAAACCCCGCGCAAAACCTGAACGCCGCGATTATGACGGCGCGGTCACCCCGGCCAAGCCACGCGCAAAAGCCGTCTGGAAAGACAAGGGATCGTCAGACGCCCCGGCCAAAAAACCCTATGCCCCCAAAGGCGACGGCAAGCCGTATCAGGGCAAATCCGACGGCAAACCGGGCTACAAAGGCAAGTCAGAAGGCGCTGGATACAAAGGCAAATCCGATGGCAAACCCGGCTACAAGGGCAAGTCAGAGGGCGGCGCGGGCTACAAAGGCAAATCCGATGGAGCCGGTTTCAAAGGCAAGTCTGGCCCTGCTGGACCAAAACCCAAACCCAGTGCGTCTGATACGTCGAAACGATTCACGCCGCCGGGTGGCAAGCCTGCCGGCCCACGCAAGGGCGGTGCTGCGCCGCTGAAACGGTCGGGCCCAAAGAAGAAATAGGACCGAATCGACACAGTATTTGCATAAACCGCAGTCATCCGAACACTGAACCCTAATTTAATTTGGTTTTGCGGTTTTCTTCGCGCAGGCTTTGCGTGGGGGAGACAGCGACCGAAAGAGACCATCATGGCGACCCAACTGAACACCCCCCTGAAGAACACGACCGAAAAACCGCAATCCCATCAAAAAGAAACAAGCGTCATCAAGCGCGTGGCCACGCAGGCAGGGTCCGCGACGGTGACCTATACATTTCAGGATTTTGCCAGCATCTGACCGCGTTGGTCAGCCGTCTGGCTGGGCTGTTCATATGGGTCTGATCGGGAACCAAAGCCACGCTCGCGCATTGGTGAGGTGACACCGAAAAGGAGACCCCTATGGACCTTGTCCGCATTATTCTGTCTATTATCCTGCCGCCGCTTGGCGTGTTTATGCAGGTCGGCATTGGCAAGCATTTCTGGATCAATATCGTCTTGACGATTCTGGGATACATCCCCGGTATCGTGCATGCGATCTGGATCATTGCACGTACGCCGGACAAATCATCGCTATGACGGATCACGAAACCCGGCTTCAAAGACTTGAAAAGATGTCTGTGCAGTTGGATTCGGCGTTTCGCATTCCGGTGATCGGCATGCGGGTCGGCTGGGATGCGATCATCGGCCTGATCCCAGGAATCGGTGACACGCTGATGATGGTCCCGGCCCTGATGATCATTGCCGAAGCCAAACGTTTGGGCGCTGCATCGCATGTTGTGGCGCGCATGGGTCTGAACACAGCCATGGACGTGCTGATCGGGTCGATCCCGATCGTCGGCGATCTGTTCGACGCCCGGTTCAAGGCCAACCGGCGCAACGTCGCGATCTTGCGCGCGCATCTTTACGAAAAAGGGACCGTGCCGCATCGGCACAGTCCCCTTCAAACGGCATGAATTGGCGGACCTTCGGGTCCGCCTTTGTCGTATCAGCCGACCAGTTCAAGACCAGAGAAGAAAAACGAGATTTCTTCTTTTGCGGTTTCCGGTGCATCAGACCCGTGGACAGAATTTTCACCGACGGATTCCGCGAACTCCGCGCGGATCGTGCCGGGGGCTGCGTCTGCGGGGTTAGTCGCGCCCATGACTTCGCGGTTTTTCGCAATGGCGCCTTCGCCTTCCAGCACCTGCACGACGACCGGGCCGGATGCCATGAACTCGGTCAGCTCGCCAAAGAACGGACGTTCGGCGTGGACTTCGTAGAATTTGCCTGCTTCGGCCTGGCTCAGGTGGATGCGCTTGGATGCGATGACGCGCAGGCCAGCGTCTTCGAACTTGGCGACGATCTTGCCGGTCAGGTTCCGCTTGGTCGCGTCGGGTTTGATGATGGACAGTGTGCGTTCAACAGCCATGATAGCCTCTTTCAAAATGGTTTGCGTTTGTGACGGCGCACTAGCACGCGACCGGCAGACTGAAAAGCGCGCAATCGCGTACGCTTGCTCCGCCTTGGCCCTGCCCTAGGTCAATAATCACAAACCGTTTACCAAGGGGTGCCAGCATGACGCTACTCGTCGATTTCCTTAACAATGTCCTGTGGGGCTACGTTCTGGTCTATGGTCTGCTGGGGGTCGGAGTGTTTTTCACGATCCGTCTGGGGTTTATCCAGTTCAGGCATTTCCCCGAATATTTCCGCGTCATCATCGGGTCCAACAACACATCTGCCGAAGGCATCTCTCCGTTACAGGCGTTGACGATCTCGTTGGCCAGCCGGGTCGGTACGGGCAATCTGGCGGGCGTCGCGGTCGCCATCTATCTGGGCGGTCCGGGTGCGATATTCTGGATGTGGATGGTGGCCCTTGTGGGCATGGCCACAGCCTATGCCGAAAGCACGCTGGCCCAGCTTTACAAGGTCCGCAACGCTGACAGCCAGTATCGGGGCGGACCTGCGTTCTACATGGCCAACGGGGTCGGCAGCCGCGCCATGGGCTATGCGTTTTCCGTCTGTCTGATCCTGTCGTTCGGGCTGATCTTTTCCGCAGTCCAGTCCAATTCGATATCGGAATCAATGACCGAAGCGTTCAACATCCCCGGTATCGTCACGGGGTTGGTTATCGCGGGCCTTGCCGGAATCGTCATTTTTGGTGGCATCCGGTCCATCGCGCGGGTCGCCGAAAAAATCGTGCCCGCCATGGCCGGTATTTATCTGCTGGTGGCGCTTTACGTGCTGGTCATCAACATCACCGAAGTGCCCGCAATGCTGGCGTTGATCGTCCAATCAGCATTCGGGTTCGAACAGGCGGCGGGCGGGTTCACCGGCGGTCTGATGGCCGCCCTGATGAACGGCGTAAAACGCGGATTGTTCAGTAACGAGGCCGGGATGGGGTCCGCCCCCAACATCGCGGCAACTGCGGTGCCTGACCCGCACCACCCGTCCAGTCAGGGGCTGGTGCAAGGTCTGGGCGTGTTCATCGACACGCTGGTGATCTGCACTGCGACCGCGCTGATGATCCTGCTGTCCGGGGCCGTG
>NZ_JAAFZU010000028.1:47730-124420 GCF_018263905.1 Loktanella sp. SALINAS62 | reverse complement strand
CTGACGCAGAACGCGCTGTCCGAACACATTGGTGCGGCGGGTCCGGCATTTGTTGCGATTGCGATCCTGTTCTTTGCCTTCACCTCGATCATCGGGAATTATTCCTATGCGGAAAATGCGATGGAATTTCTGGGGCTTGGGACTCGGATGCCGTTGCTGGTGCTAAAAGTGGCTGCAATGGCGATGGTCGTCTGGGGGGCCGTGCAACCGGTATCGACGGTGTTCAATTTCGCAGATGCCAGCATGGCCGTCATGGCCACGATCAACCTTGTGGCGATCGTGATTCTGTCGGGTACGGTGCATGCGCTGACGCGCGACTATTTCCAGCAACGCAAGGCCGGCAAGGAGCCATTGTTCCGCTTTGCCGATCACCCCAACCTCGACAAGGGGATCGATCCGACCATCTGGAACAAAGATGTAGAGGCCGAACGCCGCTAAACCGCTTTCAGGTGGCGCGCCGCTCTGCTAGAGGCGCGCCATGCTGAAATTTTCTGACATCACCTATTCCGTCGAAGGCCGCACCCTGCTGGAGGGCGCGACCGTCACAATTCCAACCGGCCACAAGGTTGGGCTGGTCGGGCGCAACGGCACCGGCAAGACCACGCTGTTCCGGATCATCCGGGGCGAAATGGTGCTGGATACCGGCACCATCGACATGCCACGCGGCTGGAAGATCGGCGGCGTCAGCCAAGAAGTGCCCGGCAACGAGGTCAGCCTGATCGACACCGTGCTGCGCGCCGACAGCGAACGCGAAGCCTTGCTGGCAGAGGCAGAGACTGCCACCGATCCGACCCGTATCGCGGACATTCAGGTCCGCCTGTCGGACATCGACGCATGGAGCGCTGAAGCCCGCGCCAGTACCATCCTGAAAGGTCTGGGGTTCACCGACGACGAACAGCGCATGCCCTGTTCCGCCTTTTCGGGCGGTTGGCGGATGCGCGTCGCTCTGGCCGCCGTGCTGTTTGCCGAACCAGACCTGCTGCTGCTGGACGAACCGACCAACTATCTCGACCTTGAAGGCGCGTTGTGGCTAGAAGCCTATATCGGCAAATACCCCCATACCGTGCTGATTGTCAGCCACGACCGCGAACTGCTGAACCGGTCCGTGGGCGGTATTCTGCACCTCGAAAACAAGGGGCTGACGTATTACACCGGCCCCTACGACCAATTCGCCCGCCAGCGCGCCGAAAAGATCGCGCTGTTGACCTCTGCTGCGAAAAAGCAGGACGCGAAACGCGAACACCTGCAGGCCTTTGTCGACCGTTTCAAGGCCAAGGCATCCAAGGCCAAGCAAGCGCAGTCGCGCGTCAAGGCGCTGGAAAAGATGGAAACGATCCGTGTGCCCGCCGATGCGGCGCGCACCGTGTTCACCTTTCCTGAACCCGAAGAGCTGTCGCCGCCGATCATCGCGACCGAAGGTGCGGCCGTGGGTTACGGCAACCAGATCATCCTGCACGACCTGAACCTGCGGATCGATCAGGACGACCGGATCGCCCTGCTGGGCCGCAACGGCGAAGGCAAATCGACCCTGTCGAAAATGCTGTCGGGCCGACTGGATGTCGCACGCGGCAAGATGGTCAGTTCCAACAAGCTGCGCATCGGCTTTTTCGCGCAGCATCAGGTGGACGAGCTGCGGATCGATGAAACACCGCTGGACCATCTGTTCCGCGAACGTCCCGAAGAAGGTCAGGCCAGGTTGCGGGCGCGTCTGGCGGGTTTCGGTCTGGGTGCGGATCAGGCCGAAACCGCCGTGGGCCGTCTGTCAGGCGGGCAAAAGGCGCGTCTGTCGCTGCTGCTGGCCACCCTGCCCGCGCCGCATCTGCTGATCCTTGACGAACCGACCAACCACCTTGACATCGAAAGCCGCGAGGCGCTGGTCGAAGCACTGACCGCCTACAGCGGCGCGGTCATCCTTGTCAGTCACGACATGCACCTGTTGTCGATGGTGGCCGACCGGCTGTGGCTGGTCAAAGGCGGGCACGTCAAACCCTATGACGACGATCTTGCAAGCTACCGCAAGATGCTGCTGACACCCGACAAGCCGACAAAATCCGAAAAGCCCGCCGCGCCCAAGGTCAAGAAACCGACCCGCGACGAGATTTTGGCGCTTCGCAGCGAGGCCCGCAAAGCCGAAGAACGCGTGACAAAGATTAACGACATGCGCGACAAATTGGCCAAGAAACTGGCCGATCCTGCGCTATACGAAGATACACGGATCGGTGAGCTTGCGACCTGGAACAAGAAATACGCCGAAGTCATGGACGGGTTGAACCGTGCCGAAGCGATGTGGATGCAGGCACTGGAAAAGCTGGAGCAGGCGGAAAAGGCCTGATCCGGCCCCCCTCTCGCACCGGAAAAGGATACGATGACCGATTTCGCCACCCTGATCACCGCATTCACGGCCATGTTCATTGTGATCGATCCCATCGGCATGGCGCCCCTCTTCGTGGCGATGACGCAGGGGATGAAAACATCGCACCGCCGCGCCATTGCGATCCGCGCCTGTCTGGCGGGCATGATCATCCTGTTGATCTTTGCCTTCACCGGAGAGGCGCTGCTGGATTTCATCGGCATTTCGATGCCCGCGTTCCGCATCGCGGGTGGCGTCCTGCTGTTCCTGACAGCACTCGACATGTTGTTCGAACGCCGCCAGCAACGCCGAGAAGACAATTCATCCGACCATCTGGACCCGGCCAGCGATCCGTCGATCTACCCCCTTGCGATCCCGCTGATTGCCGGACCCGGTGCCATCGCCACAATCATCCTGCTGACCGGACAGGCTGATTCCGCCTTGGGGTTCGGGGCGGTGCTGGGGGTCATGGTCATCGTCATCGGCATCGTCTTTGCCTTGTTCATGGCCGCCCCATTGCTGGAACGCGCGCTGGGCAAGACCGGCATCAACGTGGTGACCCGTTTGCTGGGGATGCTTCTGGCCGCACTTGCAGTGCAGTTCATTCTGGACGGGCTCAAGGGTTTCGGTCTGGCGGGCTGATCCCTATATCTGCGTCATGAACACAGATCAGATCATGCAAATCACGTTTCTGGCCCTGATGGGCGGGGCGATTTTCGTCAGCTACCTTGTCAGCCAGCGCGGGCAGATGGGGAAGGTCGCGCAACAGGCATCCATCTGGGGCCTGATCTTTGTGGGTGTGATCGCCGCCGTGGGGCTGTGGGGTGATATCAGCCGCGATGTGCTGCCGCGCCAGTCCGTGACAACCACGGGCGATGTGGTGCTGCCACAGCAGGCTGATGGGCATTACTATATCCGGCTGGGCGTGAACGGCGTGCCTGTCGATTTCGTCGTCGATACCGGGGCCAGCCAGATGGTGCTGAACCGTGATGACGCCCGGCGCGTGGGACTTGACCCCGACACCCTGCGCTATCTGGGCAGCGCCAACACGGCCAACGGCGTCGTCCAGACAGCCCCGGTGCTGCTGGACAGCGTCACGCTGGGCGATGTCACCGAAACCGACGTGCCCGCCGTCGTCAACGGCGGCGAAATGTTCGGCTCTTTGCTGGGGATGACTTACCTCAGCCGGTTTTCAAACATCCAGATTCGCAACGGCGAACTGGTCCTGACCCGATAGGAATATTTGATGCGTCCGTTTGTGATGATGACTTTGCTGATCGGGCTTGTGGCCTGTGCAGCACCGCAAACCGCCCTGCCAGACGATTTCGACGCTACGTTCGCGTTCTGATCAACCGACAGAAATCAGCCGGATCGCGCGGTCCTGTTCCATCAGCCACAGCAACACGCGTGCCGCCTTGCCCCGTGGGCTGGTCAGGTCGGGATCGTCGTGCAGCAGCTTGCGGGCATCCGACCGCGCCAATTCCAACAGTGCGGTCTGGCGTTCCAGATCTGCTATTCTGAACCGTGGCAGTCCCGATTGCGCGGTGCCGATCATGTCGCCCGCACCGCGCATGGCAAGGTCTTCTTCTGCAATGATAAATCCGTCTTCGGTGTCGCGCATGATCGACAGGCGGCGCTGGCCCGTTTCAGACAACGGACCCTGATACATCAGCAGACACGTCGATGCTGCGGCCCCGCGCCCGACCCTGCCGCGTAACTGGTGCAACTGTGCCAGACCAAAGCTTTCGGCCCGTTCAATCAACATGATCGACGCATTGGGCACATCGACACCGACCTCGATCACCGTGGTGGCCACCAACACCTTGGTGTCGCCTGCAACGAACCGCGCCATCGCGGCATCCTTGTCCGCCGGGAGCATCTGGCCGTGCACCAGCCCGACGATACCTTCACCAAGGGCGGCGCGCAGGCGTTTGAACCGGTCTTCGGCGGCGGTCATGTCGCTGACCTCTGATTCTTCGACCAGCGGGCAGACCCAATAGGCTTGCCGCCCTTCGGACACGGCGGTGCGCAGGCGCTCAACCACCTGATCCATTCGGTCGGTGGATACCAATGCGGTTGTGACGGGCGTGCGGCCGGGCGGTTTTTCGTCCAGCACGCTCAGGTCCATTTCCCCGAACTGCGTCAGCGACAACGATCGCGGGATCGGCGTGGCCGTCATCACCAGTACGTCGACCGCTTGCCCCTTTGCCCCCAGTTCCATGCGCTGCGTTACGCCGAACCGGTGCTGTTCGTCCACCACGGCCAGCCGTAGATCGTGAAACTGCACATCGGGCTGAAACACGGCATGGGTCCCCACAAGGATCTGGATGTCACCCGCCGCCAGTGCGGCCAGTTTCGCCTGCCGTTCGCGGCCCTTGTCGCGGCCCGTCAGGATTTCAAGCACGACACCCGCCTGTTCGGCCAGCGGACGCAGCCCTTGCAAATGTTGCCGCGCAAGGATTTCGGTGGGGGCCATCATCACACCCTGCCCGCCCGCTTCGACCGCAATCAAAAGGCTCATCAGGGCGACAAGCGTTTTGCCTGCGCCCACGTCGCCCTGCAACAGACGGTTCATCCGATGCGGCGCGCCAAGGTCGGCCGCGATTTCGCCGATGGCGCGGGTTTGCGCCCCCGTTGGCGTATAGGGCAGCGCCGCCAGCACCTTGTCCCGTATCCGTCCATCGCCACGCGTTTTGCGGCCCGGCTTTTGCCGCACCCGCGCACGGGCAAGTGCCAGCGTCAACTGATGGGCGAATAGCTCGTCATAGGCCAGTCGTTTGCGCGCGACCGACAAGGGCGACAGATCGGTGCTGGCTTGCGGCCCGTGCGCCCGGGTCAGTGCGGTGATCCAGTCGGGCCAGCCTTCACGCGCAATCAGGGGCGGGTCGACCCATTCTGCCAGTGGCGGCGTCTTGGCCAGCGCGTCGCGGACCGCCTTGAACATCAGTTTTTGCGTGACACCGGATGTCAGCGGATAAACAGGTTCATAGTCCGGCAGGGTATCTGCGTCTTCGGGCAGTACCACATGATCGGGATGGGCCATCTGCGCAATTCCGTCGAACAGTTCGATCCGGCCCGATACGACACGGCGCTGCCCCGTCGGCAGCAATTTTTGCAGGTAGTCGCCGCGCGCGTGAAAATAGACCAGCGTGAAATCAGCCTGCGAATCGCGCACCGCGACGCGGTAAGGCCGCCCCTTGGTTGCAGGGGCATGGTGCTGTCCGATCACGACCTCGACCGTGGCGACGCCGGGCGGCACGATATCGGTGATGCTGTCTCGGCGGTGCCTGTCGATGCCGGACACAGGCAGTGTCATCAGCAGATCACGCGGTGTTCTGATCCCGATCTGTTCCAACGACCGGGCTGATTTCGGCCCGACGCCCGCAAGCGTGCTGACTTCAGCGAACAGCGGAAACAGAACCTCTGGCCGCTGGCTCATGCGTCGCCGATCAGCGCAAGCCAGGCGTCTTCGTCGATGGTTTCGACACCAAGCTTGGCCGCCTTGTCCGATTTTGATCCCGATCCGGGCCCTGCAATCAGCAAATCGGTTTTCGCGCTGACCGATCCTGCAACCTTGGCCCCCAGCGATTCCGCGCGTGCCTTGGCTTCGGCGCGGGTCATCTTTTCCAGTGTCCCGGTGAACACGACCGTCTTTCCTGCAACGGGGCTTTGGATGTTATCCGTCGCCACGACAGGCTGCACGTCCAGATGGTCCAGCAGTCGCTGGATCGATGCGCGTTCCGCGTTCTGCTGAAATGTCGTGACCAGCGACACGGCGACACTGGCACCGATGCCATCAATGCCGACCAGATCTTCCCATGCCGCCTTGGCTGCGGGATCAAGATCGCTCCATACGGCGTCGCGCGCCGGTTTGATACGGGCGCGCCGGTTTTCATCCGCAGCGGCCATGCGTTCGGCGGCTTCTGCTGCGTCGGCGTCCAGCTGTGCCGCGGCTGCGGGTCCGGCCAGATCAACCGCATGCATCAACGCGTCCCAAGTGCCAAAGTGACGGGCCAGATCGGCGGCGGCGACTTCGCCCACATGGCGGATGCCAAGCGCGAATATCAGGCGATTCAGCGGGATACTGCGTTTTTCGTCAATCGCTGCGAACAGGTTCCGCACGCTTGTCGGCCCAAACCCGTCGCGGTTTTCCAGCTTGGCCAAACTGGCCGCATTGCGCTGCTGCAGCGTAAAAATATCCGCAGGCTCGCGCACCGGCAGCGCGGCGTCGGCAAAAAAGTATTCAACCTGTTTCGCCCCCAGACCTTCGATGTCGAATGCGGCGCGGCTGACAAAATGGCGCAGTTTTTCGATCGCTTGCGCGGGGCAGATCAATCCGCCTGTGCAACGGCGCACGGCGTCGCCTTCATCACGGACAGCGTCCGATCCACATTCGGGGCAGGAAGTTGGAAAGTCATAGGGTTGCGCGGTATCAGGACGGCGCGACAAATCGACGTTCGAAACCTTTGGGATCACATCGCCAGCGCGGTACACTTCGACCCAGTCACCGATCCGGATATCCGCACCGCCCCGGATCATGGTGCCGTCGGCGCTGCGTCCGGAAATATAGTCTTCGTTATGCAAGGTGGCGTTGGACACGACGACACCACCGACAGTCACCGGCGTCAGGCGCGCGACCGGTGACAGCGCGCCCGTGCGGCCAACCTGGATGTCTATTCCTTCAACTTTTGTCCACGCCAGTTCGGCGGGGAATTTATGCGCGATGGCCCAGCGCGGCGTGGTCGACCGGAACCCAAGTCGCCGCTGATAGTCCAGATTGTCGACCTTGTAGACGACACCGTCGATATCGTAGCCCAGCGTCGCGCGGTCAGCAGCGATCCGGTCGTAGTGTGTGATCAGCGCGTCCGGACCATCGCAGCGCGCGGTCAACGGATTGGTGTCGAACCCCAGATCAGACAACCGTGCGATTGCCCCGGCCTGCGTGTCGGCAAGCGGTTCCGACACCTCGCCCCAGGCGTAGGCAAAAAAATGCAGCGGTCGGTCGCGGGTGACGTTGGGGTCAAGCTGGCGCAACGACCCAGCAGCCGCGTTGCGCGGGTTGGCAAATGTTTTCGCACCCGCCGCCGCCTGTCGCGTGTTGAGGTCGGCAAAGTCATCGTGCCGCATGTAAACCTCGCCGCGGACTTCCAGCACGTCGGGCGCATGCGTCAGCGTTTGCGGAATGGATGCAATCGTGCGGGCGTTTTCAGTGACATTTTCGCCCGTGGCGCCGTCACCACGGGTGGCAGCCTGCACCAGTTGACCGTTTTCATATCTGACGGAAAGCGAAAGACCATCAATCTTGGGCTCTGCCGTATAGTGTAGCGGTTGATCGCCGGGCAGGTTCAGGTAACGGCGAATCCCACTATCGAAATCGACGATATCCGCTGCTTTGAACGCATTTCCCAACGACATCATCCGAACCCGGTGAGCCACTTTGCCAAATCCGTCCGTAACCGGCGCACCGACCCGGTCACTGGGGCTGTCGTCACGTTTCAGGTCCGGAAACGCGGCTTCTATCGCAGCGTTACGCTGTTTCAGTGCGTCATAGGTTGCGTCGTCGATCACCGGATCGTCGTCGCTGTAATAGGCCGAATTCGCCCGGTTCAACTGCACCGCCAGATCCGCAAGCGCGCGCGCCGCATCGTCGCGGTCCATATCCGCAGCTGCGATGGCTGCGGTATCGTTATCAGTCGTATCGTGCTGTCCCATTTGGCGCCCTTGGTTCGTCAGATCCGCCGCGGCGGCGATGCGACGAACCTAGGGGCCGACCGGGACAACGTCCAGATTGCCTGTTCACGGGCGCGGGCCAATTTGGCCGACGGGCGGTCGCGTCGTTCGCCCCCCATCCGGCCGCGATCATATCCCGTCGAATACCCCCGCGTATTAAGCTCCGATCGCCAATGGTGCCTTGACTGCGCGGGTTTCAGGGTCGCGCAGCACGTAACCGCGCCCCCAGACGGTTTCGATGAAATTATCGCCACCTGTTGCCTCGCTCAATTTCTTGCGCAACTTGCAGATAAAGACGTCGATGATCTTCAGTTCCGGTTCGTCCATGCCACCATAAAGATGGTTCAGAAACATTTCCTTGGTCAGCGTTGTCCCTTTGCGCAGGGAAAGCAATTCCATCATCTGATATTCCTTGCCCGTCAGATGCACAGTCTGTCCGTCGACTTCGACGGTTTTTCCGTCCAGATTGACGGCGATGGACCCCGTGGTGATGATCGACTGCGCATGACCTTTGGACCGGCGAATGATCGCATGGATTCGTGCGACCAATTCTTCGCGGTGGAACGGTTTCGTCAGGTAATCATCCGCACCGAAACCGAAACCTTTTAGTTTGCTGTCGGTATCGTCTTCACCCGACAGGATCAGAATGGGCGTATCGATGCGGGCAAGGCGCAACTGGCGCAGCACGTCGTAGCCGGTCATATCGGGCAGGTTCAGATCCAGAAGCACCAGATCGTAGTCGTATAGCTTCGCCAGATCGACGCCTTCTTCGCCCAAATCCGTGCTGTAAACGTTCAGATTGGCATGGCTCAACATCAGTTCGATGCTTTTGGATGTGGTGGGATCGTCTTCTATCAACAGGACTCTCATACGGTTCTCCGTTCGTGAATATGAAAACAATTTGCCCATTAAGTCTTAACGACACATTAGCGTCCGCAGAAAAGTCTGCCCTCTCATCCTATGGTTGTCTATATTTTTGCAAAGCCGTCGTTTTCAATGCGTCCCGTCCGTGTTGCATCAGCGCGATTTCCCATTCCGCGAATTCCGCATCCGACAGGTCATATGTGGTCAACGCATCGTCGCGGGTGATCAACCCGTGGATGACGGCGGTCACCACCGTTGCCTTGCGCGATGCAACCCAGCGACGGGTGGTGGGCGGTGGCAGGTCTGCACGGGTCAAGATAGACCCGTCCGGCAGCGTGACCGACCGTGGTCCATTGATCTTGCGTAGAAACATTCGCGTCGTCCTTTCATTGCTGCGCCAATTGGTCACCGAAAACATTTAAGGACTGGTAAGCCCGCGTTGGTGGGTGTAGGGCCAAGGCCCTGTTCCCCACGGGACGCCAGAAAAACGGGTGCCACATGCCACTTGACCAGACGCTCAACAGCCTTGGGTTCGCCAAACCGCCGTCGCAGACCCGCGTGGTCGTGGCGATGTCGGGGGGCGTCGACAGTTCCGTGGTCGCAGCCCAGCTTGCCGAAGAAGGCTATGACGTGGTCGGTGTGACGCTTCAGCTTTACGATCACGGCGCGGCGCTGGCGAAAAAAGGCGCGTGTTGCGCCGGGCGCGACATCCACGACGCCCGCCGCGTGGCCGAAGAAATGGGATTTCCGCACTACGTTCTGGATTACGAAAACACCTTTCGCGAGGCGGTGATCGACGAGTTCGCAGACAGTTATCTGGCGGGTGCGACGCCGGTGCCCTGCATTCGCTGCAACGAACGCGTGAAATTCAAGGATCTTCTGGAAACCGCCAAGGATCTGGACGCCGATTGCATGGCGACCGGCCATTACATCCAGCGCAAGATGGGCGATCACGGGCCGGAATTGCATGCCGCTGCCGACCGCAACCGCGACCAAAGTTATTTCCTGTTCTCGACGACGGCGGAACAGCTGGATTACCTGCGCTTTCCGCTGGGCCATCTGCACAGCAAATCCGAAACCCGCGCGCTGGCGCAACGCTATGGTCTTGGCGTGGCGGATAAACCCGACAGTCAGGACATCTGCTTTGTCCCCAATGGCAATTACGCTGCCGTGATCGAAAAACTGCGCCCCGGTGCCGCCGAACCGGGCGACATCGTCGATACCGCGGGCCGTGTGCTGGGTCAGCACAACGGCGTGATCCACTATACCATCGGGCAGCGGCGCGGGCTGGGCATCGGCGGATTGGCCGATCCGCTTTATGTGGTGAAACTGGATGTTGACGCACGCCGCGTGATCGTCGGTCCAAAAGAGTTGCTGGCGACGCGGCGGGTGCCGCTGCGTGAAATCAACTGGCTGGGCGACGGCGGGCTTATGGCCGGTGGCGCGCGTCAGATCGCGGTCAAGTGCCGGTCGACAAAGCCGCCGACCGACGCGATCCTGCGTCCGATTTCCGACACAGAGGCAGAAGTCGAATTGCTGGCCGCCGAAGAAGGTATCAGCCCCGGACAGGCCTGTGTGTTCTACGATCCCGACAGCACCCGCGTGCTGGGCGGCGGCTGGATCTGGCGGGGATACTGACCCCGCCTTGTGCGGTTTGCGCGCCCGGTCAGGTGTCGCGCGGAACCCTGCCGCAGTCCATTCGTTTGTTTGGTCAATGCTTTGACCGAACAATGATTGGAACCCTTATGACCGCTCGCATTATCCTGACGACCAGTGTCGCCACGGCGATGTTCACATTGCCCGCATTTGCCCAAGACGACGGGCCAGACCCGATTCCATCGGCGTCCGCTACACCGACCGAAGAACGCACCGTCGGCCTGTCGTTTGTCTATACGATGGATCAGGCACCGCAGCCTTATACCGGGCCGGCCGTCAACAATACCCCCCTGACACTGACAGATACGCCACCCCGTCTGAACCTGCCCGACGGATTCAGCGCCACGCTGTTTGCGCAATTGGCAGATGCCCCCCGTCAGGTGGAGGTCTTACCCAACGGCGACGTGCTGGTCGCCCATCAGTCTGCCGGTTACATCGGTCTTTTGCGCGATACGAACGGTGACGGCCAGACCGACACCATTTCGCGCTATGCCGAACCGTTCACCGCCCCCTACGGTGTGCACTACCGCGATGGCGTCGATGGCCCGCAAATTCTGGTGGCCGATGTGCAGGGCATCTGGGCGATGCCCTATACCGAAGATCGCATCCGCATCGTCGGCGCTGAAACCAAGCCCGTGACAGAGGTGCCAAAAGACGAGCGTGTCCCGCAGCACGATTTTTCCGGCCAGCAGATGATCACACCCGAAGGTGCGTTCGGTGACGGCCCATTCGGCCACGTCAACCGCGACATCGCAATCGGTGACGACGGCACATTGTATGTCGGGATCGGCTCGAACGGTAATATTTCCGTCGAACCGGGGGTGCCTGCAACGATCCAGGCCTTTGCGCCGGATGGCGCGCTGATCGGCACCGTGGCGACGGGTGTGCGCAACCCAGCCGGTCTGGCGATCCATCCCGATACGGGCGATCTGTTTGCCGTTGTGCAGGAACGGGATGGCACCGGCGACGATCTGGTGCCGGATTTCCTGATCAACGTGCAGCAAGACGCGTTCTATGGCTGGCCCTATGCCTATATCGGGCAGAACCCGCAGCCGGGTTTCGCTGATCTGGCGCCCGATCAGGTGGCCGCCACTGTCACGCCTGATCTGCTGTTCCAGCCGCATTCCGCCACGATGGATCTTGAATTCCCCGAAGATCCGTCAACCCTGCCCGCGCAGTATCGTGACGGGGCGTTCATCGCGTTCAAAGGATCGTGGAACCGCACACAGCCGACCGGCTACAAGGTCGTCTTTGCCCCGTTTGAAAACGGAATGCCCGTCGGCACCTACGAAAACTTTGCCACTGGATTTTGGGTCGAAAACGATCAGCGGGCAGAAGTCTGGGGCCGTCCCGTCGACGTGGAATTCGGCCCTGACGGTGCCATGTTCATCGCCGACGACACCGGAAACACGATTTGGCGTGTGACCTATGACGGTGATCTGCAGGACGATGCGGCCGAAGACACGCAGATGGACGCCGCACCACAAGACGATGCCGACACGCAAGCTGATGACAGCGAATGATCTGACCGTGACCCCGCATCGACAGCGATGTGGGGTCATCGCACCGCGCGGCATCGGTCGGGATGCAAGACCACTGGCACTTTACTGTGACCTCGCCTAAGCCTGTGCCCATGATTTACAAATCCGCATCAGACTGGCTGTCGGCCCCGCAAAAACGTGTGTTGTTCTTTGGCATGTCCGGTCTGGGCAAGACTTATCTATCGTCGATGCTGCGCGAAACGGGGGACTGGTTTCACTATTCCATCGATTACCGCATCGGCACCCGCTACATGGGTGAATTGATCGCAGACAATGCCAAGCGCGAAGCGATGAAAGTGCCGTTCCTGCGCGACCTGCTGCGATCCGACAGCATCTATATCGGGTCCAACATTTCGTTCAACGATCTTAAACCGGTGTCGTCCTATCTGGGCAAACCGGGTGATCCGGCCAAGGGCGGTTTGATCTGGGATGAATACACCCGCCGTCAGGACCAGTTCCAACGATCAGAGGTGGCGGCCCTGCTGGATACCGGCCATTTCATCGACCGCAGCCACGATTTGTATCAATACCCGCATTTCGTCTGCGACACGGGCGGTTCGATTTGCGAATGGGTTGATCCATCCGATCCCGCCGACCCGATCCTGACACATCTGTCCACACGCACGTTGATGGTCTGGATCGAAGGCACGGACGAACATATGGCGGAACTGATCCGCAGATTCGACCGCGAACCCAAACCGATGTCTTATGATCCGGTGTTCCTGCTGGACACATGGCACGCCTATCTGGCGGAACATGACGTGGAGGCCGACCACGTCGATCCCGACCATTTCATCCGTTGGGCATTTTCAAAAGCGCTGGCACATCGCCAGCCCCGATACCGCGCAATGGCCGATAGCTGGGGTCTGACGGTCGGCATGTCGGACGTCATGGGGGTCCATGACGCCGCGGGCTTTGACGCGATGATTGCGCATGCCCTTGAGACGCGGGACTAAGCCGCCTATCTGTGCCGCCTTCACAGGAATACGCCCATGCCCATCAAATTGCCTTCTTCCCTGCCCGCCTACACCGTCCTGAACAAGGAAGGCGTCATGGTGCTGGCCGAAGATGCCGCCGACCGCCAGGATATCCGGCCGCTGCGGATCGCGCTGCTGAACCTGATGCCGAAAAAGATCGCCACCGAAAATCAGTTCGCCCGTCTGATCGGTGCGACCCCGTTGCAGATCGAACTGTCACTGATCCGGATGAGCGAACACCAGACCCGCAACACCGCCGCCGCCCATATGGAAGCATTCTATCGCCCGTTTTCCGACGTCGTGGCCACGGGTGAAAAATTTGACGGGCTGATCATCACAGGCGCCCCGATTGAACATTTGGATTTCACCGATGTGACCTATTGGGACGAGCTCAAGCAGGTTTTTGACTGGACCCAGACCCATGTCCATTCAACCTTTGGCGTCTGCTGGGGCGGCATGGCGATGATCAACTATTTCCACGGCGTCCCGAAACACCTGCTGGACGCCAAAAAATTCGGATGCTTCCGCCATACGGTCACAGACCCCGCGTCGCCCTATCTGCGTGGCTTTTCTGATGATTGCGCCATGCCCGTCAGCCGCTGGACCGAAATGCGGCAGGCCGACATCGATGCGGCGGGCGGGTTGCAGACCTTGATCACCAGCCCCGACGCGGGCCCCGCGCTGGTCGAAGACCCGGTGCGCCGCGCGCTTTATGTGTTCAATCACTTTGAATACGACACCGATACGCTGAAACAGGAATACGACCGCGATGTTGCCTCTGGCACACCTGTCAGCCTGCCGGTCAACTACTATCTTGATGACGATCCCTTGAACCCGCCACAGAACAGGTGGCGGTCGCATGCTCACCTTCTATATGGCAATTGGATAAACCAGATTTACCAGACAACAGAGTATGATTTGAATGCGATTGGCGGTTAAGGCCCTGACATGGACGGCTGTGGCCCTTGGCTTGGGCAGTGTTGTGACCGGATGCACAACTGCAATGCGCGTTGATAGTGCAGAAGACAGATTTTCCCCCATGGGGCAATTCGTGACGATCGATGGTGGCGCAAAGGTGCATTACCTGCAGGCCGGCAGCGGCCCCGATCTGGTGTTGATCCACGGTGCGGGTGGCAACATGCGGGATTTCAAATTCGATCTGTTTGACCGCCTGACCGACGATTACCGCGTCACCGCGTTCGACCGCCCCGGTCTGGGCTATACAGACCGCTTTCCGGGCATTCCCGATGGCCCCTTTGCCACAGCAGGCGAAAGCCCGCTGCAACAAGCACTGATGTTGCGGCAGGCGGCCGCAAAGCTGGGGATCGAAAACCCCATCGTCGCCGGACACAGCTTTGGCGGGATTGTCGCGTATCAATGGGCGCTGATGGGGCTGGACGAACCACAGCCGGTCGACGCCGCTGCCGTCGTCAGCTTTGCCGGGGTGGCGATGCCATGGCCCGGCGATCTGGGCGCCTATTACACGATCAACGGCAGCGCGTTCGGCGGTGCCGTCACGATCCCGCTTTTGGCGGCATTTGTGCCGACATCGACCATCAAGAATGCCATCGAATCCACCTTTGCCCCGCAACCGGCGCCCGAAGGCTATGGCGATTTCATTGGTGCGCCGCTGACACTGCGCCCAAAATCGTTCCGCGCCAATGTGCGGCAGGTCAACACCCTGCGACCGCACGTCGTCGAAATGGAAAAACGCTATCCCGAACTTTCGATCCCGATAGAGATCTTGCACGGGACAAAAGACACCACCGTGCCAATCGACATCCACTCTGAACAGATCGTTAAACTCGTGCCTTCGGCCAACCTGACCCGTCTGCCCGGCGTCGGCCACATGCCCCATCACGTGGCCCCCCAAGAAGCGGTCGCCGCCATCGACCGTGCCGCGGCGCGCGCTGGATTGCGCTGACCTGCCGAAGCGTCCAGACTGCGCAAAAAGAGGATGTGCCATGCGACTGCCCTTTGACGGTGCGATCAGCGCCTATTTCCACGACGACGCACCGGACGCTGTGCGCAACCTGATCGCATCCGGCGATGATCCCATTCTGTCCCCGCTCTACCCCCACGCGGAAGAGATCGAGAAAAAGCGATACGAGGCCGAACTGGACGCGCTGCAGATCGAACTGGTCAAGATGCAGACGTGGGCGATTGAAACCGGCGCGCGCATCGCGGTGGTGTTCGAGGGCCGCGACGCCGCTGGCAAGGGCGGCACGATTTCCCGGTTTCGTGAAAACCTGAACCCGCGCTCTGCCCATGTGGTGGCCCTGCCCAAACCGAACGAAGATGAACGGACCCAGTGGTATTTTCAGCGTTATATCAAACACTTGCCAGCTGGCGGTAATATAACGTTTTTCGACCGAAGCTGGTATAACCGCGGTGTTGTCGAACAGGTCTTTGGCTTTTGCACCGCAGATGAACGCGCCCGGTTTTTCGCACAGGTCACGCCATTCGAAAAAATGCTGGTCGAGGACGGGATTCAACTGTTCAAAATCTGGCTGACAGTCGGGCGCGCCGAACAGCTACGCCGTTTTCTGGACCGTGAAAAAGACCCGCTAAAGCACTGGAAACTCAGCATGATCGACGTCAAAGGGTTGGCGCGTTGGGATGATTATTCGGCAGCGATCGGTGAAACGCTGGACCGGACACATACCGACGCGGCCCCTTGGACCGTCATTCTGACTGACGACAAACGCCGCGCACGGCTGAATGCGATCCGGTCCGTCCTGTCCAAGATCGATTATACCAACAAGGACACCGCCGCCTTGGGGGATATCGACACCGCCATCGTCGGCACGCCGCAGTTGTGGCATGCCCGCGGCCATGACTAAACGCGGCTACCACCACGGTAATCTGGCGCAGGCACTGGTGGAGGCCTGTCTGGACCTGATCAAGGTCAAGGGACCGACCGGATTCACCCTGTCCGAAGCCGCGCGCGAGGCGGGGGTGACACCGGCAGCCGTCTATCGCCATTTCGAAGGCCGCGAAGACCTGATCGCAGAAGCCGCATTGCAGGGCTACGCCATCTTTGCAGACCGGATGGAAACGGCATATGCCAAAGGCCAGCCGTCCGACCTGACCGCATTTTTGAACACCGGCACGGCCTATCTGACCTTTGCCCGCGAACACCCCGGCCATTACGTGGCCATGTTCGAAAGCGGTATTTCCATCAATCGTTCGACGGAACTGTTCAAGACAGCACGCCGCGCGCTGGGCGTGATGGAAACAGCCGCAACCGCGCTGTCATCCCATATCCCGGCGGCCAAACGACCACCGCCGCAGATGTTCGCGGCCCATGTCTGGGCCATGTCCCATGGCGTTGTGGAATTGTTCGCGCGCGGCGCCCCCGGCACGCAAAGCCCGTATCCCCCCGATGATCTGCTGGAAACCGGGATCGGGATTTACCTGCGCGGTCTGGGCATCCTGCCGCCCGACTAAGCCGCGTTAGAACAGGACCAGCGCCCGGTCATCCCATGCGATGCGGCAGGTTTCACCCACGTCCAGCACTGGCCGCCCGATCAGGTTTTTCATCGCAATCGTAAGAGGTTGCGGCACGTCTTTGACCCGCACATCGTAATAGGTCATGTCACCATAATAAACGACCTCGTCCACGGTGCCGGGACATTCGTGCCGCCGCGCGGTTTCGCCATCAAACAGAATTGCCAATGTTTCCGGGCGGATACCGACCGACACGTCACCAGTGCGCGCGCCTTCGGGCATCTGATCGGGCGTGATTTGTGCCGCACCGAACCCCGCAATCGTTAGATCAAGCGTGTCGCCCACGGTCTGCACCTGACCCGGCAGGAAATTCATCTTGCCGATGAATTCCGCGACCCGGCGGCTTTTGGGACGCCGGTACAGCGTTTCAGGATCGTCCATCTGGCCGATTTCCCCCGCGAACATCACAGCGATCCGGTCGGACATGACCAGTGCCTCTTCCTGATCGTGTGTCACAAGGATGAATGTGATGCCCACGTGACGTTGCAGGCGGATCAATTCCACCTGCATGTGTTCGCGCATCTTCTTGTCCAGTGCGGACAGTGGCTCGTCCAGCAAAAGCACCTTTGGTTTCAGGATCAGGGCACGGGCAAGCGCCACACGTTGACGTTGACCGCCTGACAGGGCGTGTGCCGCACGCCCGCCAAAGCCCGACAGGCCAACCATGTTCAGCGCTTCTTCGACCAGCGCCTTGTGGTTGGCCTTGTCGATATCCTTGCGCGTGCGCAGACCAAAGGCGACGTTTTGCGCAACGCTCAGATGCGGAAAGATGGCATAGGACTGGAACACCATGTTGGTCGGCCGCTTGTTGGGCGGCACGTCTTTCATGTTCTTGTCGGAAATCATCACGGTGCCACCCGACACGCCTTCGAACCCGGCAATGACGCGCAAAAGCGTGGTCTTGCCGCAGCCCGATGGCCCCAGCAGGGAAAAGAATTCGCCCGCCCGGATTGTCAGGTCGATATCGCGCAACGCATGATAATCGCCATAGTATTTGTTGACGCCGCGCAACTGGATCAGATCGGTCAAAGGAAACCCCCGGTGTCTTTTCCGCCCGACCGCGCGAGGCCGCGACGGCGGAAAACCTCTGCAATGGTCAGCAGGATGATGGACAGGCCCACAAGGATCGTCCCCAGTGCCATGACGACGGGCAATTGCGCCGGAAAGCGCAGCAAGCCCCAGATATAAACAGGCAGGGTCGGGTTCGACCCCGTCAGGAAGAACGCGATGATGAATTCATCCAGCGATATCGTGAATGCGATCAGCATCGATGAAATGATCCCCGGCATGACCAGCGGCAACGTCACCAACCGGAACGCCGACCAACGGGTTTCACCCAGATCAAGCGCCGCCTCTTCCATGGCAGGATCAAGGTTGCCAAACGCCCCGTTCAGGATGGCGATGGAAAACGGGGTGCAGATCAGCACGTGCGCCATGATGATCGTCCAGTTGCCCAGATCCAGCCCCAGGACTTGCCGCAGGATCACCAACAGCGACACCGCCACAATGATTTCGGGCAGCACCAGCGGCAGCATGACAAACCCGGTGATCCCGCCCTTGCCCGGAAAATGCGACATCGCCGCAGCCCGCGCCGCACACATACCCAGAAGCGTGGAAAACACCGCCGTACAGCCCGCGATGATCAGTGAATTCCCAAGGGCCGCGTGCAATGATTTGTTGGTCTGCAAGGCGGCAAACCATTCGGTTGTCATACCTGACAGCGGAAACGCGATAATCGTTGCATCGTTGAATGCAAAGACCGGCAGCAGCAAGATCGGCGCATACAGAAAGATCAGATAGGCGATGGCATAGATACGCAAGCTCATCGGCGCGCCCTCAGCCAGCGGCGGTTCAGAAAGACGAACGCCAATGCAACGGCGGTGACGCAGACCATCGCGACGATGGCCAGTGCAGCGCCCAAGGGGGCGTTGTTCAATTGCAAAAACTGGGTCTGGATCATGTTGGCGATCAGTTTGCCACCCGCCCCACCCATCAGTTCGGGTGTGACGTAATCCCCGATGGTGGGGATGAATACGATCAGAACCGCGCCCACGACGCCGGGCATCGACAGCGGCAACGTCACCCGAAAGAACGTTGAAAAGCGGCTTTCCCCCAGATCCTGCGATGCTTCCAACAGCGACCGGTCGATTTTTTCCAGCACGACAAAAATGGGTAGGATCGCAAACGGTGCAAATGCATGGGCAAGCGTGATGATCACCGCGTTCACATTATACAGGATGAACGTCAACGGCGCGTCGATTATGCCAACCTGCAACAGGGCAGAGTTGATCACGCCGTTGTAGCCAAGGATCACCTTCCACAGAAATACGCGGATCAGATAGCTGGTCCAGAACGGAATGGTGATCAAAAACAGCCACAGCGATTTTTTCGACGGTGCGACGTGGAAACTGACAAAATAGGCAACCGGATAGGCAAGGATCACCGTGACCGCCGTCACGATCCCCGACACCATCAACGATCTTTGCAAAAGCATTGCATAGATCGGGCTGTCGGCAATCTCTCGGTAGTTGTCCAAGGTGAACGTCGTATCCACCGTCATGAAATCCTGCGTCCAGAAACTGAACAGCAAGATGGCCCCAAGCGGCACCGCGAGCAGCAGCAACGCATAGACGAACGGAATACCCAACAGACGAATCGCCCGTGTCTGGTCTTGCGTTATGTTACGGGGCCACATCATCAGACGATGTTCAAATCCTAAGCGGTAAAGATCAATGGCAAATTGACGCGCCGACACACCAAAGAAACACGTCTGCCTGCATGCTGCGCCAAGATGCAAAAAGGGCGCCCCAAAAGACGCCCTTTTCCGCAAATTGATAAAGCGCAGCTTAACGCTTGGAGAACTGGAAGCTCTTACGGGCTTTCGCCTTGCCGTACTTCTTACGTTCAACAACGCGGCTGTCGCGGGTCAGGAAACCAGCGGCTTTCAGCGCGGGGCGCAGCGACGGGTCAAACAGTTGCAGCGCCTTGGATACGCCGTGCTTGACCGCACCGGCTTGACCGGACAGGCCGCCACCCTTGACGGTTGCGACGACGTCGAACTGACCTGCGACACCGGCAACCGAAAACGGCTGTGCCAGGATCATCTGCAGCACCGGGCGCGCGAAATAGACGCCCATTTCCTTGCCGTTGACAGTGACCTTGCCGGAACCCGGCTTGATCCAGACGCGTGCGACGGCGTCCTTACGCTTGCCTGTGGCATAGGACCGGCCGAGTTCATCCTTGATGGATTCGCGCGGTGCGGCCTGTGTCGTGGCTTCGGGGTCTGTGCCCTGAACGCCGCCGATATCGGCGTTCACGGCGCCGCCAAGCTCTTCGAGGGAGTTGATCTGGTCAGCCATTATGCAGTCCTCGTGTTCTTCTTGTTCATGGACGCAACGTCCAGAATCTCGGGCTTCTGGGCTTCCATGCCGTGCTCTGCACCGGCAAAGATGCGCAGGTGCGTCAGCTGCGTGTTGCGCAGCTTGTTGCCGGGAAGCATGCGCTTGACGGCCTGAAACACAACGCGCTCAGGATGCGCGCCAGTCAGGATTTCGTCCTTCGTCTTGGACTTGATGCCGCCGGGGTGGCCGGTGTGCCAGTAGAATTTTTCGTCGCGCTTCTTGCCGGTCAACTGGACCTTGTCGGCATTGATCACGATGACGTTGTCACCCATGTCCATATGCGGCGTAAAGGTCGGCTTGTGCTTGCCACGCAGGCGCATGGCGATGACGGACGCAAGACGGCCCAGAACGAGGCCTTCGGCGTCGATCAGAATCCATTTCTTGTCGATATCCGCCGGAGTCGCGGTATAAGTTTTCATTATCTCACCAAGGGTCTAAGGGGCCGCAGGGCCCGTCATTCGGATAGGCGGCTTATACGGCCCCTGCGCGTCGCGTCAAGCGCAGATACCCCGGTAAAAACTCGTGAAATCAATGCCTTAAAATTGCGGTATCAAAATACCCCATAAATCTTGCCCTGAATGGTCCGCAATCTAGGTCCGGGGCATGGATGACCCGATGATTTTGACCCTCGCACTGGATAAAACCGCGTTTGCGTGGCTTGATGATCTGCGTCAGACGCATTTCCCGGACCGTGGATATCGGCTGCCCGCGCATCTGACATTGTTCCATAACCTGCCTGCCCGGCATCGCGATCATATCGACGCGCGACTCGACCGACTGTGCGCCGCAACCGCGCCATTTCCGATGACCGCGACACGGGTGATGGATTTGAACCCAGGGGCCGCGATCCACATCGAAAGCGAAACACTAAAGGTTTGGCGGGCAGCGCTTGCCGATGGTTGGTCGGACTGGCTGACCCCGCAGGACCGCCATTTTCATGCCCATGTCACGATCCAGAACAAGGTGACGCCCGCCGCCAGCGTGTATCCGCAGCTTGCACGGGATTTCACGCCCTTTCCAATCGTGGCGACAGGCCTGCAGCTGTGGCACTATCGCGGTGGGCCTTGGGTCCATGATCGGACCATCACATTTACTGGACCCTAGACCGAAATCCGCGCCGGCGGGCTGTCCATCAGATCACGCAGTTGCACCATGGCCTGCGCGAATTGGGCGTGCTGGATCATGCCGTTGACCGCGATGCGCACGGCATGCACGGCCCGGCTGTCACGGTGCAGAAAGCTTTCAGACGGCTTAAGGTGAATGCCGCGCGCCTTTGCGCCTTCGACAAAAGCGTTGACCCGCCAGCTTGCTGGCAATGGCAGCCACAGGAACGGCACGCCCGGCACATGGCCGGGGTGACAGTCGGCAAACGTCGCGGCGGCAACTCCGATATCCTGATCGATCCGGCCCCGCACCCGCGCCAAAACGCCAGGCAATTCGGGCGACCGTAAAAGTGCGGCGTATAGATCCGTCAGCATGGGTGATACGCCAAACGACTGGCCCGCCGCCGTGCGCACCAGATCGGCGGTTGACGGTTTTGGCGCGACAACAAAACCGATCCGCAACGCCGGAGAAATCGTTTTGGACGGGCTGGCGACATGCCACCCCAGCGTTGGTAGCAGCGCGCGGTAACTGGGCCCCGTGCGGACGATCCGCGCATAGCAATCATCATCGATCACATGCAGGCCGTGGCGCACCGCAATGTCTGCGATAATGCGCCGCCGGGCGGGGCTGGTGGCCTGCCCGGTCGGATTGTTCACCTCTGATGCGGTGCAATAGACTTGGGCGCCATGCTGGCGCAGCAGCGCTTCGAACATGCGCGGGTCGGGGCCTTCGGCATCCCAAGGCACAGGGATCAGTTCGGCACGGCACAGATCGGCCGCACTGCGAAACCCGTTATAGCTGATCGCGTCCCCCAAGATCACCGGATTTGGCCCACGCAGAATGGCCTGCAGGATCATCACGATCCCGTTCTGCCCCCCGTTGGACAGCACCACGTCTTCGACGTCCGCAGGCCCGATGTCCGGGGACAACGTCGCGTGAAACGCGACGCGGGCGGCATGGTCCGATGTCCGGCTGGGATAGCGCATCAAACGGCTGGACGGCATCGCCGCCATGACCTGCGCCAGACAACGCGCCATCAGGGCCGATTGTCCGACCTCTGGCATGCGGGGTCCGATCAGGTTGACCTCTTCGGGGCCATCGGGTCCGGAATCGGCGGTCAGCACGGCATCGGGCACCGCTGCCAGTTGCGCCACATAGGTGCCGCGCCCCACACCTGCGGTCAGCACACCTGCGTCGATCAGCAGACGGTACGCGCGCGCCGCCGTGCCGGGCGTCACCCCCACCTTCCACGCCAGATCGCGGACCGGGGGCAGCTTTTGCCCCGTTGCCAGATCGCCAGAGGCAATTCCATCGCGGATCGCGCCCGCCAGACGGTCGTACTTTGGCCGTCGGTCTTGCCCATCCGGCAGCGACGGACTCCACTTTGTATCGGTCACAATGTTTCTCTGGCGAATAGGATTTACGGATTGTATCCACTCAATAGGCAATTACGCCGATTGTGTCAATACAATAGGAAGGCACCCCATGTCACACGCCCTTCATCCCGCACAACTTGCATGGCTTGACGGCCAGGCCGTCCTGCCAAAGGCCGCCCAGATTTGCGTGGCGCTGGCGGTGATCCTGACCGTGTGGGATTTGCGTCGCCGCACCCGAAAGCATTTGCAGACACTAGAGCCCGCGCAACTGCGCGACGTGGGCCTGACACAGGGTCAGGCCGAAAAAGAGGCTGCAAAGCCGTTCTATCAAACCTGATTTAGCGCGCGGGCGGGATCGCATAGGTCAAGGTCGCCCGTGCCACCGGGGCATCCATGCCTTTGGAAAACAGCAGCGCGTCACCGACGGCCAGTGACCTGCCCAGCTTTAGCAGCCGGGTCTGGCACAAAAGGTCGACGCCCGCCGCTGGCTTGCGCATGAAATCGATGGAACAATTCGTTGTCACCGCCAGCGCCACGGGTCCAAGCCGTGACAGCACGGCCAGATAAACGGACACATCCGCAAGCGCAAACATCGACGGCCCCGATACCGTGCCACCGGGCCGCAAGTGTCGTTCAGCCACTTTCAGCCGGACCGTCAGTTCAGCGTCGGACAAGGCGTCGATGGCAAAATCCGTGCCGACCTGTGGAAATTCCCGGATCAGAAAACCCTCCAGATCCTGTTTCGTCATCCGCAGTGTCATGCTGACAGCCCTTCCTCGTGATCGACACAGGGAACCACGCGGCATGCGACGTGACAATCGCAAACGCAGGCACAGGACAAAGTCGACGCCGGGGCAACTGCAAACAAGCGCACAGAAAAAATGATTTTCGCAAGTCCGGCCCTAAGTGGCTGTCAATCGAGACATAAAGGACGACACAATGCACGCGCTTGCAAAACGCCTTGGGCTTCGCACCGATCCGGTTATCTTTTTCATAGCGGCTGGACTGATGGTGTTCTTCGTGGCGGCATTGGCCATCGCGCCCGGCCCTATTGGCGCTGCGTTTGCCGTGGCGCGCGACTGGATCGTGCGGAATCTGGGCTGGTTCTTTATTCTGGGCGTCAACCTGTGGCTTGGCTTTTTGCTGTTCGCGGCTTTTTCAGCCTATGGTCATATCCGCCTGGGCGAACCGGACTCGCGGCCCGAATATACCAACCTAAGCTGGTTCACGATGCTGTTTGCGGGCGGCATCGGCACGGTTTTGATGTTCTGGGGCGTGGCGGAACCGATTTCGCACTTTTCCAACCCCCCCCTGCCGGGTGTCGCGCCCTATTCACCCGATGCCGCACGCGATGCCATCGCCATATCCAACTATCATCTGGCGCTGCACACCTGGACGATTTTTGCGCTGCCCGGTCTGGCGTTCGCCTATTTCATCTATCGCTACCACCTGCCGGTGCGGGTCAGTTCGGTGTTTTGGCCGCTGCTGGGCGACCGTATCCATGGTCCCATCGGCAAGACCATCGACATCTTCGCCATACTTGGCACCGTTTTCGGTGTTGCGGTATCGCTGGGGCTGGGCACCAGCCAGATCGCGGCAGGCCTGCAAGAGCTGTTCGGCTGGACCGACGCCCTCCCCCTGCGACTTGGCATCCTGTTTGTGCTGACTTGTGTGGCGGTGCTTTCGATCGTGGCCGGGCTGGATAACGGGGTGAAACTGCTGTCGAACATCAACATCGGGCTTGCCGTCGGCCTGATGCTGTTCGTGCTGGCGACGGGATCGACCCTGTTTCTGCTGCGCGGGATCGTTGAAACCTTTGGTATCTATCTGTCGAACCTGCCGCGTCTCGCGTTCTGGAACGACATGATGGCCAGCTACCGCCCGGATACCGAAGATTGGGGCTGGCAAGGATCGTGGACCGTCTTTTACTGGGCGTGGACGGTGACGTGGTCGCCGTTCATCGGGCTGTTCGTCGCGCGCATATCCAAGGGGCGCACGATCCGCGAATTCGTATTGGGCGTGCTGTTTGCGCCGTCGCTGTTCACGGTGGTCTGGTTCGCCATTTTCGGCTGGGCCGCAATGGGTATCGACGGGATCGGGGATGCCGCGCGTGCGGAACTGGGCGATCAGGCCGGACGCATTTCCGACGCCGTGGCGCAAAGCGTGCCGCTGGCCATGTTCGCATTCTTTGAAAGCTTTCCGTTCACAACGCTCGTTCAGGGGCTGGCAGTAGTGATTGTGGCGATCTTTTTTGCCACCTCATCGGATTCGGCGTCACTGGTCGTCGATATGCTGTGTTCCGGCCAGACAGAGGCGGGGCCGGTGCGGCAACGCGCCTTTTGGGGCATATCCGAAGGGGCGGTAGCCGCATCCCTGATGATCCTTGCGGGGGATCAGGCGCTGAACGCGTTGCAACAGGTCATCACCGTGATCGGCCTGCCGATTTTCGTAATGGTCTGCATGATGGTCGTGTCGATGATCGTGGCGTTCAGCCGCGAGACCATCGATCAGGTCGAAATCCACGACCCAAAGCGACCTGACCCCAAGACACAAGATCCCGGCAATACGGTTTAGATCCCGTAGATGTCCCCGAACTTGCGGTCCAGATAGGCCAGCAGCGGCGCCTCGTCAGGCACAGCGCCGGTCGCCCGCGTGATCAGGTCGATGGGTTCGAACAATCCACCGTGCTGCTGGACATGCTGCCGCAGCCAGCCGGTCGCCGCAGAAGGATCGCCCCGCGCCAGATCATCGTCCAGTGCAGGCAGGTCGCGGCGCAACGCGTCGTGCAGACATCCCGCATAAACGTTGCCCAGCGAATAGGTCGGAAAGTAGCCGAACAGACCTTCGGACCAGTGCACATCCTGCAACACCCCGTTCGACGGCCGATCGACGGCAAATCCGAAATCGGCTGCAAAGCGGTCGTTCCACGCGGCTTCCAGATCGTTGACGCCCAGATCGCCGGATACCAGCGCGCGTTCCAGATCGAACCGCAGCAGCACGTGCAGATTGTATTGCACCTCGTCCGCCTCTGTCCGGATGAACCCGGACCGCACGCTGTTCACGCAGGCGAAAAAGTCGCGTTCGTTCGCGATGCCGATATCGCCAAAAATGTCGCGCATCTGACCATATAGCCAGCCTGTGAACGGCTCTGACCGGCCAAGCTGATTTTCGTAGATCCGGCTTTGGCTTTCGTGCACGCCAATCGACACGCCCCCGCCCACAGGGGTCAGCAGATAGGCGCGGTCGATGCCCTGTTCGTAACAGGCATGACCGACCTCGTGCACGGTGGAATAGAAACAGTTGAACGGATCGTCCGCCGCCGTGCGCGTGGTGATCCGCACATCAAGGCCTGAACCGGACGAAAACGGATGCACGGCCTTGTCGATGCGGCCCTGTGATAAATCGTAACCGAATGCCAGCGCCAGTGTCCGGCTTAGCGCCAGTTGACCAGCCTCTGGGAAATTGCCCTGTAACGCAGGCGGCGCCGGACGGTCCAGAATGGCCGCGCGCAGGGCAGACAGCCGGGGTCGCAACGCGCCGAACATCGCGGATAACTGCGCGCCGGTGGCCCCCGGTTCGTAATCGTTCAACAGTGCATCATAGGGGTCGGCATCCCCCGCGATGCAGGCCGCTTCTTCGCGGCGCAGGTCCAGCACGCGCGACAGCGCTGGCAGAAATGCAGCGACATCTTCGTCCGCGCGTGCGCGCGCCCAGATGCGATGTGCACGCGATGTTTCACGCGCCAGTGCGGTGGCCAGTTGTGCTGGCACTTTGGCCGTCCGGTCGAAACTGCGCTGGATCAGCCGTAGCTGGGCATCGCCCACGGCGTCCGGCGCTGTTGCGGTTTGCAACCATTCACCGATGCGCGGGTCAATGCGCCGGGCGTGCAGCACGGCCGCCATCGCCCCGTGTTCCTCGGCGCGCTGTTCGGTGGCTCCGTCGGGCATCATGGTTTCCTGATCCCAGCCCAGCCTGCCAGCCACCTGTGACAGCGCCTCTGTCTCGCGCTGGTGGTCCATCAGATCATCAAAGGGGGTGGTCATGCGCGCGCGCCTCTGACGGATTGGGTAAATGGATATTGCGCCACGAACCGCGCCCGCAGGACCAGCGCCCACAGGACCACGGCCCCGAACTGATGGGTGATCGCGATATAGGGTTCCGCCATGGTCATGACGGTCCAGATCCCGATCAGCATCTGCACCACCAGCATCCCCATCACAAAGACATACGCGCGGCGGGTGCGCAGATTGGCGCTTTGACGGCTGCGCCACCAGACGAACAAGCCATAGGCAAACAGGATATAGCCGCTGACGCGGTGAATGAACTGCACGGTGCCGTTGTTTTCAAACAGGTTGCGCCAGACCGGCGTCAGCCCCCACATATCGGGCGGGAAAAAACCCCCTGCCATCAACGGCCAGTCCGGATAGGCGCGGCCCGCGTCGATGCCTGCGACAAGCGCGCCCAGAATGATCTGAACGAACGTCAGCGCAACCAGCACGGTGGTCAGCGTCACCAGCCGCGCATCGCCCGCGCGCCGTGCTGTCAGCAGATCCGCACTGCGACGGCCAATCCTGAGGATAAACCACGTGATGAAACCAAAAATGACGAACGCCAGCCCCAGATGCGTGGCCAACCGGTAGGACGCGACATCCACCCGATTGTCGGTCAGGCCGCTGGCGACCATCCACCAACCGATTGCCCCCTGCAAACCGCCAAGTGCGCCGATGAACAACAGACGCCCCGTCCAGCCCTTTGGAATTTTTCGCATGACCAGAAACCCGAAAAATCCGATGGCCCAGACCAGACCGATCACGCGGCCCAACTGTCGGTGGCCCCATTCCCACCAATAGATCTGCTTGAATTCGGCCATGCTCATGCCGACGTTCTGCAACTGGTATTCGGGGATTTGGCGGTACGCATCAAATTCGGCCTGCCAGTCCGCCGCATTCAACGGAGGAATGGCACCGGATAATGGCGCCCAGACGGTGATGGCCAGACCGGAATCGGTCAGCCGGGTCAGCCCGCCAACCGCGATCATCACCACCAGCAGCGCAAACAACAGCATCAGCCAGAGGCGGATTGCACCGCGTGCGCCCTGGCCTTTGGAATCGATGCCACCGGGCGTCGCTGTCTGCTTTTGCGTGGTCCCGACGTCTTCGAAAATGCTGCGCGTTTTGGTCGGCATGTGGGGTCTCCTGTCGCTTGCGCGCAACCTATGCCCGGCATCGGTGCGCCGCAAGCGTCAGGGTGTCACGGGCCGACCGATCCCTATTTGACAGTCAACACCGCACAAGGGGCCAGATGCCCGATCTTCAGCGACGTCGATCCCATCATCAGGCTACCGAACCCGCCACGCCCGCGCCGTCCGACCACGATCAGGTCCGCCTTCATTTCGTCGGCAAGCGCGATCGTATCTTCTGCCGCACTGCCGGGGCTGATCCGCGTGGTGGTGGGTGTGATGCCGCATTCCTTGGATTTGGCGACAGCCGCTTCCATTGTGTCGGCGCCGGTTTCCTGCACCATCTCGGGCGTAGGATAGGACACGAACGCCCCTGCACCCACCGCCATGGCGTCGGGCGGAATTTGCGGTGCGTGCAGCAGATGCAGCTTGCTGTTGTATGTCTTGGCCAGTTTGCAGGCCGTTTCGATGGCATGCATAGCATGGGTCGACCGGTCGACCGCGACAACGATATTTTCAAACATGATCAGAATCCTTGTGCCTGTTGCGATAACCCAAGGGTGCCACTACTGGCAGGGTTCCGCGTTGACACAGATCAACGGGGTGCGTTTTTTTCAGTCACGCCCACGGATCAACTGCCGCAGCATGCCGTGCAACATCCGCACGTCATGGGCCGTCAGCGGCATCCTGCTCCACATGTTGCGCAGGTTCAGCTTCATGCTTTCGGCCTTGTGGTCGGGGTAAAAGAACCCCGCTTCGTCCAGCCGGTCTTCGTAATGGCGGGCCAGTGCTGCAATGTCCTGACCTGTGGCCTGCGACGGCTGCACAAAGGCGTCGCGCAACGGATCACCCTTTGCAAGTTGCCATTCATAGGCCGTCAGCAACACGCATTGCGCCAGATTAAGCGACGCGAACTGCGGGTTCACCGGGACAGATATGATCGCGTTCGCCTGCGCGATATCACTGTTTTCCAGCCCGGCACGTTCGGGGCCGAACATCACGGCAACACGTTCGCCGCGCGACAACCGGGCATGGGCGTCGGCCATCGCTTCGTGCGGGGTCAGCACCGGTTTGGTCAGCTCGCGCGGGCGGGCGGTCGTGGCATAGGTATAGTGGCAATCGTCCAACGCGGCCTCTGTCGTGTCAAAGACACGCGCCGCATCCAGCAGGCGGCCCGCACCCGACGCCATCGCATTGGCAGCCGGGTTGGGCCAGCCGTCGCGCGGCGCGGTCAGACGCATCCGATCCAGTCCGAAATTCCACATCGCACGGGCGGCAGCACCTATGTTTTCACCCATTTGCGGGCGGATCAGCACAAAGGCGGGTTGCAGGTCGGTCATGGCGGTCTTTCATCAGTGTCGCGCCGATGTAGAATAAGCGGACCGCCGGAACAAGACGACGGACGCCGCGACACCCGATGTCCTGCGACAGCCGCCCCGAAAGTACGGTGGCACCATGGACAGACCCCTGCGATTGGCCCTAAGTGTGGCCGATATCCGCAAGGGACGCTGAACATGGACGACGCCGACGACATTCCGCAGATCTATCTGATCTCACCGACTGATTTCGATCTGACGATCTTTCCCGACCAGCTTGCTGCCTGTCTGGATGCGGTGCCGGTCGCCTGTCTGCGCATGGCGCTTGCTACACGGGACGAAGACCGTCTGGGCCGTGCCGCCGATGCGTTGCGCGGTGTGACCGAGCAACGCGATGTGGCATTGGTCATTGAACGGCATACCGGGCTGGTCACACGCCATGGGCTGGACGGCGTGCATCTGCTGGACGGCTCGCGCGGGGTCGCCGCCGCGCGCAAAGCGTTGGGCGAAGACGCCATCGTCGGCACCTATTGCGCCCAATCCCGCCACGACGGCATGACCGCCGGAGAGGTCAATGCCGATTACGTCAGTTTTGGCCCCGTCGGACAAACCGCGCTGGACGACGGCGCACAGGCCAATCTGGAATTGTTCGACTGGTGGAGCCAGATGATCGAAGTCCCGGTCGTGGCCGAAGGCGCGCTGGACGCGGACCTGATCCAGCAGATCGCTCCGCATACCGATTTTTTCGGCATCGGTGACGAAATCTGGTCCAGCGATGATCCCGCCGCAGCACTGCAATCCTTACGCGCTGCGTTCAGCTGACGAAACCGTCGCGCACTGTCGTTTCGATCGTGCGTGCCAGCGTTTTGCGGTCTGAACCGGGGCCAGCCTGCACGGGCGGATGATAGTTAACCACCACGCGGCCCTGCCGCTGCAGGGCCAGTGTTGCGAGCAGATGCGGCGCAAAATCCATATCGCCCCACCAACCATAGGTGCGCGGGTCTGTGCCTGCCGGGGGGTAAAATTGCACGGTGACCGGTTGCAACAGCGCCGCCGACCCGATGAACGGCGCAAACAGCGTCGGTTTGAACGGCAGCACGCGTCGCCCGTCGCTGGACGTGCCTTCGGGAAAGAATACAAGCGTTTGATCGTGCTGCAACCGCTGCCCGATGGCGTCGACGTGATGGCGCGCCTGGCCCCGGTTCCGCGCGATGAACAACGTGCCTGTCGCACGGGCCAACCAACCGATACCGGGCCAATCGGCGACCTCTGACTTGGCAATGAAGGTCACGCAGCTACCGGCGTTCAGGGCAAAGATATCAAGCCAGCTTGCATGATTTGCCACGATGGCCCCCGCACCCGTCAATGGCGTACCGTGCTGTTCACGGCGCAAGCCCATCAGGGCAAGCGCCATGATGCAAACGATCCGCGTGATATGCGGTGTCCATGGGCGGTTTTGTTTGAACAGCGGTTTTTCGATCACCCGAACGACCAACAGCAAGGCCAGACCGCCAAAGACGACAATCACCATCGGCACAGCACGTCGGATCACGCGCAAGCGGTCAGACCATGTCAGGCCGCGGATCGGCGGCGCGGGCTCAGCCGACCAGGTCATGACACTGCCCGAATTGCCGCGCAAGATCGGGACGCATGCGCGCCACATCCAGAATCATACAGACGTCCGTAGTACCGAAATCGGCATCGACACAGGCACCCTGCCCCACAACACCACCCAGACGCAGATACGCCTTGATCAGCGCGGGAATGGCCCGCAGCGTGGCCTTGCGGTCGGCGCCCGCGTCCGGCGTCACGTCGACGGCACCCGGACCCCGGGCTTGCGTCCGCAGGTCGGGCGGTGCCAGATGTTGTGCCATCAACAGCCCCAATGGTGCGCGCAATGCGGCACTGTCGGTCCCGGCAAAGGATGCCGCACCGAACAACACCTCTGCTCCGGTGCGGCGCAGATGGCTGGCCAATCCTGACCACAGCATATGCATCGCCTGCCCGCCCCTGTAATCAGCACGCACACAGGATCGGCCGACCTCGATCACCGGGCGGCCACTGTTCAGCAGTGGTGCCAGATCAAATTCGGCCGCCGCCGAAAACCCGCCAGCGGCCTGTGCCTGCGCGCGGTCCATCAAACGGTAAACCCCGGCAAGCTGGCGCTGGCCATGTGCATCATGTTCCAGCATCAGATGACTGGCAAAGATGTCAAAGACATCCGATTCCCGCCCCGTTGCATGGTCGACAGAGGGGCCGCCAGCCCCCATTTCCTTGACGAAAACGTCGTAACGCAAGCTTTGCACTGACCGCAGATCGCTGTCGCTGCGGGCAAATCGCGCTGTAAAACCAGGGGCAATGGCAAGCATCCGGTCGGGTCAATCCTAGAATTCAAGTCAGGCGCAAAGCTATACGCGAGGCTTAATCAGTTTGAAACCAATTGCCCGCAACGTGTGGGTGGCAGGTTTGACGCATTGGTACACCCTGCTATGAAAGATTGATTATTCAAACACGGGGATCAGCATGACCTGTCGCGCGTCGATGACAACCTTGCCTTCCTCGCGGAAATTCACCGTGACCTTGCCGCCAATATTGGATTGCACCTGTCCCGTTCCCCAATGCGGGGCGTCCGGATTTTGGACCAGCATTCCCGGTTCAAGCATATCGTTCATGTCATGGGGCATGTTCGGCGGTCCTGTCTGGGGGGGAATGCGCCGTGGCTGATAATCTTGCAGCGCTGGTTGCATCCCGCATTTGCCATGACCTTATCAGTCCAATCGGCGCAATCGGCAATGGGGTCGAATTGCTGGCGATGTCCGGCGGCAGTGGATCGCAGGAAATGAAACTGATCACCGGATCGGTCGGCAGTGCCAGCGCACGCATCCGCTTTTTCCGGATCGCATATGGATCGGCACGGCCAGATCAGTGGCTGGTCAACGCCGATATCGTATCCGTGCTGGCAGACTTGGCTGATGGCGGGCGCATCACGTACGATTGGACAATCACGGGCGAAATCACGCGGCCGCTGGCGCAGATCGCCCTGCTGGCGGCGCAATGCATGGAATCGGCCCTGCCAACGGGTGGTGCCGTCGCGTTCCATCAGGTCGGTGACATTTTGCAGATCACCGCCCGATCGGATCGGATTGCCGCCGATCCCATCATCTGGGGGGCATTGATGGCCGACGCCCCGCCGCCGGATTGCACGGCATCGCAGGTCCAGTTTGCGCTACTGGTGCGCGCATTGAAAGATGCGCATTGCAACCTGTCCTGCCAGATCGAACCGACGCTGATTGCCATCCGTGTGACGGCTGAATCGGTCTGACGTCAGTCGCGGATCGTGCCGTTGCCGGTCACAAGGTATTTGAAACTGGTCAGCTGGGTCGCGCCGACAGGACCGCGCGCATGCAGTTTGCCCGTCGCGATACCGATCTCTGCCCCCATCCCGAATTCGCCGCCGTCGGCAAACTGGGTCGATGCGTTGCGCATCAGGATCGCGCTATCCAATCCGCGAAAGAACGCATCTGCCGTTGCGTCGTCTTCGGTCAGGATCGCGTCTGTATGGCCCGACCCGTAGCGGCGGATATGATCCATCGCACCCTGCACGCCGTCCACGATGCGCGCGGCGATTACCATGTCCAGAAATTCCTTGCCAAAATCATCGGGCTGCGCCGCTACGGTTCCGGCAAGGGCCGCATCGCCATCGGCACGCACCTCTACCCCGGCATCCAGCAATGCCTGGATCAGATCGGGACCATGTGCGTCCCAATACGTCCGATCAATCAGCACACATTCCGCAGATCCACAGATACCTGTGCGCCGCGTTTTCGCGTTCAGCAGCACGTTGCGCGCCTTGACCGGATCAGCCGCGCCATCCACGTAGACATGGCAGATACCTTCAAGGTGGGCGAACACGGGAACGCGCGCATCCTTTTGCACCAAGCCCACCAACCCCTTGCCGCCGCGCGGCACGATCACATCGATGTGGTCGACAGCCTGCAACATCGCTGAAACAGCCGCACGGTCCCGCGTTGGCACAAGCTGGATGGCAGTATCCGGCAGCCCGGCTCCGCGCAATATGACCGCATTGCCGGATTTCAGGCACAGCGCGCCAGCATCCGCCGTCACATTGGGTCGCGATTCATAAATCACGCCGATGACACCGATCGGGGTCCGAACCCGGCGGATATGCAGGCCAGTCGGCTGGTCCCATTCTTCGATCACCTGACCGACAGGATCGGCCTGCCCGGCTACGGCACGCAGGCCCGTAACGATGCTGTCTATGCGGTCTTCGTCCAGCATCAGCCGGTCCAGCATCGCGTCCGACAGCCCCTTGCCCCGGCCGAAATCCATATCCTTGGCGTTCGCGGCCATGATATTCGCGCGCCGTGACCAGACTGCATCTGCGGCTGCGTTCAACGCGGTTTGCTTTGCTGCGCTGCTGGCCATGGAGAGCGTTTGCGCCGCAGCACGGGCCGCTGTGCCGATACGGGTCATCATGGCGGCTGCGTCGTCGGTCATGTCGTTCCCCTGTCGGATAGCACCATATCATCGCGGTGGATCAAGGCGGGCCTGCCCTTGTAGCCAAGCAGTTCAGCGATATCCCCGCTGCGGTGCCCCGCAATCGTCCGCGCCTCTGTCGATGGGTAGCCGGCAAGGCCGATCCCCAGATGCGCACCTGCTGCATTCGCGATCTGCACCGGATCGCCGCGTTCGAAATCGCCCAATACCGCCGTGACGCCCGCCGGTAACAGGCTTTTGCCTTGGGTCAGTGCCTGCACTGCCCCCGCATCCACGCCCAGAACCCCGCGCGGTTTCATCGCCGCGATCCAGCTTTTGCGCGCGGCCTGCGGTGTAATCTGCGCTGTGAACCACGTGCAGCGCGCGCCTTCTTCCAGCTTAGCCAATGGGTTCAGCCGCGACCCTAATGTGATTGCAAGCGCGCAGCCTGCTTCTGTCGCAACACGCGCGGCCATCACTTTGGTCTTCATCCCGCCTTTGGACAGGCCAGAGACAGCATCGCCCGCCATCGCAAGGATTTCCGCAGTCAATGTATCGACGGTCGGGATATGGCGTGCATCCGGATCGGTATTCGGATTAGCCGTATAGAGCCCGTCAACATCCGAAAGCAGCACAAGTTGATCGGCACCCACGGTCACGGCAACCTGTGCGGCCAGACGGTCATTGTCGCCATAACGGATTTCATCGGTCGCGATCGTATCGTTTTCATTCACAATGGGTACAACACCCAGCGACAACATCGTCGCCATCGTCGCGCGGGAATTCAGATATCGCCGCCGATCACTGCTGTCGTCGAGCGTCACAAGCACCTGCCCGGTCGTGATCCCAAGCGGCCCCAAGGCGTCCTGATAGGCCCGTGCCAGCTGGATCTGCCCGACTGCCGCCGCCGCCTGGCTTTGCTCCAGCGGCAAATCACCCTTTGGCAGCCCCAAGACCCCCCGCCCAAGTGCGATGGACCCCGACGACACAAGGATCACATCGGTGCCGCGCGCGCGCAGCCGGGCCACATCCTGTGCGAGTGAAGTCAGCCAGTCGGACCGCAGCGCGCCAGTGTCACGATCCACCAACAGGGCAGACCCGATCTTGACCACCAGCCGCTTGGCATCGGTCAGGGTTGCCACTGCGCGTCCTCTTCGGGGGCGGCTTCTTCGATTTTATGGCGCAGACGGCCATCGTCAATCTGGGTCCGTAGCGCGCGCAGCACGTCCACGACGCCTTCGCCCGTGACGGCGGACATCAGCATGACGGGTGTGCCAAGTGCTGCTTCGACCTCGTCTTTTAAAAAAGCGCGCTCTTCGGCGTCCAGCGCGTCGATCTTGTTGATGACCGTCACACGCGGCTTGTCCGCCAGTTCCGTGGCATAGGACTGGATTTCATGGATGATCGTCTTGCCATCCTGCATCGGGTCGCCGCTGGTGCCGTCGATCAGGTGCAACAACACGTTGCACCGTTCGACGTGGCCCAGAAACAGATCGCCCAGTCCGCGCCCTTCGGATGCACCCTCGATCAGGCCGGGAATGTCGGCGACCACAAATTCCACACCGTCGACGCCCACCACACCAAGGTTCGGAACCAGCGTGGTGAACGGATAATCGGCAATTTTCGGACGCGCGTTCGATGTCGCGGCAAGGAACGTCGATTTACCGGCGTTCGGCATCCCCAAAAGCCCCGCGTCCGCGATCAGTTTCAGCCGCAACCACAGCGTCCGTTCGACACCTTCCTGTCCCGGATTGGCGCGACGTGGTGCCTGATGGGTCGCCGATTTGAAATGCAGGTTGCCCCAGCCGCCATTGCCGCCGCTGGCCAGAACGACGCGCTGGCCGACCTCCGTCATGTCGGCGATCACGGTTTCCTGATCTTCGTCCAGAATTTCGGTGCCGACGGGCACGCGCAACACGACATCCTCGCCGGATTTACCGGTTTTCTGACTGCCCATGCCGTGCTGGCCGGATTTGGCGAACCAGTGCTGCTGATACCGAAAGTCGATCAGCGTGTTCAGCCCGTCCACGGCCACGGCAATGACAGACCCGCCGTTGCCGCCATCGCCGCCGTCGGGGCCGCCGTATTCGATGAACTTTTCACGCCGGAACGACACGCAGCCCGCACCGCCACCGCCGGACCGGATATAGATCTTGGAGAGATCGAGAAATTTCATGTCAACAGCGCCTTTTCGGGTTTCGCCTGCACGTAATCTATTGTGCGTCGCCTCTCAAGGTGTGCCAGCGTGCGCGGGTCAAGCGAAAACAATATGTCAGACACGGATAACGCACAGCACCGCGCATCAACACCGTCTGCCAATGCACAAACCCCAGTTTCGTCAGCACACGGTAGGACGCGGGGTTATCATACCAGACCGTGGCGTTCAGCGCGTCCCAATCATACTGGTCAAAGGCGTGGTCCACGGCCATTTGCCCGTAACGGGTCGCCAGCCCCCTGCCCGCGGCATCCGGATGCAGCATATATCCCAGCTCTGCCCGCGTGACAGCCATGCTGCCGACGATGCGGTCGTCCAGCGGGATCGCCCAGACAAAGCCCTTATCAGCAAAAGGTTTACACCTGCTGCGGGTAAAGTCGCGGTCCGCAGGCCAGGGCCAGGCGCCCATCTGCCGCACGCTGGGCCAATGGCTGGCAATGGCGTGAATGTCGTCGACATCCTGCGGTGCGATCGAACGCGGCAGACCGTCAGCCATGAAAATCATCCTGCGCCAGCCGCATCCGCTGCACGGCGACATCCATGCCAGTCGCGACCTGACGTTCAGTATCCAGCACGGTGTCAGCAAATCCAAGCCGCACCAGCACCGCGCGGGACGCCGCGTTCGCGGGATAATGTCCCGATTCCAGATCGGCGTCCGATGTGCAAAAATAATCCGCGACGACCGCGCGGGCGGCTTCGGTCATGAACCCTTTGCCATGATGGTCCGAGGCCAGCCAATACCCCAGATCCGGTTTGATCGATACGGCACCGATCAATCCATCGCCTGCGTCGATGGCCCAATGACCGGGCTGATCCGCGTGACCGATCCACCATGCCGCATCACTGGCTGTATAGGGAAATGGCACCACCGACAGCCAGCGCGTCACATCCCAATCATTCAGTGCCGCGACGATGGCACCAGCGTCAGACGGCACAACAGGCCGCAAAGTCAGACGGTCCGTCTGGATATGCCGCGCTAAAGCCCGGTTTTCAGCATATAGGTCCATGTCGGCACCACAGCGTTACGGGCAAGGCTAAACGCCTCTGCATCGCCCAGATAGTCGAAACCACAATTTGTCAAAACGCGGGCCGAACCGGGGTTGTCCTGAAAGCTTTCGGCAAAATACTGCCGTGCGGCATGGGGATTTGCCGTCAGCAGTGTGCGCAGCGCTTCGGTGGCGAAACCAACGTTCCAGAATCCGGGGGCCACCCAGAAAAACACTTCGGACTGGGCGCGGTCCATGCGCACCAGACTGACAAGGCCCAGCACCTCTGCATGGCCAGCATTCGATCCGTCCATCGCCCAGATATCTTCGGTCCGATCAGCCTGTGACGCACGCGCGATCATGGCCTCGATCACGCCAGCGGGCAGCGGATGAGGAATGGATCGTGCGCCGCGTGCCAATACCGGGTCGGACGCATACATGCTGATCAGACCAGTATCTGACGTCCGCAAGGGGCGCAGGATGAACCGTCCGGCGTGATAGGACGACTGCCCGACTGGCTGCATCGATGTCACGGGGCCAAACTGCATCACATCTCCTCCCAAAGATGCGGCCCGAAGCGCGGGCCTGAAACGAAAAAGGGGACCGACGGTGCGCCGGTCCCCTTAAATGTGTTGCGGGTCAGGCGCTTACTCTGCGGCCTCGGCCATCGGCAGGACGGAAATAAAGGTGCGACCCTTCAGACCCTTGTGGAACTGCACGTTGCCTTCGACGGTTGCAAAGATCGTGTGATCCTTGCCCATGCCGACGCCGTTGCCCGGCCACATCTTTGTGCCGCGCTGGCGCATGATGATGTTGCCCGGAATGACGACTTCGCCACCGAATTTCTTGACGCCAAGACGACGACCTGCTGAGTCGCGTCCGTTACGGGATGAACCGCCTGCTTTTTTGTGTGCCATGTGTCGGTCTCCTTACTTCGAAAGTTCTTTAGCTTGCTCGATCCAGCCTTCACGCTCGATCCGGCCCTTGAAGCTCAGCTTTTCACCGAACTCCTCGACTTCTGCGTCAGTCCAAGCGGCGATCTGTGCAAAGGTTGTGATACCTTCAGCATGCAGTTTCTTTTCCAGTGCAGGGCCAACGCCCGACAGCAGTTTCAGATCGTCTGCGCCTGACGTTACCGATGCCTCCTTGGCGGATTTCGCCTTGGGCGCTTCTTTCTCGGTGGCAGACGGCTTTGCCTTGGGGGCGGCTTTCGCGGTGTCGCTGTCGTTCCCGCGGGTCGCGGCATAGGCAGCGGCGGCACCTGCAGCAGCAGCCACACCGGCCACGGCGAATGCGATACCACGGCCCGAAACGGCGGCACGAATGCCGGATTTATCAGCGCCGGATTCCAGAATGTCGCCAATCCGAACCAGCGTCAGTTGCTGACGATGACCCTTGCGACGCTGCGAACCGTGCTTACGGCGACGCTTGACGAAGTTGATCGTTTTGGGGCCTTTGATCTGGTCGATCACGGTCGCCTTGACGCCTGCGCCTTCGACCAGCGGTGCGCCGACAGTGTCGCCGACCATCAGGATATCGTTGAACTGGATTTCGTCGCCAGCTTCGGCGTTCAGCTTTTCGACACGCAGCACATCGCCCGACTGGACGCGATACTGTTTGCCACCGGTTTTCATAACCGCAAACATAGGGTCTTCCTTTTGTCTTTCGCGTCGGTAGGGTTCCCCGCAGGGCATTCGCGGCCAGTGCCACCCGTCAACAGCGCGCCCGTGGGCGAATTCATGTCATTACCGCAACAAGGGACTTGTCCGGATGGCGGCTTATCTGACCAACTGCGATACAAGTCAACCCCTGCGAAACAAGGAAAACCCATGCGCCTGACCCTGTCCTGCCTGATCATTCTGGGCGCCTGTGCGCCCGCCGGTGTCGCCCTGCAAAACCCGTTTACCGGGGTGTTGTCAAAGCCATCCCTGTCCGATCAACAGCGCGGGGCCGTCGAACTGGCGGTCAAATCCGAACTGCCCGCCATCATGAACGATGTATCGGCGGGCGGCGGCCCTGCCCTGACCCGTGCATTTGATGCCGCTGGCGTGCCGGTCGCAGACCGTCCGGCCCGGATCATCCAGTTGCGATCCGATAGCGGGCTATATGCCGCAAGCCCCGGTGCGCTCGCCAGTGCGCTGCTGATCTGGGGCGGCTGACTACAGGTCTGCCCCCTGCATTTGCGCTGCTGCCGCCAGTGCAAGCTGGCGCGAGGCGTCGATATAATAGCTGTCGAACGCATCATACATCGCCGCATTCAACGCCTGACCGGACGCTGATTGTGCGAAATGGATGTATTGATCCAACTGTGCATCTGACAGCGGCCGATAGGCCAGAAACAAATAAGCATGGATTCGCGCCATCACATCGTCGCGGATGTCATCCTGACGGCTGTAGACATCATTCAGGATGTCCTGTTCCGTAACCGACGCGGAAACGGCACCGCCATCCAGCAATCCAACATAAAACGCGACGCTGGCGTTCATGTTCGATGCGACCTCTGCTTCGATGATGCCGTTATCCTTGATGTAGCTTTTCATCATTTCGATGCGCGGACCGCCTGCGACCACGGCTTCTGTTGCAGCCTGCATCGCGGCTTCTTCGATCGACGGATCCAGCATCGCCTTTCGCGCAGACATTTCCAGCGCAACCAACTGCTGGCCGAGCTCGCTTTGGTAGAACCCGGCAATTTGTGCAATTTCGGCTTTATCCAGACCATCACCGATACGCGCACGCAGCGTTTCGGCCATCGTTCCCGCATCGAAAATCGCGTCGACCGCGGCGGCCCACGCGACACTGGGCGGCCCGGTAAACATCTCTTCTGCGATGTCGGTCCCGTAGTCCAAGCCTTCATCACGTAACAGATCGACCATCTCGTCCATGCGCATGGCGTCGAACATGGAATCAATCGTGTCAGCGGCGGCCGTCGTTGCCACGAAACCGATGATAACGGCGGTTAGCTGTCTGCGTAGGGCACGAAGCATCGGCGGCATCCTTTTGCGTGTGCAATCGACAGTGACCGCAAGCCCGCACGCAAGCAACCCCAGCCGGCGAATCTTGGGGCTTGCGGACCGGGCGCAGGCCGATTAAACGCCGCACCGTTGACCCTTGGTGCGGAGAGGTGCCGGAGTGGTCGAACGGGGCGGTCTCGAAAACCGTTGAGCCTTCACGGGTTCCCAGGGTTCGAATCCCTGTCTCTCCGCCAACCTACCATTATGATCGCAGTGACTTGGTCGCCTCTGGCGGCCTTTTTTTATTGTTTTCTTGGGTTTAAGGCATTCCGTAATCACACTGAATTTCGTTCGATTTTACTGATATTCGTTCCTTGCGTGGTATAAATAGTGTTATGAATGGTGGCACTGTCCGGCAAGCTGACAAGAAAATTGATCGAGAACCTTGGCGCTGGTCGGCACGGGGATGGCAACGGCCTTTACCTGGTCGTCGACCCTTCGGGTGCGCGGCGCTGGATCGTGCGCGTCACGGTGAAAGGGCAAAAAAACAAAATGGGTGCGCCGCTGCGAACCGACTTCGGTTTGGGCGGTGCGGACGTCGTCACGTTGAATCAGGCGTAAGCATCCGGCGTAGGCCACAGCGAGGTCAACGCGCGCCGTCACGATCCATTTCGATGAGCTCTTGCAGGTTTTCGATGCCAAACGGAGTGAAGGCGATGACGCTGTCGTCGCAGGGGCCGTAGACCCAGATCACGCCATCTTCGGTTTCCATATCGATGGCCAGATCGAAGATCCTGTCGACGGTTTCGCCCAGTTCGGCTGCAACGCGGTCAATGGTCTTGACGGAATGCACCTTGTTGAGTTGCATGATCATGCTGCCTTGGCGAGGGACTGAGTTTTCCAATGCCAGGGCAGAAGTTCATGGATGCGCGAGACGGGTATATCGGGCAGCCGGGCGAGAACATCGGCCAGCCAGGCCTGTGGGTCGATGTCGTTCATTTTGGCCGTGACGATCAGTGTATACATGGCAGCCGCTCGCTCACCGCCGCGCTCGGAACCTGCGAAGAGCCACGACTTTCTGCCCAGGGCCTCGCCGCGCAGGGCGCGTTCGGCCGCATTATTCGTCAGGCAGATACGCCCGTCCTCGAGGAATGCCGTGAACGCCTGCCAACGGCCGTCTTTCTCGAACATGTAGTTGATCGCCTTGGCCACCTTGTTGTGCTTGGACAGTTTTGCGCGCTCTTCCTGCAGCCAGTCATGGAGGCTGTTGACCAAAGGCCGAGACAGGTCCTGACGGATGGCAAGGCGGGCATCGGCATCCAGCCCACCCAACTCGCGCTCGATGTCGAAGATGGCATCGATCCGTTTCACCGCCTCCAAGGCGACCGGTGAGATCTGATGGGCGGGTTTGCCCTTGCGGACGTTGCCCGCGATGTCGGCCAGCTCGAAGAACTTCCGGCGCGCATGCGCCCAGCACAGCGCACTGGTCACGGGCCCCGCATCACGGTCGGTGCGATAGAGATCGTTGTATCCACCATAGGCGTCCACTTGCAGCACGCCTTGCCATCTGGCCAGGTGCTGATTGGGATTGGTTGCCGCGCGATCGCGAGAGAAGCGGAAGAACGCGGCCGGAGGCGCTCCGCCATTCCAGGGCCGGTCATCACGCACATAAGTCCAAAGCCGAGCCTTCTTCGCGCCACCACGCGCCAGAAGCGGCACAGTCGTGTCATCACCATGCAGGCGGTGACCGGCACGCACGTGGGCCTCGATAAGGGCATGGATAGGCTGCAACGCGACGGTTGCGTGACCAACCAGGTCTGCCAGGGTCGACAGGCTCAACGCGACGCCTTCACGGGCGAAGCGTTCGGCCTGCCGGTTCAGTGGCTGGTGCTGGCCATACTTTTCGAAAACGAGCATGGCGGTCAGGCTGGGCCCGGCCCAACCACGCGGGATCGCATGGAACGGGGCTGGCGGCTGGCTGATCTTCTCGCAGGCCCGGCACGTGAACTTCTCGCGCACGGTCTGGATCACCTTCCACTGACGGGGGATCACCTCCAGCGTGTCGGTGACATCTTCGCCCGTCTTCACGATCCGGTCCGAGCCGCAGTAGGTGCAAGCGGCTGGTGCCTCGACAACAACCCGCTCGCGCGGCAGGTGATCCGGGAACGGCTTGCGCACTGGGTGGCGGCGCGCGAAGGCGCGCACCGTGCCGGCCTTTGCAGCCGCCTGCTCTGCGGCCAAGGCATCCTCGGTGGCCGCCGCTTCCAGTTCCTCAAGCTGCAGTTCCAGTTGATTGATCAGCCGCGCGCGTCGTTCTGACGAGATACCGTATTTGTCGCGGCGCAGTTTGGCGATCTCGAGCTTGAGCTCTTGGATCATCGCGTCCGAGCAGGAGACAACGGCGCGGGTCTGTGCCAGCTCGCTTTCCGCAGCATCTGCACGGGCCTCGGCGGCGGCCAAGGCAGCGCGTAATTCGGCGAGTTCAGAGACGGCATCAGACATAGCCAATATTTATCAGCCGGGGCCGCAGAACAGCAATAAAAACAGGGTGCTCAGCGCGATTTACCCAGCCTTCGCAGGGCGTTGCGTCCAGCGTGGGTTGCGCCAGTCAATGCCCTCCAGAAGATAGCCCAACTGCGCCGCCGAGATCTGCACCGCGTCGCCCGTCCGGCTCACCGGCCAGATGAACTTGCCTGCTTCCAAGCGCTTCAGGTAAAGCGACATGCCCACACCATCATGCCACAGGATCTTGACCAGATCGCCCTTACGGCCGCGGAAGCAGAAGATCTCACCCGCATGGGGGTCGCGGCCGAGCCCTTCCTGCACCTGTAGCGCCAGCGTGTTCATGCCCCGCCGCATATCGGTGACGCCGCCCGCAATCCAAACCTTCACGCCTGCCGGAAACGCGATCATTGTCCGTCCACCACGGTCAAGATCCGCGCAAGTGCTTCGGGCTCCACGCCAACAGACACAATGAGCCGGCGCCCATTTGGCAGGGCTATCTCGACCTGACAGTCCGGAGGCGGACAGGGATCAACCGAATTGGTCTGCGGCGCTGGCGCGTTCGTCACGGTTACCGGCGCGAACGATACCGGCGACAAGACCCAAGTTCACCGTTGCGATACTGTCGCCGCCAAGTTGTCAGTAGTGACCGGCAAATGCCGTGCCGCCGCGCCGTGGCTGCCGCCTGGCGGTGGCCAATGAAGCTTTCCTTCACAATGTGCAGTTTGTCATCATCCGACCAATACCGACGGCGTTCACCGTCAGCCGCGGAAAGAACTTCGATTTGAGGGCGGTTGAAAAAGTCGGACATAAGGTCGGACTTACCATCGGATCGATCCCAAGATCAGACGGCCGCCCCCGCAGGCTTACAATCAGGCGCGCGACCGGGCACTGGAATATCGCCGGATGGCGCAGCAAGGTCTGAACCCCCGCTTTAATGCAAGACGCGGGATACCGACGTTCGAGGAAGTGGCGCAGCAAGTTCATCTGGCACACATGCCGACCTGGAAAAGCGCCAAGCATGGTCAGCAATGGATCAATACATTGCGCGACTATGCATTCCCCAAGATTGGCCGGATGCCGATCGAAAGTATCAACCAGCCTGAAGTATCGATGTCAACGGCAGAGTAAAAGTGAGCCAAAGGGCTCCTGTTCCCGATGGATGAAAGTTCAGTGGCAGGTCACATCTCCTCTTGGTTCTTTGTTTGGATTGCATCTTTGGCCGGGAACTTCAAACGACCGCTTTTACGATGTGACCTGCCCCCCGTTCGTCCCTCGTTCATAGCGAGAGTCCTTGGGTTTGATATTCGTCGGTTTCGGGTTGTGGCAAGCGCGCCGGGCGCGGTGCCATCAAGTAGCTCAGGCGCTCGGCGCGCGTCGGACTTATCCGATGGGGTGGACGCCCCCCGGCAGCATCCAAGAGCATTGTCCCGATAGACCAAAGACCGACCGTGCATTAACATTGAATCTGGACCACTCGATGGGGGCACTCCACCGCTCCCTGAGAGCCTAACCTAATCCGAACAAATGTTTGCACAGCCTTCGCGTACAACGGGCCTCATCTAAACCCGTCTGGTTTGTTTCGAAAACGATGCCGTCGCAACCGCACTGATCACGATCAGTCCGACAAGGATTTCGCGAATATAGCTGTCGACACGCAGTTGTGTCAGACCGTTATCAAGCACACCTAGCATCAGAACGCCGATTAGCGTGTACATCACCCTTGGTTCTCCATAGCGGCTCATGGTCATACCAAGAAACACAGCCGCGATTGCATCAAGCATCAAACCCGACCCCTGCGTGGGGTTGGCCGATGCAACACGTGCGGCGTACATCAGGCCCGCGCCTGCGGCACCAAGCCCAGTCAGAGCGAAGGCGACTAATCGCAGCCGCTTTACTCGGATACCTGCAAGGTATGCCGCCTCACGATTGCCGCCAATTGCGTAAAGCCTGCGTCCAAAATTTGTTTGCTCCAGAACAAACCAGCAGACGGCGATGACTGCCAAAGCGGCCAGGGTCAGAAACGGAACTTTGACATTGTTGATATCGATCCCGGCACGGGCAAAGCCGGAGAAACCGGCTGGTATATCGCGCCCAAAGATCGTCTTTCCATCACTGATTAGGAAGGCGGTGCCGCTGAATACGGTTAACGTGCCTAGCGTTGCTACAAATGGCAAAATCCCGAGGACGGAAACGAGAAACCCGTTAAACAAACCGCCTATCAATCCAACCCCCAATGCTGCCAGCAAGCCAAACCATACTGGAAACCCCATCGAAAAGAGGACCGCGGCGACGATCCCGGAAAGACTCGCCATTGAGCCGACGGATAGATCGAAGTCGTTCATAACCATTACGATGGTCATCGTTGCTGCCACCACGGCCAGCATCGAAAGTTGTTGCGTTATGTTGATCAGGTTTTGTGTCGTCAGAAACGTACCTGGCAGTTGAACTGTCAAAAAGACCAGGATGGCGGCAAAACCCAAAAGAGTTCCGGATTGTCGGAGTGTATGGGTCATGCGGCCTTAGGTGCGTAAAAGTAAGAAAGAAGGTCAGAACTTGATAGACCGTCGCAGTCAAGCATATGCGCCTGCCGTCCGTCCTGAAGGACGAGGATGCGGTCGCACATACCCAAAAGCTCTGGCAAGTCCGATGACGTCATGAGAACAGCGCAGCCTTTGGAGCTAGCCTCACGTACGGTGCAATAGATGTCGTATTTCGCGCCCACATCGACGCCGCGTGTTGGCTCATCCAGCAGCACCAGATCAGGTAGACCGTGCAGCGCGCGGGCAAACAGTACCTTTTGCTGGTTGCCACCGGAAAGTTGCGCGACGGGTTGGTCAAGATGTTCGCATTTAAGTCGCATCTGACGACCGAGTGTCTCTGCCATCTGCCGTTCTCGACGAACGCTGGCTTGCACGCCCGTCAGATGGGGCAAAGCGATGTTGGAGCGGATCGACATATTCAGCATCAATCCTTCCGAGCGACGCTCTTTGGGAAGATAAGCCACGCCACGCTTCCATGCATGTTCTGGTGAACGCGGCAGTGCGCCACCTTGCAGTTGCGCATGGCCACTTGTGATCGGATTCAGACCCATGAAGGTCTCTAGTAGTATGCTTTGTCCTGCGTTGGCCAAGCCGGCAATGCCGATGACTTCACCAGCGCGTAACTCGAAGGTTATATCTGATAAAGGCCCAGCTGAAACGCCAGCCATGCCAACAATCAAATTTGGTCGAGGTGCCGCGGCCGCCGTCGGATAGGCGTCAGCCACGTCGCGCCCGGTCATATCGCGGATGATCTGCGCCTTGTTTGTTTCGGACGTCGGGCCAGACGAAACCAGTTGCCCATCGCGCAACACCGTCACTGAGTCGCAGATGCGCAAGACCTCATCGATACGGTGAGAGACATACAGCACCGCGGCCCCCGTGGCCGCCAAACGGCCGATTACATCAAACAGTAGTTCTGACTCCGCGCTGGTAAGGGCGGCTGTGGGTTCATCCAGCACATAAAGGACTGCGCGTTCATCAGTGACAGGATCGAAAACAAAGGCGGCGGCGATCTTCATTAACATGCGGTCGCCGGTGTTTAGGTCACCCGCAGGCGCCCCTACATTGATATGATCCGCGCCAAGAAAGGCTAAAGCGTCTTGCGCACGCGCATTCACCTTGCGCCAGTCTACCGCCAAGCCAAAGCGGCGCGGAAAAGTCCGGCCCAACAACATGTTCTCTGCTACAGAAACCTGCGGTACGATATTCAGTTCTTGATGGATAAAACGAAAGCCCACCCGCTGTGCTGCTTGAGCAGAGGTTAACGTGATTTCAATACCGTCAACCTTCGCAGTTAGTGCGTCAGCATGCACGACACCTGCCAATACCTTGATCAGCGTACTTTTGCCCGCCCCGTTTTCGCCCATAAGCGCATGGACCTGTCCGCCCCTGAGGGACAGGTCCACACCGTCGAGGGCTTTGGCAGACCCATAGGATTTGCAGATGTTGCGAAATTCAAGATGGTTCACCGCGCAAATTACTCGGCCGCGTTGGCGGAGGTCACGAGCTTGGTGGGCACATAAATCACACTTCCGCGCAGCTCTTCACCGGCCAAAAGACGAGCAACAACATCTGCTGCAGTGGAACCGATCCCTGCAAAGTCCTGCGCAATAGAGGCCTCAAAATTACCCCCCGCAGCAATCGCATCACGTGCCTGTGGGTTCGCGTCAATCCCCGTGATAACAATGCCTTCATCCGCGCGACCTGCATCTTCAATGGCCTGCAATGCACCCAATGCTGGCTGGTCCCATGCGGCCCAGACAGCGGCGATGCTGCCGGTTTCAGGGTTCGCGGCAAGGATGGCTTCCATCTTTGCACGGCTATCGGCGATACCGCCATCAGATACGTCTGGTGTGATACGGTCCAGCACATCGATGTCTGGAAAGTTGTCAAAGACTGCATCTGCAATCACACCCCGGATTTGAACGGGGGGGAAAGCTTCAAAGACGAACATCACCACATTGCCTTCACCGCCAATGCGGTTGGCCACATAGACGGAGGTTTCCGCCGCCATCGCGTAGCCGTTTGATGTCACGTTTGCCGCGATCAGTGGGTCGGAGCCTGCATCCATCCCCACAACCGGAATGCCGGCATCGCGTGCAGCCAGAAGCCCAACATTTACCTGAGCAGGATCAACATTGATAACGATGGCATCGACGTTCTGTGTGACGGAATCCTCGAGTCGGCTGATGACGGCAGCGACATCGCCAGCTGTGTCGATCACGTTCACGTCCCAGCCTTTTTGGGCCGCAGCCGCTTCGAACCCTTCGACGTAAGCTTGCGTACCGGGCTGTGAAAGGTAAGGCGTGATCACCGCCACGGTTTCAGCCCAGGCGCCGGCCGCCAAAATTGCAAGCGCGGCGGCAGTCGATAACAGTTTTGCCATTTTTTTCTCCCTTGTTTAAAATATCCTTACCGCGTTGCCGCCAAAGGGCAAGTTTAACGGGCATTTATCTGTGTCAGTCGTTTTCCCAGATCACCGGTTTGCCGGATCGCATCGCAATAGAGCGAATGTAGATCTTCAGTCCGGAAACGCTGACTAGGATCAGGCGTATACGTGCGATCATATGTAGCCAAAGCCCCGAGCGCTTCGGTGATATGCGTAAAATGACCTGCGCCGACACCGGCCATCATAGCAGCCCCCAAAACGCCGGGTTCGCCCAATTCAAGTACGCGTAATTCTGCCCCAAGTATGTCTGCACGGATTTGATTCCATGAGGCGGATCGAAACCCGCCTCCGCCACAAAGGATCACATCGCTTTTGACGCCAGCGGAGGCTTGTAGCGCCTCGAGGGCCATGCGTGCGGACATGGCGACGCCTTCGTAGACGGCGCGCGCGAAGTCACCTCTTGCGGTTGCCCGGCTGACGCCCAAGAACGCAGCCCGCAGATCCGCATCCCAAAGCGGGGCGCGTTCTCCTTGTAGCTGGGGCAGGAACAAAGGGGTCGCGGTGCTGGGTGATGTCTGGGCGACCAGCGCTGACATCTCATCCAGTTTTAGGCCGTTGGATTGCGCAAACCACATTTTCGCGTCGCCCCCTGACTGCGTCGGAGCAGCGTGAAGGCGGATACCGTCATAATCGGGAAAGACGATGACACCAGAAGTTGGCGTGACGGTTTGCGACGAAATTCCCATAATCTCGCTCGTACCGCTGAGATACATCGATGTGCCGTCTTGTGCTCCGCCGGTGCCGACCAGACCGGCCCAGGCATCCATCGTACCACAGATCAGCGGCACACCCTTGAGCGGGCCCTCTTTGATCAGTCCAATCGATTGCATGATCCCGGCGATCGGCGCGACCCGGTCACGTGCGCCGGGCACGAGATCAAGTATATCCAGCACATAGCCTAAGGTCTGATCGACCAGCCCGATGCTGGACACGGCGTCTGTCGCGACCACTCCCGTCAGATGAAACGCAACGTAATCTTTGGGCAACATGACCCAGCGTGTCTGCTGCCATATATCCGGCATGTTTTCGGCAACCCAAGCCATCCGCGAGCATGCATGACTGGCATCGATTGGCATTGGTGCGCCCCACCATTTCAATTTGTCTTCTGTGGTGACACGAGCATCCAAGGCGATTGCGACAGATTGCGCGCGCCCATCTTGCCAAACGATAGCGGGCAAAAGTGCCGTACCGTCGGCGTCTGCAAACACGTGCGTATTTACCTGACTGGTCAGCCCTGCTGCCACAACACCGTCTAGGTCCATCTCGGCTAGGGCCAGATGGACCAGACGCACCCAGTCTTGCGGATCTTGTTCAACCGCGCCGCCAGTCTGCCAATGGGTCGGATAACTATGCGAAAAACGTGAGATCACCTGCCCTGCCTCATCTATGACCGCGGCTTTTACGGATGTCGTGCCAACGTCAATCCCCACAATTCGAGCATTCTTCATGTCTTACTCCTAGTTACCCATAAGTTAACCCGATGGCCGATTGGCGTTCCAGACATGGTTATTAAAATGAATGCCGACAGTAGTCTTGAGAATTGTCCGTGATTGACGCTCAATGAAATTTTGCGTCCGTCAAGGGTTGGAATGTGACGGTCTAGAATGAATGGTTTCCCCCTTTGAGAAGATCCCCTTTTATAAGCTCAATCGAAGTGTTGGCAGGGGATAGAGGTGCACAGCTGCGTCGAATGATGCGTTGCCAGGTAGGCACATAACCCATCGACGACTAGCGGGTTTGTTCGGTTCGCTGCCGCCTTCAGCAGGGACGGATTCCGGCATTCGCCGCACATGCAGGCTGTTCGAGCAGAGCTGGCCGTAGCGGACAGATCGTTTCAATCCCAGAGAGTTCACTGCACCAACGGATAACCTTAACGACCCTTTACGCGACATTCGCCCCTTCAAGCTGAGATCGTATGGGTTTACGGAAGTCTTCACTAATCCACTGACATTGCGCATGGAAGCGCTGCCGGTATTCTCCCGGGGTCAGGCACACGATCCGGTGGAAGATTTTGCGGAGGGCTCCGGCGTCGGAATTGAGCCACCCCCGGATCAACGGTCAGGTTCCCGGGTGATTTAAGCTCCTGCCCTCCCCTTCTGATTGGCCGACATGGCGCGCGGGCTCAGCGGTCAGGCAGCCGTCCTATGTCGCCTTTGGCACATATCTGCCAAGCGTCGGAACAGTTTTGCGGCATCACTATTCAAACTGCCATCGCACACCTACCTGCGCAGCAGCAGTGGCAGTGTCGGCAAGTGGGGAAGCGTCTTGGATTACATCTACATCGTGGCCGGGTTGATCGGCCTCTTCTTCGGCGGCGAAGCGCTGGTGCGCGGCAGCGTCGGCATCGCCAAACGGCTTGGCATGTCATCTTTGCTGATCGGCCTGACAGTCGTGGGCTTTGGCACATCGACGCCGGAGCTGCTGGTATCGGTGCAGGCGGCGCTGAACGATGTGCCGGCCATCGCCATCGGCAATATCGTCGGATCGAACATCGCCAACATCCTGCTCATCGGTGGCCTGACCTGTCTGGTCTGGCCAATCCGCGTGTCGGGCGCCACGCTGAAGCGGGACACAGGCGTGATGATCGCGGCGGCATTGGTGCTGGTCCCGATTTTCGTGACCGGGCAGATGGGACGGCTGACGGGTTTCCTACTGCTGGCGGGCCTGATCGGCTATCTGGTCTGGGCCTATCTGCAGCCGGGTGATGCGGCCGAGGATGATGTGGACGGCGCGGTGCCCAAGTCGATACCGGTGTCTGTCCTGTGGGTGGTCGGCGGTCTGGTCGTGCTGATCTTCGGTGCGCGCTTCCTCGTCACGGGTGCCACAGACATTGCGCGGGACTTTGGCCTTTCCGAAGCGTTTATCGGCCTGACAATCGTGGCGGTGGGCACGTCGTTGCCGGAACTGGCGACCTCGATCATCGCAGCCTTCCGCAAACAGTCCGAAATCGCGATCGGCAACATCGTGGGGTCGAACATCTTTAACGTGCTGGGCATCCTCGGCGTCACGGCGCTGATCGCGCCCATCCCCGTCGAGGCGCGGTTCCTGACGTTCGACCTGCCGGTGATGATCGCGGCGTCCGTGCTGTTCGCTGCTCTGCTGCTGACGCGACCGATTGTCGGACGCGGTCTGGGTGTGGGCCTGCTGATCCTGTATGTCGTCTACGTGTATGTCGCGCAATAATCTGCTCGACGCGGACGTGCTGCACGGGTTGATCGTCAGGCTGGCATGAGCAGACCCGCGCCATGATCAGACTGGCCACCTCGCGGATCGACAAACTGTGTTGGCGATGCGCTTCAGCTCTCTTGCCGACATCGCCAACCGGCCCGATCTGGCGTGATAACGCTGGACGGGGTCGTGCTGCGGAACGCGAGCGGGTGGAAAGTGTGAATTCGCTGCGCTTATCGCCAGTGTCAGATATGCGGGACATTGCAGGCTTTCGCTGCACTTTGCACGGATGTCCATTCAATTTGAACGTACGCTAACGAGCAAGATCGATACCTCGTCGGGTGGAGCCGAAATCTTGCACGGGGAGGATCATGCGTTGTCGAGTGCCGTCCCTCGTCTCCGGGCGTCTGCCTATGCCGCGGCCGCCCTGATATCGTCCACGAGAACGGCAAATCGGGTGGCCCTCCGGTCGAATGCGCGCCGCTTCCGGTCTTCGCGCAACTCCTTGGCTGGTCCGGTGGGGCGGTTGTTGACGTCGACGACGTAGTGCCGCCCGTCCCAGTCGCGAAGAGCATCCACCTCGCCGAAGTCGAGGCCGAGCCGGGCTGCGAAACGTGACAGCTTGTCGAGTTCGTCAACCGAGTAGACCTCCTGGGGCTCGTGAAACCGCAAGCCATCCTGATAGTTCTCGAAGCGGCGTTTCAGCGGCCGACGCATCTTGATCACGATGAGGACCTCACCGCCCTTCAACGACGTGCGTAGGTCGACGGCCTGCGACCCCTCCGCTGCGTCGACGAGGCGCTAGTAGACGTGCCCAGCAAGAAGCTGGTCCGGCGAGCGGACCTTTCAGGATAGTCCGTCGAGGGCGAAGTTCTTGTATTTCGTGGATACACAACGTTTGTGAAGACAGACTGCATGTTGTTGCCCTGCCCATCTGCACACTGGCAAGATTCTCATCTGCCAGTTTGTTCCGGCAAAACATGTATTTTTGGAAAATCCTGCTACTTCATGGGTTCGCGCGGGGGAAGTCGTGCTCATCCACGCCCAAATAATCGACAAGGAGGCCGCCATCCGCTTTTCAGTCACCATCGCTCTCATCCTCGTTCTGTCCGCCGTGGGGCTGACCTACGAGATTGCCGCAGGCCGCGTATTGGCCCCTTATTTTGGCACATCGCTGCTGACTTGGACGACTGTGATCGCGACAGTTTTAGGCGGGTTTTCTCTGGGCAGCGCCCTTGGTGGAATCGTGGCGGACCGACCTCGCAGCGTTGCGTTAGGCAATGTCCGCAGCGCGCTTGTCGCGACGGCGGTGCTGATGGCCGTATCGCCAACGGTGCTCGGTCTGGTGTATTCTTGGGGCGCGCGCGGCACCGATGGGATGTTGCTGAGCGTGTTTCTCGTGTTCTTTCCAGCATCCGTATTTGTGACGCTTCCGTCACCCTTGCTTGCAAAACTCGCAATGGAGGCGCGACCGGACCGGGAGGGATCGTCGCTGGGCTTCGTGCTGGCCGCAGGGTCGGTCGGGGCGATCTTCGGGGCCATCCTCGCCGGGTTCGTGACCCTGCCTCTGATCGGATCGACGGCTACTTTCGCCGCCTGTGGGGCCATAGCCCTGCTCTGCCTGCCTTTCGTGCGTGGCGGGCCGCCCGGCCACCCCGGCGTCATCGTCGCAGCGGCGGGGTTCGTCGCCTTTGCCGGCCTCGCCGGGTCCCCGGCCTGCCAATACGAATCCGGTCTGTCATGCTTGCACGTCGTCCAGCGAGGTCCGGAGGTGCGCCTTGTTTCTGACGGCACAGTGCAAGCCGCTGAGCGGCCCGCGTCGGCAGAGGGCGACGATGACACGGTCGGCCTGGCGCTTAGCTATACCGAGTGGGTCTGGGAACGCATGGACCGCGACCTGGGGCCTGAGGCATCGGTTCTGTTCATCGGCGGCGGCGGCTACACTCTGCCGACCAAGCTGCTCGCTTCGCGACCGGACGCAAATGCAAGGGTTGTCGAAATAGATCCCTTGGTGACCGACGTGGTGCGCATGCACATGCCGCGTGCCGCGGAGATGATCGCGCAGACCGGCTATGACGCTTCCGAGGCAGTAGATGCAGACGGTCGGCTCGGAATCGTTCATGCGGACGGACGGGTCTACCTGAATGAAACAGATCGACGCTTCGACGCCGTCGTGATGGATGCGTTTTCCTCTGGTTCGGTCCCGGCGCATCTGGTCACGCGTGAAACCTTCGCCCGGCTGCGTGAGATCGTCGACGGCCCAGTCTATGTGAACCTTTTGGATCGTCCCGACGGTCCCCTCGCGCGCGGCGTCCAAGCCATCCTGCAGGAGTTTTATCCCCACGTTAAGGCCGTGCAGGGTCACGTGTACACGTCGGGCCGCACCAATATTCTCTTCGCTGCTTCCCTCCGTCCGCTTGAGCCTCTCGTCCGGTTGTCAGGCGGCTACATCCCTACCCAAATCTCCGACGCGCGTGCTTTCACCGATGATCGCGGCTGGGTCGGGCATCGGTAATTCGAACAAGCTACGCGCGTAATTTGGCTGCCCCTATTCAGAGGTCGAGCTCCCGTTGAAATCACAGTCAGACAGTGAACAAGGGAGATGATTGATGGAATATTTTGCCGGTTTGGATGTGTCACCTCGCTCGTGTGCCATCTGTGTGTTTGATGTCAAAGGCAAGGTTATGCTCGAAAGTGAGCTATCGGCGAAATGCTTTGTCTGTCCGCCCGAAGCTTGATCCGTTCATTCCGATCATCGATCAGATTTTTACGATTATTAACACACCATCAAACCGTGGGAACAAACACCTCGTCCTGGGGCCGTTGCGGTTTGTTGTCAGCTTCGCCCCAACATCCTGCGCATCTCGGTGATTGTAGCATCCTTATGCCTTCAATGGATCATCGAATGGAAATTTGGACAGACTAGAAAAAGGTCAAAGTCAGGCAAGGGTCCGGTCATGATGTACCTGCCAATACGAAGTCATGTTTCACCTCAAAGAAAGGCGCTTGCGCGCCCTTGGCTTCGATGCGGGCCTTGTCTTCTACCAGCTCGAACTCCGCCATCAAGGACTGCTTGACGCCAAAGACCGCGTCGGAATGGATGTACTCGTCCCGCGGGTCGAAGATATGCGTGACAAGCGTTTCGAAGCCCTCCGCCTCTATGATGTAGTGCAGATGCGCGGGCCGGTAGGGGTGCCGCCCAAGGGCTGCTAGCATCTTGCCGACAGGGCCATCGTCGGGGATCGGATAGGATTTCGGCTTGGCCCCCCAGAACCAATACACTCCGTCCGCACCGGTGCGGAACACGCCGCGAAAGTTGAAATCGGGTTGGATGCCCTTTTGTTGCACGTCGTAGAACCCGTCGTCATTGGTCTGCCAGACGTCGATCCTGGCGCCTGCGATCGGGTTCCCGTCCGTATCAAGAATGCGCCCCTTGACCAGCATCCGGTCGCCCTTGCCGTCAAGACAGATATCCGCTCCCATTGGTCGTTCAGGTGCATCGGGCACGTGGAACGGGCCCAGAACGGTGCTTTCCGATGCGCCGCTTGGTTTGCGATTATTGATGGCATCGACCAGCATCGACACGCCCAGCACGTCCGACAACAAAATGAATTCCTGCCTCCAGTCATCACATTTATGGCCGGTCTCTGTCAGGAACATGATCGCCTTGAACCACTCCTCCTGCGTCGGTTCGACTTCCTTGACCGCGGCGTGCAGGTGGCGGGTAATCGCCTCCATCAATTCGGCTAAGCGTGCATCTGACGCGTTGGCATTACGACTGACAACCACCTCGGCCGAGTTCTCCTCGGTGAAATAGCCCTGTTCGGTCTGGTTGCTCATGCCGCACCCTCCATTTTTCTTGGTACGCTTGGTTGCAAGATTTCCGTCAGAACGCGTCGCAATTCAGTCGTCGGGTCGGCGACCATCTCGTCGGTGCGCCATGCGACGTGGTGATCGGGACGTACAAGGACGCAACCGCTGTCGCGCACTTCAGACGCGCGCGACCAGTCGCCGGTGTGGTCCTGAACCCTGCGACGCGGCCCGATTAGGTGGACGTTCACCGATAGCCCGAGCTCTGCGCCCACGATGCGCGCGGCGTCCTCCCAAGCCTCGCCGCCTATCCCGGTCAGCAGCGAAAACGCCCCGTGCCCGACAAGATCAAGGGTCGATAGCTTCTCGCCCTCTGGCGTGAAGACCCAGACATGTGGCAGGCGCGCGCCGGGCCAAGTGGTCGGATGGTAATGCAGTTCCTCGTCCATTGAAAAAGCGGGCTCCAACTGCCCATCCGTCACGACCGCGTCCGAAGCGTATCGCTGGTTCATCTCCACTCCGTGGCAGTCAAACTCGTATTTCTTGAAGGCGATGGCGTCCCGCAGCGCAGCGCGCTGCTTCTCGGCGGCGCTGTTGGCTTCGGTCCTAGCATCCATGTTTTGCTGCATCTTTACCGGGTCGACAGACCCGCTCAGCCCAAGCGCATCGAAGATCGGCCCGAACTCTCCGATCGACTGGTTGGCGCGGGTCACGATCTGTTTGGCGACAGGCGCACGTTCTGCGGTGTAGCTGTCCAGAAGCCCCGGACCCGCCTGCCTTTTCAGCACGGCGGCCAGTTTCCAGCACAGGTTGAACGCATCTTGGATCGATGTGTTGGAGCCGAGCCCGTTGGACGGTGGATGCCGGTGCGCGGCATCGCCCATAATGAACACACGGCCCTTCTGCATCTTGGTTGCATAGGCGTTGTTGACCGTCCAGGTGCTAGCGCTGATCAACTCGATCTCAAGCTCGGGATCGCCAACCAACTGGCGCGCGACCTCGGTCGCATAGGCGGGCGTCACGTCGGGGGCCGCTTCGTTGATGTCGTAGCCCCAGACGATCAGCCATTCATTCCAGGGCCGGATCATCCGCACCAGCCCCATTCCGATGCCGCCGACGTTCGCGCCGGGCTGCATCACCCAGTAAAGGACAGACGGGCGATGCGCGACGAAGCGGGACAAATCGGCCCGGAACAGAATGTTCATCGACCCGCCGACGCCCATTTTGCCTTCGATCGGCAGCGCCTCGTTCTCGGCCACACGTGAATTGCCGCCATCCGCGCCGATCAGGTATTTCGACCGGATCGTCAGGTCCTGCCCCGTCAGTCGGTCGCGCACCGTCGTGGTGACGCCATCGGCATCCTGCACATGGCTAAGGTATTCCGTGCTCATCCGGGCTTGGGTGCCACGACTGGCGGCCGTCTTGAACAGGATCGGTTCCATGAAGGTCTGCGGCAGATCGTTCATGAATGTGGGCGACGACAACAGGTGCTCCGCCTTCGACATCGGATGTGTGCCCCAGCTTTTCATCCGGCCGATTTCTTCACCGGCAAGGCTTTCGCAAAACACGTTCTCGCCCATCAGCTCCTGCTCGGTCGCGTGCAGGTAGGCCTCAGCCTCGACATCGCGGCCAAGGTCGCGCAAGACCTCCATTGTGCGCTGGTTTGTGATGTGCGCGCGCGGCGTGTTGGCGAGCCAGCGATAGCGGTTGATGGCGATGTTTTCGATGCCGTAGGTCGACAGCAAGGCGGCACTGGCAGAGCCGGCAGGCCCGGTGCCAATGATCAGAACGTCGGTTTCCATGTCTGCCATGGTGTCCTCCCTATTTCTTCGGTGTTGGGTAAAGGCGGCGCCGGATCGGGAACAATTGCAACCCGGTCTTGTTGGAAATCAGGCCCCAAAGCCCGCGCGGCGCGAACAGCATCACGAGAATGCCGAGCCCGCCAAGAACCATCAAGTACCAGCTTCCGAAATCAGCCAGCAGGCTTTGTAGCGCGAAAAACACCAGGACGCCGATGATCGGGCCTTCGATGGTGCCGATCCCGCCGATCACGACGATGAAGATGACATAGGCGGTCCAGTCGGTGACGCTGAACGCGGCATCGGGGCTGATCCTTGCTTTTTGCAAGTAGATTAGCCCGCCCGCGACCCCGGTGCCGAAGGCCGATACGATGAAGACAAGCCATTTCATGCGACCTGCGTCCACGCCCACGGATTTCGCAGCCTCGATGTTGTCACGTACTGCCGCAAGCGCCAGCCCGCGCTTGGTGCGCAGCAGCCAGTAGATGCCGCCAACGGTGACAACCGCCAGCGCCAGTGCCAGCCAGTAGGTGACGATGTCGCGCGCGGCACTGGCGCGCACGTCGAACAGCGACTCTACCGTTGCGACGCCCCAGAAGTCGCGCGCATCGGGCGGCAGCGATGTACCTGTTCCGCCGCCGACGGCCTTCCATTGCGCAACGCTCAGCCGCACGACCTCTGCCACGACCCAGGTTCCGATGGCAAAATACGCGCCTTGCAGGCGAAAGGCGAAAAAAGCCGTCGGCACCGCGACCACGGCGGCGGCGATGCCAGACAACATCAACGCGGCGACCGGGTCCATGCCCCACAGGATCGCGGCCCCGAACAGCGCGTAGGCACCAAGCCCGACGAAGGCCTGTTGCCCGACGCTGACAAGGCCGCCGTATCCTGCCAGCAGGTTCCAGAACTGGGCCAATGTCAGCATCGTCAAGATGAAGAACAGATCCTGGATCAGGCTGCGGCTGGCGAACAGCGGGACCGCAACCGCCACAATCAACAGAATCGCTGCACCGATTGCCGCCAGTTGCGAGGCGGGCGTTCTGGTCTGCACCGTGTAGGTATGCGTCTGGATCATGCTCAGCCCTCTAGTCGTAAGCGCGCGGGAACAGCCCGCGCGGCTTGATCAGCAGCACCACCAGAAAGGCGACATGTCCCGCCAGGATCTGCCATTCGGGGTTGATCGCAGCCCCGACCGTCTGCGCTACGCCGATGATGATGCCACCGACCAGCGTCCCCCACAGCGACCCAAGCCCCCCGATGATCACCGCCTCGAACGCGTAGATCAGTCGGGCGGGGCCGATTGTGGGGTCGAAGTTGGAGCGCATTCCAAGGTAAAGCGCCGCAATCGTCACCACGATCATGGCAATGCCGGTGGCCACCGCGAAGACGCTTGCCGGCTTGATCCCCATCAGGCTGGCGGTCACCGGATCGTCAGATGTGGCGCGGAACGCCCGCCCCAAAGCGGTGCGATAGAAGATCTGGTTCAGCGCGACGATCACCACGATAGCCGATGCGAAGGTCAGCATCGGCATCACGCCAAGCGTGACCGCACCTAGATCGACCGATGCGGTCTCAAGCGGGCCCGCGCGCACCCGCTGGCTGTCTGCCGTAAACCCCTCCAGAAGCGCGTTTTGTAGCACGATGGACAGCCCAAAGGTTACCAGAAGCGGCGGCAAGATATCCTCGCCCAGCACCCGGTTCAGGACCAAGCGCTGCAAGACCCATCCGAAGCCGAACATAACAGGCATCGCGATGGCGGCGGCAAGAAACGGGTTGATCCCGAGAATCGAGACGACGAGCAAAATCAGGTAGGCGCCCAATACGATCAGGTCGCCATGCGCAAGGTTCACCAGCCGCATGATCCCGAACACCAGCGACAATCCTGCGGCGAACAGGGCGTAGAGCCCGCCCAGAAGAATGCCCTGCGCAATTGTGTCGATCCAGATCATGCCGCCGCTCCGAAATAGGCATTGTGGATGGCATCGCGGCTCAGGTCGGATGGCGCGCCGCTCAGCGTCACGCGCCCCTCCATCATGCAATGCACGCGGTCCGCGACCTTCATCGCCTGACCGATGTCTTGTTCAACCACGATCACCGCAGCGCCCGCCTCCTGGATCTGCGGCAAGGCGGCGTAGATGTCGCGGATCACGACCGGCGCAAGGCCAAGGCTGATCTCGTCGCATAGAAGCACGCGGGGGTTACTTATCAACGCGCGCCCGATGGCGACCATCTGTTGCTGCCCCCCAGACAGCGAAGTTCCGGGCACCCTGCGCTTTTCCTTGAGGATCGGAAACAGGTCATAGATGCGCTGCAAGGACCAGTAACCATTGCCGCTGCGCCCATGCGCCCCGATCAAAAGGTTCTCTTCGACGCTGAGTGACGGGAACAGTTTGCGCCCCTCGGGCACCATCGCGATGCCTAGGCCTACGATCTCGTCCGCGGGCAGCGCGCCGACCTGCCGTCCCTCGAACGTCACCATCTGGGGCGCGTTCCGCAAAACCCCTGCGATGGACCGCATCAGGGTGGTCTTGCCTGCCCCGTTCGCCCCGATGATTGCGATCGTCTCGCCCTCGTCCAGCGCGATGTCGACACCGAACAGCGCCTGGAAATCGCCGTAACCAGCGGTCAAGTCGTGGGTTGCAAGCAGGCTCATATATCGATCCCCAGATAGATTTCCCTGACCTCGCGGCTCTCCATGATCTCTGCGGGCGCGCCAAGGCCGATGACCTTGCCAAAATCCAGCACCAAAAGCCGTTCCACCACAGAGTTGAGCGCGTGCAGCACATGTTCGATCCAGATGATCGTGATGCCGCCCGCGTGGATCGACTTGATCGTCTCGATCAGCGACCGGCATTCACCCTCTGTCAGGCCGCCTGCGATTTCATCAAGTAACAGCAGCTTCGGCCCCGTCGCCATGGCGCGCGCCAGTTCCAGCCGCTTGCGTTGCAGCAGGCTTAACGTTCCAGCGGTGGTGTTGGCGACCGCCATCAATTCGGTCTGTTCAAGAATGGCGGCGCACTCTGCCGTAACCTCGCGTTCCGACCGCCCTTGCCCGTGGGTGGCCGACACCAGCAGATTCTCGAACACCGTCAGATTGCCGAACGGCTGCGGGATCTGGAACGACCGCCCGACGCCCGCCAGACAGCGCTGCATCGGTGGCACCTTTGTCACGTCCACCCCATCAAAGGTGATCCGTCCGCGATCGGGCGCGAATTTTCCGTTGATCAAGTTGAACAGCGTCGATTTCCCGGCTCCATTCGGCCCGATGATTCCCAACGCCTCGCCCTTGGGCACGTCAAAGCTGACGTCATCGGACACCGTAAGCGCGCCGAAGGATTTGGAGACGTTTTGAAGGCTCAAAATGGACATCGGATTTCCTGAAGGGTTGCAGGCCCCGCCAAACGACAGGGCCTGCGGGTTCAAAGCTCTAGGCCAGCGCTTCCATGGTGCCGCCGGTCGGGATGTTCGGCGCGGTGGTGTTGTCGACCACCACGAGCTCGAACGATCCGTCCTCCTGCCGCCGCCACTGGCCACCGACGAGGGGCGTCTTGCAAACGTTCTGCGCCGCGAAGGGCGGCACGCCCGCACCGTCCCAGGCGATGCGGCCGACCATCGTGTCCAGTTCGGTCGCACGGATCGTCTCGACCACGCCTTCGGGATCAGTCGGGTCTTCCGCCCGCTTGATGACGTCCGCCGCCATTTCGAACAGCGAATGAACGAACCCGATGGGCTGTGTCCAAGGCCGCCCCGTCGCCTCGGTGAAACTGGCCGCCAGATCGGCGCAGCTTTCGCCGGTCAGGGACGAGGTGAACGGGTGGCTTGCAGACCACCACACCTCGGACGACAGATTGTGGCCCGCCTCGCCAAGCGTTTCGACTGACTGCGGAAACAAGATCGCCTTGGCCACCGTGATCGCCTTGGGGCTGAAGCCCTGCTGGATCGCCTGGTTACGGAAGGTGGTGAAGTCGGGCGGGATCACAACGCCGGTGACGATCTCGGCATTGGCCGCCTTGAACGCGTTGATCTGAGCGCTGAAATCGTCGGTCAGGTTCTGGAACCGGCCCGGATCGGTCGTCGTGTATCCCGCTTCGGAGAATCCCGGTGCGACGCCCACATTGGGGTCGCCCCAAGCGTTACCATCCGCGTCGTTCGGGAACAGCCCGCCAACCTGCTTGTTGGTGTCCAACTGGTTCCACATATTGGTGAAGACGCCGATCACATCCTCTAGCCCCCAGAAATAGTGGTAGGCAAAGTTGAACGGCTGCCAGCTTTCCGGATCGCCCGGATTGCCCTGCTGCCCAATGAAGAACGGCTGCCACGGTGCTTTGGTCGAAATCACGGGGATCTCTTCGCCTTCGCAGACAGTCGCCACGGGATTGGTCGTTTCCGGCGTGGAGGCGACCAGCATGAAATCGATCTCGTCATCGATGATCAGTTCCTGCGCGACCGCCGCCGCCCGGTTCGGGTTCGACTGGCTGTCCTTCACGATGACCTCGACCGCGATGCCCTGCTCGGCCATCACGCGGTTGAACATCGCGATGGTAAAGCTGTCGGCCTCCGCAAAGCCCGCCAGTGGCCCAGTCTGCGGGCTGACATAGCCGATGCGCACTGCGCGGCGTTGCGCAATCGCTGGCATCGCCAGCCCCGTCGCCCCGGTGATCAGCCCGGTTGCCGCTGCCGTCTTGAGTAGTCTACGTCGCGTAATCATCTGAGTTCCTCCCTCTATATGATTGCAGTTTGGTCAGGTTTCCGGCCGATCCCCCCGCCAGGCTGCGCCCAGTATCGACCTTATTTCCTCCCGCCCGAAGGGGCGTGGGTTGTCGTATGGATTGCGGGTCGCGATCTCGGCGGCGCGGTCCAGATCGGCTTCGGTTACGCCAAGATCGGCAAGCCGCAGGGGCGCGCCGTTGGACTTGGCAAAATCCCATAGCCCACCGCCCACGCTGCCGCCGAAAATCTCTGCCACAGGGGCCAGCTTGTCGGGTACCGCCACCCCGTTGAACCCCGCCGTATGCGGCAACATGATCGCGTGCGTATCGGCGTGCGGCAGGCCGAAAGACCCGCCAAGCACGTGGCACAGCTTGTGGTGCAGCGCCATCGAGACATGACCAAGCGCGGTGGAACACAGCCATGCGCCGTAAAGCACCTTGGCGCGCGCGTCGTGATCGTCGGGCGCGGCAACGACCTTGGGCAGACCGTCCCGAAACGCACGCATCGCATCTAGCGCCATCATGTCCGTGATCGGGTTCGCGTCACGGGCATAAAGCCCCTCTACCCCATGCGCGATGGCATTCAGCGCAGATGTGACGGTCATGGCCACCGGCAGGCCAAGCGTCAAATTCACATCGTAGATTACCACTTCGGGCCGGATCGATTCATCGCGGCGCGTGGTTTTTTCGCCCTGCGCCGTTTCGCCCAGAATATCGGTCATCTCGGACCCGGCATAGGTCGTGGGGATCACAATCTGATCCGCCCCGGTGCGCGTTGCAATGGCCTTGGCCAACCCCACGGTGGACCCGCCGCCGATAGCCACGACACAGGCCGCGCCGCTTCGGAGAAACGCGTCGACCGCGCGGTCCGTCACCTCGATTGGGGTGTGCATCGCCGCTTTGGTGAACAGACCGGCGGCGGCGGTGCCAAGCCTGTCCGCGACTGCGCGCGCTTGATCGGCCTGCTGAGGCGTGGACACTACCAGTGCCGCGCGGTGGCAAAGTGCGGCCAGTTCATCCGCGACCAGATCCAGTGTGCCGCTGCCGAACACGACCCGCGTGGAGATCCCCGGAAAGACGAACGGCGCAGTCATGTGTCGCCCGCCATAGGCACATGCCCCAACGCCAGGTCGATCAGCATCCCGGACAGAACGGCAATCTCGGTGTCGTTGACCGCATGTGGGCGACCCGGAAACATGTCGGCGCGCAGTCGTGCGCCCGCGCGGGTCAGCGTCGCCAGCATTTTGTGATGATCGCCCGCCGGTATCCACGGGTCATCATCTCCGCAGCTTGCATAAACCGGCACGCCGTCCAGCCGCGCGAACGGCAGATCGTCAGACTCAACTCCGACACGGCAGCCGGTCAACAGGCAGGCGGCATCGGCCAGATCGGGCCGCCGCATCAACAGTTCGACCGCCATGCACGCGCCCTGTGAAAAGCCGCATAGCAAAACTGGGCGGCCCGGTGCATTGGCGCGCTCCGCCGCGATCACGGCGGCGATCTGCGCAATCCCGTGATCCAGCTCTGCCGGCGTCCGGTCGCCTAGCGGGTCGATGGCGCGCGCCGCGTACCAGGCTTCGGAGACGGATTTGGGAAGCGCGAACCGGACGTCCGGCAGATCCAGCCGGTCAACGATCATCGCCAGCATGTCGCCTTGCGTCTGGCCGCGTCCGTGCACGACGATGCAAATCACGTTCGCATCATCGGACGTCGCGCCGACATGGATCGGGTTGCCCATCCTTGTGCCTCAGAAGCTCGCGGGTTCAAGACCCGCTTCCATCTCGGCGCGGCGATCCTCGAACCATGGCGGGAACACCAGCGTCTGGCCGATGGCGTCGGCGGGTTCGTCCTTGGCCCACCCCTCGGGCACGGTCCAGGCCAGTTCGAACAACGCGCCGCCTGGGCTGCGGACGTAGCAGGATTTGAAATACATCCGGTCCTTCTGTTCCGAGATGTCGGTGAAACCCAACCCTTCGATATGCGCCCGCAGCGCCATCTGGTTTTCCTCGGTCCCGGTGTTCAGCGCCAAGTGATGCACCGTGCCACCCGCCAGCGTCCAGGTGCCCTGCGGAACATCGGGTTCATGCAGAACCTCCACGATGGATTTCGCGCCATCGTTCGTGGGAACGGCAAAGGCCAGACCTTCATGGCTGTCGGCGATCTTTTCCATCGGCAGCGCGATGGTCAGAAAATCGTCCATCGCACTGCGGTCCATCACAGAAATGGCCCCGCCGTAGATGCCCTTGATTCCATGTTCCGCGCTGACGCCCTGCACCTCGTTGGCAATCGGTGTGCGGTTGTCGCTTGGGTTTTCGACCAGTTCGTGCGGGATGCCGCAGGGATGTTCGAACACCACGCGATCCGCCCCGAAACGCGTGGTCTTGGTGGCCTCTACGCCCATCCCGTTCAGACGGTTGACCCAATAATCTGCTGCGCCCACTGGGATCGACTGCATCACGATCTTGGACTGGTTCGATCCGCGCCGCCCGTAGATGCCGGGCTTCTTGAACGGGAAGGTCGTGATGATGGTCGAAGCGTCGCCATTTTTCGCGCCGTAGTACAGGTGGTAGACCGGCAACACTCCATCGAACAGCACCGTGCGCTTGACCGAGTAAAGGCCAAGCGTCTTGGTATAGAAATCATAGTCCTCCTGCACGCCATGCGTGCTGAGCGTCATGTGATGATAGCCGCTGATCTGAGCCATGGTTTTCTCCTCCCCAAAGTTTATCGACGGTGATGATCCGGGCGGGCCCGGGCAAGCTTGAAGGTAAATCCGGTCGTCTTGTCCCCGAAATCGGCCAGCAGGTCCGGCGCCGCGCACCAAAGAGGGTCGGCGCCGATTTGCGGGTCGGACTTGTCGAACACATGCGTAACAAGTGTCTGGAACCCGGTCGCAGCGACGCGGAACTGTATGTGCGCTGGCCTGACCAGCGACAGGTCAAGCGCGCGAAGCAACGCGGCCACGGGTCCATCGGCGGGCAAGCTATAACCAGCGGGCCGCACCGTCCGGAATGTCACAACACCCTGCGCGTCGGTAACGAACCGCCCGCGCAGGTTGTAGTCCGGCTGGCTATCGGGGTTCTGGTTTTCGAACGTCCCGTCCCCGTTTGCCTGCCACACGTCCACCGTGGCCCCCGGCACCGGGTCGCCATCAAGGTCGGTGACATGGGCGACGAAGCTCAGCGGCACGCCGATCCCGTCGATCGAGATGGTGTCGCCCGATGCCTTGCGCGGCGCGCCGTCCCTGTAAAATGGCCCGAGCATGGTCTGCGCGGTCGCGCCCATCGGCCGATCCACCCCGATCTTTTCGATCAGGTCGGTCAGGCCGGTCGCATCCGACAGCAAAGCCCATTCGTTTCGCCGGTCATCCGTCGACAGCCCGACATCCGTCGCAAAGCACATGGCCACGCTTAATTCGTCGCGCGTGACCCGGTGCTTGACGACCACAGCCTCGACCGCCCCCACAAGATCGGCAATGATGGCGGCAAGGCGCGTGTCGCGGGTTGCGGCATGTTGCGCAAACCCGTTCCCCCGACGATTTGGCGCCTTGCCCCCATCCATGGTCGTCATCCCCCCGTTTGACTTCCACCGTAAACGGCGCGACATTCGATAGTATCGAATTTCAGACCTGCGATATAACGAATTGATATGAAGATTGACGAGAAGCATCTGGCGCAGCTTGCCGCCGTGATCGAGGCAGGCGGCGTGACCGAAGGCGCGAACCTTCTGGGTCTCAGCCAGCCCGCCGTTTCCCGCACGCTGTCAGCGCTTCAAAAGCGGTTGGGCGAACCGCTGTTCATGCCCGGCAGGCGTCCGCTGGTGCCCACGATCATCGGGCGGCAGCTTGCTGCGCATGGCAAGGTAATCCTTGAGGCCGGACGCAAGGCGTCCGAAACCGTGGACGGGTTTCGCAGTGGGTCCGCGGGCACCGTGCGGATCGCTGGCGTGCCGTTCTTCATGGACGCCGTCATTTCCCGCATGATCGGCCAGTTTCAAGTGAAGTGGCCCGATATCCGCGTCGACCAGTCTTACGGCAACCTGCCCGAGATCCAAGCGGGTCTTAGGTCGGGCCAGCTTGACATGGCGATCTGTCCGCTTGGCATGGTCGAACCGGGGTCGGAACTGGACTTCACCGAGATCCTGCCGGGGCGCAATGTTGTCGCCGCGCGGGTCCGCCATCCGATTTTCCGCAAGAAATCCGTCACCTCCACCGATCTACTCCGCTACCCGTGGATCGCGCCGCTGCCGGGGTCGCCGCTTTTGGCGGACATCCACTCAATCCTGTTGTCCATCGGCATGAGCGAGGTGAACGTGCGCTATTCCGGCGGCTCGTTGATGAGCGTGCTGAACTATCTTGAAGAAACCGATGCCCTGACGGTGCTGCCACAAAGCGTGCTGTTCGCCTTCCGCCAAACAGGCAAGTTCAAGACCGTTCCGATGAAGATACCACAACCGGAACGGTCGCTAGGTATCTTACGCCTGAAGAACGCGCCGTCCCTGCCCACGTGCGACAAGCTGGTGCGATTCATCAGCGTGGCGTTCGACGATCTGCGGGCGATCATCCTGCGCCACGAGAACGCGGTGATCTGGAGCGCGTAAGCATGCGCCAAGAAGCAAAGCCTGCGCTGGGGCCGGATCAACCCTGCAAGCAGGTTGCATTCGCGTGGAGCCTGCACAGAACGAACTGGTCGAGACCGGCAGACTGGAGAGCCAAGTCGATCTTCCGCGCCCAGAATTTCGATCCTAGGGGGCAAGTTCAAACCGATACCGAGGCGGAACTGAAAACGCCGTCATGTTGGCTACGCTGTCGCGCGAAATGTTGCATCCTGCCTTCAAGGTTGGATACATCTTAGCACGCTTTCCAAATTTGCCGGACCGTTTAAACGCAAACAAAATTACTTCCTCATGCGGTATTTTATGAGGTATATTTCCATGTGCTTGATAAATAATGCTTTAATAACAGTATTTTGTCGCAAAAATTTGGCGGACTGTCGCTCCGCCACACGCCAAAAGTGTTCATTCCCATACCCAGTGGATACTGAAAGGTTTCGGCTTTTCAGGGCGTTACGCTTTTTGCACCTTCCCGCTATCGTGCAGAAAATGTGGGCGCGAATGTGGATGTAAAAACGAATGTCCAGCAGCGATTAACGCCCGGAAAGTGGCATATGCCGCATTTCGAAAAGCAACCGAAAGCCGTCTTTGTTCGGTCTGCGCCGCCGGACACACATACAGACGGTGGGGGCCAATACGACGGTGCGTCAAATTCCGGTGCTGGCCGATGGGTGTTGCGCATCATGGTGCGTGGCAAGCGCCAAGTCTTCGGACACGGGTCTGCGATGGTTCGAGACTGCGCATGAATCGCATCCTCGCCGCCAAGGGTGGCGATCCAGCGAAGAACATTCACTAATCTCGCAAGAAGACCAAGGCGTTTGAAATCGCAGCCAGCAAACATCTCAAGTTCGACATCCAAGCGGACATTCACTCAGCCGACTCTCCGCTCCGGTCGCAACGCGCGTGGAAGATCAAGGCGATCTCTTCCTCACTCAGCAGCTTCCACTGACCGGGTGCGATGCCATCAGGGAGCGACAGACCGCCCATACTCTCGCGATGCAGTTTTTCGATGTGGTTGCCGGTGGCAGCAAACATGCGACGCACCTGATGGTATCGGCCCTCGGTGATCCTCAGCAGGGCTTCGGTTTCCGAGACCACCTCCAGTTCCGCAGGAAGCAGCGGCTTGTCCTCGCCTTTCAGCATCAACTGACCCGAGGAGAACAGGCCGCCTTCGCTGCCATTAAGCGGGCGGGCCAGCTTGACACGATAGATTTTTGCGACGTGGCGCTTTGGGCTGATAATACGGTGCAGCAGGCCGCCATCATCTGTCAGTAACAAAAGACCCGTCGTCAGCTTATCCAACCGGCCGATGGACGAAACCGCCGGATCACGTCTTTTCCAGCGCTCCGGCAGGACGTCATAGACCAATGGCCCGTCTTCCTTGTGCGAACACGTCATGTCCAAAGGTTTGTTCATCAGGATGACCATGCCCGGAAGGGGGTCAAGCGCCTCGCCGTGGATTTTCATGCGGACCGGCAAATCCGAAGTCACAGGAATGCGTTTGGTGACGTCCCGGATGTTCGCAGCGTCCAGACGAATACCGCCCCGCCTGGCCATTTGCGCGATTTCGTTGCGTGAACCATAGCCCATGGAAGACAGGAGCTTGTCTATTCGGGACGTTGGAGTTTTAGCCACAGTCTGGTTCCTTTTCCGCCTATAGCTGCCGTGGAAAACAACAGTGACCAGCCCCGCTAAAATATTTATGTTGCGCTGTTCAGTGTGCGGACAAAGCTGATAACGACGCTTGTCGCAGACGCTGCCCGATAAATACAGCCTTGGACGATCAGTCCCACCGTTTGGCGGATCGGATCGGTGCTGAAACTGTCTTGCTTTGATGTCCAGATGGTTGATCTTATCGCGGATCAACAGATGCGGCGCCAGTGCGCCCCAGTACGGCGATACGGTCATCCTGATCGATCCGCAGGTTCAGGCGCTGCAGTAGCGGTCGTAAACCATAGCCGACGGCGCGATCGGTCAGACTGACAATGGACTATGACACCTCTGATCCAATGCGGTAGCGCCCTCAGCTCGCATTGACACGAGTCAGCTATGTGACAAGCACGCGCGCCAAGGCGCAGCTACTTTCCAAACGAACTGCCGGGATTGAGGCCGTTGAAACGCTGGTTTGCGCCTAATTCTCTGACCCACGACGGGCCTTTTGCCAGCTCGCGACACGCGCCACCTGCGGGTCGCGATTGCGTTCGCGCCGCATAAGAGCCTCCGTCGACGGATGACGGAACTGACCGCGCAGCATGCGCAGGAACTGCTTCAGCCGGTTATTCGAATTATAAGTGCGGGTTTGGTCTAACAGGTGTAGCTTCATGGTGGTTTCCTCCTATCAAAATAATACCAATGGCCGAACACTTCGTTGCATCACAATTTCTTGCAGCGTATTCTCGGCGAGAACTCTCCGATCTCTTACGCGAACGCCAGCGAGACCTGCCCTTCTGCTTTCGGTTTAACGAAGGCCTTCAAGTGCAATCATTTTAAGTTGTAGGCCCGGGTTCAGTTTTGCCGCTGTGCTGTTTGCGTTGACCCTTTCGACGAAGACCGGCGTTTGTGGTTACGGATATACTCGCGGGAATTGCAACTGCATCCGTAAATCCAGACTCTGCAATAGCCTCCTTTTGAGTTGCCGCTTGGATATGTTTCGTTTCCATAAACCGTCCGTCCAAATCTTCGGATGAAACAACGAGAAATGTTGCAGGCATACGATCCTCCTTATTTTAAAAGCTCATGGAATATTTTCAGCTCCCGACTGCTGAACTCTTTGATCCAAATCAAAGTGCCTGCATGAATGTTTCGATTGGTATAACTGGAGCAGGAAAATTATCCTCGCCTTTGCCCATCCAGTGCATTGCGGTCCCGTCAACGTTTATCGATATTGCACGGGGCGTGCGCCAATCGGGGGTGGATTTGTCTCTTTGACAGTACGGCTTTTGATGGTCTCGCTCGCTTCTCGTAGGAACCAATCCCTACAATGGCGCGTTATTCACCAATGAAAAATTTCTGTTTTATAGTCGGCATCTTACTGGCACCCGCCCAAGCTATCGCGCAGCTGAGCCCCGAGGCCATATCCAAGACAAACTATGCCGGAGGGCCACTGCCGGAGGGTCAATCCGCGATCACGGTCGTCGTGCAGGTTCTGCTGGACCGAGCCGCGATCAGCCCTGGTGTGATCGATGGTTTTCGTGGACCCATGTCACGCAGTGCCATCCGGGCATTCGAAGCGCGGGAGGGGTTGGAGGCCGACGGCGTCATGGACAGCGACGTCTGGAAAGCGCTGGACGGTGACGACCGTGGCCAAATCCTGCGATCATACCGGATCACCGAGGAGGACGCCGTCGGTCTGACGGACGGACTGCCAGACGACTACGCCAAGCTCGCCAAGATGGATTGGCTGGGCTATACCAGCGTGGCCGAACGACTGGCCGAAGATTTCCACATGGATCAGGCGTTTCTGCGCAACCTGAATCCCGATGCTGCGTTTCAGGCCGGCGAGACGATCTTCGTAGCGGCAACCGGCGATCCCATTGACGCAACGGTCACTCGGGTCGAGGTTCGCAAGGACGTGGGCCGCGTCGCGGCGTTTTCAAAAGACGACATCATGGTGGCCAACTACCCGGCTACGGTAGGGTCTGCCGAGCTTCCCTCCCCCTCGGGCACGCACGAGATCACCGCCATCGCTATTGAACCGACCTACACCTACAGACCCGACGAGAACTTTCGGCAGGGCGACAACGATGAGATACTTGTGCTTCCGCCCGGCGCAAACGGTCCCGTGGGAATCGTCTGGATCGATCTGAGCAAACCGACCTATGGCATCCACGGGACTTCAGACCCCGATGAGCTGTTTCAGGACCAGAGCCATGGTTGCGTGCGTCTGACCAACTGGGACGCGCGCGAACTGGCCGGTATGGTCGATCAGGGAACCGCGGTAAGTTTCGTCTCGGAGGACAATTAATGCGTTGGCTGGCCGTGCTGGCGTTGATGGCCGCGCCAGCCGTGGCGCAAGAGACATCCGCGCCGACCCAAGCGGGGCCACCGCCCGAGACGACACCTACCCCCAAGATCCGCCCCGAAGGGCTTGGCGAGATGCCAGAGGCGGGCGCGCCGGGCTATGTCGCGGCCGAAAACGATGTGGACGTGGTCGATTCTGGACCACCGATACCGGACCGTCTGGCCGTCGGGGATGCCGAACTGGATGCTTGCTTGGCGGAACTTGACGCACTTGGCGCGAACTACGAGATCATCGACCCAATCGCTGATGCGGATGACACCGCATGCGGCGTTCATAATCCGGTGCGACTGACCAGTGTGCCGGGCGCCGTGGCTTTGGAGCCCGCAGGTGTCATGCGCTGCGAGACGGCGCTAGCCTTCGCAGGATGGGTTGAGCAGTTTGTGATGCCGGCGGCGAAGCATCTTGACGATCGCGGTTCGCTGGACGCGATCGAACAGGGAAGCACCTATGTCTGCCGCCGCCGCAATAACAGCCCAGACGGCAAGCTTTCAGAGCATTCGTTTGGCAACGCGGTCGATGTCATGGCGTTCCGCTTTGCCGACGGCGATCCGATCCGGGTCCAGCCGCGCGAACGCGACGGGACCATGGCCGAGGCGTTTCAGGATGCGGTGCGATCTACCGCATGCCTCAATTTCACGACGGTCCTTGGACCCGGCTCGGACGAGTCACATGCCGATCACCTGCATCTCGACGTTCGTAAACGGCGCGGAGAGTTCCGGCTATGCCAGTAGCAACGGCGGTAGGTAGCTAAACGCACCACCCTTCAAATTCTGAGCTACTCATGGCTTTTGGGCGGCGAAGTAGGTTGTCCCTCTCCTCCTTGAGGATGCGGCTCTCGCGGCGAAGCCGTTCATTCTTGCACGCAATATTCAGATCCTAGTCCGACACCACATCCGTACCACGATGCGCCGTCACCCCATTTGTTCAGCGCCGAAAGGCCAACGGCCAAGTCTGACGCCACCTGACTTCTTGTCAGCCCGCTCGTCAGCACAAACCGCACCGCATCTTGCCGAAATTCGTCCGTTCGTTTCGTTCCATAGTCAGTCTCCATTATTGCAGTAAATGCTAGCAAAGGAGCGGCATCAAACCGTGACAGGTGCAAACTTAGAGTTTATGCGGCAACCCGTCGTGCGACATTGATCGGCCTGCCGTGCCACTTTGCTCTGGCCGGAACCGGTCCTTGAGCCGCAGGAACGGACGCTCAACATATCGCCACGAGAGTTCGGCAAGCACGAGGGTCAGGACGACCCAGATTACCAACCGAACAAACTTCAGGGGGCCATCACCCAGCAGTTCGATTGCGGGTATATAGGAGAAGAGAAACGGCGGAACGAGATAGTGAAAGATGTAGAGCCCATAGGACCGCTTGCCCATCCAGATCATGGCTGGCCGACACAGAAGTCGCAACGCCGTTGCCTGTCCTTCGACGCAGGTACGCACGAGGCAGGCGGCCGCCAAACTCATTAACGAGGGTAGCAATACCCAGCTTAGAAAGGCTGGCTTGTGGTAAAGCGGTGCGCTGACTGCCAGCGTCATCGTCCACAGCACAATAAGCCAAGCCCGGGACAAGAATATTTGGTCGAGCCACCGCAGGTCGGACCGGAAGCGGGCGAGCGCGACCAGCGCACCGGCGGCGAGGCTGTCGACTTGGCCGGGCAGCATGACGTTAATAAACGGACTGGCACCCATAGGGATCAGGCTGCGGAAGGCGGGTGCGAGCGCGAGACAGGTCAAAACGAGCGGCAGCAGCCAGCGGCGGGGCGCAAGTACGACAAGTGGAAACCAAAGGAGGTAGAACTGTTCTTCAACCGCCAACGTCCAGAAATGGCCAGCCCCCGTCCACCGTTCCTGAAGCAGGATCTGAAAGTTTGACAGGTAGAGGCCGTGGATCCACCAGGCGGACCGCATCTCTGCAATGCCCAACAGTGCCGCCAGTGCGATCGCCACGTAAAAGGCCGGCGCCAGTCGCAACAGTCGTCGACCGTAGAACCGTGTCGCGAGCTTGCTGACGGGTGCCGTGCCGATCTCTTTCAATAAGATAGATGTGATGAGAAAGCCTGACAGCACAAAGAACGTTCTGACGCCGATAGTGCCGGGGCCCCAGCCTCGCACGAACTCGTTGTAGGTAAAATGCTCGGCAAACACAGCAAGGACGGCGAGCGCGCGAAGACCGTCCAGTGCCGGAAAATAGTTGAGTGATCCGGTCGCCAGCCCTTTCAACGCTATCTCCTCTTTGTCAGATGTCGGGGCGCAGTCAGCGCATGCGCAAAATAGCCGATAAAACCCATGAGATGGCTCTTGAGCAGTGACCCCCAAGTAAGGCCGAGCCCGTCATTAAACTTTGGGCCGCCCAAGAACCGTTCGATCGCTGCTGCGCGGGCGGTCCAAAAGAAACGTTTAAGAAGCCAAGGCTGGCGTAGAAGGTATTTTGCGTAAATCGCGCCGTTGGCAAAAGCGTACTGGTGATTAAGCTCTTGGACCTGCCGGACCAGTTTTCTGCCGTGTTTATGATAGATGCTCATGTCAGGCACGTACTCAATCCGCATGCCAGCGATATGCGCGCGAATCATGTAGTCGGTGTCCTCTCCGGCTTTGAGCGGTGATCCCGCGCCGAAACGGGTGTCGAATTCGCCGATCTTCTTCGCAGTATCCCGCGCAATGGCCAAGTTACAGCCCTGCAGGAAACCGCCTGGATGTATATGCACCTCGAATAGTTCTCTTTCGGGCACGTTTTTAATGGTGAATTCAAGATCTGTCGCATCGGCAAGCTTGACGCGTCCGCCGATGAACATGTCGCCTGACGCCTCGCAGTCGTGTTTCGAAAGATCGCGCAAATAGTTACGGTCCATGATGCAATCGTCGTCTGTAAAGACGAAAATGCGCCCCCTCGCCATCCGCATGCCCTCGTTCCGGGCTTGCGCCAGACCTCCGCTGGGCAACTGGATCAGCCTGACACATGATCCGCCCGCCTGTCGTACCCCCATTTCGTCCAGTCGCAGTCCGTCGGAACTTCCATTTTCGACGACAACGATTTCGACCGTCAGGCCGGGCGTCTCGTTCATCGCGTTGGCGATGGATTTCAAACACCGCATCAGCGGCATAGGACGATCGCACGTGCAGATGATGATGCTGATGTCGAGTTCAGACACGCCCATTCAAAACATTCTCCGCTGTCGGATCGACCGCCGTACCATGGGCCGCCGCCATGATTTTACCGAACTGCGGAATGACCTGTCGCAGATTGCGCCCCTTCAACCATCTGACGATGCGAGCCTGCGTATTGATTGCGTCGTAACCCAGAGCCGCCAGCCGCGGCGCCGCGCTTGCCGACTTCAGCAAGGAATGTTCGCGCCGGCGGATAAGGTCCCATCGGCCGCTATGCTCGACGAAAGTGTGGGCTAAATCATAACGGCCAGAGCGGCTGATGAGCGCGTAAAGAAAGTAAAAGTTGACTTTGCGTCCCACCTCGAACGCGTCTTGATCCGACTCTGGCTGCGCCTGCGCAAGATGGTCAAGCTTTCTGACAAAAGAGGCGGCGGCATCCACAGTTTCAGCAGAAACCGTATCTGCGATCGCGCAAAAACCGGTCCCTGACGCGTCTGGATAATGCTCCAGCGTATTTTCCTCCACAATTCGCATATGCGAACGTGCCATCATGTCGAAGCGCGTTTCGCTTACGCTGCCGGGATGGAGTCGGTACGCAAGAAGCGGCTGCGGAAGTTGAGCGACGGTGCAGCGGCTCGCAATACGGCGGAAGATGTCGAAATCTTCGGCGCAGGGATAGCTGGCATCAAAGTGGAACAGGTCGTCTGGGATCCGGCTGCGACGGAACATCACCGACGGGTGGCGCAGGATCGTGCAGAACCGGGATAGGACGCGCAGATTGTGTGAATCCGTGAATTCCGGCACATGGGGCTCGGCCAACCGCTGGCCGCTGATGATGGTGTCGAAGTTGCAGCCGCACATCGCGAGGCTAGGGTCTGCGTCAAAAGCCTGCAGCTGCGCGGCAATCCGATCGGGATAGGAAATGTCATCAGCGTCCATTCGTGCGACAAAGTCACCGCGCGCCAGTCCGATGCCTTCGTTCAGTGTATCAATCAATCCTAGATTGTTTCGCTCGATCAACCTGATCCGATCGTCCAAGGCTTCGAATCTGCGAAGGACAGACGACGAATTGTCCGTGGACCCATCATTTATAATGATGATCTCCAGGTTTCGGTGAGTCTGGGCCAAAATGCTGGCGATTGCGGGCGCCAAAAAACATTCAGCATCGTAGACAGGAATGATGATCGAAACTAATGGCAACGTTAATCCTTGGGTTGCAATTTGGTTATCGCATCAAAATCTCAGTGTTCTAGTATTTCGCGATGTGGAACGTACGATTGCAACAAATGTTCCAAACTTGGCAACGAATTCTATCCTGACGCGTTACTGCCATCTTGGTCGTAGCAATCGCTTCAGCTTAGGATACAGATGCGGATATCCACTTACGTTCATCCCTGCCTGAAAAAGGTAATTTGGCCATTGCGGGCCTATGTTCCCGCTGTCGTGCTTCTGGGCCTCCTTGCGACCGCCTTCGAGGGTATCGGCATCGGGCTTGTGATCCCGCTACTTGACGTCGTCATGTCCGGAGAGACGAACACGCAAGGCTGGATGCCCGGGATTCTAATTTCGGTCGGCGAGTCCATTTCCGAGGACCAAAGAGGTATCTTCTTGGGCGGTGCGATCCTGCTGATGGTTGTCCTCAAAAATATCGTGGCCTACTTTAATGGTCTGCTACAGGCTTGGATCTATGGGCAGTCCGGCCATCACCTGCGGAACCTGTTGTCGGATCAGCTGGTGTCGATGGAATCCGGCTACTGCATGACGCAACCGCCGTCCCGGCTGCTCAACATTGTGTCCAATGAATCGTGGCGCGCCTCGGACGCGGTCGCGGCCCTGCTCTCCGTCCTCGTCAGTGCCGCGGCGACGCTGATTTTCCTGCTTTTTCTGTTCGCCCTGTCACCACAGCTCACCATCGTCGTGCTGGTGGGGCTGGCGATGATCCACGTTGCCCACGACCGCCTTTCCAGGCACTTTTCACGTCTGGGAAGCGAAATCGCACAGCAAAACCGCTGGCTCGCCGGTCGCATGCTTCACGTTGTGAACTCATGGCGGCTCATCCGCCTGTTCAATCGCGAAAAGGCCGAAAAAGAGAATTTCGAGGACGCGTCAGAGCTGGTCCGGCGCGCCGCTTTACGCCTGCAAAGTCGCCAGGTTGCGGTCGGGCCGATGATCGAAATCGCGCATGCCATTCTCTTCATGATCGTGATCTTCGTCGCTTGGGGCGTCAGCGTTTCTTTTGGGACAGCCGCCGCTTTCATCCATCCTGCTCTATCGCCTGCAGCCGCAGGTCCGGCAAATCCAAAGCGCGCTATCCTCCCTCCGCGGCTGGAACGGATCGCTGGACGAGGTACAGTGGCTCTTGACTACGTCGTCGGGCAAACCGTCGATGTCGGATGCCGTTCCTGCTCCCAGCCTGCAGAATGGCATAAAGCTGAATAACGTCAGTTACCGTTACCAGGGCGACGGACGTTCCAGTTCTGCGCTGTCGGGCGTGTCACTCGATATTCCTGCCGGGTCGTCGGTCGCGATCATTGGCCGATCGGGATCGGGTAAATCGACGATTGCAAATCTGATATGCGGTCTCCTTGTGCCAACTGACGGAAAAATTTTGGTCGACGGCGTGCCTATGACAGCCATCGACACAATCTCGTGGCTGAACTCTGTCGCGCTTGCCAGCCAAGAGCTCGAGCTGTTCGATGGCACCATCGCCGAGAACATCCGTTATGGCGCGCCCGAGGCGCCCCACGATCAAATCATAGAGGCGGCCCGTGCCGCCGATGCGCATGACTTTATCTCCGCGCTGCCACAAGCCTACGACACGGATGTCGGCGACAAGGGCGTCAGCCTTTCCGCAGGTCAGCGTCAACGCATTTCGCTCGCCCGCGCCTTGGTCAGGGACCCGGCATTGCTGATCCTCGACGAAGCGACAAACGCGATGGATATTTTGTCAGAGACTGCCGCGCTGAAGATTCTTGATGATCGTCGAGGCCGGGGCACAACCATCGTGATAAGCCACCACCTCTCGTCGATCCGGCTGTGCGACCGTTACGTCAAGATTGAGGCAGGCCGCGTGGTCGCCAGTGGTTCGATCACAGATTTCGATGACGGAACGCTCGAGGATATGCTCAAGGAGTCTGCATAGGCACTCTGTCTGGATCGTCCAGATCATCGCGTCCCAGTCGATTTCGATTTACGTTAAAATTAAGTCTGTACGCCGGCCCACAGAGACAACCGATTGCAACGGAAGACACCGGTCAGGTGGCATGCCTTTCCTCCACTATATCTCTTTGCCACCCTTCGGCAGCTTGTTCTGTTCGCCCCGTCTGGCGGTCAGAATTTGTTCAACGGGATTTTGACGTAGTGGTGGCCGTCGTTTTCTGCCGGTGGCAGGTTGCCAGCACGCAGATTGATCTGAAGTGCTGCCAGCATGCGGTCGGGCAGCGGTAACGTGGCATCGCGGCTTTCGCGGGTTGCAATCCAGTCGTCACGATCCGCATCCGATGACACGTGAATGTTCTGCGCCAGATGATCAGCGATGGTCGCTTCCCACTGGGGGTCAGACCGTGTGTCATCGGGATAATCATGACCGACGAACAGACGGGTGGTTTCACCCAGCGCAAGGATATCCTGAATGGATCGCCACAGCGCGGCAGCGGACCCGCCGGGGAAATCGCAGCGCGCCGTGCCACGGTCGGGCTGCATCAGGGTATCATGGACCAGCGCGCAGTCATCGCCGATGACATAGGTGATCGACCCCAAGGTATGCCCCGGTGACAGCATGACCTTGACCGGCAAATTGCCGATGTTGAACGTGTCGTCATCGGCAAACAGCCTTGCATAGTGTTTGGACACATCGAATGCGTTTGGCAGGTTGTAATACTCGCGCCAAAGCTCTGCGATGTCACTGACCCGCCTGCCGATCCCGTTGGGCACATCATAGTGGTCCGCCAGCAGGGCAGAGGCCGTCAGGTGATCCGCGTGCGGATGCGTATCCAGCACCCATTCGACGGTCAGGCCCTCGCGTGCGACCAGCGCTTTGACCTGTGCGATCGCTTTATCGCCGGTCGCATAATGCTGTGGGTCAAAGTCCTGCACGATATCCACAAGCGCCGCGCGCTTTGTGACGGGACAGGCGACGACAAACTGGGCCGATCCGGTGGGCGGATCATAGACGCCCCAGACATCCGGTGAACCTGCGCCTTTGGACGGTGAATGGCGTTCGACACGATCTGTCATGTTAAGTCTCTCTTTGTGTTTCGTTTCAGAACAACGCTTTCAGACGTCCACCAATGATCAGGCCGATGATCATGGCGGGGAGAA
>NZ_JAAFZU010000028.1:3700-47706 GCF_018263905.1 Loktanella sp. SALINAS62 | reverse complement strand
AGACCAGTGTGCCGGGCTGTGCCAATGGCAGTGCCGTCCATGCGGGACCGGGGCAGAACCCGCCAATCCCCCAGCCGATCCCGAACACAGCGGCGCCGGTCAGCAGTGGCGCATCGATGCGGTCGGCGGTTGGTAGATCAAAACTGTCCATGACCACGGGCGCGCCACGACGCCAGACAAGCCGGTAGCCGATAAATGCCGTGACACTCGCCCCACCCATCACAAACGCCAGTGACGGGTCCCATGCCCCAAAGACATCCAGGAAATTCAGCACCTTTGCAGGGTCAGACATGCCGGACACCACCAGCCCCACACCAAAGATCAACCCGCTTACCAAACCAAGGATAATACGCATCATCAAATCCACACATGCCGCAGCACAAAAACTGTCAGACCCGCCGCCACAATGAACGTGGCGACCGCCGCAGCCGAACGACCGGACAGGCGCGCCAATCCGCACACCCCGTGACCAGAGGTGCACCCGGAACCAAGCGCCGTGCCCACCCCGACAGCCAGCCCCGCCAGCGTCATACCCCACAGGTTTGATGGCACGCTGTGCGGGATGTCGGTGCCCGTGGCAATCACAACCAGCGGTGACGCGATCAATCCGACCAGAAACGCTAGCCGCCATGGCCAGTCTTGCGCGGTCATCCGGGTCGGGTCTGCCGGGCTAAGCCCACCCGTCGTTATTCCGGCAATCCCAGCGATGCGCCCGAATAATCCCATGACAAGTACGGCCGACAGCCCGATCAGAACGCCGCCGATCAGCGACGCCCAAGGTGTAAAAGATGTTGTAACGTCTTGCAGCATCGCGATCGGTCCTGTTGTGCGTTGACGGCCTGACCCCGACATATTAGAGCAATGCATATTAGACAAGTGAGATATAAAAAAATGCCTGACATTGCCCCGCTCGAATTGGCCGATCCGCTAGAGGCATTGCGTGAACGTGCGGATGTCGTGTCCGGCTATCTGGACCTGCTGTCGAACCCCAAACGATTGATGATCCTGTGTGTTCTGGCAAAAGGAGAGGCATCGGTCGGTGCGATGCAAGCCAATCTTGGGATCGGGCAATCGTCGCTGAGCCAACATCTGGCAAGGCTGCGGGCGGCGGGCGTGGTATCCACCCGGCGTGATGCGCAGACCATTTACTATACCATTTCAGACCCGCAGATGCGCAACCTGATGGCGCGGCTTTACGACATCTTCTGCGATCCTGCGGCCTGAACAGGCGTCATTGTGGAACGGTGCTTTGGTTGTGGCTTGCGTGTCCGTGCGGTCATATGGCATGAAACACGTCTGTCAGAAAAAGGCGTGGCATGACCCGATCCACTGTTCACGACGTCGCCCGCGTTGCACAGGTCAGCCTGTCGACGGTGGACCGTGTGTTGAATGGACGGCATGCGGTGCGGCCGGAAACCCGCGAACGTGTCGAAAACGCCGTGCGGGCGCTGGGCTATGTCCGCAATATCGCAGCGGCGAACCTGTCACGCGGGCGCGGCTTTCGGTTTCTTGTGTTGCTGCCCGGCGGGGCCAACAGCTTTATGCGGCTGCTTGAAGCCGACGTGCGCGACTATGCCAGCCAGATCAACACTGATGGCGTCGAGGTAGAGGTTCGCACACTTCCGCCCTTTGACAGCGACGCGGTGCGCGGCGCGTTGGACGCCGTGCAAGCGGATGGCTTTGACGGCGTCGCATTGGTCGCGGCCGATTCACCTGCCGTTCGCGATGCTGTGCGCGGTTTGCGCGGTCAAGGCGTGCCAATCGTCACGCTGGTGTCCGACCTGCCAGCAGATCTGCGCGCGCATTTTGTGGGGATCAATAATATCTGGGCGGGGCGCACGGCGGCACGGCTTATCGGGCGGTTTTGCGGCGACAAAACCGGCAAGATCGCAGTCGTGGCCGGGTCGATGGTGTTGCAGGATCATGCGGAACGCTACCTTGGATTTCAGCAGGTCATGGGGCAGGAATTCCCCCACCTGACCGCCCTGCCCCCGATCGAGGCGCTGGATGATGCCGCAGTGGCAGAGCAAAAGCTGACCACTACCCTGCAAGATACACCGGACGTTGTCGCCGTTTACAGCCTTGGCGCAGGCAACCGGGGCGTCGTCACAGCGCTTGAGAAGCTCGACAGTTCGCCGGTGACGATCATGCATGAATTGACAACGCATTCGCGGCAGTGGCTGTTGTCTGGCCGCATTGACGCGGTCATCCGACAAGACCCGGCCCGCGTCGCAAGATCTGCGATCCGCACATTGATCGCGTTGGCCAGTGGAAAGCCGCTGAATAAGGATGAAAACGGTGTCGGAATCGAGATATTCCTGCCCGACAACCTGCCCTGACACGCCCTGAACCGCCGATTTTGCAAAGACCCCTTTCAAGCCGAAATATTTTGACATACGTTTGTCAAAAGCGACCCCGAGGAGGGAGTCGCACCGTAGGAGGACACCGAATGAACCGTTTCACCCCCACTGCGCAGGTTTGGTCATGACCGGCTATTTTTCAGATATCGCTCCGCTGCGCTTTGACCCCGAATCCGACGGGCTGGCATTCCGTCACTACGATGCCGACCGCATCGTGATGGGCAAACCGCTAAAGGATCATCTGCGGTTCGCGGTCGCATATTGGCACAGCTTTGTCTGGGACGGGTCCGACCCGTTCGGTGGCGGCACGTTCGACCGTCCGTGGTTTCCCGCGGACAGCATGGAACTGGCGAAACAGCGCGCCGACAATGCGTTCGATATGTTTCAGGTTCTGGGCGCGCCCTATTTCTGTTTTCACGACCACGACGTGCGCCCCGAAGGCGACAGCCTGACCGAAAACCACCGGCGTCTGAACGAAATCGCGGATGTGTTCGAACACAAGATGGAAGACACCGGTGTCGGCCTGCTGTGGGGCACGGCCAATCTGTTCACGCATCGGCGTTTCATGTCGGGCGCTGCGACCAACCCCGACCCGGATGTGTTTGCATGGTGTGCGTCGACGGTGCGCGCCTGTATGGACGTCACCCATCGCCTGAATGGCGAAAACTATGTCCTGTGGGGCGGCCGTGAAGGTTATGAAACACTGCTGAATACCGACTTGGGCCAAGAACTGGACCATATGGGCCGCTTTTTGTCGATGGTGGTCGAATACAAGCACAAGATCGGGTTCAAGGGTCAGATTCTGATCGAACCGAAACCGCAGGAACCGTCAAAGCATCAGTATGATTATGACGTCGCCACAGTTTATGGGTTCCTCAAGCGGTTCGGTCTTGAAAACGAAGTGCGGGTGAACATCGAACAGGGCCATGCCATTCTGGCCGGTCACAGCTTTGAACACGAAATCGCGCTGGCGCAGACGTTGGGTATTTTCGGGTCCATCGATATGAACCGCAACGATTATCAATCCGGCTGGGACACCGACCAGTTCCCCAACAACGTGCCAGAAGTCGCACTGGCCTATTACGAAATTCTGAAAGGCGGTGGGTTGACGCAAGGCGGCACCAACTTTGATGCGAAACTGCGTCGCCAGTCGCTGGACGCCGACGATCTGATCGCGGGTCATGCGGGTGCAATGGACGTCTGCGCACGCGGGTTCGAAGCCGCGGCAAAGATGCTAGCGGATGACGCGCTCGAACAACCGCGGCGCGAACGGTATGCGGGATGGACCAATGATGCGGCACAGCAGATGCTGAAAAGCGATCTGGCCAGCATCGCAGAGCGTGCAGAAGCCGATGATCTGAACCCGCAGCCCAAGTCGGGGCGGCAGGAAAAGCTGGAAAACATCGTCAACCGCTACGTCTGATACGGCACTGGGAGGATACCATGAAGACCATCAAAGGGCCGGGCCTGTTCCTGGCGCAATTCATCGGCGACGACGCACCGTTCGACAGCTGGGACGGTATTACAAAATGGGCGGCCGATTGCGGTTACAAGGGCGTGCAGGTGCCGGTCTGGGACGCCCGGATCGTTGATCTGGACAAGCTTGCGACATCGCAGACCTATTGCGACGAATGGACGGGTCAGGCCCGCGATAACGGGATCGAGGTGACGGACCTGTCATCGCATATTCTGGGTCAGCTGGTCGCCGTGCATCCCGCCTATGACGCATGGGTCGACGGCTTTGCGCCCGCACAGGTGCAAGGCAAGACAAAGGAACGGACCGAATGGGCCATCGGTCAGGTGAAAAAGGCGCTGACCGCAACCAAAAATCTGGGCATCGGGCAACATGCAACGTTTTCCGGTGGGCTTTGCTGGCCTTTCATCTATCCGTTTCCACAGCGGCCGCAGGGCATGGTCGACACCGGGTTCGAAGAATTGGCCCGTCGCTGGCGCCCGATTCTGGATCACGCCGAAGATTGCGGCGTCGATGTCTGCTACGAAATCCACCCGATGGAAGACCTGCACGACGGCGTCACGTTCGAAATGTTTCTGGATAAGCTGGGCGGTCACGCGCGCTGCAACATGCTGTATGATCCGTCACACTACGTGCTGCAATGCCTTGATTACCTTGACAACATCGACATCTACAAAGACCGGATCAAAATGTTCCACGTCAAGGACGCGGAATTCAACCCGACCGGTCGCCAAGGTGTTTATGGCGGCTATCAGCCGTGGGTCGACCGGGCTGGACGGTTTCGCAGTCTGGGCGACGGTCAGGTCGATTTCGGCGCGATCTTTTCAAAGATGGCCGCCAATGATTTCGACGGCTGGGCCGTCGTGGAATGGGAATGCGCGCTCAAACATCCCGAAGACGGTGCGCGCGAAGGTGCGCAATTCGTCAAGGATCACATCATCCGCGTGACGCCGCATGCATTTGACGATTTTGCAGGTGGTGATATCGACGAGGCGACCAACAAGAAACTGCTGGGGATCGATTGATATGACACGCATCAGACTGGGCATGGTGGGCGGCGGCAACGACGCATTCATCGGCGGGGTTCACCGGATCGCGTCGCGCATCGACGGCCACTACGAACTGGTCGCCGGGGCTTTATCCTCGACCCCGGAAAAGGCAGCCGCCAGCGCCAAGGCGCTGGGGCTGGATCCCGATCGGTCCTATGGCAGCTTTGACGAAATGGCACAGGCCGAAGCCGCCCGAGAGGACGGCATTCAGGCGGTCAGCATCGTCACACCGAACCACGTGCATTTTCCCGCAGCCAAGGCGTTCCTGTCGCGCGGTATCCACGTGATCTGTGACAAGCCGCTGACAGCGACGTTTGACGACGCACAGGCGATGGAACAGGCAGTCTCAGCATCGGACGCGCTATTCATCCTGACCCACAATTACACCGGTTATCCGATGGTGCGTCAGGCGCAGGCGATGATTGCACAGGGCGACATCGGCAATATCCGCGTCGTGCAGGTAGAATATCCGCAGGACTGGATGACCGACGCCGTCGAAGTCGAAGGCGTAAAGCAGGCCGAATGGCGCACCGATCCCGCACGCTCTGGCGCAGGCGGGGCCATCGGGGACATCGGCACCCATGCGTATAACCTTGCGTCCTTTGTCACGGGCCTGACGGGTGAATCGCTGGCCGCCGACCTGCACAGTTTCGGTGCCGGGCGTCAGTTGGATGACAACGCGCATATCATGTTGCGTTATCAGGGCGGTGCGCGCGGCATGCTGTGGTGCAGTCAGGTAGCACCGGGATGCGAAAATGCGCTGAAATTGCGTGTCTTCGGTGAAAAAGGCGCGCTGGAATGGGCGCAAGAGGATCCAAATTACCTGTGGTTCACCCCCCACGGTGAAGCCACACGCAAACTGACCCGCAACGGGGCCGGCGCGACAGAAGCATCGACCGCCGTCAGCCGTATTCCCGGCGGCCATCCCGAAGGCTATCTGGAAGGCTTTGCCAACATCTATACCGAAGCCGCCGCCGCAATCCGCGCAGTACAGGACGGGCAGTCACGCGACGCGGTCATGGGCAAACTGCCCGGCATCGCCGCCGGCATGGAAGGCATGGCGTTCATCCGCGCCTGTGTCGCGTCATCGCAAAAAGACGCGGTCTGGACGCGGATTTAACCAAAACAACACGAAAACGCCGGGCAAACGATGGTTTGCCCGACGTTTTCGTCTGAAACAGGCGCCGAATCTTAGCGGGCGGACAATGCAAGATCGTCTGTCTGCGAAAACAGATGCACCAGCGACGGCTTGATCGTGACCTGAATATCGCCCCTTTCCACACCTTGCAGACGGTCGGATGCGGCGATCATCACGGGCGGCGTGGTATCGCTTAGGACGTAGCTGGATGATCCGGTGCGTTCGACGACGGCTACCGGCAATGTCAGCATGTTGTCGCCCGCCCCCGGCACCAGATGCTCGGGTCGCAAACCGACGGTCACGGGTTCATCTGCGGGGCGGCGACCGTCAAAGGTAAGCCGGGGCGCGCCCGGCAGATCAAGCACAACATGCCGCCCGTCGGCCGCGATCTGGCCGGGGATGAAATTCATTGCGGGCGACCCGATGAACCCCGCCACAAAGCGATTGACCGGATGGTCATACAGGTCCAGCGGCGCGCCCTGCTGTTCGATCACGCCAGCGCGCATGACGACCACATGGTCAGCCATCGTCATCGCCTCGATCTGGTCATGGGTCACATAAACGGATGTCGCGCCGATCCGGTCGTGCAGCTTGCGGATTTCGGCACGCATGTGGACGCGCAAAGCGGCATCAAGGTTCGATAGCGGTTCATCGAACAAAAACGCCTGCGGTTCACGCACAATGGCCCGCCCCATGGCGACGCGCTGGCGTTGCCCACCGGACAATTCACGCGGATAGCGGTCCATCAGGCCATCCAGCCCGGTGATCTGCGCGATTTCTTCGGCGCGGGCGCGGGCTTGCTTGCGAGTCATCCCCTTCAGACGCAGCGCATACATCATGTTCCCTGCGACGGTCTTGTGCGGATAAAGCGCGTAGGACTGGAACACCATCGCCAGATCGCGCGCACGAGGCGGTGCGGCGGACACGTCCTTGCCCGCGATGCGGATCTTGCCGGATGTGATCGTTTCCAGCCCCGCAATGGTGCGCAGCAAAGTTGACTTTCCACATCCCGATGGACCGACCAGCGCCACAAATTGCCCCTGCGGGATACGCACATCGACGTTTTTCAACGCGTGATACGCCCCATAATGTTTGTCGATATTTTCAATTTCGATTTGCGCGGTCATTTGAGCGCTCCTGACGTAAGGCCGCTGACGATCTGGCGTTGCAGCAGGACAAAGAAAAGAATGATGGGTGTCACGTAGATGGCCGCATAGGTCATCACCCCCTGCCAGTCAGAGGTGTTGGGCCCCATAAAGCTTTGCAGACCGACGGTTGCGGGTTGCAGCGCACGGTTCTGTATCAGACTGCGCGAATAAACATATTCGCCCAGGCTTTGCAGAAAGATCAGCAAGGCGGCGACCAGAATGCCATTGCGCGCCAACGGCACATTGATCGACAGGAATGCGCCGATCCGGGTGTTGCCATCCACCAATGCGGCTTCTTCCAGCTCTTTGGGAACCTGCACGAATGTGGCGCGCGTCAGCACGACATAGAACGGCAAGACCTTGGCTGCCTGTGCCAAAATCACGGCGGACCGCGGATAATCCAGCAGGCCGACCTGACTGAACGCCACAAAGATCGGCGTGATCATCAACGACGATGGCAAAACCTGCATCATCAGGATGGAAAACAGGACCACATCCATCCAGCGTGACCGGACACGCGCCAGCGCATAGCCGCATCCTGTGCCCAGCACGACGACGATGACCGTGACGCCCACGGCGATGATGGCCGAATTTTTCAGATATGTGGCCATCTGCATCCGCTGCCAGACTTCGGCTGCGGCAAAATCCGGGTTCGCAGGCCAGAATGTCGGTGGCCAGGCGGTGATTTCGTTGCCCGTCTTCAAGGCGGTGACATACATCCAGTAGACCGGGAACAGATAGGCCGCGACCAGTGCCAGTGCGACGATCAACAGGGCGTATTGGGACAGTCTTTCATCACGCAGCATGTTCGTGCCTCGTTGAGCGGACGTAGATGGCGGCAACACCGATCACGACAATGATCATCAGCACAGACACGGCGGACCCCTGCCCGATGCGGTAATCCTGAAATGACAGTTCCCACGACCAGTATTGCATCACGTTGGACCCGTTCGATGGGCCGCCTTGCGTCAGCGCCGCGAACAGATCGAATTGCTGCAGTGTGAAAATGATCCCCAGCGAAATGACAGCCCCAAGCTGGGCGCGCATCAGTGGCAGGGTGATCGTCAGGAACCGCCAGACGCGGCCTGCCCCGTCCAGTTCTGCCGCTTCGTAAACATCGTCGGGAATGGCGGACAGGCCCACGGACAACAAGATCATGTTGAACGGGACACCGATCCAGACGTTGGCGATGATGACCGAATAAAGCGAATTGGTCGGGTCCGACAGCCAGAAGATTTTATCATCCGTCAGCCCAAGGGTCTGCAACACCCAGTTCAGCACGCCAAAATCACCTGCGAGAATCCAGCTCCAGACCGCGCCGACGACAAGACCGGGCAGGATCCAGCCCGCCAGAAACAGGCCGCGCAACCACGTGGCACCCGGAAAGCGCTGTTGGAAGAACAGCGCCAGACCAAACCCGATCACCAGTTGCGCGGCCACTGACAGCAGGACAAAGACGATGGTGTTCTTTACGATGATATCCGTCGCGCTGTTGGTCAGCACCTCTTTGTAGTTGTCCAGCCCGACAAAGGGCCGGTCGAACGACGCCAGCGTGAACAGATCGACGGACTGGAACGACATCAGGATGTTGTAGGCCAGCGGGAACGCCGAAAAGACGATCAGGAACGTCAGCGTGATCCAGACCAGCATGCGGTCGAACCCGCGTCCGTCACGGAAAGAAGATGAAGTGGCAGGCATGGGGCTGATCCTGACTGCTGCGGTAAGGGAAAATGGGCCGCCCGCAACCGGGAGGGGAATCCGGCGGCCCATGGTTTCGGCGGGTTTAGTTGACCACGTCCGAAATCGTGTCCTGCGCTTCGGCCAGCGCATCGGCTGGCGTCTGCTGGCCTGTCAGTGCGGACTGGATCGCCGTTTGGATCGCACCGCTGATGCGGGGCCATTCCGGCGACGGGCCACGGGTGCGCGCGTATTTCATGGACTCTTCGAACACCGCATAGGCTTCGGGGTATTTGGGGTCCACGACCTCTACGTTGCTGGCGGGCAGATAGCCGAAATCATTCCAGACCCGGTCCATGTCACCATACAAAAATTCCAGAAACGCAAAGGCCGCGTCGGGCTGGTCGGTATTGGCAAGGATCACGTTGTCGCCTTCGCCCAGTGCCGACGCGCGTTCGGCGCCTTCTTCCGGGACGGGCAGCAAGGCCACGCGCCAATCAAAATCGGCGTCCTGGCTCATCCGGGGAATTTCCCATGGACCAGAGATGACCATCGCGGCGGACCCGGCGTTGAAGGTGCCGGTGCTGTCCCACTGGCTGCGGATCAGCGTGTCAGGCGATGCCAGACGTTCATCGATCATCTGTTTCCAAAGGTTCAGCGCGCGTTCTGCGCCATCCGTGGCGATGTTGTCGAAATTGCCGCCGGTCATCTGCACCCATGGCAAAAACTGGAACGTGCCCTCTTCAGAATTTTTCGCCGAAAACGCGATGCCATAAATGTTTTCGTCCGGATTGGTCAGCGTCTGCGCTGTTTCATACAACGCGTCCCATGTGGTCGGCGGTGCGTCGGGGTCCAGCCCGGCTGCGCGGAACAGGTCCGCGTTGTAATACAGCGCGATCGTGTTGGCGCCACGCGGCAGACCGTAAATCCCGTCTTCGTATGTGACCGACGCCAGCGGACCGGGAAAAATGTCGTCAACGTTCACGACATCGGATTCCGCGATATAGGGTGACAGGTCCATCAGCATCCCGCGCGAGGCGAACAACGCCACTTCGGGATTGTCGATATAGGTAATGTCGGGCGCGTCACCTGTCGCGATGGACCGGGCCAGATCGTTGACCATGTCCTGAAACTGCACCGTGCGCAGGTTGATGGTCACGTTCGGGTTCGCGGCCATGTATTCTTCGGCCATGACATAGTGATATTCGCCCGGATCATCGATCGTCCACAGGTCAAGTTCCACTTGTTCCTGCGCAAAGGCTGGCCCCGCGATCAGCGCAGTCGTTCCGGCCAGAATGGTTCTGATAGTCATGCGTTTTCTCCTCCACATGGTTGGTTGCAGTGCCGCCTCTCCTCAGGCGGTTTTGGCCAAGGACGGATCGCCGCCCTCGTAGGCGCCGGTGGCGGGGACATGGGACATGCCGCCGCGGGCGTGTTTGAGATGGTTCAGGGCCGCGACCTGACCGGTCATTTCCAGATCGTCGCGGTAGACGGGATCGTGCCAGCCTTCGATGTCGATGGACCCGGTATAACCTGCCAGCCGCAGTTCGCTGATTACGTCGGTCCAGTTGCTGTCACCGAAACCGGGGGTGCGCATCCAGACAAACGGTTCGCGGCCAAAAATGCCGTGCTCGCGGATCACTTCCCACCGGATCGTTGCATCCTTGCCGTGGACGTGAAAAATCTTGTCAGCCCATTTGCGGATCTGCGGCAGCGGATCGATCAGGTAAACCATCTGGTGGCAGGGTTCCCATTCGATCCCCAGATTATCGTCTGGCGTTTCGTTGAACATCAGCTCCCACGCGTCGGGGTTGTGGGCGATGTTCCAGTCGCCGGTTTGCCAGTTGCCATCCATCGCGCAGTTTTCAAACGCGATCCTGACACCCTTGTCGGCGGCGCGCTTTGCCAGTTCGGACCAGACCTCGCGGTAGCGTGGCAGGCTGTCTGTCAGTGGCTTGCCCCGGACACGACCGGTAAATCCTGCAATGCAGGTCGCACCGAAATGGTGCGCGTTGTCGATGCAGTCTTTCCAACCCTGCAGGGTTTCGCGGTCCATTTCCTTGTCTTCCAGCGGATTGCCGAACATGCCCAGCGTCGACATGGTGATGTCACGGTCCCCGATCGCGTCGCGGCAGCGTTTGCCCAGTTCGGCCAGGTCCTGACCCTTGGTCGTCTGCCAGAAAAACGGCTCAAAGCTTTCGAACCCCATGTCCGCGATTTCCCCGATACGGTCCGCAGCGCGGCCTTCGGTCGCCTGGATCATCGTGCCGATGCGGATCTGTTTCAAAGCGTCAGTCATGTCGTACCTTTCAAAGTGCGGGAAGTGTCACGCGCCGCCCGGTCTGCGCGCTTTCAATCGCGGCAATCACCATGGCGAGGCTTTTGATATTGTCGGTACCGGGGGTCAGCGGTGTCGTGCCATTGCGCACCGCCGCGACGAAATCGGCGATCACACCCGCGTGGCCCGTGTTCAGCGGTGCGGTCAGGGGCGGCACGTCCACAGCGCGAAGCGGGCGCAGAAAACCCGTGTCGCCGTCAACGACCTGTGCGGTAAAACCGTCGTTTCCGTCCCAGATCAGCGTGCCCTTGGTGCCGATGATCCGCCAGCTTGCTTCCCATGCGGTATCGGCGCCTTCGGCAGCCCAGCTACCGCGATAGGTCATCGCAACGCCGCCTGTCATGTCGAATAGCGCATCGGCTGCCGCACCGTGGGCATACCACGACCCCGCCGGATTGGTTTCGCGGCAGTAGACCGCCGTGGCATCCTGCCCGGTCAAAAAGCGCGCGGCATCAAACGTATGGATCGCCATGTCCAGCAACAGGACGTGTTCCATATGGTCACGGAAACCGCCGAAATGCGCGCCGATGAAGAAATCGCAATGGATCGCCGTCAGATCGCCCAGAACGCCGGACGCCAACAGGTCGCGCACCCGCCGGATGCCCGACAGCCAGCGACGGTTCTGAACAACCGCATGAATGCGGTCCGCATCGGCAGCCAGCCCGATCAGGCGCTGTGCCTGATCCAGTGTTTCGGCCATCGGTTTTTCCGACAGCACGTGACAGCCATGCCGCAACGCGGTTTCCACCACGGTCAACCGCGCCGGCGGCACGACAACGTCGAACACCAGATCCGGGCGCAGGTCGGTCAGCATCGCATCCAGATCGCTACCCGCCGCCGCATTTGCCCAGCCCGACGCATCGGCACGGCTGCGCGCCAGCGCGGGGTCCAGATCGACAAAGCCCGAAATCTGGACATTTTCGGCCAGTTCCGGCGTGTCATTCAACGCCCGAAGCCAGCCTTGCGACATAGCTCCGCACCCTACCATAACGGCACTTAACATACTGATATTCCTCCAAGATGCGCCGCAGTCTCCCTCACCGACGTATCACCGTAAACGTTTACAACGCTAGGCTTGGCGCGCGGACCTTGTCAACAGGTTTCGTAAACGTTTACATTTACGAAACGATTCAAAGGGTTTGGCACATTGCAAAAGACGGAACAGGCGCGATGACGGGAATCAGGGCGCTGGCTGACTCTTTGAATATTTCGATTGGCACGGTGTCGCGCGCGCTGAACGGCAAACCCGGCGTGAACCCTGAAACCCGTGACCGGGTGCTGAAAATGGCGCAGGAAACGGGTTATGTGGCCAACGCTGCGGGCCGCAATCTGCGTAAGGGGCTGACCAACACCATCGGGATGGTCATTGGCACCGGCCCCGCAGCGGCCAAGGGCGACAACAATTTCTTTATGGCGGTCACCGATGCGATGCAGCGCGCAATGCTGGAACGCGGCGTCGATCTGATCCTGCTGCCCTGCCACGCCGCGATGGACCCGCTGGCGTTTTTGCAACGCACCTTGCAGCGCGGGTCCATTGACGGGCTTGTGCTGACCGCGACGCTGGAACAAGACCCACGGATCGCCATGCTGGAAGCATCGCATCTGCCATTCATCACGCTGGGGCGGTCCCGCACGCCGGGCAATTATGCGTGGATGGATCTGGATTTCGAAGGTGCCGCACGCCAATCGGTAGCACGGCTAGCCGAACTAGGGCACAGGCGCATCGCCATCGGCATACCAAAGGGGCAGGCAAACCTGTCCGCGCTGTATCTGGAAAGCTGGCGCCAGCAGATGCAAGCCGAAGGATTAAGTCCGTCGGATGATCTGTTGTTCGTGGATGATTTCACCGAAGCCGGTGGCGCACAGGTTGCCGCCCGCCTGCTGGATCAAGCTGACCGGCCAACCGCGATCCTGATGTGTTCCGAACCCATGATCAGCGGATTTTGCGGCGGGTTGCTAGGCGCTGGGGTGCAGCCCGGCGCGGATGTATCGGTCATCGGGTTTCGGCAAAGCCCGCTGTTGCGCCATCTGGCCCCCCCGATCAGTTGCTTTGACATGGACCTTGATGCGCTGGGCGAAGACATGGCCAAGGCGATCCTTGGTCTGGTTTACGATGCCGACAATGCCCTGCACATCACGCGGGCGATCAGCCCGATGACATACGTCGAAACCGCATCGGTGCAGCCGTTGCGTTAACGCATCCGCAGATTGTCAGGCGACAGATCAGCGACGCGCGCCCGGCCCATCAGGCGCATGTTGCGCGTCAACTCGTCCTTCATCAGACCCAATGCACGTTCCACACCGGGCTGTCCGGCGGCGGCCAGCGGCAACAGGTAATAGCGCCCCAGCCCCACGGCCTTTGCACCCAGCGACAGGGCTTTCAGCACATGGGTGCCGCGCGTGACGCCGCCATCCATCAGCACCTCGATTCGGTCGCCTGCGGCCTGCACCACCTCTGCCAGTTGATCGAACGCAGACACCGATCCATCCAACTGCCGCCCGCCATGATTTGACAGGATCACCGCGCTGCATCCGATATCGGCGGCGCGCAATGCGTCTTCGGGGGCCATCACACCCTTTAGGCAGAACGGCCCGCCCCATTGCTGCACCATCTCTGCCACATCGTCCCAATTCATTGTGGGGTCCAGCATTTCGGTGAAATACTGGCCGATTGATGCGGTCCCGCCGCCCATGTCGACGTGTTCATCCAACTGCGGCAAGGCAAATTTTTCATGGGTGACATAGTTCAGCCCCCATGCCGGTTTCAGCACGAATTGCGCGATCCCGCGCGCGTTCAGCCGAAACGGGATCGAAAATCCGGTGCGTTTGTCACGTTCGCGGTTGCCACCGGTGATACTGTCGACAGTCAACATCATCACCTCGACGCCAGCCGCCTTGGCACGGTCCATCATGGCGCGGTTCAGGGCGCGGTCACGGTGGAAATAGAATTGGTAGACCTGCGGCGTTTTATGTTTGCGACGCAGCTCTTCGATGCTGACGGTGCCCAGTGATGACACACCGAACATGGTGCCGAACTTTTCGGCGGCGGCGGCGACAGCGCGTTCGCCATCATGGTGAAACAGCCGCTGCAATGCCGTGGGTGAACAATAGACCGGCAGATCCAGTTTTTGCCCCATCACCGTGACCGACAGGTCCACATCCTGGACACCGCGCAGCACATTGGGCACCAGATCGACGTCGTCAAAGGCTGCTGTATTGCGCGCCTTGGTGGTTTCGTCGTCGGCGGCGCCGTCGATGTAATTGTAAATCGGGCTTGGCAGCCGCTTGCGCGCGAGCGTGCGGAAATCGTGAAAGTTGTGGCAGTCGGTCAATCGCATCGGTTCTATGCCCCTGTTTCGGACTGCAACCCTGCCGCATTCCGCCAGCGTTGGATATAGGCATCGGCCCCGTCAGGCAACGGCGGCAGATGATCCGCCACCACCCCGGATTGCGCCTGTCTTTTCAAGCCTGCAGCAAGCAAAGCTGCGCCCTGTGACGTCCCTGTGGCCCCCCCGGTGGCGATGGTGGGACAACCCGTCACATGCGACAGCATCCGGCGGTATGCTGCATTTTGTGAAAACGGACCCTCTACAACGATCGACCCGCGATGCCCGATCAGCGTCAGACACCGCGCGGTGACCAACGCCAGATAGAACGCCACCGCCGCCCCGCGCTGGCCGCTGCCAACGGCGGGTTCCGCACCGATCCAGCCAGCCGTCTGCCCTTGAAACGGTCCTGTTTCTGGCATCACCGCCGGGGTCAGCATGACCTGACGGTCAAGAACGTCTGCCAATTCGGCCTCTGTCGGGATGGGATAGGGTCCACCGGTGGCAACATCATGCTCGCGCCCCCCCATGAACCGCGCGGACCGCACCGGCGCGCCAAAGGCGTCGACGTTGATCAGCGTATCATCTGCGGGGTCCAGCGCCACATCAGCACCGCCAACCCCCAGCACAATGACCCACGTGCCTGTTGACACCACGCTAAAGGGCGGGTCGTGGCGCAAAAGATGCGGCAGCAGCGACGCGTTGGAATCGTGGATACCGCAATGGACCGGCGTGTCCGGGGCCAGCCCCGTGCGCGCCGCGATCTGCGGCAGGATTGGCCCCAGAACAGCGGCAGGCGGTCGCGGTGCCGCAATCTTGTCCCGGATCCCCAATGTATCGACCAGCGCCGACAAAGCACCCTGCCCCGGATTCCACAGATCGGTATGGCACCCCAAAGAGGTCACATCAGTTGCCAGTTGTCCGGTCAGCCGTGCGCCCCAGAATTGCGGATAGGTCACGATGGCATGGGTGCGGTCACGCAAACCCGAATCCTGCGCGAATTGCCAGTGCAGCTGTGCACCGACGTTCAGTCCATTCGCAAGCCGCGGCGATCCGGTTTCGCTGAACGGCGGACGCAACGCATCATAGTCCGCCGCCACCCCCTGCGGGCCGTCGTGTTCGTAATCCAGCACCGGTGCGGCCAGATCGCCATCTGCATCCAGCAGGGCCACACAAGCACCGTGCGTCGTCACAGAAATCGCGTCGATTCCGTGGCTGGCCTGAAACCCTGCCAGCGCATCCAAAAGAAAGCTCCAATGGCCATCCACATCAAAGTGCGGCCATGGCGGCCCCGCCAGAACGCGATTGGGCCGGGTGACGACCGCGACTTCGGTCAGCGTCGCAGTATCGACCAATGCCAGCTTTGCGTTGGTCTTGCCGATATCGATCACCGCGACATGGCTCATGGCATGTGAAACATCGGGATCAGCGTAACAGAGACCGGGACGTTGTTTGCGTCTGTCCGCATGATATCTGCCATATGCGCCCACCACTTTTGCATCAGCTTGGTCTGCGGCAGGTCTACCATGCCGTGATGATCGGTCCGCCACAGCACCCCGAACAGGGTGTCGGTTTCAGGGTCCAGATGGATGGAATAATCCGTGACACCCGCATCTTTCAGCAAGGTCACAAGTTCCGGCCAGATCGCGTCGTGGCGGCGCTTGTATTCATCCTGACAGCCGGGGTTCAGATACATTTTGAACGCATGCTTTTCCATCAGCCCCTCCGCATGGCCCACAGGCGCGGCAGGGCGATGACCCCGATCAGCAGCGCCCCGATGACGATGGACATGACGATACCCGGCACGTTCAGCAGACCCAGCCCGAATGTCACCAGTCCCATCACCACCGCGGCGATCACGACGCCGGGAATGGTGCCCGATCCGCCCAGAATATTGACGCCGCCCAGCACGACCATCGTCACGATCTCCAGCTCCCATCCGAACGCGATGGACGGTCGCGTCGATCCCAGGCGCGATGTCAGACAAATCGCGGCAACGCCCGACATCAGCCCGGTCAGCAAAAACAGAATGAACTTTACCCGCGCCACGCGGATGCCGGAAAACAGCGCACCCGTCGGATTGTTGCCAATGGCATAAATCGCGCGGCCAAAGTTGGTTTTGTGCAGCACAATCCCATAGATCACGGCGATGAGTGCGAACAGGACCAGTTCGAACGAGATCACCCAGAACACGTAGCCGCGTCCGAAATACGTGAAATCCACCGGGTAACCACCGAAAGCCTGATCGCCCAGCACGATATAGCTGATGCCGCGAAACAGGCTCATGGTGCCAATGGTCACGACGATGGACGGCAGGCCGAACCGCGTGACCAGCAGCCCGTTGAACGCACCGCACAAAAGACCGACGCCCAGCCCCACACCGATCAGAACAGGCGTGCCCGCCCCCATCTGCACGGCGGCCCCCATCGCGGTTGACGCAAGTGCTATGATCGCCGCGACCGACAGATCGATTTCGCCCGCGATGATCAGCAGCGCCATCGCAAAGGCAATCATCGCCTTTTCGGAAAAATTAAAGGTCGCATCGCTCAGGTTCCAGGCATTCAGGAAATAGGGCGAGGCAAAGCTGTTGGCGACGAAAATGGCGATTGCGACCAACAGCAGCAGGCTTTCCCAGCTTTTCAGCCGTGCTTCCAGCGGGGACCGCAGGCGGTCGGGGATGTGACGCCCCGTGGTGTGTTCTGACAGGCTCATGCTGGTTTTTCCGCTGACTTGAGGATGATCCGTCCCGTGTTGCGGCGGGTGCGGGAATTGACGATGACCGCGATGATGATGGCAGCGCCCGAAATGGCCATTTGCCAGAACGGCGAGATATCGACGACAGGCAGCGCGTTCTTGATGATCCCCAGAAACAGCGCCCCCAGTACGGCCCCGCCGACAGTGCCGATGCCCCCGGCAATCGAAATGCCACCGATCACACAGGCGGCCACGACATCCAGTTCAAACCCGCCTGCAATATCGACGTAAGCCACAGCATAGCGCGACACCCACAGATAGCCGGTCAGTCCCGCCAGCGCGCCGCTGATGGTAAAGGCCCAGAACTGCGTCCGCCCGACGTTCAACCCGGTATAGGTCGCGGCGTGTGGATTGCCGCCCACCGCATAGAATGCGCGACCAAGCGTCGTGCGTGTCATCACCACCGTAAAGATCACAATCGCCGCCAGCGCGACCCAGCTCATCATCGGGATGCCCAGCAGCTCGGACCGGGGGAATGCCTTGAACGCGGGCGACATCTGGTGGCTGTTGACCCAAGACCCGTCCGAGACCAGAAACACAAAGCCGCGATAGATCGTCAGCGTGCCCAGCGTGACGACAATGGGCGGGATCGCCAGTTTCCACACAAGGATGCCGTTGAACATACCCATCAGCGCACCCAAGCCGATGGCCACCATGACGATGACCGCGACCGGCAGATCGGGATAGGCCAGGTTCAGCATCGCCACGCACATCCCCGACAACGCCAGGTTCGCCGCGACCGACAGGTCAATGCATTTCGTCAAAATGACGATCATCTGGCCAATCGCCAGCAGGATCAACGGCGATGTATCGTTGAACACCCGCAGCAGGTTCGACGGCGCCACAAAGCCAGCAAAACGCGTGGCGATCAGCAGGCACAGCGCCACGATGGCTGCAAATAGCAACGCTTCGCGCGATGTCAGGTAGCGTTTCAGCATGGTGTCCTCATATTCCCGCCGCTTGGCGCACAAGTTTTTCGGGGGTCAGGTCGTCGCCCGACAGTTCGGCCACCATGCGGCCTTCGCGCATGACGATTACGCGGTCGGACATGCCCACCACTTCGGGGATTTCAGAGCTGACCATGATGACCGCCAGCCCCTGTGCCGCCAGTTCCGCCATAAATGCATGCACGGCGGCCTTTGACCCGATGTCGATCCCCTTGGTCGGTTCGTCCAGAATGATGATCTTGGGCTGTGTCGCCAGCCATTTGGCGATGACGACCTTTTGCTGGTTGCCACCCGACAGCGTGCCCAGTTCCGCGTCCAGCGATGCCGCGCGCAGGTCCAGCCGCTGGGTATATTCGCGCGCCAGATCGAATTCTTCGGCCAGCCGCAAAAACCCATTGCGAGAGGTCCGACCCAGCGACGGCAATGTGACGTTCTGAAAGATCGGCAACGGCGTGATCGCACCCTGATGACCACGGTCTTCGGGGACATAGACCAGCCCGGCGGCGATGGCGTCGGCGGGGGACGTGATCGTGATTGCGGCACCGTCGATTGTGACGGTCCCGCCAGATGGCCGCGTGATGCCAAACAGCGCCTGCATGATTTCTGACCGCCCAGCCCCGACCAAACCGTAAAAGCCAAGGATTTCACCACGCCCCAGATCAAAGCTGATATCGTCAAATTCCGTTGGGTGACACAGCCCGGACACCGACATGACCTGCGCACCCGGATTTCGGTCGCGGGGGGGAAAGACCTGATCCATATCGCGCCCGACCATCATCTTGACCAGATCGGATTCGTCGATGTCGCGGATATGGCCTTCGCTGATGAACTGACCGTCACGAAACACGGTGTAGCGATCCGCGATCCTGAAAATTTCATCGAACTTGTGGCTGATGAACAGGATGGCCTTGCCCTGCGCCTTCAGCTTTTCAACCAGTTCGTAAAGCTCGTGGATTTCCGTATGCGACAGGGCGGCGGTCGGTTCGTCCATGATGACGACGCGGGCGTCGACCGAAAGCGCGCGGGCGATGGCGACCAGATGCTTGTTGGCGATCCCCAGATCGCGCAGTTTTGCTTCGGGGTTCAGGTGTGCGCCGATCCCGGTCAGGATGTCTTGCGCGCGGCTGTTCATCGTTCGCCAGTCGATCAGACCCAGCCGCGTGCGCGGCGCATGGCCGAGAAAGATGTTTTCCGCGACCGACAATTCGTCGAACAGTACGGTTTCCTGATGAATGGCGGTGATCCCTGCCCGCGTAGCATCGCGTGCGGTCGGAAACCGGATGTCCGCGCCGTCGACCTTTATCGTGCCGTCGCTGGGCTGGTAGATGCCGGTCAAAATCTTGACCAGCGTGGATTTACCTGCCCCGTTTTCGCCCACTAGTGCCGTGACCTGCCCGGGATACAACGCAAGCGTCACCTGATCCAAAGCCGTGACACCGGGAAAGGATTTCGTGACCCGGTCGAGGGCAAGAACAGGAACGGCGTCGGCGCTCGCCAAGGCGGGTGACTGCATTTGCATCAAAGTTATCCTGCAAGGTGGTGGCCCCGGCGTCAGCCGCCGGGGCCTGTGCGCTTAGAAGATCGACTTGAACTCGTCGATGTTCGTGCTGTCGTAGATGAACGGGTCAGCCATTGCGCCGGACGTCGTGTCATCCAGTGTCACGTCTCCCATGCGGCCCATCGGGATGGCTGCACCGGGTTCCGCCGTTGCCTCTCCGCTGGCCAGCGCATGGGCGATCATCACAGCCGAATAGCCCAGATCGATCGGGTTCCAGATGGCAAAGGATTTGGACGCGCCGCTTTCGATGGCACCCGCCATTTCAGACGGCAGGCCCAGACCGGTGACATTGATTTCACCCGCCTTGCCCGCATCGGCCACAGCCTGCGCGGCGGCCACGATTCCCACGGACGTGGGCGCGATGATTGCGTCCAGATCGGGGTAGGACTGCATCAGGCCTTGCGCTTCGCGGTAGGATTTATCGGCAAGGTCGTCGCCGTAAACAGTCGCCACGACTTCGATGCCGGGGTAGTTGCCCATGACCTTCTGCATCTCTTCGATCCAGATGTTCTGGTTGGTGGATGTGGTGGTCGCCGACAGGATGGCGACCTGTCCGCCGTCGGGCAGGTTGTCTGCCGCCAGCTTGATGATCATGTTGCCGATCAGTTCGTTGGACGACGGATTCAGGTGCATCTGGCGACCGGATTCCGCAACACCCGAATCCCAGCTGATAACGGTGATGCCGCGCTGCATCGCGCGTTCCAATGCCGGGGCGACCGCATCGGGGTCGTTGGCCGAAATTGCGATGGCGTCCACGCCTTGGGCGATCAGGCTGTTGATGACCTCGATCTGGCCTTCGGCGGTGGTGTCGGTCGGACCGGTATAGATGATTTCGGTATTGCCCAACTCTGCGGCGGCTTCCTCTGCACCCTTGGCTGCAGCTTCAAAGAACCCGATCCCCAGCGCCTTGACGACCAGCGCGATGCGCATGTTGTCCTGTGCCATGGCGCTTGTGCCCATCAGGGATGCCGTCAGGCCAAGTCCTGCGACCAATGCTGTAAAGTTACGACGTTTCATATGTGATTACCTCCTCATTTTCACAAATACGGGTCGCGGCGTCATGCCCCGGCCGCGTTTTCTTTTTGACCGGCACCCGACTGTGCAACGATCACTTCGACTTCGGCGGATTCCAGCATGGCAACCGTCTTGTCAGAGATTTTGTCATCGGTGATGATGATATCGATGCGTTCCAGCGGGCAAAGCACCAGACTGGACCGGTTTTCGAATTTCGAACTGTCGACCAGCACGACCAGATCGTCGGCCTGATTGATCAGCTTTTGCTCGGCCTGGATCAGCAGCGGATCGCCTTCCATCAGACCGATGGGGCCGATGCCCTGCGCGCCCATGAACATGCGCCGCGCATAGAAATTGCGGGTCACATCGTTATCGAAAGGCGACAGAATGATGTTCTGCTCGCGGTAGATCGCGCCCCCCGACAGCATGATCGTGTTTTCCGAATGCTTCAGCAGATGTTCCGCGATCGGAAAGGAGTTGGTGAAAATCTGGCAGCGCCGCATCGCCAGTGGATGCACCATCTGGAATGTCGTGGTGCCCCCGTTGATGATGATGGAATCACCATCCGCACACAGATCGACAGCGGCGCGCGCAATCGCTTGTTTTTCGGGGGCATGCAGCGTTTCGTTGATGGCAAACGGACGCCCCGCCAGCCCGACGAACGGCACCGGATGCATCGCTTCGGCACCGCCACGCACGCGGCGCAGCTTCTTTTGTAAATGCAATGCTGCAATGTCACGGCGGATCGTGGCTTCTGACGCTTCGGTCAGGGCGCACAGGTCGGCCACGGTCACGACTGGGCGGTCCTGAATCGCGGATAGAATGATGCCGTGACGTTCTTTTTCATGCATTTGACGCCCTCCCTGTGGATCAGGTTGGGCCAATCCATCGGGTCTGTCAATCATTTCTAATCACAATCAATCATGCTGCACCGCAGAATGATTGAACTTGCGCGTTTATGATTGACTTGTGCCGCATCTGGACGCACCTATTGGCGCAACGTGAACGTGGGCACCCTGCCCCATGAGGAGGATCAGATGCCAAAAGATACGCCCAATACACTGCTGGAAAATCGCTGGGATGCCGCCGCTGCCGCAGGTATGACAGAACCCGAATTGCTGCTGTATCGGTCCAATATTCTGGGTCAGGACAAGCGGGTCACGAACTACGGCGGCGGCAACACCTCTGCCAAGGTGATGGAAACCGATCCACTGACCGGCGACACGGTCGAGGTGCTGTGGGTCAAAGGGTCCGGCGGCGACATCGGATCCATCAAGATGGACGGATTTTCAACGCTTTACATGGACAAGCTGACCGCGCTTAAAGACCTGTATCGCGGCGTGGAATTCGAAGATGAGATGGTCGGCTACCTGCCCCATTGCACATTCAACCTGAACCCGCGCGCCGCATCCATCGACACACCGCTGCACGCCTATGTGCCACGCAAGCACGTGGATCACGTACACGCCGACGCCATCATCGCGATTGCCGCCGCCAGCAACGGCGAACAGCTGACGCAACAGATATTCGGCGACAAGATCGGCTGGCTGCCGTGGAAACGCCCCGGATTCGAACTGGGCCTGTGGCTGGAAGATTTCTGTCGCAAGAACCCTGATGCCGATGGTGTCATTCTGGGCAGTCACGGGCTGTTCACATGGGGCAACACCGCCAAGGATTGCTATGACATGACCATCACGGTCATCAATCAGGCGACCGCATGGCTGACGGACACTACCAAGGATACCGCTGCCTTTGGTGGACCACGCCACAACAGCCTGTCACCTGCCGACCGCCGGACCGTTGCGGCGCGCCTGATGCCCGCGATCCGCGGATTCGTGTCCGGCAACCAACATATGGTCGGCCATTTCAACGACAGCGACACCGTGCTGGAATTCGTCAAGGCACAAGACATGGAACGGCTGGCCGCGATGGGCACATCCTGCCCCGACCATTTTTTGCGCACAAAAATCAGACCGCTGGTGGTGAATTTCGACCCGGCCGCGCAGAATACCGATGACGTCCTGGCGGGTCTGTCGGACCAGATCGCAGCCTACCGCGATGATTACGCGGCATATTACGACCGCTGCAAACGCGACGACAGCCCCGCCATGCGCGACCCCAACGCGGTCGTCTATCTGGTGCCCGGCGTCGGCATGATCACGTTTGCCAAGGACAAGGCGACGGCACGGATATCAAGTGAATTCTACGTCAACGCCATCAACGTGATGCGCGGCGCGGATGCAGTCAGCGACTATACCGGCCTGCCGGAACAGGAAGCTTTCGACATCGAATACTGGCTGTTGGAAGAAGCGAAATTGCAACGCATGCCAGCCCCCAAATCGTTGGCGGGCCGCGTAGCGCTTGTGACCGGTGGTGCGGGTGGCATCGGTGCCGCAACGGCGGACCGCTACCTGTCCGAAGGCGCCTGTGTGATGCTGGCCGACATCGACGACGGCGCGCTGTCTGCAACCGCAGATGCGCTGTCGCAACGCTACGGCGGGGATGTTGTCCGCACCGTCAACATGAACGTGACAGACGAATCCGCCGTTGCCCGTGCCTATGCCGAATTGGCGGTGGAACTGGGCGGCGTTGATATTCTGGTGTCGAATGCGGGTATCGCATCCTCTGCCCCGATCGAGGAAACAACGCTCGCGTTGTGGAACCGCAACATGGATATCCTGTCGACAGGTTATTTCCTTGTCAGCCGCGATGCGTTCAAAATGTTCCGCGTGCAGGGCATTGGTGGATCGGTCGTCTTTGTCGCGTCCAAGAACGGGCTGGCCGCATCCCCCAACGCATCTGCCTATTGCACTGCTAAAGCGGCGGAAATTCACCTTGCCCGTTGTCTGGCACTGGAAGGCGCAGAAGCAGGGATCCGGGTCAATGTCGTGAACCCCGATGCCGTGCTGCGCGGATCAAAGATCTGGGAAGGCGACTGGCTGGACCAGCGCGCCAGCACCTATGGCACCGACAAGGAAGGTCTGGAAGAAATGTACCGCAACCGGTCCATGCTGAAACGGTCCGTCCTGCCCGAAGACATCGCGGAAGCGGCCTATTTTCTGGCCTCTGACCGGTCGTCGAAATCGACCGGCAACATCATCAACGTCGACGCCGGCAACGTGCAGGCCTTTACCCGCTGAATTTGGCGACCGCTGAAAGGAACCGACATGACCCACGCCTATGATCTGGCAAAGGCGCAATATGCCGACTGGGGCGTCGATACCGACGCCGCCATCGCGCGGCTGAAAACCATCCCGATTTCCATGCATTGCTGGCAAGGCGATGACGTGGTGGGATTTGAAAAACAGACCGGCGCATCCGGCGGCGGCATTCAGGCGACCGGCAACCATCCCGGTCGCGCCCGCACCCCGGACGAGCTGCGCGCCGATCTGGATTTTGCCTATGGCAACATCCCCGGCGCGCATCGCCTGAACCTGCACGCCATGTATATGGACACCGACCAGACCCCCGACCGTGACGAAATCACCTATGACCATTTCGCGTCATGGGTCGACTGGGCCAAAGATACCGGCGTCAAACTGGATTTCAACGGCACGTTCTTTGCCCACTCCAAGGCCGACGACAACCTGACATTGTCGCACCCCGACGCAGGCATCCGCGATTTCTGGATCGAGCACGGCAAACGCTGCCGCGACATCGCCGCGCGTTTCGGTCAGGAACTGGACAGCCCCTGCATCACGAACGTCTGGGTGCCGGATGGCTACAAGGACACGCCAGTTGACCGGATGGCAGCCCGGCGCAGGTTGGAAGCGTCGCTTGATGCGATGTTCGCGAACGCGCACGACCCCGCCCGGATGAAAGACGCCGTCGAAAGCAAGCTGTTCGGGATTGGCGTCGAAGCCGCCACCATCGGCAGCCACGAATTTTATCTGGGCTACGCGATCCGGCGCGGCACCCTGCTGTGCCTTGATATGGGCCATTTCCACCCCACCGAAAGCGTTGCGGACAAATTGTCGGCAACGGCCCTTTCCGTAAAAGAGCTTCTGCTGCATGTCTCGCGCCCGATGCGGTGGGACAGCGACCATGTGATCCTGTTGGACGATTCAATCCGCACCATGGCGGACGAATTGGTCAGCGCGGACATTCTGGACCGCACGCATATCGGACTGGATTTTTTTGACGCGACCATCAGCCGGACGGCGGCCTGGGTTATCGGGACGCGCAATATGCAAAAAGCGCTTTTGGAATCGCTGCTGCGACCATGGCACCGCTTGCGCGCTGCAGAAGACAGTTTCGATTTTTCCACACGGTTCATGGTGACCGAAGAAATAAAAGATCTGCCATCCGGTGCTGTCTGGGCCGAATTCTGCAATCAGATGGGCGTGCCTTGCGGACAATCCCTTATTTCCGAATTGGAACGATATCAGAGCAAGACCGAACAGCGCTAATAAATTGGTTCAAATCCTGAAACGGGGGCCGTGATGACGGCCCCCGTTTAACAATGGATCAGCGCGTCGTCACCGTTTCCATCCATGCACGGTGGCGACGTTCATCTTCCAAAGCTTGCAGAAAGATCGGACGCATTTGCCCATCGGCCACGGTGTTGTCAGATGCCTGTTCATAGGCCTGCACCGTGTCGTCTTCGTTCGTTTTCATCGCATTGATGATGGCTTCGTCACCAACCAGATCGGCCAGAGCAACCTTGCCGGTCGTCATCATCTGCTTCATGTCACCGCCGCTGGGCGCTTCGATCCCCAGATCGGCCGCGAATTTTTCCAGCTGCGCGACGTGGTTCAGGTGATCCTGACGGAATGTTTCGATCTGCGCACTGTGCTCTGCGTCGTCCAGCCGTTCGATGGTGGATTCGTAGGCTGCAATCGCATCATGTTCGAGATGCAGCAGGTTTTGTACCAGCTTTTCCGCGCTGTTTTCTGTTCCGACTGTCGTAACCATTTTGGTCTCCTTTACATCTGTTCTTTCTGGGCGCCACTGTGCTTGCGGGCCTTGCCCAGATCGGGTTTCTGCCCCAGCGGCTCGGGCGGTTTCACCACGCTGAATTCCGCTTTGCCGTTCAGCGATGGACCGCTAGTCCAGCGGCCTTCCGGCGTCGGTTCATCCAGAGAGGTGTTCAGGAAATAGTAGCTATGCTGCGTCGCCTCGTGCGATTCCGGCGTCGAATTCGGGATCGGCAATGCCGCTTCCATGCCACCCAGTTCGTCGATCACAGCCAGCCATTGCTGCTGGTGCATCGTGTCGCGCGCGATCAGGAAAGACAGCATGTCCTTCATGCCCTTGTCGTCGGTCATGTTGTAAAGCCGCGACGCCAACACCCTGCCCGACCCTTCGGCCATCGCGTTGGCGGTCATGTCTGCGGCCAGATTTCCGGTCGCGTAGATATGGCTCATGTCAAACGGCACGCCGTTAGAATCGACCGGCATGGCGGACAGGCCGGACGACAACAGGTGGCGGGGGTTCATGCCGCCCAGAATGGCGTTGACGATGGGGTCTTTGGCGGCTTCTTCCTGTGTGGTGACGGGCGCGCCTTCTAGGTTCAGTGCGACAGCATGACCCAGAAATTCGATATGACTCAATTCTTCGGTCGCGGTCATCATCAGCATGTCGCGGTATTTAGCATCACCGCGCGCACCCATCGCCTGAAAGAAGTATTGCATTGCAACGCGAATTTCGCCTTCGACGCCGCCAATGGCTTGCTGCAACAGTTTTGCGAATTGCGGATCGGGGGTGTCGACCCGTACCTTGTATTGCAGCTTTTCGGAATGGTGAAACATAAATTCTCCTTTGTGCTTGCGACCACGATTGATTGTGATCGTCAAACATGCCCAACAGCCATTTCGTTCCGGCCATGGTGCAGCAGAGTTCAGACGACTTGCCTTATTTTATGTTAACGTTTGTTGGGTCACTGATTTGACTGACAATCCGGCCATCGTTCAGACGATTGGCACCAGATGATTATCCCATGCGACCGCCATGCGGCGCAGTCCGACCGGGGTCAGCATACCGCCAAGCCCGTCCGTGAATGCAAAATCGCCTGCGAACGCGGCGACACCGCAGACATCCGAACGCGCCAGCACCGTGGGGGCCGGATCGTCGCCAAAGATATGCGCAACACCGCCGCGCGGCGACGTTATGGCGACCCTTGTCCCGTCACCGGACCAGGCCACCGATCCGGCGTAGCCGTCCAACCTGCGTTGCAGCGTGTCATCGGCTGACCGCAGATCGATGGCCTGCCCCGCACGGTGAATTCCCAAAAGCGGAACCACTTGGTCATCCGGACCTTGCCACTGCATTGCCATCGCAACGGCGCCATCCGCCCGCGCGGACAAATGACGGATCGACGCCTGTCGCAGATCGCGCGGCAATGTGACCTGCGCCACCAATTGCCCATCGTTCACATAAGTCAGGTTCGGACGCATGGTCGCAAGGTTCAGCTTTTCGCGCGCCCGGTCCGGATGGGTGCGGATTCCACCGTTGGCCACGGCCAATGTCTGTGTGCCCGGCAGACGGACAATTTCGTGCGGACCGATACCGCCGGATGCGATTTCTCCGATCCGGCGGTAGCCTGCCGTTGTATCCCACAGGCCCAGCTGACCTTTGCCAGTGTCGAACGCGTTTTCCGTGGTCACCAGCACAGCCCCGTCGTCGATATATGCACCATGGCCATAAAAATGCCGCCCCGGCGGGGCATCCAGACGTTGACGCACCACGCCCGCGCTACAGTCGATCACCAGTGCGAAGGTCCCCGGACGTCGGGCGAACGCCACGGCTTCTGGTCTGGCCGGGTGTGCGGCTGCGGCATGGCCGCGACCGGGCAGCGGGATACGAAAGCAAATGTCCAACTGCCGGTTTATGCCATACAACGTGAACCTGTCATCCCGGTCCCGTGCCGCCGCCAGCAGGACAGGTGCGCCAACGTCCGCCCATGTCAGCGTGGGTGCGGCACAGGTCGCCAGTGCTGCGCCACAGCCGCGCAAGAATGAACGGCGGCCCTGCATCAGTCGCCGTCCAGTGCGTTGAAACCGGCCGTTATCCCCATCTTTGTCCCGATCTCGCTTTCGATTTGCCGCCGCGCAGCACCCAGCAGGGATTGGATCGCCGCGATGGGCGCGCGCGCCATCGGGTCGGCCACACCGGCAAGGCTGGGGTCATCAATGGCGCGGGCACGCATCAGCGCATCGGTCAGGCTTTTTTCCGCGTCCGGTGCGGGGCCAAGTTGCCGTGTCAATTCTAGCAAGGCTTCGATCTGGGCCGCGATCATCGGTGCCGACAGGTCCGCGCGTCGCAGTTCCGCCCGCAACGGGCGCGGATCGTCATAGGTATTCAGCGGCGCCCCCAGCCGCTGTTCGATCAGGAATTCCAGCCCGGTGACCAAGCTTGTGTAAAATGCTGCCTCGACCTCTTCCGGGGCCAAAAAGCGCGTGTTGTCAGGCGCACCGGCGGTCCGCATCAGGTCGGCAAATTCTGACGTCCAGCCATCCCGGATCGCAGCCGCACTTGCAGCAAGATCGGCGGTCAAGGCAAGCGTCAGATCGCAGGGCTGCGCGTCGCGTTCGTACAAAAGCCGTTCCAACGCCCCCAGACCCCGCGCCGCGACTGACGCGGTGGCAATCGCGTCCGGTGTCCAGGCCGTTTCGCCCTGCCCGATCAGCAACCGCAAACCGCGCCCCGTTGCATCACGGGTGTCCGGCCAAAACAGAATGGACCGCCCCCGCCCCAAAGTTTCGACCGGGCCAAGCGTCAGATGCGACATGCCCGCCCAGGCCGTCGCGGCATCAACAAATGCGGGTTTGAGCGCGTCAACCTCGCAGGGTGTATCAGCCAGCCGGCCCGACGCGGCGGCAAAGGTTTCGACCCGTGGCAACACATGCCGGTCGATCACGGCGTCGACATCGGCAAACGCTGGTGACGCAGCCAGCATAAACACAAGGATACGGATCATAGCGACTCCAGAAATGCGGTCAGGGCCGCGCGGTCATCAGGTGATAAATCGACAAAATTCGCACGGGCGGACGCCGCTTCGCCGCCGTGCCACAGGATGGCTTCGGTCAGGGTGCGGGCCCGGCCATCGTGCAGAAATCCGGCCTCGGGTGAAACGGTCTGCACCAGCCCCAGTCCCCACAACGGCGGCGTGCGCCATTCCGATCCGGTCGCATCACCGGCAGGCAAGTCATCGGCTAGCCCGTCACCCATGTCGTGTAGCAAAAAATCGCTATAGGGCCAGATCAGCTGAAACGCATGCTGCGGACGGTCCGGCAGGCGATGCGTGACATAGGCGGGGGTGTGGCAGGCGGCGCATTGCGCATCGTGAAACACCGCTTGCCCGCGCAGAACCTGAGGATCAGCAGGATTGCGACGTTCGGGCACCGCAAGGGTCGCGCTGTAAAAGGTGACAAGGTCCAGCGCATCTGCTGCGATTTCGAACCCGTCTTGTGCTGCATCCATGCCATCGGGTGCGGCACGGCAGGCGGTTTGTGTTTCGGTGCAATCGCCCCACGCGTCAGGACGCAGCGGCGAGGCAATACCGATATCGCTGTGAAACGCATCCGCCGCCTGCTGGCGCAATGTCGGCGTGGTCGCCCGCACCCCGAACCTGCCCAGCATCGGCTGATCGTATTCGGGCGACCAGACCATATGCGCCCGTCCACTGATGCCGTCGGCGTCTGTATCATCGGGGTCTGCACGGGCCAGAATATCCTCTGCCCGGATCGCTTCGATCAGGCCAAGTCCGATCATCTGCGGCGCGACCCGCGGGCTGAGCCGCGTATCGGGATGCAGCGGCCCATAGGCCAGACCATCAAGCGTCAGCACAGGTTTGCGCAGGCTGACCGTTTCGCCACCCGCAAGAGTCACATCCTCTACCGTCTCCCAATCCATGCGGACCCGGCCTTCTGCCGGGATGCCCGCAAGTGACAGGTCGGAAAACTGCGCCCCATAGACAGGGTCAGGCGCAAAGCCAAGGTAGCTTTCAAGCGCGCTCAGGTCCGCGTCTGACGGCATCGCACGGCCAAGACGCACAACCAGACTGCTGGCGTCATCGTCCGGCCCGGTCGGTGCGTGGCCGCGTCCATCCTTGATATGGCAGTCCTGACATGACCGCGCATTATACAGTGGGCCCAGCCCATCGGATGCGATCGTGGACGCCGGGGCGGATACCCACAGGCGTTCAAACAACCCGTTCCCGACCGCAAAATCGGCGCCCTGCGCAAAGCTAAGATTATCTTGCGGTTGGCTGAAGGCCTGCACGTTCGTCATGCGGCGCACCGTCCCGGCACCGCCGGACTTTGCCGCGAATGGACGGGGGGCATCGAACCGATCAGGCGGGGCCAAAGCCCGCGCTGCCCTGTCGGCCTCTGCCGCAGTCCAAGGGACGTGTTCCAGATGCGGTTCAAGGTCGGGTGCTGACTGATTTGCGCTGACAACGCCGACTGCCAGAAACGGGGTCAGCACCATGAAGATCGCACGCACGGACAAAAAATACTTCCCAACAGATATTATTCCGACTATATTTGTCGGAATACAGCAGGACGTCAAGGCGATATGGCTCAACCACAACTGAAACAAGTCGATGCAGCGTCACCGGAATTACCGCTGCTGACGTTGATCCGCATGTCTGCACTGGACTGCCGGGTTGCGGCGCGCGCATCGGCCACGGCTTGTGCGACCATCGACCCGACCGCATCATCCAATGTCTTTGCAGCTCAGCTGGTTAAAATCCTTCCGCAGGTGCTTGAACGCAGACCCGTGATCTGGCGGCCCGGCACACGCGGGGCGACGTTTGACGAAGAATGGCTGCTGGCCGTCGTCGATGCCGTCAGGCGCGGTGATGTTGACAGCGAACGTTTCCTTTTGCGACGCAGGGTGAAACCTGCATCGCTTCATACGGTACGATTGCTGGTCAGGGGCATGGCGCAGGAAAACGAACGACCTAATTAACGATACAACAGCAAAGGAATTGATCATGGCCGAAACTGCATCCGATCTTAGCCCAGACGCCAGCACAGAAATCGCAACAGCACTCAATCAGGCTGTCGCCGAAACTGTCGTGGCCACAATGCTTGCGCAGAACTTTCACTGGAACGTGACCGGCATGGCGTTTGGCCCGCTGCACGAGTTGTTCCAGACCATCTACGAGGACCATTTTGTCGGGCAGGACGATCTGGCCGAACGCATCCGCGCCATTGGTCAGATAGCCGAAGGAAAGCTTGCGACGCATCTGGAACGGTCCAAAGTGTCCGAAGGCGACGAGCGCGCCAGCGACAAGGACATGATCCGTCACCTTGCCGAAGCGCAGGAAACCATCGGCGCAACACTGGCTGGCCTGTCAGAAGTCGCCGCCAAACACGGCGATATTCGCACAGAGGATCTGGCCATCGAACGCGGACGTATCCACGACAAGTTCGCGTGGATGCTGCGCGCCCACCTGCAGTAAGCTCAGGTTGCCCGGCGCACCACGTCGGGCACTTTGCGCCCTTTTTTCTGTGCCTTTTTCACATAGGCCAATGGCCAGTGCGTGTAGCGGCCCATCTGTTCCTGCTGGGCCATAACAAGCGCCACGAAGGCATCCAGCTCGCGGCTCTTTTTCAGATCCTTTGAAATGGATTTTTGTTCCTTTGTCATCGAACAGCCGATGCAATGCGACCCGGCAGGACCGGGGCGTTTGAACTTGCAGACACCGATACATGGGCTTTGCGTTTTGGGCATGTCGCCTCTTGATTGACCAGATGCGTGCCGACGCAGACCCGTCGGCACGCTGCTTTGGTTATTCGAACACGGCGTCCGGATTGTCGAGACTGTCGGACCCTTCAAATGCGATCTGCGTGCCCCCCAGCGCTGTCACCGCGCGCTCGATCTCGCGGGTTTGGGCGACAAGACCGTCGATTGCGTCTTGTATCAACTGTCCGCCTGCGGTGTTGGCCGGATCCAGCATCATGTCATAATGCAGCCCCGCTTCGGCAGCGACGACCATATCCATCATCTGGAACTGGGTGTGATCAAGCGCCGCCAATAGCGATTCCGCGACGGCGGGGTCGCTGTCCATCAAAAGCGCATGCAGCGACGGGCCGGACGTGACCGTCCCGTCCACACCGACATATTCGCCACGATAGACGTTCCGGACACCCAGCGCGTCATAGAAATGATCCCAATGGGTGTTGTCGGCAAAGCAGGAATGTTCTTCTTCGGGGTCGTTCAGCAACAGCCCCAGCTGCATCCGCTCGCCCGCTTGTTCACCATAGCTGAGTGATCCCATGCCGGTCAGAATCCGCATCGGTCCGGTCGAATCGTCCATGACCGCAGCCCGCGCGGCACCGCCATCAGCCCATGCGTCGGCCATATCCTGCAGGTCCGTCACCAGCAGATCTGTCGCCGCTTTCAGATACGCGCCACGTCGGTCGCAATTGGCGTTGGTGCAATCATCACCTGTCGCATAATCCGTCCAGGGGCGCTGGCCCGCCGTGGCATCATATGGGCCGATGTCCTGCCCCCACAGCAGGAATTCGATGGCGTGATAGCCCGTGGCGACGTTTGCTTCTGCACCACCCGCTTCATGCAGGGTGTCCTGCAACAGCGTCGGGGTGATCGTGCGCGCGTCGATCTCTGTTCCGGACAGCGTAAACGTCGGATTGGCAATGACGTTCAGTCCCGCTGACGGGTTTTCGTCGTACCCTTCGGACGGTGCCGTGCCTGCGGCATCAACATAGTCGATCAGGCCTTCGTCCAGCGGCCATGCATTCACACGCCCTTCCCAATCGTCGACGATCGGGTTGGCAAAGCGGTAAACCTCTGTCTGCTGATACGGCACACGTGCGGCAAGCCAAGCATCGCGCGCAGTCTGAAGCCCCGTGGCCGATGGGGCGGCCAAAAAGTCATTGACCGCCGTTTGCAGCGCTTGCGCGGTGGTCAGGCTGTCACCGTAAGACGCGGCAGCGATATCGGCATAGGTCGTCATCACATCGTCGGATTCAACCGCGTGGGCTGCCGTCGCAACGATGGCGCAAACCGCTGTTGTTGTAAAAAGTCGCATAAAGTTTCCTTATATTCGTCATCGGGTATCAGGCGGAACGACATAAATCTGGCAACTGGCACAAGGGTCGATGTCACCGGGCCACGCCCGATTTCGGCATCCATTGCTTCAGTCAAACAAAGTCATTCAACGGTACAGACCTATTCCTGACAATTTCAATAAGGTTATGCAAGTGTTTTGTCGTGCGCCGTCCTTGCCCGGTATTTTGTGACCCCAGAGTTCCCCACAGAGACAGTGAAACGCCGACGTGAGCCGCACGAATGGCTTGAGTTCCATCAGGGATTAATCTGATAGACCTTGGGAATGTAGAAGCAAACCTGGTCGGGCCTGCGACCACGTCTTGGTGAAAGACACCATGGCCGCGTGCAAGTTCGGACGACGATCACTCCGAAGCGCGGTTTCGAGGTCCGCCAGGCTAAGCCCGAGCGCTTTCAGCTGAAACACTGCAGCAGATCCTGCAGCGTTGTGCGCTTGGTCTGCTAGTTCATGCGCTTCTGCTGGCGACCCGACTGCATCCGAACATCTGCTGGCCAGACGGTCAGTTTCCGCGATGAATTGCGCGATAAGAGCGAACGTTTTTGGAATGCCGATCTGCGCACGTAAAACCGAAAACACATCCTCTGCGGCTGCGATCCGGCCGGTCCTGTCGATCGGCCCAATGTCACCCACGCTGCGCAAAAGGGTATTCTTTGTCAGCGGCTTGACGATCGTATCCGTCACGCCAGCCTTTCGGAAACGTACAAGATCCTCGGCGAGCGCATGCGCAGTCAACGCGATGATAGGCGTGCTGCGATTGGGGCCTTCCGTTTCGCGGATCTGATGCGTGGCCGTGACCCCGTCGATCACCGGCATAGAAATGTCCATCAAAATGATGTCGAACAATTCGGTTGCGGCCGCCTTGATGCCGTCGTGACCATCTTCGGCTTCCACGACGCGATGGCCGGCCTTTTCGAGTATGTCACGCGCGACAAGGCGGTTGATCATGTTATCCTCGACCAGCAAAATGTCGAGCGTCCCGTCCGTTGTTTCCGTCGGATGAATCGGCGTCTTCGTATTGTCCGTTACAGTCGTTTTTTCGACGGGGGTTCCAACCGGTAGACGGACCCAAAACAGGCTGCCTTTCCCCGTCTCGCTTTCGACGCCGATTTCACCCCCCATGGCGATGACAAGCCTTTTGGAGATAGCAAGCCCAAGCCCAGAGCCTTCGGTCACGCGGCTGTAACTGGCGTCAAGCATCTGGAAATCTTCCCAAATGCGGGACTGGTCTTCTTTTGCGATACCGATTCCGTCGTCAATCACACGAAATTCCACCATGTCACTGTCCGGTACGCTGTCGCATTCCAGAACCAGCTGCCCATTACGCGTGAATTTGTTCGCGTTGCCCAAAAGATTGAGAAGCACCTGAAGAAGCCGTGTCCGGTCGGCCCAGACAATTTCCGGGCCCTGCCCTGTCGATACAGTGATTGCGTTTCCGTTGGCGGAAATGCTTGATTGCTGGCTGGCCACTAGCTGGCGAAACAGTTCGTCGGGGCGGATTTCGATAGGCTTCAGGTCCAATTGTCCGGCCTCGGCGCCAGAAATGCTCAGTACATTATTGACGTGGCTCAAGAGTAGACTGGCAGAGGTTTCCATCGCCGACAGATATTTTTTCTGCTTGGGCGCAAGCCGGGTCTCTTGCATCAAAACCATCGTCCCGAGCAGCCCGTTCAGCGGGGTGCGCATTTCGTGGCTCATGACGGCAAGAAGCTCTGCCTTTGCCTTCTCGCCCGCCACGGCCTTGTCCCGCGCCACGACAAGTTCCTTTTCAACAGCAGCGCGCGCAGAGACATCGCGCAGAAAGGAGACAAAAATCTGTTCACCATCGGCGTCGACCGAAGCGATGGTCACCTCGACGGGGAAAACGGCGCCATCCTTTCGCTTCGCTTCGAGTTGCAAAAGACCTGCGCCCACGACGTGATTTTCACCCGTCAGACGAAAGCGTTTCATACCGGCATTGTGTGAATTGCGCAGATGATCAGGTATGATGAGGTCCGCCATATCTTGGCCGATCGCCTCGTCACGCGTGTAGCCGAATATCCGCTCCGCCGCGCCGTTGTAATCCACAACCTGACCTTGCAGATTCATCGCAAGGATGCCGTCAATCGACGTGGAAATCACCTCTTGCAGCCGGTTTCGGGCATTTTCCACCGCGATCTCTGCGCGCGCACTTCTGCGGATCATCCAAAGAAGTACTAGAACGACCAGTAAGAGCGTGAAAACAAGAGCGAAGGTCAGAATCCCGAGACGGGTCAGCAACAACGCCAAAGCTTCGCGTCGCTCGTCTTTTGCCAACGCGAAAAGCTTGACACCTAACAAGGAGAACGTGCGAACCTGATCGCGCAGGTCTTCCAAATCCTGAACGATATCCGGAAGCGCGGCACGCAAAACGGCATCGGAAGCATCGAAACGCGTGACTTGCCGATCAAGAAAGGCATTCATCGCGATAAGCGCTTCGTCCGCGCCATCCTGGGACCGCAGTTCAGCGAATTGGCGGCTTTCTGATGTGACTGTGACCCGACTGTAGAATATGTCGAACCGCCGCCGGGCATTGGCGAGCGTACCGTCCTCGTCGGCCAAGGCGGCGTTGACTGCCACCTGTAGCGCCAGCAGGTCCACTTCGGTTTGGGCCAGCGACCATTGCGTGGCGTCAGAGTTGACGGAAGCCAAGCCGTCGACTTCGTTCTGGATATTATTCGCCAGTAAGATTGCGGTGATGACGCTGACCGCGACGGCCACAGCGATCACAGCCATTGCAACGCTCAGCAGGTTCTTGCCAAGGGTGGAGTGTAATGGCTTTCCTCTCTTGGCTGGCATGGCAATCCCTGCGCTGTTCGCTGAAATCTAGTCCGAAACCAAGATACGGTCGAGCTGCCAGATGCTACGGGCATAGACCGATTCAGATTGATACGCCTTGTTCGCATCGTAGGGATAGACAATCCAAAGCGGACCCTTGTCGCGCACTGACATCGGCTCACCATTATGCAGGTAGGCGATGATCGGGCCGCCTTCGACCGCATCGGACAAGGGGATATCAACTGCGTAATCGTTGATAGCCGTCGCCGTTAATTTGCCCTCTCGTATACCAAGCTGATCAAGCAATTCCCTTAACGGGACACCTGTGAAGCTTTGTTGACCGGTCGTCCAAGGCGTTGTGGTCGTAAAGTTGACGTCCCCCAGCGACCGCAGCAGGTCCATGTCGAACTGCGCTGTCTCGTTCGAGTTGGTCATAGGCACAGCCCCGGATACCGTCAGAAGAACCTCGCCCGTTGGTGCAGGCAAATCTTCTGCAATGACGGCGCCCCAAGGCAGAAAGACGGCGATCAGCAAGGCATACAGATGTCGAGCGAAATTCATTGTGTATTCTCCGAATGTCAGGCTTTCACGCTCAAGAGTATTCGCATGTTCCAAGATACAGATCAGCGTGGCATTGGAATATGCGACTATACTTTTGGATAGTAACCTGATACCTATGGTTAAGGTATCGCGGTGGATTGTTCACCGAAGAATACGCAAGAAAGCCCAGCATGATCGATTTTTGGCTTGATCGCTTTGTAACGGCCAACAGACCTCAATCTAGTTTGAAAGCTCATGCCAAGGGTGAAAATTTCATAACGACCGAACTTGTTAAGGCTTTATGCCATGATTGACCCTGACCCCCACACACAGACTTCGGACTTGCGCCTTTTGATTGCCGACGATCACGATCTGGTCCGCGAGTCGATTGCCGCATTGCTGAAGCAGGAAGGCGATATTCTTGTCACGACCGTTGCGACACTTGACGAGGCGTTGGCTGCTGTCGAAAAGTCTGGCCGCTTCGATCTCGTACTACTCGACTACAAGATGCCAGGCATGAATGGTCTCGATGGTCTTGCACGTATGAGAAAGTCAAACGATGGCCATCCCGTGGCGCTGATGTCAGGCAATGCCTCTCGCGCCGTCGCAGAGGAAGCGATTGGTTCCGGTGCTGCTGGGTTTATTCCAAAAACGATGGCATCACGCTCCATGGCCTCTGCAGTACGCTTTATGGCTGCGGGCGAAGTTTTCGTGCCATACGGATTCATGCAACAGGATGACACGACGGTCGGTGATCTCAGTCCGCGAGAAACCGAAGTGCTTCGTGGCATCGCCGAAGGCAAATCCAACAAGGAAATTGCCCGCGATCTGGAATTGCAGGAAGTGACGATAAAACTGTATGTCAAAACGCTTTTCCGCAAGCTTGAGGCCCGTAACCGAACCCACGCGGTGATCATCGCGCGAGACATGAACCTCTTGTAATCCAAAGCGTGTAAAAAGCAGATGCATGCGCTGCTTTTGTCATGGCGGTCGCCTACTGCGAATGATTCACCTGATCATCGCCTTGATACGTCTTGATCAAATCACCCAGGATATCCGATACCGATTGCTGTTTGCCATTATTCGTCTGGTCGTTCTCGATCATGATCAGGCCTTCGGACCCATCGCCCAGCGTCATGTATACCTGAACCCAGTTTCCGATGGCATAGGAATTGGAAACGTAGCCGGGTCCAGACGCGCCCGACGGCCCGTCTGCGTCTCCTTTGGTCGCTCTCATGGCGTCAGGACCGCGCATGTGCAGGGTCAGGTGGTTTTCCCTGCTGCGCGGTGCAAAATTCCAAGGCCGCGAACCGATGACGAAAGGCGTTTCGCCTGCGACAGCCTCAAGCGGTAACAGCAGGCAAATGCTTAGGGGTGCGATGATTTTCATTTTCTTCTCCATCTGTTGATGATTGGGGCGGTCCGGGAAAAAATCCCGAACCGCCTGACGCACCTGCCCTTGCCTTTGGGGGGACGTCGAGAAACGGCAAACGCTGGCAGATGCGTGTCCCGATCAGTTGATCCCGTCGATCGTCACACCGATGTTGTTGCCGATCGAGGTTGCGACAGACGAAACCGCCGGATCGACAAGCGTGCCGAGACCGGTCACGTCAGTGAACGAGACAAGATCCACCAAGGACGTGGACGTCCCGACCGCATAGGCCGTCTGAACGTTGTTACCCACCAGGAAAGCATCCGACCCCGATGTGGTCACAAGGTCTGCCGTAAAGTTGTTGGCAAGCGAGGTCGCGTCGCTGTCGACAGTCCCGTTGATCACACCGATCGTCGTCGACGACGCTGTCAATGTTCCCGGCAATGACACGTCCAAGGTGCCCAAAAGCGGGTCGACGCCGCCGAACGTCTGGATGGCATCGTATTGGGTGGAAACGTCTGCTTCGAGTGCTGCGCTGTTGCCCAGCACAGTCGAAGACGTCTCGACCGCAAGCACATCATCAAGCGTCAGTCCCGAAAGGCTGACCACATCGTTGGTAATGCCCAGCGAGGAGCTGGTCGATGCAAAGTCGCCCAAGCTGGTCTGATCGACCTCGACCTGCTCAAGTCCGGTCGGGGCAACCACGACGTCACTGACTGCATTCGTCGTGACAGAAGATATGACGTCGGCGTTCCAGTTCCACGTCACTGTGTCAAAAGCCATTGCCGGCGCTGCGGCGCAGATGGCGATTGCGGAGACTACGAGTTTTTGCATATTCATCATGTTTCTTCCTCATTTGAGTTGGCTTCGTCTAGTTTGTCGGGGTATTCCCCTCCCGGTTGACAGCCTTCATACGGAATTGCTGGCAAACCGAGCCCTTCGGTGAGGATTTGGTAAACCGCCAATTCCACCACCGATCGCACTCCAAGCTGCAATGGTTCATTGCGAACTTTACCGGAGTCGAATTCTACAAATTGGTCGCCAAAGAAACGGAAAATACCCGTTTCATATTCAACGCCAACGATCTGCTTTTGAAGACTGGTGACATAAACCGTTCCCAGACTTTTCATATCTATCAGGCGCAGATCGAGCCCCACATTAATGACGGCGGCGCGCCGGCTGGCGCCAACACCGGCGACGAACAACCGCTCGCCACCTGAATGAATGTTATAATTCAGCTCCGTGACTGCGCCCAGAACGAGGAAATGCGCAGGCGCAACATCCGGTTCACCAATCGGACGTTTGATCATATTTGTCTGGACAAGCTGCTGTTCGGACAGCGCGATCCGCGGATCTAGCCGCTCTGCAAGATTGACCTGACGCGTCTTATAGAATGCGCTGATGACCATTTCGGACGTACCCTGCGTTACCTCCGTGCTGTCGTTGGCAGCGTCGTAAGCGCGTTTGCCGGTCTTGTCCGTGATATTGCCAACTGCAAAAGTTGGACGGTTCAGCCCCGGATTCTTTGCAAGTTCCGTAAGGCATATTGTATAGGGTGTGCTGTTATTGGTAACTGGCGGTCCAACAATTGGATTGGTCTGCGACCCTGCATCAATACTGGGCGAACATGCACCAAACGAAAGAGCCACCAAGGCAGTACCAGCTAATTTTCGAATTGGAATCCTGTTACTGTAGTGGATAAACATATTGACCTCTCTCGCTGTCCCAGAGAAAGGATCGCCTAATTTTTTATTTTTAGATATCGTGCAGAAGCTTGGTTAACAGCGCTGTGCGAATACCTGTTCTTATACCAAAGGATATGAACGTGGCGCAGACGAAGTGGGTTGCCACTGACTCTGTCCGGAAAAAGGCAAAGCGACATTGCCCAGTCGATGATTGGGGATCAAGACGCGTCAATTCTGAAGCCGCACAGCATCGTCGCAGCCACCCAAGGACTGTCGCGGGACCGAAATCGGTCCCGCCGATACATTGCTCAGCCGGATCGGCGGCCGCAGCGAGGCCCAACATATTTTGGTAAAACCTGAACTGCCGCAGCGCAGCAGTTCCTAAACAGACGCGATGCCGCGGTGAGATTTAAGACCCATCATAATCGCCGCGTTCAGGGCTTTCGGCCAAGCGTATCGGCCATTCTGGCATCACGTTTCCCCATCGGTCGGACCTTACCGCGCGTGGTGTCCCGCGCCGTCTGGTGTTCCATCTCTGCGTTCAAAAGTGCGCCCAAAAGCACCACGAAAGCCGTCAGCCAGATATAGAGCAAAAGGATCACGACACCTGCGAGCGTGCCGTAGGTTGGCTGGTAGCTGGCAATATTCCGCACGAAGGCGAAAAACAGCCATGAGCCGCCCAGCCAAAGTGCCGTTCCGATGACGGCGCCGGGCGTAACCCAGCTCCACCGTGGTGGACGCCGGGCTGGCGCGTGCCGGTAGATCATCCCAAGCGACAACATCGACAGCATCGCAAGGAGCGGCCAGCGGCCAACCGTGGCGATGGTATCGTTCCAACCCGAAAGCGTAGATGTCTCGATCCACGGCGGTATAATTAGCGCTACAAAAATCGTGCCAAGGGCCATGATCGCAAGGATACCGGTCAACCAGAGCGAGATGAAATTGCGCACGACGATGCTGCGCGTCTCAGCCTCTGCATGTGCCAAGTTGATACCGCTCACAAGGTTATCGATGCCCCGCGAAGCCCAGAAAAGCGAAAGCGCAAGGCTGAACAGCGCTGTCGCTGTCGCTTGGCCGGTCGCCTGACCGGCAAGCGCAACAGCCTGGTCGCGCACAACAGTCAAAGGTTCGGGCGGGACCACGCCCTCGAATGCGTCGATTTGATCGACGACCAGATCCGGCTCGAATACCATGCCCGCCAGTGCCGCTAGCATGGCGATTGCCGGAAACAGCGACAACATGCCAAAGAATGCGATGCCCGCCGCCAAGAGGGGAAACAGCTCTGGTCCGACCCGGCGGCCCGATCTGATGATTATGTCGCGCCAGCCCACAAGTTGGATGCCGTATGGCCGCCAAGCCCGGCGCCCGCGACCGACCTCGCCCGCTGCTTCTTTCTTCGCCGCAGGCTGGTCCCCTTCCAGATCAGGCGTCGTTCCTTCAATCGGCCCCGGCCCCTCGCGGTATCTTTCTTGCATCTCGCCACTCTTTGCCCGGCTTGTATCAGGACATAACGCGGCATCTCAGGCAATGATCCATTGCTGCGCGGAACATCTATCAAAGTAAGAAAAACGCTACCGGGCGAGCCAAAGTCGTTACCGCGTTTAAAACACAACTCGATCACGCGCTGTTACGCACTGATGCCGCTGCCGTGACAAAGGTGTTCCTTGCTGTTTCTTTATGGCGTTCCGGATTTAATTTCGGCCCGAGTCTGCGGCAAAGCACCGGGATATTCGCCCTGAATAAAGGACATAAGCTTCTCACGCATCTCGCATCGCAAGTCAAAAGCATGTCCCGCACTGCTGGCAGAGACCAGCACCCTCACCTCCATCACGTCGGGACGAAAATCGGTCACCGCCAGATTGAACACTTTTCCATTCCACAGCTTTGACTCTCGTGCGATCTGCTGCGCTTGGTTGCGGATGACATCTATGGGCGCAGTGTAGTCGAGATATATCAGGACCGTGCCGATCAGATCGGACGTCTCGCGCGTCCAGTTTTGGAACGGCTTTTCGATGAAATAGCTCAGCGGAACGATCAACCGCCGCCAGTCCCACAGACGCACCACGACATAGGTCGATGTGATTTCTTCCACCTGACCCCATTCGTTTTCGATCAGTAACGCGTCGTCGATGCGTATCGGCTGTGTTGTGGCCAATTGTATGCCAGCGAAAATGTTTTTGAGCAGTGGCTGAAGTGCGAGGCCAGCCACCAGACCTGCGGCACCGGCAGAGGCGAGAAGACTGACCCCGTATTGCCGGACCGGCTCAAACGTCATGAGCATCGCTGCAATGGCGATCGTAATGATCAAAATGCTGGCAACCCGTAGCAGGATGCCGGATTGTGTGATGTGCTTGCGCGCAAGCAGATTGTCCTCTTGATCGACATGATATCGCCGCAGATGAATAGCGGCCCAGATGTGCATGGCGGTGTATAGTAGCCAAGCGATGGCGGCGATGACGCACAGCATCAGCGCGTCGCGGACAATGCCAGCGGCCCACGGATTGATCGGGGCCACGGCAGTGCCGAAAGCAAAGGCAAGGATCAGGATAATAAAGCGGACCGGGCGACGGGTTCGCGCAATCAAGGAACGCCAAAATTCATCCCTGTTGGCCAGCGACCTTTGCACAGCCAGAACAAGCAGGCGATTAATCAGATATCCCGCCGCCAATGCAGCCAACAAGATGGCAACCGTCATCGTTCCTTCCGGCAACGTGCCCGAGATTTCTTTGATGAATTGTTCAAGGTTTACCATGATAAGAGCAGTCTACTGTGGTTATGGTGTCGGTGCCTGTTTAGCCCGTCGATCCGTTGACAAGTCGCCCTGATGATCCGCGTCCCGGCCTTCTGACGTTGATGGGGAAAATGGCTTTGATGCATCACGCGCCAGTTGCACTACAGCGCCATTAACCTTCTTGGATTGCGCCACTTTCAAAATTGCGCCGCGAGGTCGGCAGCAAACCTGAGCATAAGAGCGGCAGCTGACGCCGCAGCGGCTTTGGCGGCCTGCCGGTTCAGGGTCGCCGCACGGTTGAAGGCTGTCACGATACGATTGAGGTCAGCGTAATTCAGCTCTTCGAAACGCGAGACCCGGCGCAACCTGCGTTTCCCGGAAAGATACCAGAACCACGCTGCCGCTGCCGCAGTAAAAAGCCCGAACGCGTCAAGAACCATTGTCAGGATTGCCACGTATCTCTCCTTGGGTGTCGGGACCAGACGTGCCACAGCAATGTGGCGCTTGCGAAATCAATGCATTTCCTCTCGGGCCGGTTCCTCTTTCCGCGCTGTATGCAGCAGCGCCATGACCTCGAGCGTGACGGCATCTTCGAGAACCTCTGCAAGACGTGTGGGGCAAAAGAGGCTGATCGTGACCCGCGCCTTGCCAAGGTCGGTCGTTGAAAATCGGATGCGGCTTTCGGGGTCAAGAATGTCGACACCACTGCGCCGCTCGATCCCGGCGTTGGCACGCGCGGCCTCTTCCCGGTGCGGACCGTAGTGACGCTCTACGATGGCAACCAGATCGGACTGTCGGTCTGGCAAATCAACGTCAGCCTCCGTCGTGACGGCGAAGCTGTGAAACGTGTAATCTCGTACCACAGTCAGGTTTCGGATCGGCGAGGAGAAAAAGACGCTGTTCGGCACGACAGCCGTGCGGCCGGTATAATGAAAAGAGTTCGGCAGGAACTCTTGCATTGTGGTGGCGAGCAGCGAGTGGTCGACCACCTCGCCCCGGACGCCCGATACCTCGATCCAATCGCCGACCGCAAACGCACGCGTCGACGCGCGCATAAGTGAACCGGAGATGCACAGGATCATCTCCTTTGTCGCGACGACAATGGCGACGGCGACCGCGGCGAGCGAAAGCGCGAAGGTCCGCAATTGCGGGGCCCAGATCAGGACCAGGCCGAACAGCAGAAAGATGAGAAAGACGTTCCGGCTTGTCGCGATCCAGCGGCGCATCACATGCGGCGGCAGATCGCTTCTCATTCGGATAAGCCTTACGACAACGATGCGTGCGACCCAAAACGCGAGCAACAAGAGGATTGACGCAACAAGGTCGGGGGAGAACGCGCCAAGCACCGAACGAAGGGTCAAATTTGTCAAATCCAAAGGCATCAATGCGCCAGCTTATCAAAGGCAGGTGTCCAGTAGAGGTAAACCCAACCTTGATTCCGACAAGGCAAACGATGCGCAAAACCATAGGCATGCTCGCGCTGCTATAACCATTGTGATCCCAAGTATATTGCGCTCGATTAAGTTTTCAGGCCCAAGCGATTTGAGACTTACCTGACCATCCGAAAATAATCGATCTCGATATTATCTTCCATGCCGGTATTGCAAAACCCGATCTGAGAGTTTGATGTTCCGTCGATCTTGCCAGCTGAAATGATTGACGCACCCTCTACACTGTCGGCCGACGCCGCAAACGTCACATCACCCTGAGCAATCAATTGGCTTCCGAATATCTGAAGGTCAGAGGCCACGTTGATCCCGCCTGATGTGACGATCTGGGCTCCGCCCCCGGCGGCGCAAGAGTCGTTCGCGCCCAACCGAAATCCATTTGGCGACGTGACGGAATTGCTATCAACGCTCTTTGTGACCAGCAACACATCTTCAAGCGCCGCCCCTTTTGACATTTTCACAGGGCAATCAGTCACGATGACCACATTTTTCAAAGGTGTGCTTCCATCAATGGTCAACTGCTTGCCGGAACAAGATACGTCATACATGCTGCCAGGCACCAGATCAGCCATGGACAGGGTCGTCGTGGATAAACTCCGCATGCTGGGGCTGGT
>NZ_JAAFZU010000028.1:0-3563 GCF_018263905.1 Loktanella sp. SALINAS62 | reverse complement strand
CATCGTTGCGTTCAAATCCTGACTTCGGCAGGTCAAGGTCTTCGACATTCGGCATGCCGACAATTGTACCCGGCTGAAAATAGTTGTTCTGGTTTAGTGAAACGTAGCTGTTTGAATGGATGCAAAAACCGCTCAGCACGGAATTGTTTGACTGCATGTCTACCACGCCTTCAGCGATGAACCCCTCACGCAGACAACCCGGTCGATAGGTGGCAAAGATAGTCTCTGCGCGGAGCTCAAAGTCTTCGATGCCGATCATGCGGAAAAGAAACGTATTGGCTGCGTTGTTTCTGTCGCGGTCGAGAGAGGTGACGACACGGACGGCGGTCTTAGAGTCGGGATCTGCGGTGAAGGTTCTGGTTTCACTTAGGAATGTGCCAAATTCGATGTCAGTCGTTGTCAAGGCACCTTTGAACGAGGCGCCGCCAAGTATCTGGTCCGTAAGGTCGACTGCATCGGCGCGCGCCTGCTCATGCTTTTGGGTTGAGCGACGATATAGTGCTGCATGAGCGGCCTGATCTGCCGCAATTTGAAGCTGGTCCTTGGTTGCGCGCAGGTAGGTCACATCAAGCGCGATGGCCCCGATCGTCGCGACGGACATGAATGTGAACAGCCCCAGAACGGTTCCAGCACCTGATTCACAGCGCCCGAAGTCGCCAGTCATTTTGGAAAGGCGGCACAACATTCTACTGCTCCAAATAATGGCTCGAAACGATTGTAAGTTCGAAATTGCTAAGACCAGGTATGCTGCCGACGGCTGTAAGCTGGTTCGCCGGAACCACGACTTTTGTCGTCACAATCCCCGTGGTGCTATTGATTATTGCGTCAACAATCCCAGAATAGCCCAAGCCTGACATCAGGGTATTCACGCGGCTTTCAAGGGCGGCCTCGGAATCAATGGCACCGACCGAAAGCGCACGGTTTGCATCCTGCAGGATCTGCAGCGTCTGACTTTTGCCGTAAAATATGAACGACGCATCTGCAATCATGACGAACATGTAGAAGAAAGCAGGTATCCACAGCACCATTTCTACCGTGGTGCTACCATGTTCTTCGCGCCAATAGCGCCGCAGCTTCGAAACCAGAAACATGAGATTACCTCAACTAAGCTGAGGTTGAAAATTAACCAACAATTAGGCATTTTTAGGGCTGAACCGAAATATAGTTCCGATATGTCAGGTTTCTGCGGCTTGTTTTCCAGCACGTTTGGGACGCGGCGCGCGAACTACTGATGTGCCGTCAGATAATCGCGGCCCTGCGTGGGACGATCCTCGCCCACCCCCTCGTCCCGACCCATGCTGCCGCCTGCCCTGCCCTGTCCGACCCCAAGCCCTGTTGGCCAAGAGGTCGCCATTCCCATGGCAATCGCGTGAAATAAATTTCAGTCCAGATCGTGCAGCGATCCGTTTCGGTCCAACGTATCGAGTGCAAATGCGATCGTGCCTTCGATCTTGGCGGCGGACATCGCAGCGTCGCGTCCGGTCAGGGCCGCCAGTATGATCGGTGCGAACGTCAGGTCGAGAAAACGTTCGGCAATCGCCATATTTTGGTCAGATGGCGCGGAATCTTGATGATCTGAAGCTACTGCACGCGCGACGATATCGACCACACGGGATCGCGCCATGGCGTCCACCTCTGCGATAATGTCAGGAAAGCGGCGCGCCTCTGTCAGGAACAGACGCATCAGCGCAAGCGGGACCGGAGAGATGGCTTGCGTCAAAACCGCCTTGCCCACGGTCGCAAGTCGGTCCCTTGGCGTGCCATCTGTCAGGGCGGGTGCCTGCATCGTCAGCGCACCGCTATCTACAGCATGCCGGACGACGGCCTTGAACAGCGCATCCTTTCCTGCATAGCGCGCGTAAAGACTGGCCTTGCCGACTTGCGCCCGTGCCACGACGGCCTCGCAGCTTGTCGCCGCCACCCCGTCACTCAGAAACAGTTCGGTCGCAGCGGCGAGTATGCGCGCGGTCACATCGCCTTCGTTCTCGCGCCGCGGACGCCCACGACGGGTGCTGGGCTTGGATTTTAGTTCTGCAGTCATGAGCGAAGTAATAGCAGGTCGACACGCAAAATAAAACTGAACGATACCGTTTCAATTAATAAAATGCAGTGTATATCACCCAACAACGACACATTGGCAAAGGGCCGAACATGAACAGCAACACAGTGATCCTTGCGGGCGCGACGGGCGACCTTGGGGAACGCATCGGTCGCGCACTCTTGCGCAAGGGCGCCACGGTCCGCGCGGTCGTGCGCCCCGGCACGTTGCAGGACAAGATACGACATCTGAAAACGCTCGGGTTTACGCTGGCAGAAAGTGGATACGATGTCCCTTCGCTGACCGCCTGTTTCGACGGTGCAACCTGTGTCGTCTCTGCACTCAACGGTCTGGATGACGTCATCATTGGCCAGCAGGGCGCTTTGCTGGATGCAGCGGTCGCGGCGGGCGTGCCGCGTTTCATCCCGTCCGACTTCTCGCTCGACTACACACGCACCCGCCCCGGCGAGAACCGGAACATGGATCTGCGCCGCACATTTCGGGCGCGCCTTGATGCAGCGCCGATCCGCGCGACCTCTGTGCTGAACGGTGCCTTCTCGACAGTGCTGACGGACGACGCGCCCATCCTTCTGCCACGGGTCCGGCGCGTGCTGCACTGGGAGGATGCGCACCAGCCGCTTGATTTCACGACCAAGGATGACGTGGCCGATTTTACCGCCGATGTGGCCCTTGACCCCGACGCACCACGCGACCTGCGCATCGCAGGGGGCAGTGCGTCAGCGACGGAACTGGCCGCAATCGCAAGCGCGCTGTCAGGACAGCGGTATCGCACCATGCGGGCGGGCGGCATGGGGCGGCTTGGGGCGTTGATCCGGCTGACGCAGCGGTTGGCACCGGCCAAAGGCGACGTGTTCCCGGTATGGCAGGGCATGCAATATCTGCGCGACATGATGAGCGGACGCGGACAGCTGATGGCCAACGACAACGCACGTTACGGCAAAGCCGACTGGACGGCCATCCACACCATGATGTCGGGCCGGGTCTAAAGTCTGAAACAGCAGGACTGACCGTGACAGACGACATCACGCCATTTGCCCTGAACGTGCCGCAGGCCGACCTTGACGATCTCGCGACCCGACTTGACCGGATCAGGTGGCCAGACCTATCACCCGATGTGGACGGGCGTCAGGGTCCACCGTTGCACAAGATCCGCGCCCTGATCGACCATTAGCGCACATCCTACGATTGGCGGCGGTGCGAGGCGCTTTTGAATGGGTTGGGACAAAGCCGCAGCGAAATCGACGGCGTGGATATTCATTTCCTGCACATCCGGTCCCCCCGATGCAAACGCCATGCCGCTTCTGATGACCCACGGCTGGACAGGCTCCGTGCTGGAGTTCCGCCTTGTGATCGAACCGCTGGTCAACCCAACCGCGCACGGCGACACGGCAGACGATGCGTTCCACCTCGTGATCCCTGACCTGCCACTGAACTTTCATCCGGCGGGAACCGGAGCCCTTTGGGTTGATAGGCCTATTTGCGCAGGTGGAGCAACCGACATCCG
>NZ_JAAFZU010000027.1:177074-185342 GCF_018263905.1 Loktanella sp. SALINAS62 | reverse complement strand
TGGTGCGGACGCTTGATCACGGATTGCAGCCGGTGGACTGGGTTGGCCAGCGCGAGGTGCCAGGACTTGGTCGCATGGCGCCTGTCGAGATTGCGGCTGGTGCCTTGGGTAATCGGCGCAAGATTGTGGTATCTCCGCAGCATCGGATGCTGGTTTCGGACTGGCGGACAGAGTTGTATTTTGGACAAGGTCAGGTGCTGGTGGCTGCGGTCCATCTGGTGAACGGAACGACGATCCGGCAGGTACCACGGCGCAGGGTGCACTACGTGCATCTTGCTTTCAAGCATCACCAGATCGTCTTTAGCGAGGGGATCGCCAGCGAAAGCCTGCACTTGGGAGCCATGGCGCTCAACACAATGAGCGCCGCGCAGCGCGAAGAAATTGAGGCGATCTTTCCGGAGCTCATGGGGACTGCAGGCTCGATTGGGCACCCGACCGCTCGTCAATGTCTCAAACGTTGGGAGGCCGCGTTGGTGGACTGAGCCAACCCGTGGTCACAACAAAGCGCCCACGGTGCGTCAAGACGGCATTGTTGCATTCCCCTCGCGTGAGACGTGACTTCCCCTTACCCCGTTGACGTTATGACCTGCCACGCGTTCGATCTCGGCGGTGCCGAGGGCCGAGAAGCGGTTCATGAGGGAGATGCGGATGTGGATTTCGGCGGTCTGGCGGTCGGGTTCTCTCGCGCCGATGCGCTCGCCGAAGGCTTTCAGGCAGCGCATCTTCGCTTCGACCCAACTTCGGGCGTGATAGCCCGTCCATCGTTTCCAGAAGGCCCGGCCATAGTATCGGGTGGCGCGCAGGGTTTCGTTCCGGAGGCATGCCGCCAGGCAGTCCTCCTTCCGCAGACGTGCGTTCCTGCGGATCGAAATGAACGGGACAGCATCACGCCCGATGATGGCCTTGTGGCAGCGGCGCGTGTCATAGGCGCCATCGGCGGTGACGGTGCCGATCTGCTTGCCTACTGGGGTCTGGCTCAGCAGGTCGGGCAGCACGGGGCTGTCGCCGTGCGGCTGGGGGTGAATTTCACGGCGCGGATGTCCTGACCTGCGGCAGCGCAGCAGAAACCACGCAAGATGACCTCGGGTAGGCGTCCCTCTCGGCCCTCTGCTGCCGTTCGCCACTGCTTCGTATGCTGCATCGCGGCCCGTAGAAGCAGCCATTCGTGCATCTTGCGGTATTTTCACGGAATGAGTGTCTGGTGAGCAGGACGAAGCATTTCATAGAAGTTCTGCGCTTAATCGTATACAACCTCTAAAGAACAGTATTCTAAAGAAGGAGACCTGATATGAAATCAGGCTGGCAGTTCATTCATAGATCGGGGTGTTTCGCACTATTGTGCTTTCCCTCGCAGGTATGGGCTGACGGTTATTTTCTGCAAGCGGATGCCGGACGGCAAACACAGGGGCTTGTGGCGACCATGGCGCAGGGAGCCTGGAACTACGGGCTGAACGTGGCGGATTACGAGGATGGGACCTCTGTTTCTACCAGTATCGCATACGCATTTCCGATAGGCGATATCGCCATGATGAAAGTCGGCCCGTCGTTTGGCTTTCAGCGCGAGGACGGTGCGTGGTCCAGCCCGGAGCCGGGTATCAGGTTTTCCGTCGAACGATTCACCCCGACCTCTTTCGGCGGTGTTTTTACCTTGGCCGAGGTTAGCACAGTCGAAAGCGCATGGTTTGTGTTGGGACAGTTGAACTGGCAGGCGACGGGCTTGGGGCTGGAACTGTCGCGGGGCGGAAGTGACAACTACAGCGAAACAACCTTGGCGGTGAGTAAACGCATCACCGACAGGCCGGTCAGCCTGCGATTTGGCTATAAGCTGAGTTCGGAAGAAGTCTTTTTCGGGCTCAATATCAATACTTTCTGAGGGAGGTCTGACTTGCCCAATCTCACGCTTCGTCAATCCGTTCTGGTCTTCACCCTGTTATGTGCAGGCTGTGCGGGCGCGTTTCTGTCAGCCGTTGTGCATCTGCAATCCCAGCGTCTGACAGAAAGTAATCTGGATTACACCGTCCGGTTTAGAACTGCCGCCGCTGCCGAGGATCTGGCCCGAACGCTCGAAGGGGAATGGCGCGATCTTGTCTATCTGTCTGAGCGCGTTACCGCGCTTGAGCCCGCCACGCTAACACAGCTTCTCACGGGTGCAGGCGGTGATGGCGGGCGCGTCTCTTGGATCGGATTTGCTGATCTGAACGGTTCGGTTGTCGCCGCAAACAACGGGCTGCTGGTTGGACAGAATGTCAGCGAACGTCCTTGGTATCGCAACGGGTTGACCGGCGGCTATGCGGGGGATGTTCATGATGCGGTTCTGCTCGCGCAGCTTCTGGATAGCGGCAGTGACGAGCCGATCCGATTCATTGATCTGGCACGTCCCGTGACAGATGCGAATGGCGATTTGGCAGGAGTGCTGGGTGTCCATATCAACGAAAACTGGTTGGAAAGCTACTTGCGCGAGACAGCGGATTTGTTCGGGCTGGAGCTCTATCTGGTCAACCAGAACGGCGAGGTCTCGGCATCGTCCTCAGGTGAGGAGCCGGTTGCCGGGGATTTGCAGATTTTGCGTGCCGCACAGACAGGTGTCCAGTCCAGAGGGCAAGAAATATGGCCGGACGGACAGGAATACTTCGCCTCGCTTGTGCCGCAAGTGACCTATGGCGATTTGCCGAATTTCGGCTGGAGGATGATCGGTAGGCTGGACCCCGCCACGCTTGATTTCCGCGCCGGACTGGTGCGTAGCGGAGCTCTCTACGCTATTTTGGCGGGTATCATCTTCGCATTGGGTGTCGCGGTTGTTTACAGCCAGATATTTATGACACCATTTGCGCGGCTTGCCATCTCGGCGCAGCGTATTGCGGACGGGTCGTTGGAGTATCCGGCCAATTCCCGCATCACCCGAGAGGCGGCACAGCTTTCAGAGGCGTTGACCCGTTTGCAGCAGGATCGCGTTAGCGACGACCGTTGAGCGTCAGGCGGCGGCTCAATCCCAACAGTAAGCCAGAGAGCTTTGCCCGATCTGTGCCCGGCGCCTCGCCCTCTGCATAGAACCGGACCAGAAGAGCTTCGCGCTGCTCTGCCGTGGGCTGTAGCCTGACCCTGACACCATCCACGGTCTTTTCTGTGACAGTGACCGGCACATCGCCGATCCCTGTCAGGCGCAACTCGCCCGTTGTGCCGACAGGATGGCTTTTGCCGCGCAACCGGGCCTCGTCAATCGTGAGCGAGCGTATCCACTCCTGACGGATGCCGTCTTTGGTGATCAGAATCCCCCGATCCGGCAGGTCGGCGATGTGGCGCTCCCGTCTCGGCAGTTCGACACAGGCAAGCACTGTGAGGGACAGAACGAAGATGTTGTTGACGGTCCAGAACAGGACAACCCATTTGCCATCGCCCGCATCGTGAAAGGCGAAGTGATCAAACATGATGCCTAGCATCAGGCCAATCACGGTCAGGATCAGCAGCACAAGGAACGGGGCCATCATGCGCCACTGCACCACAATTTTTGTGCGGTCGCCACCCTTTGCGGTAACGGAGAACGGGTGCCCCTTCGGCCGTAGCATGCCCACAAAGGCGGCCTGCGTGATCGGAATGGCGCTCAGAAGCTGCCCCACATCATGAAGGATGGGCACGACCATACCCGGCATCAGAACTCTCTGGACGACGAGCGACCAGATGAAAAAAGCCCCGAAAACAGACAGGACATCGGCCAGCGCGGCATCAACCACGATGATGCTGAAATACCAGTAGAGCAGCGGATACACGACGACAGCAATACGGAAAGGAAAACTGGTCATCCAGAACAGGACCGAGTCCGCAACGCTCCACCTGTCGCGCAGACGCAGATCGTTTTTCCCCAATGGTCCGAGGTTCGAGCGGGCGATTTGCATCAGGCCAAGGCACCAGCGCGCGCGTTGCGTGGTGTATTCTTTCAAGCCTTCGGGCGCCAATCCTTCAGTCAACGGTTCTGCAAGGTAAGCGGTTGTCCATCCCCGGTCCTGAAGCGTGAGCGTGAGCAAAAAATCCTCTGTCACGCTTTCGGTCGGTAGCCCGCCGATGTCGCGCAGCGCTGTCCAGCGACAGATGGAGGACGTGCCACAGCAAAAAGCGATACCCCAGCCATCGCGGGAGGGCTGCATATGGTCAAAAAAGAAGCGCTGCTCGTCAGGATAGGAATGGCTGATCCCCAGATTATGCTGGATTGGATCGGCGTTGAAAAAATGCTGAGGCGTCTGCACAAGACCAACAGCGGGATCATGAAACAACGCCAGACACCGAGAGATGAATCCACGGTGCGGAATGAAGTCGGCATCAAGCACCGCGACAAAGTCCGGCGGAACAGGGTCTTCGGCCAGCCTGTCCAGCGCGTGATTTATGTTGCCGGCTTTGGAGCCTTTGTTGTCGGGGCGCCGCATGTAGCGCACGCTTTGCTGCGCGCAATAATCGCGCAACCAATCGCGGCGGCTGTCGTCCAGCACAAGCACTTCCTTGCTGCTATGCCGCAAGGACTTGGCCCCGACAATTGTGCGCTCGAGCACATCCTGCTCTTCGTTATAGGTGGCGATCAGGATGGCGACACGCGGTTCCGTCTCGCCCCACCATCCGGCATTTGCGGTCGCTTCGTCGCTGCGTAGCCGCATCCGCGACATGATCACAAACGAACTGACCGATCCGACCATCGCCAGCAGTTCAAACCCGAAAAGCGACCAACTCGCGAGCATGTCCAGTGTCAGCCCTGCCGGTGCAAGCGTCTCGGTGCCACGCCACCAGATGTAGCGGGACGCCAACAGGAAGGTAACCGCCATCAGAATGGTGCGATGCCTGTTGTTTTGCGGATCGATCCAATAGGGAAGGATCATGCCGATCCCTACGACAAGCAGCAGGTGAACGGTGCTGGATTGAAGTTCGCTCAGATAGAAAATATCGGGCATATCAACCGAAGATACCGCGTAGCCAGTCAAGCGGGCGGTTGTCGAAGAAGGCTCTGCCAGTGCGGCCGATCATGCAGTTTGCGTTCGTATCGCTTTGCAGGTCCGGCACGATCAGCGCCACGTCGAACCGCTCGAGATGGCGCTGGCTCGGTGCGACAGCCAGATTGCGGTAGATCGTCTCTGCGCCGCTGCCAGCCAGTCGGCTGATTGTGGCGTCATAGACGGCTGATGTGCCACCAAGCCGGAACTTTGCGGCCTGACCGATTTCCAGCTGGTTATAGACCCGCTCGGTGACGGAAAGCGTCACGAGGGCCGAGTCGCAATCGACCAGACGCACCAAAGGATCACCGCGCTGCACGGTCACGCCATCCGCCTCAAGAATTTCCCAGAAGCTGCCGTTAACCGTTGCGGCGATCTCGCCTCCGGTCAGGCCGTTGACACGGATTCTCTCGCGGCTGATGCGCTCTTCGACAGCGGCGTGCCGTGCCTGAGCCTCGGCAACCCCAGTGGTTAGAGTGTTGATCTCGCTGTCCAGTTCGGTCACGCGTTGTTCGGAATTGGGCGCATCATTATAACCGTCGCCCAGAAAAACACCCTGTCGTGCAGCGCTCAGCGCGATCTCGAGAACAGCGACTTGCTCACGGGCATCTTCAAGCATCAGGCTTCTTGGGCGGGATGTGGCGGACACAATGTTCGGCCCGTCCGTGTCCGGGAATTGTTGCACAGTTCCGTCAGGACTGTCGGTATCCTCAAGGATGGCAAGACGTGCCTCGGCATGAGAAAGACGCGTCTCAAGCTCTTGCAATCGATGCATACGGAAAGTCTCTGCGCGGTCCACCAACTGCTGGCGAAGATTTTGTGTTTCCTCAAGCGTTTCTTCGATCTGAAGTCGCGCCGCATGTTCCAGCCGCAGTTCCATCAAGAGATCATAAAGCCTGACACGATCCACGAGCGTATCCTGAACACTCGCGATCATCTGTCCGCGCGACACCCGCGAGCCGAACTGACGCTCAGGCAACCGGAGCGTTCCGGCGACGGGCGCGCGCACAGTGACCACGGGTGCGTTTACAACGGCATTGGCACTGGCCCCTGACATCTGCTCGCCTACCATGATCCATAAAGCAAGAATGACAGTCAAAATGCCGATAACAAGTGCCGTGTATCTCATAAAAGATCCGTATATTTTGTGTCAGTTTTCTCACTCATCTTAAAGATGATTGTTAAATATACCAACTCCCGTGAGAGAATATTGGTGACTTAACCCTATTATGGCTGATCTTGCCGCGGACAATCTGTTTCACGCATGGCAACTTCAACCAGAAGCAGGAGGGTGTCAGGATAATAATCGCTTTGCGGGTCACCGCTGGATAAATCAAGCGGAGAGGAGCAGGCAGCAAAGTCGCGTATCGCACGATAGCCTGGATGGTTGCTCTGTGCCCTTGGTGCACCCTCCGAAATCGCTTCGACTACCAGATGATCCGGAATGTCACCGCCACCAAGCAGCGTTTGCGCCAAAGCAACCGCCGGATGATTTTTCTGGCCTGACCAGACGAGATAGAGCGGGATGCGTAAAGCATCATACCCCCAAAGGGTGTCATGTTCCATCGGCTCCGCAAACCCCGTCGGCGTGACATCAACCCAGTTGGGAAGAAACCCTGTCGTGGCAAGTTCTGCCAGAACTGTTTCACCATGATCCGCCGCGCGGATAAGGCGCGGCTCGTCTGCCGCTACACCAAGCTCCCGTAAAGCGCGCGACATAAAGTAGGACGGGTTTATCAAGACGCGATCATCATCCCGCCGCGCTTCGGCGCCGGGGATCAGCAGCAGCTCACCAGGTGCCCTCGGGTCCGGAGCAAGGCAGAGATCGGCGATGTCATGGGCGATAGAGACAGCCACTTCGCCGAAGTCATGCCAACCCGAATCTCTGGCGGCGCGCAACAACGCCCATGCCCGGAAGAGATCGCCATCCGTGGCATTCTGCCAATCGGTGATGTTGTTCTCTTTGGAGGGTTCCCATTTCCATGCCATCAGCCTGTCTTGCCGGATAGCCAAATGTTGCTTCGTCCAGTTCTCAATAGAGCGAAAGGTTACCTCGTCACCATGCGCCTGTGCCAGCAATAGACCGTATCCCTGTCCCTCTGAATGGGAGATCCTGCCTTGGTCATGATCGATGACGCGGCCACCCTGCAAATAGAGGTCTTTCCACATCCGCCACGCATCCTGTGCCGGACGGGCCTGTGCCCGCCCGGTCAAAAGCAATCCTGTGGCGGACAGAGCCTTAATGAAATCGCGGCGACCGTGCATGATGCCATAAACAATAGCACATGCTGAACGAGGAGGCACGGTCAGCTTCCAAACCATCATCGGTAGTGACGATGCCTTCGGGAAATACTGTTTTGTAAGTATAGCACCAAATTTTCAATCACACATCATCGAACATAGGACGCAATAGAGCTCTGAGCTGCCCTCCCGCTTTGCAGAGCTCAGTCAGGTAACGAGCAGATCTGAATGACAGTTTGCTACGCCGATGCATCCACGGCTCGCAGCCGCGGCGAAAGTCAGCAATCCGCCGATTTTGTGGAAAAACTAACGTTTGCGAGCGCAGAAATAGCTATTCCAAATCCGGCGCGCGCGTCTTTCCTGTCAGGCTTTGCGCGTTTGCTGCGGTGCAGGAATGATCTTGGCCAGTTTGCGGAGGTTCTGGGCGGTTGCGGCGAGTAGGAATTCGTCAATTGCGCCACATGGACCACGTAATCGAAGCCGGCTCAGGCCGAGAATACGTTTGAGGTGGGCGAAGAGCATTTCGACCTTCTTCCTGAGCTTCATCGCAATCGCGTATGCATCCGTTTTGGCCAGATCCCTGGCAACTTGACGGGCATCTTCGTGTTCTTCACGCGTGATCGATCTGGCGTCGGCATTGGGGCAGCACTTCGGCTTGGATGGGCAAACCTGACAGGTCAGCTTCAGCGCACGATACTTCGCAGTGCCCTTGCCCGTCGGACCCCGGTCCGGATCGGAATAATTCCGGCGGAACTGCTTGAGCGCGTGCCCCTCGGGGCAGATGTATTGGTCGTTCTGCGCATCCCAGTCGAAATCTGTGCGTGTCCAGGTCCCATCGGGGCGTCCGGCCTTGTCGATCACAGGGATGAATGGATCAATCTTGCGTTCCACGAGCCAGCCGAGCATTGGGCCTGAACCATAGGCTGTGTCGGCGATCATCCAGTCAGGGACCAGGCCGAATTTGTCTTTCACCCGATCCAGCATGGTCTTGGTCGACCCGACTTCTGCCTGTCGGATCGACCTTGTAGCTTCCACGTCGACGATCACCCCGTGATCA
>NZ_JAAFZU010000027.1:104288-176990 GCF_018263905.1 Loktanella sp. SALINAS62 | reverse complement strand
ACTCGCGGACAGCGCGGGGTGCATCCGCCGGGTCTATGCTTGCCGCGTCCCAGTTTTCCTTCGGCGTGGAGTTCTGCTTGTTGGCATCAGCTTCGATCAGGCTGGCGTCGATGGCCATGCGCTGGCCACTGACCAGACCTTCCGCGATACAGCGCGCAACGGTCGTCTCAAACAGGTGACGCAGCAGTTCGCTGTCGCGAAACCGACCGTGGCGGTTCTTGGAGAAGGTGGAGTGATCCGGGACATGATCGCTCAGATCGAGGCGGCAGAACCAGCGATACGCGAGGTTCAGATGCACCTCCTCACAGAGCCGCCGCTCGGACCGGATGCCGAAGCAATAGCCGACCAGAAGCATCCGGATCAGCAGCTCGGGATCGACGGAAGGGCGGCCAGTATGACTGTAGAAATCCGCGAGATGGGCGCGGATGCTGCTCAGGTCGACGAACCGGTCGATGGATCGAAGCAGGTGATCCATCGGAATGTGATCCTCGAGCGAGAACTCGTAAAACAGCGCCGGTTGCGCTTCCTGCCTCGGCCCCATCATTGCCAATCCTCCCCTCAACTACAGGAATTGAATCAGCAGTTCAGCTCTCGTTCAAGGAAGAGTTTTTCAACAAAATAAGCCCGAACTGTGAAGAAGGGCCAGACCCGGATCGATGGCATCGATATCGAGGGCACCGATCTCTACGTCTTCGAGGTCGGGCCTGACGTCGAGGCGACCTTCCTCGCTGTCTCTGCCAATGGGTCTGACTGATCGAGGTCGAAGATATATCCGGCGGCCGTGCAGACATAGATATCGGACCGTATGTCGACGAGGGTGCGACCTTCAGCCATGTGCGGCTGACCGACGACGGCGAGGGCTGCAGCGGCCGGTGGCCCGGGGCCGATATCGACGCCGTCGCCGCGATCGGCACCCCCGAGCGCTTCGTTCTGGAAGGGGTGGTGCTGTTCGAGTTCGACAGCGCGACCTTGCGGGGCGATGCACGCGAGGCCTTGAGCGAGACGCTTCAAGCGCTCCAGAGCCGGGAATTTGACGCACTCTGGGTCATCGGAAATACCGATTCGAAGGGGTCCGCAAGCTACAACCAGAAGCTCTCCGAGGCGCGTGCGACCGCAGTGCGCAACTGGCTGGCGCAGCAGTCGGCCTTCTCGGATGTCTCGCTTTTCACCGAAGGCGCGGGAGAGACCGCGCCCACCGCGGACAACGCGACTGACGTCGGTCGGCAACGGAACCGGCGGGTCGAGATCATTGCCGTGCCAGCACGGTGACACTGGGCTGAACGGATGCGGTGGATGCCTCACCCAATCGGCGCCTCGTATGCCATGACATGTGTATCCGAGCGGGCCTATACGTGCCGCTTGGCCCAGGAAACAAAACTGTGAGCTCTCCGAAAATCAGGAGGAGGCAGGTCCTCAGGTTACCGTGCGTGTGACTTTTTGTGATCATTCTGTTAGCTGTCACAAAAGTGAACTTGGGTAGGACGCTGCGTGAGTTGAATACCAAAACTAATTCAGGAGCAACGACATGCCATGTTTCCCCCTTAGAACAACTGCCATCGCCTGCCTGGCCATCTCATCAGTCGTGGCCATCGTTTTGCCGGCTGCTCCGGCTGCTTCTCAGGAGTCCCGCACTATGACGGTTCTCGGATCTATCGATGGCACTGTCGCCGCGACCGAACGCGCATGGCTGACCATTGCGGGCGAAGTCGAAGGCGAGAACACGTCCACGGCAGCTTGGCGGCCCTATTCCTTGCAAAACGCGATGGGCGGCGCCTTCGCGGGACTGAGCGACGCGCAGCGTGCGCAGATGGAAGAACGCATGGAAATGATGTCCGAGATGATTGGTGATGGCGCCGACAACCCTCTCGCGCAGATGTTCGGCGGGGGCGGCGAAGATCAGGTTCAACTTCGCATCATGGGCGTCGACCCGGAAGCGGAGCGCATTCTGCGGCAGGGCGGCCTGACCATCGAATTGCCGGCGTTTTCGGTTGAGGATATGGACCAGCTGCTGGTCGGCTCGAATGAGGCCGAGATTGCCTATCACAAGAACTTCGGTGAAGACGACGCTATGGGGTTCTATGCGTCGTCGCATGACGTGGGCACAGCGGCGACGGTGTCGTTCGATCGGCTCGAGATCGTCGAAGGGGGCGGGTTCGCCGCCGGTACGTTCGAGGGCACCCTTTGCCCGATCCGGGCTTTGATGGGCGGCGATCCCGACCCCGAGGTCTGTATCCTGGTCGCCGGTCTGTTCGAGACGGAGCTGGGCGAGGAGAAGGCGGATACGCCGGTGTCCCGGACCATCAACTGATGAGAAGTGGCTCGATCCTTCGCACGATGTTTTTTTCGGCATTGTCGGTCTTGCTTCTATCACTAAGCACGCCCGTCCTGGCGCAACTGACGCTCGAAATCCCGGAGACGGAGTTCGAGGAGGCTGAGAACTACAAGCCCATTCCGGTGCCCGATCCATCCGGCGGCCCCGTGAACCAGATTTTCGAGTCCATGGAACTCGACATGACCGGCACCCTGCCCGAGGCGGTGCTGGAAGAGATGCTGGGCGAGACCCCTTATGATTTCGTCGATGTGGTCTGGGGCATGGAGGTGACTGGCGACTGGACCGACCGGATGACTGGCGAAGGCACGCTTCAGGTCACGGATTTTACCGAAGGCCGGGGCGCATCAGCGCAGCCTGATCCCGAGCGGTTCACGGGGCAGCGAGGCTTCCGCATGTACAACGCCCGCCTTCAGACGGACGGCGACCATGTGTTCACGCTTAGCGCCGCCTTTCCGCCGGAACATGGCGGAGTGGCTTTCGGCACGGAGCTGGAGGACGTGAAAGGCGTTTTCGAGGTCACGTGGCTGTGCCACATGTTCGAGCCGGGGCGCAGGGGCTGCATCGACTATCCCGACGAATACTACGAGACCGAGCTGCCGGTCCTCAGTAAGCTGCACATCCAGCGCAGGGCCGGTGGCTACAAAATCGACTTTGCCGCCCGTGTCTTTGAAACGCGCACCCACAACGACCGCTCCTATCAATTGACCGAACCGACAGGACGCTTCGCCGATGTTCGCGGCTGGGTTTGCGACCGCACTTCGTGGGAGGAAGATCCAGAGGCCTGCGCCGCACCGGAACCCCTGCAGGTGACGATGAACAGTCCGCCACATCAGCGCGAGAATGTGCATCTCAAAACGCCACAGATTGAAGTCGAATTCAATTTCCCTGTCGATGCCGATGATCTTGAAGAAAACTTTTCCCTGACCACCCGGAATAATAGCGGTGATCCATTGGAAATGACGGGCCGTATCATGGCCCTGTCGGACACCCTTTTTGAGTTCAAGTTGGATGACCTTCTCGAATCCGGCGTCATATACGAAGCGCGCATTCAGGGTGGAAAAGACGGCGTGCGGGGACGCGACGGAGAAGTTCTGAGGTCCGACGCCCACTGGTGGCGGTTCACGACGCTGGTCGATCTTGAAAACCATGGCGGACCTGTCGAAGAGCCTGTGCGAACCCACGTCTACCAGACCGTCCGCGACGCGCCGCTGGTGGTAGACAAGCCGGCGCTTCAGCGCATTTACGTGGAATGGCAGGCACACGATCATATCCACACGGGCTGGCAACCTGAATCATATCCTGCAGAGTTGGAGATCAGTGTCATTGACCAAAGCCAGTGGCGAGTCGACCCGCAGTTCGGGGGATCGGTCGAGGGGGACGTCGTGCGGGTAGTCCGCAGCGATCTGCCGGAAGGCAAAGAAGCCAGACGCGAGGTCGAGCGGCACGCAGGCAATACCATTAATGTCTACGGATGGACGCCGGACCAGCAAGGCGGCACCTCGGTTATCGAGACCCGACTCACCCCGCATGATCCGTACCCCAGCCGGACTGCGGCGCAGGACGTCATCGCGCAAAACGAAGTGCAACACTGGCACACCGACCCAGCGCCCTTGGTGTTCCGATACACTTTCCTGCAAGTCGGTTCATGGGAGGACGGAGTGCCCGAGGCCGAAATGCAAGCGGCCATGTCAGTCGTGCGGATGGCGGAAGAATTCGCTGTTCAGGTGATGCCTGTAAGGGAAGCTTTCGGAAATGATACGGGACGCGATGCAGATGGGGACTATGCGAGCAGATATCGTGACTCCTTCACGGCAGCACTGGACACCATTGTAAAAGCGGCCGAAGCTGCGGGGCTCGATGTTGAACTGCCAGAGGATCCTGAGATTGATCCGACACAACTGGCGCAAATGCGCGTAATTGCAAACCTTGAAGCTGTAGAGAATACGATCCGTGCGGTGCGCGAGGATATCGGTAGCTTCTTTAGCGCAAACGACATTCTCGTTGTATTCTATCCGCCCGATTTTTACGCTCCCGGTAGGACCTTCCACCAAGCCAGTCAAACTGATGGGCTCTATGGCGTCGGAATGCCAATCACGTTGGATCGCAGTCCCTCAGAACTGGCAGAGGGGCTCGTCCACGAATTCGGACATTATTTCGGCTTGCTGCACCGGCCGGGCGAAGCAAGTGAAATAGCTTTCACGGATGCGCTCCCGGTTGATGAAATTGAAGGGTTCAGGCTGTCGATTGACGGTATGTCTGGCCACAACAAATCTTCGACGGAGGGGAATGGTGAGCATCCTGTTACGATGGCTCCGCTCATGTTTCCTTATCTACTCGATCTTAGGATGGTATGGCTTAACAATGACGAATACATGATGCTCATGCGCACTTTTTCGACGCGAATTCCCTGATACTATTGCTGCCTGAAGCGAAGGATGAGTTTTCCGAATTGCTGGAGTCGCGTCCTGATCGCGACCACCCTGATCTCCTGTCTGAGCCTCCCCGCTGCAGGTATGGCGCAGAGTTCGATCTGGATGATGACAACTTTAGCCCTACGTCACGCCGCGCGATTGAGGCGTTCCGATAGAAACAGAGTCCCAGAGAAAGGAACATGCATGCGTCGCTTTTTGAAAACGGGTATTTGCACTGCGCATTTGTCGCTCTTTGCCGCCCTCGCTCCGGTCCAGGCGACCGCGCAGTTTGACGGGCACGGCCCGGACGCGTGGCAGGTAACGGGTATCGCCAGCGACGACTGGTTGAACCTGCGCATGGGACCGAGCGCCGACTATCCGATTATCGGGTCGTTTTCTTCGGACGCGACGGGACTGACGATGACTACCTGCGTACCATTCATGTCCGAAAGCCAAGGTATCATGCTGTCACAGGCCGAACGGAACCTTCTCGATCTGCCGCCGCGTTGGCGCCTGATGAGCAACGGGCAAAGCCACGGCTGGGTCGCTGCGCGTTTCTTGATGGAGGCGACAGGGCAAGCGCCGCCGGATCAGACCAGTGACCGGATGATTGCCGACGCAGTCTCTCTGGTCAGGCGGCTTTATGCCCGCCACGAGCAGTCAACGCGAGGCGAGGCTTTGGCGCCACTCGGTGCGTCGCGGGTGCGGGACTTCTTTATGGCGGATATCGCAAACGACCTGGCGCAAACGCAGTGGCAAGCAGACCCACTCTATAATGCTCAGGACATGGATATCAGCAACTTTCGGGTGATGCCGGATCCTGACCAGCCCATGCTGCGGGGCATGATCACTGTGCGCGCAGAGTTCTCAAACTTCCGCCAGCCCCAGACCGTCATGTTCAATTTGCGCGCCGATCCCGTCCAGCCCAATGCACCGATGCGGATCATGCGAATTAGCCACGGTGAGTGGTCAATCCCTTGATGGATGGCGTCACAAAATCCGCCGAAGTGCCGCTGGCGACCCAAGACGTCGCCTTTGGCCGCTGTCCAAGCGGCTCGGGAAGCCCAACTTACTAAAACACAACATTTGATAGACCGTGGTTTCACCGATATCGGTGGTTTTTGGGCTACCCACTCATCCAATGAAATTTCAACGGGCCCAGATTATCCTGCGACCCGCTGGAGCTGAAGCCTATGCGCAGAAGGCGGGCTCGGCAGCTTCGTGGTTCACTCGGTCCACAAGCCAAAACTCGATGTGGAACGTCGTCCCAATGCCAACCCGGCTTTCGTAGAACAGTTCGCCAGAAAGCTGCTTGGCCAGTTGCTTCGAGATGTGCAGACCCAGGCCCGACCCCTGAGTAGAGCCTTGTGCGCTGTTTTCCACCTGTTCGAAGCGCCCGAAGACCTTGTTTTCCATGCCGTCGGGAATACCGCCACCAGTATCTTTGATCGACAATCTGACGCGTCCGTTCCCGACCTTAAGCGCCCCCTCGACGATGCCTTGCTCGTTCGAGAATTTGATCGCGTTCGAGATCAGGTTGTCGACGATCTGACGAATCGCAAATGCGTCGCCCATGACGACCGCGGATTTTTCAACTTTCGAAGTGACCAGACTCACGCCCCGCTCTACGGCAAACATCCTGTTTTCTTCGATGCTCTCTACAAGAAGATCGCCCAATTCAACCGGCGTGCTGTCCAGCGACAGTGCTTCGATGTCGATCTTCTGGATCAGCAGGATATTGTCGACCAGACGCGATAGACGGACACCGTTACGGTTCGCGATTTCGAGCGACGACCGGATCGGGCCTGCCAATTCGCCAAGACGGCCGCTAAGTGCAAGCGCCAGGCCTCCCTTGAGCGAGGTCAACGGCGTGCGTAATTCATGGCTGACAACCGAAATGAACTCGTCCTTGGCGCGGCCGGCGTCATCCGCCTTTTTCAGCGCTTCTTCCAGTTGCAGCGTAATGGCAATGCGGTCTGTAATGTCGACAAAGGTGACGCTCCATCCCAGGATACTTCCCGACGGATCAAGTGGGTTGGCAATTTGCCGAACACGGGGTTCATAAACCCGCGCGCCGATGGTCATGTTGGCGATATGTTCAGAGGTGTTCAGCCCCTCAATGCTGGCGCGCATCGCATCCAGAAAACGATCTGTGCCATACTTTCGACCGGCGCGTTTGGCCGCAGTGTTCACCAGAACGATTTTCCTGTGCCTGTCGATCAGAACGACGGGTTCGCTCATCGTGTTGAAAAGAATGGATTGACCGACCGAGGCCATGTCCATTGTCTTGTTCGTCACCAGCATCCACGTAAACGGAAAAAGCGCCAGCGTGAACATGAAAGCCGTGGGATCGAGGCCAAAAAAGGTAAGGCCCAAGCCAACATAGGCCGCGTTTGCCGTCAGCGGCGTCGTCGTGATGATGATCAGCATGGTCAGCATAGGCCAAGCGGTGCGCCTCGCCCGCCGGAACGCCCGACCCAAACAATAAAGGGTCGCAAACACGAAGGCATACAGGGTGCCGATGATCGCGTAGAATCCCGGGCCATGGGCGTACTTTATCTGACGCTCACCAAGCGGAATGACGGAAGCATCGGTATATACAAGGTTGTGCCAAGGGTTAGTGGCGACAAATGCGAAGATGGCCAAGGGCACGACGATCAGTATGATGCGGGCCTTGCGTCGCCAAAAGGTATCGTCGACGTAGGCAAATACGAAGAAACACCAGGCCACCGGCACCATCCCGTTGCCGAGCCATGCCAAGGTTGCCCATTGCAACTGGCAGGCGAAGGTCGCCGATGATGCCTCGAACCCGACCATGATCAAGGTCCAGATCATGGCGAGGAAGGTAAGAGCGTAGTAAATCTTGCCTTGGAAACTCTGGAATTTCATCATCCAGAACAGAACAATGGCAGCGACTGCGCTGACCCCGACGACACTCCACAAGATCGGGCCTGCCGTTAGTCCCTCCAAGCACATCATAATAACACGTATCGATTCACTGAATGTCCCAACTGGTTCAAGCGTACCTCATCGGTATGTCAAAAGCTTGACCTTCGGACTGCCAATAAAAATTGATCGGTGGAAAGGCTTGACACTGATCAGCGATTGAAATTGGCGGTTCCCGCAGTCGGTGTTGAGTATAAACCCACGCTGGTCACGACCGGCACCAAACTTCAAGGCAGCAGTTCGTCTCTATCCTTCAAAGCGAAATGGAGGTCAGCGCTGAACCGAACACGACTCTTCCCAAGGCGTTGCTTTCCGTATTGTTGCGAAGCATCCGCATCATGGTTCAGGGCAGCATTTTCGACAATGGACTTGCGTCTTGGCATCGTCGGCCAAGGCTGATTCCGTCGACAAGGTGTTAGAAAAAAAGAGTTTTGAGCAAGACAATTTCACCGCTGCAACATTTTGCCGACTGCAAAATAGGTCATTCAGGCTGACCCAATATTCAGTTAGGTCTCATTCGAAACCAGATAGGATTCCGATCATGCTGTTTCAACTTGCCTACGTAAGTTTGTCAACGTCACCGTTGGACGAGATGACTTTGTCCGACATCCTGAAGGCTTCCCAGCGAAACAATGCCAGAGACAAGATCACCGGGGTTCTGATGTATCACGATGAGATCTTCTTTCAGGTGCTGGAAGGAGAACAGTCATCTGTTGAAGATTGCTATTATAAACGAATTTCTCACGATCCTCGTCACAAAAGCCTATCGCTCATGTGGGCCGATCTGGCCGAGAGCCCAGCATTTTCAGACTGGGCGATGGGCTATGTCGGACCAGACGAAGTTGGACGGCACACGAAGAACAGTTTCCAGTCCTTGTCCTATCTGAAGAGCGACGAAGCTGTGGCAACGAATATCAACGGAGTAGCATTGGCGCTTGCCCGCTCGATGTTCTCTGATTTTAAAAAGCGCGGTTGATTGAGAAAGTCTGGTCTTGTCACGTATTTGTGCCGCTCCGCGTGCTCGTTTAGGCCACTTGGCGTTCGAAGGCCAAGGGGCTTTTGCCTCCCAATGCTGAATGCCGACGGCGCGGGTTATAGAAGCCGTTGATGTATTGGAAGATGGCCGTCTCAGCCTGTCGGCGGGTTTGCCAGGTGCGCCGCCAGATCAACTCGGCCTTGATGGTCTTGAAGAAGGTGAGGAGGATCAGAAAACAGTCTGGGAGACTGTTTTCCCGACGTAAAACTGCGGCGTTGTCATAGCAGTTGCCTTTGCCGCTCATCGATGGCTTCAGGCCGTGCTCGCGCAGGACCTTCTGATAGTCGTGTGAACAGTATTGGCTGCCGCGATCGCTGTGGAAGATGCAGCCCCGAGGCGGTGACCGCAGTGCGATGGCCATCTTCAGCGCCCGGATCGCCAGATCGCGTTTCATGCGGTTGCTGACAGCCCAGCCGATGACACGCCGCGAATGCAGATCGAGGATGACCGCCAGATACAGCCACCCCTCGCGGGTCCAGATGTAACTGATATCGCCCGCCCATTTTTGGTTGGGCCGATCCGCTGTGAAGTCACGGTCCAGAAGGTTCGGCGCGATGTTGAACGTGTGGTCGCTGTCCGTGGTCGCTTTGAACTTCCTTGTCCTTTCAACGACAATTCCGTTCTCACGCATCAGCCGTCCGACACGCCGGTGCCCTACATCAACGCCAACCTCCTTGAGTTCTTCGGTCATTCTCGGCCGACCATAACTGCCCAGGCTCAAACGCGACTGCTCCTTGATGTGCGCCAGGACGACCATGTCCATGCGCTGCCTGCGACTGGCAGGACGGCTGTGATGTGCCCGCAACCCACGTGGGCTGGCATTCATCACCTGGCAAAGTCGGTTGATCTGGAAGGTGCCACGCTGTTCCTCGACGAACCTGAACCTCACGGCTTTTGGCTCGCGAAGAACTGGGTGGCTTTTTCTAGAATATCCCTCTCCTCCTTGAGGATACGGTTCTCGCGCCGAAGTCGTTCGTTCTCGCGCGCAAACTCTCGGTCATCCGGCGACACGACATCCGCCTCGCGGTGCGTCGTCACCCACTTGTTCAAGGTCGACATGCCGACGCCAAGATCATCCGCAACCTGACGCCGTGAAAGCCCGCTGGTTAACGCGATCCGAACCGCGTCCTTGCGAAATTCATCCGTCCTGACTGTGCCCATGGTTCATCTCCTTTGCTGCACATTATGCTATCAAAGGAGCGGCACCAAACCGCGACAAGACCAGTGTGATCATTCGATGGCGTTGTTCAATCCCTTGTGGCCGCGGTGGTCAGCGTCCGGCGCCAATCTGTTGATTGGCTTGACATACCTGCGCAGCTTGTCGTTGATCACACGCGGCCTATTCCGTATTTTTAGCCGACCACGAAACCAGCTGCGACAATGACCGGACAGCATTTACAAAGCGCTTTAGCATAGGACCGTGTTCCTGAGCGCAATTTCAAAGTTGATACGCGTTACGTCTTTTACAGGGTGGCCGTTTATTCTGGCGATGAGAGCCTCGGCCGCGCTGTGCCCCAAAAGATCACGGTCGACGCGAAGCGAGGTAAGGGGCGGTTCAAGCGACGCAGCAAAATCCTGATCACCAAATCCCATGATCGCCAGCGCGTCCGGTACGACGATCCCGCGCTTGGCGGCTTCGATCAGGGCGCCGTGTGCCAAAAGATCAGAGCTGCAAAAAACGAACGCCGCGCTATTTTCGACGTCGGTTGCTTTAAGAATCTGCGTCAGGGCCGTGCGACCTGCCGCGATGCTGGCGGGGCCGCCGATGTCGATGTCCATCACGGGAAATCCGCCTGCAGTTTGAAAATGCTGTGCGAACGATACCTGACGCTGGCGTGCCCGCGAATCGCCTGCCGTGATCGTTGCGGCGGTCCGGTAGCCGTTCTTGATCGCGAATTTCGCAACGGTACGCGCGGCTGCGGCATGATCGAAGCCGACACAGGTGTCTATGGGGGTGTCGCTGATGTCCCAGACCTCGACGACCGGAATGCCGGACGCCAGCAGCATGCGCCGTGTTTCGCGGCTGTGATGGATCCCTGTCAAAAGGATGGCGTCCGGCTGGCGCGACAAGTGGGCTTTTACAGCCGTTTCTTCGTCTTGCTGATCGAACCCGGTCTCTGACAGCAGGATCTGATAGCCATCTGCGCGGATGCGTTCAGAAAATGCACGGATGAATGAAGAATAGACGATATTGGTAATCGACGGGACCAACGCGCTGATAAGATGCGACCGCCGAGATGCCAGCGCCCCGGCGGCGGCGTTGGGTACAAATCCGGTTGCATAGATCGCGGCCTGTATCCGGTCCAGCGTGGCCTTTGATACTTTCGATGGGTCGCTTAGCGCGCGGCTGACTGTGACCTGACTGACCCCCGCCATGCGACCGACATCCTGCATCGTCACCCTGCGGCGCGGCATAGAAGAATTGTGCGAACCCGGCGTCATTTGTCAACTTGTTGCCGGGTGGGGCGCGCGAATCAAGTCCGCATTGCCCCGTCGCTCCTGTTCCGCCGCGACAAAATGACCGACATCACGACCGATGCGATGATCAGGACCCACAAGAAAGCCGCAATCCAGCTTTTGGTGAAGAAGATGAAGGGATCCCCAAAGCTTTCCAGCGATTTGACAAAGTAGATCTCTGCCGACGGTCCAAGGATGAAGCCGATGATGAATGGAGCGACTTCCAGCTTCAGCTTGACCATCAACCAGCCGAACACCCCGAAAATCAGCAGCGTCCAGACGTCGAAGATGATGCCGTAATTGATCGTATAGGCACCGATCACGCACATCATCAGGATGAATGGATACAGAATTTGCTTGGGCACAGCGATGACCATGGCGAACCAGCGGATTGCAAAGAACATGGTGACCAGCATCACAAGGTTCGAAATGACCATCGCCGTGATCATCGCGTTCCATGTGTCGATGTTTTGACTGATGAACAACGGCCCGACCTGAATGCCCTGCAACGCAAACGCGCCAATCAGCAAAGCAGTCGTGGAATCGCCCGGAATGCCCAATGACAGCAACGGTACCAGCGCGCCGCCGGTCAGACCGTTGTTGCCGGCCTCTGACGCGATGACACCGGCGGGTTCGCCTTTGCCAAAGCGTTCGGGGTGGCGTGATGTTGTTTTGGCAGCGGTATAGGACAGGATCGATGCGGCTGACCCGCCGACGCCAGGCAGGATGCCGACAAAGGTGCCAATGCTGCCGGACCGCAGCAGATTCAGCGTCTGACCTTTGAAGATCGAGAAGGAAAATCGCGAATGCGGCCCAACCTCAATATCCTTTAGCGATTGCCCGCGCGGCATACCCAATTCGGCCTCTTCAAGGATGACGGTCACGCCGAAGATGCCGATCAGCACGGGAAGCAAGGCAAAGCCACCGTCCAGCCAATAGTCCATGCCGGGCGGGATCAGGCGCGTGTGGCCGTTGCCGCCGTTGGTGATGTCGTAGGTGCCGATCAGTGACAAAAAGATGCCCAACACGCCCGAAAAGATACCCAGCAGCATGTCCTTGGACAAAGCTGCCATGACGGTCAGGGCAAAGAAGATGATCAGGAATTTCTCGACATAGGAAAACTTGATCGCGAACTTTGCCAGGACTGGCGCAAAGAAAAACAGGGCCACGAGCGACACAAGACCACCGGCGACGGATGCGATGATGGCGATCTTCAGTGCTTTTTCGCCTTCACCGCGTTTGGCCATGGGAAAACCGTCGAAGGTGGTCGTGATCGACGACGGTGTGCCGGGGATACCCAGTAGAATGGCGGGCACCAGCCCGCCGGTGATGCCGCCGACATATAGGCTGAGGAGCAACGCCAGACCGTTGACGAGGCCCAGTGAAAAGGTCAGCGGCAAGCACACGGCGACGGCCATCGTCGCGGTCATGCCGGGGATCGCGCCAAAGACGATTCCCATCAGGGTGCCGCCAAAGATCAGGCCGATGAACCACGGATCGAGCAGGTGGGCGAGAAGGTCCATGAACAACAGCCTTTATGGCAGGGTGAGGAAGAAAACTTCGGAAAATAGCCACCAGACAACCGGTGGTGCGATGATCGCAACGGCCAGCATGGATCCGATGGCCGCGCGTGAGCGGCTGTGCATGAACAGCAGGCCCAGTGCGATGACGTAGGGGACGGAACAGATCAGGAAGCCATAGCCGGCATTGGGCCAGATGTTCCCGACTGGAACCATCGCCAGAAAATAGACGATGGTGATCGCAAGCGCTCCGAAAAAGCGCGGCTTGTCCATGTCGCGGAACGTGGTGGCCCACATCTGCCCGGACGACATGATCGCCGCACGGTCGCGGATCAGGATGGCCAGACCCAAAAGCGATAGGATCACCCCTATCATGATGGGAAAGATGAGATGCGAGGTGTCGAAGTCGATCGTCACCCGTGTCAGGTTTTCCATCCGCGTCCCCTCCGAAGCGGCGTTTCGAAAAAGGTCCGGCCGCGCGCACTGGCGGCCGGACCCGTGTCCATGGTCGGGCTTATTCCGACTTCAGGTCAGAGATGATGGTCTCATAGTCGTTGTTCTTCGACTGCAGGTGTTCCTGGGCTTCGGCCATCGGGCGGTACTGCGGCGTGAAGAACGACGACAGGAACCGTTCCTGGATCGCACCTTTCGCATAGATTTCTTCCATCGCCGTATCGATCGCCTGGATCAGCGCCGGATCGGTTTCCGGATTGAACATCAGGAAGAATTCCTTGTCGAAGGTGAAATTTTCGTCGGCTGTCATCGGCACGGAAACTGCTGGTGCGGCATAGGCCAACATGTCGTCGCGGCTGGTCGCACCCAGACCTTCGGCTGGGGCCTTATTCAGCGTTTCCGGGGTCGCGGTGATCCAGATGAAACGCATTGCGGTCGGATCGTCGGAAGGCAACTGGGTGAACTGTTCGTTCGCCTGGATCGATCCGTTGATGACATCAGCTAGATCGTCCCACATTGCCTGGTTCTTGTCGGCCTGATCGCCGGTGTTCACGGGCACGATGTTTGCTTCGGATCCCGGGGCGCGCAACCGTGCGGCGTTCCGCATCGCGGTGAACCCGATTTCCGACACGCCACCCGGCTGGATCGCGACGCGGACACGTTCACCGGCTTCAGCAGCGGCCAGAATGTCATCCATGCTTTGGTAGGGGCTGTCTGCTGGCACAAGGTAGGCGTTGCCTGGGTTGACCGAAATGGTCGGGCCAACGATTGTTTCGGCGAAAATGTCAGGCGAACCTTCTATACCATACAGTTCCTGCAGATAGGACTGGTCGTGGTGCATCATGATCGTGGTGCCGCGGCTGTCGCGCGCCAGTGCCTTGAAAGCCTCTGATGCGCCAACCGGATCTACGCGGACGTTGATGCCCAGATGCTCGCTCAGCGACTCGGCTAGAATCGATGCGTTCTGGTACGTGTCACCACCAGTCGAGCTGGACCCGATCACCATACGCACATTGCGCGGCAAGTCCTGAGCGGCGGCGGCCATAGGCTGTGCCATAAGGGCTGCAGCGGATGCTGCAACCAAAAGTGTTCTGCGTGAAATCGTCATTTTATCCTCCCTGCGCCGCAAAACTGCGGCGGATTCGTAAAGCGCAATGAATGCGCATACATAGAGTTTGAACACGCCCCAATCACTGCTGTCAACCTGCGAAATTTAACATAAATGAGCCTGCAATCCGGTTGACGATCATTTTTGTATGCGCATACATTGTCAGAAGTGTTACCCGCAAAAGGACCAGTCATGACCCACGCTCGCAAAACGCCGGACACGCTTCGGTCCTCTCGTTGGTTCGGGCCGGACGATCTTCGCAGTTTCGGCCATCGGTCGCGGATGATGCAGATGGGCTATTCTGAGGATGAATTTCGCGGAAAGCCGGTCATTGGCATCCTGAATACGTGGTCGGAAATCAATTCGTGTCACGGCCACTTTCGTGAGCGGGCGCAAGACGTCAAACGGGGCGTTTTCCAGAACGGCGGTTTTGGTGTCGAAATGCCGTCACTGTCGGTGGATGAAAGCTTCACCAAACCGACCTCGATGCTGTATCGCAACATGCTGGCGATGGAGACGGAAGAGATGATCCGTTCGCACCCGTTCGACGGTGTGGTGCTGATGGGCGGCTGCGACAAGACAACACCGGGTCTTGTTATGGGTGCAATCACTGCGGGCATTCCGTTTATTTACCTGCCTGCCGGTCCGATGCTGCGTGGGCATTACGCGGGCAAGATTCTGGGGTCCGGATCGGACGCATGGAAATACTGGGACGAACGCCGCGCGGGCAACATCACGGACGAGGAATGGCTGGGCGTGCAGGGTGGCATCGCGCGGTCGGTCGGCACCTGCATGACGATGGGCACCGCGTCCACAATGACCGCGATCACCGACGCGATGGGGCTGACGCTGCCCGGCGCGTCCTCGATCCCTGCCGCCGATTCGGGACACCAGCGGATGGGTTCGGACTGTGGTCGCCGCATTGTCGATATGGTGTGGGAGGATTTGACACCCGACCGCATCATCACCGACGCCGCCGTGCGCAATGCCGCAATCATTGCGATGGCGACAGGGTGTTCCACCAACGCCGTCGTCCACCTGATCGCCATGGCCCGCCGCGCGGGCGTCAACCTGACGTTGGACGATTTGGATTTGTTGGGCCGTGAGACGCCGCTGATTGCCAACGTACGGCCCTCTGGCAAGGACTACCTGATGGAGGATTTCTTCATGGCGGGCGGTCTGCGCGCGCTGATGAAGCAGATGGAGGATCGTCTGGATACCACCTGCATCACCGTCACCGGCAAGACGATGGGTGAAAACCTTGAAGGTGCGGTGGTTTACAACGACGATGTCATACGTCCGCTGTCGAACCCCGTGTATCACGAAGGCTCGCTCGCTTTGCTGCGCGGCAATCTGTGCCCGGACGGCGCGGTCATCAAACCTGCCGCCTGCGATCCGAAATACTATGTCCACGAAGGCCCCGCGTTGGTCTTTGACAGCTACCCCGAGATGAAAAAGGCCGTGGACGACGAAGATCTGGACGTGACGCCCGACCACGTGATGGTACTGCGCAACGCAGGGCCCTTGGGCGGGCCTGGCATGCCGGAATGGGGCATGCTGCCGATCCCCAAGGCGCTGATCAAACAGGGCCATCGCGATATGCTGCGGATTTCCGACGCGCGGATGTCCGGCACGTCCTATGGTGCCTGCGTCCTGCACGTTGCGCCCGAAAGCTTTATCGGGGGACCGCTGGCGTTGCTGCAGACCGGCGACATCGTTCGGATGGACCTTCCGAACCGCAGGCTCGACATGCTGGTGGACGAGGCAGAGATCGAACGACGCCGCGCAGCATGGACCCCGCCAGAGCCGCGCTTCCAGCGGGGCTGGGGCTATATGTTCTCCAAGCACGTGGGACAGGCCGACACGGGCTGCGACTTTGACTTTCTTGAAAAATCCTTCGGTCCTGCCGCGGGCGAACCGGATATTTACTGATGACTCATGACCTAGACACAGCCCTGCGCGGCATTTCCGGCATCCTTGTCACCCCCTACGACGATGCCGGCGACATCGCCCCTGATAAGCTGGAATCGATCATCGACCGCGCCCTGCGGGCAGGGGTCCACATGCCCGTGGTCAACGGCAATACCGGCGAATTTTACGCTTTGACCACGGACGAGGCCTGCTCCATGGCGCGCGAAGTCGCTGCCATGATCGATGGACGTGCCCCCCTGCTGGCCGGAATCGGACGTGGCATCCGCGACGCCTGCCGTTTGGCTGAAGAAAGCGCCAAGGCGGGGGCGGCAGCCCTGATGATCCACCAACCGCCCGATCCCTTCGTTTCTCCGCGCGGTATCGTCGAATATGTCCGGCAGGTCCGCGACGCATCGGGTGGTCTGCCGGTGATGCTGTACCTGCGCAACGATGGCATCGGTACCGATGGGATCAAGGCACTGTGTGATCTGGACGGCGTGAAGGGCGTGAAATGGGCGACCCCTAATCCGCTGAAACTCGCCGCCGCCCGCGCGGCCTGCGCCGATGACATTGTTTGGGTCTGCGGTCTGGCCGAAGTCTGGGCTCCGCCGCTCTATGCCGTGGGCGCACGGGGGTTCACTAGCGGGCTGATCAATGTCTGGCCGGAACGATCTGTCGCGATCCACGCCGCTCTCGACGCTGGCAACTACGACGAGGCGAACCGTCTGATCGAAACCATGCGTCCGTTCGAGGACATCCGCGCAGAGGAAATGAACGGCACCAACGTAACCGGCGTAAAGGCCGCGTTGCAGGCGCTAGGCCAGGATTGCGGTGGTACGCGCGCACCTTCCGCGTGGCCGCTGACGGACGCTCAGGCGCAGACCATGCGGGCGTTCCTGACCGACAACGGGTTGCTGTAGCTTGGCACAGTCGATCATCATCACAGGCGCATCGGGGGGCATCGGTCGCATCACAGCACGCCGGTTTCTGTCCGCAGGCTGGCGGGTTGGACTGATCGCGCGGCGCGCTGATGCGCTGCGCGAGACAGCCGACGGGACATCCGCGCTCTTGCTGCCCTGCGATGTGACCGATGCCGCCGCGGTCGATGCGGCATTCGATACCGCCGCCAAGGCGTGGGGCCGGATCGACGCGCTGTTCAACAACGCGGGCGCCAGCCTGAAATCTGTGCCGCCCGACGAAACTTCGCCTGACGACTGGCGGCGCATCATCGACGTGAACCTGACCGGGTCGTTCTTTTGCGCGCGCGCGGCATTTGCCCGGATGAAAGCGCAGGACCCCAAGGGCGGTCGGATCATAAATAACGGGTCGGTGTCGGCCCACGCGCCGCGTCCCGGATCTATTGCGTATACTGCGTCAAAACACGCGATCACCGGACTGACTCGCAGCCTGTCGCTGGACGGGCGCGCGCATAACATTGCCTGCGGCCAGATCGACATCGGCAATGCGCTGACCGACATGTCTGCGACCCAGACAAAGGGCGTGCCGCAGGCGGATGGATCGATCCGTGCCGAACCCATGATGGACGCGGGCCAAGTCGCTGACGCGGTGCTGCACATGGCGACGCTACCGTTGGAGACGAACGTTCAGTTCATGACGATCATGGCCACGGCGATGCCCTTCATCGGTCGCGGCTGAGCATACTAAAGGAGACGACATGTCAAACTTCATCCCTCATGGAAAACACCTGATCGCGGGGGATTGGGTCGCGGGCGACACGACGTTCCGGTCTGAACCCGCCCACGGCGATGCACATGACTATTTCGTCGGCACGCCCGGTCTGGTGGATCGTGCCTGCGTCGCCGCCGAAGAAGCGTTCGAATCCTACGGCTATTCAAGCCGTGAAGACCGTGCCGCCTTTCTCGACGCCATCGCCGATGAAATCGACGCGCGCGCAGAGCAGATCACCGCTATCGGTGCATCCGAAACCGGCCTGCCAGAGGCGCGTCTGCAAGGCGAGCGAGGCCGCACCGTCGGTCAGCTGCGCCTGTTCGCCAGCCACATCTGCGACGGGGCCTACCTTGACCGCCGTCACGACGAAGCCCTGCCTGACCGCGCGCCCCTGCCGCGTCCGGAACTCCTGATGATCCAGCGCCCGATCGGTCCTGTAGCCGTATTTGGCGCTTCAAACTTCCCGCTCGCGTTCTCGACCGCTGGTGGTGATACCGCCGCTGCGCTTGCTGCCGGTTGCCCAGTCGTCGTAAAGGGACACTCTGCCCACCCCGGCACAGGCGAAATCGTAGCCGAGGCGATCCTTGCCGCCATCGAAAAGACAGGCATGCCCAAGGGTGTGTTCAGCCTGATTCAGGGCGGCAAGCGCGACGTCGGCACGGCGCTTGTCCAGCATCCGCTGATCAAGGCCGTCGGCTTTACCGGATCGCTGGGAGGCGGTCGTGCGTTGTTCGATCTGTGCGCACAGCGGGACGAACCGATCCCGTTCTTCGGGGAGCTCGGCAGCGTGAATCCGATGTTCTGCCTGCCCGCAGCCATGGGCGCGCGCGCGGCGGAACTGGGAAAAGGCTGGGCCGGTTCGCTGACGATGGGCGCGGGGCAGTTCTGCACCAACCCCGGCATCGCGGTTGTTCTGGATGGCGCCGATGCCGACACGATGCGCGACGCCGCCAAGGCCGCGTTGCAGGACATGGCACCACAGACCATGCTGACCGATGGCATCGCCGCAGCCTATAAGGGCGGTGCGCAGGCGATGGCGGACAGCACCAACGTGGCTTCGGTCTTTGTGTCCGAACCAGTGGATCGCAGTGCCACACCGTTCCTGTTCGAAACCGATGCCGACACATGGCTGAGCAACGATCACCTGTCGGAAGAGGTTTTTGGTCCTGTCGGCCTTATCGTGCGCTGCAAGGACGCGGCGCAGATCGAGCGGATCGCCCGGTCGCTGAAGGGCCAGCTGACGATCACGCTGCATATGGACGACGGCGATTCCAAAACAGCAAAGGATCTGCTGCCGATCCTCGAACGCAAGGCTGGCCGGATCCTTGCCAACGGGTTCCCGACGGGGGTCGAGGTCGCTGACACGATGGTCCATGGCGGTCCATACCCTGCGTCCACCAACTTTGGCGCAACCAGTGTCGGCACCCTGTCGATCCGTCGGTTCCTGCGCCCTGTCTGCTACCAGAACCTGCCCGGTGCCGTGCTGCCGGACGATTTGAAGTGAAAGCGAGAACACCCATGAAACAGGAAACCCGTGAAAAGCTGATGGACGTGTCGGTCGCGACCCTTGCGACCGCGCTTTATAAGCGCGGTTTGCGCAGCCAGGTGATCCAGGGCGTGAACCCGGTCGGCTGGAAGGGCAAGAACATGGTCGGCCCAGCCTATACGCTGCGCTACATGCCCGCCCGCGAGGATCGCAACCAGCTTGTCGAATTTCGCAATCCCGAACACCCCCAGCGTGTCGCCATCGAGCAATGCCCAAAAGGCCACGTGCTGGTGATGGACAGCCGCAAAAGCGCCACGGCAGCCTCTGCCGGGGACATCCTCATCACACGTCTGATGGTGCGCGGCGGGGCAGGGGTTGTCACCGATGGCGGTTTCCGCGACGCGGCGGTGATCGCAGAATTGGACATTCCGGCCTATCATAATCGCCCGTCCAGCCCGACGAACCTGACCACGAACGAGGCCATCGGCATCAACGAACCCATCGGCTGCGGCGATGCCCCCGTCTTTCCGGGCGACATCATTGTGGGCGACGCCGACTGCGTCATCGTCATCCCGCAGGACATCGCCGATGACATCGCGGACGAGGCGTTCGAGATGACGGTTTACGAGGATTTTGTGGTCGACCGCGTCAAGGATGGCGTCAGCATCATTGGCCTCTATCCCCGCACGATGGACGAACACGCGACCGACTTTGACGCATGGCGTAAGGCCAAGGGTCGGTGATCCGCCGCGCTTTCGGTCGCTCCGGTCCAGAGGTCTCTGCTATAGGGGTCGGGGCCATGTCGTTCGCGGGGTTCTACGGTCCCGCGACCGAAGCCGAAAGCTTTGCCATTCTCGATGCCGCCCGCGACGGCGGCATCGACCATCTGGACACATCGAATGTCTACGGCGCAGGCCTTTCCGAGGCGATCATTGGCCGCTGGATTACCGACCGGGGGCAGGGTGATCTGCGGATCGCGACCAAGGCGGGGATCACCAAGGACGCGGATGGCAAACGCGTCTTCGACAATTCTGACGCGCATCTTCGATCCGAACTGGAAGCCAGCCTGAAACGGCTTTGTGTCGAACAGGTCGATCTGTTCTACGTCCACCGCCGCGATTCCCGGACCCCGATCGAGGCCGTGACGGAAACGCTCGCGGCCCTTCAGCAAGAGGGCAAGATCGGCGGCTTTGGTTTTTCAGAAATCGCGCCGACCTCGCTGGCGCGGGCGGCGGCGATCCATCCGGTCGCTGCCGTGCAGTCCGAATACTCGCTGCAAACGCGGCAGCCCGATCTTGGTCTGCGGCAAAGCTGTGCCGCAACAGGGGCGGCGCTGGTCGCGTTCTCTCCGGTCGGGCGCGGATTGCTGACGGACGCACCGCCGGATGCCGATCGTGTCGAGACATCGGCCTTTTTGAAAACCAATCCGCGTTTTACGGGTGCGAACCTGCAGCGCAACATCTCTGCCAGCCAACCCTTGCGGGACTTGGCGGCAGAGGCAGGCTTGCCCTGTGCTGCGCTGGCCATCGGCTGGACGCTGGCGCAGGGCGATCATGTGTTGGCGATTCCCGGTACACGTTCTGTCGCCCATCTGCTGGACCTGATCGCCGGTGCGCGCGCGCCGCTGGACGCTGACCTGCTGGTCGAAATCGACCGCCGAATGCCCGTCGGCTGGTGCCACGGCGCACGCTACTCTCCGGCCCAACAGGTCGGTCCCGAAGATTATTGTTAAGGAGCCAATCCAATGATGTCCCCTACTGAGCTGCGCGACGTAATTCGGTCCGGCCTGCTGTCGTTCCCGGTTACACCCTTCGACGCAGAAGATCGCTTTGCGCCCGGTCCGTTCCGCGCGCATCTTGACTGGCTGTCCGCCCATCCCGTTGCGGGCTTGATTGTCGCGGGCGGCACCGGAGAGATGTTTTCCCTGACCCCGGATGAGGTGATCGCCGTGGTCAAAACCGCCCGCGAAGCCCAGCCCGACGCCCCGGTTATCGCCGGATGCGGCTATGGTACGCGTATGGCCTGTGACCTTGCACAGGGGATCGAGGCGGCGGGCGGCGACGGTATCCTGCTATTGCCGCATTACCTGATCGGCGCGCCCCAGGATGGGATTGAGGCCCATATCCGTGCGGTCTGCCGGTCCACTGACATGGGCGTCATCGTCTACAACCGGGGCCAGTCGGTCGTGAAGGCGGAAACACTGGCCCGGCTAGCCGACAACTGCCCCAACCTGATCGGGTTCAAGGACGGAACCGGCGACATCGATACGGTCAAGCGCATTACGGTCGGTCTGGGCGACCGGTTGGCCTATATCGGCGGTATGCCCACGCACGAGCTGTTTGCGCAGGCCTATCGCGGGGCGGGGGTGGACACTTATTCGTCCGCCGTTTTCAACTTTGTGCCTGAAACGGCGCTGGCGTTCCACGCCGCCTTTACATCGGGCGATGATGCGACCTGTCACAAGATGCTGCAGGAATTTTATTATCCTTTCGCCGCGATCCGCGACCGCAAGTCAGGCTATGCCGTATCCGCCGTGAAGGCCGGTGTGCGGCTGCGCGGGTTTGACACGGGTTCCGTGCGGTCGCCGCTGACCGATCTGACCGAGGAGGAAAGCCAGATGATGGCCGCCTTGATCGAAGGCCGTAGCTGAGGATGGCAGGGTGAGCGGCAGTGATCTGACCGGGCAGGTCGCGATCATCAGTGGGGCAAGCCGTGGCATCGGTCGCGCGGTCGCGGTGCGGCTGGCACAGGCGGGTGCGGACCTCGTGCTTGGGGCGTCGCGGGACGGGGCGCTGGATGACACGCTTGCTGCGGTTCAAGCGACGGGTCGCGATGCCGTGGCCATCTTTGGCGATATCTCGGACCCCGACGTGTCGGCCCGGATGGCGACGGCGGCGATGGATCGGTTCGGACGGATCGACATTGCGGTCTGCAACGCGGGTATGAACCAGCGCATCAGCACCTTGGACTTGGCACTGGACGACTGGCAGCGGATGTTGGACGTGAACCTGAACGGCACGTTGCATCTGTGCCGGGCCGTCCTGCCTCACATGATGGCTGCAAGGACCGGGCGAATCGTCAGCGTCAGTTCCTCTGCGTCGAAGGCGCCTCATCCCAATGCGTCGCCCGCCTATGGCGCGTCCAAGGCCGCTGTGAATTACCTTGTCATGCACTTTGCGCGCGAATTTGCGCTGCACGGTATCCGCGTGAACGCGGTCTGCCCTGGTCCGATCCAGACCGACATGACCGACCAGTGGGACATTGCCTACCGCGCGCAGGTGTTGGCCAAGGTGCCGATGGGTCGGCTGGGTTCGGACACAGAGATCGCGGACACGGTGCTGTTCCTTGCGTCGCCTGCGTCGGGGTTCATCACGGGGGCCACATTGAACGCAAATGGTGGCACATTGATGGGCTAAGGGCTGGCACAATGTCACAGTCCGTTTAAGGTGCACGCCAATCGGAGGGCGCTGTGCCGGACTTGATAATTGTGGCGGACGATCTGACCGGGGCGCTGGATGCAGCCGCCCCGTTTGCCGCGTTGGGGGCTGTCGTGGCGACTGGTCCAGATGCGTTTCAAGCGGCGTTGGACTACGGGAAACGGATCGTCGCGGTCTCGACCCGTAGCCGCGAGTGTGACGCCGACACGGCTGCGCGGACCGTGGCAAAGATCATGGCGATGGTGCCTGACGGGGCCGCGCTGATGAAGAAAGTCGACTCGCGCTTAAAAGGTAACATCAGGGCAGAGCTGCGTGCGATGCCCGGCCGACCCCTTTTGCTGCCTGCCTTGCCCGACATGGGGCGGATCGTGCGCGACGGCGCGGTGCAGGGGTTCGGCGTGGACCGGCCGATCATGATTGCGGATGTTCTAGGCCCACAGGCCATTGCGCCGGATGCCGCAACCAAAACAGACATCGCGGCGGCGCTGGATGCCGACCCGGGTGCCTTGCCGGTCGGTGCGCGCGGGCTGGCGCAGGTCTTGGCGCAGCGCATGGGCGCAGCTCCAACCGTCATCGACTTGCCGTTGCCAGGGCTCATGCTGTTCGCCATCGGGTCGCAGGACCCGATCACGTTGGCACAGATTGCGGCGCTGCAGGCGTCGGGACTGGATTGCGAAACAGCACCCGGTGGACAGGTGCCACCGGGCGGTGGCGGACTGGTCCATGCGACCGACATCGCCGGCCTGCCGCTGGGCGCGGTAACGCGCCGTTTCGCCGACGGGATCGCTTCTCGCGCTGCTGCGATAGACGCGCTCGTCGTGTCTGGCGGTGCCACGGCAGAGGCGGTCTTGGACGCGCTGGGTGTGCACCTGTTGCACGTGACCGGAGAAGCGTTACCAGGTCTGCCAGTGTCGCGCGACGCGGCGGGGCGGTTGATCGTCACGAAATCCGGTGGCTTTGGCGCGCCCGACGCGCTGTGCAGGCTTGTCGCATGAAGGCGCGGCGCCCCTCACTTGCCGATGCGGCCTATGACCGCTTGTTCCGCGCGATCCGATCGGGGGCCTATGCCGACGGGGAAAGGCTGCCGACCGAACATGCGCTGGCGGCAGAGCTCGACATCTCTCGCCCCGTTTTGCGAGAAGCTTTGCGGCGGCTGGCCGAACAGGGGTTAGTGCAGGCCCGGCAAGGGTCCGGCACATTTGTGCGGCAGTCCGGCTTGCGCGCGCCGCTGGGCTTTGGACGGCCCGAGGGCACCCGCGATCTGGCGGCTTGCTATGCGTTCAGGCTGGCCATCGAACCCGAAGCGGCGGCAGCTGCAGCCCGCGAGAAGACACCCGCGGCACTGACAGAAATCGTGGCCGCCCTTGACCTTCTCGGGCAGGCGACCCGCGCCGCGCATCACCGAGAAGACGCTGATTTCGCATTCCATCTGGCTATCGCGCGGGCGAGCGGTAACCGCTATTTTGCCATGTCGATGGAGGAGTTGAAGGATCACATCGCCGTCGGCATGCGCCGGCACGGCGCGTCACTTAAGATCGTCCCGGCGGGGTTGGAGCACGTCTTTGACGAACACGGCCGGATCTTCGCCGCAATTCGTGACGGAGACGGAGACACCGCCCGGACAGAAATGCGGCTGCATCTGGAAGGGTCGCGCGCGCGGGCGCTGGATCAATAAGCCGCGCGATAGATTGCTTCGATGTCAGCGACACTCGCTTCGCGCGGGTTCCAGTCCATCAGACGGCGGATGCCGTGCGCCTCTTTGGCAAAAGCGGACAGTTGCGAATCTGATATCCCATGGCTTTTCAGCGACATGTCGATGCCAAGAGAGCGGCACCAGTCAACGGTTGCCTCGGCACTGCGCGCGCCAAGACTCGTGACAATCTCGGCGGTCTTTTCCGGCGCGGCGGGCGCGTTGAAGGCCAGCACGTGCGGGAACACCAATGCGTTGGCCAGCCCGTGCGGCAGGCCGGCGTGAGTCCCCAAAGGATAAGCCACGGCGTGCCCGGCGGTCGTGTTCACGGGGCCAAGGCACAGTCCGCCATAAAAGGACGCCAGTAGCATGGCCGACCGTGCCTCGGGGTCCGATCCGTCCTGCACGGCGCGCGCCAGATAGCGCCCGGTCAGCGCAATCCCCTGGCGCGCATAACCGTCGATCAGCGGGTGCGACCGCTTGGAGGTAAATCCTTCGACGCAATGCGCCAGCGCGTCCACGCCCGTAGCAGCGGTGATCGCGGGCGGCATGCCCATCGTCAGGTCGGGGTCTAGGATTGCCAAATCGGCCAGCATCAGCGCGCTTTCGACGGCCACTTTCATACCGGTGTCGGTCGAGGTGAAGAGCGCGCGAATGCCGCCTTCGGACCCGGTGCCAGCAGTCGTGGGAACTTGGGCAATGGCAGAGTAGCGGGCGGTGACCTTGTCCGCACCGCCGATGTTCGACAGCGCATGATCGCTGCCCCACAGGACCGCGACCAGCTTTGCTATGTCCATGACCGATCCGCCGCCAAGGCCGACGATCAGGTCGGGTCGTACCTTTCGCGCGGTGTCGATGGCGGCTGCAAGGTCTTTGTCCTTTGGTTCGGGCGGAACCACATGCGACGCAGGCGGCGTGGAAAGGCCCAATTGGTCGATCATTGCCTGCGTCGAGCGGGAACACAGGACCAGCACGCGGTCAAAGCCTTTGGCCCAAAGTCCAAGCTGCGCGGCGGTGCCTTGGCCGACTTCGACCCTTTTGGGCAAGTGCAGGGTGATGGGGCGAGCAAGGTCCATGTCAGTGCTCCAGTTCGGCCATGCGGGCGTGGATGTCGGCGCGGGCCTCGTCGGTGACGGGCACGAGCGGCGGCAGCACATTCAGCCAGCCGTCGTCGCCGCGCGACCGGGCCAGCATCGCCTTGACGGTCGGCAGTTGTACATAGGCGTTGGTCAGGGCGCGCCAGTCGTCGATCCGGTCCTGTGCTGCGCGCACGATATCGGCGGCGCTGTCGTCCTGCCAGTTGTCCCAAATATCCCGCAACGCGTCGGCGCGCAGGTTTGACGTGGCGGTGATGCAGCCAGCGCCGCCAGCGCGGAGCAGCGGCAGCATCAGCGGGTCAGCGCCTGCCAGAACGGCCAGATCGGGGAAGTCGCGCACAAGCCTGACCATGTGGTCGATATCGCCTGCGCTGTCCTTGATCCCCACGACGATACCGGGAAATTCACGCATCAGCCGATCGATCAGATCATGCGTGATCGGCACCTGCGTCACTTGGGGGATGTGATACAGCACCACGCGCAGGCGGTCGTCCGCGACTCCTTCAATTACGCGGGCGTAGAAGCGGAAGAGCCCTTCGTCGCTGACACCCTTGTAATAGTAGGGTGGCAGCAACACGACGCCCTTGGCATTCGCCGCGACCGCATGCCGGGTCAGTTGTATCGTGTCCCGGATTGCAGGGGCAGAGGTGCCGGGCAGCATCACGCCTGCGTCGATGCCACCGTCGATGGCTACGTCTAGCAGCGCCATGCGGTCAGCGTGGGCCAGGCTGTTCGCCTCTCCGGTCGTGCCAAGGAGCGCGATGCCGTGGCAGCCTTCGTCCAGCAGCGCACGGCAATGGGCGGTGAACAGGGCCAGATCGGGACGACCATCGGCGGTGACGGGGGTGGCTGCGGCGCAATGGACGCCTTGAATTGCATGGGTCATGCGCTGTCTCCGGTCAGGCGACGGGCATAGGCCAGCGCCGCGTTCATATTTGTGTGGTTCGCGCGTCCGGTTCCGGCGACGTCAAAGGCGGTGCCGTGATCCACCGACACCCTGTCGATCGGCAGGCCAAGCGTGACATTTACCGCCGTGTCGAAAGCCACCAGCTTGATCGGGATATGGCCCTGATCGTGATACTGCGCGATCACCAGATCGAAGCTGCCGTTGAAAGCGCGGTGAAACACTGTATCCGCTGCGATGGGGCCTTGGGCGTCGATACCCTCGGCCTGTGCCGCAACGACAGCAGGCGCAAGCTGGTCGTCGTCCTCTGTGCCGAACAGACCGCCTTCGCCACAGTGCGGGTTGATGCCCGCGACAGCGATGCGGGGGGCCGCGATGCCAAGGCGTTTCAGATGCGCGTGGCCCTGACGTATCGTGGCAAGCACCTGGTCCGGCGTCGCGCGTGTGATCGCGTCGGCCAGTGCCACATGGGTCGAAACGTGGATGACGTTCAGCCGTTCGGAGGCCAGCAACATAAAGGCCCGCTTGTGCCCCGTCAGATGCGCCAGCAAGCCTGTATGTCCGTCATAGTGATGTCCTGCCGCATTCAGCGTCGCCTTGTTCAGCGGTGCGGTCACGATGCAGGCGATGCGCCCATCCTGCGCGGCTGTCACGGCAGCGGCGATACAGCGATAGGCGGCATCCCCGGCGCGCGGGTCCTCTTTTCCCCACGGCAAGGGTGCGCCTTCAACGGGCACGTCCTCGATCGACAGTGTGTCCAGATCTAGACCTGTCCTCACGACCGCCTCTGTCGCGTCCAGCGTGGTGCGACAGCCGAAGACGCGAACCTGCGCGCGGGCATCGTCGCCCATTTCCGCCAAGGCTTTCAGGATGATTTCGGGGCCGACGCCAGCGGGGTCGCCCATGGTGATGCCGATCATTGGGATTCCAACCAGTTCAGGGATAGCCGCACGTGTTTGATCGCGCGGCGGTGGTAGGTATAGGCAAGGTCAAGCGACCCGTCCGAGGCCTGCGACAATGCGGGATAGGACATTTCGCGGTTCTCGCCGGAAACGGAGTCGTTCTTGAGGCAATCGCCAGCGCCCTTTTCGACCACGATGCGGCGCGCGAACGTCTGGCCGTCGTCGTCTGACAGACACAGGGTCATCGGCGCGCGCGGCACCCCCCAGATCGGCGTGCAGCCGCCGGACGCATTGGGGCGGTCGTCGCTTTCGCCCAGTTCGTCATATAGCGACGCGCGGCGGGCGGTTGGATGCTCTGCCGCGTTGGTGGGGTTGCAGGCCATGGCGATGCGTCCGTCGGCCAAGCGGATCACCGCGATTGATGAATTGTTGTTCGGCACGTCGGTCGGGGCAGGTGGCGTCCAGCTTTCGCCGCCATCGGCGCTGGTTGTACGATAAACCATGTCCGCCTGTCTGCGGCGGAAGAAAGCGACCAGATGGCCGTCGCCCCGGTCGACGGGGGTCATGTGTACGCAGCCGATGGAATCCGGCACCTCGACCGTACGCCATGTTCTGCCCGCGTCCGCACTGATTGCGACAGCAGCGGTATCGTGTGCGCCGGTCCAGCGTTCGCCGGGGCGTGGCACACAACGGAACAGCGGCAACAACCACGCGCCGTCGTCGCGCACCAGCGGGGCCGCGCGAATGAATGTGCCGGGCGCGAGCGGCAGATCCACAGGCGCGCCGCCTGCCTGTCGCAGACGCACGCGACAGGCGTCCTGATCGCCACCCACTTGCGCGGTGTGCAGGAACAGCCGCCGTCCATCGGGTGCGTCAAACTGGATCGGGTTCTGTTCGGACCTGTCCGGGTCGTCGCTGATTTGCTCAGGCTCGGACCATTGGCCTTCTGTCAGAAGGCTGCGCCAGACGCAGATGTCGGACTTACCTTCCAGCGAGCCACCGAACCAAAGACACGCCAATCCGTCTTTGCCCCGTGCCAGAAAGGCCGCATGGTTCTGGATCGTAACGGCAGGCAGCAGTGCCTCTGACCTGCCGTCCGACACTGGCCGCAGGCGACCATCCATCCCGGCTTCAATTTGGTCCGGCGTCATCTGCATTATGCGGCTCCTTCAGTGCAATCTAACAGTTTATTTGAGGGGGAAACCAAAAGTTGTCAACTTAATATATCATAATAAACCTTTTTTTTATGGTTCTGAAAGAAACATTTGACAAATAAGTGATCCGGGCGCACGACTTGGGATGCAAGCCCACAAGCGAGAGCGGAATGTTCCATGAAGTCCCCGAATGCAGGCGATCGACAGGATCGTCGCCAGATGATCGGCGTGATGCTGATGGTCATCGTCGCCTGTCTGGGTGCGCTGGATGCGATGATTGCGCGGGCCGTGGCGCCCCATGTTCATCCGGTGTTCATCGGGTTCACACGGTCGCTGTTCGGTCTGCTGGTGGTGTTGCCCTGGATCCTGTCGCGGCCCGGCATCCTGAAGTCGAACTACACCTATCGCCACGTGCTTCGGGCGGGATTGAAGCTGGCGTCACTGATCGCCTTCTTCGCAGCCTTCGCCGTTGCTCCGCTGGCAGATGTGACGGCCATCGCTTTCACGACACCCTTGTTCGTGACGTTGGGGGCGTGGATTTTTCTGTCAGAGTTGCCGCAACGCCTTCGGATCGTCGCGGTCGCCATAGGCTTCATTGGGGTTTTGGTCGTATTGCGACCGGGGCAGGGGGGCGTGTCGGCTGGGCTGGCCTTTGCGCTGGGCGGCGCGCTTCTAACGGCAGTGATCCAACTGGTGCTGAAGCCGATGACCGCCAGCGACCGGACCGAAACGCTGGTCGCGTGGAACCTGATCGCGACCGTGCCGCTAGCCGCGATTCCGGCGCTGTTTTTCTGGTCGTCGCCGCCGGCGTGGGTCTGGGGCCTATTGGTCGCGCAGGGGATCATGGGGGCGCTGAACATGGGGTTGGTGACGCGGGCGTTCTCGCTGGCGGATGCTTCGCTTTTGACGCCGATCGATTTTCTGCGTTTGCCCGCCGTGGCATTGGCCGGGTGGCTGGTGTTCGGGCAGATGGCGACGATGGCGACGTGGATTGGGGCCGTGCTGATTTTCGTGGCGACCTTGCTGATGGCACGTTCGGCGCGTGGAACAATCAGGCCGGTACCCTAAAGTGCGGCCATCGTGCGAATGACCGTGTCGCGTACGGCGCTGTGCAGTGCCGTATGACGACGCGGCACGCTGGCCAGATAAAGGGTCGACCGGAACCGGTCCGGCAGATCCGTTTCGCAAAAGACAACACCGGGCAGGTGCATCCCGCTGGCCGATGCCGGCACCAAGGCGACGCCAAGCCGCTGCGCCACAAGCCCGATGATCGTCTGGGTCTGACTGACTTCGTGCCGGATGTTGGGGCGAACATCCATCGCAGCAAACACAGCCGACTGCACGTTGCGCAGGAACCCACCGCGTTCGTCGGAATAGCCGAGAAAGTCGACGCCATTCAAATCGGCGATACGCACAGGCGTCTTACGCGCAAGCGGATGGTCAGAAGGGGCCGCCAGCAAGAAAGGCTCGCTGACCACACGGACGCTTTCAATCTCGGGCGCGGGGGATTCGCTGCGCGTCAGGCCGAAATCCAGTCGACCGGACCGCAGGCCTTCGATGATCTCATAGCTCATCATTTCGGTCGGACGGAACGACGCGCCGGGGCGGTCACGGGCCACGGCGGCGACGATGTGCGGCACAAAGGTGATTGCGGCGGACGGCACGAAACCCAGCACGACGGCACCGGTTTCGCCACGCTCTGCCTGTCGCGCAGACAGGACGGCCCGTTCAGCGCGTTCCAAAATATCCGTGGCGCTGTTCAGAAAATCTGCTCCTGCTGGGGTCAGCCGGACCTGCCGCGTGTTGCGGTCCAGCAGCTTCAGCCCCGTGCGCTGTTCCAGAAGCTGGATCTGCCGGGTCAGGGGGGGCTGCGTCATATTCAGTCGGTCAGCCGCGCGGCGAAAATTCAGCTCTTCGGCGACGGCTACGAAACAACGCAGATGATTAAAGTCGAAACTAGACATAATCACCTATTGATACATTTTGGGTATCAAATCAATTCAACTTTGAAATTTTGTTCTGCCGCGTGTTTCGGCAGACTGGCATCCAAGTGGGGTTCGTTCAACGCGACGGCTTTGCGGATACGCGACTTTGGAGGATCTAGTGTCGCGTCAATCACCATCGATCAGGGAGGATCAGATGACACATAAATTCACTACTCTTGCGGCGGCCTTGCTTGCCTCGACCTGCGCCACGGCGGCGTTTGCGCAGGACAGCAACGTCACGGTCGTGCTTGCCGAAGAACTCGACCTTGTGGACCCCTGCATGACATCGAGGTCGAACATCGGCCGCGTCCTGCAGCAGAACGTGTCGGAGACGGTGACCGAACTGGTGCCGGGCACAGGCATCCAGCCGCGTCTGGCAACCGCATGGGAAGACAGGGGCGACGGTACCTGGCGCTTTACCCTGCGCGAAGGCGTCACATTCCATGACGGATCGACCTTCGATGCCGAAGATGTGGCCCATTCCATCGCACGTATCAAAACCGACGCCATCGTCTGCGAGATCGGTGCGAAATTCTTTGGCGGCATGGAACTGACGACCGAAGTTGTGGATGCAACCACCATTGATATCACCACAGACCCGGCGCAGCCCATCCTGCCGCTGCTGATGTCCACCGTGACCGTGGTGCCATCGGAAACTACGATGGATGCTTTCCTTGACACGCCCATCGGCACCGGCCCCTATACATTCGACGAATACAACGTCGGCCAGAACATTACCCTGTCGGCCTACGACGGTTACTGGGGCGAAACGCCTGCGGTGACGAGCGCGACATATGTGTTCCGGTCCGACAGCGCCGTTCGTGCCGCCATGGTTGAAACGGGCGAGGCCGATATCGCGCCATCCATCGCGTTGCAGGATGCCGTTTCGGAAGACATGGATTTTTCATATCCGAACTCGGAAACCGTATATCTGCGTATCGACAACGGCACCGCGCCGCTTGACGACGTGCGCGTGCGCAAGGCGATGAACCACGCCATTGACCGTGAAGCTTTCGTTGGCACGATTCTTGCCGACGGCACGCTGCTGGCCACCGGCATGACGCCGCCGTCGACCATCGGCTACAACGCCGAACTCGAACCCTACAGCTACGATCCCGACATGGCACGTCAGCTTCTCGAAGAGGCCGCTGCCGATGGTGTCGATACCGAAGCAGAGATCACGCTGGTCGGTCGACTGAACAACTTTGGCAACGTGCTGGAGACGATGGAAGCCGTCACGCAGATGCTGCAGGACGTTGGCCTGAACGTGAACCTCGAGATGTACGAAGTGGCCGAGTGGGAAGGTCTGTATTCCAAGCCATTTGCCGAAGATCGCGGCCCGATGATGGTTCAGGCCATGCACGACAATGCAAGTGGCGACCCGGTGTTCTCGATGTTCTTCAAATACGCCTCGGACGGTCTGCAGTCCGGCGTGACCGACCCGAAGCTGGACCAGATGATCGCCGATGCGACTGCCGCGACCGACGACGAGCGTGAGCAGCTGTGGAGCGATGCCTTTGCCTACATTCACGAAGAGATCGTGGCCGACGTGCTTCTGTTCCATATGGTCGGCTTTACCCGCGTGAACGAACGTCTGGACTTTGCACCGTCGATCAAGACGAACTCTGAACTGCAACTGTCGCAGATCAAGTTCGCGGAGTGATCCTCCCTGGGGGCGGCTTAGGTCGCCCCCGTTTTTTCCTCGACGAAAGCCTGACCCATGCGCGCCTTCCTTGGCAAACGTGCCCTTGCGAGCCTGATTTCGCTGTTGGGCCTCATCATCCTTGTCTTTTTCCTGTCGCGGCTGACCGGCGATCCGACATCGCTTTACCTGCCGCTGGACGCTTCTTTGGAAGCGCGCGAGAATTTTCGCGAGATCAACGGTTTGAACGATCCACTGCTGGTGCAGTTCGGACGCTACATGGCAGACTTGGCCGTGCTGGATTTCGGCGACAGTATCCGCCGGTCGGAACCCGCATTGGATGTCGTGCTGCGGGCCTTCGTCTGGACGCTGCAACTGGCCGCAATCACCATGACTCTGGTGACGGTCGCCGCCATCGTAATCGGGTCGCTTGCCGCATTTCATGTTGGTGGTCTGTTCGACCGGATCGCGACGTTCTTCAGTCTGATAGGCGCATCCGCCCCGGATTTTTGGATCGCTATCGTTGCGATCGTGACCATTTCGCTCAACGTGGCCTTCATCCCTACCAGCGGGACCGGCACGGTCTGGCACTGGATATTGCCAGTTGGGGTGCTGTTCATCCGGCCCTTTGGCCTGATCCTGCAGGTCGTGCGGTCGTCGATGATCACCACGCTGGGGGCCGCCTACGTCAAGACCGCCCGCGCCAAGGGGGTCAAAAACAAGTCTGTCATCTTCGTCCACGCGTTGCGCAATGCACTGCTGCCGGTCATCACCGTGATCGGCGATCAGGCCGCAGCCCTGCTGAACGGTGCCGTGGTCGTCGAGACGATATTCGGTTTTCCCGGTGTCGGTAAGCTGATGATCGATTCCATCCTGCAACGCGACTTTACCGTGGTGCTGGCCGCGATCTTTGTGACCGCCATCGCCATCTTCGTGATGAACCTTATCATCGACATCCTCTACGCGGTGCTCGATCCCAGAATCCGGTATTGACATGTCCCAGATAGACTCTGCCATCACCACGGCCAACCCAATCTACAAACCTCCGCCCGCGTGGCGGACGACCTTGGGCATGCTGTGGCGCGACAAGTTCGCCTTTGCCGCCGCCTGCATCCTGCTGGTTGTGATCTTCTGCGCAATCTTTGGCCCAATGCTGTTCGAGGATGTCGCCACCCGGCAGAACCTGCGCGGTCGCAACGCGCCACCTTTCGACTTGTCACGCGGCTGGCTGTTCATTTTGGGTGGCGATCAGCTGGGCCGGCCCTTGCTGGCACGGATTATTGTCGCGTCGCAGAACACCATGGCAGTCGCTGCCGGGGCGGTGGCCTGTTCGCTGCTGATCGGCACGGGGCTTGGACTGATTGCGGGCTATACGACAAAGACCGCCAGTCAGGTCATCATGCGGCTGGCCGACGTCATCATGTCGTTCCCGTCGCTGCTATTGGCGGTCATCGTGCTTTATGTGCTGGAACCGTCGGTCGGGAACCTGGTCATCGTACTGGCGATCACCCGTATCCCCATCTACCTGCGCACCAGCCGGGCCGAGGTGCTGGAAGTGCGCGAGCGGATGTTTGTGCAGGCCGCACAGGTGATGGGCGCCTCGACGAAGCGCATCGTGGCGCGCCATATCCTGCCTGTCGTGGCGCCGACGCTGATCACGATCGCAACGCTGGATTTTGCTTTTGTGATGCTCGCTGAATCGTCGCTGTCATTCCTTGGCATTGGCATCCAACCGCCAGAGATCACGTGGGGCCTGATGGTCAGCCAGGGCCGTCCCTACTTGACGAGCGCGTGGTGGCTGTCGTTCTGGCCGGGACTTGCGATCATTCTGACGACCCTGTCGCTGAACCTGCTGTCAGGCTGGATGCGCACCGCGCTGGACCCATCGCAGCGCTGGCGGCTGGAAGTGAACAAGGAGAAGGCAAAAAATGACTGATCACCTGCTGGAAGTCCGCAACCTGTCTGTTGACTTTGATACGGTGCGCGGTCCGGTCCATGCGGTCCGCGATGTCAGCTGGCATCTGGATCGGGGCGAATGTCTTGCCATTCTGGGGGAATCCGGTTCCGGCAAATCCGTATCGGCTTCGGCCATCATGAACCTGATCGACTGCCCTCCGGGCCGGATCGTGTCGGGGGAAATCCTGTTCGAGGGCCGTGACCTTTTGCGCGCCTCGAACGAGGAACGGCGCCGTTTGAACGGCAAGCGGATCGCGATGATCTTTCAGGACCCACTCAGCCACCTTAACCCGGTTTATACCGTAGGGGCGCAAATCGCGGAGATCATGACCGCCCACGGGACTGCCAAAGCGCAGGCGCGTGCGCGGACGCTGGAATTGATGAACCGCGTCGGTATCCCGGAAGCCGACGACAAGATCGACGCTTACCCGCACCAGTTTTCGGGCGGGCAGCGGCAGCGTCTGATGATCGCGATGGCGCTTGCGATGAAGCCGGATATCCTGATTGCAGATGAACCGACAACCGCGCTGGACGTGACCGTGCAGGCGCAGATTCTTGCACTGCTGGAGGAACTGCAGGCGGAAACCGGGATGGGCCTTTTGCTGATCACCCACGATCTGGGTGTCGTCGCAGAGATCGCTGACCGTGTCGTCGTCATGAACGGCGGCCGTATCGTGGAAACCGGCGACGCGGAACAGGTCTATCACAATCCCACGCACCCCTATACGCAAAAACTGATCGGCGCCGTTCCGGGAACCGGAGAGATGGCGACGCCATTGACCGCGACCAAACCGCTGCTGGAGGTTCGTAACTTTGGCAAGGACTTCGGCGGCTTCGCGGCGCTGGATCAGGCCAGCTTTGAGCTGTTTGCGGGTGAAACCGTCGCCATCGTCGGCGAATCCGGGTCTGGTAAATCGACGCTGGCGAAATGTCTGCTGCGCCTGATCGAACCAACGACGGGCGAGGCGCTGTATGACGGCCGCGATCTAGTGACGATGGGCGACCGCGATTTGTACCGGATGCGCCGTGATATCCAAATGGTGTTTCAGGATCCTACGCAATCGCTGAACCCGCGCATGACCGTCGGCCAGATCATTGGCGAAGCTTTCGCGATTCACCCTGACATTCTGGCAAAGGACAAACGCCCGGCCCGGATCAGGGAACTGCTGGAACGCGTCGGGCTGGAAGCCGATCACATCCATCGTCACCCGCACCAGTTCTCTGGCGGACAGCGCCAGCGGATCGCCATCGCCCGCGCGCTTGCGCTGGAACCGAAAATCCTTGTCTGTGACGAAGCCGTCTCGGCGCTTGATGTTTCCATTCAGGCGCAGGTGATCGCCCTGTTGGAGGAAATCCAGAACGATCTTGGCCTTAGCTATCTGTTTATCGCGCATGATCTGCCGCTGGTGCGGGATTTCGCGCACCGCGTCATCGTGATGAAGGACGGTCGGATCGTCGAACAGGGTCCTGTGCGTCAGATTTTCGATGCGCCCCACGAAGAATATACTCGCAATCTGCTGGCTTCTAGCCTGCATCCCGATCCAAAAGTGCAGGCCGAGCGCCGCGCTGCCCGACAGGAGGTAACCGCATGACAAAGCCCGATATCCTTGTGATGTATCCCGCGCGGCCCCATGCGATGGCGCAGCTGGAACAAGCATATACGCTTCACCGCTATGACGAGGCGGCGGACAAGCCCGCGTTTTTGGCGCAGCACGGGCCCAAATGTTCCGGCGTTGTCATCAATGGCCATGCGACACTAACCCACGCGATGCTGCAGCATCTGCCGAACTGCCGGATCGTCGCCTGTTCGTCCGCCGGGTTCGAGTCCATCGACGTAGAGGCATTGGCGGATCATGGGATTGCTTTTACCAACACCTCTGCCGCGCTTTATGATGACGTCGCGGACGCCGCGCTGATGTTGACGCTGGCCGCCCGGCGCGAACTGGTGCAGGCGCATGGATATGTCCAGACCGGGGAATGGGGTGAAAAGGGACCCTGGCCGCTACTGTCCACGCTGACCGGCAAGCGCGCCGGTATTCTTGGGTTCGGGACGATCGGCAAGGCCATCGCCGCGCGTTTTGCCCCGCTGAAGCTAGAGATCGGGTATACCGCGCGTAGCCAAAAGGACGTCCCGCATCAGTATTTCGCCGATCCTATGGCGCTGGCGGACTGGGCGGATATCCTTGTGGTGATCGTCCCCGGCGGCGAAGAAACGGACGGCATGGTCGATGCGGCCATGCTGGGCGCGCTTGGTCCGACAGGCACGTTGATCAATGTCGCAAGGGGGTCCGTCGTGGATGAACCCGCCCTGATCGACGCCCTGACGACCGGTGCCTTGGGGAGTGCCGGGCTGGATGTCTATCAAAACGAACCGCAGCCCGATCCCCGGCTGACCGCCTTGCCGAACGTGACGCTATATCCGCACCACGCGAGCGGCACGGTGGAAACGCGGGACGCCATGGCGCAGCTGGTCGTCGACAACCTTGCCGCCCATTTTCAAGGCAACCCCCTGCTGACACCTGTGGCGGTGCCTGCATGAACACGCTTCGGATCTATCTTATCTGGCCTATATTTTTTACAATTCTCGGCCTAGTCGGGGCGTTCGTGCTGGGCCTGCGCGCTGATGGCATGCCCGGTGGGCTGTCTTTCCTGCTGATCGGCGGGTTGCTGGCGGTGCTGGAGATTTCGCTCAGTTTTGACAACGCCATCGTCAACGCGAACAAGTTACAGACCATGACGCCCGAATGGCAGCGGCGGTTCCTGACATGGGGCATCCTGATCGCGGTCTTCGGGATGCGGATTATCTTTCCGCTGGCGGTCGTTGCAATCGCAGCCCAGATCGGCCCGATTTCCGCGCTGATGTTGGCTGCGACCGAACCCGACACCTATGCGCAGATCATGGAAGACAGCCACCTGTCGATCTCGGCCTTTGGCGGGACGTTCCTGATGATGGTCGCGCTCAGCTATTTCGTGGATGCCGACAAGGACGTCCATTGGTTCGAACCGGTCGAGCGCCGATTGTGCCACGCCGGCCGGCTGTCAGGTGTGGCGATCGCGCTGGTGTTGGGCATCGTGCTGGCGATTACCGTGTCGCTTCCATCGGGAGAGGGGGCCGCGTTCCTGTTCGCTGCGATTTGCGGGATCGTCACGTTTCTGGCGGTCGAACTTCTGGGCGATATCCTGGACAGCAAGCAGGCCGCGACTGCGGGGGCTGCGCGGGGCGGGCTTGGCGCGTTTCTGTATCTGGAGGTCCTGGACGCTTCCTTCAGCTTTGATGGCGTCATCGGGGCCTTTGCATTGACGCAGAACCTGTTCCTGATCGCCATCGGCCTTGGCATCGGTGCGTTCTACGTGCGGTCCATGACGATCATGCTTGTGGAACGACAGACCCTGACCGAATTTCGATACTTGGAGCACGGCGCGTTCTATTCGATCCTCGCGCTGTCGCTGGCGATGTTCGCCCAAGCACTTGTCCATGTTCCAGAAATCTTGACCGGTTTGGTGGGGGCAACGCTCATCGGGCTTGCACTGTGGTCATCGCTCCGGGTGCGCGCTGCCGCCGCCAACTCGTCGTAGGCCGCTTTCAGGTTTCAGTGTCCTCGCAGCAGAAGCGACTGACCATGGGATTAAAAACGGACGTATGAATCCTGCCGCGACGCGGTGCGGATTTAGTCCCTGACCCACGGGCCCAAGCGGTGAACCAGCTCAGTTCTGTAGAGACCGTTAATGGTTTCCGCGAGAGCGTTGAAGCTCCTATATTCGTCAAGCGGCGATTAGAGTTGATTTGGGCACAAACACGCGCGGAACGGAATGCTGTCGCCTATCGATTTCGAGTGGCGGCAGAAACTGAGGCAAGAGGGCGTCTAAGAAACGCGGGGCTATTCACTCTGGTGCACTTTGAGGTGCAAGCCTGCTGTGGTTGCTGACAACACACTGGACCGGCAATTTGAGATTGATGCACCTGACACAGTCTGGGTGACCGACATTACCCATATCTCAACCCACGAAGTTTGGTCTTATCTGTCTGTCGTCATCGACCTGTTCTCAAGACGCGTTGTCGGGTGGTCGATGTAATCGGACATGACAACCGACCTGGCTTTGCAGGCGTTGTTGGCTGCAGTTTGCCGACGCAAGCCAAAGCAAAGGCTCATGATCCACTCTGACCAAGGCTCACAGGGCGGAATGCCTCCCACACATTTTGCGCCATCGGCGCCTTTCTCAAAGAGCCGTAGCCTTTCCTTCGCAGAACGTGAGGAAATAGTCTTGGAGTGCGCGAGGGGCACAGGTGTCCGTGCCATCGCCCTGAAGTTGAGGAGATCGCCCAGCACGATCTCCCGAGAGATCAGGCGCAACTCGGCAACCCGTGGCGGAGACTTCGGCTAGGTCGCATCAATCATCACGGTCTTCTGTTCGCCATGGTCAGCCGCCAGACCGGCCATCATCCGGGCGAAGATGCCTTTGTCGCTCCATCGTTTCCAGCGATTGTACAAGGTCTTGTGCGGGCCGTATTCCTTGGGTGCGTTCCGCCATCGCAAGCCATTGCGATTGATGAAGAAAATCCCGCTCAAAATCCGTCGATCATCGACACGGGGCTTGCGGTTGGACTCGGGGAAAAGGGCTCAAGACGCGCCATCTGGGCGTCGGTCAACCAGAAAAGATCAGACATGTGCACCACTCGTTTTCATGGGTCCAGACCCTAGACGTCGTCGTGCCATCCGTTTCTAAACGATACGATCTCAGCTGCCTTGGGCCCAATTTTATAGGTCCGTTGCGACAATATGTTTCGCAGTTCCTGAAGTACCTCGGATCTTGATGACACCTGCCGTTGTACCAATCCGACCCGACGCGTGATGGCCCCGTTGCGGAACTGGATGCAGTATAGCGAAGAGGGGGCGGCATCCAAAAAGGCGATCTGCGGAATAATGGCAAACCCTAGTCCCGCCTGCACCATTCCAACAACCGATGGCATTGTATTTGCGACAGCGATTTCACGCGGCGACACACCAAGGCGTGATAGCTCTGTCGCGATCTGCCGGGCCAGAGGGACATCTGTTTCGTAACGAATAAACGGAAGATTTTTCAGCAATGAAAGCTCGGTCTGGCCGGTGGCGTGCGCTGGCGCGACCAAAACCAACGGTTCAGACAGCACAGGTGTCCATGACAATCCTGCCGGAACCCCCACATGTTCGGCAACAAGTGCTGCATCAAGCCGACCAGCCGCTACGTCTGCGGTTAATGACTGGGATATTCCGACAGTCAGATCAAACGAAAGGTCGGTGTAAAGCGCGGCCATGTCAGCCAGCGCCAAAGGTACAAGTCGCATTGAAACCGTTCGAATTGCCCCAATTTTAAGCACACCCGCCGTTCGGCGACCGGAAATATTCATCCGGGTTTCCACGATTGTCTGCATCACGGTGCGTGCTGCGCGTACCAGTTCTTCGCCATGTGCATTCATCTGCGGTGGGCGTTTGTTCCGATCAAACAGCGACACCCCAATATCTATTTCAAGCGTCTGAATTTGTTGACTGACTGCCGATGCAGTCAGGTTCACAAGGCGCGCCGCACTGGCAAAGCTTCCAGTGTCTGCGACGGCGATTAAGGTCTGAAGTTGGCGTGTATCCATGAAGATAGATTAAGCAAAGCTTAATCAAAAGACAAAGTTAAATCGCTTTGTGAAGGTAAGCTGCAGCTTTACGCATGAGCCAGACCATAAGACGCGGCAATACAGCACAAAACCGGAGATACTCATGACTTTTATGACACGTATGATCGCAGGTATCGGGCTCGCCACAGCCACGCTTGCACAGCCAGCCATCGCACAAGGCTATCCCGATCGCTCGGTCGAGTTCATCGTACCTTGGTCCCCCGGGGGCGGTAGCGATACGCTGATGCGGATCGTTGCGAACAACATCAGCCCTTTTCTGGGTGCGGATATGCCCGTTATCAACATCCCCGGCGTTGGTGGCACAGTTGGTTTGACGGAAGCATCGCGGCGTGCTGCGGATGGATATACAATCAGCCAAGTCCACGAAGGTCTGTTGGCCGCGACCGCGACTGGCATTACTGAACTGGCTTGGGACGATTTCGAACCCATCGCTTTGATGACCGCATCACCCCAGTTCCTCGTGGCTGCGACCGATCAGCCCTACGATACGTTCGAGGGTTTGGTCGAGTATGCACAGGCCAACCCCGGCGAGCTGACAATCGGTGTCACATTGGGCGGTGTGCCGCATTTGCACGCTGCGATGATTGCCGAAGCTTTTGATCTGGACTGGCGTTATGTTGGCTACGAAGGCACAGGCGAACGCGTCCGTGCCTTGGTCGGCGGTAACCTTGATCTGGCGATCGGTGATATCTCGTCGTCGCTGCAGTTTGTTGAAAACGGCGATCTGGTTTTCCTCGCTGCAGGCTCTACAGAGCGTTTGCCACAGACCCCTGACGTGCCGACACTGATGGAACTGGGGTCGGATCTGGACCTGTCGATCACTCGCGGTATCGTAATGCCAAAAGGTGCGCCCGATGACGCGCAGGCCGTTCTGGAATCGGCGCTTGAGAACTTGTCGAATGATCCCACATTCATTGAGCAAGTGAACAATGCCGGCGCAGACGTCGCATTCCGTGGTCAGGACGGCTACACCACGTATCTGTCCAATCTGGCAGCTTCGGTTGATCGCCTCGCAGAAGTGATCGCACCTTGAGCCGCAGCGCCAACATGACAACAGGCGGTGAGGCGGGCGAAGTTGCTCGTCTCATCTCCTATATCGCACTTCTCGCGGTATCAGCGGGGCTCTTTCTGGAGGCCCGCACCATCCCCACATCGCGCTTTGAAGTGCTGGGTGCCGGCGCCTTTCCAATGCTGGTTCACGGGGTGCTTATCCTGCTTTTGCTCAGCGCAATCGCTGGATCAATCCGGATGCTTCCAGCAGAGGCCTACGGTCGTTTCATCGCGCAGATTGGCCACTGGGCCCGCGCGAAACGGCTTGTTTTCGTCGTGTTTGGCTGTCTTGGCGTCTACCTCTTTACGATGCCCGTCATTGGCTATCCGATCGCAACATTCGCGTTCCTGCTCGTGCTCCAGATTACGTTTGCACCAAAAACACGCAAAGCCATTGGCATCGCAATCGCGCTCGCGTTGATCTTTTCATTTGGCCTCAACTGGCTCTTCGCCGAGGTTTTCAACGTATTTCTCCCCAGAGGACGATAAACAATGGACGCCTTTCTTAACGGTGCCGCAGAAGTGCTGTCGCCAACCACGCTGCTGATGATGTTCTTTGGATCATTCGCAGGCATCGTTGCGGCAGCTATTCCAGGTTTTACCGTGACAATGGCTATTGTCCTGACGCTGCCTTTGACCTTTGCGATGGAACCGCTGCAGGGCATCTCACTCATGTTGTCGGTCTATGTCGGTGGGTATACTGGCGGTCTGATTTCGGCGGCACTTTTGGGTATCCCCGGCACGCCGTCGTCGGTTGCCACCACGTTTGATGCCTTTCCAATGGCTCGCAAGGGTGAACCGGGCCGCGCGTTGTCGCTGGGTGTCTGGGCCTCATTTTTTGGTACGATCATATCGACCATCGTTTTGATTTTTGCCGCCCCGCCACTGGCGATTTTTGCGGTCAAACTCGGACCTTGGGAATACTTTGCATTAATTGTCTTTGCGCTGACCATTGTCGCCAGCCTTGTCGGGGACTCACTGCAACGCGGGCTGATCGCCGCAATGATTGGGCTAGTGATATCAACAGTGGGGACGGATCCTATGATGGGTCGCCCGCGCTTTGACATGGGGTTTGAACTGCTGGCCGCCGGCCTGCCATTTCTGGTGGTTCTGATTGGTATCTTTGCCATCTCTCAGCTCGCGTCAGAGGTGGAGGATGTTGACGCCGTCAAGTCTGGTGAAAAGCTGATACACGGAGAGATTGAATTTAAGACATGGGCCGTCATGCGCGAAGTCCTCATGCGCCCGGTCAACCTGATCCGGTCATCGCTGATCGGCGTCGCAATCGGTGCCTTGCCCGGTGCCGGTGGATCAATCGCGAACCTTGTGGCTTATGATCAGGCAAAGCGGGCATCGAAAACACCAGAGGCCTTTGGTACCGGCACACCCGACGGTGTTGTCGCATCCGAGGCAGGGAATTCTGCGACGGCCGGTGGCGGCCTTATCCCGTTGATTGCTTTGGGCATCCCCGGTTCGGCGGTTGATGCGATCCTTATGGCGTCGCTGATGGTGCATGGCATATCAATCGGACCGCGTTTGATTATGGATAACGCTGATCTGGTTTACGGGATGTTTATCGCCATGGCGGTGTCTAGCTTGATGATGCTGTTCATCTGCATCGTATCAATGCGCGGCTTTCTGCGGGTGGCCGAGGTGCCGAAATGGGTCGTTGTGCCTGTCGTGCTCGTCTGCTGTGTCGTGGGGTCTTTTGCGCTGAACAACCGCGTGACGGATATGTATCTTCTGGGCTTTATTGGTCTGTTCGGCTACGCGCTCAAGGCGCTTGACTACCCGCTGGCACCATTGGTGCTGGGTGTCATTCTGGGCCCCATTGCAGAAACAAACCTGCGCCGCGCCTTGATGACAGACAGTGACTGGACGCTGTTTTTCACCCGTCCTGTCAGCCTGATTTTTCTGGTGGCAGCTGTTCTATCCGTCGGATGGGCGATCCGCAGAATTATCAAATCGCGCAAACAAATGAACCCAACCAAGGATGCTGTCTAATGCATTTGCGTCACGATTCAATTTATAGCTCACGTCGTTCGCCTGTGCTGGCAGACAATCTGGTATCCACGTCACACCCCTTGGCAGCGCAGGCCGGTCTTGCGATTTTGGCAAAAGGGGGCAACGCAGTTGATGCCGCGATTGCTGCCGCAGCCACGCTGACAGTCGTGGAACCCACCGGCAATGGTTTGGGGTCCGATGGTTTTTGCATTCTATGGGACGGCAAGGAATTGCACGGGTTGGACGGGTCGGGTGCGGCTCCGGCCGGTTGGACGCCCGATCGGTTTGCGGGCCACAAAACAATGCCATTCCGCGGCTGGGAAAGCGTCACGGTGCCTGGAGCAATCAGCACGTGGGTCACTTTGGCGGAACGCTTTGGCACGCTGGATTTGCCGACTTTGCTGGCCCCTGCGATTGGCTACGCGGAAAACGGATTTATCGTCAGTCCGGTCATCGGTGCGCTGTGGGAACGCGGGGCCGAATTGCTGTCAGACCAGCCCGGCTTTGCAGAAACCTTTATGCCCAATGGCCGCGCGCCCCGGGCGGGCGAACGGTTTCGCTGTCCCGACATGGCGCGCAGCTTGTCCATGATCGCCGAAACCGCAGGTAGGGCCTTTTATGAAGGCCCGCTTGCTGAAAAGATCGCGGCCCATGCCCGCGCCCATGGCGCCGTTTTAAGCGAAGCAGACCTTGCAGCGCATCGCCCAGAATGGTGCGGCACGATTTCAACTGGTTTTGACGAGAGCACTCTGCACGAGATCCCGCCTAACGGTCAGGGCATCGCGGCACTGATGGCGCTTGGCATGCTGGAACACACAGCAATAAGAGAGATTGGCCCGGATGACCCGATGGCGCTGCATCTGCAGATCGAGGCGATCAAGCTCGCCTTTGCCGACCTGCACGCCTATGTCGCCGACCGCAAATACATGGCCCCCACAACGACCGAAGATTTGTTGAACCCCGCCTACCTGAAGGCGCGCGCGGCCCACATATCGCCCGACAAAGCACAAGAGCATGGCCCGGGTGCACCCCGTGATGGCGGTACCGTGTATCTGACGGCAGCGGATTCGTCAGGCATGATGGTGTCGTTTATCCAGTCCAACTACTCAGGGTTTGGGTCTGGCGTTGTGGTGCCCGGCACGGGGATCAGCCTTCAGAACAGGGGGGCAGGTTTTACGTTGACACCGGGTCATCCTAACGAAGTCGGGCCGGGCAAAAAACCGTTCCATACGATCATTCCGGGTTTCTTGATGAAGAATGGCCAGCCAAAAATGAGCTTTGGTGTGATGGGTGGCCCGATGCAGGCGCAGGGGCATGTGCAGATGGTACTGCGCACCCAGCTTTGGGATCAGGATGTGCAAACTGCGGTTGATGCCCCGCGATGGCGTTTCGTTGATGGACAGCATGTTGCCTGTGAAGAGACACTACCACCGTCTGTTCGCGACAAGCTTTCCGGCCTTGGCCACACTATATCGGTCGAGACGCCAGACAGCGCCTTTGGCTTTGGCGGTGCGCAGTTGATCGAACGGTTGGATAACGGCGGCTATGCCGCCGGATCTGACCCGCGTAAGGACGGCCAAGCCGTTGGATTTTAAATTGACCTGACTGATTTGTAAAAAGATCTGCATTGCAGTTGTGACGGCGTGCGTAGTCGTGGTGCTTCCGAATTAGAAGGGCGGGGTGGCGTTGCGTGAGACCATTGCCCGCAATGCGGATCAGTTTGCCAAAGACTTGCGCGACGTGGTCGTCGTGATCGCGGTTAAGGCGCATGCCACGCTGCGGGCCATGGCGGAGCAGGTAAATACCCGTGGGATCAGGACCCGGCAAGGTAGGCGGTGGCACGTTTCGAACGTGCGCATCCTGTGGTTAAGGCTTTCTGTTTCGCCACTGGCTGCCTGCGTTAACCCCCAAGCGTCTGGTCCTGCGTCTTAAACCACCCGAGTGCGTCTTCGAAGTGCTCTCGTTTGAAATCCGGCCAATGCTGATCGACGACGTAGAAGTCGGCGTAAACGGATTGAACAGGAAGGAAGCCGCTCAGGCGACGCCCGCCACCCCAGCGCACAATGAGGTCGAGTCGAGAGGCTTCGGCAGATCGGTGCTCGCCCTGCTCCAGCCCGGCGAGGTCCCATTTCCAGTGGTAGTTCACGAGAAAGTTGACCTTGATGCCAGACCCTTTGCGCGTGCGGTAAGGCCTGAGCTCGTCGGGAAACTGACTTGATGTGTCGTCACCGATGACAAGCAGCGACGCACCCCGTTCGACGATCTCCATGGCGAAAGCCACACAGGCTTGGCGAAAGGCATCAATCTGTTCCGCAGGCCGCTTGGTATTGTCTTGGGTAAAGCCAAACACGGAAACTTCGGGAATGCCGCGGCTTTTGCACATCTCGTACAGCGCGAGGCCAGGCTCTAGCCCGGCCCGATATCCCGAATGTTTGGGCAGGCCCCGGCCCGCTGCCCAACGCCGATTTCCATCGGGTATGAACCCTACATGGCTTGGCAACACGCGTCTCGCCATGGTGTCGATCCTCGGGTTTTTCTCAGAATACATTTGGTGCGTCCGCTCAAGACTGCCAAAACGGTCGTGCGATTGGTAGCCCATATTTACATTGGAGAAGACAGAGTGCGGCGACTGGTTCTGGATGATAGGATTGGCACGCCGTGCTGGCGATGGCCTTCGCGAGGCCTAGGCCGCCCGCAAAATCCGCACTGCCGATCTGGCCGCTGACCCGCGTGCGGGTCCGGCAGATTGCCAAACGGATCATGATAGAAGCCCGGATCCCGGATGCACCGCACCGAACCTGCCGTTCAGCGCACCAGGCGGCGCGTTGCTCTTTCATTTGCTCAGCAAACGCTAAGAGCGGACAAGTTTCGTCAGCACGACGAACCTGAGCTTCAGCGAATGGGCAACCGTCCTTGGGAACCCCAAGATGACGACAGCACTACTCGATCGCCTGACTCATCGCTGCCACATTCTGGAGACTGGCAAGGACAGCGACCGCTTCAACGCCAGTGCCGCCGTCGCGGCGCGGAAAAAGAAGGAGCGCATCGATGTCTCGACCCAAGCCTGACAACCGAAACATAACCTCAAAGTGGGTCAGTTCTGGATGGAAAACCCGGGTCACCTCTGGGTGGAAATCAACAGAATGGCCACCGATTGTTTTGGCCAGTCATTCCGCCCCTGCATGATCGAACGGGGGCACATCGTTGACGACCAGCCTGCAAGCGCGACCCGTTCTCGAAAGGGAGGCCGGTCGGTTTCAAACCGGCCTCCGAAGGTTCAGAACGGGCTGTCAGGGTAGTAGAACTGCGCTGCATTGTCCTGCGTGATCAGCACCGATCCAATGGTGAAGTTACCCGACACTGGCGCAGTCGACGTCATGCCGACGGCCGTCATTTCGATCGCTGTGGCGATCATCGAAGGTGGGTAGGTGACGTCGGCCGGGATCATCGTGTCGCCATCCATCACGCGCTTTACCATCTCTTTCATTCCGGCACCGCCGAGGACGAATTTCACATCCTGACGGTCTGCTGCCTCAATGGCGGCAAGCACGCCAACGGCCATGTCATCGTCGGATGCCCAGACCGCGTCGATCTGGTCGTATTTCGACAGGAAGTCTTGCATCACATTGAAGCTGTCGTCGCGGTTCCAGTTGCCATGCTCCATGCCAAGAATCTCGATACCGGACCCCTCGATAGCGGACTGAAAACCTTCGACACGTTCGTTGTCGATGGTGGTCGGGATGCCACGTAGCACGACGATTTTGCCGCCGTCCGGCATTTGCGATGCCATGTAGTCGCCAGATACCTTGCCGAATCCGGAATTGTCACCGGCGACATACAGATCCTCGATCCCGGGCACAGACAAACCACGGTCGACGACCGTCACCCAGACGCCGCTATCCGCCACGGATTGAACCGGCGGAGTCAGCGGATCGGATTCGAAAGGCAGCACAACCAGCGCACTGATGTTACGTGTGGCAACCATATCCTCGATATCGTTGACTTGCTTGCCCGCGTCCGACGCGGTGGCCAAGACGAAGTCGAGATCGGGATAGACGTCTTCCAACCGGTTTATGGCCTCTTGCGCGTGAAAGTTCATGCCGCCGGCCCAGCCGTGGGTCGCCGCCGGGATCGACACACCGATCACCTTTGTATCCTGCGCCATAACCGCCGTGCCGATGACCGCTGCGGCGGTCCCGGCTAGAATCGTTTTGAAGTAAGACATTTGATTTCCTCCCAGAGTGGCGAAACTGTCAGCCTTTCGCCTTGGCCTCTCGCTGTAATATCACAGCCAGTACGATGATGACCCCTTGGATCGCGCCGTTCAGGTAGGGTGAAACAAGGTCGGTCAGATTCAGAATATTGTCGATCAGGCTCAGGATAAGGACGCCGATCACGGTGCCCCAGACCCGGCCAAAACCGCCCTTTAGGACGGTGCCCCCAATGATGACGGCGGCGATCGCCTCAAGCTCCCACAACACACCGGTCGAGGCAGAGGCGGAGCCGAGGCGGGGGACATACATGATCGTCGCCACGCCAACCAGCATGCCAAGCATGATATAGGTCAGCATCCGCGTGCGGTTGACGTTGACGTTGGAATAATGGGCGACGTGTTCGTTCGACCCGGTGGCGGCGCAGTGGCGGCCAAAGCGTGCGCGGCTCATCAGGATTTCGCCCAGGATCACAACCACGGCAAAGACAATGATCGGCCAAGCAACGCCCAGAACACCGTCGAAATAGACAGGGCGGTAGAAGCCGCGCAGTTCGAAATCCAGCGACAGGGTGCCACCATTGGCCAACCAGGTCACCAGACTGCGGTAGATGCCCATGGTGCCGAGGGTCACAATAAAGGCTTCGATCCCCAATGTCGTGATCAGAAATCCGTTCAGCATCCCCGCCAGCACGCCCGCCAGCAGCGCGGTCAGCATCCCCAGCAGGATGATCGGCACGCCAACGCCCAGTGTCGGCAGTGCTGCATTCATCACTAGGATCATCAGGCCCGCGATAAAGGCAGCCATGGACCCCACCGACAGGTCCAGCCCGCCCGCCGTGATGACAAACGTCATGCCAACCGCAATGATTCCGATGAAGGCGGACCGGGACAGCACGTTGTTGATGTTGCCGGAACTCAGAAAGTTGCTGTTCATCAGCGCGCCGATGACGATCAGGATGACCAGCGCCAAGATCGGACCAAGCACACTCATCGAGGGCAGGCGGCGCCGGTGGCTGATCGGATTCACGGTCTCGGATGTCATCAGGCGGCCCTCTCGTCTGTGTCGGCACCAACGCCCATCGCATGGCGCACGATTGCGTCTTCTGTGATGTGGTCACCTTCTAACGTGCCGGCGATCCCACCTTGCCGCATGACCAGCACGCGGTCGGACATGCCGATGATTTCCTGCATTTCCGAAGATACGACCACGATGGATTTTCCGGCGGCAGCAAGCGCGCGCAAGAAGGTGTAGATCTGTTGCTTGGTGCCGATGTCGATGCCGCGCGTCGGTTCATCTACGATCAGGATACGGGGTTCGGACTGCATGATCTTGGCCAGAAGCAGCTTTTGCTGGTTGCCGCCCGATAGGTTGCCGACCAGCACGTCGGCGCTGCCTGCACGAATATCGAATTCCTTGACCGCCTGTACCAGCGCCGCATCCTCTGCCTTGCGGTCGATCAGGATACGACCAAAACGGGCCAGCGCTTGTAGCGTCAGGTTGACCCGCATTCCCTTGTCCAACAGCAAGCCGCGCAGCTTGCGGTCTTCGGTCATGTAGCACAACCCGTGGTCCAAGGCGTCTGCGGTGCTGCGGATCGTGACGGGCTGCCCCTCGATCTTCAAAGCGGTCATCGTCGCCGGGCGAAGCCCACAAAGCCCCTCCATCGCCTCGGTCCGGCCCGACCCGATCAGACCCGCGATGCCGAGGATTTCGCCGTGGCGCAGGGTAAATCCGATGTCCTGAGCGTGACCAGGAACGGTCAGCCCCTGCACCTGCAAGGCGACACTGCCACCCTTTAAAACACCGGGTTTTGCCGGATAAAGAGCCGACACATCGCGTCCCACCATTGCGGTGGCCATATCGTCTTCGGTCATCGCGGCCACGATATCGGTTCGTACGACCGCCCCGTCGCGCATGATTGTCACGCGGTCGGCGATGTTGGCCACCTCGCCCAGTTTGTGGGAAGTGAACAGGATCGCCGTGCCCGCCGCCCGCAAGGCGCGCACCTGTTCGAACAGCACCTCGACCTCGGACCCGGTCAACACGGCAGTCGGTTCGTCCATGATCAGGACACGGGCGTTGCGGCTCAGCGCCTTTGCGATCTCAACCATCTGCTTGTCCGAGTTCGACAACTGCGAAACGGGGGTGTCCGGATCGACGCGGCAGTTTAGCCGTGCCAGATATTGCCGTGTCAGGTCGCGCATTCGCTTTTTGTCCAGCAACAGGCCGCGCCGCAATTCGCGTCCGAGAAAGATGTTCTGTTCGACTGTCAACTGTTCGGCGAGATTGAATTCCTGATGGATCAGCACGATCCCCGCCGCTTCGCCCTCGTGGAGCGATCCAAAGCGTACTTCTTGACCATCCAGCAGGATGCGGCCCTTTGTGGCGGGCTGGTATCCTGCAAGGATTTTCATTGTTGTGGATTTGCCCGCGCCGTTCTCTCCGATCAGGGCGAGCACCTCACCGCTGCGCAGCACGATGTCGATACCGGATAGGACCTCGACGGGTCCGAAACTTTTGTGGACCCCATGAAGGGCGAGGATGGGATCATCGGTCATGCGGCAGAGCCTTCCAGCAAAGCGGGGTCGACCTCGGCAGGCAGGTTTTGGCGGATATAGATAGCCGGCACGATCTGCCGGGCTGCGGGCAGCGGACGACGATCCGCAAGGCAGCGCAGCAACGCCAGCGTGCGCCTGACTTCTTCCTCGGGGCGTTGATCGATCACGATGTCTATCAACCCTTGCTCCAGCGCGTCGCGACTATGGGGCAACAGCTCGTGTAGCACGACCATAGGTCGCGGACGATCGGACGGAAGGGTCGCAAGAACGCGGATCAGGCCCGCGTTGCCCGCCCCTGCGCTATAGATCGCCGTGATCGCTGGATCGGCGACAAGGGCTGCGCGTAGGTGCGTTTCGACCAGATCGTGGCGATCCCGCCCTTCGATGAGGGGGGCAATGGTCAAAGCGGTGGCAGCGAGCGTCTTACGGAACCCGTCAATCCGTTCGGCGTGGTCGCGAGCGGTCAGGGCACCGACGATCGGCAGGACGCGACCGGGTCGTCCGCCATGCGAAAGGGCGATAAGCCCGCCTGCAGTCGCGCCAGCGGTTGTATTGTTTATCCCGATATACCCATCACACAACGATTCAGGCATATCCGAGATCATCGCCAGCACGGCAATCCCTTTGTCCCGCATTATAGCGATGGGGGTGTCGATGCGCGCGTCGTTGATGCCGACAATCGCAATGCCATCAAGATCGGCGTCAGACAACTCGATCAGGCACTTTGCTAAGGCGGCTGCATCGAAGGCGGCGACCCGTTCGACGCGGATCTGGACACGATCTGTCCCGTCCGGGGGGCTAACCGCACCCACGATTTTACAGACGCGATCAAAGAATGCGTTCGTGCCTTCCGGGATGACGAAACAGAAGCGGTATACCCGGCGCTGTGACAGATTGGCCGCAGCAACGTTCCGCACATAGCCAAGGTCGGCAACGGCTCTCATGACGGTGGTCCGCGATTTTTCGGCCACGCTTCCGCGTCCATTTATGACACGATCGACCGTCGCGTAGCTTACGCCAGCCCGCGTCGCAACATCCACCAGAGTAGGTGCGCGTTTCAAATTCGTAGTCCTCCCGCACACAGAGGATCATAACCACACGACGTCGTCGACTCATTTTTGATAGACGTCTTTCATTTTGCCGTTAGAGGTCGCGTAACCTCATTCCTTGGCCTATGAAATGTAAGCGTAAAACCGACCCTCGGCCTATTTTTGCGGTCCAGATATTGTCTATGTGGGGTCAGCGGACGAATGGATCATAGGTTGATCCAGTTAAGGAAAGGTGGGATTTCTCGCCGTGACCTGCTTCAGTTTAGTCCAGCCGATGCCCTCAAGCATTGCGTCAGATTGCACCGTTGAGCACCCGGTCCAGACTGGTCAGACGCAGGTCGTAGGTCATGACAAATTATCCGCCGAACGGTGTCGATATCCTGAATTTCTAGCCTAGCTGGAACGGCGCAAAATTTCCAGATACTCGTCGCGGGTCGCGATCCGGGGATTGGTTGCGTGGCAATGATCCGTCAATGCGGCGCTTGCGACCTCTTCCATCATGGCTTCGGTCACGCCCATCGCGGACAGGCCTGACGGCATCGCGATTCGGGCGTTCAGCGCGCGGATGTAGGCGTCGGGGGCCTCTCCCATCCGATCTTGCAGGACGTCCCATTTGGCGCCGATGCTGTCGCGGTTGAAGCGCAGGACCTCAGGCATCAGAACAGCGTTGAGCGTGCCGTGATGCAGGTTTAGCGACCGGATCGCCCCAAGCGGGTGAGTCAGCGCGTGGACCGCGCCCAGCCCCTTTTGGAACGCCATCGCACCTTCGAGGGCGCAAACCATCATGTCACGCCGCGCATCGATATCAGATCCGTCAGCGACGGCCCGTTCGATGGACCGCAATCCGCAGTCCAGCCCGTGCAGCGCGATGGCCTCTGCGGGCGGATTGAAGGCAGGGGCCATGTAAGTTTCGAGACAGTGTGAAATCGCGTCCATCCCTGTCGCGGCGGTCAGCCCGGCGGGCAGGCCATACGTCAATTCCGGATCGCAAAGGGCAATCGATGGCAAGTTGTAGGGCGACAGGATCCCCAGCTTGCGCCCGTCGTCGGTGATGATGACCGATGCGCGCCCAACCTCGGACCCGGTGCCGGATGTGGTGGGGATCGCGATCAGGGGGGCGATATTGCCATGGATCTTTGCGGCCCCTCCGTGGATGGCGGCGTATTGCGCCAGCGGCGGTTCGTGCCCGGTCAGAAGTCGCACGGCCTTTGCCAGATCGAGAGACGACCCGCCGCCAAGTCCGACGATCCCGTCGCAGCCCTTTTCACGATAAAGCGCAAGTGCGGCCATCACAGCCTCTTCCGTTGGGTTGGCTGGCGTCGCGGCAAAGACGACCGCGTCGGCCAGTGTGCCAGTAATCTTTTCGACAAGCCCGGTCGAGACAAGACCCTTGTCGGTGCAGACAAGTGGCCGCGCCACCTTGAGTGCATCCAGATGGTCGCGCAGGCGCGCCACCTCGCCTTCGCCAAACTCGATCCGGGTGAGATAGGAGATCAATGCCATCGCGGGCTCCTTCGTTGCGTTTCGGCTTTCATCTGCATCACGACTGACCTTGGGGGCGATGTGTGACACCGCGTGAACGAAACGTCCTACCCACGGCCGATGAACGGCATCTTGGTCGCCATTACGGTCATGAACGCGACGTTCGCGTCGGGTGGCAGGGATGCCATATGCAGCACTGCATCGGCCACGCAGGCTGGGTCCATCACCGGCTCGACTGCCATTGCGCCGTCGGCCTGCGGGACGCCATGCGTCATTGCCACCGCCATGTCGGTCAGCGCATTGCCGATGTCGATCTGCCCGCATGCGATGTTGAAAGGGCGCCCGTCCAGCGATAGGGTCCGGGTCAACCCGGTCACTGCGTGCTTGGACATGGTGTAGGGGGCCGAGCCGGGACGCGGCACATGTGCTGAAATTGAACCGTTATTGATGATCCGCCCGCCCTGTGGACTTTGACGGCGCATCATCCCGAAAGCTTGGCGCGCGACAAGGAACATGCCGGTGATGTTGACGTCGCAGACCTGCCGCCATTCTGCGACCGGAATTTCATCGATGGGTCGGCCCGCAACGTTCGTGCCCGCATTGTTGAACAGGACATCCAGACGTCCCCATTCCTCTGCGATGCGCGCATATAGCGCGTCGACCGCCGTCTCGTCCGTCACATCGCAGGGGACGACCAGAACTGCAGTGTGACCCGCTGCGGTTTCGTGCAGGGCATCCGCGCGCCGCCCGGTCAAGGCTACACGCCAGCCCGCGTCAAGAAAGCGGCGGGCGGTGGCCCGTCCTATACCGCTGCCTGCGCCAGTGATGAGGATCGACTTGGTCATTGTTTGTCCTAGTGATTGTCACGCGGCAGGTCGCGTCCCACCTTGTGATAGGCCGTTGCCAGTTCAAGACAGCCGCCGTCCGCAAGCTGGCCCACGTTCATACGGTAGATCTCTTGCCAGGGTGTTTGGTTGCGCAGTTCAGGCGCTGTCCAGGCGGCACGGCGGTCCTGCCATTCGGCGTCATCGACCAGTGCATCAAGACGGCAGGCATTCAGATCTAATCGCACCCGATCCCCGGTTTTGAGATGAGCAAGGCCGCCACCGACTGCGGCCTCGGGTGAGGCGTTGAGAATCGAGGGACTTTCAGACGTGCCCGACTGCCGCCCGTCACCCACTGTTGGCAGGTGGTTGATGTTCTGCTTAAGCACTGCATCCGGTGGCTGCATGTTCACCACCTCTGCCGAGCCGGGGTAGCCGACGCAGCCGACGCCGCGGATGAACAAAATCGTCTCGGCGTCGATTTCCAAGGCAGGATCGTTGATCCGCTCGTGATAGTCCTCTGGACCTTCAAAAACCACAGCACGCGCCTCAAAGATGCCTTCCAATCCGGGTCGGCTAAGGTATCGGTCGCGGAAACCGGCGGAAATGACCGATGTCTTCATCAGCGCACTGTCGAACAGGTTACCTGACAGCACGAGAAAGCCCGCGTTCTCTCGCATTGGTTTGTCATAGGGCAGGATGACGTCATTATCGCGGCTTTCCCATCCAGCGAGGTTCTCGCCCGTCGTTTTGCCCGTGGCGGTCATGGTGCCTTCGTGCAGACGGCCTGCCTTTTTCAGCTCACCCATGACTGCAGGCACGCCGCCGGCCCGATAGAAACTTTCGCCCAGGTATTTACCGGCGGGTTGCATATTGACGAGCAGCGGTACGTCAAAGCCTACTTTCTGCCAGTCGGTCACGTCGAGCGCCACGCCAGCATGCCGTGCAATCGCTTGCAAATGCGGCGGCGCGTTTGTCGACCCTCCGATGGCGGAATTGGTGACGATAGCGTTCTCGAATGCGTCGCGCGTCAGGATATCCGACGGCTTCAGATCCTCTTCGACCATCGCGACGATGCGGCGGCCCGTCTCATAGGCCATCGCCATCCGTTCCCGAAAAGGTGCCGGGATCGCTGAGTTGCCAGGTAAAGACATCCCAAGCGCCTCTGCCATTGCGTTCATCGTGCTGGCCGTGCCCATCGTGTTGCAGTGCCCGAGTGAGGGGGCAGAAGCGCAAACACGGCTCATGAACTCCTCATAGTCGATCTTGTTTTCTGCAAGCAGCCTTCGGCTTTCCCAGATAATCGTGCCAGAGCCCGCACGTTCGCCTTTCCACCAGCCGTCCAGCATCGGCCCGCCGTTCAGCGCGATGGCCGGAAGGTCGACCGTAGCTGCCCCCATAAGCATCGCGGGCGTGGTCTTGTCGCACCCTGTGGTCAGCACGACACCATCGATCGGGTAGCCGTGCAGCACTTCGACAAGGCCAAGATAGGCAAGGTTGCGATCAAGGGCAGCAGTTGGTCTTTTGCCCGTTTCCTGAATCGGGTGAACCGGAAACTCCATCGGCAGGCCGCCAGCATCGCGGATGCCAGCCTTGATTCGATCCATCAGGAAAACGTGGATTTTATTGCAGGGCGCTAGGTCGCTTCCGGTCTGCGCGATGCCGATCACGGGCCGTTCGCCCTGCAGTTCGGCGCGGGTGTATTCATGGTTCTGGTAGCGCTCGACGTAGAGCGCCGTCATGCCGGGATTGTTTGGGTTGTCGAACCACTCTTGGCTGCGGAATTTGCGTTTGGCACGGGTGTCCATGGCGATTTACTTCCTTGACGCGGGCTTCCCGGAAGAAGCGAAATGTTCGTACTGATTGCAGCATCAGTCACGTGGTATACCAAAAGCAAGCACCAATTCGCACCCACGTCCGCCCGGGGGCGGGGCAAGGGACCTAGCCTTTTTTCGCCGCCGCTTCGAGGTCGAGCCCGTTCAGCTCTGCCGTGTGATCGGCCAGCCATGGCACATAGTGGTCGCCCTTTCCGACCGCTTCCATCTGGGCAAATGCGTTGCGGATTGCCCCGCCCAGCGGGTTCGCCATTCCAGCATCCATCGCCATCGCGGCGGCATACCGGGTGTCCTTGGCCGCATTTGTGATTGTGAACTTGTGCACGTCACGCTCGCGGTCGACGGCGGCCCGCATGAAGGTGTCGAAAAAGCCGTTCGACAGCCGCGAGCCGCCGATCACGCTTTGGATCGCCTGCGGCGCGAGCCCGGCCTTGACGCCCATCGTCAGCGCCTCGGCATAAAGTGCGGCATACCCCATCGAGATGAAGTTCATCACCAGCTTCATGCGGTGCCCGTCGCCGCTGCCGCCCACGTGGGTAATGTTGCCCGCCCAGCATTCTATGATCGGGCGGACCTTGGCAAAAGTCGCGTCATCGCAACCAACCATCGCGTCAAGCGTGCCTTCCTCGGCCTCCTTGGGCGTGCGTCCCAGCGGTGCATCGACAAGGATCATGCCTGCCGCGTCCATCTCGGCGGCCAGCGCCGCCGTGGACACCGGATCGGCGGTTGTCGTGTCAATCACGATCAACCCCGGCCGGCCTGCGGCCAAAATCCCGTTTTCACCCCGTATCACCGCTTCGACCTGCGCCGAATTCGAAAGGCACAGATGGATGATGTCACAGCCCTCGGCCATCGCGCGGGGGCTGTCGGCCTCGACCGCGCCCTGCGCCACCAGTGCATCGACCGGGGTGCGGTCGCGGTTGCCCTTGACCATCAGCGGATGTCCCGCCCGCATCAGGTTCGACGCCATCCCGCGCCCCATCCATCCCAGACCGATAAACCCGATCTTTGCAGTGTCCGCCATGTCATACCTCCTTGGCGCCGGTCCGATGTCCGGCTTGATTCCTCTCTGGATTGGTATACCAATTGTCGCGAAGGACAAGCGCAGCCACCGCGCGACCCGCGCCGAACCGGTGCAATCACCTCCTTGTTGCCCTTGCACAAAGGCTTGACCATGCTGCCAACCGATCATTCCAGCGCTCTGCTTGTCGGCCGCGTACAGACCGCCGATGGACCCGTCGTTGTCACACTGCGCGACGGTCGTGTGATCGACATCACCTCGTCCGCGATACCGACGATGCGCGACCTGCTGGAACGTGACGACCCGGCTGACTATGTGCTCCACGCCAAGGGCACGGACATCGGGTCACTGGACGACATTGCCCAAGGCTCCACCGAAACACCGATGACGCCGCATCTTCTGCCCCCCGCCGACCTGCAGGCGATCAAGGCCGCGGGTGTGACCTTTGCCGAAAGCATGGTCGAAAGGGTGATCGAGGAACAGGCCGCAGGCAATGCCGACCGCGCGCATGAAATCAGGATGCGGGTGCAGGGTGTGATCGGCGAGAGCCTGGCCGGGATCGTGCCCGGCTCTGACAAGGCGATGCAGGTCAAGGCGCTTTTGCAAAAGGAAGGGCTTTGGTCGCAATACCTCGAAGTGGGCATCGGCCCCGACGCAGAGGTGTTTACCAAGTGCCAGCCGCTGGCCGCCGTCGGCTGGGGCGCCAGCGTCGGGCTGCACCCAATGTCGCACTGGAACAACCCCGAACCCGAAGTCGTGCTGGCCGTGGACAGCCGTGGCCGCATCCTTGGTGCCACGCTGGGCAACGATGTGAACCTGCGCGACGTCGAAGGCCGCTCAGCGCTCCTGCTGGGCAAGGCCAAGGACAACAATGCCTCTTGCGCCATCGGACCCTTTATCCGCTTGTTCGACGGTCACTATACCATGGAGGACGTGCGCCGGGCTGAACTGACGCTCGACGTGACCGGAGAAGACGGCTTCTTGCTCAAAGGCCGGTCGTCCATGTCCCGGATCAGCCGTGATCCGACCGATATCGTCACCCAGACCATCGGGCGGCATCACCAGTATCCTGACGGCTTTATGCTGTTCCTCGGCACGCTCTTTGCGCCTGTTCAGGACCGCGATGCCCCCGGTCAGGGCTTCACGCACAAACCGGGCGACGTGGTGACGATATCAGACGACCGGCTGGGCAGCCTGCGCAACACCGTGCAACTGTCGACCACCTGCCCGGAATGGACCTTTGGCGCAGGGGCCCTGATGCGCAACCTCGCAAGCCGGGGGTTGTTGAGTTGAATATCCTGATCATTGGCGGCGGCGGTTTTCTGGGCCAGAAGTTGGCGCATCGGCTGGAGGCAGCGGGGCAGTTGCGGAACAGCGAGATCACCGGATTGACGCTGGCCGACATCACGGCTCCGGGCGCTGTCGCCGCGCCTTTTGCGGTCAAGACGATTGCCTGCGACATTACCGACCCCGCAGCGGTCAGCGGGCTTCTGACGGCGCGGTTCGATACAATTTTTCTTCTTGCCGCAGTAGTGTCGTCCCACGCCGAGGCAGAGTTCGAGGTCGGCATGCAGGTCAACCTGCACGGCGTGCTGAACGTGCTGGAGGCCGCACGGCTGACTGAAACTGTGCCCGTGCTTGTTTTCACGTCGTCCCTTGCGGTCTTTGGCGGCGAGGTGCCGGACCCGATCCGTGACTGGACGATACCCAACCCTCAGACCTCTTACGGAACACAAAAGGCAATCGGTGAATTGCTGGTCAACGACTATTCCCGCAGGGGCTTTGTCGATGGCCGCGCGCTACGTCTCCCCACCATCTCGGTGCGTCCGGGCCGTCCGAACCGGGCCGCCTCCTCCTTCATGTCGTCAATCATCCGAGAGCCGTTGAACGGCGAAGAAGCCGTTTGTCCCGTGGACCCCGATTTCGCGCATTACTACCTTAGTCCCCGTATGTGCGTTCAGAACCTTATCCGCGGGGCAGAGGTCGCCGCCGCCGATCTTGGTCAGAACCGCACCATGACGATGCCGGGACGCACGCTGACGATCCGCCAGATGATCGACGCAATGACAGCCGTCGCAGGGCCGAACGCCGCCCAGTTGATCCGGTTTGAAGACAATCCCGCGATCCGCAACATCGTGACGGGCTGGCGGTTCGCCTACGATCCGGCCAAGGCGCTGGCGTTGGGTTTACAAGCGGACAACAGCTTTGAAGACAACGTACGTTATTATCTGGAAGACGACCGGCCCGCCTGAAGGCCGTCGCGATCAGGTAGACCCTTCCAGCGGAAACGCCGACATCCAGCCCAGTCCGTCTTCTGTGCGACCCGTGCGCGGCTTGTATTCGGCACCAATCGGCGCGTTCCACCCCAGTTCGCGGAAAGCTGAGATCAGATTGGGGTAGTGCAGTTCGCCCCTGTCCGGTTCACCCCGGTCCGGCACGCCCGCAATCTGCACGTGACCGATCAAGTGGCGATGCGTCTCGAAGCGGCGTATCAGGTCGCCCTGCGTGATTTGCAGATGGTAACAATCGAACATGATCCGCAGCGCCGGATGCCCCACATCGGCCAGGATCTCGGCCGCATGTTCGATCCGGTTAAGGTGATAGCCCGCCACGTCCCGCCGGTTAATCGGCTCGATCAATACGCCGATGCCCAAGGGCGCGGCCAGCTCGCAGGCATGGGCGAGGTTGGCGCGAAATACCGCCTCTGCCTTTTTGCCGCCGTCGGTGCGGCCCGCCATGACGTGGACGTTTTCCGCCCCGATGGCTGTCGCATAATCCACCGCCTGCGCGATGGCGGCCCGCGCCTCATCCTCGCGGTCAGGCAGGGCGCAGAGCCCGAAATCCCCCGCCTGTGTGTCGCCCGGAGTGGTGTTGAGTCCCAGCATCGCCAGCCCTGTCGCGTCAAGCGCCGCGCGGACATCGTCTGCGGGCGTCGCATAGGGAAAGTGACACTCGACCGCACCGAACCCGTGTGCCTTGGCGGCGTGGATCGCGTCGGGTAGGGTGCTGTCGGTAAAAAGAAACCCAAGGTTTGCCGAGAACATCAGTCCCACTCCACATCGAATGTCGTGACCACGTCGCGGATTTGCGCCTCTGTCAACAAGCGGGGCTGCGCACCGCGCAGCAGCATGGCCAGCTTGGCGGTCTCTTCCAGCTCTTCCATCGCAAAGACAGCGGCGTCCAGATCCTTGGCCGCCACGACAGGTCCGTGATTTGCCAAAACGACCGCCGACCGTTTGCCCGCCAGACCCCGAACCGCGTTCCCCATCTCGGGGTCGCCGGGGCGGAAGTAAGGCAGCAGCTGGACCTTGCCCAAACGCATGATCGCATAGGCGGTCAACGGCGGAAGCATGTTGTCGGGGTCGGTATCGTGCAGCATCGAGAGCGCGACTGAATGGGTCGAGTGCAGATGCACAACGGCACCTGCGGTGCTGCGCGTTTCGTAGAATGCGGCGTGCAGCGGCATTTCCTTGGTCGGGGTGTCGCCGTCGACATGCCGCCCCTGCGCGTCGAAACGGGCAAGCCGCCCCGGATCCAGCGCGCCAAAGCTTGCCCCGGTCGGTGACACCAGCAGCCCGCCATCTTCGCACCGGGCAGAGATATTGCCAGACGCGCCACCAGTCAGACCCCGTGCAAACAAGGAACCCGCCTGACGGCAGATCGCTTCGCGCAATGCCGTGTCGCTCATGCCGCGCCCCGCAGCATCGTGTCGGCCTCGGCAAAGAAATCGGGGCCGCCGAAATTGCCGGATTTCAACGCCAGTACAAGATCCGGTCCCGCGCGCAGGCAGGGCACGCCCGGTGCGATCTCGGGGCCGATTTCAAGCGCGGGGGGCGCCAGCGCCTCGACCACCGAACCCGATGTCTCGCCGCCCGCCGTAATCAATCGGGTGACGCCGCCCGCGACCAGCGCGCGCGCCGTCTCTGCAAAAAACGCTTCGACCCGTGCCGCGATTGTCTCTGCGCCAAAGCGGTCCTTGGCCGCGCCCACCACGTCCGGCGTGGCCGATGAATAGATCAGTGGCAGGCCGTCTTGCGCCAGCGCCCAATCCGCTATCTGCCCGGCAGAGATTTCGTCTGACATGAGCGCCTCGGCGGTGATCTCGAAGCGCGGCCCGGCGTGGCGTTCGACCTGCAAGCGAGTGGCGTTGGAGCAGGACCCTGACAGCACCGCCGCGCGCCCCGTTTGCCCCAGCCAACTGCTGGCTGTTCCCGCCAGCAGGCCGGCCCGGCGAAAGTTGACCGGCAGGCCCATCGCGATGCCCGAACCGCCTGTGACCAGCTTCAGTCCGTTCGCGGCCGCCCCAAGCGCCAGCAGGTCGGCGTCGCGGATCGCGTCGCAAACCACCAGCCGGACCGGTTCCGCCTCCAGCCGCGCGCGGATCGCTTGTGCACCCTCGAACACGACAGAGGCGGGCACATGCCCGACCGGGCCCGTCATCTGACGGGCCAACCAGCGCCGCAGATCGGGGTCGGTCATGGGCGTCAGCGGATGGTTCTCCATACCGCTTTCGTTGAGAAGCCTGTCATTGACGAAAAGGTGCCCCTGATAGACCGAACGGCCGGTCGCGGGAAACGCAGGGCAGACGATCACGTGCTTTGCGTCTAGCCTGTCGGCCAACGCTTCGGCGACGGGGCCGATATTGCCATCCGGCGTCGAATCGAAGGTGGAACAGTACTTGAACAGGATCTGCTCGCAGCCTTGCGCCAGTAGCCAGTCCAGCGCGGCAAGCGAGATTTGCACCGCCTCATCCACCGGAATCGACCGCGACTTGAGTGCGACCACCCCGGCCTCTACCTCTGGCGCGGCGGGGCCGGGGGGCACGCCGACGTATTGCACCGTGCGCATCCCTGCCTTGACCAGCGTGTTTCCAAGATCGCTTGCCCCGGTGAAATCGTCTCCGATACAACCCAGCAGCATCAGCTGTCTCCAGGCAGGGTCAGACCGGCGGCGCGCGCGTAGACACGTGTGACGGCGGCATCGTCCTCGGCCCCCCATCCTGCCGCGACCGCAGCTTCGAACTGGCCAAGCGCCGCGCGGGTCAACGGCACCGGTAATCCCGCGTCATCTGCAATGGTGGATACAATGCCAAGATCCTTGGGCCAGATCGTCACCGCAGAGCGGGGGGCAAAGTCAGCAGCGACCACATGCGGTGCGCGGTTCTCGAACATCCATGAGGTGCCTGCCGAAGCCGAAATCACATCGACCGTGCGCTGAAGATCCAGTCCTTGACTCGACGCAAATGCCAGTGCCTCGCCCATTGCGGCGATGTGCACACCAGCCAAAAGCTGGTTCACCGCTTTCATGGCCGAGCCAGCGCCCGCGACGCGGCCAAGATCGTGCACCGTTTCGGCCATGGCGTCGAGAGCGGGCCGCGCCGCGTCAAAGGCCGCTTCGGTCCCTGCTGCCATGATCGACAACTTGCCTTGGGCAGCCTTGGCAGCCCCGCCCGAGATAGGGGCATCAAGATAATGCAACCCCAGCGCCTCTGCCTTGGCGGCCAGTCTTCGGGCGACCTGCGGCGGTACCGTGGCGCAGGACAGGATCGCGCTGCCGTGTTTCATCGTCCCGGCGCAACCTTCGGCACCGAAAAGCACGGCTTCGGTCTGGTCTGCATTCAACACGACGCTGACGACGACGTCGCTTTGCGCTGCGGCCTCGCGCGGGGTTCCGGTCTCTCCGCCCTCGGCCACCAATGACTTGGCGGCATCCGCCCTCAGGTCGCAGCCGATCACGCGATGCCCCGCGCGGCAGAGCGAGAGCGCCATCCCAAGCCCCATCGACCCCAGTCCGATTACCGTGATCACTGCCATGCTGTACCTCTGTTTTTGGTATATTATTTATGACGACAATTATGGGGAGTCTGTCGGGTGGTGACCACGCTTATCACAGCCCGGAAATCCCGGTGATCCACGGAAACGCGATGAGCAATGCCAGTGCGATGATCTGCAAGCCAATGAACGGCAGCAGCGCCTTGAAGATGTCCCCCAGCGAGATGTCAGGCGGAGCAACGCTTTTCAGGTAAAACGCAGCCGGCCCGAATGGTGGCGAAAGGAACGACACCTGCATGTTCATGCAGAACAGCACACCGAACCAGATCGGATCATAGCCAAGATCGACGATGATCGGGACGAAGATCGGCAGGGTCAAAAGCGCGATCCCGACCCAGTCAAGAAACATACCAAGGATGAACAGGATCAGCATCATGAACAGCAGGATATAAAGCGGCTCGTCAGAGATGCCGATAATCAGCGAACTGATGAAATCGATCCCACCCATGAGATTGAAGACGCCGACGATGGCGCTGGCCCCGATGCCGATCCAGACGATCATCCCGACGGTCGCAAGCGTCTGCATCGCCGCACCGCGCAACAGGTCGAACGTGAATTCGCCCCGCACAACGGTCGCCAGAATGACACCGGCAGCCCCGATTGCAGAGGCTTCGGTGACCGACGCGATACCGCCATAGATCGATCCTAGCACGAATATCACGACCAGCATTGGCAGGATCAGCCCGCGCAGCAGCGCGATTTTTTCCGCCGTCGGCATGACCACGGGGTCGGGATCGGGAACGCTCTTGGGCGTCAGGTAGGCGCGCGCCAGAATATAAATGACGTAGAAAGACGCCAGCATGAGACCCGGCAGAAAAGACGCCGTGAAAAGCGCCCCGACCGAGACGTTGGCAGCAAGGCCATAGATGATCAGAACGATCGAGGGCGGGATCATCGTGCCAAGCGCACCACCGGCGCAAACGACACCGATCGCGAGCCCACGGTCGTAGCCCAACCGCAGCATCTGCGGCAGCGCCAGCAGGCCCAGAAGCACGATCTCGCCGCCGATGATCCCGCTCATTGCCGCAAGGATGACGGCCACGAATATCGTCTGGATGGCCACGCCGCCGCGCAAACGGTTCGACAGAAGCTTCATTGCGTCAAACAGGTCCCGCGCGATGCCCGAACGGTCCAGAACGGCGGCCATGAGCACGAACATCGGAACCGAAAGAAATACGAAAGAGGTGACGAAACTGAAGACGCGGCTGGTGATCAGTGGAACGGCCATTGGACCAAACCAGCCAAGTGCGAAAACCAGCGCGACCAGCAGCGTGACAAAGGCAAGCGGCATGCCGGTCAGCAAAAGGACCATCAGCAGGCCGAACATAAGCAGAGTGCCATATTCGATCCCGAGCGCGCTCAGGTCGAAGCCGACGTCAAGAAGCTCTAGCATTTAGATTTTGCTCCCATCGGCGCTGTGAGTGCGCCGGGCATGGTTGTAGGCGAGGATCAGGAACTGGATCGCCAGACCGACCATGATGACAAACAAGAATCCCTTGAGGATCGCGGGCGTCGGCGGATTCCACGCAGATCCCGAGGTTTCCATCCGGAAGGCACCGGTCGGCGTCCAGAAGGCCAGCCTGACGACCAGCCAGGCGGCATAGGCGAAAAACAGTGCCGAGACCGCACTGACGAGGTAGATCACGACGTCGAAGGCACGGCGCAGGCGGGGCGGCAACACGTCGTAAATCAGCACGACCCTGATGTGACTGTTCCGCGAGGCGCAGAACAGCCCACCGTAAAGAAAGGCGATGGCGCACAAGAATATGCTGGTCTCGTGGACCCATTGCGTCGGGCTGTTCAGCACGTAACGCATGAAAATCTCGTAGATCAGGATCAGCGCCGCCAGAACGATCGCCGTGGCAAACACATATCCGATCCGTTCGATCACGATGCCAAATCGGCCTGCCTCGGGCGCGGTCAGTCCGACACCTTCACTGGTCGCACTTAGGCGCGTGTCCGCCACTCCCTTGGCTAAAGGTTCTCGGCTCATGGTCTTCTCGCTCTGAATGGAGGGGGTTGGTGGAGGGGCGACCCCTCCACCGGATGTGACCGATGATCACTCTGTGCTGAGCAGACCTTCTGCCTCGAGAAAGGCTGTCAGGGTATCATATACCTTCTGCGCACCCTCTGACTCTGTGGCGGCCTTTTCCCATTCACCCATGGCGATGGCACGGAACTTTGCGCGCTCTTCGGCGGGCCAGTCGTGAATCGTTGCGCCCTGCGCTTTGGCTTCTTCGATTGCTGCAGCATCCTTTTCATCGACAGCAGCCATCTGGCGTTCGGCTACATCTGCGACCGAGTCTTCAAAAATCTGCTGAATGTCAGCCGGGAAGGAATCCCAAGTGTTCTTGTTGATCGACACCTCGATCAGCGGCATCGAGTGGAAGCCGGGGTAGACCGGGTGCTGTGCAATCTCGTGCAGACCCTGTGACTGGTTGACGTGGAAAACGCTGTAGTCCGCCGCATCCACAACACCCTTGTCGAGGGCCGTAAAGACTTCTGACGTGGGCAGGTTCACCGGCGACGCGCCAGCAGCACCGAACACCCGTTGCACAAGCCCGGCCGGCGCGCGCAGTTTGAGCCCCTGAAGATCGTCGACACCTTCAAGCGGAACGTCCGAGACGAAAGCCTCCAGGCCCGGTGTCGATGCACCGACGAAATGGGTCCCATAGGGCTCGACCAGTTCGTTCATCAACTCCTTGCCGCCGCCTTCGTTGAAGAACTTCAGCATTTCGCGCGGGTCGGACCATGCGCCGGTCGGGTTGCCGATCAGGCCGAATGCAGGGTCTTTGCCTGCAAAATAGGACGTATCGGTGACGTGACCGTCAAGGATGCCAGCGCCGACGGCATCAAGCGTTTCTTGAAAGTCCACGATTGAACCAACGGACATCATTGTGATTTCGACGCGTCCGTCGGTCAGATCGCTCATCCCTTCGGCCCAAGCCTGCCACAACTGATAATTGGGGTCACCTGCCGGATCGCTTGACTGCATCTGCAGCGTAAAATCCTGCGCCATCGCGCCCGATGCAACAAGCGCAACTACGGCAGCCGAAAGGGCCCGGTTTATTTTGATCGATTTCATTTTTCTTCCTCCCAGAAGATTTCTCTTCACTTGACGAACGGCATCGGCGGGTCGCCGAATAATTCATCTGATGAATGGCTGAAGACACTCAACTCCAGTGTCAATCGGTGTTCCAAGGTCGCTCGGACGTGTCCTTCATCACGCCGGCAGGCCCACGAATAGCCATCAATCCAAGGCTGCCCTCCCGCGGCGGCCTTTTGACGGCACCCGGTCTATTGGCCGGAACATTGCTTTTGAAGGCGCTCGACGTGATCCGAAATCTCGCGGTTTTGACGACTTCAAACAACGACAAGACATCGCTTCATCAGCAACAGGGATACGAACGACACAGCGTTCGCGGTTAACATTAAAGATCCCCCGGAATTGCCGGGAATTCTGGTGACAAGCACACCGCAAATACGCACAACGGTGGGTGTAATCACGTTAGCGAGGGCCATCTCGACAGGCAATAACTTTTTGGCATACCAAATGAGATCATGAAAAAAGAACATGAAAACAAAATTATGACTGCATCGTCTTCGCTACCCGAACAGATCGCGACGCGACTGCGCCGCAATATCCTGCGCGGCGTGCTTGCGCCCGGCGACTCGATCAAGGAACGGGATAATGCCATCGAGATGGGCGTCAGCCGGACCCCCCTGCGCGAGGCGGTGCGCATCCTTGCCAAAGAGGGTCTTGTCGTCCTGCGCCCGGCCCGCAGCTCGGTTGTGGCCGATCCCAGCCTGAAAGAGGCCCGCGATTCAGTCGAGGTGTTGCAGGCGCTGGAAACGCTCTCTGGCGAACTTGCCTGCGTAAATGCGTCGGATGCCGAGATTGCCGAGATCCGCGACTTATTCGAACGCCACAGCGCGCTGAGCGAAACCGCCGAGGGTGACGCGCTGATCGATCTGTTCGAGGTAGACATGGAATTTCATACTGCCATCGCAAGAGCCTCCCACAATCCGGCACTGGCCGAAACGCACGCCGCATACCTCGCGCGGATGTGGCGTCAACGCTATCTTTCGGCCGTCCAGCGACGCGCCCGAGAGCGGGTGCGCCGTCAGCACGAAAACATCGTGCTCGGGCTTGAAGCCCGCGACCCCACCCGCGTCGGCGCAGAGATCAACGCGCACATCGCGGCGTTGATAAACAACCTTGTCCGGTTGTTCGAAGCACGGGAAGCGGGGCAACCTGTGACCAGCAATGAAAACAATATAGAGTAACAGCACACGGCATCTGAAATGGCGCTGAAAGCCATCGGGGCTGTGAATTCGCGCCCGTGAACGCGGTGTGCGTTGGTTGGTCCGGCGGCGTTTTCCAGATCCTGACAAATCATTTGCGCAGCGACTTGAATGGACGGATCAGCAGCATGATCTTCGCTAAGCGGGCCGGGCCCCTCTGACGACGGATGACCGCCGTGATGTCGGACCGCATCGAGTGCGCTCGATGGTTTGCCCGGACCCTCAACGGTTCCCTGTGACCTCGGCGTTAACATGCAAACGAGGTCCCGCACGTGGAAATCTTATTCTTTCTCTTTTTGGGCAAGCCGCTCTGGATGTGGCTTGTCTTTTTGGCTCTGGTCATGGGCCTTCTGATCTTTGATCTGGGAGTCCTGCACAAGGACGACCACGAGATCGGGGTCGCCGAGAGCCTGAAACTTTCGGCTATGTATATCTCGCTTGGCCTGGGCTTTGCCGGTTTCATTTGGTGGCAGATGGACGCAGCGGCGACAGCACAGTACCTGACCGCATTCGTTGTGGAAAAAACGTTGGCCATGGACAACGTTTTTGTCATCGCCCTGATTTTTGGCTTCTTTGCGATACCGCGCGAATACCAGCATCGTGTGCTTTTCTGGGGTATCCTTGGGGTAATCCTGCTGCGCGGCATCATGATCGGACTCGGTGCGACAATAATCGATCAGTATCACTGGGTGCTCTACGTCTTTGCAGCCTTCCTGATCTTTACCGGCATCAGGATGCTTTTCGTCTCTGACAAAAAGCACGACCTGAATGACAACGTACTGCTGAAGTTTCTCAAGCGCAGGTTCAATGTCACCGACAGGTTAAACGGCCATGCGTTCTTTGTCAGGCAGGCCGATCCCAAGACAGGCAAGCTGGTGCGCTTTGCCACGCCACTCTTCCTTGCACTGATCCTGATCGAGGTGGCAGACCTCGTGTTCGCGGTAGACTCTGTGCCGGCTGTCTTTACGATCACGACTGATCCGTACATCGTTTACACATCGAACATCTTTGCGGTCCTTGGCCTGCGTGCGCTCTACTTTGCGCTGGCTGCTGTGTTGCATCGCTTTGCATATTTGAAATATGCACTCTCGCTGCTGCTGGTGTTCATCGGATCAAAGATATTCGTGGCTGACGCGATGGGCTGGGAAAAATTTCCGCCGGAATGGTCGCTCGGCATCACGTTCGCGATCCTGGGTGCGGGCATTGTTTTCTCGCTGTGGAAAACAGGGCAAACCGGGCCAGTCGTCGCGCGCAGTGCAACAGACACGCCACCATTGGGCTAAAACCTGGCTGCGAGCCATCAGGACAGGGTCCGGGTAGAGGTGACTGTCACCCGGGCCCACGCCGTTGCCGCCGGATAATCATGGGCAAAGCGGGCACCGCTGTGCGGCAGGTTGCGTGTTCTTGCGTGGGATCCTGAACGTAAAAATCCGGCCAAAGCCGGATTAGATACATGCCCGCATTTTCTGCAGTCGATACCGCGCCGCCCTAGGGGCGGCGCAGCTTTCGGACGGCTTAATTTGCCGGTGTCAACTTGTGGATCGAACCTTCGTCGACTGCAGCATAAAGGCTGCCGTCGGGTCCGGTCACCAGCGACCGGAAACGGGCCGACTCCATAGGCAGGGTCATTTCCGTCACGTCGACCACAGAGATTCCATCGTCATCGGCGGACAGCTCGATCACGTCGATGCGCTGCCCAATCGGCGTACCGCCAAAGCCGATACCCATCAGGCCCACAACCATGGCGCCGTCCCACTCACCCCATGCTTCACCGTCAAGGAAGGCGGCAGAGGAACTGCCCTGCGACCAGCCATTGTTGGTCCAGATCGGTGGCATTGCGTCAGGATAGGTGTCGAAATCGGTCATTGGCATGTATTGCGCACGCTCGTAGCGGTTCAGCGCTTCCATCTGGTTCGGCTCGTAGCCGCAATACCCATCGGGGCAATCATCGGCACGGCCTGCCATGCCCGGGCGCGGGTCCCAGCCAGCGTTGCCGCCGTTTTCCAGCACCGTGATTTCGTCAGAGTGCCAAGGACCGTGTTCGACCGTGATCGGATCACCGGTTTCGGGGTGGAAAGCGATGCCCTGCACGTTGCGGTGACCATAGGTATAGGTCCGGTCGTCAAAGCCTTCGGGCGGCGCGTTGCCTTCGATTGCGTTACCGTCAGTATCGATCCGCAGCACCTTGGAACCCATCAACGTCGGGCTTTGCGGCACTTCCGGGTTGTGGTTGTCGCCGGTGGTCAGGAACAGGTTGCCATCGGGACCAAAGCGGACACGACCGCCGTTATGGGCGCCGGGTCCGCCAAATGGCTGGTCGGTCGCTTCCATTTTGTAGGGCACGTCGTCCACGATGTCGGTGCGGTTCGACACGTCGGTGAAATCCTCGTTCACCTCTAGCCGGATCAGCCGGTTGGTGTGCGGATCGGACATGTTAGAAGTCGAATAGACATAGATCCGGCGGTTTTCGTCGAAATTGGGATCGACGGCGATGCCCATCATGCCAGCCTGACCTTCACAAAAAAGATCTTCGGCGTTCGAGGCATACATGTCACTGGTGCCTTCACCGCCGGGCATTCCCATGCCAAGCAGCGAATTGACTTCGCCTGATGGCATCATGACCGACAGGCCGTCGCATTTTTCGGTAAAGAACATCGTGCCATCGTCGAGGAACGCCATATCCCATGGGTTGTCGAGGTCGGACAGCACGACACTGTGCTGAAGGCTGGTGGTATTGGCACCGGACTGTGCGAACGCCGGTGCGCCAACGGCCACGGCGGCAGCCGTGATAGCGATGATAGACAGCTCGGAACGGCTGTTTGTGCGAATATTCATTGTATTCCTCCCTTGGAATCTCTGTGTTTGCAAACCGCGGCTAAAGCGATTGCAATCATGGAACAAACCCGCCGCTTGACGGATTGGTTCCATGGCGTGGCAAAGATCGCCCTGTGCGGACGACCTATTCGAATGTGGTGGTGATATAGGCCACGACGTTGCCGATATCCGCGTCCGACAGCTCGCTTGCGACAGGCATCATCAGCCCTGAATTCGGTCCGACACGTTCGCCCGCCCTGTATTGTTCGAGACGCATTTCCAGATAGTCGGCGTCATGCCCCACGAGTTTTGGAAAGCTGGCCATGCCTTTGGCGGAAGGGCCGTGACAGTTGCTACAGTTCCCATCGTAGATGTCTTCGCCCGCGGCGATGTCGTGAATGACCTCGGCCTCTGCGGTCTTTGTTGTGTCGCTGGATGCGGCCTCTTCCATCGTTTCGGCTTCCTCCTCTGGCGAGAAGGTGGCGAGATAGGCAAAGACGTCGCGGGCGTCATCTTCGTCGCGCAGGCGATAGGACATTTTGCTGCGCGCGCGCGAATCGTCCAGCGCCTCGCGCAGGTATCCAGTGGGATCTTGAATAAAGGCTGGCAGGGTCTCTTCGTCCCAGACGGAACCGGTTTCGCCGTAGGCTTCCAGCGCGCTGCTGTAGGCGTAATCCTCTTGCGTGCCGGGGGTTGCGCCCGCGACACCGTAAAGGTTCGGTCCTGCACCGCCGCTGCTGCCGGCCAAGACGTCCCCTGCGTCGTTCTCGATGGCATGGCAGATGGCGCACTGGCGGCCAAACTGGGTCTCGCCTGCTGCGGCATCGCCGACCGCGTCCTGTGCCGCGAGCGGTGTAGAGAGCATCAGCGCGCTGGCTGTAAGAAATATACGTCGAGTCATGGGTCTTCCTTTGTGTTCACCGTCATGCGGATGATGCTTCAGAACACCCACCAGTTGCCCAAAGACCTGTGGCCTTCGTGGGTGGGATCAAGCCTTGACGCCCCAATGGTTCATGCGGCGGTGGTCAAATGTGTTCGCTATCCAACTGGATTTTCGGTCACAAACCTTATCGCACCGATGGCATCGTCCATGCGTCAATCTGATCGCCAGTGATGTCGGAGCTGCGGCGCATGAGGAATTTCCCCTTTGTGTGCTGAAAGCTGGGTCAGACACCGAACGGATAGGTTTCTGGCATGCCGTCCCGGCGGTGTTCCGGACCGAGGGGTGTTACCGCATTTGTCTTGTCGAACCAAACGAAAGCATCGAACTGGCGTGGCAAGGAGGCTTCGGCATAGTGGCTCTGAAGCTCGGTTTCGGGGCGGTAGATCACGCCGATGAATCGTTCGAGGCGCGGCACTTCGAGGCGTGTTCGCAGCGCCGGGTCACGATGCAGATCAAGCAGGAAACGCGGCAGCCCGGCGTCGTGGCACAGTCTTTCATAGCTGCCCTCTTTCGACGGGCGGACGCGTTTGATCTGCATCTCGCCGTTCCAGTCAGTGGCGGCGGCGACCGTGCCGCAATGGGTTCCGAAACCGATCAACGCGGCCTTATCCCCGAACCGTTCCCGGGCAAGCTGGCCAATGTTGTGCTCGCCCCGGGCGGCGCCCATGTCGGTCGCGCGGGCATCGCCGATGTGGCTGTTATGCGCCCAGACCACGGCTTTTGCGTCTGGCCCGCGCGCCTTGAGCACGTGCTCCAGCGTTTCGAACATATGGCTGTCGCGCAGGTTCCAGCTTTCTGCCCCGCCGTAATACATCGCCTTGTAATACTGTTCAGCCGAACGGATCAGACGGGCGTTTTGCGCCGCGTCAAGAAAGCCTGCACCGTTTTCTGCGTCGTCCAGTTGTCGTTCCAGAAGGGACTGCAGTTGGGCCACGACATCCGCCTCGCAGTCACGGTAGCTTTGGCTTAGCGCGGCGCGACCGTATGCAGCGGGGTTGCTTTGCCAGGGTGTGATGCAGCCATAGCGTTCCCGCGCAATTTCTGCCGCGTCGGGATCTACGTTGTCGAGATAATCCAGCACGGCGGCAATCGAGGCACCCATATTGTAGATGTCGAGCCCGTGAAACGCGACCTGCCGTTCGGTCTCTAAGCCGTCATTATGGTCGTGTAGCCAGTCGACGAAATCCCTGACATCGGTGTTGCGCCACATCCATGTCGGAAAGCGTGAGAAGGGCACATCATCCAATGGGCGGCTTTCGCGTTGGCGGACGTGACGGTCGATGACTGCCGCGTCGGGCCAGTCGGCTTCGACGGCCACGATCGAAAAGCTGTGGTTTTCGATCAGATGACGGGTGATCGCGGCGCGTGCGCGATAGAATTCCGAAGTGCCATGACTTGCCTCGCCAAGAAGAACGACGCGCGAATTTCCATAGCGGTCGAACAGCGCGCCGAATCCGGGATCGTCGGGGTCGGGCAGGGGTTCGGCTGCGTGCGAGATCATGTCTGGCAGCGAAAGATCGCGCGCAGGCACATCATTGCTCGCGACGCGCTGACCATCCTCTGTCCAGCCTTCGGCACCGATCAAGGGGACGAACCTCACCGCGCCCAGTTGCTCGGTCTCCCACGCATCTTCGGCGGTGCGGCGGATTCGGGTCAGCGTTTGGTGTTGGTCGCTTTGCTGTACCGGGATCACCAAGACCCCGCCGACGGCAAGCTGACGCTTAAGAGATGCGGGCGCGCTCGGTGCTCCGGCGGCGACCAGGATGGCGTCGAAAGGACCGGCGTCTTCCCAGCCACCCGTGCCGTCACCGGTGCGAATCGTGACGTTGTCATAGCCAAGTTCGCTTAGCCGCTTTCTTGCCGTTTGGGTCAGGGCGTCGTGCCGTTCGATCGCATAGACGCTGTCCGCGATACGGCTTAGCACGGCGGTCGCATATCCCGACCCCAACCCGATTTCCAGAACGGTCTCGCCGGGACGGACTTCTGCAGCTTCGATCATAAGACCCACGATGTAGGGTTGAGAGATCGTCTGCCCTTCGCCGATGGGAAGTGGTCTGTCTTCGTAGGCGAATTGCGCCATGTCCGGACCCACGAATGCCTCGCGCGGGACGTCGCGCATGGCTTCAAGAACGTGCAGATCTTGCACATTGCGGCGTTCGATCTGCTGGGTGACCATCGCGGCCCGTTCTGTTGTCCTGTCGTCCATGATGATGATGCCTTGCTCGGCTACTTTTTCCTGAAGCGATGCAGTGGTGCGGGGGTGCGCCTATTGCAGCGCGTCCGGATTGACCTTTTGCTTGGCAAGCCTGCTGAGGTCCGCATCGAACGCCTTGTCCTGCTCTAGGATGTCCAGCAGCACCGCCAAATCTGTGTCCAGATCAAGATGTTTGGCCCAGCAGGCCACGGTGCCATAGGCGGCAATCTGGTAATGCGCGATCTTCTGGGCAGACGCGATCAAGCCCGCATCGCGCACGTCCGGATTGTCCAGCATTTGAACCCATTTTTCGCTTTCGGCGATCAAAGCGGTCATTGACTGATCTGTATGACGATCGGGGTTGACGTCATGTTCGGCCAGAATGGCATCTAGGCGATCACGCTGTGACCGCGTCGTATCCAGATGCTTGCCGATGGCCTGTTTCAGGCCGTCATCGGCCGCCAGCGCCTGCAACCGTGGAAATGTGTCTTTTACTTGCGTCTCTACCGACTGCAGTTCCTGCAATTCCTTGAGATACATGTCGCGGAAACCATGAATTTTCATGTGTGACTCCATGCGGTGTGATGGTTGGGCAGTATGATAATTGGGGCGCGCGTATGCGCGCGCGCCCTCCGTCTTAGTTAACGACCATCGGTGCGGTGGCCCAAGGCAAGGCAATCACGATAAGTCCCAGCCAAAACAGAAAGACAATGAGCACTGCCGCGATGCCGGCGCCCGCACTTGGGTAATACCTGTAGCGACCCCCGTAGCGATACGGCCAACGGTCACGTGTGTAA
>NZ_JAAFZU010000027.1:19267-104142 GCF_018263905.1 Loktanella sp. SALINAS62 | reverse complement strand
ATTGCAGCTGCTCGTAGTCAAAGGACTCGATGGTATCGACCTCGGTCGCATCGTACTGCATGTCGTAGCGCGTCGTTCCCATCGGAGATGTGCCAGTGTAGCGGTAGGGATAGGCATAATATCCTGCGCGTCCGTATGCTGTGGAATCCGTGACGATCGCGGCAATCGCGTCATTCTGCACGATGATGTCCGCGACATACCCATAGGGGACGTCCTCTGACAGATAGGCGTAACTGCCAATCAGGTCGGTCGCCTTGAAGATGCCCGAGCCTGCGACAAGGTCATCATCGACGACCTGCGTTGAATCTGTGGCGTCTTCGGTGATGACTTGTTCATCTTCCCAGTTTCCGTCGAAAACGTCGTAGTCGTCGATGGTTTCCTCGGTAACCGGGACCTGAATCTGCTGTGTGCCTTCAGTCATCGTGATTTCGTCCCACGGAACGTGAACGTGGGTATCGCCGATGTCCCAGAAGCCGCCGACCTGCGCGATGATGCCAAGAACCTCGCCTTCGTTGCTGAAGATGATGTTTTCGATATCACCGATGTCTTCGCCGGTTGCATCGACCACCTCGGTGGTGCCGAACGCGGTGTCAACACTCCAGCCCTCGGCGTAAAGGCCGTCGTAGGCCCAGTTGGACAGAACCTGAACATCTTCCTGTGCGAAAGCCGGTGTGGCCACGGCGAGAGCCAAGGCGCTTGCTGCAGTTGCAGTCATTATTGTCTGTTTCATTTCGTCGTCCTTTCTGCTTTTGGCTTAAAGCAATCTGTTCACGCTAAATGAATTCAGCGTTCACTAGAAAAATGAAGGGCGCTGCTATTTGTTCCAGACGTCTGTCATTTTATGGTGGATTCTTGATCTGTTTCCTAAATTATTTTAATATTCCAGCATGTGCTAATTTGAATCCAGCGCATTTCTAGGCAGGCATTAAAAAATTACTGCTAAAAAAAATGCGGCAGTCGCCAAGGCTGCTGCGATACCCAATCCAATAAGCAGGCGAGAGTTGGACATTTGGTGGGAGCCAGCGCTGCCTTGGTTGATTTGGGGACGATCCTGCAAACCAGCATCACCGGGGCCTGCCGGGACCTCACCCGATTCTGGATCGGGCCGGGGGGGGGTATCGCTTCTTTCCGGGTGCTGCAGGCCTGTTATCGTCAGATGCTCTCTTTGGGAAATCTGCAGAGTTATCGCGGGTCATAACGGTTCTCCATTTCGTTACCTGACGGTCAGAAAAACAGGAGATACCGCAGATTGTTCCCGTATAGCTTGGGAAATAGTGGTCTCAGCGGGGGGGCTGCGCGTATATCTGCAAGGTCGCGGTGCGGGATCAGGCACCCGTGGCGCACGCGCTTGCGAACAGTAAGCCGACGTCGGGGGAGTCCGAACATGAAAAAGGCGGGCTTGATTGCCCGCCTTGATGCGCGAACCAGATCATCGTGCGTCTTGGCCTTTTACAGGCGGAAGCACGGCAGACCTGACCTCGCTCATCAGTGATGATTGCGTCGCCTTGGCCAGTCCAAAAGTCGAAGACCAACCAAGGCACCATCAACCCAAAGTGTCATTCGTCCAGAACGAAAGTCACAACCAGATTAATTTTAAAGTCGGTGATCTTGCCGTTATCGATCATGACATTCTGGTCTTTGACCCATGCACTGGTGATTCCGCGCAGGGTTTTGGAAGCTCTTTCTATACCGCGCTTGGCTGCATCGTCGAAACTTTCCGGCGAGGTCGCGGATATCTCTGTTACACGTGCAATAGACATATAAGTCTCCTTTTCGGTTGCTTCTACGTATCAACAGAGCTTTGGCCTAATTGTTCCGTTGCTCAAGAAGCGCGTCCAATTCAGCTTGTGTTGGAAATGCGGCAGTCGTGCCGAAGCGCGACACGGTGATGGCTGCGGCCATTGCCGCGATCGAGAGGGACTGGCGGTCAATCCACTCACCACGCCGTAACGCAGATCCGATGGCGACGCTTTGAAATGTGTCCCCGGCGCCGGTGCTGTCCGCGACGTCGATACGTTGGGCGGGTACTTCGACGATGCCGTCCTGCTGGCCAAGCAGCGCACCGGACGCTCCTAGGGTCAGCACGACGATGTCGATGTCGAGATCCAACAGATATTGAACAGCCGCTTGCTTTTGTGCGCCGGTAATCTGCTCCGCCTCGTGTTCGTTAAGGAACAGAATATCCAAGCCGGGAAGAAGTTGAGCGATGTCTGGAGAAAGCGGTGATGGGTTCAGCGCGACGCGCATCCCCTTTTTGCGGGCTGCACGTATGATATCCGATGTCGCCGCCATAGACAGGTTCCCCTGAAGAACCAGCAGATCGCCAGCTTCTGCATCTGAAATCAGCGGCGTGACGTCTGCAATCCGAAGGCTGCGCGCGCAATCTACCGTTGTAATGTTGACGTTGCCGCCATCAGTGTCCTTCAGAACGATTGTCGTGTCCCCGGGTATGTCCTGGCGTTCGACCAATCTGTCGACCACCGGCTCTCGCGCAAGCCGTTCGCGCATTTGCTGGCTTTGCGCATCGGTTCCGATCGCTGCGATAAGGATGGTTGGGATGCCGCAACGTCCCAGAACGATTGCTTGGTTCGTGCCCTTGCCGCCAAGATCGTTTGAAATCTTGCTGCCAAAGATAGACTCGCCTTCTAGCGGCATTCGGTCGACAGCCAGGGTTTGATCCATCGCTATATTACCGACCACAAAAACCTTCATCACGCGCTGCCTTCCTTGCCAGCGACGCTGATGAAATTTCAGGCATCACTGGTAACTGATCCAATTCTTTCGGGTGAGAATGCTTGACAGAATCGAAAAAGACAATTGTAAATGGGTTTACTAAACCGGTTAACTTAGCATTTTAGGCCGATCAACGGGAGAGGCGAAGATATGAAGTCGCGGCCGAGCCTTAAGGATGTTGCCAAAGAAGCAGGCGTTTCCACGGCTACAATCTCTCGGCATCTGAATGGGTCGCTGGATCTGCCAGAGCCGACGCGGGCACGCATCGAAGCGGCGGTCAGCAAGCTGCGCTACCACCCCAATCCGCATGCCCGCCGTCTTAGCCTGGGTCGTTCAGATACGATCGCCTTGATCCTGCCCGACATTGGAAATCCGTTCTTTGCGAAACTGGCGGCGGCCATCGAAAAGGCCGCAGAGATCCACAATTCCATGGTTCTGCTGCACGCAACCTTTAACAAAAGCGACCGAGAGATGGCCGCCCTGCGGCGTGCGGCGCAAAATCAGGTCGATGGCGTGATCTTCATCACTAACCGCGCGCCAGAAGCACAGGTTGCCCAAGCGCTGAACGAATTTGCACGGGCGGTCATCCTTGATGAAGATGTTCCCGGTGGAAACCTGCCGCGCGTGCTGTGCGACAACGGTTTGGGCGGTGTGCTGGCTGGACGGCATCTGCGGTCGGCGGGCCACAGTCATGTCGCCTATTTCTGTGGCGGCGTCGATCTGCACAGCACCCAGACCCGTCTGGCAGGGCTGCGGAGCGGGCTGGCCCATAACGGTGATCCCGCCATTGAGCCAACGCTTTTTGTCGGTGACCATTCCCCGACATCGGGCCGGGCGCTGGCGGAACAGTTTCTGAACACCGCCACGCATGAAACAGCCATTTTTTCCGGCTCTGACGAACTGACCGTCGGCATTCTGGAAGTATTCAAAGAGCGCGGCGTGCGCGTGCCGGACGACTTTTCGATTATCAGTTTCGACGATGCGCGATCGCTGCATCTTTTTGCACCCGCAATCACATCGGTGCGTCAACCCGTCGGTCGATTGGGCGAACGGGCCGTCGAAATTCTGTTCAGTGACGCCTGGAATGAACCGGGTTTCAAGGCGCTGACAGAACGCATGCCGGTGACGTTGATCGAACGCAGTTCGGTTTCGAACCCGGCCAAGAACAAGAAACGACCCGATCCGGGACCATAAAAAACTCAACCCAACGGAGATCACAATGAATCGACTTATCAAGACGGCTTTACTTTCGGCAACCGCAGGGACTTGCCTGATGGCATCCGCGGTCAGCGCGGAAACCTTTGCGATGGTTCAAATCAATCAGCAGGCGCTGTTCTTCAACCAGATGAACGCCGGTGCAGAAGCAGCCGCAGAGGCAAGCGGAGACGAACTGGTCGTGTTCAACGCCAACAACGACCCCGCAGCCCAGAACAGCGCCATCGAAACCTACATTCAGCAAGGCGTTGACGGCATTATTGTTGTGGCGATTGATGTCAACGGGATCATGCCTGCGGTTCAGCAGGCTGTTGACGCGGGTATCCCCGTCGTCGCTGTCGATGCCGTCCTTCCCGAAGGTCCGCATGCAGCGCAGGTCGGTGTGAACAATGAAAGCGCTGGCGCTGACATGGGAGCGTTCTTTTTGGACTATATGGCCAGTGACATGGGCGGTACGGCCAAGATCGGCATCGTCGGTGCCTTGAACTCTTCGATCCAGAACATTCGGCAGGACGGTTTTGTTAATGTCATTTCCGACGCCGAAGGTGTCACCGAGGCGGGCGTTGTCGACGGTCAGAACGTGCAGGATCTTGCCTTGGCAGCTGCCGAAAACATGATTACCGCAAACCCTGACCTGACTGCGATCTATGCGACGGGTGAACCAGCGCTGGTCGGTGCGGTCGCCGCGGTCGAAAGCCAGGGCAAGCAGGACAGCATCGAAATCTTTGGCTGGGATCTGACCGCGCAGGCAATCCGTGGCATCGATGAAGGCTATGTCGCCGCCGTGATCTAGCAAGACCCCGCCGCCATGGGCGCCGCCGCAGTTGAGGCGCTGAAAACCATCAGCGAAGGTGGCTCTGTCGAGTCCACGATCGCAGTGCCGGTGACCATCGTCACAAGCGAAAACGTCGACACCTTCCGGAGCGTGTTCGAGTGACAGCAGGGCCAGCACAAAGCATGGCCAACACGTCGGAGGGCCAAAAGCCCTCCGACACGGCCCTTGTCCCGCGCATTTCCTTGCGGGGGATCAAAAAGAATTTTGGATCAATCGAGGCGCTAAGGGGTGTCGATCTGGATGTCGCCCCGGGCGAATGCCTTGGGTTGATCGGTGACAATGCAGCGGGCAAATCAACGCTGACAAAGGTTATTTCCGGCACCTACGTTCCCGATGGCGGCACGATCAGCATTGACGGCGAAGTAGTCCGGTTTTCCAGCCCTGCGGATGCGCGTGCGCGTTCCATCGAAATGGTTTTTCAGGACCTGAGCCTGTGTGACCACATCGACGTTATGGGAAATTTGTTTCTTGGGCGCGAGATGACGAAAATGTCCTTTTTGGACAACGCCAGTATGCGTGAAAAAGCGCGCGAGATGCTTGATGAGCTTGATATTCGCATTCCAAAGCTGACGGCCAAGGTCGCCCAGCTTTCGGGCGGCCAACGGCAAGCTATCGCAATCGCCCGCGCCGCATCGTTCAACCCGCGTGTTCTGATCATGGACGAACCGACGTCGGCACTAGCGGTCGCCGAAGTCGAGGCGGTGTTGCGTCTGATCAACCGGGTCAAAGCGCGCGGTGTTTCTGTCATTTTGATTACGCACCGCCTGCAGGATCTGTTCCGCGTCTGCGACAAAATCGCTGTCATGTACGAAGGCACCAAGGTTGCCGAACGTGACATCAGCAACACAAGTCTCGAGGACTTGGTGAAGTTGATTGTCGGCAAGGGAGAAGAGATATGAGCAATGCCTACACAGAGCGCGGGCAGGGATCAGCCGTCGCCGATTTCCTGACTGAAAATGCGCAGGTTCTGTCGATCGCGTTCTTTTTTGCAGTCTGCGTTGTCTTCTTTTCGGTTGCGACAGATGTGTTCCTGAGCGTTGGCAACATTCTGAACATCCTCAGACAAGCGGCGCCGATCCTGATCGTTGCTGTTGCAATGACATTTGTCATCATCACCGCAGGGATTGACCTGTCGGTCGGCTCTCAGGTTGCGATCATCAGTGCATCGGCAGCGCTGGTCCTATCGTTTGGCATCCCTTGGCCTGTCGCGGTCATCGCAATGCTGGCGTTTGGCGCAGTGATCGGTTTGGTGCAGGGCTGGTTCATTGCCTATCAGGGTATCCCGGCGTTCATCGTGACCTTGGCGGGACTGTCCATCCTGCGTGGCTTCGCGCTTTATATGACACAAGGGTATTCCATCCCGATCAACGACGTGCCGGGGTTCTTTGCGCTGGGCCGTGGCACACTCTTTGGCGTGCCGATCCCTGCAGTCATCGCATTGGTGATCGCGGCAATCGCGGCGGTTGTGATCCGGCGTCAGATGTACGGACGTCAGGTTGTCGCCGTCGGGTCCAATCCCGAAGCCGCGCGACGCGTCGGCATGCCATCCAAATGGATCATCGCGTCGGTCTATATGCTGTCGGGCATCGCCTGCGCCGTCGCTGGTCTGCTGATCGCGGCCCGACTTGGTTCAGGATCATCGAACGCGGCCGTCGGATTCGAGCTTCAGGTGATCGCAGCGGTCGTGTTGGGTGGCACGTCGCTGTTCGGTGGGCGCGGATCAATTCTGGGCACCTTGTTGGGGACCCTGACCATCGCCGTGATCGGGAATGGTTTGATCCTGATGCACATCTCTCCGTTCTTCACCCAGATCGTGACTGGCACGATTATCCTGATCGCAATCTGGCTGAATACCCGGATCTTCACAGCGAATTTCAAATTCTCACGCAAGGCCAAAGGCGCCTGAACATCTCGCTGTCCGTCTTTCAAAGGCGGCCAGCAGCGGATCAAACATAGGACTGATATGCAATCTATCTCTGACAACGCGGGCAATGCCATCGAACAGATTTTTGGCCGACCAAAAGCCTTGATCGGCATGATCCACTGCCCGCCATTCCCTGGCGCGCCGCGCTATCGCGGGGAAACATTGGATCAGATCTACGATGCGTGCATGCGCGATGCTGACAGGCTGATCAGCAACGGGTTGCATGGCCTCGTGGTTGAAAACCACGGTGATGTGCCTTTTGCAAAACCCGACGATATCGGGCCGGAAACATCCGCATTCATGTCGGTCGTCGTCGATCGCATCAAACGCGAATTTGATGTGCCGATCGGTATCAATGTTCTGGCAAACGCCCCTATCCCGGCCTTTGCCATCGCCCGGGCGACGGGGGCGGCATTCATCAGGGTCAATCAATGGGCCAATGCCTATGTCGCCAACGAGGGGTTCATGGAGGGCCGCGCCGCAGAGGCGATGCGCTATCGTTCAGCCCTGCGCGGTGAAGGGATCAAGGTTTTCGCTGACAGCCATGTCAAACACGGCAGCCATTCGATCACGGCAGACCGCAGCGTCGCCGAACTGACCCGCGATTTGGCGTTTTTCGATGTGGATGCCGTCATCGCAACGGGACAGCGCACCGGAAACAGCGCCACGATGGAAGAGATCGCAGAAGTCGCAGATGCCACGAACCTTCCTGTTCTGGTCGGTTCGGGGGTGACGTCGGAAAACATCACAGACATTCTGTCGATCGCCAGCGCAGTCATCGTTGCGTCATCCCTGAAAGAAGGTGGCGTCTGGTGGAATCCAGTCGATGCAGCCCGCGTGCGGTCGTTCGTTGCGGCAGCGGCACCCGCGATTGGCGATTGATGATGTTGCTTTCAAACAAGATCCTGTCGGCCAACACCGCAATTCTGGACCAGATGCTGAAACACCGCTTTGTCGCGGACATTCAGGCGGATACGTTGCCACAAGACGTTTTTCACCGATACCTCGCATACGAGGGACGGTTTGTTGAAACAGCAATATCGATATTCGCTTTTGCAACGATCGGCGCGCCCGACATCGGGGCGCAACGTCGGTTGATTGGCGTGCAGGACGCATTGGCCAACACGCAGGTGCCTTACTTCGAGGATATCTTTGCCAAGCGTGGCATTGCGCTTGATACACCAGTCCCTGATGCGGTGATCGCGTTTGATGCAGGGATGCTGGATATTGCGCGAACCGGCCAGTTCACTGATGTTTTGACAGCAATGTTTGCGGCCGAATGGATGTATTGGACATGGTCGCAGGCGACGAAAACCGAACTGATTACGGACCCTGACCTGCGCGCTTGGGTGGAACTGCACGCGGCACCAGATTTCGCCGATCAAGCGATGTGGCTGAAAGATGCGATCGACACCTACGGTGATGACAGCGACGCCGAAAGGCTGTCGCAGGTGTTCGGTGACATCATGCAACTGGAAATCGCGTTCCACAGCGCCGCATACGACAACCCACCGAAACGCAAAGGATCGTAGCCATGGCAGTTGAATTCGAGAAAACAGTCATGACGGTGCTTGGACCGGTGCCGCTGGAAAATCTGGGCGTGACCCTGATGCACGAACACATCCTTAACGATTGTCGCTGTTGGTGGCGCGGTCAGGACCCCGATTTCACCTCTGCCATACGGGATGTTCCGATCACGCCCGGCATCCTGTCGCAGCTGCGCCATGACTCTTTTGCCAACCGCGAAAATTGTGCACTTGATGATGAAGCTTTGGCCGTTCAGGAATTAATGCTGTTTGTCGCCGAAGGCGGTGCCACGGTTGTCGATCCGACCTGCAAGGGGATTGGTCGCAATCCCGATGCATTGACGCGTATTGCGCGTGAAACCGGCCTGAACATTATCATGGGCGCGGGCTACTACCTGCATTCGTCGCACCCTGACTACTTAACATCCATGAGCGAGACCGACATCGTGGATGAACTGATCTTGGAGGCGCAACAGGGCATTGGCGCCAATCAGACAAAGATCGGTTTGATTGGCGAAATTGGCGTCAGTTCCGATTTCACGGCGGCGGAACGCAAGGTTTTGTCTGCATCGGCTACGGCGGCATCGCAGACCGGCCTGCCACCTATGATCCATCTGCCTGCGTGGTTCCGACTGGCGCATGATGTGCTCGATCTTGTGGAACAGAATGGCCTCTCGCCCGATAGGGTCATCCTGTGCCACATGAATCCATCCGGCAAAGACATCGACTATCAACGCAGTCTGGCAGATCGCGGCGCCTTTCTTGAATACGACATGATCGGCATGGATTTCTGGTATGCGGATCAGTCGGTCCAATGCCCGTCTGACGCGGACAACGCAGCCGCAATCGCCAACCTTTTTTCGCTCGGCTACGGCAAACAGATCCTGCTGTCGCAAGATGTATTCATCAAGATGATGCTCTGCGCCTATGGCGGGAACGGATACGCCCATGTGCAGCGACACTTTTTGCCCAGACTGCTGCGCCATGGTCTGACCCAGGCCGATCTTTCAATGCTCCTGATCGACAATCCACGACGTGCCTTGGCGCGCAAAATTACTTCAGGACAGATGCTATGAAAAAAGTGCTTCTCGTCGGCGAAAGCTGGGTCAGCTCTTCGACACATTACAAGGGCTTTGACCAGTTCGGCAGCGTCACCTTTCACACCGGCAACAAGCGGTTCATGGACGGAATGAAAAACGGCGACTATCACGTCACCCACATGCCCGCGCACGAGGCGGCCGCAGATTTTCCCACGACACTCGAAGATCTGGCGCAGTATGACGTCATCATGCTGTCTGACATCGGCGCGAACACCCTGCTTTTGCACCCGGATGTCTGGCTGCGCGGCGAACGCGTTGCAAACCGGGTGAACCTGCTGGCCGACTGGACACGTCAAGGCGGCGGCCTGATCATGATCGGTGGCTATTTTTCGTTTCAGGGGATCGACGGCAAGGCGCGCTGGCACAATACGGCGGTTGAAACGGCACTGCCGGTGACCTGCCTGACATCTGATGACCGTATGGAGATTCCCGAAGGATGCACGCCCGTCATAAACGCGGCCGACCACCCGATTCTTTCAGGCATCCCGGCTGATTGGCCTTACCTTCTTGGGGTGAACGAGGTGGTGCTGAAAGACGCGCCCGACGTGGATTTGGTTCTGTCGTTACCCAAGATGCAGCGTAGTCTGCCGTTGCTTGCGACTGGCACGCACGGCAAGGGCCGAACCGTGGCTTGGACGTCCGACATGAGTGAGCACTGGTTGCCCCCCGCATTTCTTGCATGGGATGGCTATGACAAGCTGTTTTCCAATATGATTGCCTGGGCTGCTGGCGACATCTGACATCGCGCAAGATGTCGTGAAATTGGCATCCTCTACGGCGATGACCGTGCCTTCAGGTATTGCGGGTGCCGGTAGCCGCCATGGCGGAGGCCTGCGCCTAGGTCAGAACATCAAAAAATTGCTGAGGCTGATCTAAAACCGTACATTGAAAGCACCTGCGCGTTGATAGCATTACATTACGCTACAACAGAAACCGAAATGTGTGGCGTTGTCATTAAAAAAATAAATGGGCATAATTAAGCCACCATAATTTGCATCAATAAAATTAGTTTTATTAATATAGAGCCACTAAAAAGAAATCCTGTTCTGAAGGGATATAGATATATTCTGAAAATCTTGTTCCGCCTTCTTGTTGATTTTCCACAGCATTAGATGAAATGCCGTAATGCGGCTTATCAAAAATTCGAAGCGCCATCATTGTGTAATATTTAACCTCGCGGTGCGTGTATACCTTGCGTGGTGGCATGCGGCATCGAAATTCTGTCCCTCGCTGGCCGCTGGCCGCTGACCGCTGGGCTGGTAGCTGCTGGGGCAATGCAGGCCCAACCTGTCTGCAATTCTGCCATGAAAACGATAAAAATCAGATCGTTTGGCCGGCGGCCGGGGTCGGTGCAAAGTCAAGAGACCGTATCAAAATGTCGCTCGTGCGTCCGTGTCGCAGGTGGCGCAGGGCAAGAGCGGTAACTAGCTAAAACGCAACGGCTTTTATGTGGAAAATACAGTTTTACTGCTAAAACTGCGACATATTCGCAGGCCTGAAGCCAATTGAATGTATCGGAGATGTACTACCTGACTGACTGCTTGAGACAGGAGAAAAGCATGGAAACTCTCTCTATCGGTCAATATGACCTGATATATAACGCATTCTCGTTCGGTTTTGCGACACTCGCAGCCGCAACGTTGTTTTTTTGGCTGGGGATAGGCCAAGTGAAACAACAATATAAAACGGCAATGGTCGTGACCGGACTGGTGACGTTCATTGCGGCATATCACTATTTCCGCATCGGGCAGAGCTGGAGCGAAGCCTATGTTCTTGCAGAAGGCGCGTACAACGCCACTGATAAGGGCTTCAACTCTGCCTATCGGTATGTCGATTGGCTTTTGACCGTCCCACTTCTTTTGGTGGAGCTCATTTTGGTGATGAGTCTTACACGATCAGAAACCGTATCGCGGGCGACTCGTCTTGGTCTTTTGGCCCTGATCATGGTCGCATTGGGCTATCCGGGTGAAGTGGCAGAGTCCGGCAGCGTGCGCTGGATCTTTGGCTTGCTGTCGATGGTGCCGTTCCTGTGGATCGTGTACGAACTGTACGTCGGTCTGGGCAAGGCAATCGAGAGCCAGCCGGAAAATGCGCGTGGCTTGGTCAAGGCTGCCCGCAACGTCACCGTGGTTAGTTGGTTCTTTTACCCAATCGTCTACTTTGCGGGCGCCATCGGGATCGAAGGTGCGACAGCGACTGTGATCGTCGAAGTCGGTTACACGATTGCCGACCTCGTCGCCAAAGCCGGATTTGGCGTTCTGATCTTCCTGATTGCCATGCGCAAAAGCGAAGAGCCCGACGGCCAGAAGCGCCAGACAGTTCCCGCATAGGGATGCGCAGACCGCCCCCGCATCGTGGGGGCGGTCCACCATTTCCATAATCAGGAGGTTGGCGATGTTCGATATGGCACGTCGATGTGGTGTATCGGTCAGCGACGTAGAGGCTGAGATGATGCGACTTGTATCGTTTTCCCCGTCCCGCGTGACAGAGGCCGCGCGATATCATCTGGCGGGCGGTGGATCGCGGGTGCGTGCGCAAATGGGGATCGAAGCCGCCGCAGCGCTGCGTCTGTCACCCGAAGCTTCCATCGCCTGTGCCGCGGCATCCGAACTCTTGCACAACGCGTCTTTGGTTCACGATGATCTTCAGGATGGTGATGAAATCCGTCGCGGGGCGGCCGCCGTCTGGTCCTGCGACGGCAGTGACGTCGCCGTTTCGACCGGTGACCTTTTGATTTCTGCGGCCTACATGGCGCTCGCGCATCACCCGCGTCCAGTCCGTGCCCTGCATCTGATGCATCAGGCCATTGCGGTCACGATCGCCGGCCAGACCAAAGACTGCAGCGCCGATATTCCGACGCCGAAAGACTGGGTCACGATTGCCGAAGCCAAGTCCGGCCCGCTTTTGGCCATGCCCATTCAACTGGCATTGATCGCGGCGGGCGCATCAGGGCAGACTGCTGCCGCCTGCGCCGGTCGCGCATTGGCTGTGGCATACCAGACAGTCGATGACATTGCCGACCGCACGGCCGACCTGGCGAACCGGGCCACGAACATCTGCCTGTCGCTGGAAAAAACGGGGCTCAGTTCCGTGGACGCGGTCACCCGCGCGCGCGAATTGGCCAATCGTTCCCTACACGCGGTGCGGCAGGACGCCTGCAGACTGCCGGACAATGCGGGCGCATCGTTCTTGCGGCTCGCAGACAAGCTTGAAGGTCAACTGAAGGACATCGCAAATGCCACGTGATACAAGCTTTACCACATCGCAAACAGCCATCGTCGCCGGGGCCGGTTTTGGCGGAATCGCCGCCGCTCTGCGCATGCGGGCCAAAGGTTACGACGTTCATCTGATTGACCGATGCGTTCGTCTTGGGGGGCGCGGTCAGGTCTTTGAAAAAGACGGTTTTCGTCACGACGCCGGGCCAACGGTACTGACGGCGCCGCATTTGTTTGAAGAGCTTTTTGCACTCTTCGGCAAACAGATGTCGGACTACGTCACGCTGGTAGAGCCTGACCCTTGGTACAGATTTCAATACGCTGACGGTGATACGTTTGATTATGGCCCCACGGATGCAGCGACCGAAGCAGAAATCGCACGCATTTCGCCCGGTGATGTTGTCGGTTATCGCCGCATGGCGGCATGGTCGAAAAAAATCTATGACGTCGGCTTTTCCAAGCTTTCGGACGTGCCGTTCCATTCGGTCGGGTTCATGTTGAAACAGATCCCGGACCTGTTGCGGCTTCGGTCATATGAAACCGTCTGGGCCATGGTGTCGCGTCACCTTCGCCACGACAAGCTGCGACGCGCTTTTTCGATCCAGCCGCTGCTTCTTGGCGGTAACCCGTTTTCGACGACAGCGATCTACGGGATGATAAACCATCTTGAACGCGAACATGGCGTCTGGTTCGCCATGGGTGGCACCGGTGCGCTTGTCGACGCGCTTGAACGGCTGATGGAAGAAGAAGGCATCAAGGTGTCATTGGCTACGACGATTGACCGGATCAAGGTCGAGGACGGGCATGCCACCGGCGTCGTTCTGGAAAACGGTCAGGATCTGGATGCGAACGTCGTCGTGTCCAACATGGACCCGGTTCATGTCTACCGGAACATGCTGCCGGACGCGCAGATCACGACATTGGCCAAAATGCGGTCCACACGGTCGACGCTGTCGATGGGGCTGTATGTGCTGTACTTTGGCGCGACGAAAACATGGCCGGATGTTGCACATCATACGGTTTGGTTTGGCGAGCGATACAAAGACCTGCTGCAGGATATATTCGTCAACAAGAAACTTGCCGAAGATTTCTCGCTTTATGTTCATCGGCCGACGGCGACAGATCCCAGTTTTGCACCGGACGGCTGCGACAGCTTTTATGTGCTTTGCCCCGTGCCCAATCTGGCTGGCCAGCAGGACTGGACCGTCGAAGGACCCAAGCTGCGCGACCGGATCATTGCCGCTTTGGAAGACACCATGTTGCCAGGGCTAAGCGATCACATCACGGCAGAGTTCGCGATGACGCCAGAAGATTTTCGCAGCGATTATCTGTCGGTCGACGGGGCGGGATTCTCGCTATCGCCATTTTTCACGCAGTCCGCGTGGTTCCGGTTCCACAACCGTGGTGAGGGCGTTCGCGGCCTGTATTTCGTGGGGGCCGGCACGCATCCGGGAGCAGGTTTGCCGGGTGTCGTGTCATCGGCAAAGGTTCTTGAAACCCTAGTTCCGATTTCGGAGCCCGTGTCGTGAAGCCAGAAGAGATCATGGCCTACCACGCGCGCAGCTTTTCACCCGGCGCCCGGCTATTGCCGCGCCATGACCGCAGGCGCGTCGCGCGGCTATACGTGTTGTGCCGTACGGTCGACGACATAGCGGACGAGATCGGCGGATCTGTGGGTCAGCGCCAGTTACAAGACCTGCAGCGTGACCTATCATCCGATAACCCGCAGGACGAACTTGCGCGGGACGCGCGCGATCTGTTCCGTGGTCGCCCGGCCGGGCATAAAGCCTTTGCCCAACTGGTCGACACCGCGGCACATGATACGGGGGCGGTTTCGATCCAAGATATGCCTGCGCTTGATGCCTATTGCATGGGGGTCGCGGGGACTGTCGGCATCATGATCTGTTCGATCTTTGACGTGGACGCCGTGCACCACCAAAAGGCAGCGGATCTAGGCAAGGCGATGCAACTGACCAACATTTGTCGCGATGTCAGGGAAGACGCGGCCAACGGCCGACGCTACCTGCCGTTTACGCTGTGCCCCCATTCACCGGATGACATCGTCGCGGGCACCCCGGACGCCATCGCAGCAGCAGAATACGCGATGGCCGATCTGCTGGACCGGGCGGATGAATTGTACCTGTCGGGCCTGTCAGGGCTTGGTGCCGTGCCATTGCGCCTGCGGCTTGCCGTGGCGTCCGCTGCTGCCATGTATCAGGCGATCGGCACACGGTTGCGCACCCGGGGCTATCACCCGCTGGGTGGGCGCGAAATTGTCCCACGGGAACATAAGGCGATGCTTGCCATACGCGCTATCGCCAGCGAGTTGACGCAAATGCGAAATCGACACGATGGGTCAAATCGTGTCCAGGCCTGATGTTGATGTGGCCATTCTGGGTGGTGGCTGTGCCGGGCTAAGCCTTGCCGCAAGGCTGGCGCACAGCAAGCTTTCAGTGCGCGTCATCGAACCGCGTGCCGTCTACACGGACGATCGCGCATGGAGTTTCTGGCGCACACGACCCGATCCGTTCGAGGGGTGCGTCCGCAAGCAATGGGCGTCATGGACCGTGGAAGGTGTCGCTGGCAAGGTTATGCGGACATCATCGCAGATGCGCTATCAAACGGTGTCAGCAGGTGCATTCTACGATCATGCGTCCGAAATGATCGAGGATGGAGACGGGAACGCGCTCTCCATGGGGGTCAAGGCACGCGCTGTCACCCGCACCGGTTCAGGCTGGCTTGTCGACACCGACGCAGGCGCCCTGACAGCGGCGGCGGTCGTCGACACGCGCCCGCCGAACCGCATTCCAGCCTACGGTCAGTTCTTTCTGGGCCATGAAATCGAAACCGAGCGTCCAGTTTTCGACCCGGATACCGTACAACTGATGCATTTTCGCCCGGCCCGCAGTGCAGGGGTGGATTTCGTCTATATCCTGCCGTTCAGCGCGCACCGGGCCTTGATCGAAGTCACATCATTCGCCCCCCATAACCCCGGAAGTGTCGTTTTTAAGAAGTGGCTGGAAGAGGAGGTCGCAGTCCTTGATCCCGGCAAGACCAAGACGATCCGCACAGAGTCCGGAGCGCTGCCAATGGAGGTCGGCTTCGCCGATACCGTGCCCGACGGCATCATACGTATGGGCTTGGGCGGTGGGGCTGCCAGACCGTCAACCGGCTATGCGTTCTCCCGCATTCAGATGCAGGCAGACCGGGTTGCGAACGCACTGATCAATGGTGGTCCGTTGGCAATGGGCCTTGACGGTCCGATGACACGCTTCATGGACCGTGTCTTTTTACAGGTTCTCAGGTCGAAACCGGACCGCGGCCCGGCGCTTTTCCAAACGCTGTTTCGCAACGCGCCACGTGACCGGCTTGAACGGTTTTTGTCAGGCTCAACCCGCACTGCCGATCGCGCCTCGGTCATGGCATCCTTGCCGCCGCTGCCGTTTTTGCATGCGGCAGCCTTTCCGAAATGACGCTCTCACCGATCTGGCAAACGATGGTATTCGCCGCGACCGCGCTGGCAATGATCGGTGTCGATCTGTTGTTTCAACCGGACCTGATGCTTCAGGTGCTTATACTGGTGCCTGCCGTCGCAATTCTGGGTCTGCCGCATGGTGCGCTTGATTTGCCCATTGCGCAGTCTCTTTGGTCATTGAAGGGATGGCGCGGCACCGCTGCGTTTTCGGCGATATACTTGGGCTTATCGCTGCTTTTGGTGGCTTTCTGGATCGCTTTTCCAGGGCCGGCGCTGTGCGTATTTCTGGTCTATTCTGCGGTTCATTTTTCGGGCGATTGGGACGACGCGGGGCGCGCGCAGCGATGGATCGGTGGCGTGGCGACAGTCGGCGCACCCGCACTTTTCAGGGCAGACGAGGTTGCGGCGATCTTTTCCTATCTCGCACCCGCAGACGCCGCAAACTTTGCGGCACAGGGTTTGGCGATCATGGGCGCATTCGCTCTGATGTCTTACCTATCTCTCTTCATCTTTCGATCAAACTTTCGGGATAGGGCCGCTATCGAGATCGGGGTCATCTGGATTGCTGCGGCGTGTCTGGCGCCGTTGGTCTATTTTATAGTCTATTTCTGCGCGCTTCATTCGGTGCGCCATTTCACCGATGCGCTCGCTTCTCTGGATCGGAAAAAGCAGGCATTGGGCGTCGCTATTGTTGTAAGTGGTGTAACAGTCTTGATTGGGCTTCTGGCTTTCATCAACCTGCCGGATGCGGGATCAGATACCTTGCAGCAACCCATTGTGCAGGTTGTCTTTATTGGTCTTGCCGCTTTGACCGTTCCGCACATGATCCTTGTTGAATGCTTCCAGTCGCGCGCTGTCAGGCAGCCGGATAGATGTTGATCGCAACGCTTTCGGCCAAGGTGTTGGCAACAAAGCAGTAGCGATGCGCGCGATCCTGCATTTTTGCCAGTTCCGCGTCGTCGGGCATGAACCCGGTGTCGAACCTAACGACCGGGTGCAGGTCGATCTGAACGACGGACATCTGACCCTTTGGATTTTTGCCAAGGTGTGCGGCGGCATGGTCGCTGTAGCTGGCCACCGGCCACCCCGCCTTTGCCGCCAATGCAAGAAAGGTCATCATGTGACAACTGGACAAGGCCGACGCAAGTGCCTGTTCGGGGTTGGTGTTGGTTGGATCGCCGCCCCATTCGGGTGCGGCGTCCACCGGGACATCTAGGTCACTGTTGTATTGCACCGTGTGTGCATTGGAATATTGACCAGTCAGGAACTGGGCTTCTGTCCGTTGCCAATGCAGTTGGATTGAAAGGTCAGACATGGCCCAGCTTTCTTGATTATGGGGCGGCTTAGGCAGCCGCGAGTTTCTTCTTGGGGTCGTAGAACGGTCGTTCTGCCACAGTGCCGCGCGCAGGGCCCGACGGCGTTATGATTTCAACCTCTGTCCCGATTTGGGCATGGTCGATGTGGACCATCGCCAACGCAATGTTGCGTTCCAGCCGGCTGGAATACACGGCCGAAGTGACCTTGCCGATGTTGGTACCGTCCTTGTTGATCGTCCAGAAGGTTGTATTGGGCCCCTTGATCGGTGCGCAGTCGATGATCACGCCGATCTGAATGCGGCTGACGCCCTCTTGCTTGATGCGGCGCAGCGCGGCCTTGCCGATGAAATCTGCATCCATATCCAGATCAACCAGCCGGTCGAGGCCGAGTTCATAGGGGTTTGTCTTGATGTCAGCGTCCGCATGATAGGACAGCATCCCGCCCTCGATACGACGGATTGACGACGTATGCCCCGGCTTCAGGCCATGTTTCATGCCCGCTGCCATGATACGCTCCCACAAACCGTCGCCATGCGCACTGTCGCGCAGATAGATTTCGTAACCCAGTTCACTCGACCAACCGGTGCGCGACACCAGCAGCGGAATGCCGTCCAGTTCAAGTTCGCGGTGCCAGTAATATTTCAGGTCGAGGATGCTGTCGCCAAACAGGTCTTGCATGATCTCGCCGGACTTTGGACCCTGAAGCTGCAGAGGCGACACGTCGGGTTCTTCGATCTTGACATCCAGCCCTGAATGGACGGCGACGCCCTGCGCCCACAGAAGAATGTCGCTGTCAGCCAGCGATATCCAGAAATGGTTCTCGGCCAGCCGCAGCAGGATCGGATCGTTCAGAATTCCACCCTCTGCATTGACGATCAGGATATACTTGCATTGGCCGACGGACATCTTTGACAGATCGCGCGGGGTCAGCAATTGAACAAAGCGCGCCGCATCCGGACCCGTGATTTCGACCTGACGTTCGACAGCCACGTCACACAGGATCGCGTCGTTAACCAAGTTCCAGAAATTTTGTTCAGGGTCACCGAAATCACGCGGGATATACATGTGATTGTAAACGGAAAATCCTTTTGCACCCCACCGGACGGTCGCGTCGAAATATGGGGATTTACGGATTTGTGTGCCGAAACCAAAGTCTTCTATCTGCATTGTGACCTCCCTTACATCACTCGTCCCGGACACCCCGAAACTGCTGAAACTTTGACGAACTTAGGTCCAAACGATGTGCGAAATTAGCCTGAAAAATGGGCGCTTTCAGGCCAGACGGGCTGTTTTTTGGCAAAGTGAGGACCGTTCAGTCTGTTCGGTCAACCGTTGGTTTTTGCGGCCAGTTTGATCAGGTTGGGCTGGGTTGCCTTGACGACTCGGGTCGCGATGTAGGTCATGTACCGATCAATCCCAAGTTCTGCATCCAGCATTGCCTGCATAAGCGTCTGGAACGTGCCAAGGTTGGCATTGATGACCTTCAGAACGTAATCCATGCCACCGCCGGTGGCGGCACATTCTGTGATCTCGTCCCGTCCCATGACAAACGCTTCGAACCTTTCAAAATCGGCCTTGCGATGGTGGGTCAGCGACACTGTCACCGTGACCTGCGTAACATCGCAGACCCGTTCCAATGCAATGTCGCCATGATACCCCCGGATCATGCCCGCTGCCTTTAGCCGGTCGAGTCGCGCCCAGCATGGTGTCGCGGAAATGTTGGCAATCTGCGCAAGCTTGGCCTTGCTCAGCTGGCCATGCTGCTGCACCGCGCACAGGATGCGAATGTCGGTCGCGTCGAGGCCAATCCGTTTCATTCCCAGGCGATCCACCTTGCATCAATAGTGTCGCGGTGACGCACCGCTTGCGATCCCGAATCCTAAATGCGAATCCCGAAAATAAGGGCCGAAATTGCGACCCTTTCTATGGCGGTGGCGGCAAATGGTGATGCGACAAATGCGCAAACGGCAATGACAGCTATCGCTGTTCCATCGCGTCTTCCCACTCTGTCAGAAAATTCCGTCTGTTCAGCGGATCAAGATAGACCATCAACGCAGGGCCAAGCCGGATTGGGCCGAAGCCCGACTTTTCCAACGGACCCGACAGGCTAAGCGAGGGTAAGGGCCAATCGCCGGGCTGGTCGCGTATGCCCAGCGTCGTCAGCATGTCGATCATCGCACCTGCCGCATCGATGTCCTGTGCCGTGGCGGGGATAAGCACGGTGCGAAGCATGACATTGGTAAAATCCTGCATTTCCAGAATTTGCATGCGGCCGCCCTTGTCCGCTGCCAACCGACCGACAGCGTAACTGTCCAACACGTTATAGGCCAAGGCAAGACGCCCCTCATCGACATCGTCGATCATCTGCCCAGAGCAACAATAAAGCTGCGGATCAAGACGGCCCATGACTTCGTTCAGGCGCCAAAACGCATCTGTGGCGCGGTCGTCCTGCGTCGCAAAAAGATATCCCAACCCGCTGACCCGGACATCATATGTGCCCACCGCGCCAGCAAAGCGGTCGGGATTGTCACGCAGAAGCGCAAGAAGATCCTGTCGGGTTTCGGGCAGATCAAGACCTTCAAAAAGGTCCGTGTTGACGACCACGACAGCAGACTCCGCTGTGATTGCAAATATAAGGGTGCGCCAGCGCGCCCAGTCGGGCAGCTTTTCCACCGCATCGGACCAATAGGGCAGGGCGAATCCGTCGTTGGCCAGTTTCAGTTGCAGGTCCATCGCAGAAGAGATCGCAAGATCGAATTGCGCACCGTCACGGATCGCGCGGTGCAATTCGCTGGACGAAACAACGGTATAATCCACTGCGATATCAGGTCGTATGTCCTGAAACGCCCGGACATAAGGCGCGAACAATGCAAGATCGGTGGTCGACAGGATTTTCAGAACGCGCGCGCCACTGCCGGGGAAATACTGATGTTCTTCGACGTCCAGTGCGCTGGCGTGGCTTGTTGTCCAAAGGATCAGGCCGAAGGCAAGGTAAAGCAAACGCATGCGCCGCCCCTTTCGTTGTGCGTTGATGTGGTCAGTTCGATCCGACCGCCGTGGGCGGCCATGACCTCTGCCACGATGGTCAGCCCCAGTCCCGAACCGACGATACCGCCGGTATTGGGGCCACGACGGAACCGTTCGGTCAGCGTATCAAAGGATTCATCGCCAAAGCCGGGCCCTTCGTCACAGATTGTCAGATGGGTTTCGCTGTCGCTGCAGGTGATGTGCAGGGTCACGGTCGTATCCTCAGCAGAATATTTTATGGCGTTGTCCAGCACGTTGCGAATGGCGCTTTCCAACAGGATCGGATCACCGATGACGGGGGCCTGTTCGCCGTCCAGCCGCAGACGAATATCGCGCATGGACGCGGTGGGTTCCATTGCGGCCAGCGTGTCGGCGGCCAGTTCTGACAGGTCCAGTCGGTCCTGTGTCAGATTTTCAGTCCGGTAGGCAACGGTCGCATGATCCAGCAATTGCCCCGCCGAACGCGAGCTTTCGTCAACGGCGCGGATGATCTGGCGCAGGCGGTCCTTTTCCGTGTCACCCTGCACGGTGCGCAGCGCGATTTCCGCCTGTGCCCGCACGGTTGCCAGTGGTGTCCGGATGCGGTGCGCAGCTTCGGTGATAAAATCCTCTGACCGGCGGATCGAATTGCGCAAGCGGTCCATCAGCCGGTTCAGCGCTGTCAAAAGCGGTGCAAGCTCTGCCGGTGCATTGCGTTGCACGGGGCGAAGATCGGACGGACCGCGCCGTGACACGGCAGCCGCGATTTCGTTCAACGGGCGCAGCGATGTTGCCGCGACAACCGCAGAAAGCCCGACAGCCACAGCAAAAAAAGCCAATGAGAAAAACGCCGCCAGCTGCGACAGGTCGGCAGCGATCGCGCCGACGCCGTCACGGGTCTGGGCCACGGTCACGGTGACCTGCGTCTGTCCGTCCCCCACGGAAATCAGCCGTGTCGTTGCGGCCATGCGGATCGGAACGCTGCGATAATTGGCGGTGTGGAACATCACCTGACCCTGCCGTCCGGTTTCAAACGATGGCAGGTCGTCGTAACCTGTCAGTGTCCGGTCGTTGGCCGTAACCCGGTAGAACACCAAATCCTGACTGATCGCGCCGAGCATGGCAAAAGCGGCATAGGGCAATTCCAGCCGCACCTCTGCCTGTTCGCTTCGCAGGGTTTCCGCGATGGTCGTGACAGAGGCTGCAAGGACGTTGTCCTGGGTCCGCTGCGTTGCTTCGCGTGCCAGCACCGTGACCATGGCCCAACTGAGCACCGACAAAACCGCCGCCACCGCCGCCAGCAACAGCGTCAATCGGCGACCGATGGATTGGGATTTAGTCATTTACCCCGGTCTCTATGCGGTAACCTTCGCCGCGGACGGTTTCGATGCGCAGACCCATCTGGTCGATCCGGCGGCGCAACCGCCCGACATACACCTCTATCGCGTTTTCGGTGACGGTGGTGTCATAGGAAAACAAACGATCCATCAGGTGCGATTTGGATAGGATCTGGCCGGGGCTGCGGGCGAAAAGTTCCAGCAGGCGGATTTCGCGGCTTCGCAGTTCAAGCGTTTGACCGTCGCGCTGCAAGGTGCCGGCAAGCAGGTCGAACGAAACTGGGCCAAGCGCGATTTCATTGCGCGCCGTCCCGCCACGGCGCCGCAGTACGGCACGGCATCGCGCCTCGAGTTCCGAAAAATCAAAAGGTTTGGTGATGTAATCGTCTGCCCCCTGATCCAGTGCGCCCACACGGTCGGATACCTGACTGCGCGCGGTCAGGACGATCACCGGCGTTTCCAGACGTGCGCGGTTGCGCGCCAGAAAATCGCGGCCATCGCCATCGGGCAACATCACGTCCAGCAGGATCAGGTCATAGGTGGCACCGGCAAGACAGTCCTGTGCATCGGCCAGCGTCGTCGCATGATCGACGGCATGACCGTCCAGCGCCAATCGCTTGATAACGGCGTCGGCGAGTTCGACGTTGTCTTCGATCAGAAGATAGCGCACGCGATACCCCCCGCATCCCTGCACATGGAACTGGACTAGATCCCTGTCAGGTTTCTGTCAGCTTGGTGTGATTAGCTAGCGTTATGGGTGGGAGAGGACCACCTGTCAAATGGGAGGAATTACCAATGAACACCCTTGGGTGGACACGTCGCGCGTTGATCGCAGCGGCAACAGCAAGCTTTGCAGCGACAGGCATGGCCAAGGCCGAAGGCCATCAGATGATGGACTCGGTGCATTTCCTGATCCCCGGCGGTGCCGGTGGTGGCTGGGACGGCACGGCGCGCGGCACGGGCGAGGCGCTGATGAATGCAGGTCTGGTCGGCAACGCAACTTATGAAAACATGTCTGGCGGCGGCGGCGGTGTGGCGATTGCCAACCTGATCGAAAACGCGGCCAGCAGCGACGGCACGCTGATGGTCAATTCGACCCCCATCGTGATCCGCGCCTTGACCGGCGAGATTTCCCAAAGCTTCCGTGACCTGACCATGGTTGCAGGCACTGTGGGCGACTATGCCGCCTTGGTGGTTCTGGCAGACAGCCCGATTGAAACGATGGAAGACGCGCTGGAAATTTACCGCGAAGACCCCAATGCGCTGACCATCGGTGGCGGTTCGGTTCCGGGTGGCATGGACCACCTTGTTGCGGCCATTGTCATGCAGGGCGCCGGTGAAGACCCGACCGCCTTTAACTATATCGGGTACGATGCCGGTGGCGAAGCAATGGCTGGCCTTTTGTCCGGTGAAATCAAGGCACTGTCCACAGGGTTTTCCGAAGCAATCGGACTGGCAGAACAGGGTGAGGTCCGTATCCTTGGCGTAACTGCGCCGGACCGTGTTCCTGCATATGACGCGGCGCCGACCTTTGTCGAACAGGGGATCGATGCGCAGTTCGTGAACTGGCGCGGTTTCTTTGGCGCGCCCGGTCTGTCTGAAGAAAAGCAGGCCGAATATCAGGCGATGCTGGCCGCAATGATGGAAACTCCCGAATGGGAAGAAGTCCGCGCGCGTATGGGATTGGTGAACATCTACCAGCCCGGTGAAGAATTCACCCAGTTTCTAGAGCAGCAGGAAATCCAGATCGGTGATCTGATGCGCGAACTGGGCTTCCTCTAAAAACTGTTCCTCGCCGCTGTCGCTGGCAGAACATCGGAACGCAAGCCGGGTGCCCCTGCGTGGGGCATCCGCACACACTTTGCTTATCACATCCTCGGGGAGGGACCGCCGATGGCACTCGATCGCTGGATCGCGCTGGCCTTTATCACGCTGTGCTGCGTCTATGGCTACGCCGCATTCTTCACAATGGACGACCAATTGCCGCCGATCCTGCAGCGCAATCCGGTCTGGCCATCAACCTTTCCCAAGATATTGACGGTAGCGGGGCTGGTCGTTGGATTTATCATTCTGTTCAGCTCAAAGCCCGCCGCAAACGAGACCAAGAAAGACGGCGCGATCGATCTGACGCGGCTTGGCGATTACCATGTTGGGCAGGCGCTTGGCTTGATCGTCCTGATGCTGGGCTACGCCCTGCTGCTGCGGCCGCTGGGGTTTCTGGGCGCGACGGTGGGTTTTCTATTCGTCGGCTCGCTGCTTCTGGGTGAACGGCGTTTTCACATCATGATTCCGGTCGCTGTCATTGCTGCCGGTTCGATTTGGTATCTGGTCCAAGAGGTGCTGGGCATTTTCCTGCGCCCCTGGCCCGGCATGTTCATGTAAGGGTTGGACAAATGATTGAAGGTATTCTGATCGGGCTGGCGACGGCTGTCACACCATTCAACCTGATGATCGTCGTGCTGGGCTGTGTGATCGGCACGCTGATCGGCATGTTGCCGGGCCTTGGCCCGATGTCGATCATCGCCATCATGATTCCCATCGCCATTGGCATCGGTGATCCGACGTCGGCGCTGATTTTGCTGTCAGGTGTTTATTACGGGGCGATTTTCGGGGGGTCGACATCGTCGATCCTGTTAAACGCACCGGGCGTCGCAGGCACCGTCGCCACGTCGTTCGACGGCTATCCCTTGGCCCGTAAGGGACAGGCAGGCAAGGCGCTGACCATTGCTGCTATCGCCAGTTTCGCAGGTGGCACTATCGGTGCGGTCCTGTTGATGATATTTGCCCCGGCCCTGTCATCTGTGGCGCTGCTGTTTCATTCGGCAGAATATTTCGCCTTGATGGTTGTCGGTCTGTCGGCCATCGCGGCCTTTGCCGGTACGGGGCAGGTGGCCAAGGCGCTGATGATGACGGTTCTGGGCCTTATGCTGGGCACCGTTGGCGAAGGTGCGCTGTCGAACACACCGCGTTTCACCTTTGGCATGATGGAACTGCAATCGGGTTTTTCGTTCATCACGCTGGCTATGGCGATGTTTGCCCTGCCCGAAGCGTTGTTTCTTGTCATGAACCCGGGCCGCGCTGCCACGGGTGACAGCGGCAAGATCAGCGGATTGCGCATTTCGCGCAGCGAAGCACGCAGCATCGCACCAGTGATCGGGCGTCAATCAATTCAGGGCTTCTTTATTGGTGTATTGCCGGGGGCGGGGGCGACGATTGCGTCATTCTTGGGCTACGCCGTAGAGCGCAACATCGCAAAGGGGGCCGAACAGGCCGAGTTCGGCAAAGGATCGATCAAGGGGATTGCCGCGCCCGAAGCCGCGAACAACGCCGCCTGCACCGGATCATTCGTGCCACTGCTGACGCTGGGTATTCCGGGGTCCGGCACGACAGCAATTTTGCTGGGCGCGCTTTTGGCACTGAACGTGACGCCGGGACCGCGGCTGATGATCGACGAACCAGATGTGTTCTGGGCCGTCATCATGTCGATGTATATCGGCAACCTTGTGCTGCTGGTGCTGAACCTGCCGCTGATCCCCTATATCGCCAAGATCCTGACGATCCCGCGCACCTTTCTGATCCCGTTCATTTTGTTTTTCACGCTGATGGGCAGTTATCTGGGTCAGAATAATTCCACCGAATTGCTGATACTTGTGGGGTTCGGTATCGTGGCAACCATCCTGCGGTTCGCGGACTATCCGCTGGCACCGCTGCTGATCGGGTTCATCCTTGGCGTGATGCTGGAAAACAATTTTGCCCGCGCGATGCAGCTTTACCGTGGCTTTGATTTCATCGTTGAACGCCCGATGACGCTGGGCTTGCTGGTCTTGGCCGCCTTGCTGGTGATCCTGCCTAGCTTCCGGTCTTACCGCGCGCGCAAACGCGCAGAAGGCGTCGCCGACGGGGATTGATGGTGCGTGGCGCGAAACAGAGCAAGCCAGACACATAAAAAAGCGGGGCCACGTGCCCCGCTTTTTTCGTCTTGTGTGCTGGTGTCGGTTCAGGCTGCGGCTGCGCTGTCCTTGCCGGTTTTTGGCCGGGTCGCCTTGGTCAGCAGATACAGCGCGACCGCCCCGCCGACCCCGATCGCGTCAGAGATCAGTCCGCCTTCGATCATGAACAAGGCGACCACAATCAGGCCCACCCGGACAACGACGGATGCGCGACCGCCGACCCACCACCCCTGTACGCCGGACGATAGCAGAAACACACCGAATATGGCCGTCGCCGCTGCGCGCAGAATTTCATACCACGCGCCATCGAACAGGATCGCACTGTTGTAGAAGAACATGAACGGCACGATAAAGGCGGAAATCCCGATCTTGAACGACGCCATAGAGGTCGACATCGGGTTCGATCCCGAAATGCCAGCCGCCGCATAACTGGCAAGTGCCACAGGCGGCGTGATCGCGGACACGACCGCAAAATAGAACACAAAGAAATGTGCCGTCAGCGCCGGAATCCCCAGTTGGATCAAGCCCGGCGCCACCACGGACGCGGCCACCGCATACGCTGCTGTCGTCGGCATCCCCATCCCCAACAGGATGGAAATACACATTGCGAAAAACAGGGCCAGCAACTGGTTTGCATCTGCGATGTTCAGCAGCACGGACGAGAACCGCGCACCCACGCCGGTCAGTGAAATCACACCAACGATGATACCCGCGCAGGCACAGACCGCGATGATCTGGATCGACATGATGCCCGCCAGTTCAAACGCCTTTGATACGGATTTGATCCCCATCCGGTAGGGCGTGAACCAACTGACGACCGCCGCCGATGCGGTGGCAAGCGTGCCCGCCCGGATGACCGAATATCCCATGAACAGCGCAGCAATCAGGATGATGATGGGCAGGAACAGGAACACCCGCCGGACCATGTTGCGGAACTTTGGCAACTCATCCTCGCGCATGCCGCGCATACCCAGCTTGGCTGCTTCGAAATCCACCATGAAATAGATGGATACGAAATACAGCACGGCCGGGATAATCGCCGCGATCGCGATGTCGGTATAGGGAATACCGGTGATTTCGGCCATGATGAACGCGCCTGCGCCCATGATCGGCGGCATGATCTGACCGCCCGTGGATGCCGCAGCTTCGACCGCGCCGGCGGTCTGGGGTTTGTATCCCACCTTTTTCATCAGCGGGATGGTCAGCGACCCCGTCGCCACGACGTTCCCGGCAGAGGTACCGTTGATCATACCCATCAGGCCGGACGCAAAAATCGCGACCTTGGCCGGGCCACCGCGCGCGCGACCGGCGGCGGCAAAGGCAAAGTTAACGAAATAATCACCGACCTTGGATGCCTGTAAAAAGGCCGCAAAGATGATGAACAAGATGATATAGGTCGATGACACCGCAGTGGTCGGCCCAAGGATACCAGCGTCCGTATAGACTTGGCTAAAGAACCGGTCCCACGCGATATTCGGCGCGTTCAGGAACCCCGGCAAAAGATCACCGACGAACACATAGACCAAAAAGACGCCCGCAATGATGATCAGCGCCAGCCCGGCGACGCGGCGGGTCATTTCCATGATCAGGGCCGTACCTGCGACCGCCGCAAGGCTGATGCCGATCGGGGCAAAGGGTGTGCCCGTGGAATTGCGCATCAACGTGCCATAGATCGTGATCAGATAGGCGGCGACTGCAACGGCACAGATCGCAAGCACGATATCTGCGCTTGCGATGGCCCCGCGAACGCGGGGGCGCATCCAGCCCAGCACGATCCCGGCGGTGGTCGCGACCAGCAACGGCAGACCGTAATGGTAGATTTCTGCATTGCGAATGCCCGCATCCATCCCGTTCCACATGGTGCCACCGGCAATTTGTGACGCAAACGACATCGCGGTATAAAGCGCATAAAGTGCCGGTATGGCGGCGGCATAGGCCACCAGATCAAGCGGGTGTTTATATCCGCCATGATCAGCCTCGGAGAATGACCGCGCGGAATACAAAAAGAAACCCAGGATCAACGCGCCGGCGATATGCACGATGCGGAAATTCCATGTTTCCATCGGAAATGAAGGGAGTCCCGGAATGTCGATTCCGGTCCAGCTGTTGATCGACCACCCATTCAATGCCGCCATATGGAACAGCGCGTAAAAGCCTGACAGCACCGCGACGGCGATATAGGTATTGCCTGCATAGATGCGGCGGTTGTGTTCGACAGGTTCGTCGTCGACCCCGTCAGCAATCACAGGCCCATCTGTCTGATCGTCAAGTTGTGTGTTGGTGGTCATGAAAAGCCCCATCGGCACGCAGGCGCCCTGTTCGGGCGCACTGGTGCAACAAAGTGTTGGATTGTCGGCGTGATATCGTAGGGGCCGCGCCAAAGCGCGGCCCTGTGCAGATCGGGCTTAGTTGCCGAAGATCTGGTCGGCGGGAATGTCCGCGTCCGCGTTTTCGATGAACCATTCAGCCGCACCGGGGTGCCATTTCAGCACGTTGTTGTTCTTGTCCCAGTTTTCGGGCAGCGTCGAACGGGCGGCGCGGTGGATGTTCACCATACGCTCGTTGTCGGACATCACCACGTCAACAGCCGCTTTGACAAAGCTGGCGGGCAGATCGCAGTTGGCGATTGCAAAGTTCCACATCGACACCGACCGCGCCGGCTCTTCAAGCGAGGTGTAGGTGTCTGCACCAATTTCAAAGTTGGCAACCGGGAAAGTTTCCATCAACTGGGCCTGCTCTTCTTCGGTGAACTCGATGATGTTCACGTCGGTTTGCACTTCCAATTGGCTGACGGCTGGCACGGGCACACCGGCGGCAAATGCGATCACGTCCAGCAGGCCATCCTGAAGCTGACCACCAAGGTCCGCCCATGCGCCGTTGCGACGTTCGAATTCAACGCCCAGCGTTTCCATCATGCGCGGGAAATAGGTGTCGGACGTGGACCCGGCAGGACCGAAACCGATGCGCGCGCCGTCGGGAATTTCTGAAACGGTCGTGATGCCGGACGATGTCAGTGCCGTCACCGAGAACGGCGTCTGGTACATCGGGAACATCGCGCAGGCGTTGGTCATTTCCAGACCGGGGGCGATCGGATTGGTGCCAGCGACGGATTCGGCTGCCGGGCCCATGGTCGTCATGCCGAATTGCGCATCACCGGTGTGGACCAGTGCCATGTTCTGCATCGGGCCGCCGGTGACTTCACCACCGCCGGTCAGGCCCAGCTCTTCGGCAACAAGGTTGCCCCAGCCAGAACCATAGGCGAAATAGGTGCCACCCTGCGACGCCGTGCCAACGGTAAAGCTTTCAGGCCAGTCGGTGCGGTCTTCGTGCGCTTCGGCATAGACGGATGTTGCTGTCAGTGCCGTCGTCGCAACAAGAGCTGCAAATTTCATGTGTTTTCCTCCACAGAATTGACCGACCTTTTTGGGGTCGGCGTGATATCGAACGGGCAGAAAAATCCCGATCCGCGCGGTTATCAATGCAGCTATGCGCCCGGCGCAACCGTCTAACCGGTCGCGATTGGCTAAAATATCGCAGTGTCGGCGGCCTATGGGTTACAAAGGGGGCAAATTGGCATTTGCATGTGTCGGAACCGAAACATGCGCAGGGATGCGCGGTCAGGTTTCGGCGTCACCTTTGGAAATATTGTATTTCTGCATCTTGTCATAAAGCGCTTTGCGGGACAGGCCCAAGGTTTCGTAGGTGGGTTTCAGTTTGCCGCCCTGCGCCGTCAATGCCGCCACAATCAGGGACTTTTCATGGGCCGCAACCGCAGCGGCCAATGTCCCGGTCTGTTCATCCACCGACAGGGTCGCATCTGCGGTATCCAGACCCAGCACGAATCTATCTGCAGCATTGCGCAGTTCGCGCACGTTGCCGGGCCAAGCGCGGGTTGCCATGCGCGATAAAACCTCTGCCGGGACATCAGGCATCTGTCTGGAATATCGGGCGGCTGCCTGTGCAACAAGGTTCAGAAACAGTGACGGTATATCGTCGCGTCGTGCATCCAGCGGCGGCACTGCAATCGTCACGACGTTCAGGCGATACAGCAGATCAGCGCGGAACGTGCCCGCCGCGACTGCGAGTTCCAGATCGGATTTCACAGCGGCAATGATGCGAATATCCAGCGCTACCGGTTCGTTGGACCCCAGCCGCGTAATTTCGCGCGCCTGTATGGCGTGAAGCAATTTTGCCTGCACGGTCACTGGCAAGCTGTCGATTTCGTCCAGAAATACACTGCCCTTGCGGGCGTATTCGAATTTTCCGAACCGTGCCCGCATGGCCCCCGCGAATGCGCCTGCTTCGTGCCCGAACAATTCCGTTTCCACCAGATCGACTGGCAGGGCGGCACAGTTGATATGGACGAATGGATGCGGGGCGCGGTCGGACATATCGTGCAAGGCCCGCGCGGTCAGATCCTTGCCCGCCCCGGTCGGGCCCTTGATCAGCACGTCAGTATCTGTCCGGGCGATGGTGGCGATGTTCTTGCGCAGTTCGACCATGACATCGGATTGTCCGATCAGGCGCGATTCAACCTTGTCACGACAGCCGACTTCGCGCTTCAGGGACCGGTTTTCCAGCGTCAGCCGTCGTTTTTCCAGTGCGTGATGAATCGTGCTGACCAGCCGCATCGGGGCAAAGGGTTTTTCGATGAAATCATATGCGCCTTCGCGCATCGACTGCACGGCCAGATCAACGTCGCCATGCCCGGTGACAAGGATCACGGGGAATTCCGGATCGATTTCCAGGGCCTGCCGCATCAGCCACAGACCGTCCCGCCCCGGCATACGGATATCGGTGACCAGCACACCGGGAAACCCGCGACTGATCCGGGCCAGCGCGTCTTCGGCCCGTTCAAAGATATCGGCGGGCAGATCGTGTAGCATCAACGTTTGGTGCCCGGCGTTGCGCAGTTCTTCTTCGTCATCGACGAACAGCACGGTCTGGGTCATTCCGCCGCCTCGCGCAGCGGTGTTGCCGGTTGCAGTGTCACGGTGAATACGGCACCGCCGTCGGGATGATTGGCCGCCGTCATGGTCCCGCCAAAGTCGGTGACGATATTGTAGGAAATCGACAATCCCAACCCCAGCCCCTTGCCCGGTGGCTTGGTCGTAAAGAACGGATCGAACATCTGGTCGGCTGTGGCTGCGTCGACCCCCGGCCCCCGGTCGCGCACCACGATGCTGTGCCCGGACACGGTCAGCGTGACCAGTGGGTCGGTCTGTCCTTCCATGGCGTCCAGTGCATTGTTCAGCATGTTGACGATCACCTGCTGCAAACGAACATGGCCGCCTGTCACATACACATCGTCGATCGGCGCGGTATAGTCGATGCGCCCCGCGCCGGACGCCAGCCGCACATCGATGACCGCCAACGCATCATGCACCACCTTGTTCAGCAAAAGCGGGCCTGTCGCTTGCTGCGGTCGGCGCGCAAAGTTGCGCAGATGCGCAGAGATTGACGCCATCCGGTCCGCCATTTTTGAAATGCGGTCGATATTGTCGCGCGCCTCTGCCACCCGGTCGCGGTCCAGAAAAGCGCGCGCGTTATCGGCATAGGTTTTGACTGCAGCCAAGGGCTGGTTGAATTCATGTGACAGGGCGGCAGACATCTGGCCCAGCCCCGACAGTTTACCCGCCTGAATAAGGTCGGTCTGGGTATTTTTCAGATGTTCCAGCGCTTTTTGCAGGTCCGCCGTGCGTTGACTGACGGTTGTTTCCAGCAGCCTTTTTGCCCTTTGCTCGCTGATCAGCGCCTCTTTTTGGCGCGCCTGTTTCAACAGATAGGACAGCAACGCTGCGATCAGCAGCAAGACGATCAACCCGATCATCAACAAGGTCGTCACGGCCGTCAGCAGGGCAGGGGCCGTCGACTGCAATGCTGTCATGGTCCAGCCCCGCTGAGGCAAGGTGACAAAGGTCATCACAAAGCTGTCCGTCGTGTCCCCCGTGATCGTCACCCGTTGGGCCGTATCGCTTAAATCCTCGGTTGTGATCGGCAGCAATTCTATCCGGTCGATCGGATATTGCAGGTTTTGTGCGATCACGCGCCGTGTGGCATCCGTCAGCGGCCGCATGGCGCGGAAATGCCAGTCGGGCCGCGACGACATCAGCACAAAGCCGTTCGTGTCTGACACGATGAATTCGCGGCTGGCGCCGTTCCAGACGCTGTTGAACGCTTCGATATTGAACTTGATGGCCAACACACCGACGATGCGATCCCCGACTTCGACCGGGGCGGCATAGAAATAGCCCCTTTCGCCGGTGGTGGTGCCAGACACCTGAAAGCTGCTGAGCGCGCCGTAAAGCGCGTTCGTGAAATAGGTCTGGTGGCTGAAATTGCGCCCGACATAACTGCCGTCGTCCTGATAGGTCGCGGCAGCAATCGTGCGCCCGGTAATGTCCATCAAAAACACGTCCGACGCATGCACCATCGCGGCAGTCTGGCGCAAATCCTCGTTGACGGTGGCCGCCAAGGCAGGGGTGTCGGGATTTTCCAGCAGCTGTCCCAGACTTGGACGTTCGGCAATCAATGCGGGCAGCGGTGCATATCGCTCAAGTGCCGCCTGCAGGCTTTGTTTTGCAAGATGCAGCAATTGTGTGTCGTCTTCCGCTTGTTCGCGCAGGTAGTGCTGTTGCAGATGCGGCAACGTCAGCGCACCGACCAGCAGGGCGGTCAGCGCCAGCGCGCCGGTCAACACGAAAACCTTTTGACGATAAACGTTCATGCGCCCCTGTATGGTGGATTGCCGTGCGAAATCACAGATGCAATCGCAACCCCGTCACGGTGCGCACATCTTGATGATGTCCGCCCCCAGTCGCGTCAGGGGGCCGGCGGTCCGAACCCCGATCAGATGATCGCGTGCCGCACCCGCGCTGACACCCATTCGCTGAGAACGACCGTGGCAAGGATCAGCAACAGGATCACCGTGACCTGACTCCATGCCAGTGTGTTTAATGAAGCCTGAAGCTTTAGCCCGATGCCACCCGCCCCGACCAGTCCCAGAATGGTGCTTTCACGGATATTGATGTCCCAGCGGAACACCGTGATGCCCCAGAACGCAGGCATGATCTGCGGCACGATTCCGTAGCTTAGAACCTGTGCGCCACTCGCGCCTGTCGCGGTGATCGCTTCGATCTGGTTGGCATCGGTTTCCTCAATGGCCTCATACAGCAGCTTGCCCACAAAACCGATGGAACGTAGCGCGATGGCGACGATGCCGGCCAACAGGCCCGGACCGATGATCGCCACCAGCAGCAGCGCCCAGATCAAAGAGTTGATCGACCGCGACGCCACGATGATGAACAATGCAAGCGGGCGCAGAATCCGCGCCGACGGTGTCGTGTTGCGCGCAGCCATGAACGCCACGGGCACGGCCATGATCACCCCGCCGATGGTGCCTAGCGTTGCGATGTTGATGGTATCCCAAAGCGGTGCCCATAGTTCCGGAAGATAGGACCAGCGCGGTGGCATCATCCGGTTGCCGATGTCAGCGGCCTGCCGCGGTGCGTCGGTGACAAAAAACCAGATCGTGTCCTTTGTCATGACCTGCCAGCAAAACACGAACAGGGCCACCAGTGCGAGCCACGCGCCCCAAAGCGCCAACCGCCCGCGCGGCGTGCGATAGGACCAGACCTGACTGTAATGCGAGATTTCGGTCATTGAAGGAACTTCCGCAGATAACTAGAGCTGTATTCAGCGACCATGACGATGGCGATGATGATCAACAGGATGGCGCCCGCGCTATCGTATTCATAACGGTCGATGGCGGTATTCAGCGTGGCCCCGATTCCCCCTGCGCCAACGATCCCGATAACCGCGCTTTCGCGAAAATTGATGTCGAGCCGATAAAGCGACAAGCCGATCAGGCGTGGCATGACCTGTGGCTGAACCGCATAATTCACCAATTGCACCCATGATGCGCCAGTAGCGCGCACCGCTTCGGCCTGAGATTCGTCAATTTCTTCGATATCGTCTGCAAGCAGCTTGGCGATAAAGCCGATGGTGGCGAAACTTAGCGTCAGAAAACCCGCAAAGGGGCCAAAACCGAACATCGCCACCAGAAAGATTGCGATGATTATTTCCTGCAAGGCGCGGCTGACGGCAATGATGGATCGGCAGATGTAATATATCCAGCGCGGCGCAAGGTTGCGCGCCGCACCGATCCCGATCGGGATCGAAATGGCCACGCCCACGACGGTCGATGTCAACGTCATGGTCAGGCTTTCGATCAGACCTTGGCTGATATCGCGCCAGCGGCTTTCAAAGTCCGGTTGCAGAAAGCCCATGACAAAACGTTGACCGCGTTCCAGCCCGTCATAAACGCGCGACCAGTTCACATCGACGGTGCTGATGGCGAGGACAAGATAAATCAGGACAGCCAATTGGAACGCAATGCGCCAGCGTCGGTTCTTGATGATCTGCGGCGGGCGGCGCCATGTAGTGGGGTAGGCGGAATTGGTCATTGGACCAGGGCCGCCATGCGATTGCGCGCGTCTTCTTCGGCGTTTGTTTGTTCCTGATCGCCACGGCGCATTTCATTCCAGTCTTCGGCGCCATAGATCGTGGTCAGTGCCTCGTGGGTCAGTTGTTCCGGCGTCCCGTCAAACACCACCCGGCCCGCGCGCAACCCAACGATGCGCTGCATGAACTGCTGCGCCAGCGGCACGTCATGGATGTTGACGATGGCGGGAAGCCCGCGTTCGCTGCAAATTTCCGTCAGCAGGCGCATGATCTGACGGCTGGTCTTTGGATCAAGGCTGGCGGTCGGTTCATCGACCAGCAGCAGCTCTGGGTCTTGGGCCAGTGCCCGAGCGATGCCGACGCGTTGGCGTTGACCGCCTGACAGCGCATCCGCCCGTTTATCGGCATGTGCCATCAACCCGACACGGTCCAGCAACTGATACGCGCGCTGAATGTCGGCTGGCGGATATTTCCGCAGGAAGCTGCGCCAGAACGGCACGTATCCCAATCTGCCGGACAGGACGTTTTCCATCACGGTCAACCGTTCAACCAGCGCATATTCCTGAAAGATCATGCCGATCCTGCGACGCTGTCGGCGCAGATCGGCCTTGCCCAGCCGCACAAGATCCACATCGCCCAAAAGCACCTTGCCGCTGGTCGGCTGCACCAGGCGATTGATACACCGGATCAGCGTCGATTTACCCGCCCCTGATGGACCGATCAGCCCGAGGATCTGACCTTTTGGAACAGTCAGCGATACGTCTGCCAAGGCAGCGTCACCAGTCTTATAGGTCTTTGACAGACCATCGAGGATCAACATCTGTATATTTCTTTCGTGCGAATGCAGACGGGCGGCGCGAGGCCGCCCGTGGCAAAATCATGCAAACTTAACGATTAGTTGCAATCGTAAACGACGCTGTTGGCCTCGTCGATGGTGCGGATCACCGACCATTCTTCCTGAAATGTGATCGGGATGAACTGTGCTTCGCCAGAGTTTTTGAACTCTGCCTCCAACGCGGAACCTTCCCAGTCAAAGCTGAAAAACGCCTCTTGGATCGATTCCTGAAGTTCGGGGGTCAGGTTGTAGACCGTGCCGTAACCCGTGGTCGGAAATGTCTGCGAGGTATAGATCGACGAAATTTGGTCGGACGTGACCGCATCGCGTTCGATCATGCGCGCCAGCACCGAATTGGCGATCGCGGCGGCAGGATAGTCCTGGTTAGCCACACCCAGGATCGAATTGTCGTGCGAGCCGGAAAAGACGGGTTCAAAATCGTCACCAGCGACCATTCCGAACTCCGCAGACAGGATTGCGGACGGCGCTTTGAAACCGGAATTGGACGTCTCGGACGTGAACGCCATCTGCTGGCCACGGATGCCTTCCACGTCGCTGATGCCGGATTCGGGGTGCGTGATGATTTCCATTTCGTAGCCGAATGAACCATCCTCTGCTGCCATCATCGCAAAGGGGCGGAACCCGGCACAGGCCACGGCCAGCGGGTTGGCACCTGTGTTGAAACCCGCGATGTGCAAACGACCTGCGCGCATGGCTTCCAGTTGTGCAGCGTTTGACTGGACCGGGAAGAACTGAACATTGCGACCGGTTGCTTCTGACATATGGTCAAGAAAACCTTGCCAGACTTCGGCATAGACGGCGGGGTCTTCGACCGGGGTGTATGCGAAAATCAGTGTTTCAGGGTCAAGAAGCTGTTCCGCATCGGTCGGAATGTCCGCGACCAGATCGCCGTCGGCATCGGTGAAACGCGCGTCCAAAGCGAATTCCGCATGGGCTGGCAGTGCCATTGCAATCGTGGCAGCGGTCGTAAGGGTGGCTATGGTTTTCATGGTATCCCCAGGGTTTAGTTTCCTTGCAGTCACTAGAGTTTTGATACGTCACTTTTGTGACAATTGCGACCTGGGTTTCATCCGTTAAATGTTATTGAGCCATGGCCGCTATAATCAAAGCAGCCGACAGGGCTTGTCCTGCCCTTTGAACGGCTGGCCGATGCTTGGGCATCATGACACTACCAGCTTTGACAGACGGCACAGAACCGATGCGCTGGTCTGTCTTAACCGCCCGATGTGGTGCGGCCGCTTGAAAAGCCACCCGTACGGCTGGACCCAAAGCCGCCGGTCGCGTTGACCGTGGCGCGCGACATCGGGGCCGCAGTCGCTGTTGTCGGGGCCGCGCGAAAGCTGGCGGCGGCCATTTTTCCGCTGCCCCGGTTCGTATTCAGCACCGTCGCACCGGACGCCGTCGCGAATTTACCTGCTGAATCGCGATACAGGGGCTGGGTCTGTGCCCTGCTGTTGCTTAACAGACTGCCCATCAGGTAGCCCGCCATCAGCGGCATAAAGATCGACGAACCGCCCGCACCCTGCTGGGCCACGCATTCGCCGCCGTGCTGTTCTTCACACAGTGCCAGATCGTCATAGCGGGGTGCCGATCTTTCGTATTCGACCAGCGCTTCGGCAAACGCCGTTTCGCAATCCGCGACCGAAAAGGCCTGTAGCCCTTCGCGTGCCGCCGCGACGCAGGATTCCTTGTCCGGAAAGGCATTGGCGTCCACGCGGTCATCTTCGCAGGCGGTCAACGCAAATGCGCTTGCCCCAAGCAGGATTGCGGGCATGATCCGTGTTCGTTTCGACAGATGCGGTGCGGTCATGGACAGGTCTTTCTACGGCGTTGCGGCTAACTGCCCAATATATAGGGTTGATCAGTCAAGGATGTAATGCGGTTTGAACCGGCTAAGGTTCTGGGTGATCCGCGATTTATCTTCACGCAGACCCATGCCGACGCAGGTTTGGCCCACCACCCATGCGCCGATAACAGGATGAAAGCCTTCAAATTCAGGCATTTCGGCGTAGGCCTGAACGATCATCGGATGTGTGGCATAGGTCTGATCCGTCAATGCCTCTATCACATGTTCACCGCGCGCAATGGTCACACTCGCACCTTCACGACCGAACACCGGTTTCGTTACCGTGCCGTGGGCCAAGGCTTCGCTGGCGCGTGCAACAGCATCGGACCCGGCGTCCATTTCGTCCGCAAAGAAACTGGGCAAGAGGTTGGGGTGCCCTTCGAACATGCGCCACAGCACGGGCAACAGCCCTTTGTTGGACACAACAGCCTTCCATGCGGGTTCGATGAACTGGCAGTTGGCTGTAGCCAGATGTTTGGCGAAATCGTCGCGCAGCAGGTCTTCCCACGGATAAAGCTTGAACAGCTTGCCGATGATGCGGGCATCCGCGTCTGCGAACTGGCCGCTATCGGTGACGCCGATCTGCGGCAGATCGACGAAATGTGCGCCCATATCGGCGGCGCGGGCGGCATAGGCCAGCATTTCAACGGTGGCGTAATCTTCGACCATCGCTTCGAACGCTGTGAAATGAATGTCTGTTCCGGGCGCGAACATGGCCTGAAACTGCGCGGTCAACGCCTCAAATATGCTGTTGAACTGGTCGCTGCCGTCGGGCAGGGCCCCGCTAGCAATCATGTCTTCCAGCCATGTCCACTGAAAAGATGCGCTTTCGAACAGGGCCGTGGGCGTATCCGCGTTGTATTCGATCATCTTTGCGGGGCCGGTTCCATCATAGATCAGGTCGAACCGACCATAAAGTTCCGGCTGGCCGGACGCCCATGAATCCGCGATCAAATCCCAGTGCACGCGCGGGATTGCCAGCCGTTCCATCAGCTCTTCTGATGCGATAATCTCGGCTGCAGCGGCGCGGGACATCTCGTGCAGTTCTGTTGCGGGGTCTTCAATATCGTTTTCGACCTGCGCAAGCGTGAATGCGTAAGCCGTATCTTCGTCCCAATAGGGTTCGCCATACATCGCATGAAACGTGAAACCTGCCGCTTCCGCCTTTTGTGCAAGGTCGGGGCGCGCGCCAAGGTGGATGCGTTTCATGGGCATTGGTTCCTGATTTGGCGGCAGAACACGGGTTTGCGTTCATGCGGACGTGCGCGGCGGGTAGACGGCAAAAGCCATCACACGTCAACGGGACAGATTGTCAGGAATGCCAGTAACACAGTCCGGATCACGCGACGCGTCTGGCACGTCGCGTGATCGGTTTTTTGACGGATCAGTCCGTGTGTTCCGGCAGTTCTTTCAGTTCGTCTTTTGTCATGCGTGTCGTGGCATGAATATTGCCGTTTTCATCACGCATGAAATTCAACTGCGAAACGGGCAGGGCGACACGCTTTGCGCCGATCCCCAAAAAACCGCCCACGTCCACAACGACGTCAGCCGTCGGGCCTACGCCGTGCATATGAGAGACATCGCCGATATCGTGGTCATCCGGGCCGTAGACGTTGATGCCTTCGACGTTGGTGACGTTCAGGTCTTCGACGCGCATCGGTGTATGTGTTTTATGGTCCATCGTGTGTTCCTTCAGGTTTGACATCAGATGTTTCTAAAACCGGAAAGACGCCCCGCAGGTTCCTATGCGGGTATCGCGGGCAACCGTTTGTGTCGGGTTTCTTGATCCTGATTAAGGCTATGCAAGAAAACATAAATCCAGACTGGTTGCGCGGAAAATGGCGCGCGGCAAAGGTTGACTGCACACAGTCCGCGGCGGATGAAGACACGGCAAGGACCTGCAAACGCGGGGCGTGCCGTCGTCGTCTGTGTACAGTGTGAATGGGGTTCGATTTTGCGGATACTGGGTTATCTTGCGGCGGCGATCAGCCGGGTCAATTGGATGATCGGCCAGATCTTTGCGTGGCTGTCGCTGGGGATCGTGGTGGTCTGTTTCACGGTCGTTGTGTTGCGTTACGTGTTCGCCACCAGTTTTCTGTGGCTGCAAGACCTGTATATCTGGCTGAACGGGGCCATGTTCATGGCAGTGGCGGGATTTGCGTTGTTGCGCGACGATCATGTCCGCGTTGATATCTTTTACCGCCCCGCCAGCGTCAAAACCCGTGCCAAGGTGGACCTGATCGGCGTGCTGCTGTTCCTGCTGCCGTTTTGCTATATCGTGCTGATCTATTCGCTGCCTTTCGTGCAGCGGTCGTGGTCCTATTTCGAAGGCTCCGCCAACGTGGGCGGTATGCCGGGACTGTATATCCTGAAAACATTCATCATCGGGTTCGCAGGGCTGTTGGCCTTGCAGGGCGTGGCGATGCTGTGCCGGTCCGTGCTGGTGCTGGCGGGGCGCGATGATCTGGTGCCGCCGATGATGGCTTACCCCGCGACACAATCCGCTGCGGACACCGCCGCAATCGAAGGGCTGCACTGATGGATCCGGTCATGCTGGGCGAATTGCTTGCTGGGTTGATGTTCTTTGGCATCATCGGCTTTTTGCTGCTGGGTTTCCCGGTCGCCTTTACGCTGGCTGGTGTCAGCCTGGGGTTCGGGGCCGTCGGCTGGGCATTCGGCGTGTTCGATCCGTCGAATTTCGGCGCGCTGCCGAACCGCTATATCGGATTTATGACGAACGAGGTGCTGGTCGCGGTGCCCCTGTTCATTTTCATGGGCGTCATGCTGGAACGGTCGCAGATCGCGGAACAACTGTTGCTGACCATGGGCAAACTGTTCGGCAACCTGCGCGGTGGGCTGGGCCTATCCGTTATTCTGGTGGGCGCGATGCTGGCGGCATCCACGGGGGTGGTGGGTGCAACGGTCGTCACGATGGGGCTGATTTCGCTGCCCGCAATGCTGCGCGCGGGTTATGACCCCAAGATCGCCACCGGCGTCATCTGCGCGTCCGGCACACTGGGACAGATCATTCCGCCGTCCACTGTGCTGATTTTCATGGGCGATATGCTGTCGGGCATCAACAGTCAGGTGCAGATGGAAAAGGGCAACTTTGCCCCGGTTCCGGTGTCGGTCGGTGATCTGTTCGCGGGCGCAATCCTGCCGGGGTTGATGCTGGTCGGGCTATATCTGGGTTACACGATCTTCAAGGCTATCATCGACCCGGAATCGCTTCCCGCCACCCCGCTCAGCCCAGAGGACCGCGCGTCGCTTGGGCGCGAGGTGCTGGTGGCGCTGGTTCCGCCGCTGTTGCTGATCATGGCAGTGCTGGGGTCGATTTTGGGCGGCATTGCCACCCCGACAGAAGCCGCATCCGTTGGCGCTGTGGGCGCGATGGTCCTTGCGGCGTTGCGGTGGCGTCTGTCATTTTCGATCCTGCATCAGACGGTGATCGCCACGGCCACGATCACGTCGATGGTGTTTATCATCCTGCTGGGCGCGTCGGTATTTTCAGTCGTGTTCCGCCTGATGGGTGGCGACAATCTTGTGCATGAATTCCTGTCGGACCTGCCGGGCGGCACGATGGCCGCCGTTGCGGTCGTCATGGTGATCATGTTCCTGCTGGGTTTCATCCTCGATACGTTTGAAATCATCTTTATCGTGATCCCGATCACAGCGCCCGTTCTGCTGGCGCTGGATGTCGACCCGGTTTGGCTGGGCGTGATCGTGGGGGTGAACCTGCAAACGTCATTCCTGACGCCGCCCTTTGGCTTTGCGTTGTTCTATCTGCGGGGGGTGGCGCCTGCGGACATGCCGACATCCGCGATCTACAAGGGGATCATCCCATTTGTCGTGTTGCAGATTATCGCCATCGCGATCCTGTTTGCATTCCCCGGCATCGTCACATGGTTGCCCCGGCTAATCGCGGGCTGACGCGGACGCCGCATGCAAAAAGGCCCGGACGCACTGTCCGGGCCTTTGTCGTTTTCAGTGGCCGTCAGGTCAAAGCGTCAGGTACTTTTCGCGGGCCTGCACAAAGGGCGCGTCGATGTCTTGCGTACGGGTGCGCAGCACCTTCAGCGATTCAACAAAGCTTTCGGCGGTTTTCTTGACCAGTGCGTCGCCGCTGTCGCGCAGTTCTGTCAACACTTCCATCGACGCGGTGGCACCTGCTTCCAGAATGCTGTCGGGGAATTGCCGCACGTTCACGCCATGATCGTTCACAAGCGTTTGCAGCGCGCGCGGATCGTTGGCGGCAAAATCGGCGGCGACCATGTCGTATTCTGCCTGACTGCAATCACGCACGATGGCTTGCAGGTCTGCGGGCAGCGCCTGATATTTCGCCTTGTCGACGACCAGTTCGGTCGCAAGCCCCGGTTCCACGAAGCTGGGGAAATAGTAGTTCTTGCAGACCTGATAAAATCCCAGCGCCAGATCATTGTAGGGTCCGACGAATTCTGCAGCGTCCAGCGTGCCGGACTGTAAGGCCTGAAAGATTTCGCCAGCAGCCATGTTGGTGACGGTCGCACCCAGCTTTTCCCAGACCTGACCACCCAGACCGGGGGTGCGGAACCGCAGGCCATTGACGTCTTCGACGCCCATCAGTTCATTCTTGAACCAGCCACCGGCCTGCGTGCCGGTGTTGCCTGACAAAAAGCCCTGCACGCCGAACTGGTCATACACCTCGTCCCAGATTTCCTGACCGCCCATGAACCGGACCCAAGCACCCAGTTCTTGCGTGGTCATGCCGTAGGGCACGCCGGTAAAGAACGACAGGGCGGGGGATTTGTTCTGCCAGTAATAGGCAGCACCGTGGCTCATTTCAGCTGTGCCGTCGATCACGGCGTCCAGCGATTGCAGCGGTGGGACCATTTCACCGGCGGAAAAGACCTGTACGGTCAGCCGTCCACCCGAAGCCGTGGTGATCCGGTCAGCAAGGCGCTGGGCACCGACACCCAGACCGGGAAAATTCTTTGGCCACGTGGTGACCATCCGCCACGTGGTATTGCCCTGCGCGATGGCGGGTGCGGCCAGTGCTGTGGCCGTGGCCCCCAGCGCGCCTGCGCGAATGAAAGAACGACGATCCATTGTGTAACCTCCTGCAACATGGAAAGCGGGCCACCGATCAAGGTCGCCTGACGCGGCATCGAACCGAGGGGCCGGGCGGATGTCCAGACTTGGACGCGCGTTCAGCGATCAATCATCCGTCTGATAAAACTGGATTAATTTATTGATTGGACGCCGTAGGTCGCCCGATAAACAACCTGCGGCGGAAGCTGTCGATCCTTGGTGGTGACTGGTCAATGTTGGGTGGGCGCTGCAAAAGAGTCCTGCGGATCCAGTGTGGCCAAGGTGCGGCACGCGGAACGTCTGAACAAGGGCAACGCCATGATGATAAATATCCGGTCCACTGCTGCCACCCTTGGGGCGGGGTTTGTGGGGGCGGCATTGGCCGCCATTGTCGGAATTCCGGCGGGTGCGCTGATCGGCAGTACGCTGGCCGTGGCCGGGCTGGCTGCAATCGGTGGGCGTGTCGGCCTGCCTGACGCCCTGCGCAATCTGGCCTTTGCAACTATCGGCGTGTCGTTGGGGGCAGGGGTGGATGAACAATTGTTCACTCAACTGGGCACGTGGAGCGTAAGTTTGGTGGTGCTTGTCGCATCATTGTTTGCAACGATCCTGACGGGGCGGCTGGTGCTGTCGCGGGGGTTCGGTCTGGATACACAGACCGCGACGCTGGCCAGTTCGCCCGGCACCATGTCGAATGCCATCGCGATTGCGGTCGAAGGCCGCGGCGACGCCGCTGCCGTCATGTTCCTGCAGGTGATGCGGCTTTTGGTGCTGGTCATCGCGGTGCCGCCACTGGCGGTCGCGCTGGATCAATCGGCGGTGGCGTTGCCGGTCGATGTCACTGTCATGTCCCTGCCTGTCTTGGCTGCGCTTTTGGCCATTTCCATAATTCTGGGCCTTCTCGGCACACAGGCTGGCCTGCCTGCGGCGTGTCTCTTGGCTGGGATGGTTATCAGTGCGTCTGGCCACGCCGTCGGTCTGGTGCAAGGCCTCGCCCCCGATTGGGCGATCTTTGCGGCCTTTGCACTGACCGGGGCCGTTCTGGGGTCAAGGATGAGCCGAGTCACCGCTGCGCAATTCCGAAAATACGCCGCCGCCGGTCTGGCCGTCGTCTGCAGTGCGCTTGTCGTATCGCTTTGCTTTGCGGTGATTGCAAACCTTCTGACCGGCCTGCCGTTCGGTCAGATCTGGATCGCTTTTGCGCCCGGCGGGGTGGAAGCGATGGCCGCCATCGGCCTGTCGCTGGGGTATGATCCGGCCTATGTCGCCGTGCACCATTTCGCGCGGATCTTTGCGCTGGTGCTGATCGTGCCGATCGTCCTGAAGCTGTGATCTGACGGCGCGCAGGCGTCAGTCATCCGGCACCAGAAAGACCGATGACAAGGGCGGCAGCGTCAGTGACAGCGAATTGGCAAACCCGTGCGTCGCGTCGCCATCCGCCGTCAGACCGTCCGGGTTGCCAGCACCGGACCCACCATAGTCCGCAGCGTCGCTGTTGAGCGCCTCGCGCCACTGGCCCGACTGCGGGACACCGATACGGTAATCCTGCCGCAGCACCGGCGACATATTGCAGACCACCACGACCGGTTTCGTGCCCTCTTCGCCATAACGGACGAACGAAAAGACGTTGTTTTGGGTATCGCCGCCTTCGATCCAGTCAAACCCTTCGGGCTGACAGTCGCGTTCGTGCAGGCCCGGTTCGGACCGGTAAAGCGCGTTCAAGTCCGCGACCAGTTTGCGGACGCCGTCGTGCATGGGGTCATCCAGCAGGTGCCAATCCAGCGATTGATCGTGGTTCCATTCGCGGTCCTGTCCGAATTCGCAGCCCATGAACAACAGCTTCTTGCCGGGGTGTCCCCACATGAACCCGTAATAGGCGCGCAGGTTCGCGAACTGCTGCCAACGGTCGCCGGGCATCTTGTTCAGCATGGACCCTTTGCCGTGGACCACCTCGTCATGGCTGAGCGGGAGGACAAAGTTTTCCGAAAACGCATAGACCAGTCCAAAGGTCATGGAATGATGGTGGTATTTCCGGTGGATCGGATCCTGCTGCATGTATTCCAGCGTGTCGTGCATCCACCCCATGTTCCATTTGAAATCGAACCCCAGCCCGTCTTCGGACACGGGACGCGATACACCGGGCCAGGCGGTGCTTTCTTCTGCGATGGTCAGCGCATGCGGGGCATAATCGCGGGCGGTTTCATTCACGCCTTTCAGGAAATCGATGGCATCCAGATTTTCACGCCCGCCATAGCGGTTTGGAATCCATTCGCCGTCGTTGCGGGAATAATCCAGATACAGCATCGACGCGACCGCATCGACGCGCAGCGCATCGACGTGAAGCTCTTTCAGCCAATACGTGGCAGAGGCGCGCAGGAAATTCGCAACCTCGCGCCGACCAAAGTTATAGATCAGCGTGTTCCAGTCCTGATGAAACCCCTGTCGCGGGTCCGCGTGTTCATACAGCGCTGTGCCGTCGAATTGCCCCAGCCCATGCGCGTCGGTTGGGAAATGCGCGGGCACCCAATCGACGATCACACCGATCCCGGCCCCGTGCAGACGGTCCACCATGGCGGCAAATTCCTGTGGCGTGCCGAACCGTGACGTGGGCGCGAAAAGTCCGATGGGCTGATAGCCCCAAGACCCCGAAAACGGGTGTTCACCGATGGGCAGGAATTCGACGTGCGTAAACCCCATCTGGGTCACATAGTCGATCAGTTGGTTACCCATGTCTTCGTAGCTTAACATCGTATTGCCGTCGCCACGCCGCCAGCTGCCGGGATGCACCTCGTAGATGGACATCGGCGCGCGGCGTTGGTCGCGATCCTGATTTGCGAACCATTCGGCATCGGACCAGTCGCGCTGGATCAGTCCATCCACGATGGACGCGGTTTCGGGCGGCTGTTCGGCGCGAAAGCCCACCGGGTCGGTTTTCAGCGCCTGTACATGGCCATAGGCACCGACGATTTCATATTTATAGATCTCGCCGCGTGTGATGCCGGGCAGAAAGATTTCCCACACACCCGATGCACCGCGTCGCCGCATGGGGTGGCGGCGCCCGTCCCAAGCATTGAAATGGCCCACAACCGATACGCGGCGCGCGTTGGGCGCCCAGACGGCAAACGCGGTGCCGTCGATCCCGTCATGCGTGACCGGATGCGCGCCCAACTTGCGGTACAGTTCTTCGTGCCGCCCTTCGCCCAGCAGGTATTCGTCCATTTCGCCCAGCCATGGACCGCAGGCGTAGGGGTCGATCACGTCCCATGTATGGCCGACCGCATTGCGCATCTTCAGCCGATAGGCGAATGGCTTGCGCTTTTTGGGCAGTGCGGCGTGAAAGAATCCTTCGTCATCGATCCGCGTCAGCGTTGTGACATCCTTGCCTTTGGCGTCGCACAACGTCACTTCTGTCGCGTCGGGGGCAAAGACGTTGATCGTAACCGGTCCGCCATCTTGCTGGTGCATGCCCAGCGTGCGGAACGGGTCACCATTCTGGCCACGCAGAATATCCTGAATTTCTGACGCGGGCGGGGCGGTGTCGGGGAAAGTGTCAGTGGTCATAATTTAATGTCCATCGTCAATCAGGGCCAGAAGACCCCGCAGGGGAATTTCGATCCAATCGGGCCGCATGGCCATTTCATAGGCCACTTCGTAAGCGGCCTTCTGGATCAGGAAGAGATCAAGCAGCGCCTGTTCAAAGTCGCGTTCGGCGGGATGCACTGCCGCGCCGTCCATCGTGTCGCGGTAGGCGTCAAGGAACGTGCCAGACGTGACTGCACGCCAGTGATCCACACCGTCAAGCGTCTGGTGCGGGTCGGCGCCCAGCTCGATGCGACGGCGGGCCGTGGTCCACAGCGCATAGTCGAAGCTGCGCAGCATCCCCGCCACATCGCGCAGCGGCGAGGTTTTTGCGGTGCGTTCAGCCAGGCTGCGGGTCGGTTCGCCTTCGAAGTCGATGATCATCACATCAGTCTGAACAACAAGCACCTGACCCAGATGGTAATCGCCGTGAATCCGCGACAAGCCGCCCGACGGATTGGCCGATTTCAAACCTGAAATGCGGTCCAGCAAGGTCCTGCGTTGATCCAGCAGTTTTTCGGCCAGTGCGCGGCCCGTATCCGACAATGCACCCAGATGACCTTGCAGATGGTCCAGAACGCCCGTCACCTCGCCCATGATTTCGTCAACCATGCGGTTCAGATTGGGTTTGTCCAGATCGTCGATCCCAAAGGCAGATCCGCGATCACCGCTCGACATGGCGCGGTGCAATTCAGCGGTGCGCTGGCCCAGAACACGGCCCAGATCCAATGGCCCGCCCATGACGGCATCCGCGTCCGCCGGGTCGGTGTCAGGGCCAGAGGTTTCCAGCCGTTCCATATCGCGATCCAGCGCCTCGGTCACATAGGTCCAGGCGTCGCCCTGATTGCGGACGAATTCGGATATGGCCCCAAGCGTCGTGACCTGACCGTCGGCTTCGGTCCAGTCGATCGTGCCCAGCAGGCGCGGGGTCGCCGCGAAATCGGTTTCGTCGGTCAGGAACCGGGCGACTTCGATATCGGGTTGTAGCCCCTTTTGCAGACGTCGGTACAGTTTCAGGATCAGCTTGTCGGAAAACGCGATAGACGCGTTCGACTGTTCCGCGGACAACAAGCGGGGTTCGCCCGCATCGTCTGCCAGATCGGCCAGTCGATCGGACCGGGTAAAGTCGATCCGGCCTTCGCCATCGGCTGACAGTTGACGGCCTTCTTTCAACGCCTCCAACAGGGTGTTGGCCAGATCTTCGTCCACCACACCATCCAGAATCGCGCCGACCCGGTTGGCCTGCCGCAGCTTTGCCAGCGTGGCAGGCAGGCGCGGCCCCAATGTCAGGTGATCTTCGCCCCAGACGGCGGACAGCGGCAGGAAATATCGCTGCTCGTTGTCGCCAGCCGTGACGTCGACAATGGACAGCAAATGCTTGCCGTCAATTTCGACCAGCCGCCGCAGCTTTGTTTGCGAAATGCGGTCCTCCTTGGCGGCGAACCAGCGTTGCAGGGGCAGATAGTCGCGCAGCGTCTGGCTTTCGAAATCGGCGGCGGATTTGTCATCCATGGCGTTGCCGATGGTGCCTGTCCGGGTGGTCAGAGTCACGAAATCGGGCAACATCTGGGTATAAGGCGAATGCCAGCTTGGTGCTTCGTTGGCGTTGGCCAAAGCGAACCAATAAAAGCCATAGGCGGGCATGGTCAGCAGATACGGCAGCTCGCCCACAGGCGGAAACGGCGACTGGCCCGTCAGTTCGATCGGCACGCGGCCCGCATGATCCGACAGGTCCAGTTCGGCGGCCTGCGCCTGACGCGACAGGTTCGCCACGCACAGCATCACCTCGTCCCCCAGACGGCGGACGTAGGCCAGCACCTTGCGGTTACGCGGATAGAGCAGTTCGATTTCCCCACGGCCAAAGACCGGGTGCCGTTGACGCACGGCAATCATTCGCTTCATCCAGTTCAGCAGCGACGACGGCGCGTTTTGCTGCGCCTCGACGTTGACGGATTCGTAGCCGTGCACGGGGTCCTGAATGGTCGGCAGATACAGCCGCTGCGGATTGGCCCGCGAAAAGCCCGCGTTGCGGTCGGCGGACCATTGCATCGGTGTGCGGACACCGTCGCGGTCGCCCAGATAATAATTGTCGCCCATCCCGATATCGTCGCCATAGTAGACAACCGGCGTGCCGGGCATCGAAAACAAAAGCGAATTCAGCAATTCGATCTTGCGGCGGTCGTTCTGCAGCAGCGGCGCAAGGCGCCGGCGGATGCCCATGTTGATCCGTGCGCGCTTGTCGCTGGCATAGGTGTCCCACAGATAATCGCGTTCGCGGTCCGTCACCATTTCCAGTGTCAGTTCGTCATGGTTGCGCAGGAAAATCGCCCACTGGCAGTTTTCCGGAATTGCTGGCGTCTGCCGGATGATGTCGGTGATCGGATATCGGTCTTCCTGTGCGACGGCCATGTACATCCGTGGCATCAGTGGAAAGTGGAACCCCATATGGCATTCATCACCTTCGCCGAAATAGGGGCGGGTGTCCTCTGGCCACTGGTTCGCTTCGGCCAGCAACATCTTGCCTTCGAAATGCTGGTCCAGATCGGCGCGGATCGCCTTCAGCACGTCATGGGTTTCGGGCAGGTTTTCGTTGTTGGTGCCGTCGCGTTCGACCAGATAGGGGATCGCGTCCAGCCGCAGACCGTCGACGCCTTTTTCCAGCCAGAAGTGCATGACATCCAGCACCTTCTTCAGCACGTCAGGGTTGTCGAAATTCAGGTCCGGCTGGTGATCGAAAAAGCGGTGCCAGTAGAATTGTTCCGCCACCGGGTCCCATGACCAATTGCTGTCGTGGGTGTCGTTAAAGATCACCCGCGTCTTGTCCATCCATTTGGTCGGATCGTCGGACCAGACATACAGATCTCGCTCTGCGCTGCCTTTCGGGGCGTTGCGGGCCTGTTGGAACCAGTCGTGCTGGTCGCTGGTGTGGTTGATGACCAGTTCGGTAATGACCTTTAGCCCGCGGCGATGCGCTTCGTCCACGAAGCCCTGGAAATCATCCATCGTCCCGTAGGACGGGTTGATTTCCTTGTATTCCGCGATGTCATAGCCGTCATCACGCTGGGGCGACGGATAGAACGGCAAAAGCCAGACCGCAGTCGCACCCAGTTCCTGCACGTGATCCAGCCGTTGCATCAGACCTGCGAAATCACCGATCCCGTCACCGTTGCTGTCCTGAAACGCCTTGACATGGATCTGGTAGATCACCGCATCCTTGTACCAGTCGGGCTCTTCCACGGCGGGATCGGGGGTCAGTTGGTCTTTGTCGATGATGTTCATGCGGCGCCTCCCGGCGGGAAAAGTTTCCAAATGGCATAGGGACGGTCCTGCGGGTCCAGCGTCAGCAGGTGATGCTTGCCGTGCCATGTGAACCTGTTGCCCTGCACGGCGTCCTCGACCTCGATCGATGCTTCGTCGGGCAGTCCGAATTTCCACAGGGGCAGCTCGAACGGCACATCGGCGCCGCCGAAGGGATCCAGCAGGACATGGAACAGCAGGTAGTTGCGGGTCTGGTCGTCAAACCGTCCGTAAAACAGCACCCGGTCTTCGTGTGCCGTGAAAAATTCAAGGTTGGTGAAATCCTTCATCGCGGGATTGTCCCGGCGGATGCGGTTGATCAGACGCACATCGTCCTTGATGTGGCCGGGGGCATCCAGATCGCGGTGCTTCAGCTCGTATTTTTCGCTGTCGCTGTATTCGTCCTTTGGCGGAAGCCGGTCGGCCTCGCAGAATTCGAAACCCTGATATAGCCCCCAGTTGCCCGACAGGGTGCCTGCCAGCACGCTACGGGTCCGGAACCCCGGTCGTCCGCTGTCATGGTTGAAGTAGGGGTTGATGTCGGGCGTATTGGTGAAAAAGTTGGGCCGCATATAGTTGCGGCAGGCTTCCGTCGTCAGTTCTGTCAGGTATTCTGTCAGCTCTGCCTTGGAATTGCGCCACGTGTAGTAAGTGTAGCTTTGGTTGTAGCCCAGTTTCGCAAGCTGTTTCATCAGCTTGGGCCGGGTAAACGCCTCTGACAGGAAAATCGCCTCTGGGCAGGTCTGGCGGACATCCGCGATGATCCATTCCCAGAACGGAAACGGTTTGGTGTGCGGATTGTCGACGCGAAAGATTGTGACACCGTGATCGATCCAGAACAGGAACAGATCGCGGATCGCGTGCCAGAATGGCGTATTGGGCGAACCGTCGGCGTTGTAGTATTTGAAATTGACGATGTCTTCGTATTTCTTGGGCGGGTTTTCGGCAAATTTGATCGTGCCGTCGGGCCGCCGTTCGAACCAGTCCGGATGTTCGTCGATCCACGGATGGTCCGGGGAAGCGTTCAGCGCGATATCCAGCGCAATTTCCAGCCCCTTCTCGGCGGCGGCACGGACCAGTCTGTCGAAATCGTCGAGTGTTCCCAGTTCAGGGTGAACGGCATCCATTCCACCGTCGGGCGACCCGATCGCATAGGGTGATCCGACATCGCCCGGTTCGGCGCGCAGGCTGTTGTTCTTGCCCTTGCGGTTGGTCGTGCCGATGGGGTGGATCGGCGGAAAATAAAGAATGTTAAACCCCAGATCGGTCACGTAATCCAATTTGTCGATCACGTCGTCAAAGGTGCCGTGCTGCCCTTCGGCCCCCTGCGACCGGGGGAACAGCTCGTACCATGCCGAAAACGCAGCGCGTTCGCGGTCGACCCAAACCGGGATCTCGGCAGATCTGGTCAGGTTCGCGCGCGGTCCGTGTTCCGCCATGAATGCTGCGGTATCGTCGGACAGCAACGTTTCGGTGTCGCCAGCCTTGGCGGCCTTTGCGACAGCCTTGTACGTCTTTGCGGCACCACGTCCGGGTGCCATCCCATCCAGGATTTGCCGCGCTTCCTGCAATTCGACGCTGATATCCTGCCCGGCCGCTATCTTTTTGCCAGTATCGCGGACCCATGTGCCCCAGACGTCACGCCAGCCCAACACAGTGAAATGCGCAGGGCCGTTTTCGGTGAACGTGACATCGGCGCGCCAGCGATCATTGGCCACGTGTTCCATCGGGTGGATCGTCCCGTCCGGCAGATTGATCCCGGCGGCATATAGTTCATGTCCGTCGCCAAAAACATCGACGGTAATTGTCAGTGGCCAATCCTGGACGGCCTTGGCCGCAAATCGGCCCTGATTGATGTGCGGGTCGATATTTTCGATGGCCACCCGCTGTGCGGCGCGTTCTGCTAGCGCACCGTTGGCCGTCTGTCGATTGTTCATTCCGCGCCCCCTGCCTTGTCGCTTGCACACGTCAATCGGCGTTGTTTCGTGTGTTTCCTAAACGCAGCCCGGTGTGGGGCAGTTCCAAACAGTCGTATCGAAACTGCGGCGTGAGGGACTGTTGGCCCAACGTAGATTGGGAAAACAGCGCCGGAAAAAAGACTGGTTTTGCCCCGCATTTTTTCCGCGTCTGCAGAAAAAGCTTTGAGATTGGAATCTAATTCAATAATACATGAATTATGGAACAAATAATGACGGAACGCTTTGCAATACTGGGTCATCCGCAGCGGATGGCCCTGTTTCGCCTGTTGATGCGGCGGTATCCCGACCGGGTTCCCGCCACCCATCTGGCGACGGCGCTGGATATCAAGCCGAACACCCTGTCGACCTATGTGCGCACCCTGATGCAGGTGGGTTTGATCACGCAGGAACGCGTGGGCACATCCCTGCGCTATGGCGTGAACATGGATGCGACGCGCGCCACATTCGATTTTATGTGGAGTGATTGTTGCCGCGGCAGGCCAGACCTGTGCGCCACTGCCTTTGCCGACAGACCGTTGGACATCGCGCCGCCTAAGTATTCCGTCCTGTTCGTATGCACCCGCAATTCAGCCCGGTCGATATTTGCGGAATCGATTATGCGCGACATCGCTGGTGACCGCTTTGATACCTTCTCTGCTGGGACACATCCGCAGGCTGAAATACACCCCAAGGCGCTGATGCTGTTGCAGCAAAAGGGACATGACCTGTCGCTTTTGCGGTCCAAGTCGGTATCGACATATCGGGGCGACGATCCCAAACAGTTCGATTTCGTGTTTACGGTCTGCGATCAGGCCGCGAACGAAGATTGCCCTGCATGGATCGGGCAGCCCGTGAGCGCGCATTGGGGCATTCCCGATCCCGCTACGGCGGATGGTACCGATGCGCTGAATGCATTGGCGTTTCAGCAGGCCTTTGCCGCGATCCACCGCCGGATTGAAACATTCGTGGCTTTGCCGCTGGCCGCGCTGAACCGGATTTCAATGCAACATGCGGTCGATGACATCGGTCGTGAATTCGCCGGGAAAATGATATGACTATCTACGCTGTCAATGGCCTTGGCCGGATCGGAAAGCTTGCGTTGAAACCGCTGCTGGCCAAGGGGGCCAGGATCGCATGGATCAACGATGCGGTGGGGGATGCGGCGATGCACGCGCATCTGCTGGAATTCGACACGGTGCACGGCCGGTGGGATGCTGCGTTTTCATCCGATGCGGACAGCGTCACGGTTGATGGTCAACGTATTCCGTTCATTGGCACCGCGGATTTGAACGACCTGCCGCTGGACGGCGTTGATGTGGTGATCGACTGCACGGGCGTTTTCAAAACGGAAGCAAAGCTCGCGCCCTATTTCGCGGCGGGCGTGAGTAAGGTCGTGGTGTCCGCCCCGGTCAAGGACGGCGATGCGGCCAACATTGTCTTTGGCGTGAACCACGACATCTATGATCCTACACGTCACCGGATCATCACGGCGGCCAGTTGCACCACCAATTGTCTGGCCCCCGTGGTCAAGGTCATCCACGAAAACCTGACGATCAAACACGGGTCGATCACGACAATCCATGACGTGACCAACACCCAGACCATCGTTGACCGCCCGGCAAAGGATCTGCGCCGCGCACGGTCCGCGCTGAATTCGCTGGTGCCGACGACCACGGGCAGTGCCACGGCAATCACGCTGATCTATCCCGAACTGACGGGCCGTCTGAATGGTCATGCCGTGCGGGTGCCACTACTGAACGCATCGCTGACAGATTGCGTGTTCGAAGTCATGCGCGACACCACGCCAGAAGAGGTCAACGCCCTGTTCAAAGCCGCTGCCGAAGGCCCGTTAAAGGGTATTTTGGGATATGAGGAACGCCCGCTGGTCTCTGCCGATTACACCAACGACACGCGATCCGGCATCGTTGATGCCCCGTCGACGATGGTGGTGAACGGCACACAGGTCAAAATCTACGCGTGGTATGACAATGAAATGGGCTATGCACATCGGCTGGTCGATGTCGCGCTGATGGTGGGTGCAGCGTTGTGACCCAAACCGACGCACAGCGGCCAAAGGGGCTGTCGGCCTATGTCGCTGTCACGGCGGCCTATTGGGCATTCATGTTGACCGATGGCGCGTTGCGGATGCTGGTGCTGCTGCACTTTCATACGCTTGGCTTTTCGCCGGTACAGTTGGCTTATCTTTTCGTGTTGTACGAACTTGCGGGGATGGTGACGAACCTGTGCGCGGGATGGATCGCGGCGCGGTTCGGCCTGACGGCGACGCTATATGCGGGACTTGGGTTGCAGGTAATCGCCCTTTTGGTTTTGGCGCAGCTTGATCCTGCGTGGACCATCGGCGTGTCGGTCGCATATGTCATGGTCGTGCAAGGTGCGAGCGGCGTTGCAAAGGATCTTGCCAAGATGTCATCCAAATCGGCGGTGAAACTGCTGGCCCCGGCAACTGCGGGTGGCCTGTTTCGCTGGGTGGCGCTGCTGACCGGGTCGAAAAATGCGGTCAAAGGGTTTGGCTTTTTGCTTGGCGCGGGCCTGCTTGCAACACTCGGTTTCGTCTGGGCCGTGCTGGGGATGGCGGCGATCCTTGCGGTGATCCTGATTGCCGTGGTTGTTGCGATGCCGCCGGGTTTGCCGCAGGGCCGCAAGGGCGCTAAGTTTTCAGAGGTGTTTTCCGACGACCCCAACGTCAACTGGTTGTCGGGCGCGCGGGTATTCCTGTTCAGCGCGCGGGATATCTGGTTCGTCGTGGGCGTCCCGATCTATTTTTACAGCGTGCTGTCGGACGGCACGCCCGAAAGCAACCGCACCGCATTTTTCCTGATCGGCAGCTTCATGGCGGTCTGGACGATCCTTTATGGCGCTGTGCAGGGGGCTGCGCCACGCGTGCTGCGGGCCGCGACGCGACCAACGCCGGTGCTGGTGGCTGCGGCCAGCCGTCTGGCATGGGTGCTGGCTGTTGTGCCCGCCCTACTGACCGTCGCGGCGCTGCTATCGCCCCAGCCACAGGCATGGCTGACCGTCACGCTGGTCGCGGGGTTGCTGGTGTTTGGCGCGATTTTCGCAATCAATTCCGCGTTGCATTCCTACTTGATTTTGGCCTTCACAAAGGCAGAACGTGTGACCATGGACGTCGGTTTTTACTACATGGCAAACGCTGCCGGGCGGTTGCTGGGGACGGTTTTGTCAGGACTGACCTATCAGGTCGGTGGTCTGTCGCTGATGCTGAGCACGGCCACCGTGATGGTCGCGCTGTCGGCACTGGCGTCAGGGCGGCTGGACCGGCACGCGTCCCTGTCCTGACAGACTGCAGCGCCCGCGATTGCTACGGCTTGCTGGATGTTCGCTCGACGGATGGAACGCGCGACCTAGCTGTCCTACATTGAAGTTGCGAAAGTTTTATTGACATGTGGCGTCTGACGACTGGCCTGCCGGTTTTGGTGGTTCTGATTGTGATGAATGCACAGCCGGGCGCGGCCCAGCAGGGACAGGGCGGGTCTGGTGATGCGCCGTCCGTGATCGACCTGCCGCTGATCGGCACGGTCGAATTGCCCGGGTTTCTGTCGTTCCTTGGCCGTCCGCAGGAACAAGACCAATCCGAACAGCAGCCACCACCGGCGGTCGTTTTCACGACAGCGGACATGCGGCCTGTCGGGGACAGTTTCAGTTTTATCGGGCGAATTGCGCCAATCGAGCAGGTGTCGCTGGTGACACGTGTGCCGGGTTTTATCGACGCCGTCGATTTTGAAGGCGGGCAAAACGTGCAAGCAGGCGATACCCTGTTCCAGATCGATCCCGCACCGTATCAGGCTGAACTGCGCGCCGCGCAGGCCGAACTGGAAAGCGCGCAGGCGCAAGAGGTCGAAGCCGAACGCGCCCTTGCCCGCAACCAAGAGCTGCGCGAAAGCGGCACCGTCAGTCAGTCCATGCTGGACGATGCGCGTGCCGCTTTTCAGGCCGCCCGTGGCATGCGGTTGCAGGCCGATGCCGCGGTCGACCGCGCGCAACTGAATGTCGACTACACCACGATTTTGGCGCCCATCGACGGGCGTATGTCTGCCCCGAACCTGACACGGGGCAATTATGTCACCGCGTCCAGCGGCCCTTTGGCGGAACTGGTGCAGCTTGACCCGATCTGGGGCGTTTTTGCCTTGGGTGAGACACGGCTGGCGACATGGCGGCGGCTGGGCATTGGCGGCAGTGACACGGCGCCTGTTTCGCCATCGGGGGACGCCCCGGCAGAGTCCGATGCCGAACCCCTGAAAGTGCGGAACTATGACCTGACGCTGCGCCTGCCTGACGGATCGGCCTATGCGACCGAGGGCGATTTCGACTTCATCGGCAACAGCGTCGATGCGACCACCGGGTCGGTCGAGGTCCGGGTGCGTTTCGCCAATCCCGACAGCCTGTTGTTACCCAACCAGAACGTGACCCTGCATGTCACCGAAGCCAATCCGCCGATATATCCCGCGATACCGCAATCTGCCTTGCAGCTTGACCGCGACGGCACGTCTGTCTGGGTGCTGCAGGACGACGACACGGTACGACGCGCAACAGTTCAGACAACTGCGACCGACACCCCCGGCATGACTGCGGTGATAAGCGGGCTGGACGGCGGCGCACGGGTCATTGTGCGCGGTGCGTCGCAGCTACAGGACGGTCAGACCGTCGATCCGCGCAGCGATGCAGCCGCGCCGGACGGTGCCGGAAACGGTGCCGGGGGCGCGGGCGAATGATCTCTGCCGCGTTCATCCGGCGGCCCCGTCTGGCAGCAGTCATCAGTCTGGTCATCGTCATCGCGGGCGCGCTGTCGATCTTTGCCCTGCCGGTCACGCAATATCCCGACATCTCGCCGCCGACGATCAGCGTCAGCGCGTCCTATCCCGGCGCCGATTCCACCGTATTGGCCGAAACCGTGGGTGCGCCGCTTGAACGTGCGATCAACGGGGTCGAAGGCATGACCTATATGTCGTCGTCATCGTCCAATCAGGGGACCTATTCGCTGTCGATCACCTTTGCCATCGGCACCGATCCCGACATTGCGCAGGTCAACGTGTCGAACCGGGTGCAACTGGCAACACCGCAACTGCCGACATCCGTGGTCGATCAGGGCGTGACCGTCACCACGCAATCGCCCAGCTTCCTGCTGGCCGTGGCCTTTCCGGTCGATGACGGCGGGCCGCTTTCGCTGATCGAGGCGGCGGGCTACGTGTCCACCAACCTTACGACTGCCGTGCAACGGATCGACGGTGTGGGCAACGCGCAGGTGCTGGGGCCGTCGAATTATGCAATCCGCATCTGGACCGACCCGAACAAGCTGGCTGCGTTCAACATTTCTGCGTCCGACGTGGCGAACGCCATCCGGTCCCAGAACCTTGCCGCTGCGCTGGGGCAGGTCGGCGGCGCGCCTGCAGTGGATGGGCAGGCGCTGGTCTATACCGTGACGGCGCAGGGTCGGCTGTCCGATCCGCAGGCGTTCAGGGATATCGTGATCCGGTCGGGCGATGCGGGCGGTCTGGTGCGGGTCGGGGATGTGGCGCGGGTCGAACTGGGCAGTCAGGACTATGCATCCAATTCCTATCTGGGCGACCGCGAAAGCCTGACGATGCAGGTGAATCAAGCGCCCGGTGCGAACGCGATCCAGACCGTCAACCAGATCCGGGACGAACTGGAACGGCTGGAACCGTCATTCCCCGCTGGCCTGACTTATGATGTTGTCTATGACACCACCGCCTATGTCCGCGTCACGCTGCAAGAGATTCTGAAAACACTGGCCCTGACGGCGGCAATCATCGTCGGCGTGGTGTTCATGTTCCTCCAAGGGGTGCGCGCGACGATCATCCCACTGATCGCCATTCCGGTATCGCTGACCGGCACCTTCGCCTTTTTGTTGCTGATCGGGTTTTCGATCAATGTCATCACCTTGCTGGCCCTGATTCTGGCCATCGGCATCGTCGTGGACGATGCGATCCTTGTCGTCGAAAACACCCGCCGCGTGATCGAAGAAGACGACCTGATCGGCCAAGAGGCCGCGATCAAGTCGATGGGCCAGATCACCGGGCCGATCATTTCCACGACGCTTGTTTTGCTGGCTGTGTTTCTGCCGACCGCATTTTTGCCCGGTCTGACAGGGCAGCTTTACCGCCAGTTCGGGTTGTCGCTGTCGATTTCCATCGTGCTGTCGTCGGTCGTCGCCCTGACACTGACGCCTGCCCTTTGCGCGGCGATGCTGCAAAAACCAAAACAGCGGGGCTGGTTTTTTCAGGCGTTCAACTGGGGGCTGGACAAGGCGCGTAACGGATACGCCCGCGTCGTGCGTTTTTTCGTGACCAAGGGGGTGCTGACGCTGGCCGCGCTGGGCACTGGCATCGCGATTGCATGGTTCAGCTACACCAACCTGCCCAACGAGCTTGTGCCGCCAGAAGATCAGGGATCGATCCTTGTCGATGTCTCGCTGCCTGACGGCGCATCGTTGCAGCGCACGACCGAAACCATGCGCGAGATCGGGGATATCATTGATGGCACGGACGGGGTCGAAAACGTCATTCAGGTGGCTGGCTTCAGCTTTCTGGGGGGATCGCGGTCCAGCGTCGGGATTGCGATTGTCACCCTGACCCCGTGGGGTGAACGCCCGCCCGTGTTCCAGATTCTGGGCCAGTTGAACGCGCAGTTTGCGCGCATTCCCGGCGCACAGATCACCGCATTTCCGCCGCCTGCGATTCCCGGTGCTGGCAGCGTCGGGGGCTTCTCGTTCGAGATTTTGGCGACTCAGGGGCAGGATCCGACCGAAGTGGCACAGGTTGCGCGATCCTTTGTCAACGCGGCCAACCAGCGGCCCGAAATTACAGGCGCGCGCACCAGTTTCAGTGCGGGCACGCCGCGCATCTTTGTGGATGTGGACCGCGACCGCGCGCAGGCGCTGGGGCTGACGGTGGCCGACATCTACGACACGCTGGGCCAAACGCTGGGGGCGGGATTCGTCAACCAGTTCGTCTATCAGGGGCGAGTCTATCAGGTGCGGATTCAGGCCGATGCGCCGTTCCGCAGCGAACCTGCCGACATTCTGGACATCCGGGTGCAGAACGCGGCGGGAGAATCTGTGCCGATCAGCACCGTGGCTGATCTGGAAACCCGGTTCGGTCCCTACATTTTGCCCCGGTTCAACCTGTTCACTGCCGCCAGCGTGTCGGGCAGCCCCGCCCAAGGCTATGCCACAGGAGAGGCCTTGCAAGCGCTGGAGGACGTCGCGGCAGAGGTTTTGCCGAACGGCTATTCCTATCAGTTCAGCGGTGCCAGCCTGCAGCAGCAAGAGGCTGGCAACGTGACGTTCATCGCCTTTGGTCTGGCCTTTGTCTTTGCCTACCTGTTCCTTGTCGGCCAATTCGAAAGCTGGCTGCGCCCGCTGGCGGTCATGCTGTCAGTGCTGGTGGCGGCGGCGGGTGCGACGACGGCACTGCTGGCGTTCGGTTATTCGTCCAACGTCTATGCCCAGATCGGCATGGTCATGCTGATTGGGCTGGCGGCCAAGAATGCCATCCTGATCGTCGAATTCGCATCCGCCCGCCACGCCGAAGGCCTGCCAATCACCGAAGCCGCGATCCTTGCCGCGCGCCAGCGGTATCGTGCGGTCATCATGACGGCGCTGTCGTTCATTCTGGGGCTGTTGCCACTGGTGTTCGCAACCGGGGCGGGGGCGGGTGCGCGCAATGCCATCGGTGTGGCGGCGGTCGGTGGCATGACTGTGGCGACCCTGCTGGGCATCCTGATTGTGCCCGCGCTTTATGCATTGCTTGAACGGGCAGGCGAACGACAGAAAGGCGTGTTCTGGGGCCGCGAGGACGCGGAACAGGACGATATCGACCGCGCCCCGCAAGAGGCGCGCGCCTGATCTAGGCGCGCACAGCTGCCATGAACCGGTCGCGGATCGTCACCGGGTCCATCGTGATGACCGGCATCTTGGCGTTGCCGCTGTCGCATTTGACCACGATCACGGTCTTTTCGCCCGCCGCCAGCGCATCTGTCAGGACCGCCCCGGTGTCGCGGTCCTGACACTGGATCACGCGTTCAGTGCCACAGGCGCGCGCCACGTCCGCAAGCGATGTCCGCATCCCAGCATAGGTCGGCTGATCCCCGGTGGACCCATATGACCCGTTGTCGATGATCATCAGGATATAGCCCGGCGCATCCACGTTCCCGATGGTCGCCAGCGTGCCCAGATTGGTCAACACCGACCCGTCGCCGTCAATCACGATCACCGGTTTGGGCTGTGCCAACGCCAGCCCAAGGCCGATCGACGACGCCAGACCCATGGTGCCCAGCATGTAGAAATTGCTGGGCTGGTCGTCGATGGCGTGCAATTCCTGACTGGGAATGCCGATGTTGCAGACGACCAGATGGTCGCGCAGGATCGGGGCGATATCGCGTAGGATTTCAGAACGGATCATTGGTCGCCGTAGCCTCCCCAGAATGTGGCGTCGGTCAGGATCGCAACGGGCTTGTTGCACATAAAGGTATATTTCAGGATCGCGTCGAACTCGTCCACGTCCGACTGGCGGTGAAAATGATAGGTCGGGATATGCAACTGGGCGAGCAGTGCTTTGGTATGGACCGCCATTTCCACCTGACAGGCGACGGGTTCGCGCAATTCGCCGCGATATGAAATCAGCATCGGCAGCGGCATGCGGTAATACTGGATCAGCGTCGCCAGCGTGTTGATCGTCACGCCGATCGCGGTGTTCTGCATGATGATCGCGGACCGTTTACCGCCCATCCATGCCCCTGCGCACAATCCCATGCCTTCGTCTTCCTTGTTGGACGGGACATGCAGGATGTCGTCGCGGCGATCCAGTTCCGCGATCACGCCAGCCAATTGTTTGCACGGGACGGTCGTGACGAAACCGATCTCGTTGGCGATCAGATCATTCACGATCCGCGTGTCGATAGTCATGCAGCCTTGCCTTTCATAAGGGGATGTCAGCCGTCGGCGGACAGATCAAAGGTTTCGTGCGGAAAATACTTGGCCAACCGCGCATCGGCGGCCCGCGCGTGGCCTTCCATGCCTTCCAGCCGGGAAATGCGGGCGGTCGCCTGTGCGACGCGGCGTGCGCCTGCGGGTGTTGATCTTTGCCATGTGACGACACGCATATATTTATGCACGCTGAGCCCACCGGTATAGGCTGCGGCACCAGATGTCGGCAGCACGTGGTTGGTGCCGGTCGCCTTGTCACCGAATGCGACGGTGGTTTCTTCACCCAGAAACAGCGATCCATAGCAGGTCAGACGGTCCAGCCACCAATCCAGATCGGCGGCCTGCACGGTCAGGTGTTCGGGCGCATAGGCGTCTGAACAGGCGACCATGTCGTCGCGGTCGGGGCACAGAACGACCTCTGCGAAATCGCGCCATGCGGCTTCTGCGCTGGCGCGGTTGGGCTGGGGCAGGGCCGCGATCAGGTCGGGCACCAGTGACATGACGGTGGCTGCCAGCGCCGCATCGTCCGTCACCAGCCACACCGGAGAATTCCAGCCATGTTCGGCCTGCGACACAAGATCGGTCGCCACGATGAACGGGTCGGCTGTCGCGTCGGCCAGGATCAGGCTGTCCGTCGGCCCCGCCACCATGTCGATGCCGACGCGACCGTACAGGATGCGTTTCGCCTCTGCCACATACTGGTTGCCGGGACCGACAAGGATATTGGCGCGCGGCAGCCCGAACAGCCCGAATGCCATGGATGCAACAGCCTGAACGCCGCCCATCGCTACGATGGTATCCGCCCCGCTGATATGGGCGGCATACACAATGGCGGGGGGTATGCCCGTCTCTGGGCGCGGTGGCGAACAGGCAATGACGCGTTTGCACCCGGCGACGGATGCGGTCGTGACGGTCATGATGGCGCTGGCGACATGGCTGAACCTGCCGCCGGGCACATAGCAACCGGCGGTGTCGACAGGGATCGTTTTCTGCCCGACCATCAGGCCCGGTTCCATTTCGAACGCCACGTCGGTCAGCGATGCCTTCTGGGCTTGTGCAAAGCGGCGCACATTGTCCTGAGCGAACAGGATGTCGTCCTTCAGCCGTTGCGGCACGGCGGCGCAGGCGGCGTCGATCTGCGCGCGCGACAGGATCAGCGCGCCGTTGTAGCCATCCAGCTTGCGGGCATAATCCAGTGCCGCGGCGTCGCCGCCTGTTTCGATCTCTGACAGCATCCGCTGGACGGTTGCATGCACGTCACAGGCATCGGCTGTTGTCGTACGCGTCGCCTGCTTGACGTATCGCCGTTCCCCGATGGTCTGTGGCATGCGGCCCCCTGTCCGGGCGCACGGCACCCTGGGCGTCACCATATCTGGTGCCCGGCATCGCGCAAGCGTTTCCCGGCAGGCTCTTTGATCGGGCCACGCAGCAGGCTATCACGTTTCATACGGTCACCGCAAAAGGCAAGCTGCCCATGACGACGTTTCACAAGGCCCTGACGGATGTAACATTCTATCCGCTGTGGTTGGACAATACCGCAGCCCCGGACACCTGCGCGCATCTGGTCGGCCGGACAGAGACTGATCTGCTGATCGTTGGCGGTGGCTTTACCGGGTTGTGGGCCGCGATCATCGCCAAACAGCGCGACCCCGCGCGGAATGTCACGTTGATCGAGGCAGGCAAGGTCGCGCACGGCGCCTCTGGCCGTCCGGGCGGGATCGTGTCCACATCGGTCATTCACGGGCTGGGCAATGCCAAACGTGTGTTCCCCGCAGACATGGACGTGCTGGAACGGTTGGGCATCGAAAATCTGGATGGCTGGCGCGACACGATCACACAATTCGGGATCGACGCCGATCTGGAATGGACCGGCGAAATGACCGTCGCGGTCAACCGCGCCCATCTGGACGACCTGCACCGCGAATTCGCCCTGCACCAGCAGCACGGTCACGACGCTGTCCTGCTGGATCGCGCCCAGACACAGGCAGAACTGGCGTCCCCCCTTTTCGAGGGCGCGATCTGGTCGCGGCAGCGCACCGGCACCGTGCACCCAGCCAAACTGGCCTGGGGGCTCAAGGCGATTGCCCTGACGCTGGGGGTGCGCGTGCATGAACACACTCCGATGCTGGACGTGTCCGATCAGGGTCACCAGTTGCGGATCACCACACACGACGGGCGCATCGACGCGCGGCGGGTGCTGTTTGCGACCAATGCATGGGGCGCGGGGCACCGCCATATCAAGCGATATGTCGTCGCCATGCGCGACCGCGTGCTGGCGACCGAGCCGTTGACGGCGGAGCAGATGGACCGCATCGGCTGGACCAATCGCCAAGGCGTCTATGACACCCGCAAGCAGCTGAATTACATGCGACTGACGCGCGACAACCGGATCGTTTATGGCGGACGGATCGGGTATTATTTCAACGATGCGACCGATCCCGCAGGTGACCGGCAGCTGCAGGTTTATGACCGGCTGGCGGGATATTTCCACGACACATTTCCGCAGTTGGACGATGTGAAGTTTTCGCACGCATGGTCCGGCCCGATTGATCTGACCACGCGCATGGCGGTGCATCTGCAACCCTATTACGGCGGCAAGGGCGTTTATGCCGGCGGCTATTCCGGGTTTGGCGTCACAGCGTCACGGTTCGGCGCGCGGCTGGCGCTGGAACGGCTGGACGATACCGGATCACCGGATCTGGACCTTGCACTTGCCAGCAGCCTGCCCGGTCGTATCCCGCCCGAACCGTTCCGCTGGATGGGGGCCGCGCTGACAATGCGTGCGTTGGACCATGTCGATACCAAAGGCGGCTGGCGCAAGGCGTGGATTAGGTTGGTCCATCGCCTTGGCTTTCCGCTTTAGATCATTTCGACCGCCAAGGCGGTGCCTTCGCCGCCACCGATGCAGATTGATGCAACGCCGCGTTTTAGACCCCGTGCGCGCAGCGCGCCCAGCAAGGTCACCACAATCCGCGCGCCCGACGCGCCGATGGGATGACCCAACGCACAGGCCCCGCCGTGCACGTTGACGCGGTCGTGGGGGATATCGCGGTCTTTCATCGCGGCCATCGGCACCACGGCAAAGGCTTCGTTGATTTCGAACAGATCGGCGTCGGCATAGGTCCAGCCGATCCGGTCAAACAGCCGGTCCATGGCGTGAATGGGGGCGGTTGTGAACCAACCCGGCGCCGCGGCAAAGGCCGCCTGTCCCACGATCCGGGCGATGGGGACGTGCGCCTTTGCGGCATCCGCCCCGCCAAGGATCAGCGCCGCAGCCCCGTCGTTGATCGACGATGACGATGCGGCCGTGATCGTGCCGTCGGATTTGAATGCCGCGCGCAGGTTCGGGATCTTGGCCGGGTCGATGCGGCGCGGGCCTTCGTCGCTGTCGATGACCTGTTCGCCCTTGCGGGTCTTTCGCATGACGGGCGCGATTTCCCAGTCGAATGCGCCGGATGCGGCGGCCTCTTTGGCGCGGGTGACGCTGGCGATGGCGAAATCATCCTGCTGGGCGCGGGTGAAAACGTAATGTGCGGCGCAATCTTCGCCAAAGGTGCCCATGGCGCGCCGTGTGCCGTCGGCAGCCACGTCATAGGCGTCTTCCAGCCCGTCCAGCATCATGTGATCCAGCGTCTGGCCATGGCCGATCCGGTAGCCGCCCCGCGCCTTTGGCAGCAGATAAGGCGCGTTCGACATGCTTTCCATGCCGCCCGCGACGACCAGTCCCGCGTGGCCCAGTGCGATGGCATCCTGCGCGAACATCGCGGCCCGCATCCCGGATCCGCAGACCTTTGACACCGTGGTGCAGGGGGTGCGTTCTGGAATCCCTGCGTGAATTGCGGCCTGACGTGCGGGCGCCTGACCCAGTCCGGCGGGCAGCACATTGCCCATGAACACCTCGTCTATCGCATCGGGGCTGACACCCGACTGCGCCAATGCTGCCGCAATGGCGGTGGTGCCCAGCACGGTGGCGGGCACGCCGGACAATTCCCCCATGAATGCGCCCATCGGGGTGCGCGCGGCGCCAAGAATGTAGGTATCGGTCATGCGGTCCTCCTGCTGTGGGGCGATGGTGCCGTGCGCAGGGGGGCGATGCAATGGCCTAGCATTCGGGCAGGTTGACGGCGATCCCCCCGGTCGATGTTTCCTTGTATTTCACATCCATTTCGCGTCCGGTTTCCAGCATCACCTGCACGCAGTTGTCCAGCGGCATGAAATGTACGCCGTCACCGCGCAGCGCCAGACTGGCGGCGCTGACCGCCTTGATCGCGCCCAATGCGTTGCGTTCGATGCAGGGCACCTGCACCAGCCCTGCGGCCGGGTCGCAGGTCATGCCCAGATGATGTTCCAGCGCGATTTCGGCGGCGTTTTCGATCTGTTCATTGGTGCCGCCAAGCGCCGCGCACAGGCCTGCGGCGGCCATCGCGGCGGCTGATCCCACCTCTCCCTGACAGCCGACTTCGGCGCCGGATATGCTGGCGTTGTGCTTGATCAGCCCGCCGATCGCGGCAGCGGTCAGCAAAAGGTCGCGCAACCCCTGTTGCGTGGCCCCGATGCAGTGGTCACGATAGTAACGCCCGACGGCGGGCACGACCCCTGCCGCCCCGTTGGTGGGGGATGTGACGACCTTGCCGCCGGCTGCGTTTTCTTCGTTTACGGCCATGGCGTAAACGCTCATCCAGTCGTTTGCGACGTGGGGTTGCGCCTGATTGGTGCCGCGTTCGGCCTGCAATTTTTCGTGGATCGCGCGGGCGCGGCGACGGACCTTCAGACCACCCGGCAAGATGCCGTCCTGTTTCAGGCCGCGACTGATGCAATCGTCCATGGCCGCCCAGATCGCGTCGATCTTGGCATCCAGCTTACTGTCATGCACCAGCTCTTCGTTGGCGCGTTTCATCTGTGCGACGGTCTTGCCCGATGCGGTCCCCATGGTCAGCATTTCGCGCGCCGTGCCAAAGGCAAAGGGAAAGGCATGGTCCGTCGCCTGCGGCGTGCTGTTGTCGCGGTTGCGATGGGCCAGCAGTTCCGGTTCCGTCATCACGAAACCACCGCCGACGGAATAATAGGTTTGCGTATAATAGGGCCGCCCGGCGGTATCGAACGCCCGCAGGACCAGCCCGTTGGCGTGCAATTCCAGCGGTGGGCCATAGTCGAAAATCACATCGCGGTCCGGCACGAACCCAAGCGGCGGCAATCCGTCGGGATGCAGGGTGCCGGTCGCCTGCAGGGCAGCGTCCAGCGCCTCGGCCTTGTCGGCGTCGAACGTGGCGGGCACCATGCCCAACAGGCCCAGCCGCACGGCGCGGTCGGTCGCATGGCCCTTGCCGGTGAATGCAAGGCTGCCGTGCAGCGTGGCGGTGACGGATGCCAGATCGCCCGCGCCGGGGATGCGTTCGACACCGCGCCGCAGATCGTCCAGAAACAGGGCGGCGGCGGTCATTGGTCCCATTGTATGCGACGACGACGGGCCGACCCCGATCTTGAAGACATCGGTAATGGATAGAAACATGCTGCGGGCCTTTCGCGGACTCGTGCCTCTTATCGCGCGAACGGACACGGCCCGATAGGTCAAGATCGCCGCCGCAGCGTCTGGAAACGTCACGCATCGTCAAGGGTGGCGCACACCGTCCGCGCTGCTAGGTTGGGCGCAACACGGGGGAGAGGATCACGCATATGGAAATCAATGGCATCGGGGCGGTCGTCGCGGGTGGCGCATCGGGTCTGGGGGCCGCGACCGCACGCAGGCTTGCCGCAGGTGGCGCGCAGGTCACAATTCTGGACATGAACGCCGATCTGGGTCGCGCGCTGGCACAAGACATCGGTGGCACGTTTGCGCAGGCCGACGTTACCGATGACGCCGCTGTCGCGCATGCGATCGACGCCGCGTTTTCCGGCCCGACGCCGCCGCGCCTGTGCGTGAACTGCGCGGGCATCGGCCCGCCCGCCAAGATCGTGAACCGCGACGGCACCCCGCTGCCGCTGGCCGAATTCGCCCGGATCGTGAACATCAATCTGGTCGGCACGTTCAATGTGATGTCAAAATTCGCGGCCCATCTGCAAAAGCTTGACACGCTGGGAGAGGAACGCGGCGCGATCATCAACACGGCCTCTGTCGCGGCGTTTGATGGCCAGATCGGACAACCCGCCTATGCGGCATCCAAGGGGGGCGTGGCTGCCTTGACCCTGCCTGCCGCACGCGAAATGGCGCGGTTTGGCATCCGGGTCATGACCATTGCACCGGGCCTGTTCCTGACCCCGCTGATGAAAAGCCTGCCGCAGGACGCACAGGACAGTCTGGGCGCGCAGGTGCCGTTTCCGAACCGTCTGGGCGATCCTGACGAATACGCCCGGCTGGTGCAGGCGATCGCCCAAAATCCGATGCTGAACGGAGAGGTCATTCGTCTGGACGGTGCGATCCGCATGGCACCGAAATGACGCAGACAGCCACCGAAATCGCCGCCCGCGTCGAAACCTTTGTCAGAAACGTCGTCGCACCGTTCGAAAAAGACCCGCGCCGCGACGCCCACAACTGCCCGACCGAAGACGTTATCGCCGACCTGCGCGCCCTTGCGCGCGAGGCGGGCGTGATGACGCCGCATATCCGGGCCGATGGCCACCATCTGACGCACCGTGAAACCGCGCAGGTGCTGATCGCGTCCGGCCTGTCGCCACTGGGCCCGCTGGCCTGCAACACCGCCGCCCCGGACGAAGGCAATATCTATCTGCTGGGGCGCGTCGGGTCGGACGCGCTGAAATCCCGATTTCTTGATCCGCTGGTCGCAGGCACGGCGCGATCGGCGTTTTTCATGTCCGAACCCTGGACCGATGGCGGGGCAGGGTCGGACCCGTCGATGATGCAGACCACCTGTGTGCCGGACGGCAATCATTGGGTCGTCAACGGGCGCAAATGTTGGATCACGGGTGCCGCACAGGCGCAAATCGGGATTGTCATGGCAAAAGCCGAACAGGGTGCCTGCATGTTCCTTGTCGATCTGCCGGACCCTGCGATCCGCATCGTTCACCAGCCCCGCACCATCGACAACAGCCTGCCCGGCGGCCATTGCACGGTCGAGATCGAAGATCTGCGTATCCCCGCCGACCAGATGCTGGGTGATCCTGGCGAAGGGTTCAAATATGCGCAGGTGCGTCTTGCCCCGGCGCGGTTGACCCATTGCATGCGCTGGCTGGGGGCCTGCATCCGCTGCAACGAAATTGCGACGGATTACGCCAATCGTCGGCAAGCGTTCGGCAAGGCACTGATTGACCACGAAGGCGTGGGGTTCATGCTGGCCGACAACCTGATCGACCTGCAACAGGCGCGTTTGATGATCGACTGGACCGCCGATGCGCTGGACCGTGGTGAACGGGCGGGGCGCGAAAGCTCTATGACCAAGGTGGCCGTGTCAGAAGCGCTGATGCGCGTGGCTGACCGCTGTGTTCAGGTCATGGGCGGCACCGGTGTGTCGGACGCAACCATCGTGGAACAGGTGTTTCGCGAAATCCGCGCCTTCCGCATCTACGACGGTCCGTCAGAGGTGCATCGCTGGTCGCTGGCCAAGGGGATCAAGCGACATTGGGAAAAGTCGAACGGCTGACGGCATGGGCGGCGCTGCCCTTGCCGCCGCCCACGGTTCGGGTATCGTCGCCACAGGGAGGATCACCATGGATTTCGCATTAACCGAGGAACAGTCGGCCATCTTTGACATGGCCCGTGACTTTGGTCGCGACCGGATCGCACCGCATGCCCGCACGTGGGAAGCAGACGGCACGATCCCGCGCGCGTTGTGGACGGATATCGCCGCGCTGGGATTTGGCGGGCTGTATGTCCGTGAAGAATCCGGTGGTGCAGGCCTGTCACGGCTTGACGCGGCGCTGGTGTTCGAAGCGTTGTCGATGGCCTGCCCGTCGGTCGCAAGCTTTCTGTCGATCCACAACATGTGCGCCGCGATGATCGACACCTTTGGAGATGATGCCACCCGCGCACGGCTGCTGCCCGATCTGATCGCGATGAAAACCATCGCCAGCTATTGCCTGACAGAACCGGGGTCCGGGTCTGACGCGGCTGCCCTGAAAACCAGGGCGGAACGCAGCGGCGACGGCTGGTCGCTGACGGGAACCAAGGCGTTCATTTCCGGTGGCGGTTATTCCGACCTGTATATCGTCATGGCCCGCAGCGGCGATGCCGGGCCCAAGGGGATCAGCGCCTATCTGGTCGCTGACGGCGCTGACGGGCTGTCCTTTGGCGGGCTGGAAGACAAGATGGGGTGGCGGTCGCAACCGACGCGTCAGGTCCAGATGGACGATTGCACAGCGACCCTGTTGGGGGACGAAGGGCGCGGCTTTGCCTATGCGATGAAGGGGCTGGACGGTGGCCGTCTGAACATCGCGGCCAGTGCGCTGGGCGGCGCGCAAGCGGCGATGGATGCGACCGTCGCCTATATGGCCGACCGCAAGGCGTTCGGTCAGTCCCTGACCGATTTTCAGGCGCTGCAATTCCGGCTGGCGGACATGGAAATCGAACTGCAATCCGCCCGCACGTTCCTGTGGCAGGCAGCATGGAAACTGGACAACGGCGCAGCCGATGCCACAAAATTCTGTGCGATGGCGAAAAAGCACGTGACCGAAGCCGCGTCGCGCGTGGCGGACCAATGTCTGCAACTGCACGGCGGCTACGGTTATCTTGCGGATTACGGGATCGAAAAGATCGTGCGCGATCTGCGCGTGCATCAGATTCTGGAAGGCACCAACGAAATCATGCGCATGATCGTGGCGCGTCATGTGCTGGCGGACAGATGACCGACATCCAGATTGGACAAACCGGCCACGCCGGACGCATCACCCTGAACCGCCCCGACGCGCTGAACGCCTTGACCGCCGAAATGAGCGTCAGGATCGAGACTGCTCTGACCCGTTGGGCCACGGATGACACGGTGCGGCTGGTGGTGATCGATGCCGAGGGTGAAAAGGCGTTTTGTGCGGGCGGCGATATCGCGGACCTTTACGCCAAAGGCACCGCCGGGGAATTCACCTTTGGTCAGGATTTCTGGCGACAGGAATACCGCATGAACGCGATGATCGCGGGATATGGCAAGCCGGTGGTGACATTCTTGCCGGGCTTTACGATGGGCGGTGGCGTCGGCGTCGGCTGTCATGCCAGCCACCGGATTGTCTGCGAAAACAGCCAGATCGCCATGCCAGAATGCGGGATCGGTCTGGTCCCCGATGTGGGCGGCAGCTTTCTTTTGGGGCGCGCACCGGGTCATCTGGGGGAATACCTTGGCCTAACGTCGGCCCGCATGGCGGCGGGTGACGCGATCCATGCAGGGTTTGCCGATCATTTCGTGCCGCATGACCGTTGGGCCGCACTGACCGAAACGCTTGAACGCGATGGCGACGCGGGTGCCGTCGCGCAGATGGCGGTTACACCGCCGCCGTCGCAGATGGCAACGGATGCCGTGGAAATCGACACGCTGTTCGCGCGTGACACATTGGGCGATATCGTTATCGCTTGCGGCGCCGCCGAAGGCGATGTTGCGGCAGCCGCGACCAAGGCGTTGTCGCGCAACGCGCCGCTGGCGATGGCCTGCGCCCTGCAACTGATCCGGGACGCGCGCACGGGGGCGAGCCTGACACAGGCGCTGCGTCACGAATACCGCTACACCTTTCGGGCGCAGGAACAGGGCGATTTTCTGGAAGGCATCCGCGCCGCGATCATCGACCGCGACCGCAATCCCGCATGGGCACACCGGTCTGCCGCGCAGGTCAGCGATGCGGATATCGCCGCGATGCTGGCCCCGCTGGGCGATGATGCCCTGATTTTGTCGTCAAAGGAAACACCATGAAAATTGCGTTTATCGGACTTGGCAACATGGGCGCGCCGATGGCGGCCAATCTGGCGGCGGCGGGGCATGACGTGACGGGCCATGATGTAGCCGCGCGGCCCGACGGAATGACCATGGCCGACAGCGCCGCACTGGCCTGCGCCGGGGCGGATGTGGCGATCACGATGTTGCCGAATGGCGATATCCTGCGCGCTGTCGCGGCACAGATCATCCCGGCGCTGCCGCGCGGCGCTGTTTTTCTGGATTGTTCGACGGTCGATGTGCAAAGCGCGCGTGATGTGGCCGCCGATGCCCGCGCGGCGGGTCTGGGGGCGCTGGATGCGCCTGTGTCGGGTGGGATCGGCGGGGCGCAGGGCGGCACGCTGACCTTTATGGTCGGCGGCGATGCCGATGCTTTTGCCACGGCCAAGCCGCTGTTCGACATCATGGGGCAAAAGGCGGTGCATTGCGGACCGTCCGGCAACGGACAGGCGGCCAAGATCTGCAATAACATGATCCTTGGCGTCACGATGATCGCCACATGCGAAGCCTTTGCTTTGGCAGACAAGCTGGGGCTGGACCGTCAGGCGATGTTTGACGTGGTCAGCACATCATCGGGGTCATCATGGACAATGAACGCCTATTGTCCGGCCCCCGGTGTCGGTCCCAAATCGCCCGCCGACAACGGGTATGCCCCCGGTTTTGCAGCCGATCTGATGCTAAAGGACCTGCGCCTGTCGCAGGACGCCGCCCGTGCTGCCGATGCCGACACTCCGATGGGACTGGCGGCGATGAATCTTTATCGCACCTTCGTCGAGGATGAGGACGGCGCCGGTCGCGACTTTTCCGCGATGCTGCCCCGGTTCGAAGGACGGCACCGCGGATGAGCGGGCTGTGGTTTGAACAGTTCAGTGTCGGTCAGGTCATCACCCATGCCATCCGGCGGACGGTGACGGAAACCGACAACATCACATTTACCACGGCGACGATGAACCCCGCCGCGTTGCATCTGGATTATGCCGCTGCTGCGGAAACCGAATTCGGCAAGCCATTGGTCAATTCGCTGTTCACGCTGGGGCTGGTCGTCGGCATTTCCGTGCATGAAACCACACTGGGCACCACCGTCGGCAATCTGGGATTCGAACGCACGGTGTTTCCTGCCCCGGTATTCTACGGCGACACGATCCGCGTCGAAACAGAGGTGATGGCCGTCCGCCCCAGCAAATCGCGCCCGACCCAGGGGATCGTCACATTCGTGCACCGGGGATACAACCAAAACGGTCAAGTCGTCTGCGAGGCCGTGCGCAACGCCCTGATGATGCGGCAACCGGCATGAAAATGCGGTCATGGTTGTTCGTGCCCGCCGATTCCGAACGCAAGTTCACCAAGGCGCAGGGGATCGGCGCCGACGTGCTGATCCTCGATCTTGAAGACTCCGTTGCACCGGCGCAAAAGGCCGCCGCCCGCGATGCCCTGTCCCAGCGGATCACGGACGCGCCTGCCTTGCGGGATTGGGCGTTTTTCGTGCGGGTGAATCCGTTTGACACGGGCCTGACACAGGACGATCTGCGCGCCGTGGTGCGCCCCGGTCTGGATGGGATCGTTTTGCCAAAGGCGGCAGGCGGTGCCGATGTCGCACGTCTGGCCGACATGATCGCGCCGTTGGAACAGGCAGCGGGCATGGCGGACGGCAGCGTCAGGATCATGGTGATCGCCACCGAAACGCCCGCGGCGCTGTTCGCGCTGGGCAGCTACGCGCCCGCGCATCCCCGGCTGGTCGCCCTGACGTGGGGGGCAGAGGATCTGGCCGCCGAAATCGGGGCCACATCCAACCGCGATGATGCGGGCGGGTTCACCGCACCCTACCGCATGGTGCGTGATCTGTGCCTGTTCGCCGCCGCGCACGCAGGTGTTGCGGCCATTGAAACGTTGCACGCCGATTTTCGTGACACCGACGGATTTCACGCAACGGGACGCGCCGCACGGCGGGACGGTTTCGTCGGTCGGCTGGCGATCCACCCCGGACAGGTCGCGGCGATCCACGCCGATTTCACCCCCACGGATACCGAAATCGCGCTGGCGCGCCGGATCGTGCAGGCGTTTGCGGACCAGCCCGACCTTGGGACGATCGGCATCGACGGCAAGATGTACGACATCCCGCACCTCAAACAGGCGCGGCGGACGCTGGCGAGCTTGCCGTAAGACTAGACGCTGGCGTCAGCCGCCCAGCGCGCGGACGATGGCGCGGTCGGGAAAACAGGTCGGCGCCTGACCCGTTGCCTGCTGCCATGCGCCGATGCTGCGACGGGTGCGGAACCCTGCCAGACCGTCCGCGCCGCCGGTGTCCATCCCCATCCGTTGCAGGCTGGTCTGCATCGCGGCCACCGCGCCACGGGTCAGGGTATCGATGCCACCCCAACGGCCTGTGAACGGCCCGACGCCATAGGCGATCTTGTCCCCGACATGGCCCACGAAAAGCGCATAAAGGTCGCTTTCGTTGTAATCTTTCAGCACGTAGAAATTCGGCGTGACGATAAACGCCGGCCCCAGACGTCCGGCGGGCATCAGCAGGAAACCGTCCTGTCCGCGTTCATGCGCGGGAAACGCGCGGCCACCCACGCGGGCGATCCCCATGGCTTCCCAATCGGCAATGCGGCGGCCCTGATCGGGGCCTTCCAGCGCGCACGTGATCGTGGCAGGCACCGTCACCTCGAACCCCCAGTCGCGGCCCGGCACCCAGCCGTGACGCGCCAGATAGGTGCCGATGCTGGCGATGGTATCCGGCTCTGACCCCCAGATATCGGCACGCCCGTCGCCGTCGCCATCTGCGGCGTAGCGCAGAAAGCTGGACGGCATGAATTGCGGCTGACCCAGCGCGCCCGCCCAACTGGATTTCATCGCACCCGGCGCGATATGCCCCGCCTGCATGATCTGAAGCGCTGCGATCAGTTCAGCGGTGAAATAATCGGCGCGGCTGCTCATGAATGCCTTGGTGCCTAGCACGCGCACGGCATTGTGCGGAATAGCGGCGCGGCCATAGGCGCTTTCGCGGCCCCAGATCGCAAGAATGATATGGGCGGGCACGCCGGTCGCGCGGGCGGTCGCGGCGAGTGCGGCGGCGTGGCGCTGCGCCATCTGGCGACCGCCACTGACCGCACCGTCAATGGTATTGCTGGCAAAATAGCGCGCGGGGGCGCCAAATTCAGCCTGACGTGAAATGCCATGCGGCGCCGCACTGGTGCCGGGCGGCACCAGATCGGGCAGGTCCCAATCCAACGTGATCCCCGCCAGCGCCGCATCGAACACCGGGCGCGCGACACCGGCCCGGCTGGCCAGCGGCCACAGCGTTGCCTGTTGCCAATTCTGGAACTGTCGTTCGGCCTGATCGCGCGACTGGGCCTGCGCAACGCTGGCGCACATCAGGAAGATCAGGGTCAGAACACGCAACATGGGACGGCACCGGAACAGGGGGAGATACCGCCAGCCTAGCGGGCGTGGTCCGGTCCCGCCACCCGATGTGGTTCATGTTTAGCGAAATGCGCGCAGAACCGCGCGGGTCGCTGCGACCAGCGGGTCGTGCGTGTCGCGCAGGATCGCCACCCGATCGAACCGGGCGGGATCGGCCGCGACTGCCGCCCGCAGGGCATCGCCAAAGGCCATGCGCAATTCTGTCCCGATGTTGACCTTGCAGACCTTTGTGTCCTGCGCCAGCGTCCGGCGCTGCGCGGGCGGCACGCCCGACCCACCGTGGATGACCAATGGCACGTCGGTCACGGCTTCGATTGCGCGCAAGCGGTCCATGTCCAGTCCGCCGTCCGGATGCTGTTGCAAATGCACATTACCGACCGACACCGCCAGCGCGTCGACACCCGTGTCGCGGGCAAAAATCGCGGCCTGCTCTGGGTCGGTTCCGGCGGATGTGTCGCCCCCCGCATAGCCCACGAACCCGATTTCGCCTTCGCAGGATGCACCGGCGGCATGGGCCATTTCCGCAATGGCCGCGGTGTCGTCGATGTTCTGCGCCAATGGGCTGCGTGACCCGTCGAACATGACAGAGGTGAACCCGCAGTCCAGCGCGATGCGGCATTCGTCGCGCGTATAGCCATGATCCAGATGGGCCACGACAGGCACGCCTGCCGCGTCCCCAAGGTGCCGGAACATCGCCCCTAGCACCGACAGCGGCGTATGCGCGCGACAGGATGGCCCGGCTTGCAGGATGACGGGCACGCCTTCGGCTTCTGCTGCGGCGACGTAGGCGCGCATGTCTTCCCAGCCCAGCGTCACCAGACCGACAACGCATGTGCGGTTGGTCAGGGCAGGGCGCAGAACATCGGACAGGGTGACAAGCGGCACGGCAGCGGCCCTTTGCTATTTGAACTTGGCGATCATGTCCTTGATGCCGGGGATGGTTTCGATCTGGTCAGCGTGTGACGGCTGGAAATATTGCACCAGACTGCGCTGCGACAGCCCGCCAAGGATCGTGAAATAATACATCTCGTATCCGGGCAGCACGGCGCAGGGATGATACCCTTTGTCGATGCAGACGGTGGACCCATCCACAATGTGATAGGCGTCGCCGGGTGCGCCGTCAGTGCGTTGCAGCATCTGCAGCCCCGACCCGTGGTTCGGTTTGAACCGGAAATTATAGGTTTCGTCATGGCGCGTTTCACGCGGCAGACGGTCGGTATCGTGCTTGTGGCTGGGGAACCCTGACCAGCCGCCCGCACCGACGGTGAACAGTTCGGACACCAGCAGGCGGCCGACGCGGTCGTGCTGTTTTTGCCCCAGAATATGTTTGATCTTGCGATGTGTCTTGGTGTCGTCGGACCCGTATTGCACCCGGTCGATCCCGTCCGCGCGCACATCGAACGGGTCCAGCACCTTGGCATAGCGGGCACCCGCGACAAAGGTTTCGGTATCCCGCGTGGCGGTCAGGGTGACCGTCGCACCAGACGGGGCATAGACGCCTTCGGGCTCGCCGTCCCAGACATCGGCCCCGCGATTGCCCAGTGCGGCAAAACCCACGCCTTCGACATCGACATCGACGGTGCCCGTTGCAGGCACGATGCAGGTTTCGTACCCCGGCACCCGATAGGTAAAAGCCTGACCCGCCGCCAGTTTCACGATGTTGAAATAGTTCAGCGGCACCAGTGGATCGTCTGCATCCACGATGGCCTGATTGCGGTTATCATAGGGGGCGATGTGCATCGGTCTATCCTTCGGTTGGGCCGGGGTGTTGGGACAGGAACGCGTCCAACCCGGCGCGGTCCGGCATGGCGGGCGCGCAGCCGGGGCGCGCCACGACGATGGCAGCACAGGCCGATCCGCGCAGCACGGCGGTCCGAAGGTCGCATCCGTCCGCCAGCGACGCCAGCAGCCCCGCCATGAAACTGTCGCCCGCGCCCGTAGGCTTCAGTGCGTTGACCCGAAAGATCCCGCTGCGGTCTTCGCCATCGGCAGTGATCGTGATGGCACCGTGTTCACCCATTTTGTAGATCGCGATGGCGGCCCCATCGGCCACCAGCGCGCGGGCCTTGTCCAGCCCTTTGGCCTTGTCGCCGGCCATGAACCCGAATTCGTCATCATTGCCGACAATTACGTCCGACAGCGCCCCCGCGCGCGACAGCACGTCGGATGCGACCTGCGGCGATGGCCAGCTATAGGGTCGGTAATCCACGTCAAAGATGATCGGCAACCCCGCCGCACGTGCCAGATCGAACGCGCGAAAGGCAGCGCTGCGGGACGGTTCGGCGGCAAAAACAGTGCCCGCCGTGATCAGCGCGGAATATTGCGACCAATCGACGGATTCCACGTCCGCGACTGTCATCTGAAAATCAGCGGCGTTGTTGCGGTAGACCACGTTGCGATGGTTCTCGGTCCGCGATTCGTAGATCGCCACCGATGTGCGCGGCTCGCCGGTCACTCGTCTGACGTGGGTTGCGTCGATGCCGTATTGGTCCAGCTTGGACAGGCAGAAACTGCCGATTGCGTCGTCGGAAACGGATGTAACCAGCGCCGCCTGTGCACCCAGTTTCACCAGACCGGCGGCAATGTTGGCCGATGATCCGCCCATGTCCGCCTGAAATGCGTCAGCATCTTCTGTGGTCACGCCCGGGGCGGTGAACAGGTCCATGCCGACCCGGCCCACGACAACGAACCGCCGCGCCCTGATTCCAGTCATCACATTCATGGTGGCCCCCCTTTTGTCGCACCTTGCCCTGCTTTGCGCCCCGCGCCAAGGTGCCGCCAGATCATGGGAGGGCGTGACGGTATGGCGAAATTGAATTGGGGGATGATCGGTGGCGGCGAAGGCAGCCAGATCGGCCCGGCGCATCGTTTGGGTGCGGGTCTGGATGGTCTGTTCACCTTTGCCGCAGGCGCGCTGGATCATCGCGCGGATGCAGGCCGCGCCTATGGTCAGCGGCTGGGGCTGACGCCGGACCGGTCCTATGGCGACTGGACGGAAATGCTGGCGGGCGAACGCGGCCGCGACGATCGTATCGATCTGGTGACTGTGGCGACGCCCAACAGTACACATTTCGAAATTACAAAGGCCTTTCTGGAAGGCGGGTTTCACGTGCTGTGCGAAAAGCCGATGACGATGACGGTCGAGGAAGGCGAGGAAATCGTCAGGATCGCTGAATCAACCGACCGGATTTGTGCGGTCAACTACGGCTACAGCGGCTATTCTCTGGTGCGTCACATGCGGGCGATGGTGGCGCGGGGCGATATCGGACAGGTCCGTCTGGTCAAGGCGGAATTTGCGCATGGCCACCACGCCGATGCCGCCGACGCCGACAATCCGCGCGTGCGCTGGCGGTATGATCCCGCGCAGGCCGGGGTATCCGCGCAATTTGCCGACTGTGGTATCCATGCGCTGCACATGGCCAGTTTCGTCACGGGTCAAGAGGTGACCAAACTGTCCGCTGACTGCGTGTCCTGCATCCCGTCGCGCACGCTGGAAGATGATGCGATGGTCAACTTTCGCATGGATGGCGGTGCTGTCGGGCGGCTTTGGACATCGTCGATCGCGCTGGGACGGCAGCACGGGCTGACTATTCAGGTGTTTGGCGAAACCGGTGGCCTGCGCTGGGCACAGGAACAGCCCAATCAGCTGCATTACATGCCATTGGGTGGTCGATTGCAGGTCATCGAACGCGGTGAGGGCGGCCTGTCACCAGAGGCCGACCGCAGCAGCCGCGTCACCGTGGGCCATGCCGAAGGGATGCCACTGGCTTTCGCCAATATCTACACCGATCTGGCCGAAGCGATCCGTGCCCGCAAGGACGGCCGTGAAATGGACCCGGCGGCGAACCTGTATCCGCGCGCGACGGATGGTTTGCGGTCGATGGCGGCGGTTCATGCCGTCGCCGCCAGCGGTAAGGCGGATGGTGCTTGGCTGGACGCACGTCCGCCGATGTTCCGCTGATACCGAACATTGATACGGCTGTGCCGTTTCGCACCAATCCCGCGATCCATTCAGGGTCGCGGGATATGAGCCGGGATGGTCATCGCGTGCAAGCAGGGCGTCTGACGACAGCCCAAGGGCCGCAATGACGCAAGTGAAATACGGGAATTTGGTGGAGCCTAGGGGGTACTCGCTGTTGCGCATTTAACGCATTGAAAGTACTGATAACGCTGCGTAAATCGTGGTGAACGTGTGTGGTAAGCGTGTGTGGTAGATGCCCCAATATCTTCAGAAACGACGACGCGGTTGGTATGCAGTTCTCGAGGTGCCGAAGGATGTCAGGTCTTACTTTGAGGGCAAGGCTCGCTTCGTCCAGTCTCTGAAAACCGACAGCCAGCGTGAAGCTGAAATACGGGTTTTGCAGGTCGTCGCGCATTGGAAGATGCAAGTTCAGGCTGCCCGTGAAGGACGCCCAAACCTGTCAGACCTTTCCGTCTATCGTGCACTGGAATGGCGTGAAGATTATCTAGCGAATGAGAGGCGGTTGAATGATCGGCGTTTGTCTGAAGATGACCGCGATGACGCCCAGTTCCTTCAAATTACCTACAACGGCATCTTACAGGACGAAGTTGAGAGGCTTGGTAAGGTTGACCGGAATAAGGCTGAAGTGGTTCGCCAGATTGTCCTTGGGCAATCCATCCCTACCAATCTCCATGCCGAGGCGTGGCTAAAGTCTATTGATGTCGAAGCAAAGACTATTGCGATGCGTCGAACAGACCTTAAGCGTTTTTCTGAACGATTTCCGCAGACCGCCGACGTTACGAGGCCGGAGGTCCGAAAGTGGGTCGATACCCTTCAGGAGGGTGGTCTGAAAGTCGCGACTGTTAGGCGGATCATTTCCGTTTGTCGCCTTTATTGGACCTATCTTCAACGCAAGGGCTTCGCACCTGAGGAAACAGAACCTTTCAAAGACGTCCTAGAGGCCCGTAGGTCTCAAAGGGTTAAGCGAGAGGATATCAGGAAGCCGTTCGAGGTCGACGAGGTCGTTTTTCTTTTGAACGCTGCCATCAAAAAGGGTGACATCAGGCTTTCACAGATCATCTGGATCGCCATGTGGACGGGATGTCGGATTGGAGAAATCGGCGCTCTTCAGGTTGATCGGGTCTCTGCTGATAGCTTTGAGGTCTTTGACAGCAAGACAGACGCAGGCGACAGGCACGTTCCTATCCACCCGATGCTGAAGCCACTGATGGACCATCTCGTGTCCACTAGTAATGATGGTTTCGTATTGTCCGGACTAAAGCCTGACGTCTTCGGTGATCGTGCTGCCAGCGTCGGCAAACGCTTTGGCAAACTGAAGACGAAATCGGGGTTTGGCCCGACCAAGGTTTTCCACAGCATCCGGAAGACCGTGGTCACGTTGTTTGAGATTGCAGGCATACCAGAGAACGTTTCTGCCGACATCGTTGGGCACGAAAAGCCGACGATGACTTACGGTCACTATTCGGGGGGCGTGAACTTAGCCGTAAAGGCCGCAGCTATGTCCCAGTTGAGCTACCCCATAAGCAAGATGCCAGACGAATTGGTTCAAAAAGAGACAGCATGACTGACCCTAGGCACCCCCTTTATAGCCTCAAGGACGCCCTGCGTGACGCTGACGTGTCCCTTGACCTGCAAGAGGCCATCCTTGGGCATTCCACAGGTGGAGGTTCACAGGCGAACTACGGGAAGGGCCATAGCCTTGAGCGCAAGCAAGCGGCCTTGATGAAGGCGTTTCCATCCTGATAGTTGGCGAAACAATAAGGGCACCCATATGGACGGCGATTCACCCTTCGACGCGCACACAGACCTGAAGCGTATGTTTGACGCTGCGAGGATGGCAACTTTGCGCCACTATCCGTTCAGTCCTGAAGCCAAGGCATTGATTGACGGTCTTGCCAGTCGGACCGAAGACTTTGAGATGGCGAATGGCCTCAGAAAGCGGCGTCGTCGAGCAAAGGACAGGGAAACCTTTTGCACGGCTCTCGGGGCGTTCTTGGCGGACCTGCTGTCTCACGCTTACCATGAAGAGGCCGGGGGCTTTATGTACCGTTCTTCGGACTCTGGATCGTTTGACAGTACGTACATGACAGAGGATCATTTTGACCGGCTCAGGACAGCTTGGCCTCAAATGGGTCTGGTAGAGAGCCACAGGGGCTTCCAGAAAAAGGGTCGGCATTTCGGTGGTGCGGTAACGGTCGATTTCGCAAAGGCTGCTCGATATAGGGCCACGTCGGAACTTTTAGACCTTGTAGGGTCATTCGCAGAGATCACCACAGACACCTTCAATGACCATTTCAGACCAAATCGGGAACTCAGCTACCCCGTTGTCCTCAAGGCCCGAAGGGTTGGACGCGATGAGGCACGGCGTATGCCTCTCAACAAGTCTGACCCCGTCGTACAAGACCTTGTGGCTGACGTCAGGCGGTACAATGAGTTCCTACTTGAGCACGAGTTCAATCTTGGGCTGCTGCCAGACCTGTCTAGAACTTTTCACAACGGCGACGATCCCGACTATGCGTTCGATCAAGGAGGTCGGTTAGCGGACCACGCCCCCATTAGTTTGACCAGCATAAAGAAGGCCAAACGATACGGTGTTACTATCGACGGCGAGCCGACCTGCGAGCTGGATATTCAGGCTTGTCACCTCACGTTAATCTATGGCGTCACAGGAATGCACATGGATCAGACCAAGGACCCCTACGAGATTCCGGGGCTGACTAGGTGGGTGGTAAAAAAGCTGGTCAACATGGCGATTGGTAAAGGCGATAATCCTACCAGATGGCCTAGGGCTTTCAGAAAGGAACTGGCAAACGATGGTCAACTGCCATTACCTAAAAGCCTGACCTGTAGAATTGCGTGGGGTAGGGTCCTTAGGGTTCATCCCATCCTAGGTGAATTGAAGGCCCGAGGGATTGATTGGGCCAGCTTGCAGTACGATGAGTCGCGCATGCTCATGGGCACTCTTCTCGAACTCATGGACGTCCATGGGGTTGTCGCTTTGCCAGTCCATGATTGTATCATTGTGCAGGTCTCTCAGAAGGACCTCGGCGTGGAGGTCTTCGAGCGTAACTTTAAGTCGGTCTGCGGTCTTACACCGATTGTAACCTTTAAGGGCTCAGAGGCCCAAGGCTTGGCTTGAATGGTGCAGACCAATTAGGTTGGGATTACATCAATGGTGTCTGGAACTATCGAATGTTCCTAGCTGGTTCTCTCAGGGGTGGTGGGTATCACCAACGCTTGGGTCATTCCTTGGGTCATCTTGTGATCCATAGTAGCCCCAAGGTTGGGCGTTGATGGGGTGATCTATGCTGACCTCTGGGGCACACCTTCAGAAGGTCATTACGCATAACTATCGGGCGTAAGGAATTGCTGTTGGGTAGCACCCGACGGGACGAGGGTAGGTGCCCAGCGCAACGACCCTGCTTTGGGATCATCCCAAAGTAGACTGTCAGAGAAAGCACAAAGTCGCCTCCATAGAGGCCCATTGGCGGCGTTTGGCTACCCCCATCTGGCGGAAAGGCAGACTTAGTGTTGTGGGGTGCCCGCCAGTGGCGCTACGAGGCTACAGGCTCTTTAGGATGCTGGGTGACAGTCTGATGATTGGTCGGTATCGACCGCATGGGCTTCAACGGCGTAACAACAACAATAAGGCTAACAAAACGCCTTCTTTTTGAAGTCGATTTGTACAGACCCCTACCCCCCCTTTGGGATTAACCACCCGATTGGCACCGCCTGCCAGATTTTGGCGTAAGGGCCTAAGATACGTGCATAACGACGTCGCAAAGGACGTCTCTTATGGGCGGAGGGGCGATGCGGGGCGAAGTTCTGGGCTTCGAGCTCTCTGACGACCTTGGTCGAGGCTGGGAAGGCGAATCACTTGATCTGGCGGCAATATCAGGCAACGCTTACGTCAGGCGGCAGCCCACTTGGGGAATGTCGGTTGTAACGGGATGCTTTCGATGAATAGCACAACATTGGCTGCGGCTTGCGCGGCGCTGACGACTTTCACCATGCCTGCCGTGGCACAGACCATAGACATTGGCGCGGGCAATCCGACGCTGACCTGCACGCAGTTTCTTGAACTGGATGCGGATGCGCAGATCGATGCGGTTGCCAACTTGTCGACGGTTGGGTCTGACACGATGCCCCCACCGGATGCCGGGGTGGACAGCGGTGCGGTCGGAGCAATGACATCGTCCGATGAAGCGGCATCCCCGGATGATACCGCGACGGCGACCGAAAACGCAGTACCGGGTGCGGACAATATGGGCACCGAAGCAGAGGTCTCCGACGCAATGGTGCGTGCCATGGTCAACATCTGCCGCAACAGCGCAGAGCCGGACTGACCCTGACGTGTTATCCGCTGACAGCGCGGCTGAATAGCGCCCGGCACCGCCCCTAGCTTTCGATTGTCCAGAGCGTCAGACTAAGCAGGACCTGGACAGGAGAACGCGCTATGACATCCCACTTCGATGATCTGGAAGCCCGTAATGCTGAGGTCCTAGGATGCCCCGTGGTGTGTTCAACCCCATGATGAACCTGATACGCTTTGTTGGTCATGGGGTGGGTCCTCATGGCCACCCTTGTCGAACTCATGGACGCACACGAGGTCGTCGCTTTGCCTTTGCATGACTGCATCATTTTGCTGATCTCTCGGAAGGACCTTGGGGTCGAGGTCTTCAAGCGCAACTTCAAGAATGTCTGTGGTCTATCACCAGTGGTCACAGTGAAGGGCAAAGGGGCGTAGGTGAAACCCTGATTGGGTCTGACCAAATAATGGGGCAATCTCAGGAACGGCTATCAGGGGGCGAAGGTTGGCCATTGATGGGAGGGTCTGTGCTGTCTGATGCTTCACTCGCTAAGCGGGTCAATACATATAGCTATCGGGCGTAGCGATTTGCTTGTTGCCTCCCTGAGTGGTGGGGCTCCAAGTGCCCCGGCAAACGGTTCTACTTTAGGATCGTCCCAAAGTAGCCTTGGCGGAAAAGCTCAAAGTGCCTCTCACAGGGGCCCTCTAATATCGTTTGGCTACCCGTGTGGCCTTATGCTCGACTTGACGCTGTAGGGTGCCTCCCAGCGGCGCTGAAATCGGCGGTGAGAAATTCGGCCACGGTAGCGGCGGGATGACCTTGCTGCGGGCGGCTTAATAGTCGTCCATCTATGTCCTTTCTGCGGATCGCAGGGAGGGTTGGAGGATGTTCACCGTGGACATTTATCGGAGAGTTCGGCTGGCCTGTGCTGAGGGCATGAGCCAGCGAGAAGCAGCGCGTCATTTCAACATTTCGCGCGACAGCGTTGCCAAGATGATGGCATTTTCGGTTCCGCCTGGGTATCGGTGGTCGGCACTGTTCAGCCCACCGTAACGGACTTTCTCCGAGGTTGATCAATTCGATCGACAACCCAAGCGTACAGGTCTCCTGTGAAGGCGGACCAGACGATCCAATGTGCGACAGGCAGAAGGCGCATCTTCGAACACGAGATCGATGTCCACAAGGTCAGTCAGCCGTTCAGGGTCAACGTTCGGAGCCGGTGCGACGCCGATGATTGCTTTGGGCATGATGATGCGCATCCCCACAACCAACCGCACCAGCGCGTCCAGTCGTTGCTCAGTACTCAGCGAGAGGCCGATGAAAAGCGGCTGGGTATTCATAACGTGCGCGAGAAGTGCTTCGTGATCGGTACCAGTCTGAAGATCAATATCCCAGCCAACGTCTCGGAATATATCTGCTGCGACGGTGATCCCTATGCCGTGATCCTCACCCGGAACCGTCGCAAACAGGGCATAACGGCGATTGTCCAATGCATGGTGCTGCACTGATGGTCTCTCAGCCCTCATGGCGCGCATCAGTGCGTAAAGGTGACCGGTTCCGTATGCCACTTGCAGTAAGGATAACCTGTCCTCCTCCCACTCTTCACCCAAGCACCGCGCTGCGGCAGTGATGTAGCTGAGATATACGCCTTGCCGGGTCATGCCCTCGGCACGTCGGTTTTCAATGAAATGCAAGGAGGCTTGAGGATCGGGCTGGGTAAGAGCGTCACAAAACGCGGCAATGTCCTCTTCAGGGATAACAGGGGCGTGGAATGCAGGACCAAGTAGATTGGCTGACACAAGACGTCTTACGATGTCGCCCGCGAGCGCCTGTACTTCATCCGGAGGAAAGGTATCACGCTTCGATGCAAAGAGTGACGTCGTCCTTGAGAACACTTCTGCGTCGAATGCAGCCTGCAGTTCGCCCATTTTATATTCCCTTCTGAAACCGACGTTAACCTAGCGTACGATTCGTTCAATAGCCTCATGTTGTGGTGAAAGGTACTTCACATGGATATCCGCTGTCCGCCTAAGATGATTTATGCTGCGCCAGCACAACCCAAACTATCGCGCCCGCAGCGAACGGCAGGAAAGTTCGCACTGCCGACATTCTGCCGACCCAACCTAAATGTTCACTTCCGGCATCGACTTGAAAGTCCTAGTTCCATCCGATGACCATGGGTGTAGCATAGAGTTGCGACCAGCCGTGATAGCTACACGCCTCATTGGGTCAGCCTCAGGATGGCTTGTATCGTCGAAGGGGCGAGGCTGTGCTCATCGGCAACTGTGAGGTGCCTGACGGACTCGAAGTTGATGGATGGCTTGCAATAACAACAACAATAACGCCAGCGAAACGCCCTCTTTTGGAACTCGTTTTGCTCAGACCCCTACCCCCCTTTGGGATTGGTTTTCGTTGGCCCTGAGACGCAGCAACTACTTTACAATCAGTCGGTCAACTCAAGGGAAAGCCTTGGGGAATTGGGTCTGTGTCTAAACGTGCCTGAAAGTGTACCAGCGGTGTGACTGATCAAGAGGATCATGGTCTGTCGCATTTCAGCTTTACGAAGCTGTGAAGCACCGCAGATGGAACATTCAGCCGCAAGCTGTGTTTTAACAAGACGCACCAAGTAACTGATTTGTAATTGATCTGTGTCAAATATTCCGTGCGTTTATGGCGCTACGACATATCGTAGGGCTTGAGGTGTAAAGGGATGCTGATGAGGGAAAATCACCAACTGAAGTCGAGTAGTGGAGAGCATGTTTGCCATTGGTGCTTCGAAAAAGACTTCTCAGTACTTCGGCATGCTGAAAGCGGTACTTATTGGCACTCCGATTGCTTCGATAGGGCGCGCGAGAGCCTAATCTATACTTCGCCGTGGTTGCGCAAAACTGACACCGATAGCGACGTCATGGGATGACTTCTGAGCGGATCGGAGCGTGTGTTGGCCATTTTGGAACAGAGTGTATGGTGGACGCTTTTTGCCGAAAGGACCTTAGGTCGGTTTTGCAGGCATTGCATCCGAAGCATATGGTGCGGTGTGAGGGCAATATTTTGCCTAAAGCTTTGCCTGCGCCACTAAAGCAGGGCTTGAATTGGAGGATATTGCAATGGAATACCTTGTATATCGAAGTAAGGCACTGGTTTTGCCTGACTCTTCAAGCTGCCAGAGTATTGTCACGATCTCTACGCTGAAAAACTTGCTCTTCGGTCTCACCGGTTTCCTTCATGCCGAAGACGGTTTGTTCATCCAGTATATTGAAGGGCCTTCGCGTCCGCTGTGGGACTTGTACAGCCGCCTTCAGTTCGATGAACGCCACACAAACATGAAGTTGCTGGGGCATGGTGAACTACGGCGTCCCAGATTTAGGAAGTGGAGTATGGGTTATTCCTCAAGCGATGTGATGTCGCTTAAGAACTTTATGGCAGAAGCAACATTCAAGAAGACGCCGGAGCAAGCGTCGTGCGCTGAAGCAATTTGGTTTTTCATGGGCGTAAGCGCACGCATTGATCTAGGCGCTTCAAGCTCTGTCTAGATTTCGGATAATGACTGGTTTAGCGTCATCGCAGCAATCAGATCATTGATAAATTTCGCGCGAATTAGCGAATTGTCGAG
>NZ_JAAFZU010000027.1:8097-19222 GCF_018263905.1 Loktanella sp. SALINAS62 | reverse complement strand
CCTCTATCCGAGCCATGAGGCAGTAGAAACAGCCCGCACCCTTTAAGAACGACCAATAGTTCCTAGCCCCGCCAATAGGTCTTGCCTGTGTGTCATGGTCTGAAGTCTGGCGCGTTGGCCGCCATATGAATGGGTAAATGCTTTTGGCAGACCCATTGTCACAACTTCCCAGACATCATTGGCAGACAAAGGAGGGCAGGGGATGCTCATTGGATACGCACGTACATCGACAACGGAACAAGTGAACGGACTAGAGGCTCAGAGAGAGGCACTGAAGGCCATTGGGTGTGACAGGCTGTACGACGAACAGACATCGGCCACAGGGCCACGTAAGGCGCTCTCTGAAGCGCTGGGCTACGTCAGGGAGGGTGACGTGCTGGTGGTCACAAAGCTGGACAGGTTGGCACGCTCTGTGGTCCACCTAGGGGAGATCGTTGAGGGCCTTGAGGCCAAGTCGGTTGGTCTTCGCATCTTGGACCTTGGGTTGGACACAACGACGGCCACAGGCAAGCTGATGCTGAACGTCCTTGGGTCAGTCGCTCAGTTCGAGCGAGAGATGATGCTAGAGCGCCAGCGTGACGGCATCGCCAAGGCAAAGGCCCAAGGCAAGTACAAGGGACGCAAGCCGACGGCACAGGCCAAGAAGGCAGAGGTGGTCGCTATGCTGGCTGAGGGGAAATCCAAAAGGGACGTTGCGAGGGCCTTGGGGATTTCTGAAAGGTCGGTTTACCGGGTGGCCTAGTCAGTCTTTCAACTTTGCAGCCTCTTTTTAGCATCGGGGCCCTCAAGATGACCTAAAAGGAAATGCAAACTTTTAGGCTCGTCTCCGAGGGGCCCCGGACGTCAGTGACCGCTAAGTTGTACTTCCATGTCGTTCAACAATTCGTACGCCTTATCTTCCACAAGAACGTTTTCCGTCCCTACAGACTTGGATAAGTATCTGTAAGCCCCCTCAAAGGAACGTATCAATTCTCTATTCCGCGGCATGCCTAGTACCAAGTGCGGATGAACTCTTCCATCTGAAATGCGAATTGAGTCTAAATATCCAGCCCACCTTGCGGCCTTTGATCCAATTCTATCTTCATCAGCTAGATCGAACGATAGTGATTGTATTACATGCCTAGAGCCATTTTGATAACCAGCATGAAATCTAATTGAACCTAAGTCAGTGTTAACTACGGGGTCTACCTCGATATGCTTCGAAAGGTGCCGATCCTCGATCGCTTTGCTAATGCTTGACCAAACCTGATCATCAGAGCGATTAGCGGGGCTTTTCTGTTTGTCATAGCCAGACACAAGACGATGAAAGAGGTCTTCTAATTTAGATTGAGGCTCACCACACAAACCAACACCCCCTTCATGCCACCGATAGCTCGAGTCGCTATCGGGACACAGTGTAAGTGCCAGCGCCATACTTTTGTTTGTATTCTGACTTTCCAAAGCTGCCTCACTCGCAGTAGTGAAAAGCGACGGTTGCTTAAGTCCGGATTTTGAAAACCGTTCAATAGACCTTTCGATTTGCTTTAGGTCTTCTGTAAAGTGTGGTCGCTCTAGGTTTGGGTAGGCACCAAAAATGCGACCCTCCCAGCCTTTGGTTCTAATGCGAAGAAAGTTTTGATTAGGGCAGTGAAGGAGTACGCCCACATTGAGACGTTCCTTTATCCAAGGGTTGTGCTCGTACTGCAGGAGGCAGTAACTAAAAGAAGACATTTTTGTCACAACAGTACCTCCCGGGACATGACTTCAAACGATTGAACATCGGACCTCGCTTCTAGCAGGTAGTCGATGATCCTGCACGCAGTATCCTGACCCCACTCAATCGGCACAGTATCAAGGTAGCCTTCAATGACACCATCCGTGATAGCCTCATACGCCATCGTGAAGTCGGTAATGTGCTCTGGTTCGGCGGGGTGAATATTTTCATAAAGTACATGTTGCAATGTACCGGGGATGTGGTTGTTGATACCCCCGCGCTCCCAAGGTTTTCGCACTCCATCCCAGCTATCAGTGTCGACACACCGTTGAAAGCAATGACCTTGGTCGATCACTCTGAAGTTGTGGCCTTGAATAAGTAGGTTTGGGTTCCCGATCCCACGGTCTGAATTTTCCGTAAGCGTGTCGAAAAGGTACAGGTAAGTTGCTTGCCTGCGTTGGTTTCGGTGAACGATGTTATCCGAAGTCCACCGCCTGAAAGGCTCAAAGGCAACTGAACCAAATGCAATGGAGGTCCTGTCCCCAAATGCTTCCAAAATTTCGGCGTTGTCTTCATTATTGGGTATCGTGCTCAAAAACTCAGCGGATACAGTCACAAGGCAAGGCCGCGCGACAGGAAGGCCAAGGTCCGACGCCAACAAGCTACCGATAGTCTCGCAAACCAAGTGGTCAAAGAGCAAGTCATTATGGAAGTGTCGATACTTCACATACGCGTCAAATTCGCTGCCATCGGCCGCTTCACAACGGCATAGCATCGGATGAGAACGTCCAGACTCAGCCCTACCTTGAAACTCGATCGCACTGGCTTGAGTTATCATGCTGCCTTCAAACAACTTTTTCCAATGCATCGAGCATCATCGTAATCCGTCCCTCTGTAAAGAGACAGGCTCGAGTGATCTGTAGAGAAGCTCAGATTGGCAGTATTCGCAATCAATAGGCGGTGGTGCGGTTGTACAGGCTACTCACGTGTGGCTAACGTGTGTGGTAGGCGTGTATGGTAGAACCAAAACCCACCCGACATAATCTTTGAATAACAAATACTTAGTTGTGTAACGGGAATTTGGTGGAGCCTAGGGGGATCGAACCCCTGACCTCTTGCATGCCATGCAAGCGCTCTCCCAGCTGAGCTAAGGCCCCGTTGGCGGCTGTCTATGCAGCCCCCGTGGCGAGATCAAGGTGTAAAATCACGCCACGGGTCAGGTATTTTCAGTCGTCGTCCGACTTTGAGACATCCGCGATCTCGTCAAGGCTGACGGTATCTTCGTCGTCGTCGTCTTCCAGAACGTCATCGCCGAGGTCGACATCATCTTCGTCCTCGTCGTCCTCGAGCACCAGATCGTCTTCCTCGTCGGATTCCTTGACCTTGGCCGACTGTGCGTCTGCGGCGTCTGCGACCATTGTCCGCGTTTTGGACGTGTCAACGGTCACGACGTTGCCCGTGTATGGGCTGACGATCGGGTCCTTGTTCAGGTCGTAGAATCGCTTGCCTGTTTCGGGGCACAGGCGCTTGGTGCCCCACTCTTCCTTCGGCATGGGTATTCCTTTGGTTGCATGGCTGGCCTTGCGGCGGTTCCCGGTCCACTGCCATAAGGGCGAGACCGTGTCGAGACCCGTCACAGGCAGCAGTAATCAAAGGATGCATATGGGCCGCGCCCTGCGTATTGGCAACCCCCCGATTGAGGTCGACCTGCGGCGGTCCGCGCAGGCCCGCAGGTTATCGCTGCGGGTGTCGCGTCTGGATGGCAAGGTGACGCTGACCGTGCCGCCGCGCGCGCCCGAACGTCAGGCGCTGGATTTTCTGACCGAACGCGAAGACTGGCTGCGCGAACACCTGCGCGACATCAAACCCGCCATCATCGTCGGCCCCGGCACCACCCTGTTGATCGAAGGGCGCCAGATCGCCGTTTTAGCGGATGACGTGCGCCGTATGACGCTGACGGACGATTCGCTTTTGTTGCCGCCCGGCGCGGGTGGGCCTGCCGTGATGGCGTTTCTGAAGACACGCGCACGGGACCGGCTGGCACAGGCGTCGGACCGCTATGCCGCGCTGATCGGGCGGCGCTACAACAAACTGACCCTGCGCGATACACGGTCGCGTTGGGGGTCCTGTACCAGCACCGGTGGTCTGATGTATTCATGGCGGCTAATCATGGCACCGCCTGCGGTCCTCAATTACGTTGCCGCACACGAGGTGGCGCATCTGGAACAGATGAATCACTCATCGGCGTTCTGGGAAATCGTCGCGCGGCTGGACCCCGATTATGCACGTCACAGGCAATGGCTGCGTGACAACGGCGACCGCCTGCACGCGGTGCGGTTCGGCGCGTCATGATTCCGGTACGGCCTGCGACTGGATCGGGTGCGGCGCATGACCGGGTATTCCGGGCATTGCGGACGCGCATCCTGCATGGCCAGATCGACCCTGGCGTCACGCTGACCTTACGCGGGATCGCGCGGGAATTCGACGTATCCATGACGCCCGCGCGTGAAGCCGTGCGGCGGCTGGTGTCAGAAGGGGCGTTGTCGATGTCGGCCACGGGGCGGGTGACGACGCCTGCGCTGACCAACGAACGAATAGAGGAACTGGCGACCCTGCGGGCGCTGCTGGAACCGGAACTGGCATCGCGGGCGTTGCCACGTGCGCATTTTGCCCTGATCGACAGGTTGGAAGCGATCAACGCCAACGTAAGCCAGATGGTGTCGCGGCATGACGCGTCGGGCTATATCCGCATGAACCTTGAATTTCACCGCACACTTTATCTGCGCGCGCAGGCCCCGGCGATACTGGCGATGACCGAAACCGTGTGGTTGCAGTTGGGCCCGACCATGCGGTCGCTGTATGGGCGGTTGAACCGCACGACGCCGCCTGTGGATCACCGCCACATTCTGGCAGCATTGCGCGCCGGGGACGAACCGGGCCTGCGGCTGGCGGTGCGGTCTGACGTGACCAAGGGGCTGCGCCTGTTGAAGGCGTAGCAGGGGGGCTGTCTGCCCCCCCCCCCCGCGCGTGCCGCGCGTCCCCCCGAGGATATTTGGAAAACAGCGAAAGCATTCACGCAGCTTTAGGATTTGACTGCGCAGGATGCGGGTACGGTACAGGCAGGGATGCCAATGGCCGTAAACAGCGCGGCCCCCGGATTTTCGTCCGGGGGCCGACAACTGAAGCCTTTTCGAAATCAGGCGTGAATTGCGCCATCACCACAGGCAAGGGCCGCTTCGCGCACGGCTTCGGAATACGTCGGATGGGCGTGGCAGGTGCGGGCCAGATCCTCTGCTGCGGCGCCGAATTCCATGGCGACGCAGATTTCGTGGATCAGGTCGCCAGCCATCGGGCCGATGATATGCGCGCCCAGAATACGATCAGTTTCCTTGTCGGCCAGAATCTTGACAAAACCGTCTCCGGAATGGTTCGCCTTGGCCCGTGCATTGCCCATAAAGGGAAATTTGCCGACCTTATAGGCGCGACCCGCCTGTTTCAGCGATTCTTCGGTTTCACCAACGCTGGCGACTTCGGGATGGGTGTAGATCACACCGGGGATGACACCGTAGTTCACATGCGGCTTCTGGCCGGCCAGACCTTCGGCAACGGCCATGCCTTCGTCTTCGGCCTTGTGGGCAAGCATCGGGCCTTTGATGGCATCACCGATGGCATAGATGCCATCGACATTCGTTTTGTAATGCGCGTCGACTTCGATTTGGCCGCGGTCGGACATCGTCACACCCAGATCGGCAAGTCCCAGACCGTCGGTATAGGGACGGCGTCCGGTTGACAGCAGAACGGTATCGGCGGTGATTTCGGCCTCTGCGTCGTCCTTGCGCATCTTGTAGGATACGGTTGCTTTCTTGTTCTTGACGCTGACAGCCTGAACGGCGGCACCAAGGATGAATTTCATACCCTGCTTTGTCAGCAGCTTCTGGAACTGCCGTGCGATTTCGGCGTCCTGACCGGGCGTGATCGCATCCAGATATTCCACCACCGTGACCTCTACCCCGAGGCGGGCATAGACGCTGCCCAGTTCCAGCCCGATCACCCCGCCACCGATGACGACCATCGATTTCGGGATTTTCTTCAGCTTCAGTGCGCCGGTTGATGTGACGACGGTTTCTTCGTCCACTTCGACGCCTTTCAGCGGGGCAGGTTCGGAACCGGTGGCGATGATGATATGCTTGGCATCATGGGTGTCGTCACCCACCTTGACCTTGCCGGGGGCGGGGATGCTGCCCCAGCCCTTGAGCCAGTCGACCTTGTTTTTCTTGAACAGGAATTCGATGCCGCCGGTGTTCTGGCCCACGGTCTTTTCCTTGTAGGCCATCATCTGGTCCCAATCGACGGAGGGGCTTTTGCCTTTCAGGCCCATGTCGGCAAAGTTGTGTTCCGCTTCATGCAGCATGTGGGTGGCATGTAGCAGCGCCTTGGACGGGATGCAGCCGACGTTCAGGCAGGTGCCGCCCAAGGTGTCGCGGCCTTCGACGCAGGCGGTTTTCAGGCCCAGTTGCGCGCAGCGGATGGCGGACACATAGCCGCCGGGGCCGGAACCGATGATGATGACGTCATAGCTGGCCATGGGGGCCTCCGTATTGGGTTGGTCTGTGTCTAGACGATGAAAACAGACAGTAACATGAAGTTCGTGGCAAGGAACCCGACCATCCAGATGATCGACCGCCACGGCGTCCAGCCGAAATAATAGGCCGGGACGTAGAAAATCCGTGCGGTCAGGTAGGTCCATGCGCAGATCGCGGAAAAACCGGTGGTGCGATCTGCGAGGGTGACGACAACCACGGCGAGGGTGAAAAGGATCAATCCTTCGAAATGATTGTTCAGGGCGCGAAACAGGCGGCCGGTTTTCGGGCTGACCTGTTCCAGCAACGGCTGGCCCAGCCGTTGCGGATCGCGCGGGCCCATCAGCTTGCCAGCGGGCAATTCAAGATTGGCACGGACAGAGGTTGCGGTAAATTGCAGTGCTTGCAGGATGCCCGCAAGGGCGAGGACGGTCAGTTCTGGTGTCACGTCAGGCCTTTCAAGCGGTTTTCAGAAAGCGTCCGGTGATCTTCACCCCGGTCTGCTGTTCGGTCGTCAGCCAGTCCTGCGCCCGTTTCCGGTCGTTCACGTCGAACAGACAGACGACGCGTTGCGCGTCGTCCGCAACGCGCCACATCTGCATCAGGGTCAGACCGGCGGCCATCCGCTTTTCCGCATCTGCGTCAAAGCTGGATTTGAACGCATCGAAATCGCCCGTTGTGATGTCCGCCAGCATTTGCATCGGACTAGAGATCCATCAGCAGGCGGCGCGGGTCTTCCAGCGCTTCCTTGACGCGGACAAGGAATGTCACAGCACCCTTGCCGTCGACGATGCGGTGGTCATAGGACAGGGCCAGATACATCATCGGACGGATAACAATCTGCCCGTTCACGACCATCGGGCGATCCTGAATCTTGTGCATGCCCAGAATACCGGACTGCGGTGGGTTCAGGATTGGCGAGGACATCAGCGAGCCATAGACACCGCCGTTCGAGATCGTGAATGTCCCGCCCTGCATTTCCGCCATGGACAGCTTGCCATCGCGCGCCTTGGCGCCTTTTTCTGCGATTGCCTTTTCGATGTCGGCGAACGACATCTGGTCGGCGTCATTGATGACCGGAACCACCAGACCCGTCGGGGTGCCGGCGGCGATGCCCATGTTGACGTAGTGTTTGTAGATGACATCGGTGCCGTCAATTTCTGCATTGACCTCTGGCACTTCGTTCAGGGCGTGGATGCAGGCCTTGGTAAAGAAGGACATGAAGCCTAGCTTCACACCGTGTTTCTTCAGGAACAGATCTTTGTATTCGTTGCGCAATTCCATGATGCTGGTCATGTCCACCTCGTTGTAGGTGGTCAGCATGGCGGCGGTGTTCTGCGCTTCTTTCAGGCGACGGGCGATGGTCTGGCGTAACCGGGTCATCTTGACCCGCTCTTCACGGTCGACCTGACCTGCGGCACGGGGTGCGGCCGGGGCGGGCTTTGGCGCTGCCTTGGGCTGCGACAGCGCGTTCAACACGTCGTCTTTCATGACGCGGCCGTCCTTGCCAGAGCCTTTGACATCACCTGCGGACAGATTGTTTTCGGCCATCAGCTTTTTGGCGGATGGTGCGTCTTCGGGATCGCGGGGTTTCATTTCCTCTGGCCCGGCATTGACGGTGTCTGTGCCGCCTTCAATGGGGCTTTTGCCGTCATAGCTGTCGTCGACTTGATCGACGTCTTCCTTGGATGTGTCTGCCTTGGCGTCGGCTTTCGGCGCGTCGGCCTTGGTGCTGTCTGCATCGCCTTCGCTGATCTGGGCCAGCAGGGCGTCAACGCCAACGGTTTCACCTTCGGCGGCGACGATTTCGGACAGGGTGCCAGCCACAGGCGACGGCACTTCGACCGTCACCTTGTCGGTTTCCAGTTCGCACAGCATTTCGTCCACCGCGACGGTGTCGCCGGGTTGCTTGAACCATGTGGCGACGGTGGCTTCTGTCACGGATTCGCCAAGTGTGGGGACGCGGACTTCGGTGGTCATTTCTTGGATCCTTCGATGTTCAGTGCTTCGGCGACGAGAGCCGCCTGTGTCGCTTTATGCTGGCTGGCCAGACCTGTCGCCGGGCTGGCGGATGTGGCACGGCCGACATAGACCGGCCGAGTGTGTTTCGCCTTGATCCGGGTCAGGCACCACTCAAGGTTGGGTTCCATAAAGGTCCATGCGCCTTGATTCTTCGGTTCTTCCTGACACCAGATCATTTCGGCGTCCTTGAACCGTTCCAGTTCGGCCACGGCAGATTGTGCCGGGAACGGATAGAACTGTTCAAACCGCAACAGATAGACGTCGTCGATCCCGGCTTCGTCGCGCGCTTCAAGCAGATCGTAATAGACCTTGCCGGAACACATGACGACGCGCTTGATCTTGTCGTCGGGCGCCAATTGGGTGTCGGAATGACCCTTTTGCGCGTCATCCCACAGCACGCGGTGGAACGATGATCCCGTGGTGAAATCGTCTGCGTCTGAAACCGCCAGCTTATGCCGCAGCAGCGATTTGGGCGTCATCAGGATCAGCGGTTTGCGGAAACTGCGGTGTAACTGCCGCCGCAGCAGGTGAAAATAGTTGGCGGGCGTGGTGCAGTTTGCCACGATCCAGTTATCGTTTCCGCACATTTGCAGGAACCGTTCCAGACGCGCGCTGGAATGTTCTGGCCCCTGACCTTCGTAGCCGTGGGGCAGCAGGCAGACCAGACCCGACATCCGCAGCCATTTCGATTCGCCCGAACTGATGAACTGGTCGAACATGATCTGCGCGCCGTTGGCAAAGTCACCGAACTGCGCTTCCCACAGGGTCAACGCGTTCGGTTCCGCAAGGCTATAGCCGTACTCAAAGCCCAGCACCGCATATTCCGACAGCATGGAATCGATGACTTCGTAGTTGGCCTGACCATCGCGGACGTGGTTCAGCGGGTAATAGCGGTCTTCGGTTTCCTGATTGATCAGGGCGGAATGGCGCTGGCTGAACGTGCCGCGCGTACTGTCCTGACCGGCCAGTCGCACGTGATATCCTTCGGTCAGCAGCGACCCAAAGGCCAGGGCTTCGCCGGTGGCCCAGTCGAACCCGGTGCCGGATTCGAACATTTCCGCCTTGGATTTCAGCAGGCGATCGATGGTTTTGTGCGTGGCGAACCCGTCCGGCGCTGAGGTCAGCGTTTTGCCGATCTGCGCCATCGTTTCGGGTTCAATCGCGGTCTGGCCACGCTGATAATCCGCCTTGTCGCGTTCCATGCCGGACCAGCGCCCATCCAGCCAGTCGGCTTTGTTGGGTTTGTAATCTTTTCCAGCCTCGAATTCCTCGTTTAGCTTGGCCTGAAACGCGGCTTTCATTTCGTCGATTTCGCCTTCGGGGATCAGCCCGTCCTTGACCAGCCGGTCGGTGTACAGCGTCAGCGTCGTTTTCTGTTTCTTGATCTTTTTGTACATCACCGGGTTGGTGAACATCGGCTCATCGCCTTCGTTGTGACCAAAGCGGCGGTAACAAATGATATCCAGCACCACGTCCTTGTGGAATTTCTGGCGGAATTCCGTGGCGATCCGTGCAGCGTGCACGACGGCTTCGGGGTCGTCGCCGTTCACGTGGAAAATCGGCGCTTCGACCATCAGCGCAATATCGGTCGGATAGGGAGAGGTGCGCGAAAAATGCGGGGAGGTCGTGAAACCGATCTGGTTGTTCACGACGATATGCATCGTGCCGCCGGTCCGGTGGCCGCGGATGCCTGACATCTGGAACCCTTCGGCCACGACGCCCTGACCAGCAAAGGCCGCATCACCGTGCAACAGGACGGCCATTACCTTGGTCCGGTCGCTGTCCTTTTTTTCGTCCTGCTTGGCGCGCACCTTGCCCAGCACAACGGGGTTCACGGCTTCAAGGTGGGACGGGTTCGCGGTCAGTGACAAATGCACTTCGTTGTCGTCGAATGTCCGGTCGGACGACGCGCCAAGGTGATATTTCACATCACCCGACCCTTCGACGTCTTCGGGTTTGAAACTGCCGCCCTGAAATTCGTTGAAAATCGCGCGGTAGGGTTTGCCCATCACGTTTGCCAGCACCGACAGACGCCCGCGATGCGGCATGCCGATGACGATTTCTTCCAGTCCCAGCTGGCCACCGCGTTTGATGATTTGTTCCATCGCGGGGATCAGGGATTCGCCACCGTCCAGACCAAACCGCTTTGTCCCCATGTATTTGACATGCAGGAACTTTTCGAAACCTTCGGCTTCGACAAGCTTGTTCAGGATCGCCTTGCGGCCATTCTGGGTGAACGTGATTTCCTTGCCCAGACCTTCGATCCGTTCCTTCAGCCATCCGGCTTCTTCGGGGTTGGAAATATGCATGTATTGCAGCGCAAAGGTGCCGCAGTACGTGCGTTTCACGATGGCCATGATTTCGTTCATCGTGGCGACTTCAAGGCCGAGCACGTTGTCGATGAAAATCGGGCGGTCCATATCCGCCTTGGTGAACCCATAGGATGCGGGGTCCAGTTCGGGATGCGGCGTCTGTTCGCGCATGCCCAGCGGGTCAAGATCCGCGATCAGGTGGCCCCGGATGCGGTAGGCGCGAATGATCATCAGCGCACGGATACTGTCCAGCACCGCATTGCGCATCTGATCCTGCGACAGCGACACGCCCTGTTCAGCAGCCTTTTTCTCGATCTTTTTGGCGGCAGCGACGGGTTCGGCGGCCCATTGGCCGTCCAACGCGGACGTCAGGTCATCGTTGGGGACGGGTGGCCAGTCTTTGCGCGCCCAGGACGGTCCAGCGGCCTCTGCCTGCGCGTCTTCTGCATCGCCGAGGGATTCAAAGAACGCCCGCCAGCTTTCATCCACCGCACCGGGGTTTTCGGCATAGCGCGCGT
>NZ_JAAFZU010000027.1:0-8004 GCF_018263905.1 Loktanella sp. SALINAS62 | reverse complement strand
CCTGACGGTCGGGCGGGCGTCCCCGCCTCAAGGGGTTTGGCGGGCCGGGACGGCCCGCCGTGGGTTCAGTTCTGGTCGATGGCCTTCAGCACCGCTTCGCCCAGTGTGGCGGGGCTGTCGGCCACGACGATTCCGGCGGATTTCATGGCTTCGATCTTGGATTCAGCGTCGCCTTTGCCGCCCGCGACGATCGCGCCGGCATGGCCCATGCGCCGACCCGGCGGTGCGGTGCGGCCCGCAATGAAACCGGCGGTCGGTTTCCAGCGGCCTTTCTTGCGTTCGTCGGCCAGGAATTGTGCCGCTTCTTCTTCGGCAGAGCCGCCGATTTCACCGATCATGATGATCGATTGCGTTTCGGGGTCGGCCAGGAACATTTCCAGCACGTCGATGTGTTCGGTCCCCTTGATGGGGTCGCCGCCGATGCCCACTGCGGTGGACTGGCCAAGGCCGGAGTCAGAGGTCTGTTTCACAGCTTCGTATGTAAGCGTGCCGGACCGCGACACAACACCGACAGACCCACGTTTGTGGATATGGCCCGGCATGATGCCGATCTTGCAGGCGTCGGGGGTGATGACGCCGGGGCAGTTCGGACCGATCAGACGGGATTTGGACCCTTCAAGCGCGCGCTTGACGCGCATCATGTCCAGCACCGGGATGCCTTCGGTAATGCAGATGATCAGTTCCATTTCCGCGTCGATCGCTTCAAGGATCGAATCGGCCGCAAACGGGGGTGGAACGTAGATCACCGATGCGTTGGCTTCGGTCATGGCGCGGGCTTCGTGGACGGAATCGTAGACCGGCAGGTCAAGGTGCGTCTGGCCCCCCTTACCGGGGGTGACGCCGCCGACCATTTTGGTGCCATAGGCGATGGCCTGTTCGGAATGGAACGTGCCCTGAGAGCCGGTAAAGCCTTGGCAGATCACACGGGTGTTTTCGTTGACGAGAATGGCCATCTGGGCCTCCGTTGGAATTGGTGTCGTTCGATGGCGGGCGGCACTGTCGGCCACCCGCTTGCGGATCAGCCCTTGACGGCTTTGACGATTTTCTGGGCGCCGTCCTTCAGGTCGTCAGCCGCGATCACATCAAGACCGGATTCGTTGATGATCTTTTTGCCTGCTTCGACGTTCGTGCCTTCGAGGCGTACGACCAGCGGCACCTTCAGACCCACTTCCTTGACCGCGGCGACCACGCCGTCGGCGATGACGTCGCAGCGCATGATGCCACCAAAGATGTTGACAAGAATGCCTTTGACGTTGGGATCGGACGTGATGATCTTGAACGCCTCGGTGACCTTTTCCTTGGTCGCGCCGCCGCCGACGTCCAGAAAGTTGGCAGGTTCGGCACCATACAGTTTGATGATGTCCATCGTTGCCATGGCAAGACCGGCACCATTGACCATGCAACCGATTTCACCGTCGAGCGCGATGTAGTTCAGGTCGTATTTGCTGGCCTGAAGTTCTTTGGCGTCTTCTTCGGTTTCGTCGCGCAGGGCCGCGATGTCGCTGTGGCGGTAGATGGCATTGCCGTCAAAGCTGACTTTGGCGTCCAGCACTTTCAGATCGCCCTTGTCGGTCACGATCAACGGGTTGATTTCCAGCATCTCCATGTCTTTTTCGACGAATGCCTTGTAAAGCTGGCCCATCAGTTGAACGCATTGCTTCACCTGTGGACCGGTCAGGCCAAGGGTAAACGCAACCCGGCGCCCGTGGAACGGCTGATAGCCGGTCGCGGGGTCAACGGTAAAATTCAGGATCTTTTCGGGTGTGTTGGCGGCGACTTCTTCGATGTCCATCCCGCCTTCGGTCGAACAGACGAAACCGATGCGGCTGGTCTGGCGATCCACCAGCAGCGCCAGATACAATTCGGTTTCGATGCCGGACCCGTCTTCGATGTAGACACGGTTGACGACCTTGCCTGCGGGGCCGGTCTGGTGCGTGACCAGCGTGCGCCCCAGCATCTTTTTGGCTTCCTGCGCCGCTTCTTCCACGGATTTGGTCAGCCGCACACCGCCTGCGTCACCGGCGTCTGTTTCCTTGAATTTACCTTTGCCGCGTCCACCGGCGTGGATCTGCGCCTTGACGACCCACAAAGGCCCGTCAAGTTCCCCCGCAGCGGTTTTCGCTTCTTCGGCGCGGGTGACGGCGCGGCCGTCGCTGACCGGCGCGCCGTATTGGCGCAGCAGGGCTTTGGCCTGGTATTCGTGGATGTTCATGGCACGTCCTTCGTGTGGCTCAGTTTGTCGCAGTTTGTCATATGCAGGACGAAAGCTGAACGATCAGTTCAAGGGCCTGACCGGAAAAGCGACATTTGTGATCACAGCTATAGAGGGTGTGATCACACGCTATCTTTCGTTAACGCTAACTTGGTCGTGAACGGCAAAAGGGCGCCCCGAAGGACGCCCTTTTCATCAGTCATTGTTGATTATTCAAGCCAGTGAAGGATCGATTTCCTTGCAGGCGGACACAAGGCCTTTCACCGCGTCGACGGATTTGTCGAACATGGCCTGTTCGTCCTTGTTCATCTTGATTTCGACGATGCGTTCCACCCCGCCCGCACCGATCACGGTTGGCACACCGACATAGAATCCGTCCAACCCATAGGCGCCGTCCACGTGGGCCGCACAGGGCAGCACGCGCTTTTGGTCTTTCAGGAACGATTCCGCCATTTCGATGGCCGATGTCGCTGGCGCATAAAAGGCAGACCCGGTTTTCAGCAGGCCGACGATTTCCGCGCCGCCATCACGGGTGCGCTGTACGATGGCGTCCAGCTTGTCCTGCGTGGTCCAGCCCATGTCGACCAGATCGGGCAGGGGAATCCCGGCCACAGTGGAATAGCGTGTCAGCGGCACCATCGTATCGCCGTGGCCACCCAGAACGAATGCCGTCACGTCGCGCATCGACACCTTGAATTCATCGGCAAGAAAATGCCGGAATCGGGCGCTGTCCAGCACACCGGCCATGCCGCAGACTTTTTTGTGGGGCAGGCCGGAAAATTCGCGCAGCGCCCAGACCATCGCGTCCAGCGGATTGGTGATGCAGATCACAAAAGCGTCGGGAGCATGTTCCTTGATGCCCTCGCCAACTGATTTCATGACCTTCAGGTTGATGCCCAGCAGGTCGTCGCGTGACATGCCCGGCTTGCGGGGCACACCGGCCGTCACGATGCAGACATCGGCGCCTGCGATATCGGCATAATCGTTGGTGCCTTTGAACGATCCGTCAAATTTCCCCGAAGGACCGGATTCGGCGATGTCCAGCGCTTTGCCCTGCGGCGCGCCTTCGGCAATGTCGAAAAGGACGACGTCGCCCAATTCCTTGACCGCTGCGAGGTGGGCAAGCGTGCCGCCGATTTGTCCGGCGCCAATCAGTGCAATCTTGGGTCTGGCCATGGCATGGCTCCTGTTTAGCTGTTGATCAACTTGCGCGCTGGGTTAGTCGTTTGGGGCGTCGCCTGCAAGTGTGCAGCCGATGGTCAAGCCCCATGACAGCGGCTAAGCATCTGCAAAACACTGACGTCACAGGACCGCAATGACCCCTCTTGATCCCATGTTCTACCTTGTTGCGGTGCCTGCCGTGATCTTTGCCGGTATCTCAAAAGCAGGCTTTGGGTCTGGCGCTGCGTTTGTGGCGGCGGCAATTCTGGCAATTGTTGTCGATCCGGGGTTCGCGCTGGGGGTGATGCTGCCGCTGCTGATGCTGATCGATGTGGCGTCCCTGCGACCCTACTGGCGCAAATGGGACGGCCCATCCGCGAAGGGACTGATTATCGGGGCCGTGCCGGGTGTGGCGATCGGGGCGCTGGTCTATTCCGTGGTGAACGCGGACAGCTTTCGTCTGTTGATCGGGATCATCTGCTTGGCCTTTGTCGTCTATCAGTGGGCACGGGCGGCCGATGTGCTGAAAATTCCGAACTTTGCCTTTTCGCGCGGATGGGCTTGGGTGGCGGGGTCCGTCGCGGGGTTCACCAGTTTCGTCAGCCATGCCGGTGGCCCGCCGGTCGCCGTCTTCACGCTGGGCATGGGAATGGACAAAACCCGCTATCAGGCCACAAGCGTGATCGTGTTCTGGGCGATCAACCTGATGAAATTCATCCCCTACGGATTTTTGGGCATTTTCACGGCACAAACACTGTTGGCGGATCTGATCCTTGCGCCGGCCGCTTTGCTGGGGGCATGGATCGGCGTGCGTGCGCATCATTACGTGTCAGAGCGTCTGTTTTTCGGCATTACCTATGTGGCGCTGACGCTGACAGGGCTGCGCCTGATCTGGCTGGCGTTGAGCTGACAAAAAAGGCCGCCCCAAAAGGGACGGCCTTGATTGGAAAATGCAGTCGGAATTACATTTGTTCTTCGTATTCCGGCATCTCTTCCAGTTCTTCCTCGGTCTGCATGATCGTCACGCGCAGATCGTCGCCGTCGTCTTGCGTCATGATCGTGACATCAGCGAATTCCAGTGCGACCGGCTTTTCGCCAAGTCCCAGAAAACCGCCTACATCGACGATCACTTGCTGGATCATGCCATCGTCAGCGATCACGATATCGCTGATATCGCCGACTTCTTCATTGTCGCTTCCGTAAACCGTGGCACCGGTCAGTTCTTCGGCGGTGATGTCTTCGTTCATCACTTGCGAATAGCCGTCCATCGGGGACATTGCAGTTGTCTCGTCTTCCAGCGTGGTGGTGTCACCTTCCAGTGTGGTCGTGTCGGTCATGCCGTCGTCGGTCATGGCGCCGTCGTCGACCATCGTATCGGTGTCGGTCATTGTGTCGTCGGTCATGCCGTCGTCAGTCATGGTGCCGTCGTCGGTCATTGCGCCATCGTCAGTCATGGTGCTTTCGTCGGTCATCGTTCCTTCTTCTGTCACACCTTCTTCTGTGGTGTGGCTGGCGGCAACGGCACCGCTGGCAATCAGCATGGCAATCGCTGTAGTTGTGATAAGGTTTTTCATTTTGTACGCCTTTGTCTTGTGACCTGAAGGACATCCGCAGATATCCTCCTTCTGGCGCTACAACTCTGGCCAATGGGAAAGGTTGCAGACGATATCGGGTCCAACTTTGGCTGTCGGCGAAAACTGGCGCATCAACGATGCTGCGGGCATGTTCCTGAATTTCAAACGCAAGGGGTTGAAGATTTGGAAAGCTTGGGGTCATGTGCGCGCAACTTAATTACGAGGCCGATATGACGACCCGACCGACCCGTTCCGCTCTTTATATTCCCGGATCAAAACCGCGTGCGCTGGACAAGGCCCGCAGCCTTGCCTGTGACGTGATCCTGTTCGATCTGGAAGACGCCGTCGCCCCCGACGCCAAGGTATCGGCCAGAGAGACCCTGTCGCTGGCGTTGGAACAGGGTGGCTATGGCACCAGACTGCGGCTGGTGCGGATTAACGGCCTGGATACCGCATGGGGCGCTGATGATATGGCGGCGGTCGCGGGCATGTCCTGCGATGGCATCCTGATCCCAAAGGTCGACAGCGCCGGTGATCTGGACGCTGTCGCGCAAGCAGTGCCCGATCTGCCGCTTTGGGCGATGATGGAAACACCGCTGGGTGTGCTGAACGCCCATACGATCTGTGCCCACCCGCGACTGTCCGGGGTGGTGATGGGCACCAACGATCTGGCAAAGGATCTGACGGCGCGGACCCGCGATGGCATGCGTGTGGCTTTGCAACATTGTCTGTTGGCCGCACGGGCCGCGCGGGTAGTCGCCATCGACGGCGTATTCAATGCATTCAAAGATGATGACGGCCTGCGCGCGGAATGCGAAGACGGGCGCGACATGGGGTTTGACGGTAAATCGCTGATCCATCCCGCGCAGTTGGATATCGCCAACAGCATCTTTGGTCCGACCGACGCCGAAATAGAACTTGCCCGGCGTCAGATTGCCGCTTTTGACGAAGCGGTGGCCGCAGGGCAGGGGGTCGCCGTTGTCGATGGACGCATCGTCGAAAACTTGCATATCGTCACGGCCCGCGCGACCTTGGCCAAAGCTGACGCCATTGCAGAATTGGAAACCGCATGATCCTACTTATCCTCGGCCTGGCTTTGTGGGCCGGTGCGCATTTCTGGAAACGGATCGCACCCGATCATCGTGCGGGTTTCGGTGATCGTGGCAAGATGATCGTGGCCGTCGCAAGTGTGATCGCGATTGTGCTGATGGTCGTGGGATATCGCAGCGCGGACTGCGCGGTTTACTGGGGCAGATCGCCCGCGATGACGGGCATCAACAACCTTCTGATACTGTTTTCGTTCTACCTGTTCGCGGCCTCGGGCAAGAAGACGCGGATCACACGCTGGATCCGCCACCCGCAACTGACCGCCGTGGCCGTCTGGGCCGTGGCGCATCTGCTGGTAAACGGCGACGTGCCATCCTTTGTACTGTTCGGCGGACTGTTGATCTGGGCGCTGGCTGAAATGGTCGTGCTGAACCGGGCGCAAGGCGCGCGCGGCGCCTATCACGCGCCACCGATCAAATCGGAATGGATCGCCATCGTGGCGGCGGTCGTTCTATATATTGTCGTGGCCGGCATACATGCTTGGCTTGGCTATAACCCGTTTGGATAATCCCATGACAAAGATTTACCGCTTGCTGACCGAAGACGACACATCCGCCTTTTGCCACAAGGTCAGCGATGCGCTGTCCAAGGGGTGGGAGCTGTATGGCACCCCGACCTATGCCTTTGATCAGGCAAATGGCGTGATGCGCTGTGGTCAGGCCGTCACGAAAGAAATCAGCACACCATATGACCCGGACATGAAACTGGGTCAGCAATGACCAAAACGAACGCGGGGCGGTTTTTCGAAGATTACGCTGTCGGTGACGTCCTGACCCATGCGGTCCCGCGTTCGATCAACATGGGCGAACGCGCGCTGTATCATGCGCTGTATCCCGCCCGGCACGCGCTGCATTCTGCCGATACCTTTGCCCAGTCCTGCGGTCTGCCGTGCAGTCCGCTGGACGATCTGGTGACGTTCCATACCGTGTTCGGCAAAACCGTGCCTGACGTGTCGCTGAATGCCGTGGCGAATCTGGGATACGCCGAAGGCCGCTGGCTGAAACCGCTGTGGCCCGGCGACACGATCACCGCCACGTCACAGGTGATCGGCGTCAAACAGAACTCCAACGGCAAAAGCGGTGTGGTCTGGGTCCGCACCACGGGATGCAATCAGCATGGTGATCCCGTGCTGGAATATGTCCGCTGGGTAATGGTGCGCAAACGCGGTGACGGTCCGGCCCCTGATGCGGTCATTCCCGATCTGGCTGGTGCCGTCGCGGCATCTGATCTTGTGATCCCGCAGGGCCTTGATTTCACGCGTTACGATTTTGCGCTGGCGGGCGAACCGCATCGCATGTCCGACTACACCGTCGGGGAAATCATCGACCACGTCGACGGTGTCACGATCGAAGAGGCAGAGCATATGCTGGCCACGCGGTTGTGGCAGAACACCGCAAAGGTGCATTTCGATGCGACCCAACGCCCCGATGGCAAACGCCTGATCTATGGCGGCCATGTCATCAGTCTTGCACGCGCACTGTCGTTCAATGGATTGGCGAACGCACAGATGCTGGCGGCGATCAACGCAGGCAGCCATGCGAACCCCTGTTTTGCGGGCGACACCATACGCGCCTGGTCAGAGGTGCTGGACACCGCCCAGACAGCGGCCCCCGGCGTCGGTGCCATACGCCTGCGGTTGGTTGCAACAAAAGGCGCGTCCGGCGATCTGCGCGACACGGACGGTAGATACCTGCCCGACGTTTTGCTTGATCTGGATTACTGGGCGCTGATCCCAGTCTAGGGTTCAGTTTCCGGGCCGAACAAAGGGCGGCCTGCAGACACCGCCGGGTTCCATCCCGTTCCTTGGAACCCGCCATCCTTAAATTTGATGCAAGTTGCGACCGTTGACACCTTGCGATGACTGACCTGCCACGGGATTTTTCCTCCATTTGGAATGAGAGTCCGACCCAACGAAGGGACGGACAATGAAGCGAACGAGATACAGCGAAG
>NZ_JAAFZU010000002.1 GCF_018263905.1 Loktanella sp. SALINAS62 | reverse complement strand
ACGGATGTCGGTTGCTCCACCTGCGCAAATAGGCCTATCAACCCAAAGGGCTCCGGTTCCCGCCGGATGAAAGTTCAGTGGCAGGTCATGACCTGCCCGCCGTTTCGTTGCAGGCGCTGTGGTCGCGTCGAAATCACGCAAGGAAAAATTGCGCCTGTGGCGTGACTTCCCCGTTGCAATGGTTCATGTATCGCAGGCAATTCGCTCCCGATCGCGGGAGAGCAGGATCAAGGGACCGGAAATGACCGATCTGAACCGGGGCAATCGCCCGCTTTCGCCACATCTGACGATTTACCGTCCGCAGTGGACATCTATGACGTCGATCTTCACGCGGATTACCGGCAATGCACTGCTGGTGACGTCGCTGCTGGTCGTATGGTGGTTTGCCGCCGCCGCCGCCGGGCCGGATGCCTTTGCCACCGCCGATGGGTTCCTGACCAGCTGGTTCGGTGATCTGGTGATGTTCTTTTCGGTGGCCGGGCTTTGGTATCATTCGCTGGCTGGCCTGCGTCATCTGATCTGGGATCAGGGATACCTGCTGGAAGTCGACCGGGTGGAAACGACGGGTCAGGCCATCGTGCTGATTTCAGTGTTGCTGACCATTTTTACCGCAATCGTGCTTTAGGGGACTGACCATGGCATTCATGACTGACCGCAAACGCGCGACGGGCAACGGATCTGCACGGTCCGGCACACAGCATCACTGGCAGATGCAGGTGACATCTGTGGCGTTGTTGCTGCTGATTCCCTGCTTTGTGTTTACCTTTGGCGCGATCTACGGCGCGCCCTATGAACAAGTCGTCGCATATTACCAGCGTCCCTTCCCGTCCGTGATCGCTGCCCTGACCATCGCCATCAGCTTTCTGCACTTTCGTGGCGGTGTTCAGACCCTGATCGAAGATTATATTCACGGTGCGCTGAAGGCTCCGCTGATCATTGCGATGATCTGCATCAGCTACGCCGCCGCCGCCGTCGGTGTTTTCGCCGTCGTGCGCCTTGCCCTTTAATTGCCGGAGCTGACCGATGGCCGCTTATGATTACGAAACACATACCTTTGACGCCATCGTCGTGGGTGCCGGTGGGTCCGGCCTGCGCGCGACGCTTGGTCTTGCAGAACAGGGGCTGAAAACAGCCTGTATCTCAAAGGTGTTCCCGACCCGGTCGCACACCGTTGCGGCACAGGGCGGCATCGCCGCGTCGCTGTCCAACATGGGGCCCGACCATTGGCAGTGGCATATGTATGACACGGTCAAAGGGTCCGACTGGCTGGGCGACACCGACGCGATGGAATACCTTGCGCGTGAAGCGCCCAAGGCTGTTTACGAACTGGAACACTACGGCGTGCCGTTTTCGCGCACCGAAGAAGGCAAGATCTATCAGCGCCCCTTTGGCGGTCATACCACCGAATTCGGTGAAGGCCCGCCCGTGCAGCGCACCTGTGCCGCCGCCGACCGCACCGGTCACGCGATTCTGCACACGCTTTATGGTCAATCGCTGAAGCAAAAAGCCGAATTCTACATCGAATATTTCGCCACCGATCTGATCATGTCCGAAGACGGTGTGTGTCAGGGCGTGATGGCGTGGAAGCTGGACGACGGCACTTTGCACTTGTTCAGTGCGAAAACCACGGTACTGGCAACGGGCGGTTATGGCCGCGCCTATTTCAGCGCCACCAGCGCGCATACCTGCACCGGTGACGGTGGCGGTATGGTCGCACGGCAGGGGCTGCCGTTGCAGGATATGGAATTCGTGCAGTTCCATCCCACCGGCATCTACGGTGCAGGCTGCCTGATCACCGAAGGCGCGCGTGGCGAAGGCGGCTACCTGACCAATTCCGAAGGCGAGCGTTTCATGGAACGTTATGCGCCGACCTACAAGGATCTGGCGTCACGTGACGTGGTCAGCCGCTGCATGACCATGGAAATCCGCGAAGGCCGCGGTGTCGGGCCGAAAAAGGACCACATCCACCTGAACCTGAACCACCTGCCGCCCGAAACGCTGGATTTGCGTCTGCCGGGAATCACCGAATCAGCCCGCATCTTTGCAGGTGTCGATCTGACCAAGGAACCGATCCCGGTGCAGCCGACCGTGCATTACAACATGGGCGGCATCCCCACCAACTATTGGGGAGAGGTGCTGAACCCCACGGCTGACAATCCCGACGGCATCGTGCACGGTCTGATGGCCGTGGGCGAAGCGGGCTGTGCATCCGTGCACGGGGCCAACCGTCTTGGGTCCAACAGCCTGATCGACCTTGTCGTCTTTGGTCGTGCGGCGGCGATCAAGGCGGGGCAGGTCGTTGATCCCAACACGACGAACCCGACGCCGAACCAATCCAGTGTCGATGCCGCACTCGATCGCTTTGACAAGATGCGCCACGCCAGCGGCGGAACACCCACCGCCGAACTGCGGCTGGAAATGCAAAACGCGATGCAGGCTGACGCCGCCGTTTTCCGCACAGACAAGACACTGGGCGAAGGCGTCCAGACGATGACCGGCATCGCGGCGAAGCTGGATGATCTGCACGTCACGGACAAATCGATGATCTGGAACAGCGACCTGATGGAAACGCTGGAACTGGCCAACCTGATGCCCAACGCACTGGCCACGATCGTCTGCGCAGAGGCGCGCAAGGAAAGCCGTGGCGCGCATGCCCACGAAGATTATCCAGAGCGTGACGATAAAGAATGGCGCAAGCACTCTCTCGCAAAGGTGACGGGCAATAAGGTCGAATTGTATTACCGTCCTGTCCATATGGATCCTTTGACGACAGAAGAAGAGGGCGGCATCGACATGAAGAAGATCGCGCCGAAAAAGCGGGTCTATTGATGCGCCTGCGCTGGACTGCATCGCTGGGCTTGGTGGCATTGGCGGCCTGTGGTCCGCCGTTGCCGCCGACGATTGCCCAGATCGAAGCACGCTGCGCCGATCAGGCTGCGGCGGCTGCGGGACCAACGGGCCAGGTGTCCGTCGGTGTATCCAGCGCGTTTGGTGTGCAGACGGGGATTGCCGTAGGGATCACCGATGATTTTATCCGGGGGCGCGACCCGGCGGTTGTTTATTCTGAATGCTACACCCGGCTTAGCGGAGCCGCACCGCTGGCCCCGTATTCCGCCCGCTAAGGGCACTGATTTGACGGGCTGCTTTGCGGCCCACCGACGAAAGGTCTGAAAATGGTCGAACTGACACTGCCGAAAAACAGCCGGATGGTTACGGGCAAGACATGGCCCAAACCCGAAGGCGCCAAGAACACGAAAAAGGTACAGGTGTATCGTTGGAATCCCGACGATGGGAAAAACCCGCGTCTTGATACCTATCATGTCGATCTGGACACCTGCGGTCCGATGGTTCTGGACGCGCTGATCAAGATCAAGACGGACATCGACCCCACACTGACCTTCCGCCGTTCCTGCCGCGAAGGGATCTGCGGGTCCTGTGCGATGAACATCGACGGGGTGAACACGCTGGCCTGTATCTCTGGCCTGGATGAAGCAAAGGGCGACATCAAGATCTATCCCCTGCCGCACATGCCCGTGGTCAAGGATCTGATCCCCGACCTGACGCATTTCTACGCGCAGCACGCGTCGATCATGCCGTGGCTGGAAACAAAGACCAACGCCCCTGCAAAGGAATGGCGCCAGTCGATCGAAGACCGCGAAAAGCTGGATGGCCGCTATGAATGCATCATGTGTGCATGCTGTTCGACATCCTGCCCAAGCTACTGGTGGAACTCTGACCGTTACCTTGGCCCGGCCGCACTGTTGGCCGCACACCGCTGGATCGTCGATAGCCGCGATGAAGCAACGGGCGAACGTCTGGACGATCTGGAAGACCCGTTCAAACTGTATCGCTGCCACACGATCATGAACTGCGCCAAGGCCTGCCCAAAGGGTCTGAACCCCGCAAAAGCGATTTCCGAAATCAAGCATATGATGGTTGAGCGGGTCGTTTGATCGGCGTGCCGGTTTTGCGCGCAAAACCGGGAACGTCGCGCTGCGACGTGCTGTTGGCCAATGACACTGAAACGCCGTCCCCATGGGGCGGCGTTTTGCTGTAAGTATGCAGAAAAAGATAGGATCAGACATGGCATCACGACCCAAAACACCCGCTGATGCCGCAGAACGACGGGCGGTCGCCCCTGTGATCTGCTATCCGAACGATGCCTTACCTGTGCCGCAGGCGGCGCTGGATCGGGCCGCACACCCAATGGCCGTCGTGGAAAGGGTCACGGTCCCGCCGCGTGATGCGCGCCATATCCGCGTCAGGGCGGGGCAGGTGCTGCGAATCCTGTGCCCCGACGGTCCGCAGGTCGGTGATCTGAATTTGTTTCACGCCCACGATCTGTCAGAGCGGTTTTATTCCGGCAAGACACGCGCCCTGCACGGGTCGCATGTGACGACCGGCGACCGCCTGTGGTCGGGGTTTCCCTATCTGCGACCCATGGCGACCGTCGTGGCCGATACGCTGGACTGGTATGGGCGTGATGCGCACGGCGGGGCGGTGCATGACGTGATCGGCACGCGCTGCGACCCCTATACGGCCAAGCTTCTGGGTGGTCTGGACTACCACCACTGTTGTCATTCGAACCTGACGCGCGCCTTGTCGGATGCCACAGGCCTGCCACTGACAACGGCAGAGCCATATGTCCACGACGTGCTGAACGTGTTCATGTGCACGGGGTTCACTGCAGATACCGGCCAGTATTTCATGAAGGCCAGCCCCGTCCGCGCGGGCGATCACCTTGACCTGCTGGCAGAGATCGACCTGCTGGCGGTGTTGTCCGCCTGTCCCGGTGGCGATTGTAGCACGCAGCATTCATCCGATGTCGCGGTCTGCCACCCGCTTGAGATGCAGATCCTTGACACACAAGAGGCGGCCCCGTGGTCGGAGCCGCCGCTCAATTCATACGATCGCAGTCACGGGCGTTAGGCAAAGGCCGCTTCAAGCGCGATTTCGACCATATCGCCAAAGGTGCGTTCCCGCTGATCGCTGGGCAGCGATTCACCGGTGATGATGTGGTCGCTGACGGTCATCACGGCCAGCGCGCGACGCTTGTATCGCGCGGCGAGGATATAAAGCTCGGCCGCTTCCATTTCGACGGCCAGCACGCCATGCCGGATCATCTGTTCGGTCAGGTCGTTGCGTTCCGCATAGAACGTGTCGGACGAATAGATGCTGCCGACATGGGTCGGCGTGCCGCGTTTTTCCGACGCGGCATATGCGGCCTGCAACAGACCGAAATCGCACACGGGCGCATAGTCGATTTCGCGGAAAATCGTGCTGGACGGTGTTCCGGTGGACGTCGCTGTCATCGCCAGCACAACATCGCGCACCTTGACGTTGTCCTGCATCCCGCCGCAGCTACCGATGCGGATCAGCGTTTGCGCACCGTAGTCTTTCATCAATTCGTTCGCATAGATCGACATGGACGGCATCCCCATGCCCGACCCCATGATCGTCACGCGGTTCCCGTTCCACATACCGGTGAAACCCAGCATGCCACGCACTTCGTTGATGCAGACGGCGTCGGTCAGGAATGTTTCTGCCGCCCATTTCGCGCGATATGGATCGCCCGGCATCAGGACGGTTTCGGCAATATCTCCGGCTTTGGCGGCAATGTGAGGTGTCATGGCTTTTTCCTTTGCAATTTGGCGGTAGTATTGGGGGAATCCGCGTGGAAAGAAAAGCAATGTGGCGACTTCTATGGGTATTTCTCTGGCCCTTGCCGACGTCAGGCGCAGCCGCGCCAGACCTTGCAGAAGTGGCGCTTGCAGAACGCACGCTTTACGCGTTGCAGGCGCAATCATTTGCGAAGCGCCGCGAATATTGCGGCTATCTGGGCTATGATAATGACGGTGAACTTGTCGCCAGCCCGGCGGTCGCGGGCACGTTTGCGTCATGTTCCGCACCATTCCCCACGGACATCGCCGTGACGGCGTCGTATCATACGCACGGTGCATTCGATGATGGATACTTTAACGAATTGCCCAGCCTGATCGACGTCGATGGCGACGCGCAGTTTTTACTGAATGGCTATGTCGCCACGCCGGGCGGTCGGCTTTGGTATGTCGCAGGCCGTGAACGGTCGGTTCACCTGATCTGCGGCATTGGCTGTCTGCCCATCGCGCCGGGATTTCGCAAAGGCCTAAGCGGTGAGATCCTCGACGGCTACACCTACGAGGATCTTCAAAATGCCTTGGGTCGTTAGGGCTTAAATTTCCATCGTGGATGGATCGCGACCGTCGGCAATTGCTGTTTTGAACCAGTCTGGCTGGCGCCCCTTGCCGGTCCAGGTCTGGTCAGCGTTGTCGGGGTTGCGATATTTCGGTGCGGATTTCACACCGGCTGCACGTCGTGGTGCGGGCAGTTTCGATACATCTTCAAGGGTATAGCCATATTCGGCTGCAGCCCGTGAGGCGGCATCTTGCGCTAGTTTCAATTCGCGGGACGAAATGTTTTCCAGCGCTTTGTCGACTTTTTTGCGCAATTTCTCAAGATCTTTGCGCGACATCTGTTTTAGATCAATGGTATCCATGGGCGGCTCCTGTCGAAGCACCTGAAAAGTCAGGTGCAATGAACTGTAGCCTTTGCATTCTGAATTAATGAGATCAAGTAGAATGTTATTCTGCGGCGATAACGGTCTTATCAACAAGCGTGACAATATCGTCCATAATCCGGTTCAATTCAAAGTCCTTTGGTGTGTAAACGCGCGCCACGCCCATTTCCAGCAATCGCTTTGCATCCGCATCGGGGATGATACCGCCCGCAATGACGGGGATGTCGCCAAGCCCGTTTTTATGAAGTTTTTCCATAAACGTCGCAATCAAGGGAATGTGCGATCCCGATAGGATCGACAGGCCGATCACATGTGCTTGATCGTCGATTGCGGCTTGCACCAATTCATCCGGTGTCAGGCGAATACCTTCGTAGGCAATATCCATGCCGCAATCGCGCGCACGTGCGGCAATTTGTTCCGCACCGTTTGAATGGCCATCTAGACCGGGTTTTCCGACCAGAAATTTCAGTCGACGCCCCAGATTGGCCGACACTGCATCGACCCTTTCGCGCAGATCATCCAGACCTTCGACACGGTTTGACGGCGACCGGGAAACCCCGGTCGGGCCACGGAACTGACCGAACACATCGCGCACAACATCCGCCCATTCGCCAGTTGTCACGCCCGCGCGGGCAGCTTGAATGGAAGGCGGCATAATGTTGTCACCGCTGCGCGCTGCCAAGCGCAGCGCATCAAGCGCTTGCGCGACCGCCCCCGCATCACGCCCGGCTTTCCATGTTGCAAGCCGCGTCAGCTGATCCGCCTCTGCCTGCGCGTCAGCGACCATGATCGCGTCGTCACCTGCCGTCAGGGGTGACGGTTCACCTGCCTGCCATTTGTTCACGCCAACGACAGTGGTTTCGCCCGTTTCGATCCCGCCGATCCGGGCGGCGTTGCTTTCGACAAGCCTGCTTTTCATGTAGGCGATCGCCTTGACCGCACCGCCCATCGCGTCGATCTGCGCAAGCTCTGCACGCGCGCCGTCTTTCAGGGCTGCGACCTTGCGTTCTATGGCGGGGTTGCCGTCGAACAGATCATCATATTCCAGCAGGTCGGTTTCATAGGCCAGAATTTGCTGCATCCGCAGCGACCATTGCTGGTCCCACGGGCGGGGCAGGCCCAATGCTTCGTTCCACGCGGGCAATTGCACGGCGCGGGCACGGGCATTTTTTGACAGTGTGACCGCCAGCATTTCGATAAGGATGCGATAGACGTTGTTTTCCGGCTGCTGTTCGGTCAATCCCAAAGAGTTGACTTGCACGCCGTAGCGGAACCGACGATATTTTTCGTCCTGCACGTTGTAGCGTTCTATGCAAATTTCGTCCCAAAGTTCGACAAAGGCACGCATTTTGCACAGTTCGGTCACAAATCGAATCCCGGCATTCACAAAGAACGAAATGCGGCCCACCATTTGCGGGAAATCAGCGGTGGGCACTTTGGTTTTCAGATCGTCCAGCACTGCCGTGGCGGTTGCAAGTGCAAAGGATAATTCTTCTTCCGGTGTCGCCCCGGCTTCTTGCAGGTGGTAGGAACAGATATTCATCGGGTTCCATTTTGGCAAGAATTCCCGCGTATACGCTGCCACATCGGTAATCATCCGCATTGATGCTTCGGGTGGGCAGATATAGGTGCCGCGCGAAAGATATTCCTTGATGATATCGTTTTGAACGGTGCCTTGCAGCGCGCTGATATCCGCACCCTGTTCTTCTGCAACCGCGATATAAAGCGACAGCAACCATGGCGCGGTTGCATTGATCGTCATCGACGTATTCATCTGTTCCAACGGAATGTCATTGAACAGGGCGCGCATATCGCCCAGATGGCAAACCGGGACGCCGACCTTGCCGACCTCGCCGCCACTTAATTCGTGGTCGCTGTCGTATCCTGTCTGTGTGGGCAGATCAAAGGCGACAGACAAACCGGTCTGCCCCTTGGCCAGATTACCGCGATACAGCGCGTTCGACGCCTTTGCTGTCGAATGACCCGCATAGGTCCTGAACATCCAGGGGCGATCTTTGGGGGTCTGGGGCATAGATGTCATCCGTTACGAAAGAAAATTGCGTATCGAAAAGACTATGTGATATTTTAGGACGCGGTCAAGGTGCCGCGTTGCAGCATTGGTCGACTCGCCATTGTCGTGATCGTAATTCCCTGCCACGTATGGACCATGACGCAGCCTGTCACCTTACCGCTTTGGGCCTTTTGGCTTATCCTGATTTTTGCCGCGGTGACGTTCGCGTCCCATTTCCTGTTTCCGTCCGTGCGGTGGTTTTTCCGCAAACGGGCAGAGCGCGTGATCGCGCGGTTGAACGAACGGCTTGCCCGTCCGATCGAACCGTTCAAACTGGCGCGGCGGCACGACATGATCCAGCGCTTGATCTACGATCCAGAAGTCACGGCAGCCATCGTTGAACATGCGACCGAACATAACGTGCCCGAAAACGTCGCGTTCGAAAAGGCGCAGAAATATGCCCGCGAAATCGTGCCCAGTTTTTCCGCGACCGCCTATTTCAGTTTCGGGATGCGGCTGGCGCGCTGGCTGTCGAATTCGCTGTATCGGGTGCGGATCGCCACCTTTCCCCGGCAGGAACTGGCGTCACTTGATCCCAATGCGACGATCATCTTTGTGATGAACCATCGGTCGAACATGGATTACGTTCTTGTCACCTATTTGGTCAGCAGGGCGGGCGCATTGTCTTATGCTGTCGGGGAATGGGCGCGGGTCTGGCCCTTGTCCGGTCTGATCCGTGCGCTGGGGGCGTATTTCATCCGGCGGCGATCGGGTGGCAACCTGTATCGCCGGGTGCTGGCGCGCTACGTTCAGATGGCGACCGACGGCGGTGTCACGCAGGCGATTTTCCCAGAGGGTGGATTGTCCCTGACCGGAGAGGTCCGCGAGCCGAAGCTGGGTTTGCTCAGCTATATCGTTGGCAACTATCGGCCCGGCGACCGCGACGTCATCTTTATTCCTGTTGGCCTGAACTATGACCGCACGATCGAAGACCAGTTTTTGATACGCGCATACAAACGTGGCAACAGGCGGTTCCGTCCGCCCAACCGGGCGATCGTCAGCGGCGTTGCATCGCATCTTTGGCAGCGAGTGACAGGGCGCTTCGATACATTTGGCACGGCATCCGTCGGGTTCGGGCAGCCGTTGGAACTGTCGTTGTTTCTGGACACCGTGACCGGTGATCCGACCAAAGCGGTCGCCACGGAACTGATGGACCGTGTGCGTCAGGTCGTGCCTGTGCTGGCCACACCGCTGATCGCCCGGCTGTTGCTGGAAACGCCGGGTCTAAGCCGTGACAACCTGTTGGACCGCACCCGTGCCTGTCTATCCGCACTGGAAGAACAGGATATGCCGCTGCCGCAGCGCAGCCCCGACGTGCTGGTGGATGACACGCTGACCCGCCTGATCGGGCGTGGTCTGCTGCGCGAGACAGATCAGGGACTGGAAATCACACCCACTGGTGCAGAAGTCCTGCCCTACTACGCCAACAGCATCGCGCACCATTTCCCTGAATTGCCATCAACATAAAATTCACTACGAAACTAAATTACAAAATCGGACTCCACGGGGTTGCAAAGTTACGCTGCAACCGCATAGTAATTGGAAAGCATCGATTCTGCGGTGCGGCAGGTATGTGGATTATCGCGATGGAGACGGACATGGCACTGGATCAAAGCACGACCGGACAACCGGAAGAAAAAACCCTGTACGAGGTCGGCCAACTGCCGCCGTTGGGCCATGTGCCGGACCAGATGTATGCTTGGACCATCCGGCGCGAACGCCACGGCGAACCCGACAAGGCGTTTGAAATCGAAGTCGTCGATGTGCCGCGCCCCGACAGTAACGAAGTGCTGGTCATGGTGATGGCCGCAGGCGTGAATTATAACGGCGTCTGGGCTGGCCTTGGCATCCCGCTTAGCCCTTTTGACGTCCACAAGGCCGATTATCACATCGCAGGATCGGACGCGTCGGGGATCATCTGGGCGGTGGGCGACAAGGTCAAACGCTGGAAAGTCGGCGACGAGGTCGTGATTCACTGCAATCAGGACGATGGCGACGATGAACATTGCAACGGTGGCGATCCCATGGACAGCCCCAGCCAGCGGATCTGGGGCTATGAAACGCCCGACGGCAGCTTTGCCCAGTTCACCTGTGTGCAGTCGCAGCAATTGATGGCGCGCCCCAAACATCTGACATGGGAAGAAGCCGCCTGTTACACGCTGACGCTGGCGACCGCCTACCGGATGCTGTTCGGTCACCATCCCCACGAACTGAAACCCGGTCAGAATGTGCTGGTCTGGGGGGCGTCCGGTGGTCTGGGGTCCTACGCGATCCAGTTGATCAATACCGCTGGTGCCAATGCAATCGGTGTCATTTCGGATGAATCGAAGCGCGAATTCGTCATGTCATTGGGCGCAAAGGGCGTGCTGAACCGCAACGATTTCAATTGCTGGGGTCAGATGCCCACCGTGAACACGCCGGAATACGCCGATTGGTTCAAGGAAACCCGCAAGTTCGGCAAGGCGATCTGGGACATTACCGGCAAGGGTGTGAATGTCGACATGGTGTTCGAACACCCCGGTGAAGCAACGTTTCCGGTGTCCACCTTTGTGTGCAAGCGTGGCGGTATGGTCGTGATCTGCGCGGGCACCACCGGCTATAACCTGACGTTCGATGTGCGCTATATGTGGATGCACCAGAAGCGTCTGCAGGGCAGCCATTTCGCCAACCTCAAACAGGCATCGGCGGCGAACCAGCTGATGATCGAACGGCGTCTTGATCCTTGTATGTCAGAAGTGTTCGGTTGGGACGATATCCCCGCGGCCCACACCAAGATGCGCAAAAACCAGCACAAACCGGGCAACATGGCAGTTCTCGTCCAAAGCCCCCGCACCGGGCTGCGCACGGTCGAAGACGCAAGGTCTGAACAGCGCGGTTGATCCCGCCCTTACATGACACATAAGGCCCGCCCGACAGGGGCGGGCTTTATTGTTTCCGGGGCCTTACGGTGGGACGCTCCCCCATAAAAGACGGGCGCAAAGCGGTGGGTAGGCGATCACAAAAGGTAAATGTTAAGATATGGCGTTAACGATCTGTTAACGACTTTGAAGGGATGGTTGCCGTGGGTCAAAGATGGATCATCGACGTGCTCGCCGATCTGGAAAACTTTGCCACCCAGAATGGATTACCACTGGTTGCTGACCGCATGCGGGAAGCAGCCATCGTTGCCTCGGCTGAAATCGCGGCGGCACCGGAAAAGGTGACGGATCGGACAAATGGAGACCAGAACGACCCCACGATCCTGTCTGGCAGCGCTTGAAGCCGCGGATACGTTAACCGAGCTTCAGGAATGCGCGATCAAACTGCGCACGGCGCTTGGTGTCGATCATCTAGTTTATCATTGGATCAGCGTCGATGGCGAACAATTCGGGTTTGGGACCTATGCCCCTGCGTGGGCGCAGCGTTATCAGGACCGCGATTATATTCGCATTGATCCGGTCGTGTTGGGCTGCTTTCAGCGGTTCCGCCCGGTGGACTGGAAAAGCCTAGATTGGTCGTCGCGCGCCGCACGGGATCTGCGACGCGACGCGCTGGCCCATGGGATTGGCAATCAGGGGTTTTCGATTCCGATCCGTGGCCCCAATGGCCAGTTCGCGCTGTTTACCGTGTCCAGCACGTGTACGGACCCAGAGTGGGACGATTTCACAGGCACCCATCAGCGCGACCTGATCCTTGTCGCGCATGTGCTGAACGACAAGGCGCTGCAATTACGACAGGGGCGGTCACCGCAACCGACCATCCAGCTGTCACCCAGAGAAGTCGACGCACTGACGTTCCTTGCCATGGGCTATGCCCGTAGTCAGGCGGCCGAAATTCTGAAGATTTCGGAACACACCCTGCGAAGTTACATTGAAAGCGCACGGTTGAAGCTGGGCGCGCTGAATACCGATCATGCCGTGGCCCGCGCCCTGACCGAAGGGCTGATCGTCAGCGGCGGGGCGATCCGCGACGCCAAAGGTGATTGGCCGGGCCGCAGCGTTGCGCAAACCACCGATCCAGCAACCGCACTTGCAGGCAATCACTAACCATCGCTGACAAAAGGTAACGGTCTTTCCCCTGAAAAGGCCGGACCGATGATCAGATACCTATATGGTGCCGAATTGCGCAGCTATCCGGCGCTGCGCGATGCGATGCACCGCGACCGCGCCACGCAGTTTCACGACCGGCTGGGCTGGAATGTCAACGTCGATGAAAATGGCGGCGAATGCGACGCATACGATGGGCTGAACCCGCTTTATGTGATCTGGGAACCCGCGCCCGGTGTGCACGGTGGGTCAATGCGGTTTCTGCCGATGGATGGGCGGACCATGGTGACAGACCATTTTGCAGGCTTGCTGGACTGCACCATCGATTCCCCCCTGATCTGGGAATGCACGCGCTTTTGTCTGGCGCCCGATGCCACTGTCAAAGTGGCTGGAATCCTGATGCTGGCAGGCGGAGAGTTGATGCGCGGCCACGGTCTGACGCATTTGCTGGGCGTGTTCGACGCGCGGATGATCCGCATCTACAATGCCATTGGTGCCGCACCGCAGGTCTTGGGCAGCAGCGGAACAGGCCGCGACCGAATCAGCGTCGGCCTTTGGCCCTATCGTCCGACGGATCGACTCAGGGTGCTGCGCCGTGCGGGTGTGTCATCGGATGTGTCGGAACTGTGGTTCCGCCGCGCTTTTGGCCGCCCCGTTACGCCTCCGCTTGTGGCCTGATTGCGCTGGCAGGGGCGTCCTTGCACAGGTAGTGTCGCCCCATGACATCCCCCGCGATTACTTTTTCCGATGATCAGGCGCAGGCTTGGGACAACGTGGCCCTGATCCTGCGGCAGGCGGGCGTTGATCTGGACGGCGACCTGTTGCAACCGCCACAGACCGATGCGTCCGACGTGATGGCGGTCATCGGCAAGGCGGGCAGTGGCAAAACCATGTTGCTGGCCGCATTGTACCGCGCACTTGAACAGGCAGGCGTCGATATCGTATCGGGCGATTACGAAAGCAAAAAGCGCACCAACCGCCGCACACTTGCGATCCTTGCGCCGACAAACAAGGCGGCCAGCGTGCTGCGCAATCGCGGTGTGCCCGCCACGACGATTCACCGCATCCTGTACACCCCTGTTTACGATCCCGAATACGAACGCGTCGCGGAATGGCTGGCCGGGCAGGGCGAACGGCCCGAAATCGAGGGCCTGACCGATCTGTCGCTTGACCGGGCCGCCGCGTCCTATGAGCTGCACAAATCCATCCCTGCCGCACTCGCCGCTGCCGGCCTGCGCGGTAGTGATTTCATCACCGGCTGGAAACGGCGCGAAGAACCGTTGGACATCGGGTTCGTCGACGAATCGTCTATGCTGGACGAAAAGCAGTTTCAGGACCTGCGCGAGATTTTTCCGACGCTTTTGCTGTTCGGTGATCCGGCACAGTTGCCGCCGGTGCAATCCAGTGGTGGCATGGTGTTCGAAACGCTGCCAGCCAGTCGCGTCCAGACACTTAGCCGGATTCACCGTCAAGACGCGGATAACCCGATCCTTGATCTGGCCCATGCGCTGGCTGATCCGATGTTGGATTTCTACCACTTTGAACGGATGGTTGCGGATGCGGCGGCGCGGGACGAACGGGTCGTCATGGCGCAGCGGGTCGAATCCGATTTGATGGCGCGGTCCCCGGTGCTGGTCTGGACGAACAAGACGCGCATCCGCCTGATCCACGCCTTTCGGGCCGCATTCAACGCGCCCAGTGACAGCCTGCTGGAAGGCGAACCGCTGATCTGCGACGGTATTGAACTGCCGATGAAGCACCGCAAGAAGCGTCTTGATCTGGAAGCGCGCGGTCTGATCAAAGGCGCACAGGTGGTTTATCTGGGACCGGGCAAGCGACCGGGTTTCAGCCGGTTACACGTCATCGGTGCGCTTGATCCGCAAATGTCGGCGGCCAGCATCGTCAAGATCGAACACGAAGGCGACGAAGAACCGTTCATCCCCTTTGCCGCCAAGATGGGGGCGACGTTCCTGCATGGTGCCGCCGTCACGATCCACAAGGCGCAAGGATCGCAATGGGATACCGTGCAGGTCTTTGCCCCCGATATTGAAATGGCGTCCCGCATGGGTCGCGTCGAGGCAGGCCAACCCCTGTGGAAACGGCTGGCCTATGTGGCGATCACGCGTGCGGAAACACAGTTGCGCTGGGTCGTCCGTAACCGGTTGGGCAAGCCCGAGACGCCGGTCCTGCGGGTCGATGATCTGCAAAGCGGCCCGGCGCCGTTGGTGTTGCAGGCAGAAGCGACCGACGATTAACGCCGCAGCATCGCGAACCCGGCGGATGCGGCCCAGCCTGCCGCCGCTGCGATAATCAGCGACAAAAACCCGTAAATCAGCGGGTCCGCATGGGCCAGGTTATACAGCCAGCGTTCCAGCCCGACCTTTTGCACGGGAATGATCGTGCTGGATTCGTCGATCGGAACACCGTCGCGGGTCAGAAAGATTCGCGCGACGTAATCGCCTTCGGTCAGGTTAGCGGGCAGGTCGAATGACGCGCGGAACAGCGTGTCCTGTTCCAGATCGACGCCGCCGATTTGTGTTTGATACAGGTCTGCGTTTCCGCGAATGCGGATCAGCGCTTCGATGAACGCCTCGCTGTCGTAGACCCCGGTGCCGACCGACCGGATTGCGCGGGGGATCGTAATGCTGTCGCGCAGGTCTGATGTGTCGCGCAGGACATCCCGTATCGGGCCGGATGTGGCGACCGCGTAGAACGACGGCGCGTGATCGACCTCTACCTCTTGTGTATTGACCCAGATGCCCAGCCGTCGCGCCTTGCGATAGACGGACAGGCGTTGATCGGGGCCAGCCACGGTGATGATGACGCCCAGATCGCCGCTTTGGGTGGGTGCCGGCGCGTCGCGGCGCACCGCACCGAAAATCAGGATGTCGTCGCCATCGAATGTCGCGGTGATCGACACGGAATCCTGGCTAAGCCCCAACACGATGGTTTCGGCGCGCGCCGCACCGGCAAAGCAAAGGCACAACAGCAACAGGCGCAGCATCAGATTTCCCCCACGCTGACGGAATACAGCTCTGACGGTTGCAAAAGCAGATCCAGTGCAAGCTTGCCGCAGACCAGCAACACCAGCAACGCCAGCAGGATGCGGAGTTGTTCGGCCTTTAGCTTCAGGCCGAGTATTGTGCCGAACTGCGCACCGATCACGCCGCCCACGATCAAAAGCAACGCCAGCACGATATCGACGGTATAGTTCGTCGTGGCATGCAGCATCGTGGTATAGGATGTGACGAACAGGATCTGGAACAGTGATGTGCCGATCACCACCTTGGTCGGCATGCCCAGAAGATAGATCATCGCGGGCACCATGATAAAGCCGCCCCCGACCCCCATGATCGCGGACAAGACGCCCACCAACACGCCCACCAGCAGCGGTGGCACGACAGAGATATACAGCCCCGACACCCTGAATTTGATTTTGAAAGGCAGGTTATGCACCCAGTTGTGGTGCCGCCGCGGTTTGCGTTTGCCCGCCGGGTTGCGCGCGCGCCGGATGGCGTTGACGCTTTCGAACAGCATCAGAAAACCGATGATCCCCAGAAAGATCACGTAGAACAGGTTCACCAGCAAGTCGACCTGACCCAGACTGCGCAGGTAGTTGAACAGGATCAGGCCCAGCGTCGACCCGATCAGGCCACCGACCAGCAGGACCGACCCCATCCGCAGGTCGACGGTCTTGCGTTTCAGATGCGCCAGCAGTGCGGAAAAGCTGGACGCGACGATCTGGTTGGTGGACGTGGCAACCGCGACGGCGGGCGGAATGCCGACAAAAAACAGCAGCGGCGTAATCAGGAACCCGCCGCCGACGCCGAACATGCCCGACAGCACGCCGACCAGACCGCCCAAGCCCAACAGCAGGAAAGCGTCGACCGATACCTCGGCAATGGGTAGATATATCTGCATGACTGTCCCGGCAGCGGACTTTGTTGTCCCCTACAAAACGCGCTACGCGCAAAAGTGTCAAACGCGGGTTAGCGTTCTTTTACATAGGGCTCGCCACCCGCGCGGGGTGGTACCGCTTTGCCAACAAACCCGGCCAGAATGACGACGGTCAGGATATAGGGCAGGGCGTCCAGCAATTGCGACTGGATGTTGAACTGCAGGACACGTTCGATCAGGTCGGACCGCAGCGCGATGGCTTGCAGGAACCCGAACAGCAGGCAGGCCCACAGGCAATAAACCGGGCGCCATTTCGCGAAAATCAGGGCCGCCAGCGCGATGTAACCGCGTCCGGCACTCATGTCCTTGGTGAACCCGGCCTGCAGTGCCGTTGCCAGATAGGCGCCCGCGATGCCGCACAAAACGCCACAGATTGCGACAGCGGCAAACCGCATACCCACGACACTGACGCCAGCGGTATCCACGGCGGCGGGGTTTTCACCCACCGCACGCAGCCGCAGGCCAAACCGCGTGGAAAACAGCACCCAAGCGGTCAGCGGCACGATCAGCAGCGCCATATAGACGATGATGGTGTGGCCTGAAATCAGTTCGTAATAGATCGGGCCAAGGATGGGCACATCGCGCAGCGCATCTGCGCCGGGCAGGGTGATCGGGTTGAACCGGCCCGCGCCCGACAGTTGCGGCGTGCGCCCCCCTTGGGCAAACCAGCTTTGCGCGATCACGACGGTCAGACCGGCCGCAAGGAAGTTGATCGCCACCCCCGAAATCAACTGGTTCCCGCGAAAGGTGATCGACGCAAGCCCGTGAATGGCAGACAGCAGCAGTGACGCGAAAATACCCGCCAACAGACCAACCCACACGTTGCCTGTGGCATAGGCGACAGCCGCAGACAGGAACGCCGCGGCCAGCATCTTGCCTTCAAGCCCGATGTCGAAAATCCCGGCACGTTCGGAAAACAACCCGGCCAGACAGGCCAGCAGCAGCGGCGTCGCCAGCCGCAGGGTCGAATCCAGCAATTGCAAAAGGGTGATCAGGTCCATCAGTTCGCCCCTTCGGCACTGGTCGATTTGCGGTCGGGTTTGGGCGGCTGGCGGCGCAGCAGGAACAGGCGTTCCAGCGGGCCACGCACCATGTTGTCCAACGCACCGGTGAACAGGATCACCAGCGCCTGAATGACGATGATCAGCTCGCGCGGGATCGACGTCCACAGTGCCAGTTCCGCGCCACCCTGATATAGAAAGCCAAACAGGATCGCTGCCAGAAACACACCCAGTGGGTGGCTACGCCCCATCAGCGCCACGGCGATCCCGATGAAACCCGCACCCTCGACGGCGTTCAGCACCAGACGTTCTGCTTCGCCCTGCACATTGTTGATCGCCATCATGCCCGCCAGTCCGCCGGAAATCAGCATCGAGATCACGATGATCTTTGTCGGACTGATGCCCGCGTATTTTGCCGCGGATTCCGAATGGCCAAAGGCGCGAATCTCATAGCCCAGCCGGGTGCGCCAGATCAGCGCCCACAGGGCGATACAGGCAGCCACCGCGACGAAAAAACTGATATTTGCAGGGGCACCACGGAAAAGCGTCGCTTCCCCAAAAGAGAACATATCCTGAAAGCTGGGCAGGTTCGTCGATTCCGGAAATTTGCCCGTCGCCGGTTCCATGCTGCCAGCAGGTTTCAGCGCCCCGACCAGCAGATAGTTCAGCAGGGCTGCGGCGATAAAGTTGAACATGATCGTCGTGATGACGATATGACTGCCGCGTTTGGCCTGCAGGATCGCGGGAATGAACGCCCATGCCGCGCCGAACAATGCCGCCCCCACGCTGGCCGCAATCAGTGCCAGCGACCAATGCGGAAACGGGATATACAGACAGACCAGCGCCACGCCCAGCCCACCCAGCACTGCCTGACCTTCGCCACCGATGTTGAACATGCGCGCATGGAACGCGATGGCGACAGCAAGGCCGGTAAAGATGAAATTGGTGGCGTAATACAGCGTGTATCCCCAGCCATAGGTCGACCCCAGCGCGCCATCCACCATCAATTTCAATGCGTCCCACGGGTTTTCACCGATCGCAAGAATCACGATGGCCGAAAGTATGGCCGCCAGCAAAAGCGATATCAGCGGCACCAGAATAACCTCGGCCCATTTTGGCATCACATCCATCGTTCAGCCCTTTCTGCCGACATGGGCAAGGTTGTCTTCGATCTGGTCGACGCTGACGGTGTCGGGATTGCCTGTCATCCCGGCCATCAGCAGGCCCAGTTCCTTTTCGTTGGTCGATGCCGGGTCGCGTTCGCCCATGATATGCCCGTCGAACATCACCGCGATCCGGTCGGACAGGGCCAGAATTTCTTCCAGCTCCACTGACACCAGCAGGATCGCCTTGCCCTGATCGCGCAGGGCGATGATCTGTTCGTGAATGAATTCGATGGCACCGATATCGACACCCCGCGTCGGCTGACCGATCAGCAGCAGGTCGGGGTTACGTTCGATTTCGCGGGCCAGAACGATCTTTTGCTGGTTGCCGCCTGAAAAACTTTTGGCCGCCAGTTTCGGATCGGGGGGGCGAACATCGAACCGTTTCATCTTGTCGGTGGCGTCGGCCAGGATCGCACCGTTGTTCATGAACAGCCCGGATCTGTATTTCGCATCATGGTGATAGCCGAACGCGGTATTTTCCCATGCCGTGTAGTCCATGATCAGACCTTCGGCCTGCCGGTCTTCGGGCACGTGTGCGATGCCGCGTCTGCGGCGGCTTTGACCATCGGATTTGGTCCCTGTCAGGTCGATGGGCGTGCCGTTCATCGTGATCGTGCCGGTGGCTTTTTCATAACCGCCCAGCACTTCCAGCAACTCGCTTTGGCCATTGCCTGCCACGCCGGCGATCCCCAGCACTTCGCCTGCGCGGACCTGAAAACTGACGCCCTTGACCCGGTGGACGCCCTTGGCGTCGGTCACGTGCAAATCCTTGACGTCCAGAATGACATCGCCGGCGCGCGCGGGTGATTTATTCACGCGCAACAGCACCTTGCGGCCCACCATCAGTTCCGCCAGTTCCGCCGGAGATGTCTCTGCCGTCTTGACCGTCGCGGTCATTTCACCCCGGCGCATAACGCTGACGGTGTCCGTGATATCCATGATTTCGCGCAGCTTATGGGTGATCAGGATGATCGTCTTGCCTTCGCGGCGCAGATTTTCAAGGATACGGAACAGATGATCCGCCTCTGCCGGGGTCAGCACGCCGGTCGGTTCGTCCAGGATCAGGATGTCTGCTTGCCGATACAGCGCTTTCAGGATTTCGACGCGCTGCTGCATCCCGACGCCGATGTCTTCGACCACGGCATCAGGATCGACATTCAGTTCGTATTCTTCAGCCAGCGCGCGCAATTCGCGCCGCGCACGCGCCAGTGACGGGCGCAGCAATCCGCTGTCTTCGGCGCCAAGGATGATATTTTCTAGAACGGTAAAGTTTTCGACCAGCTTGAAATGCTGAAAAACCATGCCAATCCCCGCCGCAATCGCGGACTGGCTGTCGGGAATCTCTGTGCGCTTGCCGCCGATGTGAATTTCGCCCTTATCGGCTTTGTAAAAGCCGTAAAGAATGCTCATCAGCGTGGATTTGCCCGCGCCGTTTTCCCCGATGATGCCGTGGATCGTGCCGGGCATGACGCGGATGCTGATATCCTTGTTGGCCTGAACGGGGCCGAACGCCTTGGATATGCCCTTTAGCTCGATGGCGGGTGCGGTCATTGCGGCAATCCTCCGGCGCCTTTGAAACCTGTCATGGTCACGATGCCGCTGTCGCGTTCCAGCGCAAAATAGGTGCCATGTTGTGACCACGTGCCGTCTGCCCCGAACCCCACAAGGATGCGGGCAAAGCCGTCTTTTTCGTCGATGGTCAGTGCCTTTGCAGTCCAGCCGGGGGCATGTGTCGCAAAGGCACCCAGATAATCGCAAAGCGCATCAAGCGACGTGATCGGCCCGTCGGTCATGGGGTCGGAATAGGTGAATTCTGGCGCCATGCAATCGGCCACGCTGGCCCGCCGCGTCGCGGCGTCGGTTTCGCCCCAAGCAGCAAAGAAATTGGCGATGCGGTCGGTCATGGCGTCCCCTTACGTGCAAAGGGCCGCGCCGAATAGATCGGCGCGGCCCCGTATGTCGGCCTGATCGCAGCCCTTAAAAGGACAGCGCCGGGCAGGATTCGTCGGACATATAGTCGTGAACGGTCACTTCGCCTGCGATGATCTGCTCTGCGGCAGCATCGACCGTGGCCTGCATTTCGGCAGTTACCAGTTCGGCGTTGTTTTCGTCCATGGCGTATCCGACGCCTTCGTCGGCCAGACCCAGCGCCTGAATACCGGCTTCGATGTCGTCACCAGCGGAAAACGCGTCATAGACGGCGTTGTCCACACGCTTCAGCATCGACGTCAGAACCGAACCGGGGTGCATGTAGTTCTGGTTGGCATCGACACCAATGCCCAGCATGTCGTTGTCGGCCGCAGCCTGCAGCACGCCGACGCCGGTGCCGCCAGCGGCCTGAAACACCACGTCAGACCCTTGGGATTTCTGCGCCAGCACCAGTTCGGTGCCTTTGACCGGATCGTTCCATGCGGCAGGTGTCGTGCCGGTCATGTTTGCGATCACTTCGATGTCGGGGTTCACTGCTTTTGCGCCTTGGGCATAGCCGCAGGCGAATTTACGGATCAGCGGAATGTCCATGCCACCGACAAAGGATACTGTGCCGGTTTCGGATGCCAATGCGGCCATCATGCCAACCAGATAGCTACCCTGTTCTTCGTTGAATACCACGGATTTCACGTTCGGCGCGTCGACCACGGCGTCGATGATGACGAAATCGGTGTCCGGGTAATCGGCTGCGATGTCACCCAGCGGGGTGGCAAAGGAAAAACCAGCCATCACGATCGGGTTGGCGCCGGATTCCGCAAACCGGCGCAGCGCCTGTTCGCGCTGGGCGTCGGACTGGAGCTCCACCTCGGCAAAGGTGCCGCCGGTTTCTTCGGCCCAGCGGGTCGCACCGTTGAACGCGCTTTCGTTAAAGGATTTGTCGAACTTGCCACCAAGGTCAAAGACGATGGCGGGGTCGGCCATCGCGGCACCGGCCGTCAGGGCCAGCGCAGCGGTTGCGCCGAAAAATTTATGCATGTGGGTCATGTCGGTCTCCCGTGGGTTGCTGCGGGCGATCTGACGCCGCCCGTCTCTTTCAGAGCAGGAAAAATTCACACTGCTTCAGCCAAAGATAAGGCAACGCACAAAGGCGGCGGTCAACCGTTACTTGGCGGCGCGAACCTCTTTTTTCCAGTTGGTCAAAAATCAGGCAGTGTTCGAAGGGACGATGGCTTTCGATAGCACAAGCGCATCGACAGGCGGCCCGTCAGCCCGCTGATAATAGCCGCGCCGCTGGCCAACCTTTGCGAATCCCAGCGCGTCATACAATGTGCGGGCCGCGATGTTGTCGGATGCGACTTCTAGAAATACCGTTTCTGCCCCGCGCATCTGTGCCTGATCGAGAATCGTCATCACGGCCTTGCGCGCCAGTCCCTGCCTGCGATGATCCGGATGGCAGGCCACGGTCAGGATTTCCAATTCGGGCGCAATGAACCGTCCCAGTGCAAAAGCGCGGTAATCCCCCGCCAGCACGGCCCCGGTCTGTGACAGCAAGTCTTTGAATTCATGCGCGGACCACGGGCGATCGGTCGTAAACGCGACTGCGTGCAACGTGGCTAGCGCGTCCGGTGTCATGCGATGATTGTGGGCGGCGCATCACGGGGCGGTGCCGCATCTGCGGGCCTGACATACAGCGGCGCAGGGCGGGGCGGGGTGCGGTCGCCCTGCGCCCAGCGGATCGCGGCACAGCTTGCGATCCGTGCCGCCACATTCACAGGGGCCGCAACCCGCGCGGTGGCACCGAAATGGTCCGCGATCTGGTGGGCGCTAGCACCGGTCACGACAAGGCCGGACAGGTGCAGATCGGATGGCGGTGCCGCTGGATCGAACAGGCAGGGCGCGCCCGTAGCGATACCATCGCGGAATAGCTGGCCATGGACCTGTCCGCGCGGCGCATCCAGCGTCACAAGCTCTGCGCCGTGGGGTTCTTGGCGCAGAATATCAAACAGCGAAACGCCCATCACGGGGATCTGCAACGCCAGCCCAAGCCCGCGCGCAGCAGCAACGGATACGCGTATTCCCGTAAAATTCCCCGGCCCGATCCCGACCGCAATCAGGTTCAGGTCTGACCAAACCAATCCGTTCGTGGCCAACAGATCCTGCAACATCGGCATCAGATGTTCGGCCTGACCGCGCGTCATGTCCTTGGACACATGATCCAAGACGACTTTGCGCCACAGCGCTGCCGCGCAATGCGGTAGCGACGTGTCAAAGGCCAGTACGACGGGTGGTGTCGTCAGCTCCGTGGTGGCGTTGGCCATCAGGCGGCGACGGGGCGCACTTCGGTAACTTCGGGGATGTAGTGCCGCAACAGGTTTTCGATGCCCATCTTCAGCGTCAGGGTCGACGACGGGCAACCCGCGCAGGCGCCCTGCATGTGCAGATAAACGACGCCGCGTTCGAAACCGTGGAACGTGATGTCGCCCCCGTCTTGTGCCACGGCGGGCCGCACGCGGGTGTCCAGCAGTTCCTTGATCTGGTCGACGATGGCACCGTCTTCGCCATCATGTTCGGCATGACCGCTGACCGGTTTGTGATCCGCGCCCATGACCGGTTGGCCCGACTGGTAATGTTCCATGATCGCACCCAGCAGCGCCGGTTTGACATGGTCCCAATCGACGTCATCCGCCTTTGTGATTGTCACAAAGTCGATGCCAAAGAATACGCCGGTCACGCCATTTACCGCAAAAAGCCGTTGCGCAAGCGGAGAGCTGCCCGCAGCGTCCGCTGTCGGAAAGTCCGCCGTGCCTGCATCCAGCACGGACTGGCCGGGCAGAAATTTCAGCGTCGCGGGGTTCGGTGTCGATTCAGTCTGGATGAACATCGGCGTCGTCCTTTCGTGTCAGGCTACAGATATGCGCCCTGACCCGCCCGTCGTCAAGGTTTAGAACAGTTCTAAATTATGTGATCGCATCCAGCTTTTCCTTTGACAGGTCGCCCGGCACGATGGTGATCGGCACATGGAACGTCCCTGCCTGACGGCTCAGCGCGCTGACAAGAGGGCCGGGGCCCTTGTTGTCTGTGCCTGCACCCAGCACCAGCACGCCGATTTCGGGATCATCCGCGATCTGCGCCATGATTTCCGGCAGCGGCTCTCCTTCGCGGATCACCAGCTGGGGATCGACGTTCTGACGGTCCCGCATCCATTTGGCGAACACTTCAAAATGAACCTCGATCCGTTCGCGGGCTTCTTCGCGCATGATTTCGCCCACGCCGATCCAATGGTTGAATTCATCCGGCGGAATGACAGACAGCACGGTCACGCCGCCGCCGGTTTTCGATGCCCGCATCGCGGCATAGCGCATTGCGTTCAGACATTCCCTGCTGTCATCCAGCACGACCAGAAACTTGCGCATAACATCCCCCCATTTCGGGCGTATCCTGCCCCGCGTGCCCGTCCAACGCAACGGGTCAGAGCGTTTCGGACGCCGCCCAGTCCCAATACAAACTCCGGACCCGGTGGGTCATTGGCCCGACGTTATAGGACCGGTCGTCAAAGGCGCTGACCGGCGTGACCTTCATCATGTTGCCCGACAGGAACACCTCGTCGGCGGCGCGGAAATCGTCGAACGTCAGCACTTTTTCCACGACCTGAATGCCGTCGGCGGTCAGGTTCGCGATGTGGCGCGCGCGGGTGATCCCGGCCAGAAAGGTACCGTTCGGGATCGGGGTCAGCACGACACCGTCGCGCACCATGAACACATTGGCACTGGCGGTTTCCGCAACGTTGCCCATGATGTCGGCGACGAGCGCGTTGCCGAACCCCTTGGCGCGCGCCTCTGCCAGCATCCGCGCGTTGTTGGGATACAGGCAACCGGCCTTTGCGTTGACCACGTTGTCTTCCATCACGGGGCGACGGAAACGGGTCGTCGTCAGGGTGGTCGATGCGCTGTCCGGGGCCATGTCGATCACTTCAAGCGATATGGCAAAGCCGGTGGACCCTTCTTTCGGAACGATCCCCAGATCACCGCCATCCAGCGCCCAATACATCGGGCGGATATAGACCGGCGTACCGGGCGCATAGGCGCGCAATCCGTCGCGCACGATGGCCACCATGTCGTCGGTGCTGACCGTCGGCGTGATCATCAGCGCCTTGGCCGATTGGTTGACCCGCGCGCAATGTGCTGCAAGATCCGGCACCACGCCATTGGCATAACGCGCCCCGTCGAACACGGTCGAGCCAAGCCACGACCCATGGTCCGCAGCCCGCATCACGGCCAGATCGGCATCGTGCCAGCGGCCTTCGAAGTAGGTTCGTATCTCTTTGCCCGTCGCCATGTCCGGTTCCCCTGCTTTGATCGGCACAGGGTTAGGACGCTGGCGCGGCGACGTAAAGTACGTTCAGGCCGGATGGGCTGCCAGCAAGGCGTCCAGATCGAACCTTGCGTTGACCATTGCCAGCGTGCCGTCGGCGTTCAGCGGCCAGTCGACACACGGACGGTCGACATACAGTTCCACGCCGTTCTGATCGGGATCACGCAGATACACGGCTTCGGACACGCCATGATCGGCGGCACCGTCCAGCGGGATACCCGCATCCATCACACGGCGCAGCACTGCGGCCAGTGCGGCACGGTCGGGATACAGAAACGCAGTGTGATACAGCCCCGTATGGCCCGGCGGCGGGGGGGTGGCCCCGGCGGATTGCCATGTGTTCAGCCCGATGTGGTGGTGATAGCCGCCTGCCGACAGGAACGCGGCCCCCGTGCCCATCCGCTGCATGACGGAAAATCCCAGCACGTCGCGGTAGAACGCAATCGCGCGATCCAGATCGGCAACCCGCAGATGAACGTGCCCGACAGTGGTGCCGTTGGGGGCGTGTGACATGGCAAACTCTCCTTTGTTACCATCTTGGGTCCAAAGCAAAGACGCACCATCCGCCATGTTCGCGCAGTTTACTGCGCAAAATCGCGCAAGCTCAGCGCAGCAGGCCCACGATGTCATACGTCCGCGCCAGGATCGGTTCCGCAATGGCGCGGGCGCGGGCGGCGCCGTCGGCCAGAATGCGGTCGATTTCAGCCGGATCATCCATCAGGCGCGACATCTCGGTCGAGATCGGCGCCAGCTTATCCACCGCCAGATCGGCCAGTGCCGGTTTGAACCGCCCCCAGCCCGCGCCCGCATATTCGGCGATAACGGCTTCAGACGTGGTATCGGACAGGGCGGCGTAAATATCGACAAGATTCCGCGCCTCTGCCCGACCTTTGAGACCGTCAAGGGTTTCGGGCAGGGGTTCGGGATCTGTTTTCGCCTTTTTGAATTTTTTGGCGATGGTGTCTGCATCGTCGCGCATGTTGATGCGTTCCATGTCGCTTTCACCGGATTTCGACATCTTCTTGGACCCGTCGCGCAGGTTCATCACCCGCGTTGCGGGCCCGTCGATCACCGGGTCGGTCATGGGAAAGAAATCGACGCCAAAGTCATGGTTGAACTTTGCCGCGATATCGCGTGTCAGTTCCACGTGCTGTTTTTGATCTTCGCCCACGGGCACATGTGTCGCGTGATACAGCAGGATGTCGGCGGCCATCAGCGACGGATAGGCATAAAGGCCCAGCGACACCTTTTCCGCATTTGACCCGGCCTTGTCCTTGAACTGCGTCATCCGGTTCATCCAGCCCACCCGCGCCACGCAGTTGAAAATCCAGCCCAGTTCTGCATGGGCGGATACGCGGCTTTGGTTGAACAGGGTCGATTGCGCGGGGTCCAGACCGGCGGCAAGATAGCCTGCCGCGACCTCTCGGGTGGCGTGCGCCAATTCCTTGGGATCCTGCCAGACGGTGATCGCGTGCAGATCGACCACGCAATACATCGTGTCCATCGCGCCCTGCATCCCGACAAACCGTTTGATCGCGCCCAGATAATTGCCCAGCGTCAGCCCGCCTGACGGTTTGATGCCGGAAAACACGCGCGGGGTAAAAGTCGGTTCGGTCATGGGGTCATCCGGACTGGTAGGCTGTGGATTTGTCGCATACCCATGCCAGAGCGCACCGCCAACCGCAACAACCCGAAAGCATTCCCATGGCCTATGAAAGCCCCATCAACGCCCTGCCGCCTGTCGTGACGGCGCTGTGTCTTGTGATCTTTGCGGTTGAACTGACGATGTCCGCCGGTGCCATCGGTCTTGTTGGCGGACCGGGGGCGATTGGTTGGCGTCTGTCGGTGGTGCAGGATTACGCGGTTTCACCCGCCGTGGTCGATTATGTAGTCTGGCGGGGCGATCTGTCATTCGATCTGCTGAAACGCTTTGTCACCTATGCGTTTGTCCACGGCAGTTTCACCGACGCGCTGTTCGGGGGTGCGCTGCTGCTGGCGCTGGGCAAATTCGTGGGCGATGTCTTTCATCCCGTCGCAACCGGCTTGCTGTTCGTCATATCCGCCATCGCAGGCGCGGTGGCGTTCGGATTGGTCGCGGACGGGTCGCAGCCGCTGTACGGGGCGTATCCTGCGGTCTACGGTTTTATCGGTGCATTCACCTATTTGCTGTGGACGCGGATCGGCCAACAAGGTGGCAATCAGGTCAAGGCGTTCCGCCTGATCGGCTTCCTGCTGGCGCTGCAACTGGTGTTTGCGCTGATCTTTGGCGGCACGCTGCGCTGGGTCGCGGATGTCGCGGGTTTCACCGTGGGCTTTGCTGCGTCCATCGTGCTGGCACCGGGCGGCTGGGCAGCGCTGCTGGACCGCCTGCGCCAGCGTTAACGGCGCAATGCGCGGCGAAAGTCCTGCAATTTGAACGCACCCAGCAACTGGCCGACCGCGAAATAGGATACAATCCCGATTGCAATCAGCACCGCCAGCGCCAGATACCGCAGCCCCGGTGCCGCGAAAAACGGCCCCATGGTCGCGCTGGCCACAAACAGGATCGCCCCCATTACGCCCGACGCACCGACGATGCGCCAGATGCGCGCCTTGAACCGGTCGTCCCATGTGGCCGCAGCCCCCATGTCGCGCGACCCCATCCACAGTTGCAGCACCATGATCCAACCCACCGCCGTCGTGCCAAGTGCGGCCGCGATGAAACCGATGAACGGCGATAGCCCCACGGCGATCAGCAGGTTCAGCACCATCGCCACCAGCGCATAATTGAACGGACGCCGGGTGTCTTCGCGCGCGAAAAACAGTGGCTGCAGTGACTTTTGCAGCACGAATGCGGGCAATCCCAAACCATAGACGGCAACGGCAAGCGCCGTGGCAGTCGTGTCTTCGGGCGTGAATGCACCGCGCTGGAACAGCACGGACGTCAGCGGCACCGGGATTACCAGCAGCGCCACCGCGGCGGGCACGGTCAGCGCAAGGCTCAGTTCGGACGCCCGGTTGAACGCATCGCGCCCGCCCGCATCGTCGCCCGCCCGCAACCGCCGCGACAGATCGGGCAACAGCACCACGCCGATGGCAATGCCGACGACACCCAGCGGCAATTGATACAGCCGGTCGGCATAGGACAGCCACGCCACAGCGCCGTCAAAGAAACTGGCAACCTGCCGACCGACCAGCAGGTTGATCTGGACCACACCGCCCGCCAACGCAGCGGGGGCCGCGATCATCGCCAGCTTTTTCAGCTCTGGCGTCCAGCGCGGCATCCGCAGTTTCATCGTGAAACCGGCCTTGGACGCCGCCCACCAGACCACGGCCATTTGCAACAGCCCCGCAATCGGCACGGCGAACGCCAGACTGTCACCGATTTTCAGCCCAAACGCACTGTCAGCGCCCATGCCCAGACTGTCGGTCATATCCCGTCCCAAGGCGGCGGTGACCAGCATCGCCACGATGAACACCACGTTCAGGATCACGGGTGCCGCGGCCGCCGCGACGAAACGACCTGTGGCGTTCAGCACGCCCGACAGCAGCGCGGCAAGCGAGATGAACAGGATATAAGGAAACGCGACCCGCCCGTATTCCACCGCCAGATCGAACCTTGCGTCGTCACGGAATCCGCTGGCCATCGCGGTCACCAGCCACGGCATCAGGATAATCCCTGCTACCGTGAATAAGGTCAGGATGACTGTCATTGCCACAAAGGCATCCTGCGCAAAGACCTTTGCGTCCTCCTCGCCTTCCAGCTTTTTGGAAAACATCGGAATAAAGGCCATGTTGAACGCGCCTTCGGCAAAAAACCGGCGGAACAGGTTCGGCAGCGAAAACGCGACTATGAACGCCTGCGCGGCGATCCCTGTGCCCAGATAGCCCGCGATCAGAATGTCACGGGCGAACCCCATGACCCGGCTCAGCAGTGTCCACACCCCGACCGTAAAAAAGCCTGACATCAGGCGGATGGGTTTCATTGTCTGGGCCTCTTTTGGATGCGGCGCTAGCCTTGCGCCCGTTCCGCGCCCCGGTCAATGGCATCCCGCAACCGGGCTTCCAGCGCGTCACGTTTGGCTTGGGAATGAAATTTCAGGCCCGTCATGTCCTTGACGTAGAACGTGTCGACCGCCTGTTCGCCATAGGTCGCGATCACGGCGGACGAGATATAGACGTTCGCGTTCGCCAGTGTCCGGGTCAGATCATACAGCAGGCCGGGACGGTCGCGGGTGTCGACCTCGATGATGGTGTAGATTTCGGACCCGTCGTTATCAAAGGTGATAACCGTCGGCACACGGAATGCCCGCATCCGTTTGGGCAGCACATCGCGGTCTTTCAACGCCTCGCGTGCAACGATCTCTCCCATCAGGGTGCGCTGGATCATCGACCGCAGGCGGGGCAGGCGCGCTTCTTCAAAGGGATGGCCATCGGCGTCCTGAATCCAGAACACTGCGGTCGCATAGCCGTCCTTGGACGTATAGGTGCGGGCATCGACGATATTGGCCCCCACCAGCGCCAGTGCGCCGTTCATCCGGCTGAACAACCCCGGATGGTCAACCATGGCAAAACAGGCCCGTGTGGCGTCGCGGTCGTGGTCGAGCGTCAGGTTTATTTTAATCTCGCTGTCGGAAATGTCCTGCAACAATTCGGCAAAGACAACATGGGTCGTCGGCGGCAACCCTTGCCAATAAGGGCCGTAGTGACGCGACATTTCCTGTTTCAGCGCAGCCGTGTCCCAGTCCGCCAGCGCATCGCGCAGGGCGCGTTTAGCCACGGCTTCACGGGTTTCGCGGCTCAGGTCTTCTAGCCCGGTATCCAGTGCGTCGCGGGTCGCGGAATACAGGTTGCGCAGCAAGACTGCTTTCCAGTTGTTCCATGTTCCGGGGCCGACGCCGCGGATATCGCAGACCGTCAGCAGCAGCAAAAGATCCAGACGCTCCTTGGACTTTACCGCCTTGGCGAACCCCCGCACCGTGCGCGGTTCGGATATGTCGCGCTTTTGCGCCGTGTCCGACATCAACAGATGATTGCGGATCAGCCATTCGACCGTGTCGCACTCTTTTTTTGACAGGCCCAGGCGCGGCGCAACCTTGCGCGCGATGCGGGCACCCAGAACGGAATGATCTTCTGGCCGGCCCTTGCCGATGTCGTGCAGCAACAGCGCGACATACAGCACCTTCCGGTTCACCCCCGCCTGAATGATTTGCGACGCATAGGGCAATTCTTCGACCAATTCGCCGCGTTCGATACGCGCCAAGTGGCTGATCACCTGGATCGTGTGTTCGTCCACGGTATAGCTGTGATACATGTTAAACTGCATCATGGCGACGATCGGCGCAAATTCCGGCATGAACGCTGCCAGCATGTTCAGCTCGTTCATGCGCCGCAATGCGCGTTCCGGGTTGCCGTATTTCAGCAGCAACCGCAAAAAGATGCGGTTTGCTTCGGGGTCTTCGCGGACCGTGTCATCGATCAGATGCAGGTTCGCGGCGATCAGGCGCATGGCGTCGGGATGCATCAACGTGCCGGTCCGCAGCGATTCCTCGAAAATGTGCAGCAGGTTGAGCGGGGCCGCCAGAAACGTCTTTGGTCCAGAAACGGTCAGACGGTTCTGTTTGATTGCATAGGGCGGCTTGGTCTTGGGCTTACGCTTCAACAGCCGTTCCAGCATCGGTGCGGCCTTGGCATGGGTGCGTTCCTGCGCCGTCAGAAAGATCCGCGTCAGATCCCCCACCATGGTTGCGTGGCGAAAATAGGCCTGCATGAAATGTTCGACACCGCGCCGTCCGGTGCGGTCTTCGAACCCCATCGCGTCAGCGACCTGCACCTGCATGTCGAATGTCAGCTGATCCTGTCCGCGGCCCGCGATCAGATGCAGATGGCACCGCACCGCCCACAAAAATTCATGGGCTTGGCGAAACGTCTCGTATTCGCTTTGGGAAAAGACCTTGTATTTCACCAGATCCGACGCTTCCTGAACGCCGTGGATATATTTGCCGATCCAATACAACGATTGCAGGTCGCGCAGGCCGCCTTTGCCTTCTTTGACATTGGGTTCGACCATATAGCGCTGACCGCCCTGCTTTTTATGGCGTTCTGTGCGTTCTTTCAGCTTGGCTTCGATGAAATCGGGGGCAGAGGATTTGAACAGGTCGGTCCACAGCCGCTTACCCAGTGTGACCGCAAGATCGGCGTCTCCCGTCAGATAGCGGTATTCCACAAGACTGGTGCGGATCGTGTAATCTTCGGATGCCAGCCGCAGGCAATCCTTGACCGTCCGGCTGGCGTGGCCGACCTTCATTTTCAGATCCCACAGCATGTAAAGCGATGATTCGATCACCGCTTCGGCCCATGGTGTGATCTTGTAGGGTGTCAGAAACAGCAGATCGACGTCGGAATAGGGGGCCATTTCCCCGCGCCCATAGCCACCGACCGCAATCACCGACAGCCGTTCGCCGTCCGTGGGGTTGGGCAGCGGATGCAGGCGGTCCCGCGCGACGTCCAACACCGATGTCACCAGACAATCGGTCAGCCAGCTATAGGCGCGTGTGGTCGGGTTCGCCTGAAACGGTGCCGCGATAAACGCGGTGCGGATCGCCTCGCGTCCGCGCGCCTGCGCGTCTTTGAGGATGCGGACAATCTCTGTCCGCAGCGCGCGGTCGTCGGACGCGGTTTCGCAGGCGCTGCGGATCAGGGCGCCGATCGCGTCACGATCAAAAATCGACGACGCCGGAAGGATCAGATCCTCCGGCGTCGTTGGCGATGCGATCGGGGTTGCGTCAGCTGCCAGCACGGCCAAAACTGCGTGGCGCATTTTCAAGGATGACGACGGCATTGTCCCGTACAGTTGCGACGGACAGGGCCCGTTCGTTCAGGCCGTTCGGCAGCAACCGGAACACCCCGGATGTGCCCATGAAACCCTGTTGCTGGGTCAGTGCGTTTTTGGTCAATGCGTCGGATCTGCCCTGCGCCACCAGCGCACCCACCGCCGCAATCCCGTCGTAGGCCAGACCGGCCAACGCGTGCGGCTGTCCGCCATAGACGCTGGCATAGCGCGATTCAAAGCTGCTGGTCATCGCGCGGTCAGGCACGGCGAACAAACCGCCCTGCAATCCGGGCAGGGCCAGTGCCTGCGGTGCGGCGTCCCAGCGGGTCAGTCCCAGATACTGGGTGTCTGTCGGGTTGATCCCCGCATCGGGCAGCGCTGTCGCCAACAGGGGCAGATCGGCATTCACCCCGGCGGTCAGGAACACGGCGTCCGCGCCATTCGATTTCACGGTCGCAGCAATCTGACCGGCAGATGCGGTAATGCCCTGCTGGCTCAGCGGATAGCTGGCGATCCCTGCCAGTGTCGCACCATTCGCCTGCACGGCGCGGGCAATGGCGTCGCGGCCCACTTGACCCTGCAAATCATCGCCATGCACGATACCGATCCGGTTCAAACCCTGACGGCTGGCATAGCGCACCAGCCGGTTGGCCGTGTTGTCGAACGTCGCACCCAGTACGAACACGTTGCCGCCTGCGATGGTCGGGTTGTTCGAAAACGCCAGCACGTTCACGTTGCGCGCGGCCACCGCAACGCCTGCCGCGTTGGCGGCATCGGCAAACAGCGGCCCCAGAATGATCTTTGCGCCTTCGTTCACGGCTTGCGTGGCAACCGCGGCGGCCTGCGCCGAATCGGACCCAGAGTTGTACACTCGCAGGTCGATGGTGACGCCCTGCAGATCGCTGATCGCCATGCGCGCTGCGTTTTCCAGACTGGATGCAATCGCCTGATTGCTGCCTTGGGTCGATCCACCCGGCACCAGCAACGCGACCTGGACCGGGGCGTTGGCGTCGATGGTCTGTCCGGTATCCTGCGTCACGCCGACCGTGCCAACGGGCACACAGGCGGCCATCCACAACAGGCCTATGGCCGCTGTCACGCGGGCAGCGGCGTGGCGCAGCATCGCGGTCGGTGTGAACTTGGTGGCGACGGTCATGGCGTGTCCTTTTCGTGATGGCGCGACGGTGCGGCGTATCGGCGTTGTCCTTAACGCCGGAAAACCGCATTGTCCCCCTTTATTGCTATCATAAGGCGAGAGCCGGACGGGTCTAGAGATGAATCACCGCATTACGCCGCTCTCTGCGGGTTTGTATCTGGTCGCGACACCGATCGGCACAGCCCGCGATATCACCCTGCGCGCGTTGGATATCCTTGCAAGCTGCGACCTGATTGCGGCAGAAGATACCCGCACAGCACGCAAACTGATGGAAATTCACGGCATTCCGCTGGGGGACCGGCGCGTTGTTGCGTTCCACGACCACAGCAGCGACGCCGCAGTCACAAAGCTTGTCGACGCCATACGTGGCGGGGCTGCCGTGGCGTGCGTGTCAGAAGCAGGCACGCCGCTGATCGCCGATCCGGGGTTCGAACTGGCGCGCGCGGTCCGGGCTGCGGGTCTGCCGGTGACGGCAGCGCCGGGGCCGTCTGCCGTGATCACAGCCCTAAGCATCGGTGATCTGCCCACGGACCGCTTTGCGTTTTGTGGGTTCCTGCCTGCCAGCCCCGCCGCGCGGTCGGCGGAACTGGTCGAATTGCGCGATTTGCCATTCACGCTGGTTTTTTACGAATCGCCCAAGCGGGTTCATGATTTTTTAATCGCTGCGCGCGATGCTTTGGGGGGAGAGCGGCAGGCCAGCGTCTGCCGGGAACTGACGAAAAAGTTTGAAGAGGTATCCACCGGCACTCTGTCGGAACTGGCCGACGCTTTCGACGGACGCAGTGTAAAAGGTGAAATCGTCGTCCTGATCGGTCGCGCCGGTGCCGTGGCGGTGGTGGATGCCGATATCGAAACCGCGTTGCGGCAGGCGATGCAGACCATGCGGGTCAAGGACGCAGCGACCGCCGTGGCGGGCGCCATGGGACTGCCGCGACGGCAGGTCTATCAGACGGCGCTGAACCTGAAGGACGACCATGATGACGGCCATACAGACACCGGCGATCGGGACAGCTAAGGCCAAACCCCGGACCGCCCGCCAGCATCGCGGCCAGCGCAATTATCACGCGGGCGTCGTGGCCGAAGACATCGTGGCGCAACACTATCTTCGGCAGGGCTGCCCGACCGTGGCGCGACGCTGGCGCGGCACGGCGGGGGAAATTGATCTGATCGTGCGCGACGCTGCCACGCTCGTGTTCGTCGAAGTGAAGAAAAGCAGCACATTTGACCGGGCGGCCACGCATATCACCCGCAGACAGGCGGACCGAATTTGTACCGCTGCCACTGCATTTGTGGCCAGCGAACCGACTGGCCAGCTGACTCCGATGCGGTTCGATGTGGCGTTGGTGGACGGGATCGGCGCCGTGCGGATCATTCCCAACGCCTTTGGTGGGTGGTAAGCGCCATTGCCCACGGGACCGACCTGCGCCATATCCGGGAGGAAACCCGCACGCAGGAGCTGCCACCGATGCCGTTGAAAATCGCCTTTCAGATGGACCCGATCGGTCCGATCAACATCAACGCTGACAGCACCTTTCGCATTGCCGAAGAAGCGCAGGCGCGCGGGCACGAACTGTTCTATTACACGCCTGACCGGATTGCGTTTGACGCGGGCCGTGTCACCGCACGTGGCTGGCCGCTGACCGTCCGGCGCGAAAAGGGTAACCATTTCACACTGGGCGCCGAGACGACCGTCGATCTGTCGGATTTCGATGTGGTCTGGCTGCGGCAGGACCCGCCATTCGACATGAGCTATATCACCACCACGCATCTGCTGGACATGATCCACCCCGACACGCTGGTGGTCAATGATCCGTTCTGGGTCCGCAACTATCCTGAAAAACTGCTGGTCCTGCAATTTCAGGACCTGACGCCGCCCACGATGATCGCCCGCGATCTGGCCACGTTGAAAGAGTTTCGTGCCAAACACGGCGAGGTGATTTTGAAACCGCTTTACGGCAACGGCGGTGCGGGTGTGTTCAAGCTGGGCCAGTCCGACAGCAACCTTGCATCGCTGCATGAATTGTTTTCCGGCATCAATCGCGAACCGCTGATCATGCAGAAATTCCTGCCCGCCGTGTCAAAGGGCGACAAACGCGTGATTCTGGTCGATGGCGAACCGGTCGGCGCGATCAACCGCGTCCCCGCCGAAGGCGAAACGCGGTCCAACATGCACGTCGGCGGCCGCCCTGAAAAGGTGGCGCTTACAGACCGTGATCGTGAAATCTGCGCGCGCATCGGCCCGATTTTGCGCGAAAAGGGCCAGATTTTTGTGGGCATCGACGTGATCGGTGACTGGCTGACCGAAATCAACCTGACCTCTCCGACCGGGATTCAGGAACTGGAACGGTTTGACGGCACCAACGTCGCCGCGAAAATCTGGGAAGCAATCGAAGCGCGCCGCCTAGCGTAGGCGCGGCGCCGCGCCCAGCGGCAATGGCCCCAGCATCATGTCGCCCCCGGCAAAGGTCAGCGGCAGTTGCAGGCTGTCGCTGCTCCCTGACAACATCCGCAAACCTGACGTCACCGCAGGCAACACGTTTTCAGGCACGATCCCGCCTTGATCCAGCAATGTCAGCAGATCGCGCCAGTTCACGACCTGCAAAAGGATACGCCCCTCTGGCACCCCATCCGCGCCGATGTCGACCGTGCCTTCGCCGGCCAGCCGCAGATCGCCCCAGTTCAGATCAAAGGTGTTGATGGTCAGCCGGTCCAGAAGGGCTGGCGCGTTGATCACCAGACGGTCCAAAGGGCGGTCCAGCACCGCTGTGACATCGGCGGTCAGTTGCGCAGGCACGTCGGGCGCACCGGCCAGCGGGATCGTCGGCACGATATCGGACAGGCTGATATATCCGGCATAGGTATTGATTGCCGGTCCCATCGGGCGCAGGGCCACCACTGCCGGGCCGGTCTGCACTTGCCAGCCCGCGTCGGATTGAATGTCAAAAGACGCGGCTTCGGCGGTGAAATTTTCAAAAGGTAGCGACGGCGTGGCCGCAACATCAAAATTCGCGCGCAGCCCGTCGGATTCGACCGTCAACGCTTGCTCGCCCACTTGTACGGTCTGCACGGGCGGGAGCGTGGCAATCACCCGGTTGGGCCTGTAGCTCAGCGCGGCGGTCTGCACCATCGGCGCCTGCCACTGCACAAAACCCATCGGGCTTTGAACCCGCAGGTCTGTTGCGGTGACATCAAAACGCGATGGAAAGCCCGATGTTTCCAGTGTGCCCGTCTCGACCTGCCAGCCATAGCTTTCAGCCGTTTCGATGGCAGTTTGCAATCCGCCGTCCAGACCGCGCGTCGCCACGACCCAATAGCCGGAATAAAGTGCCGCCAGCGCCAGAACCACAACCAAAAGTGTCTTCATCATAGTGCCCTCGCATTCAGTCCGGTCGCGGTCTATAGCGGCAGCAAAGAAAGGGCCAGCCGCATGAGTCTTTGGGTATTCGGCTACGGATCGCTGTTGTGGAAAGCGGGGTTCACCCCTGTCGAACAACGCCGCGCCGTGCTGTGTGACTATCACCGCAGCTTTTGCATGCTGTCCATTCACCATCGCGGCACGGTCGCGGAACCGGGGCTGGTGCTGGCGCTGGATGAAACGCCGGGTGCGACCTGCACAGGCATCGCATTTCGCGCCGCCGACGATCAGGCCGACGCCGTGCTGGCCATGCTACGCGAGAGAGAGTTGATTTCGTCGGCCTATCTGGAACGCATGCTGACGCTGGATACCGACGACGGGCCGCTGACCTCGTTGGCCTATGTGATCGACCCGACGCATGAACAATATGTCCAGTTCGATCTGGAAACGCAGGCGCAGATGATCGCCCGCGCGACCGGTGGCATGGGGCCGAACCCCGAATACCTGTTCAACACCGCGCATTTGCTGGACGACATGGGAATCAGCGATCCCGACATGCGCTGGCTGGCGTCGCGGGTGCGTGACCTGACGGGTCAGGAATAAACGTTTTCACGCCCGGCTTAGCACGTTAGGCTTCGCAAAACAGAGCAGGGACCGAAACCTTTGTCAGACCTTCGGGAATCCAAGGCAGACCCACAATTTTCGCAGCCTGTCCGGCAGATCACATCCATGTTGATCGTGTTGGCGCTGGTGGGTGCGGGACTGTATGTCGGCTATCCGCAGATGCGCGGCATCTTTTTGACGAACCCGTATCTGAACGGGGCGATCCTGCTGGTGTTCGTGATCGGTGTCTATTCCACCTTTGCCCAAGTCTATCAGTTGATGAAATCGGTCGAATGGATCGAAGGCTTTGCCGCCGGGCGGTCCGGTCATCATCTGACGCAGGCGCCATCGCTGCTGGCACCGCTGGCGACCTTGCTCAGATCCGTGGGCAAGCGGATGCAGATCAACGCCACGTCCAGCCGGTCGATCCAGGATTCCGTCGCCCAGCGAATCGATGAAGACCGCGAAATCACGCGATACATCGGTAACACCCTTATTTTTCTTGGCCTTTTGGGCACGTTCTACGGTCTTGCGACAACCGTGCCTGCGCTGGTCGATACGATCCGGTCACTGTCGCCCGCCGATGGTGAAAGCGGTCAGGACGTGTTCGAACGCTTGCAGCAGGGGCTGGAAAGCCAGCTTGGCGGCATGGGCACGGCGTTTTCGTCGTCCCTGCTGGGGCTGGCGGGGTCGCTGATTGTCGGGCTGCTGGAACTGTTCGCAGGCCATGGTCAAAACCGGTTCTACCGCGAACTGGAAGAATGGCTGTCCACGATCACCCGCCTCAGCTTTGCGTCGGGTGAAGAGGGCGGCAACGAAGACGGCGCGATCCTGACCGCCTTTGCCGAACATATGGGGCAGCAGCTGGATACGATGGGCGAAATGTTCGCCCGTGCACAGGACAGCACCCGCGAAACCGACGAACAGCTTAGCCAGTTGGCCCGCACGATTGACCGTCTGGTCGATGCGCAGCGTGGGTCGGGCACCAACGACGCCTTGCTGACACGCATTGCCGAAGGCCAGCAGCGTCTGATCGAAAAGCTGGAAGACGGCGGCGTTGACGGTCTGGATGCCGAAAGCCGGATGCGTCTGCGGTCGATGGACACCCAGATGCTGCGCCTGACCGAAGAAATGGTGTCCGGCCGACAGGAACTGATCGGCGAATTGCGCACCGAACTGGCGAACTTGACGCGGGCGATCCGGCAGACCCGCAGGGAGGGCTGACATGGCGCTGTCCCGCCGCAGCCAACGGATGAATTCAACGATCTGGCCCGGTTTCGTCGACGCGATGACGGGCCTTTTGCTGGTCTTGATGTTCGTGCTGACCATTTTCATGGTGATCCAGTTCGTGCTGCGTGAAACAATTAGTGGGCAGGCGACCCAGCTGGATAATCTGGCGGGGCAGATCGCGTCGCTGACGTCGGCGCTGGGCCTTGAACAATCGCGGACGGCCAGTCTGACGGCGGATTTGACGGCGGCCAACGAAACCGCCGACGCGCAAGCCAGCCGGATTGCCGCGTTGATCGGTGAACGCGACAGCGCGGCCGATGCGCTGGTTGCCGCACAGAACCGGATCACCGGATTCGAGGCGCAGGTCGCTGGTCTGCTGGCCCAACGCGCCGATCTGACGGCACAGGTCGATGGGCTGGAAACCCGACAGACCGAATTGCTGACCGAACAGGAACAGCTAAATCTGGCACTCGCCAGTGCCCGTGACGAAGTTGACGCACAGGCCGAAGCCGCGCGTCTGGCGGCAGCCCGCCGCGAAGCACTGCAGGCGCTGGTTGCTGATCTGGAAACCGAAACCGGCACACAGGCCGAACGTATTTCTGATCTGGAAGCGACACAGTTGGCTGACGCGGCTGCCGCACAGGCGTTGCGCGACCGGCTGGAAAACGCCGACGCCGAATTGACCGCGATGACACTGGCACTGGAAGAACAGCGGCGCGAAGCCGAAGAAACGCTGACCCTTTTGGCCGCCACCCAATCCGCGCGGGATGAACTGGACATGAATCTGTCCGCAGCACTCTTGGCGCAGCAGCAAGCGGAAACCGATTTGTCAGCGGCGCTGTCACAGGGCGACGATCTGGATGAACGGCTGGTCGCCGCACTCGCCCTGCAGGAAAATACGGCAGCAGAACTGGATGCGGCGCGCGCGGCGCTGGATCTCAGCCGGACGCAGGCCGAAGATCTGACCGCGCGTCTGGCCGCCGCCGCCATTTCAGAACGCCAAAGCGATGCGGAACTGGCCGACGCCCGCGCGGCCCTTGATGCCGCATTGGCCGAAGGCGAAGCTAATCTTGACGATATGCAGGCGCAACTGGCAGCTGCCATTCTGGCCCGTCAGGCTGCCGAAACGCAGGCAGAAAATGCCGGCGAACGAAACGCCACACTCGAAGACCGCTTGGCAGAGGCGCTGCTGGCGCGCGATGAATTATCGGCGCAGGTCGATGCCTTGCGCGATACCACCTCGACCGTCGATCAGCAGCGGGCCGACATCAACGCCCGTATGGTCGCAGCACTCGCCGCGCGGACGGATGCCGAAGAACAGGTTGACCAGCGGACCGCCGCACTGGCCGAAGCGAACCGCCGCCTGTCCGCGCAAGAAGCGCAGACCGCGAACGCACAGCGCCAGACGGCATTGCTGAACGAACAGGTCGCCGCCCTGCGCGCGCAGGTCGGATCGCTGCAAACGCTGCTGAACGTCGCGGGGCAGGACAATCAGGATGCAGAAGTGCAGATCGAACAGCTTGGGGCGCAGTTGAACACCGCGCTGGCGCGTGTCGCTGCCGAAGAACGGCGCCGCCGCGCGCTGGAAGAAGCCGATCGCACCAGACTGGAAGCAGAAGCAGCCCGCCTTGCGGCAGAGGCGCAGAACCTCGAACGCTTCCGGTCGGATTTCTTTGGTCAAGTCCGTGACGCGGTCGAAGGTCTGGACGGGGTCCGCATTGACGGCGACCGTTTCGTGTTTTCGTCAGAGGTGCTGTTCAACCCCGGGTCTGCCACGCTGTCGCCGCAGGGGCGGGACGACATTTCCAACGTGGCATCGCTGTTACAGCAGATCGCGTCCGAAATTCCTGACAGTATCGACTGGATCATCCGGGTCGATGGTCACACCGATGACATCCCCCTGTCTGGGCAGGGAGAATTTGCCGACAACTGGGAATTGTCGCAGGCCCGTGCCTTGTCCGTCGTGCGATATATGGAAGATTTTCTGGATATCCCGCCGACACGGCTCGCGGCCAATGGATTTGGGGAATATCAGCCGATCAACCCGGCCGACACGCCCGCGGCCCGCGCCCAGAACCGCCGGATAGAGCTGAAATTGACCGAACGCTAATCGGTCAGGACGATTTCGGATGTCAGCATGGCCTTGCGCTGTCCGTCGCGGAACAGTTCCACCCGTCCGGTGTGCAGGCCCGGATTCCATCCGCCCGCCGGTGTGCGGCGACCGCCCGCGCGGAACAATTGCGCCTGTGTCCGGTCCAGCACGTCGGTGGTTTCAAAAACCGGCCGCCCGTCCGGGCCAAGAATCGTCAGTTTCACAATGTCCCCGACCTGACTGCCGAACAGATACCCCCACAAAACCAACGCATCCGATCCAGTGGTCAGGTCTGTCGCCGTGGCGGTTCCGGCCTTGATCGCGTCATAGCTGGGCACCGCGTCGCTGAAACCCACGGAAATGATACCGCCGGGCGGGGCGGGGATGATGTCGGACCACAGCAAGTCCGGATCGGGATCGCCGCAGATGATCAGGCCATCGGGATCATAGGGGTCGACGACCTGACCGTCCTTGCGGACCGACAGGTGCAGGTGTGGAAACTGTGTCTGGCCGGACAGGCCGACGCGGCCCAGCGGATCGCCTGCACTCACCAGATCACCGCCCGCCACGCTGATCGACCTTGCCGCAAGATGGCAATACTGCGTTTCCCAACCGTCATCGTGACGGATCACGACGCCGTTGCCGCATTCCCGGCCCGCTACGTCGGGGGCAGTTTCACCGGTTTGCAAAATATCGGGCATCCCGTCGCGCACGCCTGCCACAACGCCATCCGCTGCCGCCAGTACGGACACGCCCGCTGCCTGTGCCGCAAGCGACGGCAAGGCAAAATCAGTGCCTTTATGTCCGTCATAGGTCAGCGACCCGCAGCGAAAATCCGATGCGCCGTCGGTTGGATCGTGATCGACCATCTGCTGCACGTGGCAATCCTGCCCCAGCGTGCAGGCGATGGGCTGTACCAACGAAAAATCCCCCGCAGCCGATGTGGCTGCGAGGGACAATGTCGCGATCAATCCGGTCCGGATCATTCAGCCGTCAGAAGAGGCGGCTTTTTTCCCGATATCCGGCCCTGTTCAGGTGGATCATAGGACAGGTCCAGCGCGCCGTCCTTGACGCCCACCTTGACCAGACCGCCTTTCATCAATTTGCCGAACAGCAGTTCTTCTGCCAGCGGTTTCTTGATGTTTTCCTGAATCACGCGGCCCAGCGGGCGCGCGCCCATCTTGGCGTCATAGCCCTTGTCGGCCAGCCATGCGGCGGCTTTGGGCGTCAGTTCAATATGGACGTTGCGGTCAATCAGTTGCGCTTCAAGTTGCAGGACAAATTTGTCCACAACCTTCATGATGACCTCTTTCGGCAGGGCACCGAAACTGATGATCGCGTCCAGACGGTTGCGGAATTCCGGCGTAAAGATCCGTTCGATGGCGGCGGTGTCTTCGCCTTCGCGCGTTTCACGGCCAAAGCCCATGGCGTTCTTGCCCATTTCGGCGGCACCGGCGTTGCTGGTCATGATCAGGATCACGTTGCGGAAATCTGTGGTCCGGCCATTGTGGTCGGTCAGTTTCCCGTGGTCCATCACCTGCAACAGGATGTTGTAGACATCCGGGTGGGCCTTTTCCATTTCGTCCAGCAACAGCACGCAATGCGGATTCTGGTCGACACCGTCGGTCAGCATGCCGCCCTGATCAAATCCGACATAGCCCGGAGGCGCGCCAATCAGACGCGAAACCGCGTGCTTTTCCATGTATTCCGACATGTCAAAACGGATCAGTTCCACACCCAGCGTATCCGCCAGTTGCTTTGCCACCTCTGTCTTGCCCACACCAGTCGGCCCTGCGAACAGGTAGTTGCCGATTGGCTTTTCGGGTTCGCGCAAACCGGCACGGGCCAGCTTGATCGCGGATGACAGCGCCGAAATCGCCTGATCCTGCCCGAACACAACCCGCTTGAGCGACTTTTCAAGGTCTTTAAGAACCTCTGCATCGTCCTTGGTCACGTTCTTCGGCGGGATGCGCGCGATTTTGGCCACGACGTTTTCGATTTCCTTGACGCCGATGGTCTTGCGGCGCTTGGATTCCGCGACAAGCTGCTGGCTGGCCCCGGCTTCGTCGATCACGTCGATTGCCTTGTCGGGCAATTTGCGGTCGTTGATATACCGCGCCGACAATTCCACAGCCGTGCGAATCGCATCAGCCGTATATTTCACGCTGTGATGCTCTTCAAAGTAGGGCTTCAGCCCGCGCAGGATTTTCACCGCATCTTCGACCGACGGTTCGTTGACGTCGATTTTCTGGAACCGGCGCGACAACGCGCGGTCCTTTTCAAAATGTTGGCGGAATTCCTTGTACGTCGTGGACCCCATGCAGCGCAGCTTGCCGCCCTGCAACGCGGGTTTCAGCAGGTTGGATGCATCCATGGCACCACCGGATGTCGCACCGGCCCCGATGACCGTATGGATTTCGTCGATGAACAGAACCGCGTCCTTGTGGTTCTCCATCTCTGTCATCACGGCTTTCAGGCGTTCCTCGAAATCGCCGCGATACCGCGTGCCGGCCAGCAGCGCACCCATATCAAGGCTATAGATCGTGGCCCCCGACAGCACTGCGGGCACGTCTTTTGCGACAATCTTAAATGCCAGGCCTTCGGCGATGGCTGTTTTGCCCACACCGGGGTCGCCCACCAGCAGCGGGTTGTTTTTGCGGCGGCGGCACAGCACCTGAATGCAGCGTTCGACCTCATGGGCGCGGCCGATCAGCGGATCGACGTCGCCCTTGCCTGCCTTGGCGTTCAGATCGACGCAATATTTGGCCAGCGCTGATTCTTTTCCGTCGCCGTCGGTGACGCTTTCGTCCTCTTGCTCGATCGAGCCGGTGACAGGCCGCGCTTCGCCGTATGCGGGGTCTTTGGCCACGCCATGTGCGATGAAATTGACCGCGTCGTAACGGGTCATGTCCTGTTCTTGCAGGAAATAGGCCGCGTTGGATTCGCGTTCTGCAAAGATTGCGACCAGTACATTCGCACCGGTCACTTCGTTGCGGCCGGACGATTGCACATGGATGGCCGCGCGCTGGATCACCCGCTGGAATGCGGCGGTCGGCACGGCCTCTGATCCTTCGACGTCGGTTTCAAGCGTCGACAGATCGTCAGAGATGAAATCTTCCAGATCCTTGCGCAATTCGTCCAGATCGACCGAACAGGCCTTGAGGACGCGCACGGCGTCCGGTTCGTCGATCAGTGCCAGAAGCAGATGTTCCAGCGTCGCAAGTTCGTGACGGCGCGCATTGGCAAGCGCCAAGGCACCGTGGATGGATTGTTCTAGCGTTGCGGAAAATGATGGCACGTCGGGTGCTCCTTTTCTCGGGCGCGGGCGGGGTGCCGCGTTTGCCTCTTGCCTTCAAGGTCAGACGTTATTGGCCAACCTTCAAGAATTTTCTGTCACAGGGTGTTCACAAAATCACTGACGTGTCGTGAACGCCCGCCTCATTTGACGTTTCGCCTAGATTCGGTCTCTGCGACCGCGGACTTCGGCAAAAATTTCGGCAGGTTCTGCATCCGGCATCTTTAACGCACGCGCTAAATCCGGATCGTCGGCCCGCAGGAACGGATTGGTGTCCCGTTCCAGCGACAAAAGCGAAGGCACGGTCGCGTGGCCGTTTTCACGCGCCTTTTCCGTCGCTTCGAGCCTTGAAATAATCGCTCTGTTCGATGGTTCAAGAGATGAGGCAAAGCGCGCATTCGTCAAAGTGTATTCATGCCCTGAACAAACACGTGTTTCGGGGGCGAAATGACGCAGCTTGCACAGGCTGTCCCACATCTGTGCGGCGGTGCCTTCAAACAGGCGACCGCATCCCATCGCCATCAGACTGTCACCGGTGAACAACAGACGCTCTGCGGGCATGTGGAATGCAATATGCCCGACGGTATGGCCTGACACGTCCAACACGTCGACGTCACGCCCCAGCACCGTGAAACGCTCACCTTCTGATACGGCCAGATCCAGCGGGGGCAGGCGGTGCTGATCTGCCTTTGCGCCGATCACACGGGCCGTGCCGCGTAAATCGGCCACACCCTGCACATGGTCCGGGTGATGATGCGTCAGTAAGATATCCGTTAACGTCCAGCCCCGCGCGTCAAGTGCCGCCCGGATCGGTGCCGTTTCTGGTACATCGACGACAGCTGTGTCGCCGCTTTGCGTGTCATGAATAACAAAGGCATAGTTGTCCGAAAGACACGGGACGGTGATCAGTTCAACGGGCATGGCGTCCTTACCTGTGTTTTTGCTATGATGCCGGAACCCTAGAACAGGACCGCCACCTTATGCATCTCGACGTTCTGGACCTGCGCAGCTTTTACTACCGCAGCACCCTTGGGCGAGCCGCACAACGGGTCGTACGCAATGAATTGGTGCAAATCTGGCCAGAAGCAAAGGGCCAGACGGTCGCAGGCTTCGGTTTTGCCGTGCCCCTGCTGCGCCCCTATCTGGCAGACGCGCGGCGAGTGATCGGTTTGATGCCGGGTCCACAGGGGGTGATGCCGTGGCCGCCGGGTGAAAAAAACGTGTCCGTGCTGTGCGAAGACACGTCCTGGCCGTTGCCGACGGGTATCGTCGACAAGTTGGTGGTGATGCATGGGCTTGAAACCTCGCAGAAGCCTGAATTGCTGCTGGCCGAATGTTACCGCGTGCTGGGTCCGGGCGGGCGCGCGGTGTTCATCGTGCCGAACCGCGCGGGGATGTGGGCGCGGTCCGACCGGACGCCTTTCGGTTTCGGTCGCCCCTATCTGCCCGGCCAGCTCGAAGACCAATTGCGCGCACATGATTTTACGGTGCGACATGCGACCGCAGCCCTGTATCAACTTCCGTCGCAAAAACCGATCTGGCGCAAGTCCGCGGCCTTTTTGGAAAAAGCGGGCCACAAGATACCGATGTTGGCTGGCGGCGGCGTTCTGATCGTCGAGGCTGCAAAAGCAAAGGCAGCCATGCCGGGCGGCGGTTCTGTTGTAAAAACGACGGCCGGGGCACCCGCGTCCGTCCCGCAGGCGGCGCCTGCCTGAAAACCGATCTCAAAAGAATGCTTCAACGCTTGAAATGATGGCGCTTCACAGAGTTGCGGACCGCGCACACCTCTGTTATCTCCGCGCTGACTTTTACAGCCCAGACGCTCCCGTCTGGGTAAAATCTTAATGCCTGACGGATCCACGATGGATTCGTGGGCCTTAGATCGGAAGGGTGGACGTGTCCGAACCAGCTTCGATTTCTCAAGGCATCGCCAGTCGCTATGCGTCGGCGGTGTTTGAACTGGCCAAAGACGGCAATAATCTTGACGCAATGGGCCGCGATGTCGACGCGCTGCAGGCCGCGCTGAACGACAGCTCTGATCTGCGTGATCTGATTAGCTCGCCGATCTATGGCCGCGATCAGCAGTTCGCTGCGATCCGGGCCGTTGCCGCAAAAATGGGTTTGTCCGACACGATGGCAAACGTGCTTGGCCTGCTGGCCGACAAACGCCGCCTGTTCGTGTTGCCCGGCGTTCTGACCACCTTGCGTGAAAAGCTTGCCGAAGAACGTGGTGAAGCCACGGCAGAAGTCTTGACCGCAAAGGCGCTGACCAAACCGCAGCGCGAAAAATTGACCAAAGCCCTGTCCGACCAGTTCGGAAAGGCCGTTTCCATCGACGAAACCGTCGACCCCGCCATTATCGGCGGTCTTATTGTCAAAGTGGGCTCCAAGATGATCGACACCTCGATCCGCTCGAAGCTCGACGCACTCCAGAACAACATGAAAGAGGCCGGATAAATGGCGATCCAAGCATCTGAAATCTCTGCAATCCTCAAGGATCAGATCAAAAACTTCGGTCAGGATGCCGAAGTTGCCGAAGTCGGTCGCGTGCTGTCCGTCGGTGACGGTATCGCCCGCGTCTACGGTCTTGATAACGTGCAGGCTGGCGAAATGGTTGAATTCCCCGGTGGTATCCGCGGGATGGCCCTGAACCTCGAATCCGACAACGTCGGCGTCGTGATCTTCGGCTCTGACCGCGACATCAAGGAAGGCGACACCGTCAAGCGCACGAATTCCATCGTGGACGTGCCTGCCGGTCCCGAACTGCTGGGCCGCGTCGTTGACGGTCTGGGCAACCCGCTGGATGGCAAGGGCGACATCAACGCCACCGAACGCCGCGTCGCAGACGTCAAGGCGCCGGGCATCATCCCCCGTAAATCCGTGCATGAACCCATGCCGACCGGCCTGAAATCCATCGACGCCATGATCCCGATTGGCCGTGGCCAGCGCGAATTGATCATCGGTGACCGTCAGACCGGCAAGACCGCCGTGGCGCTTGACACGATCCTGAACCAGAAATCGTATAACGACGCGGCCAAGGACGATTCCGAAAAGCTGTATTGCATCTACGTCGCCATCGGCCAGAAACGGTCCACCGTGGCACAGCTGGTGAAAAAGCTCGAAGAAACCGGCGCGATCGAATACACCACCGTCGTGGCTGCCACCGCATCCGAACCGGCACCGATGCAGTATCTCGCACCCTATTCCGCCACCGCAATGGCCGAATATTTCCGCGACAACGGCAAGCATGCCCTGATCATCTATGACGATCTGTCAAAACAGGCCGTGTCCTACCGTCAGATGTCGCTGCTGCTGCGTCGTCCGCCGGGCCGTGAAGCCTACCCCGGCGACGTGTTCTACCTCCACTCCCGCCTGCTGGAACGCTCTGCAAAGCTGAACGAAGACAACGGTTCGGGCTCGCTGACGGCACTGCCGATCATCGAAACGCAGGGTGGCGACGTGTCGGCGTTTATTCCGACCAACGTGATTTCGATCACCGACGGCCAGATCTTCCTTGAAACCGAACTGTTCTTTCAGGGTATCCGCCCGGCTGTGAACACGGGTCTGTCGGTGTCGCGCGTCGGCTCTGCCGCCCAGACCAACGCGATGAAATCCGTCGCGGGTCCGGTGAAACTGGAACTGGCGCAATACCGTGAAATGGCTGCGTTCGCGCAGTTCGGCTCCGACCTTGATGCCGCCACACAGCGTTTGCTGAACCGTGGCGCCCGTCTGACCGAACTGATGAAGCAACCGCAGTATTCGCCGCTGACGAACGCCGAAATCGTGACCGTCATCTATGCGGGCACCAACGGCTTTCTGGATAAACTGTCCGTCGATCAGGTCGGCAAGTTCGAACAGGGTCTGCTGAAGCATATGCGCAACAACAAGCGCGACGTGCTGGACTACATCACGAACGAAGACCCCAAGATCAAGGGCGACGCCGAAGCCAAACTGAAGGACGCGATTGAATCGTTCGCCAAGGACTTCGCGTAACTCAGCCCGAGAGAGGAGTTTAGGTTTTGCCTAGTCTCAAGGACCTTAAAAATCGGATCGCGTCGGTCAAATCGACCCGCAAGATCACCAAGGCCATGCAGATGGTGGCCGCCGCGAAACTGCGGCGCGCCCAGGATGCAGCCGAAGCCGCGCGTCCCTATACGGAACGCTTCAACGCGGTGATGGCCGGTCTGAGCCAGGCAGCAGAGGGGTCGCCCTCTGCGCCGAAACTGTTGTCCGGTACGGGCAGCGATCAAACCCACCTGCTGATCGTGATGACGGCGGAACGCGGTCTTTGCGGTGGCTTCAACGCCAATATCGCAAAGCTGGCCCGCCAGCACGCACAGCGGCTGAAAGCCGACGGCAAGACGGTTAAAATCTTGACGGTCGGCAAGAAAGGACGCGACGCGCTGCGTCGCGATCATGGCGATTTGTTCGTCAGTCACGTCGACCTGTCCGACGTCAAACGGATCGGCTATGTCGATGCGCAAGGCGTCGCCAAAGAGGTGCTGACCCGATTTGATGCCGGCGAATTCGATGTTGCGACGATCTTCTTTGCGCGCTTCGAAAACGTTGTGACCCAGCATCCGACCGCACAGCAGATCATTCCGGCAAAGTTCGAAGATGTCGCCGATGGCAATGCTGCCGACGCGAACACGCTTTACGACTACGAACCCAGCGAAGAGGCCATTTTGGCCGACCTGCTGCCGCGCGGTGTTGCAACGCAGATCTTTGCCGCATTGCTGGAAAACGCAGCCTCCGAACAGGGCGCGCGGATGTCCGCCATGGACAACGCGACCCGCAACGCGGGCGAAATGATCGACGACCTGACGATCGAATATAACCGCTCGCGCCAGGCCGTCATCACCAACGAGCTGATCGAAATCATTTCCGGCGCGGAAGCGCTGTAACGAACCCGGAGAACCATTATGGCTAATGCAAAAGGCAAGATCACGCAGGTGATTGGCGCCGTCGTGGACGTGCAGTTCGACGATCACCTGCCGGAGATCCTGAACGCACTCAAGACGGACAACAACGGCAAGGAACTGATCCTTGAAGTCGCGCAGCACCTTGGTGAAAAAACCGTGCGCTGTATCGCGATGGACGCGACCGAAGGTCTGGTCCGCGGTCAGGAAGTGATCGACATGGACGAAACCATCACCGTTCCCGTCGGCGATGCAACGCTGGGCCGGATCATGAACGTCGTCGGCGCGCCCGTCGATGAAAAAGGTCCGATCGAAACGACCGAACGTCGTTCGATCCACGCCGAAGCGCCCACATTCGAAGCGCAGTCCACCACATCCGAAGTGCTGGTGACCGGCATCAAGGTCATCGACCTGCTCGCGCCCTACGCCAAAGGCGGCAAGATTGGCCTGTTCGGCGGGGCAGGCGTGGGCAAGACGGTTCTGATTCAGGAACTGATCAACAACATCGCTAAAGTGCACTCTGGCTATTCCGTGTTCGCGGGCGTCGGTGAACGGACCCGTGAAGGCAACGACCTTTACTATGAATTCATCGAATCCGGCGTCATCAACGCCGAAGACCTGACCAAATCCAAAGTGGCACTGGTTTACGGCCAGATGAACGAACCGCCGGGTGCGCGTATGCGCGTGGCCCTGTCGGGTCTGACGATGGCAGAACAGTTCCGCGACCAGTCCGGTACCGACGTTCTGTTCTTTGTGGACAACATCTTCCGCTTTACGCAGGCCGGGTCCGAAGTGTCCGCGCTGCTGGGTCGTATCCCGTCCGCCGTGGGCTATCAGCCGACGCTGGCCACCGACATGGGCCAGATGCAGGAACGCATCACATCCACCAAGAACGGGTCCATCACGTCCGTGCAGGCCATCTATGTGCCCGCCGATGACTTGACCGACCCCGCACCGGCCACGTCCTTTGCGCACCTCGACGCGACGACCGTTCTGAACCGTGCGATTTCGGAAAAGGGCATCTACCCGGCTGTTGACCCGCTCGATTCGACTTCGCGTCTGCTTGACCCCGGCATCGTGGGTGAAGAGCATTACAAGGTGGCCAACGACGTGCAGCAGACGCTTCAGCGTTACAAATCGCTGCAGGACATCATTGCCATCCTTGGCATGGACGAACTGTCCGAAGACGACAAACTGGCCGTCGCCCGCGCCCGCAAGATCGAGCGTTTCCTGTCGCAGCCGTTCGACGTGGCACAGGTATTCACCGGTTCCCCCGGCGTTCAGGTCGCATTGGAAGACACCATCGCGTCTTTCAAGGCTGTCGTGAACGGCGAGTATGACCACCTGCCCGAAGGTGCGTTCTACATGGTCGGCGGCATCGACGAAGTGAAAGCCAAGGCAGAGAAAATGGCGGCCGACGCCGCGTAAGGAGCCGACATGGCAGACAACCTGCAATTCGACCTCGTCTCGCCCGAACGCCGTCTGGCGTCGGTCGTGGCGACCGAAGTCCGCATTCCCGGTGCGGATGGTGACCTGACGGCGATGGCAAACCACGCGCCCACGATCACCACCTTGCGTCCCGGTATCCTGACTGTCGTTCATTCCGGCGGTCAGGACGAATATGTCGTTGTCGGCGGGTTCGCTGAAATCACGGCGAAATCGGTTTCGGTCCTTGCCGAATCCGCACTGCCCCGTGACGAGATGAGCCAGGACGTGTTCGATCGCATGATGGATGATGTTCGCAAGCAGATCGAAACGGCAAAGACATTTGAAAACGAACCCGGTCCAGTCGACGACGCGGCAAAGCTGATCTCTGACATGGTTGCCGTCGGGACGCACATCGGTCTGGACCCGAAACAGTCAAACTTCGGCTAAGTCCGGTCAAATAGATCTGAATCAAGAAAGGGGCCGTGTTTATCGGCCCCTTTTTGCTGCATAATCGTCACGAACTGGGCAGATTGTTCACTACACTGACAGCGACCTTATTCGGGCCTCACTCATGCGCAGAATCGAAAACAATGCCGTCGGTGTCGATCAGGGCGATCTTGTCCTGTTTTCCGATTTCGAAGACGACGGCGAAATGTGGACCGGAAACGGCCCGCGCCTGATTCGTCAGCGTGTGACGTTTGGCGAAATTTTTGCCGACAATCCGGTTGTTCATGTCACGCTGTCCATGTGGGATATTGCACATTCCACCAACGGGCGTGTCGATGTCACATCCGAAAACATCACGCGTGATGGATGTGACATCGTCTTTCGCACATGGGGCGACACGCAGGTCGCACGGGTCCGCGTTGCATGGCTGGCGATCGGAACGCTGCGGTCCGAAGATAGCTGGGATATCTAGCAGGCGGGCCGCATCCCCTTTGATCAAACAACCAAACCGCAGTCAGCCGCTGTAGACACCTTCGTAGATCGGTTTCAGTGTCTTGTGGTTGAACAATGACGATACGCTGGTGCCGTTCCAGGTGTTCAGGATGGCCTGCGCAAACACCGGGGCCGTGTTCACGATGCGGATCTGGGGGCAGGCCTTGACCGCTGCGGTCGGCGCGATGGTATTGGTAATGACCAAATTCGTCATCACGGAACTGGCGATGCGTTCAATCGCAGGGCCGGACAACACCCCATGCGTGATGTAGCTGTGAACTTCTTTTGCGCCATTATCGACCAGCACCTGCGCCGCCTTGCACAATGTTCCCGCTGTATCGACGATGTCGTCCACGATCAGGCAGACCCGGTCGGTCACATCCCCGATGACGGTCATTTCCGCGACTTCGCCGGGCTTGCCACGGCGTTTATCCACGATGGACAGCGGTGCGTTCAGACGCTGGGCCAGATCGCGGGCGCGGGCCACGCCGCCCACATCGGGGCTGACGACCATGACTTCGTCCATGCGGTCCTTGAAATGGTGCATCGCGTCCAGCGCCCAAATCGGGCTGGCATACAGGTTATCGACCGGAATATCGAAAAACCCCTGAATCTGCGTGGCGTGCAGGTCCAGTGTCAGGATGCGTTCGATCCCCGCTTCGACCAGCAGGTTCGCCACCAGTTTTGCGGTGATTGGCGTGCGCGCCTTGCTGCGGCGATCCTGACGCGCGTAACCGAAATAGGGCATCACGGCGGTGATCCGGTCGGCAGACGACCGGCGCAGTGCGTCCGCGATGATCAGCAATTCCATCAGGTTATCGTTTGCGGGGTTCGATGTCGGCTGGATGACGAACATGTCTTCACCCCGGACGTTTTCGAACACCTCGACGAAAATTTCACCATCGTTGAACCGTTCGACCCGTGCATCCACCAGCCCGACGTCTAGGCCACGGTGCATGCTCATCCGGGTGGCGATCATCTCTGCAAGCGGGCGGTTGGCATTCCCGGAAATCAGTTTGGGTTCATGAGAGGTTGGCATGCAGGGCTGTCCTTTTGCGCTGGCAGCGGCAGGATTCGCTGCGTTGACACCGCGTAGCACACGGCTACCGTCGCGCAAACATCCCCCGCAAGCAAGGATCGCCGAATGGCCCATATCGATTACTATTTCGCAACGATCAGCCCCTACACCTATCTTTGTGGCGTCCGTCCTGCGGAAATCGCGGCTGCGCATGGCGCGACATTGACCTATCGGCCGATTGATCTGATGCAGGTTTTTTCCCGCACGGGGGGGCAGGCACCGGCGGATCGTCACCCCAGCCGTCAGGATTACCGCGCGCAGGACCTGCGCCGGCGTGCGATGGCCACAGGCAAACCGCTGATCCCGAAACCCGCGTTCTTTCCCACGAACCCCGCCCCGTCGTCCTATGCCATCATCGCGGCACAGGCGGACGGATCGGGTGATCTGGCCGCCTTGGTCGCGGGCATCACCCGCGCCTGCTGGGCCGAAGACCGCGATATCGCGTCAGACGATGTGATCCGCGACTGCCTGACCGCCGCCGGTTTTCCCGCTGCTTTGGCCGACAGTGGCCTGCTGGCCGGGGCAGAGGCCTATCACCGCAACACCGAAGACGCCGTCCGCCTTGGCGTGTTTGGCGCGCCGTTCTTCATTACCGACAGCGACGAACGCTTCTGGGGGCAGGACCGCTTGGACGATCTGGAATCATACCTCGCCGGGCGCACCTGATGGCTGCACTGCACTGGGGGCAGACTGCGCCGGACCCCGATACGCTGATGCTGCATTGCACGCTGGCACGGCACGAATCACTGTTGCCGCTGGCGCGTGCGGCAGGGTTGCGGGCGGTGTTGCCAGACCTGTTGGGGCATGGGCGCAGCCCGGCATGGGACGGGCAGGGCGATTATCAGACAGCCAATCTGGATGCGATCCTGCCGATGATGGACCGCCCGATGCATGTCATCGGCCATTCGTTCGGGGGCACCGTCGCATTACGGCTGGCCGTCACGCGCCCTGATCTGGTGACCCGGCTGACCCTGATCGAGCCTGTTTTTTTCGCGCTGGCCAATGGGACACCAGCGGGCGCGCAACATGCTGCGATTTTTGGTCCGATCTATGACGCCGTGGCGGCAGGTGATCCGGACCGCGCTGCACAGCTGTTTCACGCCGCCTATGGCATGGGGCAGTGGGATAAACTGCCACAACGCACCCGTATGGCAATGGCGGCAGGCATGCCGCTGGTGATCGCATCCGCGCCCGCCATTCAGGATGATATCCACGGCGTTGCGGCCCGTCTGCCGGAAATCACCGTGCCCGTCACGCTGATCGGGGGCAGCGACAGCCAGCCGGTCGTGACGGAAATTCACAAAGCGCTTGCGCAGATCATGCCGCAGGCCAACGCGCATGTGATTGCGGGCGCGGGCCACATGGCAACGCTGACCCATCCCGACCGCGTTGCCGCTCTGATCTAGCCGCGCAGCAGGTCCAGCAAACCGTCGACGGATTCGTCCGGGCACGACCAGTCACAGACCAGCCGTCCGGTCAGCATCTCACCGTCCGGCCCTGTGTGGGGATCGCCGCCCATGACGTAATACTGCGCGCCGCCAGCCAGCGCGCGGGCATGCGTCGCCCGTGGCGCGTCAAAGAACAGCAGGTTCGCAGCTGGATCGAACAGCACCTGCACATCCGGCATCTGCCGCAGGCCGCGCAACAGGCGTTGACCGGCGGCGTTGGCTGCACGCGCCATGTCCAGCCACAGATCGTCGGCCAGATAGGCCTGCATCTGCGCCGAAAGATAGCGATGCTTTGAAAACAGATGCGCCCCACGTTTGCGCCGCAAGGCAAAGGTCGCCGCATCCGCCGGATCAAAGAACACCACCGCCTCGACCCCCAGCAGGCCATTTTTCGTCCCGCCGAAACAGACGACATCGACGCCTGCCTTCCATGTCATCTCTGCCGGGGTGCAATCCAGTGCGACAAGCGCATTGGCGAACCGTGCGCCGTCCAGATGCACCTTTAGCCCATAGTCATTGGCCACCGCCGACAGCGCGGCAATCTGCGCGCAGGTATGCACCGTGCCTTTTTCCGTGACCTGCGTGATGCTGACCGGTCCGCGCTGCGGGCCATGCACGCCGCGGGTTTCTTCGGCATCAATCGCATGGCGCAGCGCATCGGGCGTCATCCGCGCCTGTTCGGTGTCCACCAGTGTCAGTTTGGCCCCACCGGTAAAGAATTCGGGCGCGTTGCATTCGTCTTCGTTGATGTGGGACATCGGTGCGCAGAACACCGTCTGCCACGGCATGCACAGTGTTCCCAGCGCCAGCGCATTGGCCGCCGTGCCGGTCGCCACCAAAAACACCTCTGCCGATGGCGCCTCGAACAGGGTGCGGATATCGGCGCGGACCTGTTCCATGATCGGATCGGCCCCATAGCCGCTGGCATAGCCCGCATTCGCGTCCAGCAGCGCCTGCATCACGCGCGGATGCGCCGGCCCACCGTTGTCAGAGGCAAAAAACATCAGGTCGGTTCCTCTATGATGTGGTCGTCCCAGTCTTCGTCGGCCACTTCGAATTCCGACAGCATATCGCCGCGCATTGTCACGCCTGCATCATGCGGGCTGTCGGGATCGCCGGTCAGCAGCGGGTGCCACGGATACAGCTTTCGCCCTTCTGTCAGCAGCCGGTAGGCGCAGGTTTGCGGCAACCAATACATGTTGTCCGCAATCGTCTTGGGCGTCAGCACGATGCATTCGGGGACAAAGTTGTGCCGGATCGGATATTGCGCGCATAGGCAGGATTCGTTGTCCAGCAGGCGGCAGGCCACGCGGGTCAACGCGACCTCTCCGGTGTCTTCGTCTTCCAGCTTGTTCAGGCAGCATTTGCCGCAGCCATCGCACAGCGCTTCCCATTCCTTGCGCGTCATCTTGGCCATCGGCACGGTTTCCCAGAACCGGGGCCGCAGCCCGCTGCGGTCGATTTCAGCCATCGGTCAGGATCTTTCGCGCACGGTCGCAGTCGGCATCCATCTGGGTGATCAGCGCGTCAAGACTGTCGAATTTTTCCTCACCCCGCAGATAGGCGACCAACCCGACCGAAATTTCGGTCCCGTAAAGGTCGCCTTTGAAATCGAACAGGAATGTTTCGCAATTCGGCACGTTTTCACCGAACATCGGCCGCACCCCGATGGATGCCGCCCCGTGGTAATGGCCCGCATGGGGGCCGTCGTGCACGTCGACGACAACGGCATAAACGCCGAATTTCGGTGGATGCAGGCCTGCAATACTTTGATTTGCGGTCGGATAACCCAGATCGCGGCCGCGCTGGTCGCCCCGGATCACGGTCCCCACGATGCGGTGCCGATGGCCCAGCATCGCAGCGGCGGCATCGGGTCGCCCATCGGTCAGCGCACGCCGGATCGCGGTGGAACTGATGCGCCCGGCGTCGTTCTGCACCATCGGCGCAATCGTCACGCCGAATCCCATCTGTGCGCCAAAGGCCTGCAAATCCGTGGCGGTCCCGGCGCGATCCTTGCCAAAGCAGAAATCACGGCCCACGACCACATGCGCCAGACCCAACCTGTCATGGATCACCTGACGCGCGAATTCTTCTGGCGTCAGCGCGACAAGTGCTGCGTTGAACGGCACCTCGTACAGCTTGTCGACGCCCAGTTTTTGCAGGGCTTCGGCGCGGGCAGCGGCGTTCATCAGGCGAAAGGGCGGGGCATCGGGTGCGAATTGTTCGCGCGGATGCGGCTCGAACGTCATGACACCCAGCGGCGCACCCGTCTGTGCGGCGGCGTCGCGCGTCAGATCAATCACCGCGCGGTGACCCAGATGGACCCCGTCAAAATTGCCGATCGCCGCGGCGGCACCACGGTCGGCAGGGTCGATATACAAGGTGTCTCGGATGATACGCATTTGCGTGGCGTAGCGCGCGCGCGGGATCAGCGCAAGTTAGTCAAACTTGCCAGAGGGTGCCAAAACCGTCGCTTCGCCGATCAGGACTTTCTTGCCGTCGACCAGACAACGGGTTTCCATCGTCACGCGCCGTTTCGCATAATCGATGGCCGTCACCTCGACCTCTGCCAGCACGGTATCACCGGGGCGCACGGGGCCAAGGAATTTAAGGGTCTGGCCCATGTAAACCGTGCCATGCCCCGGCAGTTGTTCACCGATCACGGCGGACACCAGTCCCGCCGTCAGCATGCCATGCGCGATGCGTCCGGCAAAGATCGTATCCTGCGCGTAATCTTCGTCCAGATGCACCGGGTTCCGGTCCGTCGTGACCTGGGCGAACATTTCGATATCGGCGTCGGTCACGACCTTGCGTAACGAACGGACCATCCCGATCTCGATATCTTCGATCACGATGGTGCCACGGGGCATGTTGTCAAGCATATCGGTCATCCGGCTAGCAATAAAAGTCCACTTGCGCGTTTATGCGTGAAACTAAATTACGCTGCGGGTGCGAAATGTCAACCGCTCGGGTGGTCTAACGCAAATGACCGATGGCAAAGGTCGGTGTGACCTGTTCGGCCTGCAGGTAGCGTGCCAATGCGCCCGCATCCGGCCCTGCACTGGCCGTCGTTGCCGTTTCTGCGGCGGCAAGTCCGCCCGTGATGAACAGGGTGTCCAGATCTTCTTGCAGCCCGCCCAACACGTCGGTGCGAATCCCGTCCCCGATGCAGATGATGCGCTGCGGGTCGACGTGGTTATCGACCTGCGCCAGCCTGCGCCGCGCCAGATCATAGACGGGCGGGTGCGGCTTGCCGAAATACAGGCTTTCCCCGCCCATTTCCGTATAAAGCTGTGCCAGTGCGCCCGCGCACCATTCCCGCGTTTCGCCCCGGTCCACCACGATATCGGGGTTGGCGCAGAGCAGTTTCAGTCCGCGCTGTTTGGCGGCCAGAAATTGCGGACGATAGGTATCGGGATGCGCTTGCGGGTCGAATGGCCCACAGCAGACGATGCCGTCGGCCTGATCCAGCGGCACACGATTGATGGTGACCGGATCGTCCAAAAGCTCCATCGGTTTGAAAAATGACTGGTCGTGGTCTTCGCCAATGAACCAGACATCGGACCCGACGGCGCCCCGGAACATCGCGGCGCGCGCCGAATCGCCCGACGTGGCGATGGCATCAAACGAGTCGTCCGGCACGCCCATGCCATTGATCTGTTTGTGCACCGACGCCCAAGGCCGGGGAGAGTTCGTGACCAGCACGACCCGCCCCCCCGCGCTGCGGTAATCCTGCATGGCTGCAACCGCCGCCGGGTGGGCCCGGATGCCATCGTGCATGCAGCCCCACAAATCGACAAAGGCCGCGTCGTATTCGCCCGCCACATCCAGAAAGCTGTTGATGATCTGTGTCATATGGCGGGACCTTTTTGGGGCGCGGTGGCCGGTTTTTCGCAAAAAACCGGTGCCTCCGGCGGGAGTATTTGGGGCAAGATGATGCTGGCGGCGCTTACTTTTTCAGGTTCGGGATGATCTGCTTTTTCCGGCTCATCACGCCGGGCAGCACCACGGTATCGCCGTCGGGATTGGCGGCAAAGCTGGCGCGCGCGACGTCCTTTGTCAGGTCATTGGGCAGCAGCATCGTGGCTTCTTCGTTCAGGATATCGACCACGAACAGCAGCACCTGATCGACGCCATCTTCTTTTGCGACGGCGGGCATCGCGGCCATCAGCGCATCCTTGCGGTCCAGCACGGCCTTGGGCGAGGTTGTTTCCAGCACGCTGACGCGGAATTTGGTGCCGTCGACTTCATATTCCTTGCTGTCCATCCGCAGCAGTTCAGCGTCCGAAAACGCGCTGACGTCGGATTTCGCGGCAAACATTTCGTCGGCATAGGCGGTGATGTCGATGTCCAGATCGGCGGCCAGTTGTTCGGCCAGCGCGCGGTCGGTGTCGGTCGTGGTGGGCGAGCGGAAGTGCAGCGTGTCCGACAGGATGCACGACAGCATCAACCCCTTGATGCCGCGTGGCATGGCGGCGGCCTTGTCGCCCATCAACTGGTGCATGATCGTGGCGGTGCAGGCCAGCGGGCGCACGGTAATGTCGATCGGCGCCTTGGTTTTCAGGCCGCCGACCAGCAGGTGGTGGTCGATGATGCCCTGAAGGTCGGCCTCATTGATGCTGTCGGGCAGTTCTGCGGGGTTGTTGGTATCCACGACGATGCAGGGCTGGCCAGCGGTGACATCCTTTATGATCTCTGGCTGGGTGAATTCCCAACGGTCGATGACGAATGCCGCTTCGGTGTTGGGTGTGCCCAGCAGCACCGCCTTGGCATCCACGCCTGCATCCTGAAGAAACCATTCCCAGATCAACGGGGATCCGGTAGAATCGGTGTCGGGGGACTTGTGGCCGAAAATCAGGGTGGTCATGGTCTGTGCCTCATGCGATGCGAATTTGGCGCCTTATAGGGCTGTCCGGCGCAGGTGTCACGGGGGCGTGCAATGGCAAGGGAAAGCGATCTGTATCCGCCGCTGAAAGCGTGGTTCACCGCACGCGGCTATGACGTCAAGGGAGAGGTCGGGCCAGCCGATCTGGTGGCCCGCAAGGGCGACGACCTGATCGTGGTGGAATTGAAGCTGGGATTTTCGCTGACCCTGTTTCATCAGGCGATGGACCGGCTGGCGCTGAATGACATCGTCTATATTGCCGTGCCTGCCGGGGGGCGGGCGAAATCCTTTGCCGCCAATGTGAAACTGGCGCGTCGACTGGGTTTGGGTGTGCTGTCGGTGCGGGCGCGCGACGGGTTCGTGGAATGCCATGCCGATCCCGGCGGCTATACCCCGCGCCGGTCACCCAAAAAACGCAAGCGGCTATTGAAAGCGTTCGACCGTTTGCAGGGCGATCCCAACGCGGGCGGGGCGACGCGTCACGGGCTGGTGACGGGCTACCGGCAGGATGCGGTAACCTGTGCGCGGTTTCTGGCCGTGCATGGCGCATCCACCGGTGCTCGGATCAAGGACTGGGCAGAGGTGCCGGACGCCACCCGGATCATGGCCGACGACCATTATGGCTGGTTCATACGCGTGGCACGCGGGGTTTATGACCTGACCCCGGCGGGGCGGCAGGCGCTGGCCGATTGGAGTGACGTCTGACGATCAAAGACCGGGCGTGACGGTCCAGCCATCGGCCTGCAGCAACGACAGCACGCCATCCGCGCCGGGCAGGTGGGCTGCCCCGACGGCCAGGACAATACGGTCATGCGCGTCGACGGCATCAGTGATGACCGGCATCCAGTCGTGGTTCCGGTCCGTCAACATCTGCGTTTCCATCTTGGCGAACAGCGCATCGGCCTCGATCGGCGACATCGCGTCGATCTGGCGGTTGGCGGCGCGGCTCAGTTCCCACAGGGTTGCGATGTCGCCGGCAAAGTAGCTGTCCAGCATCGTGGCCGTCATGGCGTTGCCCAGATCGTCGGGCATCAACGCAAGGTTCAGGTCTGCGACCTGTTCGTCGATGGGGTCGCCCGCCAGAATGTTGAACAGGGTGTCCCAGGGTTCCACGGCCTGCACCGATACGTTTGCGCCAGCGGCAATGTCCATCAGCGTGGCGTCCAGCCCACGCTTGCCGTCCAGAAGATCCGATTGCGCGCAGACCGGCATCGCCAGCGTCAGCGACAGATACCACGGTTTCATCTGGGCGGCTGTGGCGGCGGGCAGGCCTCGCGCTTCGACCGCGCGCGACAATGCGACAAAGGCCGCAGGGTCCATCCGTTCGCTCAGCGTGGTGCCGTCGGTCAAAAAGATCAGCGACGGGTCCTCGGTAATGGCCGCGGTCAGCTGCGCCTCTTCCTGGGGGCCGGCTTCGACCAGCAGCAGGTCGGCGTCGGTGATCGCAGGTGTCAGGCGCGCGACAATCGGGGCCAGCCGGGGATCGGACAGATGCAGCGTGCCCACAACGGTGATCTGGTCATCGTCGCGGGTCGCGGTCCAGATCGTGCCGTTGCCAAACGGGGTGTCCGCCGCCGCTGACTCTACGGCTGTCAGGTCCGCAGGGGACAGGTAATCGCGGATGTCACCGTCGTTGCAGGCCGCAACGGCGCTTTGGGCCACAACCGTCATGGTTACGGCGCACGAATAAAGTCTGAACATCTTGAATCCCTGTGTCGTTTGTCAGCGTCTGCCGCCCGCGCGGACGTTCAGGAACCATAAGCCGGGCATTGCCGAACGGCCAGCGCAGGACCGCCTATTCGGGGGATTGGCGCCGACGACGGTGCCCGCCGTAAACGGCGGTGTTTTGCAGCGCGCGTAAATCATCCGCGCTTTCGTCCAGCAGGGCAGTTGACAGCTTCAGGTGACCTGCCTATCTGTGCGTCGCTAGCACTCGTCTTGGGTGAGTGCTAACGCAATTGAAACATCAATGAAGGAAGGTCTTTCAGATGGCATTCACCCCTCTTCATGACCGCGTTCTCGTCCGTCGCATCGAAAGCGACGACAAGACCAAAGGCGGCCTAATCATCCCCGAAGCTGCAAAAGAAAAGCCCGCCGAGGGCGAAATCATCAGCGTCGGCGCGGGTGCCCGTAAAGACAGCGGCGAGCTGATCGAAATGGCCGTAAAGGCCGGAGACAAGGTTTTGTTCGGCAAATGGTCCGGCACCGAAGTCAAGATCGACGGCGAAGACATGCTGATCATGAAGGAAAGCGACATCCTCGGCATCCTGTGATCGCCAAGGACCACCGCTTTTCCCCTAAAACCAATATCAGGAGCATTTGAAAATGGCTGCTAAAGACGTCAAATTCGGCACCGACGCCCGCAATCGCATGCTCAAGGGTGTGAACATCCTTGCAGACGCCGTCAAAGTCACGCTGGGCCCCAAAGGCCGTAACGTGGTTCTGGACAAATCCTTTGGCGCGCCGCGCATCACAAAGGACGGTGTCTCTGTCGCCAAAGAGATCGAACTGGAAGACAAGTTCGAAAACATGGGCGCGCAGATGGTGAAAGAGGTTGCCTCTCGCACCAACGACGAAGCCGGTGACGGCACCACGACCGCGACGGTACTGGCCCAGGCCATCGTCAAGGAAGGCATGAAATCGGTTGCCGCCGGTATGAACCCGATGGACCTTAAGCGCGGCATCGACTTGGCGACAGCCAAGGTCGTCGAAGCGATCAAGGCCGCGGCCCGTGACGTGACCGACAGCGACGAAGTCGCGCAGGTCGGCACCATCTCTGCCAACGGCGAAGCAGAAATCGGTCGTCAGATCGCTGATGCAATGCAAAAGGTCGGCAACGAAGGTGTCATCACCGTCGAAGAGAACAAGGGTCTGGAAACAGAAACCGATGTCGTCGAAGGCATGCAGTTCGACCGTGGTTACCTGTCGCCCTACTTCACGACAAACACTGAAAAGATGACGGCGGAACTTGACGATGTCATGATCCTGCTGCACGAGAAAAAGCTGTCTTCGCTGCAGCCTATGGTGCCGCTGCTTGAAGCTGTGATCCAAAGCCAGAAGCCGCTGCTGATCATTTCCGAAGACGTCGAGGGCGAAGCCCTGGCGACACTGGTTGTGAACAAGCTGCGTGGCGGTCTGAAAATCGCGGCCGTCAAGGCACCGGGTTTCGGCGACCGTCGCAAGGCCATGCTGCAGGACATCGCAATCCTGACAGGCGGTCAGGTGATTTCCGAAGATCTGGGCATGAAGCTGGAATCGGTCACGATGGACATGCTGGGCACTGCCAAGCGCGTGTCGATCACAAAGGACACCACCACCATCGTTGATGGCGGCGGCGAAAAGGCCGAGATCGAAGCACGGGTCAACCAGATCCGCGGCCAGATCGAAGAAACCACGTCCGACTACGACCGTGAAAAGCTGCAGGAACGTGTGGCCAAGCTGGCAGGCGGCGTTGCCGTCATCCGCGTCGGCGGCATGTCCGAAGTCGAAGTCAAAGAGCGTAAGGACCGCGTCGATGACGCTCTGAACGCAACCCGCGCGGCTGTCCAAGAAGGCGTCGTCGTCGGTGGTGGTGTTGCTCTGGTGCAGGGTGCAAAGGCACTGGACGGTCTGAAGGGTGCGAACTCTGATCAGGACGTCGGTATCAACATCATCCGCAAGGCACTTGAAGCACCGCTGCGTCAGATTGCTGAAAACTCTGGCGTGGACGGTTCGGTCGTGGCGGGCAAGATCCGCGAAAGCACCGACAAGAACTATGGCTTCAACGCGCAGACCGAAGAATATGGCGACATGTTCAAATTCGGCGTGATTGACCCGGCCAAAGTTGTGCGCACCGCACTGCAGGACGCCGCATCGGTTGCTGGTCTGCTGATCACAACCGAAGCCATGGTTGCCGATAAACCGTCCAAGGACGGCGGCGGCGGCGGCGACATGGGCGGCATGGGCGGAATGGGCGGCATGGGCGGCATGATGTAAGAACCCGTTTTGGGGCATCGCCCCGAAACGGTTCTGGCGGGACACGGCAGGGGTTTGCGCAGCAAGCGTCCAACGTGTCCCGCACCGTGCCCTAGGGCACGACATCGACCACCCCTAACGCACTGATCTGACCACAGATTTCGGGCGGTCCCTCACGGGGCCGCCCTTTATCTTTGGGGTGGTGCGTTCGATGCGATCCGACTGGAAAAGAATGTCTTGGCGGTAGCCAACCCTGCGCGCGCCGCGCGCGGCGCAAACAGAAACAAATTCCGGTTGCAGCACACCAGTTTCACCAATGTGCAGCGGGGCCGATGTTCGGACTAGGTCAGATGCTGGTTGAACCATGCGATCGTGCGGTCCCACGCCAGTTCCGCTGACGCTTCGTCGTATCGCGGCGTGCTGTCGTTGTGGAACCCGTGGTTCACGCCTGGATAAATATGCGCCTCATAGGTGGTGCCGGCGTCCTGCAACGCAGCCTCGAACGCGGGCCAGCCTTCGTTGATGCGTTCGTCCAGTTCGGCGTATTGCAGCATCAATGCTGCTTCGATCTTTGGCACATCGGCGGCGTCTGCCTGCCGGCCATAGAATGATACCCCGGCGGCCATTTCGGGATAGGCGACAGCGATCGCGTTCACGACACCGCCGCCATAGCAGAACCCGACCGCGCCGACCTGACCGGTGCTGTCCTCGCGGTTCAGAAGATGTTCAAAGCCCGCAAAAAAGTCATTCATCAGTGCGGTGCCATCGACCTGCGACTGCAATTCGCGCCCGTCGGTATCGTTCCCGGGATAGCCCCCGACCGATGTCAGACCGTCGGGCGCCAGCGCTATGAACCCCGCCTTGGCCAGTCGTCGTGCGACGTCTTCGATATAGGGATTCAGACCACGGTTTTCGTGGATCACCAGCACGGCGGGCAGCGCGCCTTCGGCGTTGGCCGGGCGCACCAGATAGCCGCGCACATCGCCTGTGCCGTTCGGGCTGGGATAGGTGATGTAATCGGCCACGATATCGGGATCGTTGAACGACACCTGTTCGGCCATGGCATAGTTGGGCGACAGCATCCCCAGCAGCGACAGCGCTGTCACACCCCCGACAGCATAGCGTCCGGCCTGATCCAGAAATTCGCGCTTGGTAATCTTGCCGTGCGCGTAAAAGTCGTAAAGGTCCAGCAGTCCCTGATCGAAATCCTTGGCCGTCATGCGTGTCATGGTGGTGCTCCTGTTCAAATCTTGCGACAGGTTAGGGCGGGCAGGCCCGGATCGGTGCATCACTTTTTCTTGTCACGTGGAAATCAGCGGCCTACCAACGTTTTCTTGCTGATCCAAAGGGACACCCATGACCGCAGCTTCGCCCCCAAAAATGCGCCTTTTCGTGCTTGTTGCGCTGACCATGGTGGCCTTTGCCGCAAATTCGGTGCTGAACCGGTATGCCGTGGCAGGACAGGATATGGCGCCGCTGACCTTTGCCACGCTGCGGGTGGCGGCGGGTGCGGTTGTGTTGCTGGCACTGGCAAGGCCGCGCCTGTCGCTGAGCCCGGACAGACTGGCGGGTGCAGGCACGCTTGCGGCCTATGTGATCGGGTTTTCATGGGCCTACCGTGGTCTGGCTGCGGGGCTGGGTGCATTGATATTGTTCGGCTGCGTGCAGTTGGGCATGTTCGGCGTCGCCGTGCTGCGCGGCAATACCGTCCCGCCGCGCCGTTGGGCGGGCAGTGCGGTCGCGCTGGGCGGTCTGGCCGTGCTGCTGTGGCCGACCGAAGCGCGTGGCGTGCCCCTGTGGCCCGCGCTGGCGATGGTGATCGCGGGTCTGGGATGGGCGGGTTACACGCTGTTGGGGCAGTCCGCCCGCGATCCGCTGGCCAGTTCGGCCGTGAATTTTGCCCTATGCCTGCCGCTGGTTGTTTTTGCGCTGGCTCTGTCCGGGCAGGTCGGGCCGCTGACGACGGCGGGGGTCGTGGCTGCCGTGGTGTCGGGCGCGCTGACATCCGGATTGGGCTATGCGCTGTGGTATCGCCTGTTGCCCCGGTTGGCGACGACGATGGCGGCCACAGCGCAGCTAAGTGTGCCGCTGATCGCGGTGGCGGCGGGCGCGCTTTTTCTGGCAGAGCCGTTGACTATCCGTCTGTTGGCCAGCGCCGTTCTGGTGCTGGGCGGGATTGCATTATCACTGGGGCGCTGACCCACGCTGGGCGTTGTCCTAACGCAGGATCGGTTCCAGCGGGTCATAGACCGCAACCGCCCCGTCAAAGGCGACATGGGACAGCGTATCGGGTTTTACCCGCAAATCCCGCATCTGGTCGCGCGTGACCCAGCGATGGGCGGTTACGATGCCTTCGGGGTCGGTCCAGTCGGCGGCGATGGGCTGGTCGCCGACGGAGCAGCGAAAATAGATATCGACCTGATGGAAATCGCGCTGCGGGTCGTGGAATTCGTTCACAAGGCAGGTTTCGCCAATGTTGATCCGCAATCCCAGCTCTTCCATCACTTCGCGGTGCAGGTTGTCGTGCAGCGACTGGTGCGGTTCCACGCCGCCACCGGGTGCGCACCACAGATCTGTGCGCCCGGCATAGGCGTTTACCAGCAACAGGTGGTCGTCGCGCAGGATCACGGCGCGCACGGCAAGGCGGGGCGGTCTGGACATGACACCACTGTGAGCAGGGTGAAATGCGGATGCAAGATGATTGCCCCCGCCCCGGATCGGATTAAACTCGTACCATGCGTTATTTATGCCTTGCCTTTGCCCTGACACTGACCGCCTGCGGCAAGGGAGCCCCGCTGATGGCCGAACCCGAAACCGATTGCGTGGTTTTGCTGCACGGGCTGGCCCGTAGCGAAATCTCTTTGACGCCGATGCAGCTGTATCTGGAAAATCGCGGCTATTTCGTTGTGAACAGGGGATATCCATCGACAGAACAGACCATCCAGCAGCTGGTAGAGGAAAACGTCGGGCAGGACGTGGCGCAATGTGGCGACCGCACGGTGAATTTTGTCACGCATTCGATGGGTGGCATTCTGGTGCGCGCATGGCTGGAAGATCATCGTCCGGCACGCATGGGGCGCGTTGTCATGCTTGCCCCGCCGAACCACGGGTCCGATCTGGTTGATATGTTCGGTGAATGGGACCCCTTTGAATGGATCAACGGTCCGGCTGGCGATCAGTTGGGAACCGGACCAGACAGCCTGCCGAACCGTCTGTCGGATGCCACGGATTACAGCCTTGGGGTGATCGCGGGCACGCGCAGCCTGAACCCGGTCTATTCCACCGTGATCGACGGGGCCGACGACGGCAAGGTCAGTGTGGAATCGACCATGCTGGATGGTATGGACGACCATATTGTCTTGCCTGTCACGCATACGTTCATGATGAACAACCCACTGGTGATGGCGCAGATCGTGGCATTCCTGACCACGGGCGAATTTGACCGCAGGCTTAGCCTGACCGGCGTGATCCTGGGAACGGAATAAATACATAACGAAATGCCGATGTTTCGCATGCGAAACATATTATGTTATATTTAACAGGCGCTTAACCTTTATGGCCAAGGTCTAAGCCTACCGCGCGGCGGGTCCGGTGACGCGGTTGACGTGGCCCATCTTGCGACCGGGCTTTGCATCCGCCTTACCATACAGATGCAGGCTGACAGGCGCTTTTGCCAGATCCGGCACGCGGTCCATGTCGGCACCGATCAGGTTTTCCATCACCACGTCGGAATGACGGCTGCCGTCACCCAGCGGCCAGCCTGCGACCGCGCGGATATGTTGTTCGAACTGGTCCACGGCGCAGCCGTTCTGCGTCCAATGACCGGAATTGTGCACGCGTGGCGCAATTTCGTTCACGATCAGCGCGTCGCGGGTCACGAACAGTTCGACCCCCAGAACACCCACGTAATCCAGTGCGTTCAGAACGCGTGCAGCGATCAGCACGGCATCGGTGCGCTGCCCGGCGGTCAGGCTGGCGGGCACGGTGGTCGTATGCAGAATACCGTCGCGGTGGACGTTTTCACCGGGATCGAAACAGGCGACCGCGCCGTCCTGCCCACGTGCGGCGATCACCGACACCTCGCGCTGGAAATCGACAAAGCCCTCCAGCACGGCGGGCGCACCGGCCATCGCGCGCAGGGCGTCATCGGAGTCATCTGGCGACATGATCCGGGCCTGCCCCTTGCCGTCATAGCCCATGCGCCGGGTTTTCAGGATCGACGGCGTGCCGATCTGGTCAAGGGCAGCGCGCAGGCTGTCCGCGTCCGTCACGTCGGCAAAGGGGGCGACGGTCAGGCCAAGATCCTGCAGGAACGTCTTTTCCGTCAGCCGGTCCTGAGATGTCGCAAGCGCCCGGCGGTTGGGGTGAATGGGTTTCACCGATTCCAGAACGTCCAGTGCTGCAGTGGGGATGTTTTCGAATTCGTAGGTAATCACGTCGACCGACTGGGCAAAGCGTTCCAGCGCAGCGTGATCGTCATAATCGGCCTTCATGTGGAAATTGGCCACGTGACTGGCGGGACAATCGCTGCCGGGTTCAAAGATGCAGGTCTTGAATCCCAGCCGGCTGGCCGCGACGGACAGCATCCGGCCCAACTGGCCCCCACCCAGTATCCCGATGGTCGCCCCGGTGCGCAGCGGTTCAGTCATCAGTCGGCACCTCTGGGATGGATGCGGACAGATCGGCGCGCCATTTGTCCAACCGGGCAGCCAGTGCGTCATCGTGCAAGGCAAGGATAGCGGCCGCCATCAGGCCTGCGTTTTGCGCGCCTGCGGCCCCGATCGCCATGGTCGCCACGGGGAAACCGCGCGGCATCTGCAAAATGGAATACAGGCTGTCGACACCAGAGAGCGCTTTGGTCTGCACGGGCACGCCGATCACGGGAACGCGGGTTTTCGACGCCATCATACCGGGCAGGTGGGCCGCGCCACCCGCGCCCGCGATGATGACCTGCAACCCGCGGTCCACTGCGGTTTTGCCATAGTCCCACAGCCGGTCGGGGGTGCGATGCGCCGACACGATGCGCGTGTCATAGGCGACATCGAGCGCATCCAGGATCAAGGCGGCCTCTTTCATCGTGGGCCAGTCGGACTGGCTGCCCATGATGATGCCGACGCGTGATTGGGCCATGTGTTGCATCCCCTGACAGAATTGAAGCGGCACTATAGTCAGCGCCCCACCGGGCGCAATGCGCGTCAGGCGATGATGTCGGGGTTGATCGCATCCTCGATCCGGGCAATCCGGTCTTTCAGCATCAGTTTCTTGCGTTTCAGCCGTTTGATTGTCAGCACATCGCCCGGATGGGTGATCTGCAGGGCCGTGATGGCAAGGTCCAGATCGTGGTGTTCCTGCCGCAGCACGCCCAATTCGATCCGCTGCACTTCTGTTTCGGATAGTTGGGTAGAAGAATTCATGTGCGGTTGCCTTTGTGTCAGGGGGCACTTCTAACGCGATCCGGCCCGCAGGCATAGGGTCTTGCGCGGCGCAGTCCTGACCCCCATATTTCAGTGGACAGGTTGCCGCATCAGGGACCGGTCGACGATTGTCGCTTGCTACATAAGGACTGGTCGCCATGACGAAACTGGCTTTGGGAACCCATCCGTTCCTGTTGGGATTCGAAGGTCTGGAACGGTTGGTGGAACGCACCGCCAAATCCGGCAATGACGGATACCCGCCCTATAATATCGAACAGACGTCCGATGCCAGCTATCGGATCACGCTGGCTGTGGCGGGATTTTCCGAATCCGACCTGTCGATCACGGTCGAGGATGCGACGCTGCTGGTCCGGGGGCGACTGCCGCAGGACGCAGACGACCGCGTCTATCTGCACCGGGGTATCGCGGGGCGGCAGTTTCAGCGGGCATTCGTGCTGGCGGACGGTGTCGATGTGGGAACCGCAACAATGGAAAACGGGCTTTTGCATATCGATCTGAACCGAAAGCAGCCTGACCGCGTTATTCAGTCAATACCGATCTCGAAAGGGTAGATCATGTTCACGAAAAAAGACTTTGCCGATCTGGGCCAGAACATCGTGTATCTCAAGCCTGTGTCGATCGACGACCTGCCGGACGAAGTCCGCGAGCAGGCAGGCGGGCTGGAAACACTCTTTGCCGTGCACAACACCAAGGGCGAACAGGTTGCACTGGTCGCCAGCGAAGGTATCGCCACGCATCTGGCCGCCGAACACGACATGCAACTGGTGACATTGCAGTAATGAACGGGCATGGCGGGCGATAGGGTCTGCCATGCATTGACGCGGCTGGCGGGGCCGCTAGCGTAGCCCCCAAATGATTCAGGGGATACGACATGGACATCATGGCAAAGGCCGCATCGGTCGTCGGCGGCGCAATGGTGATGCTACGCAAGCGACAGGCACCCAAACAGGTCGCGATGGGTGGCACGCCCGCTATTCCGCACGCCCGATCCCAAGGCATCATGACGTTGAAAATGCCCACCGCGCAGGGCTGGGCCGATGGGCAGGTGCCGACGACGGCGCCGGGTCTGGCGGTCAACGCCTTTGCCCGCGATTTGCTGCACCCGCGCTGGATCGAAGTGCTGCCGAACGGCGACGTGCTGGTCGCGGAAGCGTTGCAGGAAGCCGGACCGCCGCGCGATCTGATGGATCGCGCCGCACAGGCAACCATGCGGCGCGCCCGTGCGCTGGGCAAAAGCGCCAACCGCATCACGCTGTGGCGCGACGCCGATGGCGACGGCGTGGCAGAGGAACGTCATGTCTTTTTGGAAAACCAGCGACAGCCGTTCGGCATGGCGCTGGTGGATGGCACATTCTACGTCGGCAATACCGACGGGATCGTGGCATTCGATTATACCGACGGGGCGACGAACCTGACCGGACCGGGGCGCAAGCTGGTTGATTTCAAACCCGGTGGCCACTGGACCCGCAGCCTGATCGTGTCGCCGGACAAAACCAAGATCTATGCCGGTGTCGGATCGCTGACGAACATCGCGGACGAAGGTTTCGCCGCCGAAGAAGGCCGCGCCTGCATCTGGGAACTTGATCTGAAAACCGAAAAGGCGCGGGTGTTCGCCAGTGGCTTGCGCAATGCCGTCGGCACCGCGTGGGAACCCCGCACAGGGGCGCTGTGGACAGTGGTGAACGAACGCGACGGGCTGGGGGACGAAACACCGCCCGATTACCTGACGCGGGTGAAAGACGGCGGCTTCTATGGCTGGCCCTACAGCTATTGGGACCGGATCGTGGATGACCGCGTGCCGCAAGACCCCATCGCCGTGGCAGGATCGACCGTGCCGGATTACGCGCTGGGCGGACATACAGCGTCGCTGGGTCTGTGCTGGATGCCTGACGGCACGTTGCCCGGTTTCGGCGAAGGCATGGTGATCGGCCAGCACGGATCATGGAATCGCGCCACATTGTCAGGCTACAAGCTGATTTTTGTGCCGTTCAAGAACGGGATGCCCGACGGCATGCCACGCGATATCCTGACCGGGTTCCTGTCCCCGGATGAGCGTGTATCCTACGGGCGTCCGGTGGGGGTCACCGTCGGTGCGGACGGCAAATCGCTGCTGATGGCAGATGACGTGGGTGATGTGATATGGCGCGTCACGGCGGCCTGAGGCGCCCGGTTGTCGTCTGACGTCAGGCGTCAGCCATGCCTTTGTCGAACAGGCTTTCGTCCATCAGATCACTGCCCGCGTCACACGACGCGTGGCGGTTGACGAAATGGCGCACGGCCGCGACCGCGGTACGGCTGGTCCAGACAGTGGTGCGTGAAATGCTGCCGCAGGTCAGCCCTTCGGCAAGATGGGCGTGACCGGCTTTTTGCAGGGCGGTCACGATATTGATTTGCAGCGCGCTCATCGTTTCGCGGCGGCGGCCATAGGTCACGCCGACGAATACGCCGTGTCCAGCATAGGCCAGATCCATTTTGTGATCGGTGGCCGACAGCGCTGTATCAAAAACGTGGTCGAGATTCTCGGCAAACCGTTCCGCGCGCTGCGGGGCCGGCGCGGTGGCGGCGGTCGGGACCATGATGTGGAACAGGTGCAGTGCATGACAGCCTTGGGGTGCGGTCAACAGACGGTTTTCCAGTTCCATGTAGCGCAGGCGCCCGGTCTTGGCCGCCTGTGGCGGATGATGCGCGAACGGATCAGCGATCAGCCGTGACAGGGTTTTTGCAGTCGCGCGGGCGGCGTTTGCGTCGCGGCGGGCGGTGGTCAATTCTTCGGCCATCATCACGCGGGTCAGCAATTCCAGACCTTCCAGTGGCTTTTTGACGAAATCAGTCGCCCCGGCGTTATAGGCGCGCTGGATCAGATCAATCTGGCAACTGCCGGTCATGATGATGATCGGCACCTGGGCATAATCAGGCATCTTGCGCAGCTTCGCACACAGGTCGATTCCGTTGGTGCCGGGCATGAACACGTCGAGCAACAGCACATCGAACGGTATATCCTGTTGCGCGATGGCTTTCAGTGCAGTGGCCGCGTCGACTGCGCAGGTCACCGTATGGGCGGCCCCCAGCAGGGCGGGGTCGCACAGCAGTTCCAGAATGATTGGATCGTCATCAACGGCCAGAATGTGCATGATGTCCAATCCCCTGGAAATACCCTGTCGCGCGATGCGACCTTGGCTTTGGATTGCATGGGATCAGGGCAAAAAAGCGCCAATCAGGTGACGTTCACGTGGCTGTGAGGTTGAAATTGAAAAGGCCGGGCGAATTGCCCGGCCTTTTGCCCTGTCTATAATGGCGTGATCAACCGCTGATCAGGCCCAGCGATTCCAGTTTCAGGATCACCTGATGGGCGCAGTTGTCGACATCCTGACCTTCGGTGTCCAGGCGCAATTCGGGATCTTTGGGCACATCGTAAGGATCTGAAATGCCTGTAAATTCCTTGATCTTGCCTTCGCGGGCCAGCTTGTACAGACCCTTGCGGTCACGGCGTTCGCATTCTTCGATCGATGTGGCGACGTGTACTTCGATGAAGGCGCCGAATTGTTCGATATCTTCGCGCACGGCACGGCGGGTCGTCGCATAGGGCGCGATGGGCGCACAGATGGCGATACCACCGTTTTTGGTGATTTCGCTTGCGACATAACCGATACGGCGGATGTTCAGGTCGCGGTGTTCCTTGCTGAAGCCCAGTTCGGACGACAGGTTCTTGCGGACGATATCACCGTCCAGCAGCGTCACGGGACGGCCGCCCATTTCCATCAGCTTGACCATCACGGCGTTCGCGATTGTCGATTTGCCGGAACCGGAAAAGCCGGTGAAGAACACCGTGAACCCCTGCTTGGACCGCGCGGGTTTCGTGCGACGCAACTCTTCGACCACCTGCGGGAACGAAAACCATTCGGGGATTTCCAGACCTTCTTGCAGACGACGGCGCAATTCGGTGCCGGAAATGTTCAGGATCGTGACGTTGTCGCGGTCCTCGATTTCGTCGGCGGGTTCGTATTGGGCGCGTTCCTGCACATAGACCATGTGTTTGAAATCGACCATTTCGATGCCCATTTCGTCCTGATGTTCGCGGAACAGGTCCTGCGCGTCATAGGGGCCATAGAAATCTTCGCCGGCGGAATTCTTGCCGGGGCCGGCATGGTCGCGGCCGACAATGAAATGGGTGCAGCCGTGGTTTTTGCGGATCAGGCCGTGCCACACCGCTTCGCGCGGGCCAGCCATGCGCATGGCAAGGCTGAGCAGGGACATCGTGGTGGTCGACGGCTGATACTGGTCCAGCACCGCTTCGTAGCAGCGCACACGGGTGAAATGGTCCACGTCGCCCGGTTTTGTCAGACCGACAACGGGATGGATCAGCAGGTTGGCCTGTGCTTCTTTTGCGGCGCGGAACGTCAGTTCCTGATGCGCGCGGTGCAGCGGGTTCCGGGTCTGGAACGCCACGACCTTGCGCCAGCCCAGCTTGCGGAAATAGGCGCGCAATTCGTTCGGCGTATCGCGGCGGGCGCGGAAATCGTAGTGCATCGGTTGCTGGATGCCGGTCACGGGACCGCCCAGATACACCTTGCCTGCATGATTGTGCAGATAGTTCACCGCCGGATGCGCGTCGTCGTCGGCGCCAAAGACCTTTTCCGCCTCGCGCGCCTTGTTCGGCACCCATTTGTCGGTGATGGTCATGGTGGCAAGGATCACGCCTTCCTGATCGCGCAGGGCGATGTCCACACCGGGTTCGATTTTGGCTGCGAAATCTTCGGAAACGTCCAGCGTGATGGGCATCGGCCACAACGTACCGTCGGCCAGACGCATGTTTTCGACGACGCCGTTATAATCAGCCTCGCTCAGAAAACCCTTCAGCGGGTTGAACCCGCCGTTCATCAACAGTTCCAAATCGCAAATCTGACGCGGGGTCAGATCGTGGCTGACAAGACTGCCTGCCGCGTGCTTCAGTTTCTGGGCACTGTCATAAGAGACATACAGTTCGGGGATCGGCGCAAGATTTTCGGGCATCTGTAGACTTTCGCTGGCGCAAATAGGGGTTCGCGGACGCGATACACGGATTCGCGCCCATGGCAAGGCAAAGCGGGGCATGCGGTCGGGCGCAAAGGTCAGCGTGTTGCGTCTTTGCGCCGCCTTTGGCCCGCCGTCGGACTGATTATTCCGCCGGTTCTTCAGCGCCGTAACCCAGCGGTTCGGTAACGGTATCGCGCACCGCCTGATCGTGTTCAGCAAGGAACCGTTCGGCGTCAAGGGCCGCCATGCAGCCCATGCCGGCGCTTGTCACGGCCTGACGATACACATGGTCGGTCAGGTCGCCTGCGGCAAACACACCGGGGATCGCGGTGCGCGTCGTGCCGGGTTCGACCTTGACGTAGCCGCCGTGGTGCAGGTCCAGTTGATCCTTGACCAGTTCGGACGCAGGGGCGTGACCGATCGCAATGAACACGCCCTTGGCGGGCAATTCGGTAATTTCGCCGGTCTGGACGTTTTTCAGTGCGACGGATTCGACACCCTTGGGGCTGTCGGTGCCGCGGATTTCTTCGATCTGGTGGAACCAAAGCGTTTCGATCTTGGGATTTTTCTTTAGCCGGTTTTGCAGGATCGCTTCGGCGCGCAGTTCGTCGCGGCGGTGCACCAACGTGACCTTTGATGCAAAGTTGGTCAGGAACAATGCTTCTTCGACGGCGGTGTTGCCGCCACCGACCACGATGATTTCCTGTCCACGATAGAAAAACCCGTCACAGGTCGCGCACGCGCTCACGCCGAACCCCTTGAACGCGTCTTCGGACGGCAGGCCCAGCCATTTGGCGCGCGCGCCGGTCGCAAGAATGATCGCGTCGGCGGTCACGACGGCACCGCTATCGCAGGTCGCGGTAAACGGACGTTTGGACAGGTCCAGATCGGTGACGATATCATGCACGATGTTGCACCCCATCGCGCGGGCGTGCGATTCCATCCGGACCATCAGATCGGGGCCCTGCACTTCTGTGTCGCCGGGCCAGTTTTCGACCTCTGTGGTGGTGGTGAGCTGCCCGCCGGGTTCAATCCCCTGAATCAGCATCGGTTCCAGCATGGCGCGGGCGGCATAGACCCCAGCGGTGTAACCTGCGGGACCAGAGCCCACGATCAGAACGCGGGTGTGCTGTGTGTCGGACATGAAAGCCTCCTGTCGGTGTCAGGGTCCATATAGGCGGACGCAGGCGTCAGGGAAAGATGCGGCAGGTTTCGGATAATTGCGCGGTGATGAAACATTGTTGCGCTTGTAGGGCTTTGGTCGTAGGAATCGGAAAACCAAACAGGAGTTTTCCGCACATGCCCGGAGCGAAGCTGGACGAAATCGACCGGATGATTCTGGCTCAATTGCAGGCTGACGGTCGCATGACGAATGTCGAGTTGGCAAAGCGCGTTGGCATCAGCGCGCCACCGTGCCTGCGCCGCGTCCGCACGTTGGAAGAGCAGGGATATATCCTAGGCTATCACGCCGACGTCGACCCGCGCGAACTGGGGTTCGAAGTGCAGGTCTTTGCGATGGTGGGGCTTGTCAGTCAGGCCGAAGCAGACCTGTCCGCATTCGAAGGCCGCTGCCAGACTTGGCCGCTGGTCCGAGAGTGTCATATGTTAAACGGCGAGGTCGATTTTATCCTGAAATGTGTGGCCCCCGACCTGCGGTCGTTCCAGCGGTTCCTGACCGAAGAGCTGACCAGCGCGCCCAATGTCGCCAGCGTTAAAACGTCATTGGTGATCCGTGGTGCAAAGGATGAACCCGGCGTGCCGTTTGACGTGCTGGAAGCACGACTGGCAAAAGACGCCTGATCCAACATCCTGAAATGCTTGGTAACGTCCGCGTGATATGTCATTTGACATATCACGCGGTTTCTAGGTCCAGATCGCGAAGCGTCACCCGCGGGTGCAACAGCGGGCCGAATTCAGCCAGCGATTGCATGTGTGGGAACAGCGACATCAAAAGGTTCAGGCTGTCGGGCCGCAGTTTGAGCGTATGCGGCAGGCCGGGATGCAGGGATTCCATGTCCAATCCACCGGCGACGGAAACGCTGGCGTGATGTGCGAAACCCAGCTGATATACGTCAACTGCCGTGGCCGGGTGCAATTCGATGATGCTGGATTGGTCGATGAAGTCACGCGCCGGCACAAATGTATCGGTGTCGCCGGTCAGCCGCGCATTCATGGCGTGACGGTGCAGAATCCGCGCGGCCGGGCCCAGCACCAGATCGACGTTCGGTCGTCGGTATCCCAGCGCATCCTGCGTCAGTCGCGTCATTGTGCCCATTTCGGGCCGGGCGTTCTGCGAGCCGGGAATGACCTGCATGCGACCGTGCCATAACAGTGGCAGCAGGCCATGGCTGGTGGTCAGCACGCGGTCACCGGGCAACAGATCCTCGACGGCGCGCGGACCGTTTTCGGTCGTGACAATCGCACCACGCCCGAAGGCTGCAAAACAATCTTCGAACAATGGGATCGCCGGGGCGATACGGGTCAGATTGACGATATCAAGGGCGGGAGTCAGATGGGCAATCTCGTATTGGCGCATGAGAGGCTTCACGCGTCGAGATTGCCCATCCAGACCAGCTGTCCGGTCTGAGGAAACCGGGGTGGAAAAGGCGCGTTCCATCAGGCCTGTGGAACGAGAGTGGGACTGATTAGGCATGTGTCGCACCATATGGTTTGTCACATCATCTGTCGGCCCCACCGACAACATCTGAGGAGAACGTTGCTGTTGACCCAAATAAGGCGCCAACCGACGCAATTGGTCAAACATTTCCGATCATTGGCCAATTTCCTGCGATAATCCAACAGATCGCGCTAGGATTGTTTTTTAACCGTGGCTAAATCCGCCACAATCCTAGGGGGCTGCCACGCGTTCGTGGCACGAATCGCACAAAGGGAACGCAGCGATGACGCAGACGCCGCACTTCACCATCGGAATCGAAGAAGAATATCTGCTGGTGGATGCCCGGACCTGCGCGTTGATGCCGACCCCCGATGCCCTGATGGCCGATCTTGTCGATGCATTGGGCGACCGGGTCACGTCGGAATTTCTGAATTGCCAGGTCGAGGTCGGGACAGACATCTGCAACACGATTGCCGATGCCCGCGCCGATCTGGGGCATCTGCGGTCCACGGTGGCGCGGCTGGCGCAGAATTACGGGCTGCGCCCGATCGCAGCATCCTGCCATCCGTTCGCGGATTGGAAACAGCAAAACCGCACCGACAAGCCGCGCTACAATCAACTGGATAACGATCTGGGCGCTGTTGCGCGGCGCATGCTGATTGGCGGGATGCATGTCCATGTCGGGTTGCCGGACAAGGACATGCGGATTTCACTGATGAATCAGCTGTCGTATTTCCTGCCGCATCTGCTGGCGTTGTCGGCGTCGTCACCGTTCTGGCAGGGCCGCGACACAGGGCTGGCAAGCTACCGGATGACGGTGTTCGATTCGATGCCGCGCACCGGGCTGCCACCCCGCATGGCGGGCTGGGCGATGTATCAGCGCCGTGTGCAAACGTTGGTTGATCTGGGCGTGATCGAGGATGCGACGAAAATCTGGTGGGATCTGCGCCCCTCTGCCAACTTTCCGACGCTGGAAACACGGATCTGCGACGTCTCGCCCCGGATGGAAAACACGCTGACGCTGGCGGCTGTCATTCAGGCGCTGGTGCGCATGCTGTGGCGGCGCACGCAAGACGGCAAACCATGGCGCGAAACCGACCCGCTGATCGTGTCCGAAAATCGCTGGCGTGCACAGCGCTACGGCGTGTCCGAAGGGCTGATCGACAGCGGCGAAAACCGCGTCGTGCCCTTTGCCGAACTGATGGAAGACCTGTTGGACCTGATTGGCGAAGACATCGACGCGCTGAACAGCCGGGCTGAGGCGACGCGCGTGCGTGACATCGCAGCACAGGGCACCGATGCGGATCGGCAGCGCCGCGTGCGACAACAGGCACTGGACAAGGGCGCCGACGATCACGCGGCGCTGTGCGCGGTCGTGCATGCGCTGGCGGACGTGTTCTGCGACTATTGATCCGATATAAAAAACCCGCGCGGCCAGAGGTGGCTCCGCGCGGGGCAGGTAGACCGGCCGGGGAACGCAGCGCGGTCATCGGGAAAGCGGGGGCAGTCTAGCCTGCGAGGCACAGACCTTCGGGCAGGGGCGCCAGAGAGATTTTCACACTGCGGGTTTCGGTTTCCAGCCGACGCGTGATCATGGCCTGACGACGCAATCCGCGTTCCCAGGGCATTTTCGTCGTGCAGGTTGCGGCCTCTTCAACGGTGTTCTTCATCCAACGTGCTTTGCTCATTTTTCCGGTCCTCTGTTTCAAATGCGTGTCGCTGATTTCGCTGCGACTGAAAGCAGTTTCACCTTTGGACGGGGCAGGAATTGGACAGTTTTGCGGATTGGACGATTTTTTTCGCGCGCCAGCCGGGTCAAATTTGGCGCGGTTGTCGCGATTGAAGAAACACTGTGTTTTCAGTTGATTTAGCCGGTTTGCGTCGTCAATCATGCCTGAGTGCTGTGGATTGTTTCGCCATCTGGGGCAAAACCGTGGCGCGCCGTTGCCGCCAAGCCGCCTTAATCCAGTCGGATCGACGCGATCAGCCTGCCATAGTCGGCGTCATTCGCATGGACAGACCGGCGATAACTGAAGAATCGATCCGGGTCGCCATAGGTGCAATGCCCGGTCCATGACGCCTGACCGATGCCAGCGGCGCGCAAACGGTGCAAACCGTACCCCGGCAGATCGAATTGCAGGCGGTCGCCTTTGCCTTGGGCGAAAAACCGGGCGCTGACATCGTCTTCGGCCAGAAATCTGTCCATGAAATCGGGTCCGACCTCGTATGCGGCCTGACTGATCGACGGACCGATAACAGCCGTGATGTTGCCACGCTGCGCGCCAAGCGTTTCCATGGCGGTCAGGGTATTTTCCAGCACCCCTGTCAGCGCGCCTTTCCATCCGGCGTGCGCGGCACCGATCACGCGTGCGGTGTGGTCGGCGAACAGCACCGGTTGGCAGTCGGCGGTCAGCGTGAACAGCGCGACGCCGGGGGTGGCTGTGACGATGGCGTCGGCCTTTGGGCTGTGGGGCAGGGGGCCGGTCACCGCGATCACGTCGGGCGAATGCACCTGATAGACGCCGACCAGCCAGTCGGGGTCGACCCCCATGTGATCCGCCACCCGCCCGCGATTGATGTCCACGATTTCCGACTGGTCGGCGCTGCCCAGACCGCAATTCAGCGCGGCATAGATGCCAGAGGACGCACCGCCGTTTCGCGTGAAAAAACCGTGCCGCAACGGGGACAGGGAATCGTCGGTGATTGGTTTCAGCGTCATGTCATCAGTCCCGGCGGTGGGGCGGCGCCATCTGCGAACAGCCCCAATACCTTGAATAGGTCGCCCATTTCGTCGGGGTGGGTCAACCTGCGATGGGCGGAAATGTGCCGCGCGCGCGCCGCATCGTCCATTCCGGCGGCAAGCGCTTGCGCCCTTTGGGCAATCCCTAGCCGTTCCAGAAACACGCCCTGCGGTGTCAGACGGCTGTGCCGCGCCGGGGCAGCGGCGTGGGCCAGCGCGGCAAAATCGACGTGCGCGGTCAAATCCGCCTGCCCCGGCGTGGCAAAGGGATCGACGGGCTGGTGCGCCTGCACTGCCTGAAACGTATCGCCAAGGCTGGTCCAGTCGCCATAATCCACGATGATCGCCGCCCCGCCATGTGCCGCGATCCGTGCGCCGATGATGGCCACTGCATCGGTGGCGGCGCTGGACAGTTCGACGATATCGCCGTCGCGGGTATCGTCCAGCCGGTGCGCCAGCCGCGTCAACGGCGCAGGATCGGTCAGGCCCAGCGCCAGCGCGTCACCCGACAGGCCGACAACGCGTTCGCGCCAGCCGTCGCCATCGCGCTGGAACTGGCGGATCGGCAGTGCATCGAAAAATTCGTTCGCGACCAGAAACAGCGGCTGGTCAGGAAGCGTGGCGAGCGTGTCGTGCCAGACCGCACCCGGCACCGCCTGCGCCTGCACCGCGCGCAGCGTCGGCGATGCCTCGATCAGGTGGACCTGTGCCGCGGCGTGAAATCCCGGCACGCGGGCCGTGGCGCGCAGGATGTCTGCCATCAGCGTGCCGCGCCCCGGTCCCGGTTCGGCAAGTGTGAATGGCGCGGGCGATCCCTGATCCAGCCATGCCTGCGCCAGCGCCAGCCCCAGCAGTTCCCCGAACATCTGGCTGATTTCCGGTGCGGTGATGAAATCGCCCGCAGCGCCCAGCGGGTCGCGGGTGGCATAGTAGCCGTCGGCAGGGTCCAGCAGGCAGGCCGTCATGTAGTCGGCCAGTGTCATCGGACCGTCCATCGCAATCCGCGTGCGCAGGCGATCCGCAAGCGTCATCGCCGTGACAGAACAATCAGGGTCAGGCCGAACGCGATCATCGGCAGGCTTAGCAACTGGCCCATCGTCAGGCCCCATGTGCCGAAATCCAGCGCCCAGCCCAGCGGGTTGCCGGGGGACTGGAACTGCGCATCGGGCTGGCGGACGAATTCGATTGTGAACCGCGCCAGTGCGTAGCCCGCGCAGAAGACGCCTGTGATGAACCACGGCGTCCGCAATCCGCCGCGCCGGTAAACCAGATACAGCAGCACGGCACCCAGCAGCAAACCCTCTAGCGCGGATTCGTATAGCTGGCTGGGGTGGCGGGCGCACAGCCCTGCCAGATCGCCGCAATCCTGCGCCGCCGCACCTGGAAACACGACGCCCCACGGCAGATCGGTCGGGCGGCCCCACAGTTCGCCGTTCACGAAATTGGCGATCCGCACCAACAGGATCGCGGGCGTCGCGGCAAGGCAGGTGACGTCGGCCATCGATCCGAACGACACGCCATTGCGGCGGCTAAAGATATAGACGGCCAGCACGACGCCCAGAAATCCACCGTGAAACGACATGCCGCCGGTCCAGATCGCCGGAATTTCCAGCGGGTTCGCCAGATAATAGGCCGGCTGATAGAACAGGCAGTAACCCAGACGCCCGCCCGCGATGACGCCGATCACGATATATGTCAGGTAATCTTCGAGCCGTGCGGGGGCGATGGGCGGTTCACCCCGCCACAACGCGGGCCGGTTCAGGGCATGTTTGATCAACTGATACCCGATGGCGATACCCACGATATAACCCAGCGCATACCAGCGCAGCGCGATGGTAAAGCCGAACAGGTCCAGCGAAAAAACCTCGGGCGAGATGTCGGGAAAGGGAATGGCAGCCAGCATGGGCTATCTGTCGTGCGCGCGTGGGATGAAGTCAACCGCTTGCGAAGGGGTCAATCCGGTCCCATATGATGGACAAGCGCAGCAAACCGGAGTGGACGACATGCAGCAACGTGGTAAGATTTTTGACGACATCAGCCAATTGATGACCAACGCCATGGGTGTCGCCCAAGGTGCAAAAGATGAAGCGAATAACGCCATTTCCGGCATGATGGACCGTTGGCTGGCCGACCGTGATTTCGTGACGCGCGAAGAATTCGACGCCGTCCGCACGATGGCGCAGAAAGCGCGCGAAGAAAACGCAGCCCTTGCGGCCCGTATCGCGGCACTGGAAGCCAAGGGGTAATCACCCCATCATGAGCGACTGAAAGAAGGCCCGCCCGGTGTGCAACCGGGCGGGCCTTTTGCGTATCAGGCGGCTTGGACGTGGGTGCCGCGGATCGGGTCGTCGTTTCTGCGGATGAACGACAGGCCGTCGCGCAGGCTGGCAAGGGCAGGGCGCGCGAACGGCGCATTTGAAATATCGACGATATGCAGCGTCCCGTCATCGCGCATGACGAACACGGCGGGTTCGCCAAAGGGCCGGTCAGTCTCCTGTGCACTGCGCGGATCGGACACATACAGCCCCAGCGTCTGCATTTGGGCGATGCGCAGGTCGTATCCGACAGTGCCCGTGTATCCGATAGCGTCGATGAAATCCTGCGCCTTGTCCTGTGGGTCAGCGGATACGGCGATGACATCGATCCCGATGGCATGGAAATCGGAACCTGCCTTGCTGCCACAAATCAGTCAGGCGCGGGATGAACACCTGCACGACGCTGCAGCCTTCGGCTGCGCCGACGATCCTGTGACCCGACAACAAGACTGGTGCAGGTTTCCCGTCTTGGTTGGACGGTCCAACCCGAGGCGGGCACGGGTGTTCCTGACCGGATCATCACGAAATTGCTGGTCAGATCGCGGGGGCGTCCCTAAAGCGGTGGCATGAATGATACGTTGCAACCGTGCCCCGACTGCGCCGCCGACATGACATATGCGATGGACGCGCTGCTGATGTGCCCGCTGTGCGGTCATGCGTGGACACCGGGTGACGATGAGACCGACGCTGTCCGCGACGCCCATGGCACCGTGCTGGCCGATGGTGACACCGTGACCGTGATCAAGGACCTGCGGCTGAAGGGCGGGTCCGGCGTGGTCAAGGTCGGCACCAAGGTCGCCAATATCCGGATTGTGGGCGGCGACCACGATATCGACTGCAAGGTGCCGGGTTTCGGCCAGATGGGTCTGAAATCGCAGTTCGTGAAAAAGGTGCCCGGTTAGACCTGCTTGGATAGCGTCAGGCGAAAGCTGACGGCTTCGGCCACATGCGCCCGCCCGACGGTGTCGCAGCCGTCCAGATCCGCGATGGTGCGTGCGACCCGCAGAACCCGGTGATACCCCCGCGCCGACAGGCCGAACCGTTCCGCCACGTCGCGCAACAGGATGCGGCCCGCGTCGTCGGGGGTGGCCACCGCATCCAGCACATCGCCCTGCGCATCGGCGTTGGACCACATATCGCTGGCGGCGCGGTAGCGTGCGGTCTGCATCGCCCGCGCATTCGCGATGCGGGCGGCAACCACGGCGGTGGTTTCGCCCTGTGCGGGCAGGTCCAGATCGCTGTAGGCCACCGGCGGCACCTCGACCCGCAGATCGAAGCGGTCCATCAGCGGGCCAGAGATACGGCCCAGATAATCGTCGCCGCACCCCGGTGCGCGCCCGCAGGCGCGGCCCTGTTCGGACAGGTAACCGCATTTGCACGGGTTCGCCGCCGCCACCAGCATGAACCGGCAGGGATAACGGACATGGGCGTTGGCACGGGCGACCACGACCTCGCCCGTTTCGATCGGCTGGCGCAGGGTTTCCAGCACCTGCCGGGGGAATTCGGGAAATTCGTCCATGAACAGCACGCCGTTGTGGGCAAGGCTGATTTCACCCGGTTTGGCACCGCGCCCGCCGCCGACGATCGCGGGGGTGGATGCGGTGTGGTGCGGTTCCCGAAACGGTCGGGCGCGGTTGATGCCGCCGTCGCTGAGCAAGCCCGCCACCGAATGGATCATCGAGGTTTCCAGCGCTTCCACCGGGGTCAGCGGGGGCAACAGCCCCGGCAGGCGTGCGGCCAGCATGGATTTGCCGGACCCCGGACTGCCGACCATGATCAGGTGGTGTCGACCGGCGGCCGCGATTTCCAGCGCGCGTTTCGCGCGTTCCTGGCCCTTGACCTCTGACAGGCAGCGCGCGCCGCTGTCGTGGCGCACTTCGCCAGCGGTGGCTGGGTCCAGCACGCGGCGCCCGGTGAAATGATCGATGGCTTGCGCCAGCGATCCGGGCGCGAGCACCCGCACCGTATCGACCCAGGCCGCTTCGGCGCCGCAGGCGCGGGGGCACATCAGGGCGCGGTCATCGCTGCCTGCGGCCACGGCGGCAGGCAGCGCGCCGGTCACCGGGACCAGCGTGCCGTCCAGCGACAGTTCGCCAAGGGCGACAGTGGCGGCAATGTCGTCCTTTGGCAGGATGTCGATGGCGGCCAGCACCGCCAGCGCGATGGGCAGGTCGAAGTGCGATCCTTCTTTCAGGATGTTGGCGGGGGACAGGTTGATGCTTATCCGGGCGCTGGGCAGGGCGATGGCAAGTGCTGACAGCGCCGCGCGGACCCTTTCGCGCGCTTCTGACACGGCCTTGTCCGGCAGGCCCACGATGGTGAATGCGGGCAGACCGGGGGTGACGGCGCATTGCACCTGCACCAGCCGCGCGTCGATGCCATCGAAGGCGACAGTATAGGCAAGGGCGGTCATTGATGCGGTTCCGGTGGTTGCCGCCCCAGATGACCCGCACATGGTTTGCAAATGGTTAACGCGGTCCCGGTTGCAAGGGAGAGGGGGCGCTGCCCCCGCCTGCGGCCCCCCGGGATATTTTCGGCAAGAAGAAGGTCAGACCAGCGCCATGAAGCGCGGCCAGGCGGCGGGATCGATCGCTGCCTTGTCGCGGCACACAGCGTTGCAAAAGCCGAAGATGCGGTCCTGCATTGTCAGCAGATGCGTCACCGGATCGCCCGAGTAGGGGCAGCGGTCGTTTTCGGGTGTGCCGGTGTCAACCGCCTGCGCAGGCACAGGGACGGGGCCGGGCCATGGCGTTTTGGGCAGGTCCAGCGCATAGGGCATCGGGTTATAACTGCGGGTCAGCCCCGTCGCGCGCCACTGCCGGATCAGGTGGTGCGTCAGATGGGCGTCGACATACGTCTTTGCGCTGGCGCTGACCGGCAGGTCATAGGTGGCGATCCGCAAGGCCACCGGGGCATAGAAGGCATCGGCCAGCGTATAGCTGCCGAAAAGCCATGGCCCGTTCGATCCGTGACGTGACCGGGCCAGTGACCAGAGCGTTTCGATCCGGTCGAGATCGGCGCGCACCGCCGCACTGGGGACGAACCCTGACCAGCCGTGCGCCAGCATCATCGGACAGTCGCCACGCAGCGCGTGAAAGCCGCTGTGCATTTCGGCCACCATCGAGCGTGCCAGCGCACGGGCCTGCGGCTCATCCGGGTAAAGGTTGGCGTCCGGGTGCGATTCCGCCAGTGTTTCGGCCATGGCCAGACTGTCCGTCAGCACGCCGCCGGCGGGGGTGCGCATCACCGGGACCGTGCGCGCTGGGATCAGCGCTGCGAGGTCGGCGGCCATGGTGCCGTCGTACAGCCCCACGGTATGGCTGCGGAACGGCAGATCGAAGGCGGCCAGCATCAGCCAGCCGCGCAGCGACCAGCTGGAAAATGTGCGGTCCCCGATGAACAGATCGTAAGTCATGTGTCGCCTCTTGCTGTGCTGGCAGAAACTAGCAAGCGGACGATGGGGGACGCCAACGCCGTTTCGTGATGCGCCCCATCACGGGCGATGATTGACCTGCGCCAATGTCCAGCCGTCCGGCCCCAGATCCATGCGGCTGACGCCCAGCGGGTCGAGACTGTGTCCCATGGCCTGATAAGGCGTGCCGCCCGCACGGGGGAACTGGCACATGATGACACCCATATGCGCCACCACAATCAGATGAGGCGGGGCCATGTCCGCGATGATCGCATCGATCGCTTTGGTGACGCGGGACGTCAGGGCGTTCCAGCTTTCGCCATCCGGTGCGGTCAGATCGCCGGGGGTTTCCCAGAAGTCGCGCGATAATTGCGGATCGCGCGCGGTGACTTCGGTATGGTGCAGGCCGTCCCATGCGCCGAAATCCATTTCGCGCAACGCGCGGTGGTGGGGCAAGCGGTGGCGACTGCCCTGGATCGCATCTGCGGTCGTGATGGCGCGCGTCAGATCCGAAGATATCACCACGCCCTGTGGCAGAAACGCGTTCAGCCGTGATAGGGCGGCGGTATCGGACAGATCGGCAGGCACGTCACGCCAGCCGGTCATCGTTTTTTGATGAGTCGGCCCATGCCGGACCAGCCAAAGCGACGTCACGGCAGATCGCCCTTTAGTGCCAGTGGCAGGCCCGCCATGACGGCGACGACGGTATCGGCGCTGGCGGCCAGATCGCGGTTCAGACGACCCTGGGCGCTGCGGAACCTGCGCGATAGCGCGTTGTCCGGGACGATGCCCATGCCGACCTCGTTCGAGATGATGACCAGCGGACCCGGAACGGTTGCGACCGCTGCCAGCAGATCGGCGCAGGCGGCATCCGTGTCGCGTCCGGCCAGCAGCACGTTGGACAGCCACAGGGTCACGCAATCCAGCAGCACAATCGCACCGGCGGATTGATCGCGCAGGACCTGCGGGATTTCCAACGGTTCTTCGACGGTTGTCCAATCGGGGCCACGCTGGTGGCGATGCTGTGCGACCTTTGCGCGCATTTCGTCATCGAAGGCCTGCGCGGTCGCCAGATAGATGCGTGGCAAATTCGTGCCGATCACGCATTGTTCGGCCCAGACAGACTTGCCAGAGGATGCACCTCCTAGAACGAAAGTGACGCGCTGCAACTTTTTCACGGAACTAAAATTCCCCCACTCGCGTTCTTGGTGCAGGTTCAAGCTGTATCCGTACCGGATGACAAACAGCAAGCTTCAGGGGGAAGAACAATGGCCTTTGACGGATTTTCGGATCAGAAATTGTCCAGGACAGCGATGAAGGCTGAATTGCTGGACGCAGAAACAGAACTTCGTCTGGCCTATGCCTGGCGCGACGAACGGTGCGAGGAATCGCTGCATCGGCTGATCACCGCATATATGCGACTGGCGATTTCGATGGCCGCGAAGTTCAAGCGTTACGGCGCCCCGATGAACGATCTGATCCAAGAAGCATCCGTTGGCCTGATGAAGGCCGCCGAAAAGTTCGACCCCGATCGCGGTGTGCGGTTTTCGACCTATGCCGTGTGGTGGATCAAGGCGAGCATCCAGGACTATGTGATGCGGAACTGGTCGATGGTGCGCACCGGGTCCACGTCCAGTCAGAAGTCGCTGTTTTTCAACATGCGCCGCGTGCAGGCCCGGTTGGAACGCGAAGCCGCTGCCGAAGGCCGCAAGCTGGAAGGCCATGTGATGCGCAAGCTGATCGCGACCGAAGTGGGCGTGCCGCTGCATGACGTCGAAATGATGGAAGGCCGTCTGTCAGGTTCCGACTATTCGCTGAACGCGACGCAATCGTCAGAGGACGAGGGCCGGGAATGGATCGACGCGCTGGAAGACGACAGCTCTCAGGCTGCCGAGCATGTGGAATTGACCCATGACAACGCCTGCCTGCGCAATTGGCTGCTGACCGCGCTGTCCGATCTGAACGACCGCGAACGGTTCATCGTGCGCGAACGCAAGATGCGCGACGATCCCCGGACGCTGGAAAGCCTGGGCACAGAACTGGGTTTGTCAAAGGAACGTGTGCGCCAACTGGAAGCCGCGGCATTCGGCAAGATGCGCAAGAACCTTGAATCCCAAAGCCGGGAAGTGATGAATTTTTTCGCATGATGCGCCTGCTCGCGCTGTTGTGCTGTGCGGCCGTGCCTGCGGCCGCCGACGTCGGCCCGCTGCCACGGGCCGACGTTTACGTATTGGGAGAGGTCCACGACAATCCCGCCCATCACGCGATGCAGGCCGCGCTGGTGGCCCGGATCGCACCCAAGGCGCTGGTGTTCGAAATGATCACGGCGGCGGATGCAGCGGCTGTGGTCGATATCACAGACGCCGATGCGCTGGCCGACGCACTGCGTTGGGATGAAAAAGGCTGGCCGGATTTCACGATGTATCACCCGATCTTTCTGGCGGCCCCCGCTGCGACGATTGTCGGGGCGGATGTCGCCCGTGACGACTTGATGGCGGCGATGGCCAGCGATGCGGCGTCGGTGCTGGGTGTTGGCACGGTGGGGTTCAACCTGTGGCCCCGGTCGGGCGCTGTCTATGACAGGCTGGTCGCGGACCAGCGCGATGCGCATTGCGGGATGTTGCCCGATGACATGTTGCCCGGCATGGTCGAAGCACAGCGATTGCGCGACGCCACGCTGGCGCTGGCCGCGCGTGATGCAAACGACGACACCGGCGGTCCGGTTGTCGTCATCACCGGCAACGGGCATGCGCGCACCGATACCGGCGTGCCTGCGCTGCTGGCGCAGTTGGCACCTGACCTGACGGTCTGGTCGCTGGGCCAGTTGGAAGCCGCACCTGACGGCGACGCACCTTTTGACGCGGTGAATGTGACCGATCCGTTTGACCGCCCCGATCCCTGCCTGACGCTTGCGCGCTAGGCGGCGTTGCATCGCAGGCGCGCCCTGCCTACACCTGTGACCGACACTTGCGAGGCACCCCATGCTGCACGGCAAACGAATCCTGTTGATCATCGGCGGCGGTATCGCGGCCTATAAATCCCTGCTGCTGATCCGGCTGCTGCGTGGTGCGGGGGCTGCGGTGACACCGGTCATGACCCGGGCGGCCGGGGAATTCGTCACCCCGCTAAGCGTGGCCGCGCTGGCGGGGGAAAAGGTCTATGACGCGCTGTTCGACCTGACGGACGAGGCGGAGATGGGCCATATCCAACTGTCCCGGGTGGCGGACCTGATCGTGGTGGCCCCCGCGACGGCGAACTTGATGGCGCAGGCCGCAACCGGACAGGCGCGCGATCTGGCAACGACGCTTTTGTTGGCGACCGATACGCCCGTGCTGATGGCCCCCGCGATGAATGTGCGGATGTGGCAGCATCCCGCGACACAGCGCAATCTGGCGACGTTGCGCGCCGATGGGGTGGATTTCGTCGGCCCGGATGACGGCGACATGGCCTGCGGTGAATTCGGCCCCGGACGGCTGGCCGAACCCGAAGATATCCTGGCCGCGATCACCGCACGGCTGGCGGATGGTCCGCTGCGTGGCCGCCATGTAATCGTGACATCCGGTCCGACCCATGAACCGATTGATCCGGTCCGCTATATCGCAAACCGGTCCTCTGGCGCGCAGGGCACGGCGATTGCGCGGGCGCTGGTAGGGCTGGGCGCGCGGGTGACATTCGTGACCGGTCCTGCCGATGTGCCGCCGCCGGATAGCGTGGCGCTGGTGCGGGTGCAGACCGCGCGGCAGATGCATGATGCGGTGATGCAGGCGCTGCCCGCCGACGCCTGCGTCATGGCGGCTGCCGTCGCGGACTGGCATGTCGCCAATGCGGGCACGCAGAAAATCAAGAAGACCAAGGACGGGCTGCCGACGCTGGCCTTTGCAGAAAATCCCGACATTCTGGCCGCCGTGTCCGTTCAGGGGCCGCAGCGCCCGCGCCTTGTGGTCGGGTTTGCTGCTGAAACGCAGGATGTGCTGGCCAATGCGACTGCCAAACGGGCGCGCAAGGGCTGTGACTGGATCGTCGCCAACGATGTGTCCGACGGCACCGGGATCATGGGCGGGACCGAAAACGCTGTAACGCTGATCACCGAGACCGGGACAGAGGCGTGGCCCCGCATGGACAAGGCTGCGGTCGCGCGCCGTCTGGCACAAAAACTGGCCGGGGCGCTGGCATGAGGCTGCGGGACGCCTCGCCGGCGGGGCGGATATTTTTGGCAAGAAGAATGGGACAGACATGAGGATCGCCGCAGCCTTTGTGGACGGGGCGGATGAAGGCTTGCCCTTGCCGCGCTATGCGAGTGCCGGGGCTGCAGGGGCCGATGTCTGTGCCAATCTGCCGGACCGCGGCGTGTTGACGCTGGCGCCGGGTGCGCGCGTGCTTGTGCCGACGGGGCTGCGGCTGGCCATTCCGGAAGGGTACGAGGTGCAGGTGCGGCCCCGGTCCGGGCTTGCGTTCAAGCATGGCGTGACGGTCGCGAATGCGCCCGGCACCATCGACAGCGATTATCGCGGAGAGGTCGGCGTGCTGCTGGTCAATCTGGGCACTGCGGATTTCACGGTGCTTCATGGGATGCGGGTGGCGCAACTTGTCGCGGTCCCCGTGGTGCGGGCGGATTTCGCCCTAGATGGGCTGGATACGACCGCACGGGGCGCGGGCGGGTTTGGATCGACGGGAACTGACGCATGATCATGGTGCTGGCGATGATCGCCGCAATCTGGGGGATCGGGGCCGCAATGAAGGCGCCGCGCCGCGCGCGCTGGGCGATGACCTTTGTGCTGTTGGGCGCTGTCATCATCGCGCAACTTGTCCTGCCTGCGGACAACGCGCTGCGGCTGGCAACCGGTGGCGATGTGCGGCTGTGGCTGCTGCTGATCGGTTTCGGCGTGCTTGTCTGGGGCTATCGTCGCGGGCTGCGGATGCTGAAAAGCCGCGTCGCACCGACACCGGAGCCCGCCCCGCGCAAGGGGTTTTCGGACGCCGAACTGAACCGCTATGCCCGCCATATCATGTTGCGCGAAGTCGGCGGGCCGGGCCAAAGCGCGCTGAAAGGCGCTCGGGTACTGGTCGTGGGGGCGGGGGGGCTTGGATCGCCCGCGCTGCTGTATCTGGCGGCCAGCGGAATCGGCACATTGGCCGTGATCGATGACGATGACGTGGACGCCAGCAACCTGCAACGCCAGATCATACACCGCGACCAGTGGATCGGGATGCCAAAAGTCGCGGCGGCGAAACAGGCCGTTCTGGAACTGAACCCGCATATCACCTTGCGGCCCTATCACCGGCGCCTGACCGCTGACATCGCGGCAGAGCTGATCGCAGACTATGACCTTGTGCTGGACGGTTGCGATAATTTCGACACCCGCGAATTGGTGAACCGCACCTGTGTCGCGGCGGGGGTGCCGCTGATCGCGGGGGCGCTGACACAGTGGGAAGGCCAGATCAGCCTGTATGATCCGGCGCGCGGCGGGCCATGCCTTGCCTGTGTGTTTCCCAACCGGCCCGCGCCCGGTCTTGTCCCGACCTGCGCAGAGGCTGGGGTGATCGGCCCGCTGCCCGGTGTGGTCGGATCGATGATGGCCGTCGAAGCGGTGAAGCTTTTGACCGACGCGGGCACCGGGCTGCGGGGGCGATTGCTGATTTATGACGCACTTTATGCCGAAACCCGCCTGATGAAGACAAAGCCGCGCGCCGATTGTGCTGTCTGTCAGGGCAGGGGCTTGCACACCCCTTAGGCCCGCGCCAATGTCGAACGCGATTACATCCTTGGGGGATACCATGAAGACCATCACAACTGTTGCCGCAGCATTGTTTGCCACCGCCGTCACCGCGCAGACCGACCTGCCCGATCTGGCTGGTCAGCAAATCGCCGTGGCCGTCGAAAACGCCTATCCGCCGCTGCAATTCATGCAGGACGGTCAGGCCATGGGCTGGGAATACGACGCCATGGCCGAAATCGCGGACCGTCTGAACCTGACGGTCGATTATCAGACGATCAGCTGGGACGCGATGATCCCCGCCGTGGCCGAAGGCCAATACGATCTGGGCATGACGGGGATCACGATCCGCGAAGACCGCGCCGAAGTGGTGGATTTTTCCGACAGCTACATGACCTCTGAGATGGTGATGCTGGTGCGCGGTGACGAGGACCGGTTCAGCGATGCGGCAGGTTTCGCGGCCGATCCCGACATGCTGATGGCGGCACAACCGGGCACGACGCCGTTCTATGTCGGCGTCTATGACGTGCTGGACGGGGATGAGACGACACCGCGTATCGTCAAGATGGAAACATTCGGCGCAACCGTGCAGGCGCTGCGTACCGGCGATGTCGATCTGGTGCTGACCGACGGGACCGCCGGTCAGGGTTATGTCGACGCCAGCGACGGCGGGCTGAAGATCATCGGCGAAAAGCTGGGCACCGAAGATTTCGGTTTCATCTTTCCCAAGGGGTCCGAGCTGGTCGGTCCGATCAACGCCGCCATCGCGGACATGGCCGCCGATGGCACGATCGCTGCGCTGAACAAAAAGTGGTTCCTTGATTTCAAGATGGGCGAATAAGCGACGTCGGGCGGCGGACGTGGCGCCTGCGCCGTCCGGGGATCGCGATTTTCCGTGGTGGTTGGTGGCCGTGGCCGGGCTGGGCGTCTGGATGTTCTTTCAGATCGCCACAGACGATGCCTATGACGGGGTGCTGGGCACGCTGGCCAAGGGCATCCGGATCACCGTTTTCGTGGCGGTCGTCAGTTATGTGATGGCCTGCGGGCTGGGGCTGCTGCTGGCGGTCATGGCGCTGTCGCGGTCAAAGGTGCTGCGCCAGATCGCGCGGTTCTATGTCGAGGTCATGCGCGGCATCCCGATCATCGTGCTGTTGCTCTACGTGGCCTTTGTGCTGGCGCCCGCCCTTGTGAGTGGCTGGAACGCGCTGGGCTTGCCAGAGGCGCGGACCCGCGATTTCAGCCTGCTGTGGCGGGCGATCATCGCCCTGACACTGGCCTATGCGTCGTTTCTGGCAGAGGTGTTCCGCGCCGGGTTGCAGTCGGTAGACGAAGGCCAGATCGAAGCGGCGGAAGCGTTGGGATTGTCCGGCTGGCAGCGGTTCCGGCATATCGTCTGGCCGCAGGCGTTGCGCACCATCCTGCCGCCGCTGGGCAATGATTTCGTGGCGATGGTCAAGGATTCGTCGCTGGTATCAGTGGTCGGCGTCGCGGACGTCACACAACTGGGCAAGATCACGGCGGCGGGCAATTTCAGGTATTTCGAAACCTACAACGTGGTGGCGCTGATCTATCTGACGATGACCATCGGGCTGTCCATCCTGCTGCGCCGGTTCGAACGGGGACTGCGCCGCTGACGCGGCGGTTTGAGTATTTTAGGCAAGATGATGCATGCAGGGGTGTGACCCGTGCCATCCAATGACTAGGTTATTGGCAAAGGAGAATTTTGATGACCAATCCGTTATTGTCCGACTGGGACACCCCGTTTGGCATGCCGCCGTTCGATGCGATTTCAGACGATGATTTCCGCCCGGCGGTCGACCAGGCGCTGACTAATGCGCGCGCCGTGATCGACGCCATCGCCACGGCCGCAGAGCCCCCCACATTCACCAATACCATCGCGGCGATGGCGTTGGCAGAGTCCGATCTGGACCGGATATTGGGCACCTTTTACGGTGTGGCGGGCGCTGACAGCACCCCGGCACGCGAAGCATTGCAGCGCGATTTCGCCCCGATGTTGTCGGCGTTTGCATCCGAAATCAGCAGCAACAAGGCGCTGTTCGCGCGGATCGAGACGCTGTGGCAGGACCGCGACGCGCTGGACCTGACCGACGAAGAACAGATGGTGCTGAAATTGACGCACCAATCTTTTGTCCGACAGGGCGCGGAGCTGAACGGATACGCCAGCGACAGGTTGCGGGATGTGACTGCGCGGCTGTCGGTGCTGGGCACACAGTTCAGCCAGAACCTGCTGGCCGATGAACGCAGTTGGTTCATGCCGCTGGCCGAGACGGATGTGGCGGACCTGCCGGATTTCGTCGCCGAGGCTGCCCGTGCAGCAGGTGCTGCGGGCGATCACGCTGGTCCGGTGGTGACATTGTCGCGGTCGCTGATCGTGCCGTTCCTGCAGTTTTCGCCCGATCGCGCGCTGCGCGAAAACGCGTATGCCGCATGGACCGCACGGGGCATGACGGGCGGTGACACCGATAACCGCGATATTGCCGCTGAAACGCTGGCGCTGCGCGCGGAACGCGCGAACCTGCTGGGTTACGACAGCTTTGCCGAATTCAAGCTGGAACCCGAAATGGCCAAGACGCCCGACGCGGTGCGCGATCTGCTGATGCAGGTCTGGGAACCCGCCCGCGCCAGTGCCGAAGCCGACCAGACAAAGCTTCAGGCGATGATGCATGCCGACGGTGTGCCCGGCCCGCTGGAACCGTGGGATTGGCGGTATTATGCGGAAAAGCGGCGTCAGGCGGAACACGACCTGAACGAGGCAGAGATCAAGCCGTTCTTTCAGCTGGACCGGATGATCGACGCGGCGTTCGACTGCGCGCACCGGCTGTTCGGGCTGGATTTTGCACCGCTGGATGGTCCGACCTATCACCCTGATGTGCGGTTGTGGGAGGTGACACGCGACGGCCAGCACATTGCCGTGTTCGTGGGCGATTATTTCGCCCGCGCGTCGAAGCGGTCCGGGGCGTGGTGCATGGCGATGCGCAGCCAGCAGCGGCTGGCGGGTGACATCCGTCCCATCGTGGTCAACGTCTGCAACTTTGCCAAACCGGCGGCGGACAGGCCTGCGCTGCTGTCCTATGACGATGCGCGCACGCTGTTTCACGAATTTGGTCACGCGCTGCACCAGATGCTGTCCAATGTGACCTATCCGTCGGTCAGCGGCACGTCGGTCGCGCGGGATTTCGTCGAACTGCCCAGCCAGCTATTTGAACATTGGCTGGAGGTGCCCGAGGTGCTGACAAAATTCGCCACACACACCGAAACGGGTGACGCGATGCCGGCTGAAATGCTGGATCGATTGCTGGCGGCATCGACGTTCGACATGGGGTTCCAGACGGTCGAATATATCGCAAGCGCCCTTGTCGATCTGGAATTCCATGCGACTGAGGACGCGCCGCGCGATCCGATGCAGACGCAAGCCGAAATTCTGGAAGGCATCGACATGCCCCACGCCATCGGGATGCGCCACGCCACGCCGCATTTCGCGCATGTGTTTTCCGGTGACGGCTATTCCAGCGGCTACTACAGCTACATGTGGTCCGAAGTCATGGACGCCGATGCCTTTGACGCCTTTGTCGAAGCGGGCGACCCGTTTGACCCGGAGCTAGCGCGCAAGCTGGAACAGACGGTGCTGTCGTCGGGCGGATCGATCGCGCCCGACGCGCTGTATACCGCGTTCCGGGGCCGCATGCCGGGGGTCGAGGCGCTGTTGAAAGGGCGCGGGCTGGCGGCCTGAGCGTCAGTCCAGTCGTTCGACTGCGTCAAGGATCAGGCGCATTTCTTCCGCCAGTGCGGCCTCTATACCGAATGCGGAATCGGGGCCGTCTGCGCCGGGGTCTTCTTCGGGCACGCGCACCGTTGATCTGTCGCGCATAAAATCGCGCAGGTCGCCGCCACCATGGGCATGGATCAACCGGGCAAGGATCTGGCGTTGCGCGGTCAGCCGACCTTCGAACGTTTCGGGGGGCATCGTCATTGGCGTTGTCCTTTTGTTGTTGGGGGCGGTCAGGCCCGTGGGTCGTCGGGGTGCGGTTGCACCCCCAGCGGATCCTTGTGGATCAGCACGTCGCAGCGTGGATAGGCTTGCAAGATAGCGCGGCGCAGGGCCGCGCCGATGGCATGGGCGTCATGCAGGGTCTGGTTGCCGTCCAGTTCGATATGCAGGTTGACGAACACGCGGCTGCCCGCGCGGCGTGTCTTGAGATCGTGAAACCCATGCACGCCGGGAAAATCCTGAGCGATCCGGCCGATGCCCGCGATCATGTCGGGATCGACCTGACGGTCCATCAGCGCGTCCCATGCGGCACGCCCGATGCGCACAGCACCCACTGCAAGGATCAGCGCCGCACCCAGTGCGACCACGCTGTCCACCTGTGCCAGACCCAGCGCGGATGAGGCCCAAAGTGCGACCAGTGCGCCGACATTGGGGATCAGGTCGCCCAGATAATGCAGCGAATCAGCTTTGACCACGGCGTTGTCGGTCTGGGCCGCCACGCGGCGTTGCCAGATCACCAGCGCCAGCGTCAGCAGGATCGACAGCGCGATGATCGCCATGCCGGAGGTTTCGTTTTCGGGCAGTTGCGCATCGCCCTGCATCAGGCGCAGAACGGCCACGGTGGCGATCACGGCCGCCGACACAAGGATGATCAGCGATTGCGCGAGTGCGGCCAGATCCTCTGCCGAGGAGTGGCCGAAGTTGTGATCGTCGTCCGCCGGTTTCGCGGCATAGGCGATGGCTGCCAGTGCGCCCAGCGACATCATCAGGTCCATCGCGGAATCCGCCAGCGTCGCGGCGACGGCCAGCGATCCGGTTTCCCCCAGTGCCCACAGCTTGGCCACGACCAATGTCAGGGCCACAGCCGACGACATCAGCCCTGCGGACAGGTTCAATCGTGTGTCGCTGCGGCTCATGGATCGCTACTCTTTGGTTTCGCCGGGGTCGACACCCCATATAGCGCTTTGTGGGGCCCAGCCACTATGCCCGACGGCATTCAATTCGCACCAGCCGTTCTGGCAGGCCCCCAGACGGGCGACGACGCCCTGTTCCAGATAGGCGCGTTCGGATGATTGTGCTTCGGGTTTGGCGTGCAGCGTCAACACGGGTTCGGTGACCAGCGCTGCCCGCACGCCCGACAGCATCGTGTAATGCACCCATCCGCCCTGACCGTCGCGGTCAATGACCCGGCGCCAATGGCCGTATTCCGCCACAACCTGCAACGGCATGCCGCGCCGCTGGAACACCCAGTCGATCCGGTGCGTCAGTGACGGGCCGCGGCGCACGTTTGCTTCTGACGCTTTCAGGCTGACGTAGCGGGGCAGGGGCAGGTTCGTGACGGGACCCACTTCTGTGGTGGCGGGTGCTGACGCCTGTGTTGCCTGTTGCGCCGGGGCGACCGTGGCCGCACCACAAAAAACCGCCAGCGCAAGCCCACGCATCCACGCCATCGTTTTCATATCGATCATCCGCCTGCTGTCATTCGCCTGGTCGGGCGCATCGGTTCTTGTGCCGCGCGTCCCTGACTGGCAACCTGACAGCGATACGTCGTATTGAAAAGGGATCAGGGGGTCGGATGCCGGGTAAGAAGCTGAGTGTTGTCGTCACGCGACGGTTGCCCGAACCGGTCGAGACCCGGATGAAAGAGCTGTTTGACGTCACCTTGCGGGACGACGACGGCCAGATGCCGCGCGACGTGTTGGTCGCGGCGATGCAGGGGGCAGATGTGCTGGTGCCCACGATCACCGATCAGATCGATGCGGCGATGCTGGCGCAGGCAGGCGACCGGCTGAAACTGATCGCAAACTACGGTGCGGGGGTGGACAATATCGACGTGGCCACCGCCCGCCAGCGTGGGATACTTGTGTCCAACACGCCCGGCGTGCTGACAGATGACACGGCCGACATGACGTTGGCGCTGATCCTGTCGGTCGTGCGCCGCATCCCCGAAGGCATGCGGATCGCGCAGGGCGAGGACTGGGCCGGGTGGTCGCCCACGTCAAACCTGGGTGGGCGGCTGGGTGGCAAGCGATTGGGCATTCTGGGGATGGGCCGGATCGGGCAGGCGGTGGCGCAGCGCGCCCGCGCGTTCGGCATGCAGATCCATTACCACAACCGCAAACGCCTGCGGCCAGAAATCGAAACGGCGCTGGATGCGACATTCTGGGACAGCCTTGACCAGATGGTCGCACGCATGGACATCGTATCGGTCAACTGCCCGCATACGCCGTCGACGTTCCATCTGCTGAACGCGCGACGGCTGAAGCTGATGAAACCGACCGCGGTGATCGTCAACACATCGCGCGGCGAAGTGATCGACGAAAACGCCCTGACGCGGGCCTTGCGCGCCAATGAACTGGGCGGTGCCGGGCTGGACGTGTTCGAGCGCGGCCACGCGATCAATCCCCGGCTCAAGGCGCTGTCCAATGTGATTCTTTTGCCGCATATGGGATCGGCCACGATCGAAGGGCGGATCGAAATGGGAGAGAAAGTCTTGATCAACGTCAAGACTTTTGCCGACGGCCATCGTCCGCCCGACCTCGTGGTGCCGGGAATACTGTGATATGATTATTCAAAGCCACCGGAGAATTGCATGAAACGACAGCTTACGGCCATCGGCCTGCTTGCACTGACAACCGCCTGCGCAGAAGTGCAGCCGACCCCGTTTGACGGACGCCTGATTGTGGGGTCACAGTCGAATGCGCCGCTTTCTGCGACCATGCCGCCTGCGGTGCCGCTGCCGGGCCCGGACCCGATCACATCGCGGTCGCTGGACGGTGGGACTGTCACGCCGCGCCCCAGCACCAACGGTATGGCACCGCCGCCGGTTGAAATCGGTGTTGTCAGTGGGGTGGTGCCACCACCGCCGCCCGCCGATACCGACTCGTCGTCAGACGACGCCTGACCCGCATCGGGGCCGCTTCGGCGGCCCTTTGCTTGGGCTTTATCTCAAGATTACTGGACGCCTTCGACCACGGCGATGTAGTTGCGGGTTGAAAACCGCAGCATGTCGTTATCGGCCCGGCTGGATACCGGCATGGGCTGCGCGCAGGCCGTTAGACCCAAAGCGGCAGCCACCGCAATCAGGGTGGTGCGTTTCATCACTGCTCTCCTCGGCCCGCCTCTGACGTGCGGTACCGTGGCTAAGTATAGGCATGAGTGCGGCAGAAATAAGGCACAATCGTCACCAGCGGACGCGTTGACGGCGAACGTCACGCGCGCATGTTCGATAACGTACTGAAATCATACGGTTATGCTGCTGGCTGATGCGGAAATGTGTTGCGCGTGGGACTCAGCGGTACACCTCGTCTTCGGTTGGAAAGGCGCGGTTTTTGACGTCTTCGGCGTAGCGGCGGACAGAATCTTCGATCATCGGACCAAGCTGGCCATAGACCTTGACGAATTTTGGCGTCCACGGGTTCAGACCCAGCATGTCTTCCAGCACGAGGATCTGGCCGTCGCAGTGCACCGACGCGCCGATTCCGATGGTTGGAATGTCAATTTCGGTGGTGATCTGCGCGGCCAGCGGTTCGACCATGCCTTCCAGCACCACGGCAAAGGCACCGGCTTCGGCCACGGCGCGGGCGTCTTCGCGGTGCGCGTCCCACGTCGATTCGTCACGGCCCTGCGTTTTGAACCCGCCCATGACGTGCGACGATTGTGGGGTCAGTCCGGTATGCGCCATCACGGGCACGCCGCGTTCGACAAGGAAATGGATGGTTTTCGCCATGCGCGCGCCGCCTTCCAGTTTGACCGCGCCGCAGCCTGTTTCCTTCATGATCTTGGCGGCGTTGCGGAACGCGACCTTGGGCGATTCTTCGTAGCTGCCAAAGGGCATGTCGACGACGATCAGGGCCTTTTGCGTGCCGCGCACAACCGCCTTGCCGTGCATGATCATCAGGTCCAGCGGCACGCCCACGGTGCTGTCCATGCCGTGCATCACCATGCCCAGACTGTCACCTACCAGAATGAAGTCCGCAAATTTATCCACGATGGCGGCGGTATGCGCGTGGTAGCTGGTCAGCGACACGATAGGGTCGCCGCCTTTGCGGGCCGCAATCTGCGGCACGGTGTTGCGCCGGATGGGGGCTTGGGTGCTCATGTCTCGATCTCCTTTTGGTCGATCAGCAGGATGTCCCCGAAGTGGGCGCTGATCATGATGCCAATGGTGCCGCGCGGGGCACCATCGACGGGGGCGAATGTGGCCGCATCGACGAAATCCAACCCTTCAAGCTGGGCGCGCGGCGCCGTGGCAAGCCGGTCGTGGATTGCCTGCCGCGCGTCAGCAACCGTGCCGCCAGCGCGCAGAACGGCGGCGGCATCCGTCAGCGCCTGATGCAATACGGGGGCTGCGGCACGGTCCGCAGGGGTCAGCCGCATGTTGCGTGACGACATCGCCAGCCCGTCGGGTTCGCGCACTGTTGTCACGCCATGCACCGCAACGGGTGTATAAAGGTCCGCCACCATGCGCCGGATTACCGCAAGCTGCTGGTAATCCTTTTCCCCGAAATAGGCGGCATCCGCGCCAATGATGTTGAACAGTTTGGTCACGACGGTTGCGACGCCGCGAAAATGGCCGGGTCGCACGGCGCCATGCAGAACATGCGCCAATTCAGTCGTTTCCACGATGGTTTCCGCACCGTCGGGATACATCGTCGCCACATCGGGCATGAACACGGCGTCGACACCCGCAGCCCGCAGCATCGCCAGATCGGTGTCTTCGGTGCGGGGATATTTGTCCAGATCGGCAGGATCACCGAATTGCGTCGGATTGACGAAAATCGTTGCCACGACCGACGGGTGATCTGCCCGTGCCGCAGCCACCAGCGCCATGTGCCCCGCGTGCAGCGCACCCATTGTGGTGACCAGCCCAACGCTGCCAGGAACCCGCAGGTCGGACACGGCAGCCCGCATGTCAGCGACGGTATTGCAGATCAACATAGGCGCGGTTCCCCCTTTCAACAGGTTCTAGGCGGCGCCGCAAACCGGGGCAAGCGGATCAGCGGACAACATCCAGAACAGAGGGATCGACCAGCAGGTCTGTCAGCATATCCAGCGGCACGTCGCAGGTCAGGCTGACCTCTGCCGCGGTATCTGGCGATTTGCACAGATTTCGGCGGATGCGGTTGTTACGGAACCGGTCGACGCTTCCCGTGGCGGGGCTGTAAATCCACAACCCCCGCACGCTGGGCCTGCGCACCGCAGCACCCGTGTTGATCGGCGCAAGGAACAGATGGTCCTTTGCCGCGTCGAACATCCGTCCGCTGTCGATCTGCAGCAATATCAGATCGCCTAGGTCCGACAGGCTTTCGACAAAGGCGTGACGCGCACGATGGGGCCAGAAGAAGATACGCTCGTCCAATTGCATCGCCCAGTCGCGCAGGGTGCCGCCAGTCAGGAAATCCTTCCCCTCGCCCGCGCACAGGGGACATTGGTGATTAAGCGTGACCGGGCCTTCGGGGCTGACGATGGTTTCGGGCGTGCGGCGCAATGCCAGATCGGCGGGTTTCAAACCGACGCGGCGTGCCGCTTCGGCCGGGCGGATCAGGCCGCGTGCAGCGATGCTGGGCAGGTTGGTCACCAGCGTTGCATGGAACAGCGTCGGACCCGCAAGCGTGATAAACTGGTCCCGGTCCATATGGTCCCCCTGCAATTTGACCCAAGGTATACCCCGTCACGCCGCCACGGCAAACGTCAGATCAGACACGAGGTCGGTTTCCTACCAAAATCCGTCGGATCATTCCCGCGCGCCCATCCCGCGTGGGGCATATGTGGCGTGAATATTAGCAAGGGGCGCAGCCATGAAAACGAACGTCAAAGCTTTGGTCGTCGGCGGCGGTGCGGTCGGCACGTCCATCGCTTATCATCTGGCGGCTGCGGGCTGGGATGATGTGGTCCTGCTGGAACGGGACGAACTGACGTCGGGTTCGACATGGCACGCAGCGGGCCTGCTGCCCTATTTCAACATGAGCTATGCGACGACCCACATCCACGATTATTCCATCCGGTTCTACAAGACACTGGAAGAAGAAACCGGGTTGAATGCGGGGTTCGCGGTCGTGGGCAACCTGCGGATGGCGCAGACCGACGAACGGATGGAAGAATACCAGCTTTACGCATCGACTGCAGAAACCTGCGGCGTGCCGTATGTTTTCATGACGCCCGAACAGATCAAGGAAAAATGGCCGCTGATCCGGACTGAGGATCTGAAGGGCGCGCTGTATCACATTACTGACGGCTATATTAACCCCGCCGATGTGACGATGGCGATGGCCAAGGGTGCGCGCCAGCGCGGCGTCGAAATCGTTCGCAAATGGCAGGCCGATGGGTTCCAATGGAACGGCACGGCCTGGGATGTGACCTGCACCAAGATGGTTGAAAAGGGTGGCAATCTGGTCCCCAGTGACGAACAGGTCGTCATTACCGCCGAACACGTCGTGACGGCATCCGGCAACCACGCGCAGCGCACCGCGAAAATGTTGGGCATCAAGATTCCGGCGATTCCCGTCGAACACCAGTTCATCGTGATGGATACCGACCCTGCGCTGGTCGAGTACCGCCAGAACGGCAACCCCGAACACCCCGTCATCCGCGACGCCGACGCGCAATCCTATGTCCGCGAAGAACGCGGTGGCTGGATTCTGGGTGTCTATGAACCGCACGCGCCCGCGCGGTTCGAATACGGCGTGCCCGACAGTTTCCGGGCCGACCTGTTCGAACTCGATCTGGAACGGATCGAAGAGCAATACATGGCGATGGCCCACCGCATTCCGTCGTGTGAAGACTGCGGACTGAAGAACGATTTCAACGGCCCGATCTGCTATACCCCCGACGGCAACCCGCTGGTTGGCCCAGCTCCGGGTTTGCGTAACATGTGGCTGGCCGAAGGCTTTTCCTTTGGGATCACGGCGGCAGGCGGCACCGGCTATTACCTTGCCCAGATGATGGTCAATGGCGAAGCAGAAATCGACATGGCGTCGCTAGATCCCAAACGCTATGGCGATTGGATGACCACCGAATGGGCGGCCCGCAAGAACGAAGAAGCTTACGAACACGTCTATATCATTCACCATCCTGACGAAGAACGCCCTGCCTGCCGCCCCCTGCGCACAGTGCCCGCGTTCGACCGGCAAAAAGCGCGCGGCGCGCAATTCGGATGGGTCAACGGCTGGGAACGCCCCAACTATTTCGGCCCGGTGGATGCGCCCGACAACTTTGACCACGACGCGCGGTCATTCCGCCGTGGTGGCTGGTGGCAATACGCCGTCGAAGAGGCAAAGGCGATCCGCGAAGGCGTCGGCCTGATCGACGCATCCGCATTCACCAAGCATGTGGTCAAAGGACCGGGTGCGGCAGCTTTCCTTGATTGGTTCACCACCAACAAATTGCCAAAGGTCGGTCGCATCAACCTGACCTATGCGCTGACCGCCGCGGGCACGACGCGCACCGAATACACGATCGTGCGGATGAAAGAGGACGAATTCTACCTTGTGTCCGCAGGGGCATGGACGGCCTATGACGCCGATTTCCTGCGCAAGGCGGTCGAAGACAAGCAAGCCGAATTGGGCCGGATCGAGGTGCAGAACGTCACGACGCAATGGGGCGTATTCGCCATCGCTGGGCCGAAATCCCGCGACGTGCTGAATGCCGTGATCAAGGACGCGGACCCCGCCACCGTGCTGTCGAACAAGCGGTTCCCGTGGCTGTCGGCACGGTCCATCGAACTGGGCATGTGCCCGGTGAACGCGATCCGCGTCGCCTATACCGGAGAGTTGGGCTGGGAACTGCACCACCCGATCGAAATGCAGAACTACCTGTTCGATCTGCTGGAAAAGGCGGGCGAACCGCACGGCATGAAACTGGTCGGCGCACGGGCGCAGAACTGGTTGCGGCAGGAAAAATCATACCGCGCCTTTGGCACCGAACTGGGCCGCGACGCGACCCCGATGGAAGCGGACCTGCCGCGTTTCGTCGATCTGGACAAGGATTTCCACGGCAAGGCGGCGATGCAGGCCAAAGGCATCCGGTCCATATGCGTGACGCTGCTGATCGACGGCCCGGACGACGCTGACCCATGGGGCCGCGAAGTGCTGTATGCTGGCGACACCCGTGTGGGGCGTCTGACGTCGGGCGGCTATTCGGTGCATTTCGGCAAAAGCATCGGCATGGGCTACGTCAATCCAGATCATGCCGCTGTCGGGACCAAGTTGCAGGTCAAGATGTTCGACAAGCTGTGGCACTGCGAAATTGTCGAAGACAGCCCGTATGATCCCAAAAACGAGACGATCCGCAAGGATGCATCGGCCTGATAAGTGATTATTAACAAGGGGTTAAATTCAATTTGACCCCTTGTTGTTGCCGTATTTTTGGCCTGATTGCCAATTGGCAATCAGTCTTTCCGGCGTGATTTCCAGCGTTCCGCGCGACGGCGCATCCGAATGACAGCCGTGGCGACAGGGCGGCGCAGTCGTGGCACATCGACGGCCAGCAGCAACAGGCCGACCGGGATCATCCATAGCCCAAAGATCGGGAGAATGGCCAGAATACCGCCCAATATGAACATCATGCCAACGGGCACACGGACCAGAGTCCAACCGGGACGGGTGATGGTCTGGACCACGCGCCCCAGCGTTGGGCTATAACGGCGCAACCATGTGAACTGACGTTCCAACCGCGCGCGTTCGCGCATTTTCGGGGTTAGAAAGCGCGGTGTCCGCTTTGGCCCATCGGGCGGTGGAGTCTGGGTCACGCTGCCTTAATCTTTCCCAATGCGGAACATCCGCAAGCCACCTGTCTGGTCGATGCTGTCATCACACGCAATCGCCCGGAGGATAAAAAAATGGCTTTCGTTTCGACGATCACATACCCCACGGCGATAGCATTGACGACACCCAGCGCGGGCAAAGTGAAGGTCGTCGCTGACTATTCCGATATGGATCGGATCGCGCAATTTTCAATCGCGTTTTATCATGTTGATGGTCATGTGATGCAGGTTGTCACATTGGCCGATGTGGCGCCTGTGGTCGACACCGAAACGGGCTGGTTCATGTTTGATCTGAGCGTTCCACTGGCGGATCCGGGACAGGGCGGCCGCGCGATTGCCCTGATAGATGCGATAGCCACGGGCGGCGTGGCGTCGTTTTATGCGTTGGCAAGCCCGCTCACCGCGCTGGACGGGCCGGCGGTCGGCCATGTGGCCACCGCCCTGACGCCACCCATCGGTGACAGCATCGTGTTCGATGCCCACGGCCACCGGCTGGACACGGCGTGGGATGTCGATGCGGTGCCGATCTGCCTGACCGCGGGCACGCTGATCGACACGCCGGATGGTGCGCGACTGATCGATGACTTGCGGGTCGGTGATCTGGTCACGACATGGGATGGTGACGCACGACCGGTCCGCATGATCCACAGCCGCCGCATCAAGGGGGACGACCTGCGGCATAACCGCAAGCTTTGGCCGGTCTGCATTCAGGCGGGTGCCATGGGATTTGGTCTGCCGCAACGCAATCTGTGGGTCAGCCCACAGCACCGGATGCTGTATCAAAGCATCAGGGTGCCGCTGCTGTTCGGGGAAGACGCGGTATTCATCCGCGCAAAATCCATGGCCGCCACGTTCGAGCAGGTCTATGTCGACAGTGGCCTGTCCGAAATCACGTATGTTCAACTCGTTTTTGATCGGCACGAGGTCATCTTTGCCGAAGGTGCGGCAACCGAAAGCTTTCACCCCGGTGAAGAAGTGATCGCGACCATGTCGCCCGATGCCCGCGCAGAGCTGTTTACCCTGTTTCCGGAACTGCGGGTCGGCGGGCACAGCCACGATGCAGCGTTCACGACGTTGCGCAGCTGGGAACTGATGGCCTGCGTGGCCTGACCTGCGGTCAGGTGGGGGCCAGCCCCCGTCCTGCGGACTCCCCCGGGATATTTATGGCAAGAAGAAGCCCTAGCGGTTGAACCGCGCCGGAGCCAGTTGTGCGGCAACGTCGGCGCCGATGGCAGGCGCGCGTTCCGCGACCACATCCGCGATATGGCGTCCGGCGGCAGGCGATGATTGCACGCCGTATCCCCCCTGTCCGGCGCACCAGATAAAACTGGGGTCGGCAGTGTCGCGGCCCAGTACAAGTGACCTGTCGGGTGCAAAGGTCCGCAGCCCGGCCCATGTGGCGATCGGGCGTGTGACCGCGACCGTAACCGCATCCTGATAGCGCGCCAGACCTTCGGCCAGCACCATGTCGTCGGGCCAGGCGTCCATCGGTTCGACCGGGTCCTCTTCTGCCGGAGAGACAAGCAGGGCACCCGCGTCGGGTTTCGCATACCAGGATTCGCCGGGTCCAAAGATCATCGGCCAGGCGCGGACATCATGCCCGCCAGGTGCGGCCAGACGGGCCATCGAACGGCGGAGCGCCTGCAATCCCAACGGTGCAATGCCAGCCAGGTCTGCGATCCGGTCGGCCCAGGCGCCCGCAGCGTTGATCAGCACGGGTGCTGCCAGCACGTCGTCCGCGCCGATGTTCACCTGCCAGCCCGACGTGGTGCGCGTGATGGCGGTGACGTCAATGCCGGTCCGCACCACCCCGCCGCTGGCGCGGATCGACTTGATCCATGTCTGCATCAGCAAATCGGTATCGATGTCCTGTGCGCCGTCGAAATAGGCCGCATCGGTGATCGCGTCCGACAGGATCGGTACCATCGCGCGGGCGTCCGTCATATCGATCCGGCGCAGATCCATGTCGGCCATATCGGCGGCGAACTGATCCGTTTCGTGCGCCTGCCCGACAATCATCAGACCGCGCGGTGACAGCACACTCATTGCGGCATGCGTGTCGCGGCTGGCGCGGTTCAGGGCGCGTGTCGTGGGTTTGCCATAGTTCTGTTCGAACAGCGCCGCCGACCGGCCAGAGCTGTGGTAGCCGGTCTGGGGTTCGCGTTCCAGCACGGTCACATGGCCCAGTGTGGCCAGTTCCGCTGCTGCCGACAATCCGGCGATGCCGCCGCCGATCACGATGAAATCAGTCATGTCGCTTCCTCTAGCCGGTCGGTGGCGGGGGGCGGGGTCGGTGACAGCGCCGTGATCCGATCATAAAGCGCGTCGGACATGGTGTAGGTGTTGGCATCCAGCGACGGCGCAAGCTGTCCGACCGATTTGCCCGACACGATGGGCGAAGGGCGGGTTGCATGCCGGGCCACCCACGCTACTGCAAGGGTCGCGGGGTGAGTGCCGACGTCGCGGGCGATATCGGTCATGGCCGTGGCGGCGCTGTGCATCCAGTCGCGGCCATAGCGTGCTGCATACATGTCGTTGGTGCGCAGGCGACCGTTTTCGCCACGGGCATATTTGCCGGTCAGCAGCCCGCCGCCCAGTGGCGAATAGGTGCAGGCGAGGATATCCTGATCGGCTGCCATCGGCAGGATTTCAACCTCTGCCTGTCGTTTGACAAGGTTGTACATCGGCTGGATCACGTCGATCCGGGTGCCAAGGGTGGCGCAAATGGCCTGCGCCTTCATCACCTGCCAGGCGGCATAGTTGGACACGCCGATGTGCCGGATCGCGCCATCGGATTGCAGGCGGGCCATCGTTTCAAACGTTTCGGAAAGCGGCGTGTCGGGATCGAAGCGGTGCAGATACAGCAGATCGACGCTGTCCAGCCCCAACTGGCTGCGGCAGGTGTCGAACATCGACAGGATGTTGGCGCGGCCCGCACCACCGGCATAAGCCACCTTGGTCGCCAGATACAGCGCGTCACGGTCGGCGGCGATCATGGGGCCGATCAGGCGTTCGGACGCGCCGCCGGTATAGCCGACGGCGGTGTCAAAATGGTTGATCCCCGCTGCGCGCGCGGCATCGAACATCGCGCGGCTGGCGGTGGCATCGGCGTCGCCACCGAATTGCATCGTGCCGAAGGTCAACGGCGACAGGGCGGTTCCATCACGGGTCAGAAGCTGGGTCATGCCGCTTTGTGTCATGCGTTGATGGCAGCGAAAAGTGTTTTTGTTACACTGCAAAAACGCACAGATAGATGGTCCTAAATCTATAATCGCATTTTTTTGCAGGTGATACCAATTCATACCCATACCGACGACGCATTGTCGCCGGGTCACTCATTGGAGAAAAGTTATGAAAAACGTCATCAAAGCCACCGTGATCGCTGTCGCTGCTGCAGGTAGCCTGTTCGCCACCACCGCATCCGCACAGACCATGTCGCTTCTGCCCGTCGATCGCTTTGTCGCATCTTCGGCCAACAGCGAAGCATTCAACGAAAATCTGGCCCGTTTGGGTGTGGCAGTGTCGCCGGGCGAAGTGCTGACCGGCAAAGACCGTGACTTTGCGGTCCGCATCATGGGTTCGAACGTATACGATTCGACCAAGGCGCAATTGCTGCGTGCGCTCTATGCCGATGGCGACACCCTGATCGGTTCGAACGGCCTGTACTAAACGCTTTCACCGCTGTTTTGCGGTGAATCATCTCAAAGGCCCGCCTGTTACGGCGGGCCTTTTTCTTTGGGTTTTGGCGTGTCATGTTTGCGGGCGCAGGCAAAAGGGGATCGCCATGGCCGACCGTGTTCTGGTTTTTGATGTCAACGAAACCTTGCTGGATATCACGACAATTGAACCGCTGTTTGCACGGTTGTTCGATGATGCATCGGTAATGCGGCTTTGGTTTGCGCAGCTGATTTTGTATGCGCAGACCGTGACGCTGTCGGGGACCTACGCGCCCTTTGGCGAATTGGCGGTCGGCACGTTGCACATGCTGGGCGAGACCGAAGGAGTGGCCGTTACAGACGCTGATACGGCAGAGCTGCGGCACCTGCTGACCAACATGCCAGCCTGTCCCGACGTCATTCCGGCCCTGACACGGTTAAGTGATGCGGGCGTGCGCATGGTGACGTTGACCAATTCGCCCCCGACCGACAGCCCGACACCGATGGAAAAAGCCGGAATCGCCGGGTTTTTCGAAGCGCATTACAGCGTGCACAGCATTGGTAAATTCAAGCCGCACCCGGATTGTTATCGCATGGTGGCGGACGCGCTGGGGGTGCCGGCGGGGGCGTTGTGTCTGGTTGCAGCGCATCTGTGGGACACGGTCGGCGCGCAGGCCGTCGGGGCGCAGGGCGCATTCATCACGCGGGTCGGTAACGCCATGTTGCCAGCGGGTGGGATCATCACGCCAGACTATGCGGCGCCCGATCTGGGCATCTTTGCCGATCAATGGTTGGCGCCACGCTGACGCCAACCACCCTGCGGCATCAGCCCAACAGCAGGGCCAGCATCCAGATCCCCATGCCCAGCATAGCCAGGTTTTCGGTCAACGAAATGAATCCCAGCGGGACGTTCGATCCGCCGCCGACGCAGGCGCAGGTCAGTTCACGTTTGTCGATATAGACAGCCTTGATCACGCTGATTGCACCGATGGACCCGATGAATATGCCGACGGGTGCCACCAGCCAGATCAGCGCCGATCCCGTGCCGATCAGGGCCATCATGCCGACCCCGGCCCACAGTTCGGCAAAGGGGTAGGCGTAGCCATAAGGCACATAGCGTCGGGCCAGCAGATCATAGCCCAGAAAGCCGTTCACGAAACCTTCGAGGTCTTGCAGTTTCTGGATCGCCAGCACTGCCATGGACGTGGCCAGAAACCATTTGAGCCATGTCAGAACGGGAAAACCGTCGTAGCGGTTCAGCACGACGGCCAGCGCCATCAGCGCGGTCGCGGCGAAAATCGCAATCACGGGGCGATAGGTGGTGTCGCCTTTTTCCAGCACGCGGTAGCCAAAATGCTTTTTCAGGTCGGTGTAGCCGCCGACCCGTTCACCATCGATAAAGGCCTGCGGCGTTGTCTGAACATCGTGCGCGGCCTTGAACGCGTCGATCTGTTCACGGCTTTCCAGCAGGTTGTCGTCGACGGTATAACCCTTGCGTTCCAGCATGGATTTGGATTTCAGGCCAAAGGGGCATAAATGTCCCGGCATGGCCATCCGGTAAAGTGACGCTTTTTTGTCGGCACCCTTGCTTTTGCTGCGGGCCGTGGCGGGGTCGTCAGTCAAGTCTGTTGCCGTCATGGTCTTGTCTCCATCATGTCTGTATACCCATATGGGGTATGCTGGGGATTTGTCACCCCTGTCGCCGCAAGAAGGATTCACGTCATGAAAACCAACAAGAACAAGACGCTGGACCGTTTGTCCCGGCTCGAAGGCCAAGTGCGCGGGGTCGCACGGATGGTCGAAGACGATCGTTATTGCATGGATATTCTGGCCCAGACGGCGGCGATCCGGTCGGCGGTGCTGGGGGTGGAAAAGCTGATTTTGCAAAACCACGCGATCCATTGTGTCGAAACGGCAATCGCCAGTGGGGACGCGGTGGAACAACGGGTCAAGTTCGATGAATTGATCGATTTGCTGCAAAAAGCATCCCGGTAATGTGACGGGGCGCCTTTTTAGCGCCCCAGCAGATCACATGTCTTTGAGTTTTCGAATGGCTTGCATTTGCAGGCAATCGGGTGCCATTTCCATCAATTCGATCCGATTGCCATCGGGGTCTTGCAGCCATGATTGGCGGTTGCCGTCCAGCCCGTCGGTAATCACGGGTTTGTCCACCGGGCGCAGCGCCGATGTGCCGTTTTCAGTCGTCCACGCGCAGGGGATGCCGCCGCGCGCGACGATCTGGTCCACGGTCTGTTCGATGACATCGATCGTCAGGCAAAAATGATGCATGCCGGTGTGGTCGGGGCCGGGTGCTGTGTCATCCACCCCGTCAGGAAACAATTCCAGATACTGTGTATCGGTGATGCGCAGATAGATCAGAAAAAGGCTGCCATCGTCGTGGTGCAGCCGCATCATTTCAGGAAATTGCATCACATCGCGGTAGAACGCGAGCGATCTTTCAACGTCTTTGACCTTTAGCGCAACGTGGCCAAGGCCGGTGATGGCAGGCATGGGGGCGATCCTTTCGGGTTATGCTGTCCCATCGAATGCCGAAAACGACGCCCCTGCAAGCAAGGTCTTGCGCGACCTGTCATGGCGCAGAAAAAAGGGCGACCCGCAGGCCGCCCCCGATCCGTCGTTCAGGCGCAGAACTTATTCTGGAATGTCGCCTTCAAGACCTTCGACGTAGAAATTCATGCCCAGCAGCGTGCCGTCGTCGGCGGTTTCGCCTTCGGCCAGCCAGACAGACCCGTCCTGCTTGTTGATCGGGCCTGTGAACGGATGATAGCTGCCTTCTGCAATGCTGTCGCGCAGTGCTTCTGCCGATGCTTTCACCTCTGCCGGGACGGCGTCGGAAATTTCACCGATGCCGACCATGCCCGGACCGATGCCGTCCCATGTGTCGGTCGATTCCCATGTGCCATCCATGACGGCCTGCGTGCGGGCGATGTAATAGGGGGCCCAATCGTCGATGATCGACGACACGCGCGGCATCGGTCCGTATTCCGCCATGTCGGACGCCTGACCAAAGGTATAGACGTTGCCCGCAGCCTGAGCAGCGGCCTGCGGTGCGGTGGAATCGGTGTGTTGCAGGATCACGTCCGCGCCCTGTTCGATCAGAACGCTGGCAGCTTCGGCCTCTTTCGCGGGATCGAACCAAGTGTAGGCCCAGACGATCTTGAATTCGATGTCGGGGTTCACTTCCTTGGCATGCAGATAGGCGCTGTTGATACCGCGGATCACTTCGGGAATCGGGTAGGACCCGATGTAACCCACGATATTGCTTTCGGTCAGCTGGCCCGCGATGTGGCCCTGAACGGCGCGGCCTTCGTAGAAGCGGGCGGAATAGGTCGACAGGTTGTCCGCGCGCTTGAACCCGGTGGCGTGTTCGAATTTCACGTCGGGGAATTTTGCGGCGACGTTTACGGTCGGGTCCATATAGCCGAAGGAGGTGGTAAAGATCAGGTCCGCGCCGTCCAGTGCCATCTGGGTCATCACGCGTTCGGCGTCGGGGCCTTCGGGAACCGATTCCACGAACACCGTTTCGACGGCATCGCCGAATTCGGCCTCGACCGCCTGTCGGGCCTGATCGTGTTCATAGGTCCAGCCGCCGTCACCCACCGGCCCGACATAGACAAAGCCGACCTTTGTGACGTCATCGGATTGGGCGAACGCCCCTGTGCCCAGCGCGAGCAGCGCTGCGGTTGTCGCAAGTAAGGTTCTGCGTTTCATTGTTTTCTCTCCTGTTGGTCGCCCTAGCGGGCTGCGTGAAACTGCTTGCCCAGTGAACCGGGGCTGCGTCCGGCGGACATGATGACCAGAACGGCAATGGTGGCAAGATATGGCGACATTGACAGGTACTCGACCGGGATCGCAATGCCAGCCGCCTGCAAATTAAGCTGCAGGACGGTGACGCCGCCAAAAAGGTAGGCACCCAGCACCAGCCGCCCCGGTCGCCAACTGGCAAAAACGACAATCGCCAATGCAATCCAGCCCGCACCTGCGGTCATGCCTTCGGTCCACTGCGGTACGCGCAGAAGGCTCAGGTATGCGCCCCCCAGCCCCGCGCAGGCCCCGCCGAATGCGATGGCCAACATCCGTGTGCGACGGACGTTATAGCCCAGCGCATGCGCGGCATCGTGGTTTTCACCGACCGCGCGCAGGATCAGCCCCGCGCGGCTGCGGTTCAAAAACAGCCAGACCGCCAGCACGATCAGCAGCCCGACATAGACCATCGGATCATGCTGGAACGCGATCGGCCCAAGATAGGGAATGTCGCTCAGGATCGGCAGGTGCAGGTCGGGAAAGGACGGCGCCTTGATCCCGATGTAGCCCTGACCCATCAACGCGCTAAGCCCCAGCCCGAACAGCGTCAGCGCCAGCCCCGTCGCCACCTGATTGGACAGCAGATATTGCGTCAGCAACCCGAACACCTGACTGATCAGCGCGCCACCCACCGCTGCCCCCAGAAAACCCAGCCACGGGCTGCCGGTGCTTACCGCGACTATAAAACCGATGACAGCGCCGGTGATCATCATGCCCTCGACACCCAGATTAAGCACGCCCGCGCGTTCGACCACCAATTCGCCGATGGCGGCCAGCAGGATCGGGGTCGCCGCGACCATCAGGGATGCAAAGAACAGAATCGGGTTGATCGACGTAAGATCCATCACGCCACCTCTCTGCGGCCAAACCGGACGCGGTAATTTGTCAGCACATCGACCGCCAGCAGGGTGAACAGCAGCATCCCCTGCAACAGGCTGATCGCGGCGGCAGGCAGGCCCAACTGGCTTTGCGCGATGCCGCCGCCGATGTAGGTCAGCGCCATCAGCGCGCCTGCGGCCAGAATGCCCAGTGGATGCAGGCGCCCCAGAAACGCCACGATAATCGCGGTGAACCCGTAGCCGACGTTGAAATCAATACTGATCTGGCCGGACGGACCGGCAACCTCGAACAACCCGGCAACCCCTGCAAGTGCGCCGGAAATACCCATACAGAGCAGGATCATCCGCGCCGGGTTGACGCCTGCGAACCGTGCGGCGCGCGGCGCCTGTCCGGCCAGCCGCACCTGAAAGCCGAACAGGTGCCGCGACAGTGTGACATAGGCAAAAATGACAGCGATCAGCGCAAACACGACGCCCCAGTGCATCCCGGTCCCTGCGATCAGATCAAGGTTTGCCGCCGACGGGTATTGCGCCAGATTGCGGCTGCCGGGAAATCCCATGCCGTCAGGGTTGCGCATCGCGCCCAGCGCCATGCCGGACAGCAATTGTTCCGCGACATAGACCAACATCAGGCTGACCAGAATCTCGTTGGTGCCAAAGCGTACGCGCAGCACACCGGGGATCATCGCCCAGACCCAGCCGCCCAGCGCGCCCGCCACCACCATCAGCGGAAAGATCAGCCAGCGGGCATCCATTGGATACAGCGCCAGCGCCACCGCCGCGCCACAAATGGCGCCGACGATATACTGACCTTCGGCCCCGATGTTCCAGACACCGGCGCGAAACCCGAAACTAAGCCCGATGGCGATCAGCACCAATGGCGCGCCCTTGATCAGGATCTGTGGGCGATAGAACCACGCGAATTCCGAAAACAACGGATCCCAAAAGATCGTCCGTATGACGCTCACCGGGTTCTTGCCAAGTGCGGCGAACAAAAAGCCGCCCAGCAGCATGGTCAGTGCCACAGCCATCAGGGGTGCGGCCCAGGCCCAGACCTGCGATGGCATCGGGCGTTTTTCCAGAACGATCACAGCGCGACCCGTTGCATCATCTTGCCAAAAATACTCGCCCGCCGCAGGCGTCCCTCATTTCGCAACATGCGCGACCTCCATATCGTGTGCACCACCCAGCATCATCCCGATCTGGTCGACCGTCAGGCCACGTGCGGGACGCGGCTCGCTCAGCCGGCCTTCGGTCAACGCACAGAAGCGGTCCGATATCTCCATCAACTCGTCCAGATCCTGAGAGATCACGATCACCGCCGCGCCGTTGTCGGCCAGCGTCAAAAGCGCCTGCCGGATTGCTGCGGCAGCGGCGGCATCGACGCCCCATGTCGGCTGGTTCACGACAAACACCTGCGGGTCTTGCATGATTTCGCGTCCGATGACGAATTTCTGCAGGTTACCACCCGACAGCGACCGGGCCGTGTTCTCCGGCCCCGGCGTGCGCACGTCAAAACCGGCGATGATCTCTTGGGCGAAATGGCGCGCCTGCGGCCAGCGCAGGAAACCGCGCCTTGCCAGTCCCTTGCGGGTAACACCGGTCAGCAGGGCGTTTTCGGTCAATGTCATGTCGGGGGCTGCGGCATGGCCCAGCCGTTCCTCTGGCGCGCACAGCAATCCATTGGCGCGGCGCGTATTCACCGGATCGCTTCCCACAGGCGACCCGTTGAACCAGACCATGTCCGCCGCGACCGGCATTTCGCCCGACAGGGCCGCGACCAGTTCGTCCTGACCGTTGCCCGCGACACCGCCGATGCCCAGCACCTCTCCGGCCCGGACGGCGACAGTGATGTCGCGCAGTGCGGTGCCGAACCGGTGCGGTGCCCGCGCGGACAACCCGCGCAATTCCAGCGCCATCCGGCCCGCGGGTCGGGCTGCGCGCACGGGCGATTGCAGCACTTGACCGACCATCAATTCAGCCATGTCGCGCGGTGCCGTCGTGCGTGGATCGCAGGTCGCCACGACCGCGCCCAACCGCAGCACGGTGGCCGCTTCGCACAGGGCCGCGATTTCGGACAGTTTATGGCTGATATACAGGATCGCGGTGCCTTCGCCTGACAGCTTGCGCAGGGTAGTGAACAGGATGTCCACCTCTTGCGGGGTCAGCACGGACGTCGGTTCATCCATGATCAGCAGACGGGGATCCTGCAGCAGGCAGCGGATGATTTCGACCCGCTGGCGTTCGCCCGCCGACAGGTCGCCTACGGTCCGGTCGGGGTCCAGCGGCAGACCGTACAGGTCGGAAACGCGCCGCACCTCTGCCGCGATGGCGCGGGGGCTGGGGGGGGCATCCATGCCCAACACGATGTTTTCGGCAACCGTCAATGCGTCGAACAGGGAAAAGTGCTGAAAGACCATGCCGACGCCGGCGCGCCGCGCGGCGGCAGGATCGTCCGGGGCAAAGCGGCGGCCGTCCAGCGTCATGTGGCCACTGTCGGGTTTGACCAGCCCGTAGATCGTTTTGACCAGCGTCGATTTGCCAGCCCCGTTTTCACCCAGCAACGCGTGGATCTCTCCCTTTCCGATGTCAAACGACACGTCGCGATTGGCGACAACGCCCGGATAGGCCTTGGTCAGCCCTTCAAGCGTCAGCAGCGTGTCCCTCATGCGTGGCGTTCCTGTCTTGCGGCGGTGCGGCGTATCATCGCGCCTGCGACGCTGATGGCAATGGCCTGCGGGTGTTTTCCCAAGGCTGGATCGCCTATTGGACAGGCAATGCGTGCGATTTGGGCAGGTGTGTGCCCCAACACCCGCAACCGAGACTGAAAGCGCGCCCATTTCGTCGCTGATCCGATCAGGCCCGCACCGGAAAACGGCCGGGACAGGATGGCGTGGCACAGGTCAAGGTCGATGCGGTGTGAATATGTCAGGATCAGATGTTCCGCATCATCCGGTGCGTGACGCGCGCCCTGCGTCATGTCGGCGGCGACCAGCGGCGTCACCCCGTCTGGGATCGCTGTCGGAAACCGGTCCGCCGCATCGTCGACCCATGTGATCGACCAGTCGGGCAGGGGCGCGATCACATCGACCAGCGCCCGCCCGACGTGCCCCGCCCCGTAAATCCACAGTGGTGGACCCTGCGGCCTGTCCGGCATGTCGGCTGCGACAAATTCCAGCGTGACCGACCCGCCGCAGCACTGGCCCAGCGCCGGTCCCAGCGGTATGACCTGACGCGCCTGCGTCGCCCCATCCGCCAGCATGCGACGGGCCTGCGCGATGGCATCCCATTCCAGCGCACCGCCACCGATGGTCCCATGGGTGCGGTCTGGCCCCACCCACATGGCGGTGCCTGCCTCGCGCGGGACGGACCCTGCCGTGCGTGCCACTGTGATACGGATGCCGGTCATCCGGTAGCGCGGGCGATGGCGGCCAGCACCGCCTCTGCCGTGGCGGGCGCTTGCAGGTCGGGCCAGTGCGGCCCGCAGGCGGCACAGGCGTCCGACAGCGCCAGATACGCCGAGACACCCAGCATGAACGGCGGCTCACCCACCGCCTTGGACCGGTAGATCGTCGCCGCCGGGTTCGGCTGGTCCCACAGGTCCACGTTAAAGATGCGGGGCCGGTCGCCACAGCCGGGAATCTTATAGGTGCTGGGGGCATGGGTTTTCAGCACGCCCCTGTCGTCCCAGACCAGTTCTTCCATCGTCAGCCAGCCCGCACCCTGCACATAGCCGCCTTCGATCTGGCCGATGTCCAGTGCCGGGTTCAGCGACGTGCCGGCGTCATGCAGCACGTCGGTGCGCAAAATCCGGTTCTCGCCGGTCAACGTGTCGATCACGACCTCTGTCACGGCGGCGCCCTGCGCAAAATAAAAGAACGGCCGCCCCTGTCCCGCGATCCGGTCCCAGGCAAGGTCGGGTGTCTTGTAGAAACCCGTGGCCGACAGGCTGACGCGGTTCTGATAGGCGGTTGTCACGGCTTTTTCGAACGACATCGTATCGCCCGCGACCTGCACCTGTCCGTCACCGAACCGTACCGTATCGGGGGCCACCTGATGGAATTCCGCCAAACAGGCGGCGATCCGGTCGCGGATCGTGTCACAGGCGTTGGCCACCGCCATCCCGTTCAGATCCGCGCCCGACGACGCCGCCGTCGCACTGGTGTTGGGCACCTTGCCGGTATCGGTCGCCGTGATCTTGATCATGGACGGGTCCACGCCGAACCGGCTGGCGGCGACCTGCGCCACCTTCTGAAACAACCCCTGACCCATTTCCGTCCCGCCATGGTTCAGATGGATCGATCCGTCCTGATACACATGCACCAGTGCGCCTGCCTGATTAAGGTGGGTCAGCGTGAACGAAATGCCGAATTTCACCGGTGAAAACGCGATGCCGCGTTTCATCAGCGGCTGGTCGGCGTTCCATGCGGCGATCGCCGTGCGCCGGGCGGCATAATCCGATGTCGTCAACAGCCTGTCGGTCATGTCGTGCAGGATGAAATCCGCCACTGTCATGCCATAGGGCGTCGTATTCACATGACCTGCATCGACGGCATGACGGTCGTCGGCCACGGTCTGCGATCCGCGTGACGCGATGTCCGCATGCATCATCTTGCCTGAAATACTCTCGGGGGGGGCCGCAGGCCGGGGGGCAGACGGCCCCCCTCCGACGGCGTTCATTGCGCGGTAATAGTTGATCCGGCGCACCGCGACCGGGTCCAGCCCCAGCACATGCGCCGCGTGATCCATCACCCGTTCGATACCAAGCAGCCCCTGCGGACCGCCGAAGCCGCGAAACGCGGTGGCGCTTTGGGTGTTGGTTTTCAACCGGTGCGACGTGATCCGGCAGGCCGCCAGCAAATAGGCATTGTCCGCATGCAGCATCGCGCGGTCGGCCACCGGCAGCGACAGGTCCATCGCCCAGCCACAGCGCGCGTAATGGGTGAAATCGACACCCAGCAGACGCCCGCTGCCGTCAAAACCCGCGTCGTAATCGATGCGGAAATCGTGACGCTTGCCAGTGATGATCATGTCGTCATCGCGGTCGTAACGCATCCGTGCTGGGCGCTGCATATGTGCCGCGACCACGGCGCAGGCGACGGCCAGCGCGTTGCCCTGGCTTTCCTTGCCGCCGAACCCGCCGCCCATGCGCCGCACTTCGACCCGCACGGCGTGCATCGGCAGGTGCAATGCCTCTGCGACCTTGTGCTGGATTTCGGTCGGGTGCTGGGTCGAGGAATGGACGACCATGTCGCCGCCTTCCTGCGGCAGCGCCAGTGCGGCCTGACCTTCCAGATAGAAATGTTCCTGCCCGCCCATGTCGATCCGGCCCGTGATCCGGTGGGGGGCGGCGTCAAGTGCGCGGCCTATGTCGCCCTTGGTCCAGATGCGGGGGCCGTCCTCGAACCGGCTATCGGCGGCCAGCGCCTGTTCTACCGTCAGGATTGGGTCCTGTGCGTCATAGGTGACGCGCGCGCGGGTGGCGGCGCGGCGGGCGGCACCGTGGCTGTCGGCCACCACCAGAAACAGCGGCTGGCCCGCATAATGCACAGTGCCGTCAGACAGCAGCGGTTCGTCATGGTTCGACGGGCTGACATCGCAGGCGCTGGGCAGGTCGTCCGCCGTCAGCACCGCGTGAACGCCGGGTGCTGTCCGCACATCGGACAGGTCCATGTCGGTGATGCGGCCCCGCGCGATACCCGACAGGCCAAACGCCAGATGCAGTGCGTCGGCAGGCGTCGGGATGTCGTCGATATACCGTGCGCCACCGGTGACATGCAGTTGGCCCGAATCGTGCGGAAGTGGTTTTGCGACGCTCATGCCGACACCATCCGCACGTCATGCGCGGCCCCGCTCAGATCGGCATGATACCGGCGCAGCAGGTTTTGCGCGGTTTGCAGGCGATATGCAGCACTTGCGCGCATGTCCGACAGGGGTTGGTAATCCTGCGCAAAGGCGGGCAGGGCGGCAGCGATGGTCTGTGCCGTCCACGGCTGGCCTGTCAGGGCCGCCTCGACCGTGCTGGCGCGGAGCGGTGTGCCTGCCATGCCGCCGAATGCGATCCGCGCGGCGGTCACTGTGCCATCCGTGATATCCAGATCGAACGCCCCGCAGACCGCCGAGATATCCTGATCGAACCGTTTGGAAATCTTGTAGACGCGGTGGTTGACCCGCCCCTTGGGAATGCTGATTCCGGTGACGAATTCGCCCGGCGCACGGTCTTGTTTGCCGTAGGACAGGAAAAAATCCTGCAACGGCATGTGTCGCCGGGTGTCGCCACATCGCAGATGCAGCGTCGCGCCAAGCGCGATCAGCGCAGGCGGATTGTCACCGATCGGAGAGCCGTTTGCGATGTTGCCCCCGATGGTCGCGGCGTTGCGCACCTGCACCGACCCATAGCGGCCGATCATCTGGCCATAGGACGGGTAATGATCCCCGATGGCATCCAGCACGCGGGTCATGGTGACGCCCGCGCCGATGTAAAAAGTATCGTCCGTTTCCGTGATCGTCTGCAAATCGGTGCAGCGGTTCAGGAATGCCACATCCCCCAGATCGCGGAACTGCTTTGTCACCCACAGGCCCACATCGGTTGCGCCGGCGATCAGCGTGCCGTTCGGGTGCGCTGCATACCAGTCGGCCAGCGCGTCTTCGGTCGCGGGGGCGAACGGGGCGGGGGCATCGACGGGTGTGTCGTGCATATGGGCGGGCACTGGCGCGCTTTCGGCGGCCTGTGCGGCGCGCACGATGGGCGCGTATCCCGTGCAACGGCACAGGTTGCCTGCCAGTTGGTCGTCGTGGTCGGTCCGGCCCTTTAGGTGGGCTGCGGCCATCGCCACGATGAAACCGGGGGTGCAGAAACCGCATTGGCTGCCGTGGTGGTCGACCATGGCCTGTTGCACGGGATGCAATGTGCCGTCGGGGGCGGCGATGCCTTCGACGGTGCGGACCGCCTTGCCCGCCAGTTGCGGTAGAAACAGAATACAGGCATTCAGCGTGCGTGCGCCGTCGTCATCGGTGACGATGACCGAACAGGCGCCGCAGTCGCCTTCGTTGCAGCCTTCTTTTGTGCCGGTCAGGCCGCGGTCTTCGCGCAGCCAGTCCAGCAGGGTGCGCGTGGGGTCGCTGTCAACGCTGACGACCTTTCCGTTCAGACGAAAGGTGGTGTGCATGGATGTGTCCGCCGCGATACCGAAAATCCATCAGCCGGGCGCGTCGATGCGGCGTAGACGCGTCCCTTTGCACAGGAAAACGGATCGGGACGCGTTTGGCAAGGGTTACACGCGCGCGGCTTGCGCCAGCGCATGTTCCGGGCGCGCCGGGGGCGCACGGTGGGGTTGTGGCGGTTGCGTTCCGGGGCGATACCGCGCCGTGACGATAGGACAGCGTGGAAACAGGGCATGACCGGGTTCACAGTGACGGGGCTGCATCACGTGCAACTGGCGATGCCTGTAGGGGCAGAGCCGCAGGCGCGCGCGTTCTATGTCGGGCAACTTGGCCTGCAAGAGGTGGACAAGCCCGCCGATCTGGCCGGACGCGGCGGCTGCTGGTTCACGGGCGGCACGCTGGCGCTGCATCTGGGGGTCGAAGATCCGTTCGTGCCCGCGCGCAAGGCACATCCGGCGTTGATTGTGGATGATCTGCTGGCGGCCCATGCCGCGCTGGGTGGCAGTGCGATCACGGCGCTGCCGGGGCTGCGACGGTTCTATATCACCGACCCGTTCGGCAACCGGATCGAGATTTTGCAGCCGGACTAAAGCCTGCGCGCCAACGCCTCAAGCTGGGTGGTCGCGGCACCCCAGCCATCGTGAAACCCCATGTCGGCGTGGGTTTGGGCTGCCTGTGGTGTGGCATGGGTGCAGGTCGCGGTATAGGTGCAGCCGCCCGGTGCGGGTGCCATGTCGATCCGTGCGGTCAGGGCGAAATCCATCGGGCCATCGCCCAGCGCATTCGGGCGGAATCCCGGTCCCAGCGCATTGGTCCAGATCAGTTGGCGTTCCGGGTCGGCCACCAGAAAGCATCCCGCAGCGCCCGCCATTTCGCCATGGTCGGGCACCTGCATCACGGTGCGAAAGATGCCGCCGGGTCGCGCATCGATGTCTGCCGATGTCGTCGTGACGGGGCGGGGTGTGAACCATTGCATCAGTAGGTCGGGTTCGGTCCAGCAGCGCCAGACCTGTGCGGGGGTCGCGGACAGTGTGCGGGTGAACGTCAGGTCATGTGCTGCGGTCATGTCGGGGTGGAATCCTTGTATGATGGGCCGGGTCGTCGGCTTCATCAAGTGACAGCGCCAGCTGATCTTGCGACCCGAGCTGACGTTCCCAGATCGCGCGTTGCCACGCAAGCCAGCCCTGCGCTTCGATCAGGGGATCGGTGTTCAGATGGCAGGTGCGGACCCGGCCTTTTTTCACGGACCGGACCAGCCCCGCCGCTTCCAGTTTTGCCAGATGCTTCATGAAACTGGGCAGTGCGATATCGTGCGGCGCCGCCAGTGCGCTGACGGTTTTGGGGCCGCCCGACAGTTGTTCCAGCACCGCGCGGCGGGTCGGATCGGACAGGGCGGCGAAAAAGGCGTTCAGGGGCAGCGACATTGTGATGGCGTCGCATTGCCGGGCGGCCACGTCAACGGCACGTTTCGCTTTCCCAGTCCCGGCGCGGGGCGTAGGTTGCCCGCATGAGCAAAGCACCCCGATTCATCCACCTGCGTCTGCACACCGAATATTCGCTGCTTGAAGGCGCTGTTCCGGTCAAGAAATTGTCCGGGCTGGCCGAAAAGCACGACATGCCCGCCGTCGCCGTGACCGACAGCAACAACATGTTCGCGGCACTGGAATTCAGCGAATATGCGTCAAAGGCGGGGTTGCAGCCGATCATCGGCTGCCAGATCGCGCTGGGCTACACGACGCCGGAACCCGGCAAGCGGCCCGATGCGCCTGCGTCCATCGTTCTGCTGGCGCAGACCGAACAGGGCTACATGAACCTGATGAAGCTGAACTCTGCCCTGTATCTGCGCAGCGATGGGCTGGTGCCACAGGTCAGCATCGACGATCTGTCGCAATACAACGCAGGCCTGATCTGCCTGACGGGCGGGCCGGATGGCCCTGTGGGGCGGCTGTTGCGCCAAGGCCAGCGCCCAAGGGCAGAGGCGCTGGTGGACACGCTGCACGCATTGTTCGGTGATCGCCTGTATATGGAACTGCAGCGCCATCCCGACGGCGACGGTCTGCCCCCGGCAGAGGCATTGACCGAACGCGGCCATGTCGAAATGGCCTATGCCAAGGATATTCCGCTGGTCGCAACGAACGACGTGCATTTCCCGAAATCGGACCTGTATGAAGCACATGACGCGCTGCTGTGCATTGCGGACGGTGCCTATGTCGACCAGCAGGAAGACCGCAGGCGGCTGACCGCGCAGCATTATTTCAAGTCGCAACAGGAAATGGCGACACTGTTCGCGGACCTGCCGGAAGCGCTGGAAAACACCGTCGAAATCGCGCGGCGATGTGCGTTCAAGGTGTATAAACGCGACCCGATCCTGCCGCGATTTGCCGATGACGAGGTCGCGGAATTGCGCCGTCAGGCACAGGAAGGCCTGCGCGCACGGCTTGCCATCATTCCGCACGCCGCCCCTGTCGAAGATTATGAAAAACGGCTGGAATTCGAGTTGGGGATCATCGAAGGCATGGGGTTCCCCGGCTATTTCCTGATCGTGGCCGATTTCATCAAATGGGCCAAGGGCCAGAATATCCCCGTGGGGCCGGGCCGGGGGTCGGGTGCAGGATCGCTGGTGGCCTATGCGCTGCTGATCACCGATCTTGACCCGCTGCGCTATTCGCTGCTGTTCGAACGGTTCCTGAACCCCGAACGGGTGTCGATGCCCGATTTCGACATCGACTTTTGCATGGACCGACGCGAAGAGGTCATCCGTTACGTGCAGGACAAATACGGACGCGACAAGGTCGGTCAGATCATCACCTTTGGCGCGCTGTTGTCCAAGGCGGCGGTGCGCGATGTGGGCCGCGTGTTGCAGATGCCATATGGTCAGGTTGACCGCCTGTCCAAGATGATCCCGGTCGAAGGCGTCAAACCCGTCAGCATCGAAAAAGCGCTGGCCGATGAACCCCGCCTGCGCGAAGAAGCCAAGGCCGAAGAGGTCGTGGACCGTCTGCTGAAATATGCCCAGCAGGTCGAAGGGTTGTTGCGCAACGCATCGACCCACGCCGCCGGTGTGGTGATCGGGGACCGTCCGCTGGATGCGCTTGTGCCGCTGTATCAGGACCCCCGGTCGGACATGCCCGCAACCCAGTTCAACATGAAATGGGTCGAACAGGCAGGGCTGGTCAAATTCGACTTTCTGGGACTGAAAACCCTGACGGTGATCCAGAACGCGGTGGATCTGATCCTGAAATCGGGCCGCCCGCTGCATGTCGATGCGGACGGCAACACGCTGTATGAACCGCCCGCGGGCGCGGAAAACGACATCGGGACGATCCCGCTGGACGATCCGAAATCCTATGCGCTTTATGCCGCCGCCAAGACGGTCGCCGTGTTCCAAGTGGAATCCAGCGGCATGATGGACGCGCTGAAACGGATGAAACCGACCTGCATCGAGGACATCGTGGCCCTTGTGGCGCTGTATCGTCCCGGCCCGATGGAAAACATCCCCACCTATTGCGAGGTGAAGAACGGCCAAAAGGAACTGGAATCGATCCACCCCAGCATCGATTACATCCTTGAAGAAACCCAGGGCATCATCGTCTATCAGGAACAGGTGATGCAGATTGCGCAGGTCATGGCGGGCTACAGTCTGGGCGGGGCCGACCTGTTGCGCCGCGCGATGGGCAAGAAGATCGCCGAAGAAATGGCAAAGGAACGCCCCAAATTCGAGGCGGGTGCCATCGCAAACGGCGTCGATAAGAAAAAGGCCAGAGAGGTCTTTGACCTGTTGGAAAAATTCGCCAACTACGGGTTCAACAAATCGCACGCGGCGGCCTATGCGGTGGTCAGCTACCAGACGGCCTGGCTCAAAGCGAACCACGCAGTCGAATTCATGGCCGGGGTGATGAACTGCGATATCCACCTGACCGACAAGCTGGGCGTCTATTTCCAAGAGGTCAAAAAAGGACTGGGCATCGGTTACATCCCGCCCTGCGTGAACCGGTCGATGGCGACGTTCGATGTGCGCGACGGCAAGCTGGTCTACGGGCTTGGTGCGCTGAAAAACGTCGGTGTCGATGCGATGCAACTGATCGTGACCGCACGCGGCGATGATCAGTTCGTGACGCTGTTCGATCTGGCCCGCCGGGTCGATCTGAAACGCGTGGGCAAGCGCCCCCTTGAAATGCTGGCGCGGGCTGGGGCGTTCGATGTGCTGGACCCGAACCGGCGGCGCGTGATGGCCAGTCTTGATGCGCTGGTCGGTTATTCGGCGGCGATCCACGACCAGAAAAATTCTAATCAGGTCAGCCTGTTCGGTGATGCGGGCGAAGATTTGCCCGAACCGCGCCTTGCAGGTGGCGACGACTGGCTGCCCGCCGAACGGCTGGCCGAAGAGTTCAAGGCCATCGGGTTCTATCTGTCCGGCCATCCGCTGGACGATTACATGGGCGCGCTGAAACGCAAGAACGTCATGACGCTGGACGAAGTTACCGCACGGGCCGAACGCGGTGCGGCCATCGTGAAAATGGCGGGCACCGTGTCGGGACGGCAGGAACGCAAATCGGCACGCGGGAATCGTTTTGCCTTTGTCCAACTGTCGGACCCGACCGGGCAATATGAGGTCACGATGTTCAGCGACACGCTGGAAGCGGCGCGCGAGTATCTGGAAACCGGCAGTCAGGTCGTCATCCAGTGCGAAGCGACGATGGAAAGCGATCAGTTGAAACTGCTGGGCCGGTCCGTCAGCCCGATCGACAGCGCGGTCGTCGACGCGGCCAGCAACGGCCTGCGGGTGTTTCTGGACGGGCCAGAGGCGATCCCGTCGGTGGCATCCATTCTGGCGAACGCCGCCCGCGACAAGGTCAAGGGCGCGCGGGGGCCTGTGTTCTTTCGCCTGATGGCCGATGGCCTGCCCGGCGAGGTCGAGGTTGATCTGGGACAGGATTTCCCGGTCAATCCGCAAATCAGGGGGGCGCTGCGCAGTCTGGGCGGCGTCATCGAGGTTGAAGACGCCTGAGCGCGCAGCGCCGGGGCTGTGTCGCGATATTTGGATGGGAATGATGATGAAAGCGACCTTGACCGTGTTGGTCTGTGCAGCCCTTGCGGGGTGCGGTGCTGTGGCCGTGGGGGGCGGCACGCCTTTGGTCACGTCCGACGTTGATGCCGCGATGGCCGCACCCGGCGCGCAGCTGTCATTCGGGGATATCGCCACGACCTGTGGTGTCTCTTCGGCGGCGATGGGGACGGCGGTTGCAACGGCCTCTGGCTATACGGTGTATGACACATCGCCCGGCAGCACGGCGCTGCGGACCCATTACGTGGACGGGTTCACCGATGGATGCGCGCGCCAGTTCACCGCAGCACTGGTTCTGACCGGTGACGTCGACACGCACGAGGCCGTACGCTATGCGCGCCCGGCCAGCGAACAGCGCTATTCCCAGACGGATACCGCCTATGAGGCGATCAAGCTGGCGTTTTGCCGTGTGGGTACCGGCGAACGCTGCGGCGACCGGATTGACGTGCTGGCCCGGCGGACCGTGTTCCTGACGGCCTATCCACAGTTCACCGACAGCAGATCATGGAAAGAATTCCTGCTGCACGAAGGCACGGTCGCGGGCAGCGGCACTGAAACGCCCTGAACACGGAACATCGCGGCCCCGCAGCCGTTGCGTCCTGTCATTTGAAAGGACCGCATAATGTCACATGTCTTTATTATCGGGGCGACGGGCGGCGTGGGATCACGGCTGATCCCGCTGCTGACAGCCGCAGGCCACCGCGTCAGCGGGCTGCACCGCAAACCTGAACAGGCCGACGATCTGCGCGCACAAGGCGTTATACCGGTGCAGGGCGATCTGATGAAGATGGACGCCGATGCCATGACACAGGCGACCAAGCGGGCCGATATCGTCGTGTTTTCCGCGGGTGCTGCGGGCAGCGGTGATGAACGCGCAACGGTCATCGACGGCGACGGCCCGATCAAGGTGCTGAAGGCCGCGCAGGAAAATGCAATCCGCAGGCTTTATGTCGTATCGGTGATTCCCGATGCGGGCCGTGGCGCCGATCTGGGCGACGGGTTCGAACATTACATGGCCGAAAAGCGTCGCGCCGATGTGGCGGTTGCGGCCAGCGATTTAGATTGGGTGCTGCTGCGCCCCGGCACATTGCAGGACGCGGATGGCGACGGACAGGTGACGCTGGGCCGGGCGGTTGCCTATGGCGATGTGGCGCGCGGCGATGTGGCGGCGACGCTGGCGGCATTGATCGACACGCCCGACATCCATCATGAAACGCTGGAACTGACGGGCGGCGACACGCCGGTCGATCAGGCGGTCGCGGCCATCCGGCGCTAAATCACCAATGCGGCGGGCGTTCATCGCCCAAGGGGACGGTCCCGCCGCCTTCGATCTCTCGCGTGGCTTCGCGCTGCATCAGCATTTCGATCCGGCGCTGGGCGATGGTCAGGTCCCGGTCCTGACGCGCGACGACATCCGACAGGTCTTCGACAAGGCGGGTCAGGTGGGCGATCTGTTCTTCTAGCGCTGTGGTATCCATGACCGGGAGTTAGGGCATCGCGGACGATCTGCCAAGCCATTGCCCCGCAGGCCCGTGCGCGGTATGTCGCGCGCGACCGACAGACCCACAGGTGATCCAATGGCAAAGCCGAAAAAGACCCCGCGCCCCAAGGCCCAGACGCCCAAGGGGTTCCGCGATTATTTCGGGGCAGAGGTCACGCATCGCACCGACATGCTGGCCAAGATCGCAGAGGTCTATCACCGCTACGGGTTCGACCCGCTGGAAACATCCGGGGTCGAGACGGTCGAGGCGCTGGGCAAGTTCCTGCCCGATGTGGACCGCCCCAACGAAGGCGTGTTCGCATGGGAAGAAGACAGCGACTGGCTGGCGCTGCGCTATGACCTGACCGCACCGCTGGCACGGGTCGCGGCACAGTATCGCGACACGCTGCCGTCGCCCTATCGCCGCTATGCAATGGGCCCGGTCTGGCGCAATGAAAAGCCGGGGCCGGGGCGGTTTCGTCAGTTCTACCAATGCGATGCGGACACGGTCGGCGCGCCCAGCGTCGCCGCCGACGCCGAAATCTGCGCCATGCTGTCCGACACGCTGGAAGCCGTCGGCATCCCCCGCGGCGATTACGTGATCCGGGTCAACAACCGCAAGGTGCTGAACGGTGTGCTGGAGGTCGCGGGTCTGTCCGGCGACGACAAGGAGGCCGAGCGCGGCATCGTGCTGCGCGCGATTGATAAACTCGACCGTTTGGGCGTCGACGGCGTGCGCGCGCTGCTGGGTGAAGGCCGCAAGGATGAAAGCGGCGATTTTACCAAAGGTGCTGGGCTCAGTAAGCAACAGATCGAAAAGATCATGATGTTCGTTGATGCTGAGAACGGGGTCAAAGACCTCTTGCGCGGAAAAGCCGAGAGCCTGCGAGGAGAGTATTACTCTGAGTACAAGGCTGCCCATTTAAGCGCTGCCAACGAGGATCTCTCTTTGAATTCTGATCTAGTTAGCAAGCTTCGCAACTGGGCTGCTTTGGATTACCTGCAGAGCATTGTCGTAGACTCTCAGGTTGGTTTTTCCGGCGTCAAAGAACTGGCCGAAATTTCCGACTTACTCCGTGCCCAAGGCTACGGCCCCGACCGCATCGTCATCGACCCTTCGGTCGTGCGCGGCCTCGGCTATTACACCGGGCCTGTGTTCGAGGCGGAACTGACCTTTGAGGTGACCGACGAAAAGGGGCGTCCGCGCAACTTTGGCTCTGTCGCGGGAGGCGGGCGGTATGACGATCTGGTCAAACGCTTTACCGGGCAAGAGGTGCCTGCGACCGGCGTGTCCATCGGTGTGGACCGTCTGCTGGCCGCACTGCATGCCAAGGGGCGGCTGGATACGCGCGCCGCTGGTCCGGTTATCGTCACGGTGATGGATAAGGCACGGATGGCCGACTATCAGACCATGGTCGCGGAATTGCGGCAGCCGAAAGACGGCGGCAAACCCATCCGGGCAGAGGTCTATCTGGGCAACCCCAAGAATTTCGGCAACCAGTTGAAATACGCCGACAAGCGCGAAAGCCCGATTGCGATCATCGCGGGTGGCGACGAATTCGACCGTGACGTGGTGCAGATCAAGGATCTGATCCTGGGCGCGGAACTGGCCAAGGACGCCACCGCCGAAGAATGGAAAGATCGCCCGCAACAGGTCGAGGTGGCGCGCGCCGACTTGTTGGCCCGCGTCCGCCAGATGCTGGGCGACCAGTCGTGACCGCCAATGCGATCAGCCGTGAAACCGACCGCTTGTCCGCGTGTTTCGTCGATGCGGGCGCGCAGCCGGTCTGGACCGACGTGCTGCAATCCGCCGACACCTTGCTGGACCTGTATGGCGAGGACATTCGCGGACGGTCCTATCTGACGTCCGATCCGGTGCTGGGCGAAATGGTGTTGCGGCCCGATTTTACCGTGCCTGTGGTGCAGATGCACATGCAGTCGCATGCTGATCCCGCACGCTATACCTATGCCGGGCGGGTGTTTCGCAAACAGGACATGGTGCCGGACCGCGCCCGTGAATTCGTGCAGGTCGGGTACGAACTGATGGGCGGCGACGATCCCGCCGCCGCCGAGGCAGAAGTATTTGCCACGATCCGCGCTGCGTTGGGCGATCTGCCGCTGCGCGCTGCGACGGGCGATATCGGTGTGTTGATGGCCGCCGTGCAGGGGTTGCAGACGACGGACGCGCGTAAATCGGCATTGCTGCGGCACATCTGGCGGCCACGCCGGTTTCGTGCCCTGCTGGACCGATTTGGCGGGCGGGTGCCGGTGCCTGCGTCGCGTGCTGCACTGCTGGCCAAGGCCGATCCGCTGGCCGACGCGCCGCCGCTGGCCGGTGTGCGCACGCAGGCCGAAATCGAAAGCCGCATTGCCGCCCTGCGCGAAGACGCGGCCGCCGCCCCGATTTTAGGTCAGGAAATCGCACTGCTGGATGTGATCCTTGATCTGCGCGCGACGGCGTCGCAGGCGCTGGACCGGTTGCGCGACATCGCCATCGACATGCCCGCCATCGAACCAGCGGTCAGGCGTATGGCCAGACGTCTGGACGCGTTGGCCGCGCGCGACGTCGATGTGACCGCACTGGAATTCGAAGGCAGCTATGGCCGCACATCGCTGGAATATTACGACGGATTCGTCTTTGGCTTCTACGCGGCAGAGGGGCATTTGCCCCCCGTCGCAACGGGGGGCCGTTACGACGCGCTGACCGCGCGGCTGGGCGATACCGCCGTGCCCGCTGTGGGCGGTGTGATCCGCCCCGATCTGGTGCTGGCCGTGAAAGGCGACGCGTGATGCTGAAACTGGGTGTGCCGTCCAAGGGGCGGCTGATGGAAAAGACGTTCCAGTGGTTCGGCAAGCGCGGCATCACGCTGCGCAAATCCGGGTCTGACCGGGAATATGCCGGGACGGTGGACGGGATCGACGGTGTCGATCTCGTCCTGCTGTCGGCGGGCGAAATCCCGCGCGAACTGGCCGCCGGGCGCATCCAACTGGGTGTCACCGGGTCCGATCTGGTGCGCGAAAAGCTGGCGCAATGGGAAACCGTCGTGCGCGAGGTGAAACCGATGGGGTTCGGGGGGGCCGATCTGATCATCGCCGTGCCTGCGGGCTGGGTCGATGTCGATACGCTGGACGATCTGGATGCTGCCGCTGCCGCGTTTCGCGCGACCCACGGCCACCGGTTGCGGATCGCCACGAAATATCACCGGCTGGTGCGCGAATTTCTGGCGCATGAGGGTGTCGCAGATTACGCGCTGGTCGACAGTCAGGGTGCCACCGAAGGCACGATCAAGAACGAAACCGCCGAAGCGATCGCTGATATCACCTCGACCGGGGAAACGCTGCGCGCGAACGGGCTGAAAATCTTGTCCGACGGGATGATCCACGCCAGTCAGGCGACGCTGTTCCGATCATCGCGGTCGCGCTGGACCTGCGAACAGCGTGACACCTTTCGTACATTGGAAAAGCTGCTGGGGCTGTGACGCGGTTTTTCGTGCATCACAGTGGTCGTGCAGTCTGGACGCCTTGGGGTCGGATCTAGGATTTGCGGACCCTGATGATGACAAGGGCGGCCAGCGTCAAAAGCAGGATTGAAACTGCTTCGTAAAGAATGTTTTCGGGGGCCATGTCCTTGCCTTGCAGGATGATGAGCCGTGCCAGCGCCGTGATCGCGATAAAGATCGGATAGACGAACACCGCTTGTCTGTCGGCATAGAAAACGATCACCATGCCGATGACCTCTGCGTAGAGAAACATCAGCAGGATATCGGCCAGCGCAATCGACATCGACTGCATGATGGCGACGATTTCCAGGGCCGCAGCGCCGATGGTCAGCAGGACAACCACCGCAAGAAGCAGCCGTTCGATCAGGTGCAATATCCGCAGCGCGATTTTTCGTTCTGTTCCGCCGGGGTCAGGCGCGGAAAGTGTCAGGTCATCATCCGACGCGGGATCGAGCGGTTTTGTCATGCGCTTTCTCCCTGTCACGGCAGTGGTAGGACACAAAACCTAGACTGAATGTGCCGTCTTGCCACCGGCAGCCGGCGTCAGCTTTCGGCCTGAACCCTGTCGCGCAGAAACCGACGGAGGATTTTGCCAGACGCGCTTTTGGGGATTTCGGCGATCCGGTCGATGCGGTGGACCTGTTTATAGGATGACAGGGTGCGGGCCAGATGCGCCTTGATCGTGGCGTCGTCGGGGGCGTTGTCGCCTGCCACGATAAAGGCCATGGGCAATTCGCCCGCCTGCGGATCGGGAATGCCGATGACCGCGACGTCGGTGATGCCGTCCAGTGCGATGATCGTCGCTTCCAGTTCCGCCGGGGCGACCTGAAAACCCTTGTATTTGATCAGTTCCTTGAGCCGGTCCACGACGAACATATGGCCATCCGCGTCAATGCGGGAAATATCCCCGGTGCGCAGCCAGCCATCTGCGACAATGGTCGCGGCGGTTGCCGCATCGTTGTTAAGATATCCCTGCATGACGTTCGGACCCTTGATCCACAATTCGCCTTCGTCCCCGGGTGTGGCGTCCTGCCCGGTTTCGGAATCGACGATGCGGCACAGCACGTTGGGGGCGGCGATACCGGACGATCCGGGCTTTGCGTCATTCAGTGGGCACAGGTGGCTGACCGGCGACAGTTCGGTCATGCCGTAGCCTTGCAGGCTGACGCAATCCAGTCGCGCGCCGACGGCGTTTGACAGATCGGCCCCCAGCGGGGCCGCACCGCAGAACGTTTGTTCAACGCTGGACAGGTCAAAATCGGCAACCATCGGGTGTTTGGCCAGTGCCAGCGCAACGGGGGGCACGACCCACATGCGCCGCGCGCCGTGATCCTGCGTGATCTTCAGGAACATTTCCAGATCGAAGCGGGGCAGGGTGACCAATGCGCCGCCACCGGCAAGGTGGACGTTCATCAGCACGGTCATGCCGTAGATATGAAAAAACGGCAGAAAGCCTGCGGCTACCTCTCCGCGCTGGAAATCCGCGCCGTGGATGATCTGATCGACGTTCACCACAAGGTTGCGGTGCGACAGCATCACGCCTTTCGGCAGGCCTGTGGTGCCCGATGAATAGGGCAGCACGACGGTATGTGCGTCCAGATCGACGGGCACCTGATCGGCCAGCGGATCGCCCATCAGATCGGTGATCCGAGGCACGCCGACCGCATCGTCGATGCTGTAAATCTGCGTGACGCCGGTATCAGCCACCGCGTCCTTGGCCGTGTCCACGAACATGGCGACAGTGATCAGCAGATTGGCCTGACTATCGTTCAGCTGGTGGCGCACCTCTGCTGCGGTATAGGTCGGGTTGATCGTCGTGACGGTACCGCCGGCAAAGGCCGCGGCGTGAAAGATCACGCAATATTCAGGCATGTTCGGCGCCATCAGGGCCAGCGTTTTTCCCGGACCGAACCCCTGCGCGCGGAGCCCGCCCGCCAATGCGCGGATCTGGTCGACCACATCGCCCGCTGTCAGGCAGCGCCCCGTCGGGCCGTCTGTCAGGACGACCTCTGATCTGCGGGTTTCGAGTCCTTGAAAGACAGCCTGCGTGATCGACACGTCGCGCAACGGCACGTCTGAAAATTTATTCGGATAAATATGCATGCTGACCCCCCGGTTACGGGATCAGCGTCGCACGGGCCGACGCGTCTGTCACCTGCGATGACGTGGCGTTATCGCACGCCGATGTCTGCCAGCGCCTTTGACAGGGCGGGGGGCAGCGGTTCTTCGGACTGGCGGCCTGCGGCAAGGTCGGGTGGCGCGTCGGCGGGGGACAGATAACGCCAGCCCTGAAATGCTTTTTTCGGGGTCGCGGCGACGCGGATCACATCTGCATCCAGCACCAGACCGCAGCGGCGCACCTGATCCTGTCCAATCACCTCGCGCAGGCCCAGAATTTCCTGCCGACACAGGATCACACCCTTGATGACCCAATAGATCGAACCGCCGTTCAGCAGTTCGGTTTCGCGTTTGGGAAACATGCGGGTCACGTGGTAGTATTGCCCGCCCGCGACCTGCTGCGACCGATGGCGCTGCCAGTCGAGCATGGTTTCGATCGACTCTGTTCCGACAGATAATTTTACCAGATTTACGTGGTTGCCCAAAGTGTGACCCCAGATGTAGTATACAGCCCCGGCTTAACCGATTCTTGACCTGACGACCAGTTAAGGATTGATGACTGCAGTTTCAATTGACCACACCCGGCGCAGCACCTATGCCTGCGCGTCTTGCCACCGCCTCAAAGGAATCGTCATGACCCGTTTTACCGCACCGATCGCAGAACAGATCTGGGACATGAAGTACCGTTTCAAAGAAGCGGACGGCACACCGATCGACACATCGGTCGAAGATACGTGGCGCCGCATCGCGGGCGCGCTGGCGGCTGTGGAAACGGACCCGGCGGCGTGGGAAGACCGGTTTTACGACGCGCTGGCGGATTTCAAATATCTGCCTGCGGGACGGATCACGGCAGGGGCGGGGACCGCGCGTCAGGTCACGCTGTTCAACTGTTTCGTCATGGGCACCGTGCCGGACAGCATGGGCGGCATTTTCGACATGCTGAAAGAGGCTGCGCTGACCATGCAGCAGGGCGGCGGCATCGGCTATGATTTTTCCACGATCCGGCCCAAGGGCGCTGCGGTCCACGGGGTCGCTGCCGACGCATCCGGCCCGTTGTCGTTCATGGATGTCTGGGACGCGATGTGCCGCACGATCATGTCGGCGGGTTCGCGGCGCGGTGCGATGATGGCGACGATGCGCTGCGACCATCCCGACGTCGAGGATTTCATCACCGCCAAGCATGACGCCGCCCGCCTGCGGATGTTCAACATGAGCGTGCTGATCACCGATCCGTTCATGGATGCGGTCAAATCCGGGGGCGATTGGGATCTGGTGTTCGGCGGCCGGGTTTATCGCACCGTCAAGGCGCGCGACCTGTGGGATGCGATCATGCGGTCGACATACGAAGTGGCGGAACCCGGTGTGATCTTTATCGACCGGATCAACGCGGCCAACAACCTGAGCTACTGTGAAACGATCGCCGCGACCAACCCCTGCGGCGAGCAGCCGCTGCCGCCCTATGGCGCCTGCCTGCTGGGGTCGATCAACATGGCGCGGTTGGTGTCGGACCCGTTCGGGGACGCGGCTGCACTGGATGATGCCGCGCTGGCCGATCTGGTCGCCACCGCCGTACGCATGATGGATAACGTCGTGGACGCGTCGCAATTCCCGCTGGACGCACAGCGGCAAGAGGCGCAGGCGAAACGCCGCATCGGCCTTGGCGTGACCGGTTTGGCCGACGCGCTGCTGATGGTCGGGCTGCGCTACGGATCAGAGGAAGCGGCGCGTCAGACCGACCGCTGGATGCACGCCATCGCCCGCGCCGCATATCTGGCGTCCGTCGACCTTGCCCGCGAAAAAGGTGCGTTTCCGCTGTTCGACGCCGACGCCTATCTGGCGTCCGGGGCGATGCAGGTGATGGACGACGACGTGCGTGACGCGATCCGCGAACACGGCATCCGCAACGCGCTGCTGACATCCATCGCACCGACGGGCACGATCTCTCTTTACGCAGGAAACGTGTCCAGCGGGATCGAACCGGTCTTTGCCTATGCCTATACCCGCAAGGTGCTGCAAAAAGACGGGTCGCGGACCGAAGAAGAGGTCGTCGACTACGCCGTGCAGATGTGGCGCGAACAAAAAGGCGACGCACCGCTGCCCGACTATTTCGTCAACGCCCAGACGCTGGCCCCGCTGGACCACGTGCGGATGCAGGCAGCGGCCCAGAAATGGGTGGATTCCAGCATTTCAAAAACCATCAACTGCCCCGAAGACATCAGCTTTGACGATTTCAAAGAGGTGTACATGGCCGCTTGGGATCAGGGTTGCAAAGGCTGCACCACCTACCGCCCCAACGCAGTCACCGGGTCGGTGCTAAGTGTATCCGAGGACAAGCCGGTGCAGGTCAAGACCGACGGGGAGTCGGCAGAGGTCGTCTATATGACCGAACCACTGGACCGTCCGACAGAATTGGAAGGCGCCACCTACAAGCTGAAGTGGCCCGACAGCGAACACGCGATCTACATCACCGTAAACGATCTGGTTGTCGCGGGGCACCGACGTCCGTTCGAGGTGTTTATCAATTCCAAGAACATGGAACATTTCGCATGGACCGTGGCGCTGACGCGGATGATCTCTGCCGTGTTCCGGCGCGGCGGAGACGTGAGCTTTGTCGTTGAAGAACTGAAAGCGGTGTTCGATCCGCGCGGCGGCGCATGGGTCAAAGGCAAATACGTCCCCAGCATTCTGGCCGCCATCGGCGGTGTGATCGAGCAGCATATGATTGCCATCGGCTTTTTGACCGGAGAAGGCGAAGGCCTGAAAACCGACCCGCAGGCGGACGTCGTGAACCTGACCGGCAAACCGCGCGGCAAGGCCTGTTCCAGCTGCGGCAGCTTTGAGCTGAGGATGGTCGAAGGCTGCATGACCTGCGCAAGCTGCGGCTATTCCAAATGCGGCTAGGGTGATCCGTACTGTTTTGTTGTAAATGGCGGCTTTTCTCTGCCATTTCGCATAAATCGGCCGCCACTTTGCTGGCCTTATTTTGCCAGCCGTTGAAAACGCAGTAGAATATCTGGACGATGAAGCGCCACCTTTCAGGGTGGCGTTTTCCCGTCACTGGAGTGGTTCAGCTAAATTGGTGGGATTGTTGGGCTATTGGGATGAGCACGATATTTTGCCGCCAAGTAGAGTTTCCACGTTTGGGAGAGTGTCCGACCTTCTGTGTAACTGGGATTTGGTTCATGCTTCCTGAGAGAAGCAAGGACGATGACGATGACGATTTCCAAGGAA
>NZ_JAAFZU010000026.1 GCF_018263905.1 Loktanella sp. SALINAS62 | reverse complement strand
CCCGGATCGCAGCCGCGCGGCGCTCACCCCGAACCAAGCCCTGGTCCGCGAACCACTGACCGACGCTGTCCTGCGCGGCCTCGTAGTCCTTGATGAGCGGATGAATCGACGGCTGAAGCATCCTGCGGGTCGCCGTTGCCGTCGGCATCTTCGCATTAGGCTTGGCAATCTCGACCGTCGCCCGGGGCATAATCACCGCGTGGATATGGTATGCTGCCTCGTCCCGGTCTGCTCGGGCGTGGATGACATCCTCGCCAAAGTTCTTTTTCAGCCAAGCAACCGCTTGAGTGCCAAATTCGTCCTCCCGCGAGCTCTGCTTTACTCCATGAAATGCGGCATCGCCCTCGAACCAGTCCTTGTTGACGGTGAGAATCACTTCGCGCATCGGCCCATGGCGGGTCGCCCGCCAAGGCTGCTTCGGCCCCTCGACGATGCGCCGCTCGATGTCCTTCTTGCGATTGCGCTTTTCGAGCGACTCCAGCTCTGCCGCGAAGTTCTCGGTGGTCATCTCGCGGATCTCGGCGAGGGCACGCGCCGCCCAGTCCTCGTGCCCGATCAGCGGCGGGCCGTTCAGCTTCGACCGATCGACATGGCTGAGGTCCCCGCCCTTCCGCAGTCGGTGGGCTTCGTAGCCCGCCAGGTGATGCGGGTAGAGCCCCTCGAACCGCAGCACCACGGGGTAGTCTATATGAATGTTTGAACCGTCCATCGGTGAACTCCTGAACACAAGAGATCAGAAGTTCGGACGATGTCCCGTGATCGGGAAACGTCGCTGTCGATCACAGCAACCTTCGTGTCGCTACTCGGAACGGCTCACCATAAACTTGGAAAGCAGCTCTACTGTGTGACGGAGACCAGACTGGCGGAGAGCTGCCCTTCGCTGCACCTTGGATGAGCGGCAGCTTTGCGTAGTCGTGACCTTTGCAAAGTCACGATCGCTGGATTAGGCATGGGGTCGCGATCGGTCCAGAGCCGCCGCTGAGGCATTGCGCGGAGAGGGTCCTGTCCCGGCCATTTTCTGCCGGGCGTGGAGACCGCGTTCGAAGGCGCGGCATCTGCCTCTTATGCGAAGGGGTTGGCTTATTCTCGTGCGCCTGCAGGCATCCTCAGATTTGCACACAAGTAATTTCATGGGTCTCGATCTAAAACGCGGATGCTATGCCTATGTTCAAACCGACGCGGTTAATATCATAAAGACCGATGTTGCTGTTGGTTGCGGATGCACTCAGCCGCACGGTTGGGTGGAATCCAAAATAGTCGATTTGTTGGAAAGTTGCTGAGATATCTGCCGAAATCTCAAAATCGCTGCGCCCGGATGCTGCGTGTGGCGACATGTCGTAGTCACGAAAGCTTGTTTCTAAACCGATTTGGATCGAGGTGCCAAAAACCGGCTTGCCGATTACATAACCGCCGCGCAGTTGCAGCTCATTATATTCAAGCTGCGCACTTTCCGAGCTTTGGGCGCCAGCAGATACACCCAGAAAGAGGCCGTCGTTATTAGCAAGCTGTTTGCTTACACCGGTGGAGATACTGACGCTTTGTGTATCCGAACCCTGTTGTGCTTGGCGTATATCCAATCCCAAATCAAGGCGCAGCTTGGTTGTTTGGTTGGCGTAGAAGCTCTGACCTACGTTGGCACTTACGAAGCTATTATAGCGTGTTCCCGCCAGAAATGTTTGTCCCAGATCAGCCGTCAGGGCAAACTCGCCGCGCCGATCCTCGCGCAAGCGCTTATACCCATAGCCAAGACGCACCGTGCCGTAGGCATAGTCACTGCCCGAGATATCCAGCGGGGCATTTCCATTCGCAATGCGTTCTGCGTCCTGGGCATCAAGGTCGTCTCGCGATCGGTTCGACAAGGTATAAGAGCGGTACGATAAGCCAAGCCGCAGGTCATGCGCAGTCCGCTCGGTCTGTTTGAACCGGTAGCGCGACTGAACTTCGGCCCCAAGCTCCAGCCCCGACAGTGCTTTAGACGCAGCACTTAGCGTAGCTTCTATACCTTCAGGATTAAACGGTTCGAAAAATTTGTAATACAGCGCTGAGGTCTCACGTGCCGATCCGTTGTTGATGTTGCTGTTGGGCGCAACGGTAAAAGACAGATGTGTACTCCACGGATTACGGCGCTGAACATATTTGAAATCCTGTGCGGCGCGAGATGCATGTGCCGGTGTTGGGGCAACTTGGTGTGCCCTACGCAACCAAAGCTGCGCACGCGTCCGTTTTCCGTCAGAAGACAGCGCTTGGGCGGCCAGCAAGGCCGCCGAGTATCTCTCTCCATTTGTTCGCGCATAGCGCCAGCCTGAAAGTGCCGCCGTCTGAGCCTTCCCAAACTCGCCCAGATTGCGTAACGCGCGCGACCGGATCATATGGGCGGTTACATCTTGGCCATTGCGTGTCAGTAGGGCGTCGGCCAGTGTCAAAGCCTGCAAATCCGCACCGGCAGCCAAGCTGAGCTTGGCTGCCTTTTCCATTTCCACGGGGCTGATCCGCGTTTCAGCGGAGGGGGCTTGCACAGCTGCAAAAAATGCAAATCCCAACGCGTAAAGCAGATGCTTACGAAGGTGGAATGCCATGATTAGTTGCCAGCGCCCCTATACACGATGAACCCGGCTGTTTCGCGAACAGTCCGATCGTCAAATTCGACGTCATTGGTCACAACGATAACCCCTGCGATTTCGCTTGGGTCATTACCGGAGACAACGGCATAATAGTTGCCATTTTCCAAGTCCTGCAACTCGCCCGCTTCATCCCTATACCGGGTCGTAATCTCGCCGGTCAAATCTCCGCTATCACGCAGATTGCCTGGCGCGATGGTGAATAGAGCTGTTGGGATCGCATCCAAATTTGGATTGATCCGATCGATGATGTCACGTGTGATGTCAGTGCCTTGCGCGTCAAACACCTTGCGCTCCGTCCACCGACCTTTCACGCCGTCCCCGCGTGTCCCGGTCACGTCGTTGAAGTCTTCGAAATCAATATCGATCGTCAATTGACCAGTGGTATATTCAAGCCCCTCAGCACCATCGAAATCGCGGATGCCCGCTGTCTTGCCTGAGAACGTCGCCTGCCCAGAATTCGGCAATGATACAGACCCGTTGCGTTGGTACAAAAAGCCGCCAAAGCCGTAATCTGCATAGCTGCCAGTCCGCACTATGGCGAATTGTGTCGCCGGATCGCCATTGGCACCTTTGTTCTTGCTGACTCCGTAAATCGCGCGGTAACCAAATTGGCTGATCGGATCGTCGGTGACTGTATCAGGGAACGGAGTAGTGGATTCGTAAACCGCATACTGCTCGTCCGCCAGACTGCTGACATCCGTTCCGCGCTGGTAAACATTGGCAGCGTCAAACGCCAGATTGTCCACAATAAATGTGTCAGTGCTACCTTCGTAGCGAAAGCTGCGGGCAAACCCATTACCGTCTTCAACCCCTGTGCCGCGCGCTTCGTAGCGTACAATTTTTTCACTCGATGTTGTCGAAACGGTGCCAGGAGGAACTTCAGTGCCCGATATGCCAGTATTGCCATCCGTCCCGCCGACATCTGTTCCATCGCCCGTTGTGCCGCCGCCCGAAGTGCCGTCGCCGCTATTGCCAGTGTCGGCGTTGTCAGTGAATGGATTTCCGTCACCACACCCGGTGAGGCTGGCGATTAGCACCAAGCCAATAATGCTGATTTTCACTTTTCTGCCCTCACAAGCGTTTTTTATCATTACAAATTCTATCGCTGTCTTTTCTCTCTCTTGTCAACTGGCGCGCACGGCTGAGCGCAACAAACTTGTGTATGATGTCGAAAAAACAATACTGGCATAACAACTTTGACCGCCCACGTCTCTGAAATACGCGACCACTTTCGGGTCAGGATTTGCTTTACATAACCGCAATCCGTACGGCTACTGTGGATGAGTTCGAAATCTCGCTGCTCACCAAAAACAGGCCTAACAATCGGCAAGCAACCTTAACAGGCTGCTGAAGAAGTCGGGCTCGAAGGACGTTGTTCTTGCCGCCCCGATTTGAAGGCGGTTCTCTACGGCATCGGCGGCAGACGCCGGGTCTGGGTTGCCTTGTTCGTCACGCTGCCAGGAGTTTCGGCAGCATAGCCAGATTGCAGGCCACCATAATCATCGTGAACTGCGCGCGGACCCTGTCGAGGCCGCGGTGAACGGTCTGGGCCATGCCGCCCACGGTCTTGGCCCAGCCGAAGGGTTCCTCGATCTTATTCCGGTGCCGCTGGGACAAGGCGTAGCTGGGATGTTGGGTGGTCCGGCCGTCAATGGCGGAATGCTTGGCTTTTTGTGCGACGTGCGGCGTCACGACCACGCGCCTGAGCGCGGCAATGAAGTCGGCGCTGTCGTATCCCTTGTCGGCCCCGAGCGTCAGGCGCCGGGTCGAGCCCGGTGAGTGGCGATTGATCATCTCGAGCGCTGCCTTGCGCTCGCCATGGCCGTCGGCGTGGGTCAGGTCCGCCTGCGCCACGAACCCGGTGCGGTTCTCCATCAGCGTATGGCCCATGAAGCACAGCATCGCCGCGGCGCCCGGCGCCTTCTTGTAAAGACGGGCATCGGGGTCCGTCACCGACGCATGGGTCGCGTTCAAGCGCTTCTCGCCCCGGAAGTTCACTTCGGCGTTGCGGGGCTGGCGGGGCGTGTCGGGCATCGGCTGGGTCTCGGTCTGCTGGTCGGTGTCTGCGGGGGGCTCTTGGGTTGGTGGCGGCAGGCCTCCGGGATCGTCGTCGTGATCGGGTGGCGGGCTATCCTTCGCCTGAAAGCTCTTCATGGACGCCCACGCCTTGACCAGTGTGCCGTCGACCGAGAAGTGCTCGTCCGACGGCAGCGGCTTGACCGAAGGGTGCGCCAGGATCGCGGCCATAACCTTGCGCGACATATCAGTCGTTAGCAGCCGGTCGCGGTTCTTGCTGAACACCGTGGAGACCCACACGGCATCAACGATCCCGAGCCCGACGAACCACCGGAACAGCAGGTTGTAATCCATCTGCTCCATCAACTGCCGCTCGGACCGGATCGAGAACAGGATCTGAAGAAGGCTCGCCCGGATCAGGCGCTCCGGCGCAATGGAAGGGCGACCGAAATCGGTGTAGAGCGCATTGAACTCGGCATCGAGGCTCGCCAGCGCGTCGTTCACGATCTGCCGGATCTTGCGAAGTGGATGACCCGCTGGAACCCGCTCCCCAAGGTCCACATAGCTGAACAGCGATCCGCTCGCTTCGTCCGTCCCACGCATCGTCACCCTCACTGCCGCTGAAGTTACGGAAGTGAATCATGTTCTCGAAACCGCGTCGAGACCTGCCTTTTTCAGCAGCCTGTTAAGCTCAGTTGGCGTCCAAAATCACTTTCCGACTGGAGAACAGCAGATTTATGCCCGACGGGTGCTGCAAATTTTCGTCACTGATTTTTTGCAATTACGAGAGGAAGCAGCCATTCGCTGCGCGATCCATGAAAGGCCGGTTTGGGCCGACTAACCGATCGGCTGCTTCGCTTTGGGCTGACTGCTGTCATATTACAGTTTCCGCCAAGAACGCCGAGTGCCCTTAGAGCAAATTCATCTGACGCGCACCGGGGCGATGTTCCAGAACCTCTTCGACATAAACAGTCTTGAGTAGGCTGGACGCAGACAGTGATTGCTCTTCGCGCAGACGGCATCGAATTGTGTCATTTGCATTGAGGGCGACAAGACCTTCCTGCACTTTGTTTTGGAATTCGGCATCCTCCATTTCGGCAGTAAATGGGCGCTCTCCACCATCAGAGAAACGCCACTTATACCCATCGCGGAAATGGACGGAGACGATCTTAAGCCAGGCGTCACGGTGGGTGATTTCGGTATCCGACTCATCGGGCTCCGGCGGCACTTTCAGCGACGGAAGGTCGGTGCGGGCAAGGCGAACGGCTTCGACTCCTGTATTGTCTGCGCCGATGCGTAGGTAATCAAGTCCGTCTACGCGAACTGCCTTTGCGCCGAGGTCCTCAACGGCCTCCCGTGTGGGTAGGTCCTGCAAAAGTGCGACAGTGCGATCATCGATAACAAAGGTCGTCTGGTTGATCGTTATTTCGGTAGTTCCGTCCCCTCGAGCTTCAACCTTATCCGGGCGCCTACCTCTCAGTGCTTTGATCGCGGCAAACAAGCCGATCGCGCCGCCACCTGCAATGGTTCCGCCCTTGATCAACAGGTCCATCAACTGGTCGGCTGCGACGACTCGTTGAGGATGAGCGCTCACCGCGTCTAGCATGTCTGAGAGCCACCCAACATCCATCGTAAGCGCTGCTACAAAGGACCCTTGGTCAGTTGCCGCGACCTTTAGGCGAGCGTCTGCACGATCGCCGTTGAGCGCCTTATTAGCTGCCTGAACAACGTTGCCGAATGCGAGAAGAGTGGGGGCCAGATCGCGAACATCGATCTCACCATCTTCAAATGGATCGCCTTCAAAGGCTATTTCAAAACGGGCTTTGGTCACAAGAACTGCTTACCTCTAACCCGTGCTCAAAGACAAACATAGCCAATGTGAAAGCGGGTTTTTCTCGCATCTATAGCCCTCCCAGCAGAAATTTCAAAGCAATTCTCAGGTTTTCGGGCGCTTCCACCCATCCCAGGCACACTGTGAGTTCGTCTATCACAGGATTTTTCGGCGGTAGCGAATGGCGGCAATGCGGGCTGCGACCGTAGCATTGCGATCAGTCACTGGATGTCTCCGTTGGTCCGCAACCGTCGTCGGTGTTGCTGCCAAGGATTACTTTCGGCGCGAACAGGATCGGTTCAGTTTTTCTGCGTAGGTAAGTACTCACTAAACAGCTGGCACTCCGGCCCTGCGGGCCTGCGTTCCAGCTGTCGTTCGCCGGGGGCTGACGCCCCCGGACCCCGGCGACGCTGACGCGCCGCTCGGGTAGCGCTCCGCCCTCCCGAACCCGCCCAGGGCCATCAGCCGGACCAGAGAGTGCGCCGCCCCTCTGGACACCCAGGGCAGGGTCGTCGTTCGCCACTCCCCCTGCACCCACTGGCGTCTCCCGACAGGCTCGGGTCATCGTTCCGCACTCCCCCAAGACCCCCTGCTCCCGGAGGATGCCGCTCCGCGCTCGCCTCCGAACCTTCCCCGCTCCCGGGCAGAGCGTTCCGCACCTCTTCCCGAACCCATCTCCACTCGCTCTCCCGGCGGGGTCGAGAGGGCGGCCCGTCTCGGCGCTCTCCCCGATGACGCAGGCAAGATGATCAGACAGGGAGCAGGCCAGCCCCTTCTGCCGTGCACGCGCCTTTTGACGCGCACGACAGAAGGTCCCGGCCGATAGGATAGGAAGGGATCGGGCGCGTCGGACATCCATAAATCAAGGACACCGATAATGCTCGACACCAACACCAGCAGCCTTACGATGACCGCCGCTTGGCAGGACTACCTGTCTTACGGCGACATCGTCTCCTTCCGCTTTCCCCTCGCCGAGAAAGGCCACACCGGGCGGCCCAAAGCGCGCCCGTGCCTCGTCCTCGACATCGAGGTTCACGGTGATGAGCGCTATGCGCTCTTGGCCTACGGCACCACCTCGCGCCGCCGCTCGAACATCGGCTACGAAGTGCATGTTCGCCGCAAGGCCGATTACCTCTCGGCAGGCCTGAACATGCCGACACGCTTCGTCGGCGCACGCCGGCTGCTCGTGCCACTGAACCATAGCGGGTTCGTCGTCTGCGGAGCCACCTGTGCGCCCGTGCTCGGCCGTCTCGACGGCAACCCGTTCGCCGCAATGAACGCCGCGCGCGGCCGCATTCACGCGGAACGCGACATCGCTGCCGATCGACGCGGCCGCAGCCGGATGGGCGCGGCCAGCTGGCGCAAGGCACATCCTGCACTTCTTGGTGGAAAGGCGGTGCGCGCATGATCTCCACATCGTCCACCACGCTCTTCGACCAGCAGGTTGAACTCGTCCACGCTGTCGTCACCCTGCGGCACGGTATGGCCGACCATCTGAGGAAGCGGGTCCTGCCGCACCTGGACTTGGACGCCCAAGAGGTGGTGGACGAGACCATCGCGTTTCTCGAGGGGGTAGAGGATATCGGCATCAACCTCCTGTGCCTCATCGACATCGCGCGTGGGGAAGTGCGCAAAGCAATCGCCGCCGGGACCTCGGAGAAGAGGGTTCCGATTCCGCGAGAACGCCTCATCGGCAACCGGGAAGCCTACGATGTCTACAGGGTGATCAACCCGGACGCCGAGGCCCTGAAGGTGGCTCTGCCGCCGATAGAGGAGCTTGTGAGGGCGACAGAACGGCTCGTTCAGTTCGCCAAGGCGGTCAGGCTCAGCGCCGACATCGTAAACCTCAGCTGAGACCGACGGCGCCCGGATGGGCGTCGTCTCTTGAGGGGCCGAAAGGTCCCGACGCCGGGACTGGATCCCCCGGCATTCGGCGCGCTGGCAATGTTCACCTCTCCTTCGCTGCTACGAAGACGCCGGCGCGCCACGCTCTTTATAGAAAATCTGCCTTTTAAAAACGGCATTATTCCTTGGGAGACCGTGAGGTAACTGCCGCTACCTGCCATCTGCCTACCGCCATCCGCTCTCGCACTAGCTGACGATATTTTTCGGAAGGAAGTGGTCGTTTTCGCCGGTGACGCCGGCTGTTGCAGAACCAGCAGGCGGCAACGATGTTGCTGACGGTATTCTTGCCTCCCTCCGACCGGGCATGGAGATGCTCGGCGGTGCAGCGCAAAACGTGCGGCGCTGATTCCATTTTGCGCTGCGTGCCGGAATTTGTCTTGGCACCATTCTCCCACATCGGCAGGTCGCAATAATAGCAGCGCCCACCCTGTTTGATCATCTTTTCTTTACGAATAATCTTCAATGCCCTCACAGCACGGATCCTCCATTCAACTTCATGAGAAGCGAATGCGCGACGTCTCTAAAGACGCACCCCGGCAGGTAGCTTTTGCTCGCGCGAGACCCAATTATTCGTGGTTCCGCAGTCCGGATAACGAAACCTGACGGATATACCCTCAGATCAGATCAGCGCTGGCTCAATCAAGACGAAAAAAACGTCTTCGCTCCGTCAAAGATAGATAGGGGCAGATTTTGCGTCAATACAATTGTTGAAACCATTGGTCGGCATCTACGCAGGAAATAAAGCAAGCTTTCGGATGTGCTGAAAAGATGGCTTCGATCAATTACGATAGCCTTGCCGATGGCGGTGGGGAAGACACCATTTTTCGGGGCGCCTAGTCGAGCAGACAGTTTATGAATACTAAACGGTGCTTCGTAGAAGGTCGCACTTACCGCCAGCGTCACCGCTGGCGGTCGCGTCACAGGTCAGTTCAGAATGGAATAGCATCCACAGAGCCGAACAAATCTTCACGGCTGGAGTCAGGTCGGCCGCCGAAAAGATAGCTCATGCCGAGCCCGAAGTTGGTTGCACTCTCATCCTCTCCTGCGAACTCGAACATGGAACGACCAATACTTGCCGAAACGCGGATCGGCGCTTCAGCCGGATAGTATTCGGCACCGAACGAGTAGTTGTGAAATCGGAGATCCTCTTCGACGCCATCTATGCCGAGCGCCGCTCCGTCATAAGCCGCAAGAATTGCAAAAGTCGCCGACAGGTCATAGTTCGCGCCGACACCATACATAGCCACGTCTACGTCTGCTTCATCAATGTCAGCAAGCCCCGCGTATGTTTCGAACGTCATAGCGTTCTGGCGAAATTGGCCCTCAATGCCGTAGGCCGATGCATTCACGCCGAGGTCCGTTGTTCCGAGTCCTTCGATGTCGAGATCGCCGAGATCGAGGTAACTTGCGAAAGCGCCGATCTTGCCCGAACCCAAGTCGCCGTAAATGTGCCCGTCTAATTGATAGGTATCGAGGTCGGCAGCACCTTCCACTCGAACGTTCGTGAAGGATCCACCCAATTGCACACCCAGTCCGGCAGCCGAGACAAAAGCTCCAGCGCCACCAAACGTGTAGCTATCGACATCGAAGCCGTCGCCGCTATCTGTTTGTCCATACGAGAGACCAACTTCGCCAAAAACCTTCTCCTGAGCCTGCGCCAGCGGAGCGCTTGCAATCAGAAGGAGTGATAGTGTTGATATAAATTTCATATTTTCTTTTTCCTGTCCCGATGAGCGCAATAAGCTGCATCCTTGATTGATCCACAATATCTGTGTCGGAAACCCGGGAGGAGAGAAAGCGAGTGTTGCACTACAACCACTAATTGTTGAAGCCAGTAAAATAGCGGCAATAACGCAATTATCAAATATGCCGTGATGAAATCGTGCTTACTGCGAGGAGTGAGAAGTATCGCGACTGTATTGGATTTCCGGTCCCAAGATAGACCAAAAATGAACTCCAACCCAGCATGGTTGCGCAATCTCCTGTGCCGCCGCGCGTGTCGAATCAATCGAACTGCCATCATCGTGCTGCCGTTTGCAAACGCCGCCCTGCACTTTCAGTGAGGCGGTCGCGCCCGCAGGTTGCCCTGCGGGCGCTTTCGGTCGCCTCTGTGCGAAGGCTCGGGTAGGCGTCCCCCTTGTCGGTTTTGGAATGCCCGAACAGGAAAGGACTCCGCCGATGCCGCTCGACAGACTGATAGACCTTCTCGCAGAAGCCGCTGTCCGCAAACTCTCGCAGGAGCGGGAGAAGAAGGAGGCGACGCCTGACGCGATGCTGGCAATCTACCGGAGATTGTGGACATGGCCACAACTTTTCCGCATTCCTTGCAGATAATCCACCAACCGCGCCGCGGACGCCACACCTCGAGGATGATACACCGATGACACTTCAGACGACCGCCCTTCTCTATCTGCGCACCGCGTGCACGGACGACGCGTCCATCGCCCAGCAGCGTCAAGACTGCACAGACTACGCCAACACGCGCGGCTGGCGCGTCCTCGATACCATCGTCGACAACGGTGTCTCCGGGATGGGCGGCGTATCTCGCCTTGACGCCCTTCAAGACCGCGTCGCCAGCGGCGAGGCGCAGGCTATCATTACAGCCGATTTGTCCCGCATTTCGCGTGACCCGGTCCAGGTTCGGGCGTTCGTGCAGCTCTGCCAGCAGCACGGCGTCGATTTATGCATCGTCAAGGAGCCGTTCAGTATTGATGATGTGCTCAAGTTCGTCGACATCGTCCAATCCGCTCCAACCGACAATCAGCGAACCGCCGGGGAGGACAGCCTGTGACGCAATACACCGCCCCACGCCGCGTCGCACTCTACGCGCGGTATTCGACGGACATACAGAACCCGATGTCAGTGGATGATCAGTTTCGACTGGCCGAACGCTATGCGGCCCGGGAGGGCTGGGTGGTCGTCGAGCGTTTTTCAGACAAGGCCATCAGTGGCACGGCGAGCCACGACCGTGCCGGCTTCCTACGGCTGATGGATGCGCTCGCCGCAAAGGAGCGCAGCTTCGACATCGTCTTGGCCGAGTCTCTCGACCGCGTTTCGCGCGACCCCGAGCACCTGGCGCGATTCAACAAGCTCGCCAATCACGCCAGGGTCGACATCTACACCGTCGATCGCGGCAAGGCAGACACCCTTGCGGTCGGCCTGTCTTCCCTGCTGAGTGGTATGTTCCTCGAGAAGCTGTCTGCCAATGTTCACCGCGGGATCGAGGGAAACGTTCTGCGAGGCCTGAGCGGCGGAGGGCGCATCTTTGGTTACCGCCCCGGCACCGACCAACGCGGCGCCCCCGTAAAAGGGGAACTCGCCATCGACCCGATCGAGGCGGCGATCGTGCGCGGTATCTTCCGCGACTACGCCGCGGGTATTTCACCGATCAAGATCGCCAGCCGGCTGAACGACGAGGGGATCCCCTCGCCCTCCGTCGGATCGAAGCGTAAATCATCGGGGCACTGGAAGCAGAACACGATCAACGGCAACCGTGAACGCGGCACCGGTATCCTGAACAACGAACTCTATGTCGGACGCCGCGTCTGGAACCGATTGAGCTACAGCAAAGACCCGCACACGGAGAAGCGGACCTCGACCCTCAATCCACAGAGCGAATGGCAGACTGTCGAGGTGCCAGGCTTGCGGATCGTCGATCAGGCGCTCTGGGACGCGGTGAAGGACCGCCAAGCCTCGCAGACGAAGCGCCGGAGCAAAATACCCACCACGGACCGCAATCGGCTTTCGTCGGGCCAGACGCTCCGGCGGCGGAAGTATTTGCTGTCGGGCCTGCTGCATTGCGGCCTCTGCGGCAGCCGAATGACGGTGGCGGGGACGGGCAAATACAAGACCTACTACTGCGCGAGCGCCAAGGAGAAGGGCCCCAGCGTCTGCACGGGCTTCCGTGGACTGCGCGACAGCATCGCCCTACCCCTGGTCCTGTCGGGTGTGCGCGACGACCTGATGAGGCCCGAGGCCTTCGAGACCTTCCGGAAAGGGTTCCAGCAACGGCTGCGCGACAGCCAGGGCGCTGCCGAGGACCAGCTCCGCATCCACGACGCGCAGGTGATGGAGTTGGAGACGGGCCGCCGCAACCTCATCATCCTGGCAAAGCAGGGTCTGGGGTCGCAATCGCTCGTCGAGGAACTGAACCAGATCGACGCGGATCTGGCACGCTTGGGCGCGAGCCGGGCCAAGATCACCCCGCCGGAGATCGAGCTGCCCGACAACCTGCCTGAGCTTTATCGCGAGATGATCCGCAATCTGGCGGCGACGCTCTCCGAAGAGGCCATCGCGGGCCGTGCCGCCGACGAGCTGCACGAGCTGGTGGACCGGGTCGTTGTGGATTGGGATGCGGACGCAAATGCGCACCGTCTGACGATCGAAGGCGACTTGTTTGAGATGCTACGCAAATCGGCGCCGAGTGAACTCGACGCCGTGTCTGGTGCGATTTTCGCGGAAGTTGGTTGCGGGAGTAGGATTTGAACCTACGACCTTCAGGTTATGAGCCTGACGAGCTACCGGGCTGCTCCATCCCGCGATATT
>NZ_JAAFZU010000025.1 GCF_018263905.1 Loktanella sp. SALINAS62 | reverse complement strand
AAGTCTTCGATGCCGATCATGCGGAAAAGAAACGTATTGGCTGCGTTGTTTCTGTCGCGGTCGAGAGAGGTGACGACACGGACGGCGGTCTTAGAGTCGGGATCTGCGGTGAAGGTTCTGGTTTCACTTAGGAATGTGCCAAATTCGATGTCAGTCGTTGTCAAGGCACCTTTGAACGAGGCGCCGCCAAGTATCTGGTCCGTAAGGTCGACTGCATCGGCGCGCGCCTGCTCATGCTTTTGGGTTGAGCGACGATATAGTGCTGCATGAGCGGCCTGATC
>NZ_JAAFZU010000024.1 GCF_018263905.1 Loktanella sp. SALINAS62 | reverse complement strand
GCCGGATTCCCGCCACCAGAGCTCTGGTTTTCTCCGGCAAGTGCCGTGCCGCCTCTGCGATCACGCCATCGGCCTCGGCGATTTCTGACAGTGCGGTTGCCACCCCCGCCTGCGCTTCCGCATCGGCCGTCGCTCGGGCACGCCCGAACATTTGCTGCCACGCACGCGCGAACACGCCCGACGCCCGCGCAACGCCGTCGGGCGAACGCTTGCGGAGATCTTCAAGCGTCAGTGTCGGCG
>NZ_JAAFZU010000023.1:108754-344475 GCF_018263905.1 Loktanella sp. SALINAS62 | reverse complement strand
ACGTTTGAAGATCTTGCGGTGCCTGCAACGGGCACAAAACCAAAACATGCCGAGGAAACCAACCTCTCCTGGGCACCACGATTTCCCCTAACGAATACCATCCTTTAATCGACCCTTTTTGGGTGGCTTAGCCGTACGTTTGATGCGTGCGGCACGTCCGTGCCGTGCCGCACGGTATTTCTTGCAAAACAGGCCGTGAATTTAGCCGCGATCACAGCGGGCTGATCGGCCTGTTCGTGTCGTCCGGCTGTATGTCCCGGATGAGGCACGTGAAAAATGTGCTTTGGATGGACAAGGAATTTGCATGGGCTAGCCTTGGCACAGGTTTGAAGGACTCGTCGTGGATATCAGCTGGCTCATCACCCATATCGAAATCGTTTTTATCAGCCTGCTGGTGCTGACTGCGGCCTGTTTCATGCTGCAACAGCGGCGCACGCCGCAATCCACCGTGGCGTGGCTGCTGGCGCTGATCGTGATGCCCTATGTGGCCGTCCCGATTTTTATCGCCGTCGGTTTCCGCAAGCGGCACGGCGCCGACAACAGCATCACATTTCGTGATCTAGCGGCGGGCGATCACATCGACCGCTGGGACCGTACGCTGCGGTGCTATGACCTGCCGGGTGCCGTAGGCGGGCATGATTTCACGCTACTGACGCAACCCGCGCAGGCCCGCACCGCGCTGAACGATCTGATCGCGTCGGCCGAACACCGGATCGACGCGCTGTTCTACATCGTCTCGCGCGACGACATCGGCGTCGCATTCATTGATCAACTGACCCAACGCGCGCAGGACGGTGTGAAGGTCCGGTTGCTGATGGACCGATTGGGCACGCTGATCCCACCGACGCGGGCGCTGCGCCGTTTCAAAAACGCAGGCGGCACGGTGGAATATTTCTCTCCGTTCGTGAACAGGCCGCAGCGGGGGCATCTGAACCTGCGGAACCATCGCAAGATGCTGATCGTGGATGATCGGCATGCGTTCGCCGGTGGCATGAACATTGGCGCGGATTACATCGGTGATGGCAAGGACACGTGGGTCGATCTGGGATTCACGCTGACCGGCCCTGCGGTCAAATCCTTTACCGACGTGTTCGAATCCGACTGGTCCGGCGCGGGCGGCGACCCCGCCCCGCACGATGTTAAACAGCACGACCACGGGTCCGCCGTGGTGCAACTGGCCGCATCCGGCCCCGACCTGCCGCACGACGGATTTCACGATTCACTGGTGAACGCGATCCACCGCGCCACCGACCGGGTCTGGATCGCGACGCCCTATTTCCTACCCACGGAATCCCTGTCAGAAGCGCTGGCCGTCGCCGCACGCCGCAGGGTGGATGTCCGGCTGATGTTGCCCCGCAGATCGAACCAGATGGTCGCAGATTTCGCGCGTGGCGCATATGTGCGGGAATTGCAGGCCGCCGGGGGCAAGATCCTGTTGTTCCGCGACCGCATGATGCACGCCAAGGCCGGCGTCATCGACACCAATGCCTATGTCGGGTCCGCGAATTTCGATGTGCGGTCGATGCTGCTGAATTTTGAAAACCAGCTGGTCGTCCACGATGATGCCAGTGCCACCCTGTTGGCGGACTGGTTCACCGGGCTGGTGGACCGTTGTGACGAAGGCGTCAGCGATGCGGGCACCCTGCGCCGTATTGCTGAAGGTCTGTTTCGGGTCGGGGCGCCGATGCTATGACCGATGAACCGCCCGTCCGACTGATCAGTTACAACATCCGCAAGGCGCTTGGCACCGACCGGCGGCGCGATCCCATGCGGATCGTGCGGGTCCTGTCCCACGCCAACGCCGATATTGTCCTGCTGCAAGAGGCGGATCTGCGGATGGGCCAGCGCCCCGCCGTGCTGTCGCTGAATGCGCTAGAGGATATCGGCCTGCGCCCTGCCGCGCTGGCCGTCACGGATGTCAGCATGGGATGGCATGGCAATGTCATCCTGATCCGGCCCGAATGGGCTGCCGATCAGATCGAACGGATCGTGCTGCCGGGGTTTGAACCGCGCGGTGCCGTGACCGCCGTGATTGCCACGCCACATGGCCCGTTGCGCATCATCGGCGTGCATCTGGGCCTGTTGCGCCGGTCCCGCCTGGCACAGCAGCGCGCCATTCTGGACTGGATTGCGGAACGCACCGATGTGCCGACCGTCATGGCTGGCGACCTGAACGAATGGACGCTGCACCGTGGCCTTGGCCCGTTTGCCAAAAGCCACAGCCTGCATGCGCCGGGGCGCAGTTATCACGCGCGCTGGCGTCTGGCCCCGCTGGACCGCATCGCCGCTGACCGACGGCTGGACGTGCTGGATACCGGGATGATCGACACCGTCCTGACCCGCGCCGCGTCGGACCATTTGCCCATCTATGCCGATCTGGCACCGCAAAGCCTGCGCGATGCGGCGCTGGCCCTGACCAAAAAGACTTGAGCCACAGGGCGCGGGGTCCTATCTGACACCGAACCAATCAGCGGACGGGCACACATGGCGAACCACCTTTACCAGAACGATCTGCCCGACGGGCTGGAGCTTGGCCCTGTGGTCGCAATCGACTGCGAAACCATGGGACTGAACCCGCACCGTGACCGGCTGTGCCTGATCCAGATGTCGGGCGGCGATGGCGATTGTCATCTGGTGCAGGTCGCCAAGGGGCAGACCACTGCGCCCAACCTGTGCCGGATGCTGGCCGACCCTGACGTGCTGAAGCTGTTTCATTTTGGCCGCTTCGATATCGCGGCGATGGAACATGCGTTCGGCACGCTGGCAGCCCCCGTCTATTGCACCAAGATCGCGTCCAAACTGGTGCGGACATTCACCGACCGTCACGGGCTGAAATACCTGCTACAGGATCTGGTCGGCGTCGATATTTCCAAGCAGCAGCAGCAAAGCGACTGGGGCGCCGAAACCCTGACCGATGCGCAACTGTCCTATGCGGCGTCGGACGTACTGTATCTGCACAAACTGCGCGACGCGCTGGATGAAAAGCTGGCACGCGAAGGGCGGACTGAACTGGCACAATCGTGTTTCGATTTCCTGCCGACCCGCGCAAAGCTTGATCTGGTCGGCTGGCCCGACATCGACATTTTCGCGCACTGATGTCGGGGTCCAGCGCGTTCCAATCCGTCGGCCGCAGGGTGATCGATACCGAAGCCGCGGCATTGACCGCGCTGTCGGCATCGCTGGGCGAAAGCTTTGACGCGGCTGTGGCGCTTATTCTGGCTGCCAAGGGACGTGTCATCGTATCTGGCATGGGCAAATCGGGCCACATCGCCCGCAAGATTGCGGCGACATTCGCCAGCACCGGCACGCCCGCACATTTCGTCCACCCCGCCGAAGCAAGCCACGGCGATCTGGGAATGCTGGCCAAGGGCGATGTGGTGATCGTGCTGTCCAATTCGGGCGAAACGCCAGAGCTGTCGGACATCGTGGCCTATACCCGCCGCTTTGCCATTCCGCTGATCGGGGTGGCCAGCCGCCCGGACAGCACACTGTGCCGCCAGTCCGATATCCCGCTGGTCCTGCCGCAACTGGGCGAAGCCTGCGGCACTGGCGTCGTGCCGACGATTTCCACCACCATGACGCTGGCACTGGGCGATGCACTGGCCATCGCACTGATGGAACACCGCAAGTTCACCCCGGAAAATTTCCGCGACGTTCACCCCGGCGGCAAGCTGGGCGCGCGCCTGTCAAAGGTCGCGGACCTGATGCACACGGGCGACGAACTGCCGATGGTCCGCCCCGATACCCCGATGGGCGACGTCCTGCTGACGATCAGCCAAAAAGGGTTCGGCGTCGCGGGCATCGCAACCCCGGACGGGCGGCTGGCGGGGGTGATCACCGACGGCGATTTGCGCCGCCACATGCAGGGTCTGCTGGACCACACCGCGGCAGAGGTCATGACGGCAAACCCCACGACCGTTCCTGCCGGTGCACTGGCCGAACTGGCCGTCGCCGTGATGAACGACCGCAAGATCACCTGCCTGTTCGCCCTGAACGATGCGGGCCGTATCGCGGGCATCCTTCATATCCATGACTGCCTGCGCGCTGGCGTGATCTAGTCGATGTCGCGGGACGTCAATCTTTATTCGCAGGTCGTCGGGTGGCTGAAAATCCTGCTGCCGCTGGGTGCGCTGGTGCTGCTGTCTACCCTGTTCCTGATCGCGCGTGGCGGACCCGGCGTTGACGACATTCCGTTTGCCCAGATCGACGCGGTGGCGACCGAGCAGCGGATCGGCGCGCCACGGTTCACCGGGCTGACCGATGCCGGTGATGCCGTGGAATTCAGCGCGACGCAGGCCCAACCAAGCCAAAACGCCGCCGACGTCGTAGACGTCAGCCGCCCACAGCTTGCCATGCATGCACCCGACGGCACCGCCCTGCGGCTGACGGCGGGCAAGGGCACGATGGATACCGCCGGGCAGATTGCGACGCTGACCGGGCTGGCGCGGCTTGAAATTTCGACCGGGTACACAATGGAAACCGCCGGGCTGAATGCCGACCTGACGTCCGGCACTGTCGTGTCGGATGGCGCGCTGGAAATCCGGGCACCTTTCGGTGATTTGACCGCAGGGCAGGCCAAGGTAGTGTTGGGTCAATCGTCCAACGGCGCACAGTTGCATTTCAGCGACGGTGTACGTCTGTTGTTCGTACCGCAAACCGCAGAGGACTGACGATGAAACATGTAATGACGCTTTTACTTGTCCTGCTGTGCGGTCCGCTGGCGGCACAGACCAACATCAATCTGGGCGGCATCGACGCCGATCCAAACGCCCCTGTCGAAGTCACCGCCGACAATCTGGATGTCGACCAGAACGCGGGGACAGCGGTGTTCAGCGGTAACGTCACGATCGGCCAGGGCGATCTGCGGCTGTCCGCGCCACAGGTGAACGTCACCTATGGCGCTGACAGTGGCGACATCACCCGGATGCAGGCCAGCGGCGGCGTGACATTCGTGACAGCCACCGAAGCGGCAGAAGCGCAATCCGCCGATTACGATCTGGCCGCTGGCACCCTGACCCTGACCGGCGACGTATTGCTGACGCAGGGCGCGTCAGCGCTGTCGTCGCAATCGATGGTCGTGGATCTTGAAACAGGGACGGCGCAGATGTCGGGCCGGGTCAGCACGGTGTTCCAGCAGGGCGGCAACTGATGCCGGGTCTGTCCGTGACCGACGGCGATGCGGGGCTGCGGGTGCGCAACCTGCGCAAAAGCTATCGCAAGCGTCCCGTCATCCGCGATGTCAGCCTTGATCTGGGCCGTGGAGAGGTCGTGGCGCTGCTGGGGCCGAACGGGTCGGGCAAAACGACCTGTTTTTACCTGATCGCCGGGCTGATCCGTCTGGAAGGCGGGCAGGTCACCGTGGACGGAGAAGACGTGACCACGATGCCGATGTACCGCCGTGCGAATCGCGGAATCGGTTATCTGCCGCAGGAAATGTCGATTTTTCGTGGCTTGACCGTCGAAGACAATATCCGCGCCGTGCTTGAAATCGCCGAACCAGACAAAAAGCGGCGGCGTGACAAGCTGGAAAACCTGCTGTCGGAATTTTCGATCAGTCATCTGCGCCGCGCGCCAGCCGTCGCATTGTCGGGCGGCGAACGTCGCCGCGCCGAAATCGCGCGCTGTCTGGCAGCGGGGCCGAAATATGTTCTGCTGGACGAACCCTTTGCCGGGGTCGATCCGATTGCCGTGGCGGATATCCGGGCGCTTGTGGCGGATCTGAAAACGCGGGGTATCGGTGTTCTGATCACCGATCACAACGTGCAGGAAACGCTGCAGATCGTCGATCGTGCCTATATTCTGAACGACGGCAAGGTGCTGATGTCGGGCACCGCCGAAGAAGTCGTACGCGATGAAAATGTGCGCCGTGTCTATCTGGGTCAAGGCTTCCGCGTTAACTGATGTAGCATTGACAGACCCGATTTTTCAGCGCTTCATCAAGGGAATGACGACCTTTTGTACCCCACGCGTCTTTGCACATGCCGCGTCCGTTTCGGACCGGTCAGACGCAACTTGCAGGGCGATTGCGTCATTGTTCAACGGCAACAGCGTGCTAAATTTCATGACCTGACGGTGATGTTTTCGCACGTCTGCCAAGATTAGGAAGGAGACCACCATGCGTTACCAAATCAGCGGCAAGCAGATCGACATCGGAGAAGCGCTTCAGACTCATGTCCAGACGGAATTGGGTGAAACGCTGGCTAAATATGCAGGCCGCCCGACAGAGGCAATTGTGGTGTTTTCCAAGACCGGCCATGAATTCGTGTCCGAAGCGGTGGTGCATCTGTCGACGGGCCTGACCGTGCAGGCCACGGGGCGCGATCCCGAAATCTATGCCGCCTTCGATGCATGTTGCGAAAAAATGGACAAACAACTGCGCAGATATAAACGTCGTTTAAAGGATCACCATCGCGATCGCCCCGATCCGGTTGAAATCTCTGGTGGCGGGTCGTATATCCTCGCCGCAACGGCAGACGACAGCGACGAGGCAGAGCAGTTCGACGACGCACCGGTGATCGTGGCCGAAACAGAAGCGAAGATTCCTTCGATCTCTGTTGGTGAAGCCGTGATGCAAATGGAACTGGCAAACAGTCCCGTTCTTGTGTTTCGCAACGAAAAGCAAAATCGCATTAACGTGGTTTATAGACGGGAAGACGGAAACATAGGATGGATCGATCCCCATACGCTGGGGGCCTGATGCCTCTTTTGTCCGGGGGAATGATTGATGCAACTCAGCGACATCTTGCAACAAAGCGCGATCAAGACCCTTGGCGGATGCTCTAGCAAGAAGCGGCTTTTCCATGAATTGGGCGCGCTTGCTGACCAATGCTACATGGTTGATTCAGGTCAGGTGACCGACGCATTGATCGAACGCGAAGGTCTGGGTCCGACCGGCGTTGGCCACGGCATTGCACTGCCGCATGCGCGGCTGGATGGTCTGGACGATGTGCGCGGCATTTTTCTGCGTCTGGAAAAGCCGTTGAATTTCGATTCAATCGATCGCCAACCGGTTGATCTGGTGTTCGCATTACTGGCCCCGGTTGATGCCGGGGTCGAACACCTGAAAGCACTGGCGCTGGTGTCGCGCACCCTGCGCAACCCCGATATCTGCGCCAAACTGCGGGCGAATACAGAACCCGCCACCCTGCACATGATCCTGACCGACGGAACCGCGACGCAGGCTGCCTGAACCGACTAGCGCAGAGGGCCAAATCCGAACGCTTCGTAATCCTTTGCATAGGCGTCGCGCGCGGCAGATTCGATCTGATCGTCATAGATCGTCGCCAGCCGGTCGGCATAAGGGTCGGTGACGGTCGGCACCTCTGGCATGGTGTCATGGCCGACCTGCCCTGCCAGACGCGCCAGATCGCCGCGCAACGCGTCTTCACGCACGATGACATCGGGCAGACCGAAATCCGCCATTGCCTGCAACAGACCAAGCTGTGACGCCCATGCGGCATCCGTCCGGACCGCCGTTTGCGCCGACAGATTGTTGCGCAGAAATTTCAGAAACGCGATGAACGCCAGCCGGTGTGCGGCCATGTCATAGACGCTGTCCGTTTCCGGCACCGGTCCACCGTCAGGCACATCGACGCCGTGCACCTTGCGCAGGGTTCCGCGGATTTCGGTGAAACTGCCACGACCATTGAACACGATCCGGTCGCAAAACGCCGCATGCGCCCAGATCACCGGATGGCGCACTACCGAAAACTTGCGATGCCTGGGGTTATTGCGCTGCCAGTCGCGCAGGGTTTTCTGGCTGAACGATGTCAGCAATTGATCGGTCGGCACCTTGTCCAGCCGCGCCATCCAATCGGACATGGCCGCCGTTGGCCCCGATTTCAGCGGCATGTAAAGCAGTGCGCTTTGCGCGGCCCCGATATAGGTCGGGATCATCGGCCCACGGCGCGGTTCAAAATTGGGCGTCCGCGTCAGATTGAACCGGTCCAGTCGTGCCAAGGCCGTTTCCATCGCGTCAAAGTTTTCGACCTTGTCAGCCATCGGCATGGGGTTTTGCTTTTTCAGCTTCTTGTTGATCCCTGTGATATGGTCATCCACACCCAGCCACAGCGCCAGACCGTTCATGACCTCGACGTCGTGCAGGTCTTCGTAGGCGACATAGAACGCGGTCTGTCCGGTCCGTTGCAGCGTGTTCATCAGCCTGACCTGAAACGCCTGAAGCCCGGCCAGATGCGTTTCGAATTCCGCCGCATTGAACCGGACCTTGCTGGTCTTGGCGTGGGTCGCGTTGGTCAGTTTCCATTGGCCCGTGGCCGTTGCGATTTTCCAGCTGATATAGCTGTCAGCCGGATTACGGGTCAGGATGATTTTTGCACAGCGCGGGTCGGTCAGCGCGATATCCAACACGCGCGGGTCATGGTCGTTAAAGAACCGAAACCCGTTCAGCTCGGGTGCCGCGATCACAGCATCGATCAGGCGCTGCGGGTCGGTTTCGCGGTCCCGCTGGGTCACGCCCAACACATCGTCACTGTCGGGATATCCGATGAAATGAGGATTGAACGCTTCACCCAGGCAGGAAATGCCGTCAAAACTGTTCAGGTTCGCTTCTAGAAAATTAGAGCCCGTGCGCATTTCCGCAAACAGGATGAAGTAATCGAATTTTGACAAATCATTTCACCAGATAGGGTTTGCGAGGCTTTGGCGATTGGTTCAGCGGTGCAGCCTCTACCGGGAAATCACCCATCAGATAGGGGTGCATCCCTTGGTTTTTCAGGTTTTGCAGAAATTGGCCAAAGCCTGTCAAATCATGCATGCGCGGTGCTTCGGTCAGGCGGCGGGTGGTTTTTCCGGTCATTTCATCGACGATCATCTGTAGCGATTCCATCGGATTTTCGATGAATTCAGCCATTGTCCAAACGCGCACGCGCGCCTTTGTCCAAGGGGATCGCAGGACGCTCAGGTGGTCGTTTTCAATCTTTTGCAGGCGCGCCGCTTCATGCCGCAGTTCGGCAAAATTGCGATTCGACTGAAACAGGGGCACGGCCCATGCGCCAGAGATGACGGACACCTGCGCATTGCCGTCCTTGGCCAGCATCCAGTTGATGTTCTGGCTATCGCCGGGCCCGAATTGGAACGCCTGCCGTTCGCCACGGGTGTTCCAGATCAGATTGGTCAGAAACATTTGCGGACTGTGGTCACGCATCGGGGCACTGTCGGACAGCGCGCCGTTGAAACAGGTCTGCCGCCCGTCAAATTCAACACGGTCCGGCGCATACAGATGCCCATGCACCCGCGCGCCAGAAATTTTGGCCAGCCACGGTTCAAAGTTGTCAAAAAGCTCGGTGAAGCCCTGAAAGACGGAATAGGGCGACGCGGTGATGCCGTTTTCCCAATCCTGATTGGGCCACCTGCTTTGCATATAAAGCCCACGACGGCCCTGCGTGCGGCGTTCCACAGCCTTTGCGAAAATGCGGTCGATCTTGGCGGGGTTGGGTTCCGCGCCTTTCATGGATGCCGCGTCGTCGGACAAAAATACCTGATAAAGACGATCTGCAAAGGGCCAGATCTTGCGCGCGACAAAGCAGTCCGACCGCCGCAGCAATTGCAGGTGATCGTCATAAAAGATGTGCGGCTTACCCTGAAAATCGAATTTTGACAGCGTCAGCGACCGGCTTTCGATGTTGAACGAATAGCTGCGCGCAAGGGTCTGGAAATAGCTTTCGTCCGGAATCCAGACCTTGCGGAAATATTTGTCATAAACCGGGCGATCCGGGTCTTGCAGGATTGCGGACAGGGTCTGCCGGGTCAGGCACCACCACTGTGACCCCATGTGCGGCACAAGCCCGTCGGGTATCCTGCGACGGATGCCAAACATGCGCTGAAATGCGACGTATTTATCGAACATGTAACGGTTCGTCCGCCACGAAAACGGGAATCGCAGGGTGAACCGTTCCTGATCCAGCCCCCCCACCGTCCAGGGCACGTCTGCGGTCGTCGCGCTTTCGATGAAATCGGTGCGGGGGCGGCTGTCAAGATAACGGCGCAGCTCGCGCACAGGGCGCAACGGCATGCAGACCCCGGACGCCAGATAGACATGGCGCACATCGGGATAACTGGCCAGCATCACCTCTGCTGCGGATTGGGTGCCGGCGACGATACCCCAGGTGCCCCATTCGCAGCGGTGCCGTTTGCAAAACTTGATGATACCGACATCCGCCAAGGCGGACTTGAACGCCTGAAATGTCTGATCGGGCACGTTTTTATCGACGTGGATGACAACCGGGCAGCCGCCCTTGACCCAATGGCGCGCGATCTGTTCGGCACGGTCGAATGCCGTATGCACCAACATGATGATGCCAAGGGTCATGCCCAGTTCCCTTTGGACATGATTCCCAGAATTTCCAGCTGACGCCAGTTGATGTAACGCTCCGACCACGGGCACCACAGATCAGGCGAATCGTCCTGCGCATAGGCGCGGTATTCGTGGCTGTTGGCGTAGTGCTGTTTGCGCTCCATCTCCTCTTTGGCCTTGTCGGAAAAGGACGACAGGAATTTCGTGTGCAACAGCGCGCCACTGGCTTTTTCGCCACCCCATTCGTCGTAAACAAGGTTCAACCCGCGCGGCAGCAGCATATGCGTGGAACTGACATAGGCATAGCGCCGGTTCCATTTGACCAGCGGCACCTTGTTCAGCGCGGGCGCGCGTTCGGGTTCGCCGGCAAAAAACGTGCGCGATCGCGGACCACCCTGAATCCACAAATTCGCGAAATTCGGGTTGCGGTTGATCGTGTAATTGCCGCTGTCGAACCATTCCGCGATCTGCAATGGATCGGTGCCACGCTGATAGGGCACATCGTTGATACGCCCCTTGGGGTACATATCCAGCAGCATCGCGCCAAAGGATTTGATCGACGACGCATCCAGCCAGTCTGTCAGGGCGCGCAACGGTCGGGTATCGCAGAACGGATAAACCAGCAATTCGTCCGGATCGACCACAAGCGTCCAGTGCCCGTGACCATACCGGCTTTGCAGCCAGTTCAGCCAATCCACACCGAAACGCGCGCGTTTGTAGCTGCCTTGCGCCAGAAAAAGCGTGACGTCCGGCTGTTCCTTCAAAAAGGCGCCGCCGCCATCTGTGCTTTGGTTATCGACCATGATGAAATGATTGACGCCAAGCTTGCGATAGTAATCCAGAAAATAGGGTAGCCGGATGTCTTCGTTGCGGAACGTGGAAAAGACGAGGATATCATTGGGTTTGATCTGTGCAGTGCGGTTGACCACGGCCGTTAGCTGCCGCCGCTTGCGAAAAGCGCGGACAAGCCAGCGCTGACGCTGCACCCTTAGCCGGTAAGACCGCCAGACGCCCACCGATTTCCTTTCCTCAATCCGACCTGCTCAATCGTCAACCAATGCGGTTAACATCTTATCAAAATGTGCGTCCCATGTGGGGACATCGCGTTGTTCATTGCGGCTGTACGGGCTGTGCCGCACCAACGTCTTTATTTCAATTTCCCAATTATAGCGATCAGTGTGCTTCAGGTAAACGGGCCAGTCTTTCATCACTTCGCGGCAGGCTGGCAAATCGGCACATATGACGGGCACGCCCAAAGCAGCCGCTTCGATCGGGGGCAGACCGTATCCTTCGGCCATCGACGGAAACAACAAACCCTGCGATCCCTGCAACAGGGCCGCGATGGCACCGTCGGACAAATCGTTCGCTTCGGTGACGTGGGGGATACCGGCATCCAGCCGCGCGAAAACATCATGGTTCAGCCAGCCCCGCCGTCCACAGATCAGCAATTCCGGCGCGCCGCTGCCCAAGTCATCCCAGATATCCAGCAGCATGGCGTGATTTTTACGCGGCTCAATGGTGCCGACCGTCATGAAATAGGGTCGTAGTGGCATCAGACCCGGTGGGATTTCTTCGGGGGCCGGCACCGGGGGTTCAACGCCAAGCGGCGCGACCACGATATTCGGTCCGCAAGCGGTGCGGCACGTATGCCGCAGCAGATCGGCAGCGCAGGCGTCGGTCGAACAGATCAGCACGTCCGCGTGATTGACCGACGCGGTCAGCAGTTTGCGAAAACGCGGCACTGTCCCCGCGCGCTGTTGCGCAGGAAAATCCAGCGGGATCGTATCGTGGATCAGCACGGCTATCCGTGCGCCGGGATGGCTGGAAATGGTGCGCAACAGCGCCGCTGACAGGTTGCTATGGCCCACATTGAAATAGGTCATCGGCCCCGGCACCCGCCGTAGCATCCGCGCCAACCCGCGCGGCCTGCACCGCCCGACTGCGCGCCAACGTACGAACGTCTGTCCGCGCCGCGCCGCCGGTGACAGGTTCCGGTTCAGGCGCGACAACACGTCAGGCAGGTCAAACCGTCGACTGCGCCAAGCTGCGGCAAACGCTTCCAACCCCGTACGGTCCAGCAAAACCAGCCCCAGCGCCGTGCGCGACAGGCCAAAGACATTGATCGACGTGTCCCGCAGGAACCAGTCCAGATAGGCCAGTTCAACACGGTCAACGCCCGTCGGCATCAAGCCAGCACGCGATACCAGACGGGAAATGTCCAGTAGGCGGGTCCGGGGTACATCAGCCCTTTGCAACGATCTCGTTCAGGTACTTGCGGAAACCTTCGCCCAGTTCCGGGTTGGCCAGCGCAAAGGCTACCGTTGCTTCCAGATAGCCCGCTTTGGACCCGCAATCGTAGCGTTTGCCTTCGAAACGGTAGCCGAACACGTCACGATCCTGTCGGATTTCAGCGGCAATCGCGTCGGTCAACTGCACCTCGTTGCCCGATCCACGTCCGATGTGGTTCAGGTTCGACATGACGTCGGGCGTCAGGATGTAACGCCCGATCACGGCCAGATTGGACGGTGCGGTGCCCGGCGCAGGTTTTTCGACCATGCCGCGCGCGCGCACCAGCCGGTTCTGGCCTTGATCCGCATCGGTTTCCGCAACGTCCAGAATACCATAGGATTTCGTCTGCTCGGGTGCGACTTCCATCGTGGCCACCATCGAGCCGCCGCAGTCCTCGTAGGCGTCGACCATCTGCGCCAGACAGGATTTTTCGCTTGCGATCACATCGTCGGGCAACATGACGGCAAAGGGTTCATTGCCGATCAGACGGCGGGCACACCAGACGGCATGGCCCAGCCCCATTGCCTTGTGCTGGCGAATGTAGGCGATTGCCCCGCTTTCCATATTGGTGGATTTCAGGGTTTCAAGCAGTTCGGTCTTGCCGTCCTTACGCAGGCGATTTTCCAGTTCCGGTGCGTTGTCGAAATAATCCTCCAGCGCATTCTTGCCGCGCGCGGTGACAAAGATGAATTCCTTGATCCCGGCTTCACGCGCTTCGTCGATGGCGTATTGCACCAGTGGCCGATCCACCAAAGTCATGATTTCTTTCGGCACAGCCTTGGTCGCGGGCAGAAAACGTGTGCCCATCCCTGCGACTGGAAAGATGGCTTTGGAAACTTTTCTGCGCATGTTGGCCTCACGTTCAAAACATTTTCAAATTGGATATGCGTGTAGGCGAGTGCTGCAACAAATCCAAGACAGGATGGCATTTCACATATGCCCATCCGGTGGGTGAGGGATACGTAGCTTGGCGATCCTTTGTTCCTCTTGTATGGCGCGGCCTTCGGCGGTGATCAGCCGAAACAGCGGTCCATCACGATCGGCGCGCCCAAATTGACCGCCCGATTGTTCCCAAAACCCGGCATCGGTGAACCGCACCCGGTGAAACAGTGTCGAATAGGAAAATAGGTAAAGCGTCACGATGGACCCGGCCTGCACGTCGGCGCGAGCCTGGGCACGCAGGGCACGGGCCTGCCAGAACCGACCGCGCAAAACGACATGGGGGCGCACGCGCGTTGGAAAATCAACGCGGGGCGCGGCCATGGCGGCGATCTGCGACTGTCCTGCCTGCCGGGTCAGCCCATCGGTCCATCCAGCGTCAAACGTGGCCAACAAGCGCCCGACATCACCGGGCATGATCCGGCCAGCGACCATGTGGTTCAGCAATCTGCGGCGCTGCGCCCTGCGGTGCATCGTCGGTGACGGGGTGCGGGTTGGCCCGTGTTTGCGCAAAAACACCGCAAGGCTTGCGCCGATCTCAAACAGACTGCGCGGCACGCGGTCATGCGTCCGCCGCGCGCTGGGGGCATATCCGTGATGAACCTGCGCCATTGGGACTAGCGCCGTCACCGCGCCCAGCGCGGCCAGCCGCATGTTCAGATCAGTTTCATCAAGGTAGAACGCAAAGGATTCGTCAAAGCCGCCCAGTTGCAGCAGCACATCCCGGCGGACCGCCATATTGGTGCCTTCGGTCTTGACCGCACGGCCCGCAGCGCCTGCGACGCGCAATGGTGCATCTCCATCAACCGGCAGATCGGCGGTCTGGGCATCACCGAACACCATCCGCCCGCGCCATTGAAAGCTGATCCCGTTGCGCCCGCGCACAAAACCGCCAGCCGCCTGCACTGCATCGTCGGCAAAGGGCGCGATCAGATGCGACAGCCAGCGCGGTTCTGGCACGGCGTCGTCATCGATAAACGCGACCACGTCGCCGGTCGCCTGTGCGACACCCAGATTGCGCGCGGCAGAGATATTGGGCACATCGCAGGGGATCAGCCTGACGACATCACCCAGCCCGGCGCGCGCAATCGCGGGTGTGGACCCCGCGTCTGCGACCACGATGATTTCGACATGGGGATAATCGATCTGCGACAGCCCGGTCAGGCAACGAAACAGCGCATCGGGTCGGTTTTGACTGACGACAACGACGCTGGCGGTCAGCATTCAGTCCAGACCCATCTTTTGCAGCATCGCTTCGATCCGGGGCACGTCCTGGGGGTTGTTCAGCTCCCAGAATTCACGACCGCGCGCTTCGACGCTGACGCACAGCACGCGTTGCGCCTGTTCCAGGAACCGGAGCTGTTCCAGACCTTCAAGCTGTTCAAGCGGACCCACAGGCCACGTGGTATAGGCGCGCAAGGCGTCAGGGCGGTAGGCATAGACACCGACATGGTGCCACACCGGGGTCATCGCATCGTCGGCATAGGTTTCGCCGCGATAGGGAATGACCTCTTTGGAAAAATAAAGCGCGTTCATCGCAGCCCCGAACACAGCCGTCGTGCCGCCGACACGGCCCGCCTGACGATCTTCCAGAAAACCGCGCAGGGCAGCGCCTTCGGTCTGCAAAACGGGGGTGGCGACCATTGCGTCGGGATCCGCGCGCAGACCGTTTACCAGATCCTCGACGAACCAGGCGGGAGTCAGGGGGGCGTCGCCCTGCAGGTTCACAATGATGTCGGGGGTCGGTCCATCCAGCACATCCAGCGCAGCCGCACAGCGGGCCGTGCCGTTTTCACAGGATGCGGGGGTCATCACGACCTCTGCCCCGAATGCCTGTGCGGCGTCGCGGATACGGTCGTCGTCGGTGGCGACCACCACCCGGTCCACCCCGGTCACCGACATGGCGGCATCCCAGCTGCGGCGGATCAGGCTACGGGCCTGCCCGGATGCCCCGCGTAAATCAACCAGCGGCTTACCCGGATACCGGGTAGAGGCATAGCGCGCCGGAATGACGATCACGACGCTCATTGCGTCAGCAATTCGACGTCGGGCGCGCAGGCGATAAAGAACGGATTGGCAAACCCAGCCTTGCCATAACGCAGCGGCTGGTGATCGTCGAAACGCACGACACGCCCGCCCGCACCGTTCAGCACGGCATGGCCCGCGGCGGTATCCCATTCCATCGTGCGGCCCAGTCGCGGATAAAGATCCGCCTCTCCGGTGGCGATCAGGCAGAATTTCAGCGACGAACCCGCCGATTTCATATCCTTGACCATATACAGATCGATGTAATCATCGGTTGCCTGATCACGGTGCGATTTCGACGCCACAACCATCAGCGCATTGTTGTCGGGACGCGAGACCCGGATCGGTTCGGCGTCTGTGACCGTATCCTTGTCGAATGGTCCCGATTCCTCGACCGAGGTGCCATCGGCTTGCGTGTAGAACATGCGCTGTTTCGCGGGGGCATAGACCACGCCGCGCACCGGTTCGCCGTCGACGACATAGGCGATGTTCACGGTGAAATCGCCGCGCCGCTTGATAAATTCCTTGGTGCCGTCCAGCGGGTCCACGATCAGAAACGTGCTGGCCGTTTCGCCATGGGTTTTCGATTGTTCTTCTGTCACCAGCGCCACGTCGGGAAAGGCCGCGCGCAGGCCCACACTGATAATCGCATCGGCGGCTTCGTCGGCGGCCGTGACCGGGCTGTCGTCGGATTTGGACCGGACGTCGAAATCGGGGCTGTCATAGATTTCCATGATCCTGTCGCCCGCTTCTAGCGAGAGGCGGCGCATCACGTCGGTCAGTTTGTCAAAATCCATGGTCATACTTTTTTCGCAATCCTGAGGCACACATTGAATTGATTGATGAACGATGTTGCGGCCCTTATGCTGCGACCCAGCACAGACGGCAAGAATTTCGTCGCACGACACCGTTAGGCAGGCACATGTTCCGACCCACACTTCAACGCACGCGGACCAGGACGGTCTTTGGCATGATGGAATTGATCTATCACAGCGCCGTCCGTGACATCCGCAAAAGCCATCGCAACGCGTTGCTGGGTCTCATGTTGAACATATTCCAGACGCTGCTGTTTGTCCTAAGCTTTTATGCCATGTTCATGCTGCTGGGTATGCGCGGGGCCGCCGTGCGCGGCGATTTCCTGCTGTATATCATGTCGGGCATCTTTCTTTACATGTGCCATACCAAGGCGATGGGCGCGATTGTCCAGTCCGAAGGGCCGGCAAGTGCGATGATGCAGCACGCGCCGATGAATACCGTCATTGCGATCTGTGCCGCCGCCCTGTCATCGCTTTACCTGCAAATCCTGTCGATCCTCGTGGTGCTGTTTTTTTACCACGTGATCTTTACCCCGGTGTATATCCACGACCCCATCGGCGCACTGGGCATGATCATCCTGTCGTGGTTTTCCGGCTGCGCGGTGGGCACGATTTTTCTGGCAATCAAACCGTGGCTGCCCGAATTCGCCAAAATCGGCAGTTCGATTTATGGCCGGGTCAACATGATCGCCAGCGGCAAGATGTTCGTTGCCAATGCACTGCCCGCCACCATGCTGGCGATGTTCGACTGGAACCCGCTGTTTCACTGCATTGACCAGATGCGCGGCTATGTGTTCGAGAACTATCACCCCTACAACAGCAACATCAGCTATCCGATCAAGGTGGCGATTGTCCTGGTGGTATTGGGCCTGCTGGGTGAATTCTACACCCGACGTCATGCCTCTGCATCGTGGAACGCGGCGCGCTGATCTTTTGGCAGCTTTGGCTGTCGCTGAAAATATCCCGGCAAAGATTCTGCGCCGTTCTGTCGCGCATCCCGGTTGCAGGCCCTGAAACCCCTTCCTATATACGGCCAGTCGGCGTCACGGGCAAAGCCCTGCGCCAGAAACATAAACCAGGCGCAGGTGCCGCAACGGGTCTGCGCCTCTCAAACCGCCTGATGTAAAAGGGATTTGAACCATGGCCAAAGTGATCGGTATCGACCTCGGTACGACGAACTCCTGCATTGCCATCATGGATGGCAGCAAACCACGCGTGATCGAAAACAGCGAAGGTGCCCGCACCACGCCGTCGATCGTCGCATTTACGGATGACGAACGCCTTGTCGGCCAACCGGCAAAACGGCAGGCCGTCACCAACCCCGAAAACACAATCTTTGCCGTCAAGCGTCTGATCGGTCGTCGGTTCGACGATTCCGATCTGGCCAAGGACAAGAAGAACATGCCGTTCACCGTCGTCGACGGTGGCAACGGTGACGCATGGGTTCAGGCCAAGGGTGAGAAATATTCCCCCAGCCAGATCAGTGCGTTCATTCTGGGCAAGATGAAAGAAACCGCCGAATCCTATCTGGGCGAAGAAGTGACGCAGGCCGTCATCACCGTGCCCGCCTATTTCAACGACGCCCAGCGTCAGGCCACCAAGGACGCAGGCAAGATCGCCGGTCTGGAAGTGCTGCGGATCATCAACGAACCCACTGCTGCTGCGCTGGCCTACGGTCTGGACAAAAAAGACACCAAAACCATTGCCGTCTATGACCTTGGCGGCGGTACGTTCGACGTCACGATCCTGGAAATCGACGACGGTTTGTTCGAAGTGAAATCCACCAACGGCGACACGTTCCTGGGTGGTGAAGATTTCGACATGCGGATCGTCAACTATCTGGCGGACGAGTTCAAAAAAGAACACTCTGTCGATCTGACGAAGGACAAGATGGCGCTTCAGCGGCTGAAGGAAGCTGCCGAAAAGGCCAAGATCGAACTGTCCAGCTCGTCCTCGACCGAGATCAACCAGCCCTTTATTTCGATGGGGTCGAACGGTCAGCCGCTGCACATGGTCATGAAACTGACCCGCGCCAAGCTGGAAAGCCTGGTGGGCGACCTGATCAAAAACTCGATCAAGCCGTGCAAGGACGCGTTGAAAGACGCCGGTCTGTCCGTCAGCGACATCGACGAAGTCGTGCTTGTCGGCGGTATGACCCGCATGCCCAAGGTCAAGGAAGAAGTCGCCAAGTTCTTCGGCAAGGAAGCGCATCAGGGTGTGAACCCCGACGAAGTCGTCGCCATGGGTGCCGCCATTCAGGCCGGCGTTCTGCAAGGTGACGTCAAGGACGTGGTCCTGCTGGACGTGACGCCGCTGTCGCTGGGCATCGAAACGCTGGGTGGCGTGTTCACCCGTCTGATCGACCGCAACACGACGATCCCGACCAAGAAATCGCAGACCTTCTCGACCGCCGAAGACAACCAGAACGCCGTGACCCTGCGCGTGTTCCAGGGTGAACGCGAAATGGCGGCCGACAACAAGATGCTGGGCCAGTTCAACCTTGAAGGCATCCCGCCCGCACCGCGCGGCATGCCCCAGATCGAAGTGACGTTCGACATCGACGCCAACGGCATCGTGTCGGTCGGCGCCAAGGACAAGGGCACGGGCAAGGAACAGACCATCACGATCCAAGCCTCGGGCGGTCTGTCCGACGATGACATCGAGGAAATGGTCAAGGACGCCGAAGCCAACGCAGAGGCCGACAAGGAACGCCGTGGGCTGGTCGAAGCCAAGAACCAGGCAGAAAGCCTGATTCACTCGACCGAAAAGTCGATGGAAGAACACGCCGACAAGGTGGACCCGACCACCATCGAAGCCATCGAACTGGCCATCGCCGCCCTGAAGGACGATCTGGAAAAGAACGACGCCGCGAAAATCAAATCCGGCATCCAGAACGTCACCGAATCCGCGATGAAGCTGGGTGAAGCCATCTATAAGGCCAGCCAGGACGCCGAAGACGGCGGTGCGGACGAACCGAAAAGCGCCGACGAGGATGATATCCTCGACGCCGATTTCGAAGATCTTGACGACGAAAAGCGCAACTAAGGCATCCGCCTGACGGGATAGACCGGCCCCTTTAACCGGGCCGGTCTTTTTCCATTCCCAAGGGGGACGAAATGGCAAAACGCGATTATTACGAAACACTGGGCCTTGCCCGTGGGGCCGACGCGGCAGACATCAAAAAAGCCTACCGCCAGAAGGCCAAGGAACTGCATCCTGACCGCAACGCGGACAATCCGCGCGCAGAAGAACAGTTCAAGGAAGCCAACGAAGCCTACGAGGTTTTGAAAGACGCCGAAAAGAAAGCCGCCTATGACCGCTACGGTCACGCTGCATTCGAAGGCGGCATGGGCGGCGGCGGTGGCCCGCGCGGTCCGCAGGGACAGGGCGATTTCGCATCTGCCTTTTCCGACGTCTTCGACGACCTGTTCGGCGATTTCATGGGTGGCCAGCGCGGTGGCGGTGGTGGACGAGCACGGGCCACGCGGGGATCGGACCTGCGGTTCAACCTGCGTGTGAAACTTGAAGACGCCTATACCGGTCAGCAAAAGACGATCACCGTCCCGACCGCCGTACAATGCGGCAATTGCAAAGGCACCGGTGCCGACGACGGATCAGAAGCCGTCACCTGTCCGACCTGTTCGGGCATGGGAAAGGTGCGCGCGCAGCAGGGCTTTTTCACGGTCGAACGGACCTGCCCGACCTGTAACGGCGCGGGCCAGACGGTCAAGAATCCGTGCCATGTCTGCCACGGGGCCGGTCGCGTCGAAAAAGAAAAATCGCTGTCGGTCAACATCCCTGCCGGTGTCGAAACCGGCACCCGCATCCGGCTTGCCGGTGAAGGCGAAGCCGGGATGCGCGGCGGGCCGGCGGGTGATCTGTATATCTTTATCGAAGTCGAAGATCACAAGCTTTTCGAACGTGAATCGACCAACCTGTTCTGTCGCGTGCCGGTCAGCATCGCCTCTGCCGCCTTGGGTGGCGAAATAGAGGTGCCGACCATCGACGGTGGCCGGTCCCGCGTAAAAATTCCCGAAGGCAGCCAGTCAGGCCGCCAGATGCGCCTGCGTGGCAAGGGCATGCCCGCCCTGCGCGGCGGCGGCGCGGGGGATATGTTCATCGAACTGGCCGTTGAAACGCCGGTGAACCTGACAAGCCGCCAAAAGGAAATCCTGCGGGAATTCGACACTCTGTCAAAGGAAAACAACCCGCAAGGGTCGTCATTTTTCAAAAGCGTCAAAGGCTTCTGGGATTCGATGAAGGGCTAGATCCAGTCACATCGCAGACAGACTGTGATTATCGAACGGCGCTCCATCGGGGCGCCGTTTCACTTTGCAAAAGGCGGACGCTGCGTCGTCAGCTGACGTTAACCGACGATTCATTCCTGCAAAGCTACCTTGAGGCATGATGTCAGGATTTCAGGATGCCCTCCCGCTGTTCGGTGATCCGGACGAAGCACCGGTTCAGCCGGTCACAGGCCGCTTGCCATCCTACATCCGTGACCACCGTGCACGTCTGCGCGCGCGGTTCAGGTCCGGCGGTGCCGCCGCGCTGCCGGATTATGAATTGCTGGAATTGCTGCTGTTCCGGTCCATCGCCCGGCAAGATGTAAAACCGTTGGCCCACCGTCTGATCGACCGCTTCGGGGATTTGGCGGGGGTGCTGTCCGCGTCCCCGGATCATCTTGCGAACATCGACGGTGTCGGTGACGCCGTCATCACAGACCTGAAACTGGTCGAAGCCGCGACGCACCGCATGGCGCGCGGACGCGTCATGCAGCGCCATGTGGTGTCCAGTTGGGCCGCGTTGCTGGATTATTGCCACACGGTCATGTCGCACCGTGAAACAGAACAATTCCGCATCCTGTTTCTGGACACCCGCAACACCCTGATTGCCGACGAAGCACAGGCCAGCGGCACCATCGACCACGTCCCGGTCTACCCGCGCGAGGTTGTGAAACGTGCGCTGGAACTGAATGCCGCATCGATCATTCTGGTCCACAATCATCCATCGGGCGACCCCACGCCGTCAGACGCCGATATCAGCATGACAAAACAGATCGCAGCTGCGGCGGATGCTTTGCGCATCACAGTTCATGACCACCTGATCATCGGAAAATCGCATGAACTGTCTTTTCGCGCCGAAGGATTGCTTTAGTCACCGATCCAGACTTCGACCCGCCTGTTCATACGGCGTCCGCGTTCGGTATCGTCACATCCGATGGGCAAGGCCTCGCCAAAGGCTTCTGTCGTGATCCGGATCTGATCCGGCACATCACCCAACACGGCCATCAGTCTGCTTTTGATTTCTTCTGCACGCCCAGCCGAAAGGTCGTGGTTGGCCGCAGCCGGTCCTTCACCGTCGCTGAACCCCATCAGCAGAATTTCGCGCCCGTCATAGGCGCCTGCCCGGATGTTGTGCGCCAGCGTCAACAGATTTGCGCTTGATACCGGGTCCAGCGTCGTACCGCCGACTTCGAACCGGAACGTCAGGGACGACCGCGCGCGCAGATGCATCATGGAAACCATGCGCTGCAATTCCGGAAGTGGCGTATCGACGCCTGCAATCGTGATGGCATGGGCAAGGCGACCGCCTTGGGCATCCAGCGGAATAGGCACGACACCCAAATCCATCAGCCCAGATCGACGGATGATCAAATGTGCCTCTGGTGTGCGCAGAAAGGCCAGAAAATCCACCACGATCTGCGGTTGCCGTTTCTGGGCCAGCGTCAGAAAAACCGGGGTCGTCAACGGATAATCCTGCGTTTTGACACCGGCCAGACGTGGTGCAGATGTCAGGCCGCAGGCATCGGACAGCCCCAGCGCCTGTGCGACGCCGGTTGCATTCAACGCCGTCACCCCCAACGCGCCGGGATCGGCGGCAACAGCGCGGCTTAGCGTTTCGGCGTCCGTATGAAAGGTGATCGCGCCGGGATCGTCCGGCAATGAGGCCAGAAACGCATCCACCTGACCATCTGACTGCGGTCCAAGATGCAGGGACAGCGCCGCGCCATCAGGCCAAGTCTGCAAACCACCCGTAAAAGCCGCATCAAGGTCGGCAGGGTCAATCGTGCGAACAGGATTAACGGGCGACACGATCGGCACCAACGCATCGATACCCAGAACAACCACATGCCCAAGCCCACGCAGGTTGGCCAATCCCACGTCCGCCGCACGCATGTTTTCCTGATCGGACGCTTCACGAAATGCCAAAACCGCGTCGGCCTGAAACGCCACGATGTCGGCAAACCCTTCGGCGCTGTTGGACGATACGATCGGCAGATCCAGCACCGGGACATCCTGCCCATCGACCAGTGACACATGCGTTGCGTTCGGGGTGACGATTTTTTGCACGGCGGACAAACCCTGTGCGCGGGCAAATCCATCCAGCAAGGCAGGCAGCAGGATTTCAGTCAGCCGTCTATCGCCCACCACCCGCAGTCGTGGCACGAAATTGGCCGGGTCAGGACAGGCATCGCCGCGGCAGGTCACCCGACTGTAATCCACCGCCAACGGGCCGTAATCCGATTCGATCCGCAGGTATGTGCCGTCGTAGCTGACGATCCGGCCAGTCAATTCCAGACCACCCTGCGCCGACGTGATGGTGACGTCCTGGGCATAGGCCGCTGACCAAAAGAAAAGACATGCGGCAACCAAAGGCGTCGCATGTCTTGTCAGGTATTTCAAATTGTCACGCGCATTCATTTCGCGGCGAGTGTCAGGTCCTCGAACATATTATTCAACACCAGAAATTCACCCACAGCGTCGCAGCCCGGCATCGTCATCACCAGATCGGTGGCGTCGGTCAGGGCGTCAGGGCCGACCTGCAGGCTTTGTGCCGCAACATCGCGTCCGCAGTTGCGATCCGACACTTCGGCCTCGACGCTGAGCAGAACACTGCCATCGCGGGCATTCGCGCCGCTGGGAAAGGTGTAGACCTCTGCCATGAACGCGTCGCTGATCGCCACGTTGCCAAGCCGCGTCAGCACGCCGCCCTGCCCATATTCAGCCGCTTCCAAACTGCCGGTTGATCCGTTCCAGATGTGACCCTCTTCGAAATAGGCGGCCCCGAATTCAAGCGCATGCAGCTCTACCTGCGAATCACCCTGCCATTGCAGAACGGCGCGGTGAAACTGTTTCAGTTGGGGCACGGCCACACTGGCAGACACCCCTTGACCGGAACCGAAATCGGCGACGAACAGCGCATCGGACGACAGCGCCGGGATCGTGACCTGCAACAGACCGTTGGCGTCCGTCAGTTCCTGAAACATCATGCCGCGGTGATGTATCGTGACGACCGTATCGGGTCGGCAGGCATCGGACAATGTCACCTTGACCATTGCGATCGGCTGAATTTGCGCATCCATTGTTGGGTTGCAAACAACCTCTTCGGTTGCCGGTTCAGGCAGTACCGGTGTGTCCGGCACCATCATCGGCACATCGTCAGGTGCCGCGACCGGTACATCAACGGTTACAGATGCGCTGACGGGGTCCGGCATGATCGGTTGCGTCAGCATCGGCGCGGGCGTTTCGACGGGTAAATCACCAATCGCAGCCATGCGGCTGTCGGTTGGCCCGGCAGGAACAGGCGTTGCGACAGTGGCCGCGCGCACCTGTACGGGGGCAGATGCCGCGACCGGCGGCGTCACCATCGCAGAAGGCGCATCGTCAGTATCACCGCCGATCCGGGACGCAAGTGCGTCACCGTATTGCATGATCGTGCCAATTCCCAACGCCGCGCAAAACGTCACGCCGGCGGTCAGAATTTTCTTTACCTTCAGTCGCATCGCGAAATCCTTGCCTGCAAACTCTGGCGCCAGAAGTGCAGGACAAAGGTGTCCCTAGAATGATGCAATATGGCAAAACATGTGGCCATAACGTGGCCATCCGCGATGCAGCACCCGTCGTGGGGCGCTGCATGCTAGGTTTGGCTTCGTGATTTCAGGTCAGCGCGACGGCGTCAAACGCGCCCGTGGCAATGTTTGAACTTCTTGCCCGATCCACAGGGGCACGCATCGTTACGTGCCGGGTTGCCCCATGTTTTGGGATCGTCTTCGACGAAACCGTCACGTGCTGACGCATCGCCTGCTGTCTTGGCGGATGTTGCACGTTCCACAGCACTGTCTTCGCGCGCTGCGGCCTGTGCTTTCATTTGGGCGATCAGTTGCTGTTGCTGTTCCGGCGACATCGGCTGGATCTGTGCCAGCTTTTCCGTCACGTCGATCCGCAGACCGTCCAGCAGGCGTTCGAACAGCTGAAAACCTTCGGTCTTGTATTCGTTCAGCGGATCACGTTGTGCATACCCCCGAAAGCCAACGACAGACCGCAGATGTTCCAGCGTGATCAAGTGTTCACGCCACTTGCTGTCAATCGTCTGCAGCAGGATCTGCTTTTCGACGCTGCGCATGGTTTCCGCACCAAAGGATTCTTCCTTTTTGCCCATCGCTTCGTCACTGGCGGCTTCAAGCCGTTCGCGCATGATCGCGTTGTCGACGCCTTCTTCTTCGCCCCATGTCAGCACGGGCACGTCGATCCCCAGCACGCGCTTTACCTCTGCATCCAGTCCGTCCAGATCCCACTGATCGGCATAGGACCGTTCGGGCATATGCTCATCGACCATGTCTTCGATCACCTGATGGCGCATGTCGCTGGTGATTTCGGACAGATCCTGCGCTTCCATGATTTCGCGGCGCTGGCCAAAGATGACCTTGCGCTGCTCGTTCATCACGTCATCGTATTTCAGCAACTGCTTGCGGATGTCAAAGTTGCGGCCTTCGACCTTGGCTTGCGCACGTTCTAGCGACTTGTTCACCCATGGGTGGATGATCGCTTCGCCCTCTTTCATGCCCAGCGTCGACAGCACTTTTTCCAGACGCTCGGACCCGAAAATCCGCATCAGATCGTCTTCGAGCGACAAAAAGAACACCGAACGACCGGGGTCGCCCTGACGCCCGGACCGGCCACGCAGCTGGTTGTCGATCCGGCGGCTTTCATGGCGTTCGGTCGCCAGAACGAACAGGCCACCGGCTTCCAGCACCTTGTTCTTTTCGCTTTCGTGTTCCGCGTTGATCCGCTGGCGCAGCGCATCGGGGTCGGCATCGGGATCGGCGGTCAGCGATTCCTGCACCTTTATCTCGACGTTGCCACCCAGTTGGATGTCGGTGCCGCGCCCGGCCATGTTGGTGGCGATGGTCACGGCCCCCACCTTGCCCGCGTCCGCGATGATCTGGGCTTCCTGTTCGTGCTGGCGCGCGTTCAGGACGTTGTGGGTAATGTTTTCCTTGGTCAGCAACTGCGACAGGAATTCCGACTTTTCGATGGATGTCGTTCCAACGAGCACCGGCTGACCCTTGGCATAGGCCAGTTTGATTTCGTCGACCACACCCGCAAATTTTTCCTGCGCCGTGCGGTAAACCTGATCGTGTTCGTCCTGCCGCGCGATGGGCCGGTTCGTCGGCACCTCGACCACGCCAAGGCGATAGATTTCCCGAAATTCGTCCGCTTCGGTCAGGGCGGTGCCTGTCATGCCTGCCAGCTTGTCATACAGCCGGAAATAGTTCTGAAAGGTGACAGAGGCGAGTGTCACGTTTTCGGGCCGGATCTTGACGCCCTCTTTCGCTTCGATGGCTTGGTGCAGACCGTCGGACAGACGCCGCCCGGTCATCATGCGGCCAGTGAATTCGTCGATCAGCACCACATCATCGTCACGGACGATGTAATCCTTGTCCTTGGTGAACAGCTTGTGCGCCCGCAAAGCCTGATTGACGTGATGGACCAGCGATGCACTTTCGGGATCGTACAGGGATTGGCCATCGGGCAATTGGCCCGATTTAGACAGCGCGTCCTCGATGAAATCGTTGCCTTCGTCGGTATAGGTGACCTGGCGGGTTTTTTCGTCCAGCGTAAAATGCTCATCCAGAATACCCGGCACGATCTTGTCGATTTCGCGGTACATTTCCGACCGGTCCTGCGCAGGACCAGAGATGATCAGCGGCGTCCGGGCTTCGTCGATCAGGATGCTGTCGACCTCGTCCACAATCGCAAAATTGTGCGGACGCTGATACATCTGCTTCAATTCCGACTTCATGTTGTCGCGCAGATAATCGAAACCCAGCTCGTTGTTCGTGGCATAGGTGACATCGCACTGGTAGGCATGGCTTTTTTCGGCGTCCGGTTGCTGCGGCACCACAACCCCGGTCGTCAGTCCCAGCGCACCATAAACCTTTGCCATCCAGTCCGCGTCACGGCGCGCCAGATAATCGTTGACCGTCACGATATGCACGCCCTTGCCGGACAGTGCGTTCAGATAGGCCGGAAAGGTCGCGACAAGGGTTTTACCCTCGCCCGTCTTCATTTCTGCGATATTGCCCTGATGCAGAAAAATCCCGCCCATCAACTGGGTGTCGAATGCCCGCAGACCCAGCGCGCGGCGCGCAGCTTCGCGGCAGTTGGCAAAGGCTTCGGGCAACAGATCGTCCAGGCTTTCGCCGTTGCGGGCACGTTCCTGCAGGGACCGCGTCCGGGCAAGGATGTCTTCGTCGGACAACGCGGTGAATTCGGGTTCCAGTTCGTTGATCTTGGCGACCAGCGGGCGCGCGGATTTGACCTTGCGGTCGTTGGAGGTCCCGAAGACCTTTTTGGTAATGGTTCCAAGACCCAGCATATATTCTCCGCAGGCGATTGCCGCCCATGTGATCCGATTGACAGAGGAGGTTGCTTGAAGGCTGTCGCATGCGCCCCTAAACAGGGCCCAAGACCTGCCCCCTGTCGGCTTTGAGCCGATGTAAGGGGCGGACCCTGCACTGTCAACGTGCGCCCCCCTTGGGCGCCACGCACAAAGGACAAAAGACTATGACCAGACTATCCGCGCTGATGGGCGCAGCCGCCATCGCCATGACCGCACAGACGGCTTCGGCACAGGACGCATCCACCGTTGTCGCCACCGTCGGCGACACTGACATCACGCTTGGCGAAATGATCATTGCCCGCGCCAGCCTGCCTGAACAATATGACCAGTTCCCGCCTGATGTCCTGTTTCAGGGTATCGTTGACCAGTTGGTCCAGCAGCAACTGCTGTCCGAACAACTGGAAGACGTTCCGTTCCGGGTCGACATGGCGCTGACCAACGAAGAACGCTCTCTCAAGGCCGGTGAGGTCATCACCCAGATCAGCGAAAATGCCGTCACGGACGAAGCCGTGCAGGCGCGCTATGACGAAATCGTCGCAGAATTCGAAGCCAACCCAACAACGGAATACAATGCCAGCCACCTGCTGGTCGAAACCGAAGAAGAAGCACAGGCCGCTGCGGAACGCGCGCAGTCAGGTGAAGATTTCGCTGCATTGGCACAGGAATTGTCCACGGGTCCGTCCGGCCCGACTGGCGGTGAACTGGGTTGGTTCGGACCGGGTGCGATGGTCGCTGAATTCGAAGAAGCGGTCACCGGGATGGACGTCGGTGCCGTATCCGACCCCGTCCAGACCCAATTCGGCTGGCACGTGATCAAGCTGAACGAAACACGCCCGGTCGAAGCGCCAGCATTGGATGCCGTGCGCGACGAAATCCGCGGTGAAATCCAGCAAGAGGCCATCACCAGCCGGATCGACGAATTGCGCGCAGCGACCGAGATCACTCTGCCGGAAGAAGGCGCCTTCGACCCTCAGGTGCTGAACAACCTCGAACTGCTGGAACCCTGATATGCCATTGTCCCCGCTTGCACCTGCAGCCTTTCCCGACTTACCCGTCATTGACGGCGTCACCTTTGCTGCGGCGCAGGCGGGGGTGAAATACAAGAACCGGACCGACGTGATGCTGGCGTTGCTGACAGACGGTAGCACAGTCGCCGGTGTGTTCACCCGCTCCGCGACCCGGTCCGCCCCTGTGCTGGACTGTCAGGCCAAACTGGGCGCGGGGACCGGCCCCGCCGCGATTTTGGTGAATTCCGGCAATTCCAACGCCTTTACCGGGCGGGCGGGCACAGGATCGGTCGATGCGATCTGTGCAGCGGTATCCGATGCGACAGGCGTGGCGCAGGACCGCGTTTTTACCGCGTCCACCGGCGTGATCGGTGAACCCCTGCCCCATGACCGCATCATCGCGTCATTGACCACGTTGACGGACAGCATGTCACCCAACGGGATCGGTGACGCAGCCCGCGCGATCATGACGACCGACACCTTTGCAAAGGGCGCGACCAGGACCGTGACGATCGACGGACAGGATGTGCAGATTGCAGGTATCGCAAAGGGGTCGGGCATGATTGCGCCCGACATGGCGACCATGCTGGTCTATATCTTTACCGATGCGGTCTGCGCCTATGACGTGCTGCAACCGATGCTGGCACGCCTGACCGACCGGACATTCAACAACATCACCGTCGATAGCGATACATCAACGTCCGACAGCCTGATGCTGGCGGCAACCGGCGCCAGCGGTGTCGATGTCGCGGGGAACCCCGCGTTCGAGGATGCACTGCATTCCGTCATGCTGGATCTGTCACATCAAGTCGTGCGCGACGGCGAAGGTGCGACAAAATTCGTGACCGTCGCGGTCACCGGCGCTGAGTCGGATTCCGATGCCCGGCTGGTGGCGATGGCGACCGCGAACAGCCCGCTAGTGAAAACCGCGATCGCGGGCGAAGATCCGAACTGGGGCCGCATCGTCATGGCCGTCGGCAAATCCGGCGCGCAGGCCGACCGTGACCGCCTGACAATCAAGCTGGGTGATCTGACGCTTGCCGAAAATGGCTGGCGGTCCCCCGATTATTCGGAATCCGATTGCGCCGCCTATATGAAAAACGCGGACCTGACGATCGGGATCGATCTGGGTTTGGGCGACGGTGCCTGCACTGTCTGGACCTGCGATCTGACCCACGAATATATCCGGATCAATGCAGATTACCGGTCGTGAAGACAGTCCTCGTCTCTGCCGTTGCGTTGATCGATGTCGACGGACGCGTGCTGCTGGCCCAACGCCCCAAAGGCAAATCGCTGGCGGGACTTTGGGAATTTCCCGGCGGCAAGGTTGATCCGGGCGAAACACCGGAAATCGCCCTGATCCGCGAACTGCAAGAAGAGTTGGGCATCGACACCTGGGCATCGTGCCTTGCACCGCTGACGTTCGCATCGCACAGCTACGATGATTTTCATTTGCTGATGCCGCTGTTCGCCTGCCGCAAATGGAACGGCACACCGACCGGGCGTGAAGGCCAGACGTTGAAATGGGTCCGCGCCAACGAATTGCGCGACTATCCCATGCCACCCGCCGACATTCCGCTGATCCCGATTCTGCGCGACTGGATCTAGCGCGGCAACGCTTGTCGGGGTTTTCAAACAACTCAGAACGCGGTGCCTGCAACGCACGGCAAATTTTCCATCCCGCACTGACAAACGCAAACGGCCCGCAGGATTTCTCCTGCGGGCCGTATTTTCAAGAAGACCGGTTCAAAGCGACCGTTCGACCGATTCGCGTTCGAAGATTTCGATCACGTCACCTTCGCGGACGTCTTCGTAGTTTTCAAACGCCATACCGCATTCCTGACCCGACTGGACCTCTGCCACTTCGTCCTTGAAGCGCTTCAGCGTTTTCAGCGTGCCTTCGTGGATGACCACGTTGTCGCGCAGCAGACGGACACCGGCGGACCGGCGGGCAACGCCTTCGGTCACCAGACAACCCGCGACCTTGCCGATACCGGTCACCTTGAACACTTCCTTGATGTTCGCGTAACCGATGAACTTTTCGCGGATTTCCGCGCTCAGCAGGCCAGAGGCCGCGGCTTTCACGTCGTCCACAAGGTCATAGATGACCGAGTAATAACGGATCTCCACGCCCTTTTGGTTGGCGGTGTTCCGCGCCGTGGCGTTGGCACGGACGTTGAACCCGAACACCGGCGCGCCGGATGCTTCGGCAAGACCGATATCGGTTTCGGTGATCGCACCCACGCCCGAATGCAGCACGCGCACGCGGACTTCGTCGTTGCCGATCTTTTCCATCGCCTGAACGATGGCTTCGGCTGACCCCTGCACATCGGCTTTCACCAGAATAGGCAGTTCGTTGACGTTTGCGTTCGCCTTTGCGTTTGCCATTAGCTGTTCCAGCGTCGTGGCGGCACCCAATGCGGCGCGCTTGTCCTTGGCGACCTGCGCACGATAGTCCGCAATTTCGCGGGCTTGCGATTCGGTTTCGGTCACGTTCAGCACGTCGCCTGCTTCTGGCGTTCCGTTCAGACCCAGAACCTCGACCGGGACGGACGGGCCGGCTTCCTTGATGCGGTCGCCCTTGTCGTCGATCAGCGCACGGACCTTGCCCCATTGTTCACCGACGACAAAGATATCGCCCTGCCTCAACGTGCCGTTCTGCACCAGAACCGTCGCAACGGGGCCACGGCCCACGTCCAGCTGCGCCTCGATCACGGCACCCATGGCAGCGCGGTCTGGGTTGGCTTTCAGTTCCAGAATTTCCGCCTGCAACGCGATGGCGTCCAACAGCGCATCAAGCCCCTGACCCGTCTGGGCAGACACTTCGACGTCCTGCACATCACCGGACATCGCTTCCACGATGACTTCGTGTTGCAGCAGATCCGTACGCACCTTGTTGGCGTCGGCAGCGGGCTTGTCCATCTTGTTGATGGCCACGATCATCGGCACCTTGGCCGCTTTGGCGTGATTGATCGCTTCGATCGTCTGCGGCATCACAGCGTCATCCGCTGCAACCACCAGCACCACGATATCCGTGACCTGCGCACCGCGCGACCGCATCGAGGTGAACGCGGCGTGACCCGGTGTATCCAGGAACGACAGCGTCTGACCCGATTTCGTGATCACCTGATAGGCACCGATGTGCTGGGTGATCCCGCCCGCTTCGCCCGCGACAACGCGTGCGTTGCGAATGGCGTCCAGCAGCGATGTCTTGCCGTGGTCGACGTGGCCCATGATCGTGATGATCGGGGCACGCGGTTTGAGATCGGATGCCTTGTCTTCGGTCTGGTCAATGACCTGTTCAACGTCGGAATCGGACACGCGCACGACACGGTGACCGAATTCTTCGATCAGCAGTTCCGCTGTGTCAGCATCGATGGTTTCGGTCTGCGTGACCATCATGCCCATCTGCATCAGCGATTTGACGATATCGGATGTCCGTTCGGCCATCCGGTTCGCCAGTTCACCGACAGTGATCGCTTCGGGCAACTGGACGTCGCGCACGACCTTTTCACGCTCGACCTGACCGCCCATCGCCTTTTGGCGATTCCGTTCCTGCTTGCGCTTCATGGCGGCCATGGATTTCGGACGACCACCGGCACCGCCGCGCAGAGCGTCGTTTACGGTCAGCTTGCCGGACCGGCGACCATCGTCGCTGCGGCCGGGTTTGCTGTCGCGCGGTTTCACATCGCGGTCACGATCGGTCTTGCGCGGAGCGGCGGACGGACGCGACACGGCGGTTTCGCCCGGTGCAGCAGCAGCCGGGTTCGGCGCAGCAGCGGGGGCAGGCGCGTTCTTGGCGGCCTCTTCCTTGCGGCGCTTTTCGTCTTCTTCCGCAGCTTTCGCCTTGGCGCGCTCTTCGCGTGCGCGATCCTCGGCCTCTTTGGCTTCGATTTCGGCACGACGGCGCTCGCGCTCTTCGGCGCGGGATTTTTCTTCGGCTTCACGCTTTGCGTTGTCTTCGGCTTCACGAGCCTTGGACATCGCCAACGCCTTCATCCGGCGTTCCAGCTCGACATCGGAAATGCCGGCAGGACGTTTCGACGGATCACCGCCGATCCGGGTTCCGGTTGTCGTCGTTGTTTTCGCCGCGCCGGGCTTCGGCACGACCACGCGCTTGCGCTTGGTCTCCACGACAACATTCTTGGTCCGCCCATGCGAAAAGCTTTGCTTTACGTTGCTGGGTCGAGAGCCGCCAAGGCCGAGTGGTTTCTTGCCGTCAGTATCGCTCATCTAGCTACATATCCTTCCCGACAGCCGGATCGCTGTCGTCAATCTCGCGCAGGCCGCGCAGTCTTGCGGCCTCCATTACTACACGGTCGCTAATTCCGCCAGCGGCGAGCGCGCCATGTATCACACTTTGCCGACCAAATGCCAAACCCAGTTCGGCGCCCGTCAGGCAGTTGAAATAACGGGCCCCTTCCGGGGTCCAAAGTTTTGCCTTACCTCGTTCCGATCCATCGGCGGCTTGCAACAGGACACGCACACGCGCGCCCCCTGCCAACCAGCCCTTGACCTTTTCGAAGCCACAGACCGCAAGTCCGGCCTTGCGGGCCATTGCGATCAGATCGACGACCCGGCGGGACAACTGGCGTTCCACCTCTGCCGTCAGGGCGTCTGGCACCGTCACCGCCTGTTTTGCGGATCGGCTGAATTGCCCCTTTTTGGCCGCATCAAGTGCATCGCGGGTCGATGCCACATAGATGCCCCGCCCCGGTAATTTTTCCAGCACATCCGGCACGACCGCATGATCAGGCCCCACGACAAAGCGGATAAGTCCCGATTTCGGGGCCGTCTCGCCGGTGACGATGCACCGACGTTCGGGGCCGTCTTCCCGGTTCTTAGTTGTTCCACCGCGCGACATATCTGACGTCAGAGGCTTAAGCCTCTGCCTCTTCTGGCATATCGGTGTCTTCTGCGTCCGATACAAGATCATCGGGATCGACCCAGCCCAACATCACGCGCGCGGTCATCACCATGTTCTGCGCTTCTTCAAGGCTGATGTCGAATTTTTCCAACGCACCTTCATCCTTGTGGCGTTCGCCGTTCACGATCGTCCAGCCGCCCGCCAGTTCCCAGTCGGCACAGGTGGCAAAATCTTCCAGCGTCTTGACGTCGTCCTGTGCCAGCGCTTCGACCATCTGCGGGGTCAGGCCTTCGAAACCGATCAGGCTGTCTTCGGCACCCAGTTCACGGGCGCGTTCCAGTGCCTTGGTGTTCTGCGCTTCCAGATAATCGCGGGCACGGGCCTGCAATTCGCTGGCGGTGTCGTCGTCGACGCCTTCGATGACCAGCAGCTCTTCTGCCTCGACATAGGCGACTTCTTCAAGGTTGGTGAACCCTTCGGACACCAACAACTGGGCAAAGAATTCGTCAAGATCCAGCGTGTCCATGAACAGTTTGGTCCGCACTTCGAATTCGGCCTGACGACGCTTTGATTCTTCTTCTTCGGTCAGGATGTCGATATCCAGACCGGTCAGCATCGACGCCAGACGCACGTTCTGGCCACGACGGCCAATCGCCAGCGACAGTTGTTCGTCGGGCACGACCACTTCGATCTTGCCGGCTTCTTCGTCCAGAACGACCTTGCTGACCTCTGCGGGTTGCAGCGCGTTCACTAGGAACGTCGGCATGTCTTCGTTCCAGGGAATGATGTCGATCTTTTCGCCCTGCAATTCGTTCACGACGGCCTGCACACGGCTGCCGCGCATACCGACGCAGGCCCCGACCGGGTCGATTCCCGAATCATAGGAAATAACAGCGATCTTGGCACGCGACCCGGGATCACGGGCGACCGCCTTGATTTCGATGATGCCTTCGTAGATTTCCGGCACTTCCATCTTGAACAGCTCGGCCATGAATTCGGGCGCGGTCCGTGACAAGAAGATCTGCGGTCCGCGCTGTTCGCGGCGCACGTCCTTGATGTAGCAGCGGATGCGATCGTTCGGGCGGTATGCCTCGCGGCCGATCTTTTCGTTGCGGCGCAGGATCGCTTCGCCGGAACCCACATCGACGATGACATTGCCGTATTCTTCGCGCTTGACCAACGCGTTGATGATCGTGCCTGCGCGGTCCTTGAATTCTTCGTATTGCTTGTCGCGCTCTGCTTCGCGGACCTTTTGCAGGATCACCTGCTTGGCCGATTGCGCGGCGATCCGGCCCAGTTCCACGGGCGGCACCTGTTCAACCAGCGTGTCACCGACCTTGGGGTCTTCGATATAGCCCTTGGCGGTTTCGACAGTAAACTGCGACTGATAGTTTTCGTATTCTTCTTCATCCACCACCGTGCGCACACGGGTGAATGTCGCACGACCGGTCTTGCGGTCGATGTTGACGCGGATGTCCATTTCGGCGCCGTAGCGCGACTTTGCCGCACGGGCGAGCGATTCTTCCATCGCTTCGACCACCAGACCGGGATCGATGTTCTTTTCGCGCGCCACGGCTTCTGCGGTCTGCAAAAGCTCTAGCTGGTTGGCGGATGTAATGGCCATCAGTTCATCTCCTTGCGCGAACTCGGTCGCTTTTTCGTTCTTTTGTCCGGCGCGACATTGTCGTCGCTGTCAATGATCGTCTGCACTTCGTCAAATTGCGCTTCGTCGATCTGACCCCCGTCCTTACGGCCTTTCAGCGCCTCGCGGATCAGGTCGTCGGTCAGCACCAGCTTGGCGTCCGACAGCCAGTCGAATTTAAGACCGATGGTGCCTTCCTCGATCTCGATCAGCACCTCGTCGCCTTCGACGCCCACCAATTCGCCTTTGAACCGGCGGCGGCCGTCGATCAGTTCGTCGGTTTCGATCTTGGCCTCGAACCCCTGCCACTGCTCGAAATCCTTTAGCCTGGTCAGCGGTCGGTCGATGCCGGGGCTGGACACTTCCAGCGTGTAGGCATCCAGAATCGGGTCTTCGACATCCATCACGGCGCTGACGGCCGTACTGATCTGGCCGCAATCGTCGACTTCGATCGTACCGTCGGGTTTCTGCGCCATGATCTGCAAGGTGGTTTCCTTGCCCGACATCAGGCGAATCCGCACGACTTCGTACCCCAAGTCCTCGATGACGGGGGTGATGATTTCCGAGATGCGGCGGTCAATGGCCGCCTTGGCAATCAGGTCATTCATGGAAGATCCTTCCAGGCACAAAAAAACGGGCGCGCGGCCCGTTTTGAATTCCGGTTGGGCGCTGGGGGTGGAAGCCAGCGCGCCGCTGTTGGCAACCACATAGACCCAGCGTGCGCGGATTGCAAGCAGGTCAGCGACACGTCAGACGCGCCACCACCGTTCCGCCATGCGCGCGTCGTCCATCTGCCAAAGATTTCCGATCTGCGACGGCGTCCCGATGCGATTTGCGACGCCCTGCAGATGATTGGCAAAGGCCGGAATGATCGTGCCGCCTGTGTCACGCAGAATCTGCTGCATATAGGCGTAAATGTCGCGCCTGATATCGCTGTCCAATTCAGATCGCCCTTGCAGCAGCAACGCCTGAAACCGGGCATTGCTATCCCCGTCATGCCACAGGACGTCCGCCGCATCGGCGGTCGACAACATCCAGTCTTCGGTCGCGCGCCCGGCCCAATGTGTCGCGCGAAACGTGGCCGTGGGCCAGACCTGCGCCCAATATCCATCTGGCGCGCTGTCGATCACATCAATGTCGATCCCGGCAGGGCGGGCCGCATCGGCAAACGCCGCAGCCGCGTGCCCGGCCCCGTCAAACGCCCCATCGGATGTGTGCAGCGTCACAGCCAACCGGTCCAGACCTGCCCGTTTGCGGTGGAACGCGGCGCGGTCGGGGTCATAGGCAATCTGGTCCAGATCGGCGGCATAAAACTGGTTGGCACGACCGATCGGGGTGTCATTGCCGACCTGCCCGTGCCCCAGCAGAAACCTGTCCACAAAATCCTGACGGTCGATCCCGTATTTCAGCGCCAGCCGCACATCCACATCGGCAAAGGGTGCCGCCCGCGTCTGCATCGCGAAACCGTAATGCTGGTTGCCCGGAATATTCTGCAGGCGCAGCCGGGGGTGCGCGGCCACCGCCGCTGTATCACGCACGTTGACCCGGTTGATTGCATCGACTCGACCGGCGCGCAGCGCTTCTGTCCGGGCGCGACTGTCGTTCATGGCGATATAGTCGATCCGGTCAAACCAGCCCGCAGCGTCGCCCTTGTAGTGATCGGTGACGCGTAGCGCCGTCATCCGGCGACCGGGGTGGAATGTTTCAACCCGGTAAAGCCCCGTGCCGATCCCATGCACCATCGCATCGGCCATGTGATCGGCGGGATAAATCAGCAGATGATAGTCGGACAAAAGGTAGGGGAAATCCGCATTCGGTGCGGTCAATGTGAACGTCACCTGATGTGGACCGGACCGCGCCATCATTGCGATATTCTGCACGATGGGCCGCGCGGGTGACGGCACATCATCGTCCAGATGCAAATGAAGCGATGCGATCACGTCATCGGGGCCAAACGCCTGCCCGTTATGAAAGGTTACACCGCGCCGCAGGTTGAACACCCATGTTTGCGCATCGCTGCTGTCCCAGCTTTCGGCCAGTTCGCCCTTCAGGCTGCCGTCCGCCGCAATTTCCGTCAGGCTGTCGAACACGGCACCCTGCGCCGCCGCCATCATGAACAGGTCGACGTGCGTTCGCGAATCCCAGGTATCGCAGCTATGGGCACCGCCAAGCGCCGCTGTCAGCGTGCCGCCCCGTGTTTGCGCGCGCAATGGCAGACCTGTCAGCCCCAACACGCCCGCCGCGACAGCGCCCTGCAACAGACGACGGCGGTTCGGCGTGCCGTCAACTTTGCGGTCCAGACCCATCTTGCTATCGTCCCATCTGACAGACGCGGGCTGACCCGCGCGCAGGGTGAAGTCTAAAGTCCCAGCGCATCGCGCTGCAACACAAACCGGTCCATCGCGCGCACCAGTTCAGCGCTGATGCCGGGTTCCGACAGCGCATGACCGGCCCGACCGACCAGCTTTAGCGTTGACAGTGGCCAGGCCTTTGACAGGCGATAGGCGGACAGCGGCGGGCAGATCATGTCGTACCGCCCCTGGACGATCACACCGGGAATATCGGCCAGACGGTCGGTGCGGTTCAGGATTGCGGTTTCTTCATCCAACCAGCCGTGGTTCTGGAAATAATGATTTTCAAGCCGCGAAAAGGCCCGCGCATAATCCGCCGGTGATTCGCCCGTCATGCCGTCGCTGTCCATCGCGGCGAGCGCATTTTCCCACGCCGCCCATGCGCGGGCGTATTTGACCTCTTGCATCATGTCGCCGGAAAACAGGCGTTTGTGATAAGCGGCGATCAGATCGTCGTGTTCGTCGTCAGGGATCAGTTTGGTGAACCTGTCCCACAGATCGGGCCAGAACCGACCCGCACCGCCGCCATAGAACCAGTCCAGTTCGGGCTGCGTCATCAAAAAGACACCACGCAACGCCAGCGCTGCCGTCCGGTCGGGATGCGTCTGGGCATAGATCAGCGACAGGGTCGCACCCCAACTGCCGCCAAACACGATCCAGCGGTCGATTCCCAGCGTGGTGCGGATCAATTCGATGTCGCGGACCAGATGCCATGTCGTGTTGTTGCTGACCGCCGCATGGGGCCGCGACCGTCCGCAGCCGCGTTGATCGAACAGCACGATCCGGTAGTGTTCGGGATCGAAATAGCGCCGCATCGCAGGGCTGCATCCGCCGCCCGGTCCACCGTGCAGAACAACAACGGGTATGCCCTGCGGATTGCCGCATTGTTCGACATAGATCACATGGCCGTCACCCACATCCAGCGTCCGCTGATCGAACGGGTCGATCGGCGGATAAAGATAAAGTGCTGCGCTCTTTTGTTTCAGATCCCTGTCCATGACAGTGGCATATAGTGTGCTACCTGCTAAATCCACGCCCAACCCACGAGGACGCGATGAATACGAATACGATTGATGACAGCGAAATCGCCAAGTTCGAAGCAATGGCCGCCGAATGGTGGGATGAAACGGGCAAGTTCAAGCCATTGCACATGATGAACCCGGTGCGGCTGGATTACATCACGCAGCAGGTTTCGGCCCATTACAACCGTGATCTGGCAGTGGATCGTCCCTTTGCCGGATTACGCATTCTGGACATCGGCTGCGGCGGTGGCCTGCTGTGCGAACCGATGGCGCGGCTGGGGGCGGACGTGGTGGGCGTCGATGCCGCACCCCGCAACATTCCCGTGGCGCAGTTGCATGCCGAACAATCCGGGCTAACCATCGACTACCGCGTCGGCACAGCCGAAGCGCTGGCCGCCGCCGGTGAACAGTTCGACGTGGTGCTGAACATGGAAGTGGTCGAACACGTGGCCGATCCCCAAGGTTACATCGACGCCTGCCAGACCTTGATGAAACCCGGCGCGATCCATCTGTGTTCGACGATCAACCGGAATGCGAAATCATTTGCCATGGCCATCGTGGGCGCGGAATGGGTCATGCGCTGGCTGCCAAAGGGCACACATGAATGGTCGAAATTCATCACACCGGACGAATTGTTCACGCTGCTTTCGAACGCCGGGCTGACGCCCGTGGACCGCACGGGATATGTCTTTAATCCGCTATCGTTCACATGGGGCACGTCGGAACGTGACTTATCGGTGAATTACGTGACGGCGGCTGTCAAACCGGACTGACCGATCAGGTCTGATCCGCCAGCTTTACACGTAATTCGCGCAGCAGCGGCAGGGCGGCACGTACGTTATCCTCTCCGACACGGGCGGCAACATCGGCGACCAGCGGCGTAATCGCGGCAATCGCGGCATCACGCGCGGCACGGCCAGCGGGACTGATCGACACCATTTTCTTGCGGGCATCGTCCCAATCAGGCCGCACGTGCACGTATCCGGCCCATTCCAGTTTCGCCAAGGTGTTGGTCATCGCACCCCGCGTCAGGTGAAAGGTCAGCGCCAGCTGCGTCGGTGACCGTTCCGACGCGGAATGCGCCAGATGGTTCAACACACTGAAATGCGACAGTTCCATCCCCTTTGGCAACACGCGCGCCAGTGAATGGCGCACCAGTTGATCGACGGCCAAAAGCTCGCTGAACAGGGCGACGGCAAGATGTTGGGTCGTTTCGGTCACAAGGGCCCCCTGAACGTGCGGTCGTGGGTCAACGATGCCACACGACCCCGCGCCTGATCCACCCGTCCGGCGTCCAGATCGACGAGTGTTACGCCCATTTCGGTCCCAGCGTCGGCGATCACCTCCCCCCACGGGGCGACGGCCAGCGTGTGACCATAGGTTTCGCGGGGACGACCGGCTGTCGCGGCATGGGTGCCGGTCTGCGCCGCTGCCAACACGTAGCAGCCTGTTTCGATGGCGCGCGCACGCAGCAACGTGTGCCAATGGGCGGCACCCGTCACGGGTGAAAACGCCGATGGCACCAGCAGCACCTGCGCGCCCGCCTGCGCCAAGGTGCGGTAAAGATACGCAAACCGCAAATCGTAACACACGGTCAGACCCAGCGTCAGATCATCCGCCTGCGCCAACACAGCACGATCACCGGGGCGATAGCCTGCGGATTCGCGGTAGCTTTCGGTTTCACTGACAGTCACGTCGAACATGTGGATCTTGTCGTATTGCGCCGCAATGTTTCCCCGTGGATCAATCAGGAAACTGCGGTTGGCGAAACGCCCGTCAGGATCGTCGGTTTTCAAAGCCAGCGACCCGATGGAAAGCCAGATGCCCAGCGCCGCTGCCTGTTCGCGCAGGGCGGCCAGTGTGGGATCATCGTCCTGATGATGCAGCACGCGGCGCTGATGCGCGCGGTCCTGACTGACGCAATTCGTCACTTCTGGTGTGCAGATCAGGGTCGCACCCCGGTCTGCGGCACCCGCAATGAACCCTGCGGTGATCGCTAGATTGACAGCGGGGTCGTCACCGCTGGTCAGTTGAACCAGCGCGGCCTTCATGCGGCCAGCAGCGCGTCCAGCTTGCCAGCCTGTTCGAGTGCATAAAGATCGTCACACCCGCCGACATGGGTATCGCCCACAAAAATCTGCGGCACGGTGCGGCCGCCATTGGCACGCTGCATCATTTCCGCCCGCTTGTCCGGTTGCTGTGCCAACGAGATTTCGGAAAAGTTGACGCCTTTGGACGACAACAGCCGCTTTGCGGCGTGGCAAAACCCGCAGGTCGGTGTGGTGTAGATTTCGACGTTTTTCATATGGCCCTCTTGCGCATGCGATTTGTCCATATCTAGGCATCTTTCACCACCCTCGCCAGTGTCAGGACATGAACGCGTGCCGCACCGGCCATGTGCGCCGCTTCGGTTGCCGCCGCAAGCGTGGCCCCCGTCGTCATCACGTCGTCCACGATCAGCACGCTGCGCCCCTGCAAAAACGTCATGCGGCGCGGATGCGGACGGATGGCGCAATCAAGTGCTGCAAAGCGCGCGGCGCGGGTCGTGTCCTGCATTTTAGGCGACCGTTTCGGGCGGATCAACGCGTCGGGCACATGTGTCAGGTCCAGACCCCGCGCCACCAATCGTGACAGCAGGTTGGCCTGGTTGTAACGCCGTGTCAGCAACCGCGACCAATGCAGGGGGACCGGCACGACCACCATGTCATCATTGCGCAGATCGGCCGCCACAGCGACCATCCAACGCGCAGCGGGCACCGCCAGATCGGTGCGGTCCGCGTGTTTCAGGCCCAGCACCATGCGCCGTCCTACACCATCATAAACAAGCGCAGCCCGACCGCGCTGCCACGGGCGCGCCACCGTCATGCAATCGTCACAGTGCAAGATCGCGGTGCCGTCGTCGTCACCCGGCAGGGGCGCGCCGTACAGATCGCAGATTGCACCGCTGATAAACCGGGTGTTTTTTCGACCGCCGTGGGCGTATCGCAGGCAACGCAGGACGCGGGATAGATCGCGCGGATCACGCTTTGCAACTTCATCCCTGTCACCCTACATGTCGGCCATGCAGCCATTGACCGACCGCACCGCCCTTCTTCGTTATCGCGCCCGCGCGACACAAACCTTTCTGCGCGATCGCGCCATCGCTGATATCGAGGAAAGACTGGAAGAGATTAACAGGTCGTTTACGCAGGTCGCCATTGTCACGCCGCGCCCCGACCAATGGCAAGACCGCTTTCCAGCCGCGCAAATTGTCGCAGACGAAGACATTCTTGATCTGCCGCAAGGCGCATTCGATCTGGTCATCCACGACCTGTCATTGCACTGGGCGCAGGATCTTGTCGGGCAGCTTGTGCAATCGCGCAGGGCGCTGGTCGCGGACGGTTTGTTCGTTGCAACGCTGTTCGGTGGCCAGACCCTGAACGAATTGCGCAGCGTCATGGCGCAGGCGGAATCGCAGGTCACTGGCGGGCTGTCACCGCGCGTCGCGCCGATGGCTGAAATCCGTGATCTGGGGGGGCTTTTGCAACGCGCTGGTTTCGCCCTGCCAGTGGCGGATTCTGATGTAATAAGGGTAACTTATGCCGACACGACCGCGTTGATGCATGACCTGCGCGCAATGGGCGAAACCAACGCGCTGACCGACCGTTTGCGACGCCCGACGCGACGATCCGTCATGCAACGCGCGGCACAGCTTTATGCCGATCATTTCAGCGATGCCGACGGGCGCATCAGCGCCACATTCGAGATCGTCACCCTGACCGGATGGTGCCCGTCCGACAACCAACAAAAACCGCTGCGGCCCGGCTCTGCCAAGACGCGACTGGCCGATGCGCTGGGCGTGCCAGAGGCACCGCTGGACCCGGGCACAGATTGACCTGAGCCTGAAAGCCGTTATCTGAGCCATCACACACCGCCGCCGAGGAAGTTTTCGATGTTCGATGCAAAATCAGAAGCACGTCCCGCAACCTGCCCTGTACACGCCCCGGCGGATCACCCAGCGATTGAACCCGCGCGCGTCGGCATCCTGCTGGCAAACCTAGGGACACCTGACGGCACCGATTATTGGTCGATGCGCCGCTATCTGAATGAATTCCTGTCCGACAAACGCGTCGTCGATTATTCGGCCTGGATCTGGCAGCCGCTGCTGCAACTGGTGATCCTGTCGAAACGTCCGTTCACGTCTGGCGCGGCATATCGGTCGATCTGGAACACGGACGCCGACGAATCGCCCCTACTGACGATCACAAAGGATCAGACCGCCGCAATCCGTGACGAGATGCACAAGCGTTATGGCGACCGTGTCCACGTCGATTTCTGCATGCGCTACGGGAACCCGTCGACGCTGACCAAAGTCCGCGAGATGACAGAGGCCGGATGCCAGAAGATTCTGTTTTTCCCGTTGTATCCGCATTACGCCGGGGCCACGTCCGCCACCGCAAACGACCAGTTCTTTCGCGCATTGATGAAAGAAAAATGGCAGCCCATCGCCCGGATCGTTGAACCCTATTACGAAGATCCCGCCTATATCGACGCGCTGGCCCAGTCGATCGAAACAGCCTATGCCAAGATGGACAAAAAGCCGGAAAAGCTGATTTGCAGCTACCATGGCGTGCCGGAACGTTACCTGCGCGAAGGCGACCCCTACCATTGTCAGTGTCAGAAAACGACGCGCCTGCTGAAGGAAAGGCTGGGCTGGGACGACACGCAGATCATGACGACGTTCCAATCGCGGTTCGGTCCCGAAGAATGGCTGAAGCCCTATACCGTGAAAGAGGTCGCCCGGCTGGCCGAAGAAGAAGGCGTCAAGAACATCGCCGTCTGCGCGCCGGCGTTTTCCGCCGACTGCATTGAAACGCTGGAAGAGATCAACGAAGAGATCAAGGAAAGCTTTGAAGAGGCAGGCGGAGAACATTTCACATATATCCCTTGCCTCAATGCCGATCCGGCGCATATCCACGCGCTGGCAGGTGTGATTGACCGTAACTTGACGGGTTGGATCGACCAGTAATCTTATCTACGGATAGGAAACCGTTTAGAAACAGTTAATTGCCGGAACATCCGGCCAGAGGTTCCGATGTTCCTGAGTGCGCACCGCCGCGTCTTTGCGGCCTTTGCGATCTATTCTTTTTGTCTGGGTCAGCTTTTTACCCGTCTTCCCGCCGTCAAAGAGACGATGAATGTCCAAGAGGGCGCATTGGGGTTGGCCCTGATCGGCGCGTCGGTCGGCACCCTGATTGCGCTGACGCTGGGCAGCCCTGTCATTGAACGGTTTGGCCACAAACGGACCCTGATCGCGTCGCTGACGCTGATGCCGGTTCTGTATGCCATCGCTATTCTGGCACCCGGTCCCGGCGCGCTGTTTCTGTTGCTGATCCCCGCCGGTCTGACGCTGGGGCTGACAGAGGTGATCATCAACGTCGAAGCCGACCGGACAGAAGCACAGGTTGGCCGCCGGATCATGAACCGCGCCCATGCGTTCTGGTCCTTTGGATTTTTCGGGGCCGGGCTGTTCGGGGCAGCGATGGCACAGATGGACGTGCCGCCCGCGATCCACATGCTGCTGGTGATCCCGCTGGCCTGGGGCGCGTTGTGGCTGTTGTTGCGGGATTTTACCCCCGCACCAAAGCGCGGGACGGACAGCGCCACGGATTCACCGATGATCGCAAAACCGACGATGGCCATTCTGGTTCTGGTCGGCGTGTGCCTGTCAGCCATGGTGCTGGAAGGTGGTTCGCTGGACTGGTCCGCGATCTACATGTCGTCCAGCTTTGACACGGCGGCGGTGTTCGGTGGCTTGGCCGTGGCGACGGTCGCGCTAAGCCAAGCGATTGTGCGTTTCTTTGCGGACCGGCTGATCGACCGATTTCGTCCGGTGCCCGTCGCCCGCATCATGCAGGTGGCGATGGCGCTGGGGGTGGTATGTGTGTTCTTTGCCGCGTCGCCGCTGGTGGCGCTGGCAGGTTTCGCATTGATCGGCGGCGGCACGGCCACCCTGTTCCCGCTTGCAATCTCAGCCGCAGCGCAACGCAGCGACCGGCCTGCTTCACTAAATGTCGCGGCGCTGGCGCAGTTCAGCTTTGTTGCGTTCCTGCTGGGACCGCCGCTGTTGGGATACGTCGCGGAACATGCCGGGTTGCGTTGGGTCTGGGGCGCGACGCTGCCGCTGGTGCTGTTGTCGCTGGCGCTGTCGCACAAGCTTGCACCCGTCGAACCGCCAAAGCACGCGGCATAGCGTTATGCAGGCGGGGCCGGTGACGGCCCCACCTGAATGGCTTACAGGACCAGAACCTGCGTGCCCAACTGCGACATGGCAAACAGTTCAGCGATATGTTCGTTATACATACCGATGCAGCCGTTCGACGACCGGCGACCGATCTTGCGCGTGTCGTGAGTGCCGTGGATCCGGTAATACTGCCACGTCAGCCACAGCGCGTGGGTGCCCAGCGGATTGTCCGGGCCGGGGCCGATGTAATCCGGCCATTCGGGATTACGTTCTTTCATCGACGGGGTCGGGCGCCAGTCGGGACCATCGACCTTTTTGATGATCTCTGTCTCGCCGCGGCGGGTCAGGTCATCGGTCAGCGGCACGGATGTCGGATACAGCTTGTAGACGCTTTCATCCGCGCTCCAATAATGAAGCGCGCGGCTTTGCAAATCGACAAGGATCGCGCCGTTGGTCAGGCTGCCGAAATAGGGTCGCCAGTCCAGCGACCGAAAACTGGCGACATTGCGCGTCACAGCGCTGCCGCCGCGAATGTTCGCTTCCATCTCTGTGCTGTTGCTTTGGGCCAGTGCGGGTGTCGCAAGTGCGGCGGCACCAGTGGCCAGCATGGCGCGACGGGTCAAAAACGGCTGTTTCATGTTCTTTTCCACCTCAATCTTCATTCTTCTTTTGTCTCGCTTAATCTGGGCGTATCCATCAAACAATTCAAACTTGCGTGCATTGGGCAATCCTTTGCCCACGCGTGTTTGAAACGCATCGCCAGCTAGGCTAAGACTGCGCCTAGTTCATAGGATTTCCACATGCATCGACGTCTTTTACTGACCGGGTTCGCCGCAATGACCCTGACTGCCTGCGCCAGCACGCCGCGCGGACGAATCGGCCCGGACGGGCTGCCCCTGCCGCAGATTTACACCATCAACCCCGGTGACGAGGATGATATCCAGTTCCGCATGCTGGATAGCGTCAACACCCTGCGCGCCGCCGCCGGCGTGCCCGCGGTGCAGCTTGATCCGCAGTTGACCGCAGCGTCGGCGACCCATGCCCGCGACATGCAGGCACAGAACCGCCCCTGGCTTTTTGGGTCAGACGGATCGTCACCACTGGACCGCGCGCGGATTGCGGGATTCCGGGGGCGCGTGCTGGGCGAAAACATCTCTGAATCCTATGAAACAGAGCTGGAAACGCTGGCTGCGTGGATGAAACAGGATGACACGCGCCGCGTTGTTCTGGACCCCGCCGCCCGCCGCATGGGGCTGGCATGGTCACAAGAGGCCGCAGGCAAACTGTGGTGGTCGATGACGATGGGCACGGACCCGCAGTTTCAGGCGCCGATCCAGACGATGGCAGGCTTTACCCCCGCCATCACACGTTAAGGGTAGATAAAGATCTGGGTGCCCTTGCTGACCATCGCATAGATTTCTTCCATCTCTGCGTTGGTCACGGCGATGCAGCCCCATGTCCAGTCTTTTTCACCAAGGTAGTTTTGCGGCGTGCCGTGAATGAAAATGTCACCACCCGGCTCCTTGCCCAAGGCGCGCGCCGCCGCGATATCGCGTGAATTGGGATAGGAAATCCCCAACGACAGATGAAACCGGCTGTTGGGGTTTCGGCGGTCGATCAGATACGCACCTTCGGGCGTGCGCCCGTCGCCTTCAAAAACCTTGTGACCGTCGGGCGTGAAACCCATTTCCATATTATATTGCTTCAAAAGCTGATTCTTGTGCAGCAACTGGATGATGCGCTGTGTCTTGAACACCTGAATCCGCGTTACCGGCGGGCCGTCGTATGTCAGGAAGCGGGCAGGCTTACCGGCACAGGCCGATAGGAATGCCCCAAGCGCGCCCAGAATTGCAAAGCGGCGTGTCAGTGTCATGGCTCGTCCCCAAATTTCCGGTCTGCGCCGGTCGGGTGCAGGCTACATGACTGCCGGGATTGCCGCTAGCGGTTTGGTGGCGATGCGTCAGCCACGTGTCAGCTGCGCCACCACTTCTGCGTGAGGTGACCAGCGGAACTGGTCCACGACCTGCACCCAGTCCAGCGTAAATCCGTCGGCTGTCAGCGCGGCGACGTCGCGGGCAAAGGTGACCGGATTGCACGACACCATCGCCACGCGTCCGATCCCGCTGGCCCCCAAGGTCGCCACCTGTGCCGCAGCACCAGCGCGGGGCGGATCCAGCACAACGGCGTCGAAGCCTTTGAATTCATCGGGTTCCAGCGGTCTGCGGAACAGGTCGCGGGTCTGGGTCGTGACGCGTTTCAGCCCGCGCGCTTCGCGCCAGCCGCGATCCAGCGCAGTCATCATTGCAGCGTCGCCTTCGACTGCCAGAACCTCTGCCGTGGCGGCCATGGGCAGGGCAAATGTGCCCGATCCCGCGAACAGATCGACGATGCGCGCGGAATCGGCAACAATCTGCTGCACGGCGGTGCGCAGCGCGTCCTCTCCGTCGCGGGTCGCCTGAAGAAAGGCACCGGGGGGCGGGGTCACGGTCGCAGGACCGAACGGCTGCGACGGCGCATTGATCGTGACGAGGGTTTCATCGTTCCACGTCAGCCGCGCCAACCCATGGGACTGCGCAAACACCGCAAGATCCAGCCGCAACTGATCGGTCAGCGGCTGTTCCGTGTCGATCAGCACATCCAGACCGTTCTGGCTGTCGGTCACGGTCAGCGCAATTTCACCGCGCCGGGATGCGGCGATGACGGTCAGGTTTTCCAGCATCGGGATCGCGGATACCAGCGCGGGCGTCACCAACTGGCAATCCGGCACTGCGACAAGCACATCGGACGCGCGCGCATGGAACCCCACCATCGCGCCTTTTTTTGTGCGACGTCCGGCGAATTTCGCACGGCGACGTGATTGCGGCGGCGATGTGTGCAGGGGCCGGAACGGCGGCGTCAGCCCATGTGCGGACAGTGCGCGTTCGACGATGCCTTGCTTAAACCCCGCGACATAGCTGTCAGAGGCATGCTGCAACGCGCAGCCGCCGCATGTTTTGAAATGACGACATGGGGGCGCCACGCGATCAGCAGAAGGCACCAGAATTTGTGCGGTGCCATCATCGCGCAGGGTCACATCCTCACCCGGCAAGGTGCGAGGGATCAGCGTGCCATCCTCTGCCCGGCCAAGGCCCAGATGCGTCATCGCAGTGATTTTCATTCGGCGGCGTCCTTTAGCGACAGGAAGCCACCCGATTGCCGGTTCCAGTAGCGCGCGTAAAGCCCGTTTTCAGCCAATAGTGTGTCATGTGTGCCCTGTTCGACGATTGCGCCGTCTTCCAGCACGATAATCCGGTCCATCTGGCGCAGGGTCGACAAGCGGTGCGCAATCGCGATGACTGTCTTGCCATCCATCACCTGATCCAGCGCTGACTGGATCGATGCCTCTACCTCTGAATCCAGCGCGCTGGTCGCTTCGTCCAAAATGAGGATCGGCGCGTCCTTCAGGATCGCGCGGGCGATGGCGATGCGTTGCCGCTGACCGCCGGACAATTTCACGCCGCGTTCACCCAAGTAGGCGTCGTATCCCGTGCGCCCGGCATGATCGCGCAGACCGGGGATGAAACCTGCCGCCTCTGCCCGTTCGGACGCGGCATCCAGCGCATCGTCGCTGGCCTGCGGATTGCCGTAGCGGATGTTGTCGCGGGCGGATCGATTGAACATGGACGTTTCCTGCGTGACCATTCCGATTTCGCGGCGCAGGCTTTCCTGTGTTACATCGCGCAGATCCTGACCGTCGATCAGGATGCGCCCCTTTTCAGGATCATAAAGCCGCAACAGCAAAGCCACGAGCGTCGATTTACCGGCCCCCGATGCGCCGACGATCCCCAGCTTTTCACCACCGGCGATGTGCAGGCTGACATCGCGCAATCCGCCCTGCCCCCCGCCATAGGTAAAGGTCACACCGTCCAGCGTCACGGTTCCGTCGGTCAGACGCAACGGGGCGGCGCCGGACCTGTCGGACAGGGTATGCGGCGGTGACAGGGTCTGGATTGCGTCCTCGATCTCTCCGACGTTGCCATACATTTGCATCAGGGTGAAACTGACCCAGCCGGTCATTTGTGACAGACGCAGCCCGATGGTGCCCGCGATGGCGATATCGCCCGCCGTGGCCGCGCCATTTGTCCACAAAAACAGCGTCATGCCCACCAGCAACACAGGCAACGTGCCTGCCAGCGCCATCAGCCACAGCCGGAACCAGACGTTCACCCAGCCATAAGACAGCGAGGCGACCCGGAACTTGTCCATCGCGCCGATGGCGGCGCGGTCTTCGTGGTCGGCATGGGCGAACAATTTGACCGTTTTGATGTTCGTGATGGTGTCCACGACCTGCCCGCTGACCATCGCCCGTGTCGCCGCACGCGATTTGGACGTCGCACGGATTTTCGGCATGAATGCGCGAATCAGACCCACATAAGCCAGCATCCAGACCGCCAGCATCAACGACGACCACAGGTCGATAGACGTCAGCAGGAACACCGACCCGATCACAGACGCCAGCGCATACAGCACCGTCTGAATGAAATCGACGGCCGTGTCGGTCGTGGCGCGTGCGGCCTGCATCTGTTTCTGGCTGATACGTCCCGCGAAATCGTTGTCAAAGAACGTGACCGCCTGCCCCAGCGTGTGTCGATGCAGCCGCGACAGCACCAGCGTATACAGCCCCGGCCCCATCACCACGACGTTCAACAGCGCCGACAGGCCCAGCGTGATCGGGCGCGCCAGCACGAAAAACGCGACGACCGCGATCAGCAAAAGCGCGTTGCTGCTGAAAAAACCCGATGTTTCGGACGCCAGTGCACGGTCGATCACCCGGCCAAGGATCAAGGCAGAAATCACTTCGAGCACGCCCGCCGCAATGGACAGCGCGGACCCCGCGCCCAGCGCGCGACCGCTGCCAGCCAGCGCCCACCGCAAAAAGGCGAATAGCGTATCGGGCGGCGGGCCATCCGCCGCTGCAAACGCGTTGATCATCCGTTCGGGTTTCATGTGTCGTCCCCTAAAAATCCGCCCGACTGCCGCGCCCAGAACTGCGCGTAGCGGCCGTTCTGCGCCAGCAGGCTATCGTGCGTGCCGTCTTCGACGATGCGACCGTCATGAATGACCACGATCCGGTCCATCCGGGCAATGGTGGACAGGCGGTGCGCCACGGCGATCACCGTCTTGCCCTGCATCATCGTGACCAGTGACGACTGGATGGACGCTTCGACTTCTGAATCTAGCGCACTTGTGGCTTCGTCCAAGATCAGGATCGGCGCGTCCTTCAGGATCACGCGCGCAAGCGCAATCCGCTGGCGTTGTCCACCCGACAGTTTGACCCCGCGTTCACCGACCAACGCGTCATAGCCGCGTCGCCCTTCGCTGTCTTCGAGCGTCAGGATAAAGTCGTGTGCTGCTGCCTGACGGGCAGCGGCGATCATCGCGTTTTCGTCTGCGTCGGGGCGGCCATACACGATGTTGTCGCGCACGGACCTGTGCAAAAGAGAGCTGTCTTGCTGCACCATCCCGATGGCGCGACGCAGGCTGTCTTGGGTAACATCGCGAATGTCTTGCCCGTCGATCAAAATGCGACCCTGTTCCGCATCGTAGAACCGCAAAAGCAGCTTGATCAGGCTGGATTTACCCGCGCCGGATGCACCGACCAGACCGACCTTTTGCCCCGGTGGAATGGTCAGGTTGATGTGATCCAGTCCCCCGGCGGCGCGCCCGTAATGATGGCTTAACCCGTCGATACGCACTTCGCCTTGCACGATGGTCAGGGGCTCCGCACCGGGGCTGTCCACCAACTGCACCCGCTGACCGATGGTTTCCAGACCTTCGGCCACAACGCCAAGGTTCTGGAACAGGTTTGATACCGCCCACATGATCCAGCCGCTCATGCCGTTCAGGCGCAGGGTCAGTGCGGTTGCGGCGGCAACGACGCCACCGCTGGCTAGCCCGTTCAGCCACAGATAGATCGCATAGCCCACGACGCCGACGATCAGGCCGCCGTTCAACACCAAAAGTGCGATGTCCATGATCGAATACAGCCGCATTTCGCGCTGGAACGTGGTGCGGGCGTTTTCGATGGCGTGCTTTGCATATTCGACTTCGCGGTCGTGGTGGGCAAACATCTTGACCGAGTGGATGTTGGTATAGCTATCGACGACGCGCCCCGTGACGACAGATCGCGCATCGGATGCCGATTTGGACGCGGGACCGATGCGGCGGATCGTCCAGCGCAACAAAAACAGATAGGGGATCAACCACAGCATCATCGGCAGGATCAGTCGGGAATCGCTGTTGCCCAGCAGGATCACCGCGCCGATCAGATAGGCGATTGCAAAGGCAATGGCGTCGAACACCTGAAAAATCGCCTCTCCGGCGGCGGGGGGTGTCTGCATGATCCGGTTGGCGACGCGCCCGGCGAAATCGTTTTCGAACCAGCCGACGGATTGGCGCAGCACCTGACGGTGCGCCCGCCAGCGGACCAGCGTGGTAAAGTTCGGCAGGATCGTGTTGTTTAACAGGGCCACCTGCGCACCCTGCACGATGGGCCGCAAAAGCAGGATGAACACGGCCACCGCGATCAGTTCGACGCCATGCGCGTCCCAAAAGGTGTCGCGCCCGGTATCCAGCAGATCAACGAGTCGGCCCAGATAGTAGATCAGCCAGACCTCTATCGCGGCGACGGCAGCAGCCAGAACGGCCGTTACCACGAACATCGCGTTGAACGGACGGGCGTAGTCCCGCAGGAACGGAACCAGCCGCTGGGGCGGTGTGTCGGTTTCCTTATACGGGGTATAGGGATCGACAAGGCGTTCAAAGAAACGGAACACGGCGAGCCTGACAGGTTTGAATGCGCAAGGTTTCTGCCCCTTGCGGGCGGGTTTCAACCCCCGGTGCGGACCAGTTCAGCCCGACTTAACGTGAAGCCAGACAAGATCCAGCGCGATTCTGCCTGTTGCAATGCCTTGCCCAGCGCCGGACCTTGCAGCTCTGGCATGAAATCGGCGGCAGTGACCGGCAGGGTCTGCGCTGCGCCGATGCGTGCCCGTTCGACATCGACAGGGTCCAGCAATTGCCCCAGTGACGCGGCAAGGATCGCCAGCTTGTCGATGGCGATGGTTGCACCGAGGCGGTAGCCCATTTCGCCTGCGGATGCAGCCGGGAAGGTCAGTGCGTCGATCCGCGTGGCCTGTGCCTTGCTTAGTCGCAGACGATCCCGCGATCCGCCCAGTGCTGCCAGACGGCGCAACGGATCAGGTTTCAGACCGGCGTCCTGTTCGACATGGACCAGCACGGTCAGCACATCCTGCGCTGCACCCGTCAGAACGCGCACCAGCACGCCGCTGGCCGCCATGCTGGCGACGGCGGGGGCCGGATCAGGGGCAGACAGCAGTTTCAGCATCTCTTGCGTGACGCGTTCGGATGACAACCCATCCAGCCCGTCGGCATTCATCGCACAGGCCGCCAGACCGTCGGCATCAATGCCAAGTGCCGGATCGCCATACCACGCAAAGAACCGGAAAAACCGTAAGATCCGCAGATAATCTTCGCGGATACGCGATTGCGGATCGCCAACGAACCGCACGCGGCCTGCCTGCGCATCGGGAACACCACCCAGCGGGTCCGCGATGGTGCCGTCGGGGGCAGCGTAAAGCGCGTTCATGGTGAAATCGCGCCGCGCCGCATCGTCAGCCAGATCGTCGGCAAAGGCCACCGTGGCATGCCGCCCGTCGGTATCTACATCGCGGCGAAAGGTCGTGATTTCGAACGGTTCGCCATCCGCGATGACGGTGACGGTGCCATGCGCGATGCCCGTCGGCACCACCTTGAACCCTGCCGCCTGCGCCAGTTCCATAACGCGGTCGGGCCGCGCGTCGGTGGTCAGATCCAGATCGCTGACCGGCGCACCGATCAACGCATTGCGAACGCAACCTCCCACGAACCACGCCTGATGGCCCGCATCGGTCAGCATTGCGCAGACCGCGCGCGACCGATCCGTTCGTAGCCAGGGCGCATCGAGTGTCGTCATGGGGACATCCTGTCGGCTAGCGCGCGCAGGATGCGGCCCGTCGCACCCCAGATGTAATAGGGTCCGAACGGCACTGTGTAATAATGGCGTTGCCGCCCCTGCCAACGGCGGCTTTGGATCATGAAACGTGACGGGTCGGTCACATGGGCCAGCGGCACCTCGAACACTTCTGACACTTCGCCGGCTTCGGGGCGGGGGATAAAATCACCATCGACCAGACCGATCACAGGGGTCATGTCGAACCCTGTGACGGTTTCATGGGTCGGCATCTGGCCCAGAATACGCACCGCGGACCGGGGCAGGCCGATTTCCTCTTGTGCTTCGCGCAGGGCCGCGTCGGTGGTGTCGCGGTCGCCCGCGTCCACCTTCCCCCCTGGAAAGGCGACTTGGCCGGGGTGGTGCAACAATGCGGCGGACCGTTTCGTCAGAATGACCGTGCCACGGGCCGGACGTACAGCGATCAGCACCGCAGCGGGCCGCAACTTGCGCCCAGCCTGAACCACGACTTCGGGATTCAGGTCGTAGTCGGTGGATGGCCGCCCCGTTCGGGCCAGCGCAGCCCGCAGACGCTGTTCCAGTTCAGGCGTCGCCATCAGAGGATTCAGCCTCGAACCCAAGGGTTTCCGGCGCAAATTCATAATGGGCGCCGCAGAATTGGCAATCTGCCGTCACCGTGTTGTCGTCGGTTGTCATGGTGCCGATATCCTTGGCCGAATAGATCGACAGGCTTTGCCGGACACGTTCCGCCGAACAGGTGCAGCCAAAGGTGATCGGCTGCGCGTCATAGACACGCGGCGCTTCTTCATGGAACAGGCGCACCAACAGATCGGTGGGCTGAACGGTGGGACCGATCAGTTCGATGTCATCGACAGTATCCAGCAACAGATTGGCGCGGCGCCAGTTTTCGCCTTCGTCTTCGTTCAGGATATCCTCTGCCGCGAGCAGGCCGTTTTCGCCACTGCCGCCTTCATCGCCCGCAAAAGGGGACGATTTCGGCATGTGCTGCAGCATGACGCCACCGGCGCGCCAGCGCGCGCCATCATCGCCCGCGTTCTGGTTCAGACCGTAGGACAGCGCAAAACGGGTCGGGATCTGTTCGGATTGCGCGAAATAGGTTTCCGCACAGGCAGACAGATTCGTCCCGCTCAGCGGGGTGATCCCCTGATAAGGCGTCGTGCCGCTGCCCTGATCGATCAGAATGGCGAAATAGCCGTCACCCACCTGCGAAAACGGGTCGGCGTCGGCATCCAGCAAATCGGCATCGTATCCCGCATAGGCGCGCATCCTTGCAGGCTGGCCGTCTTCGGTCGGGCCATAGTAATCGGTTGCGATCAAACGTGCCGCACCTGACGACCGCACTTGCAGGGACAGTTTCCAGCGCAGCTTCATGGTCTGGCCGATCAATGCGGTCAGCAAGGCCATTTCTGCAACCAGTGCTTCGATCACGGGCGGATAGTCGTGCTGCTTCAGCACGTCGTCCAATACGCCGTCCAGCCGCGCGACGCGGCCCCGGATATCAGAGGCGTCAAGCGTGAACGGCAGGACGGTATCGTCCCAGGCAATCTGAGAGCCTAAGGTCATGGGCTTTCCTAACATGTGCGGAATCGGCATACCGGGTCCATATAGGGACGGCAAGCGATGGTCCAAGGGGGCAAAGATGATCCGTAGATATGGCACACCCGCACGCACAGGAGTCACATACGGCCTGCGCCCGGGCGCTTATGCCATTTTGCCGCGGGACGGCATGGTGCTGGTGACGTGGCAGGGCGACCCACATAACGAACTGCAACTGCCGGGCGGTGGCATCGATCCGGGCGAAGGCGCCATTCGGGCCCTGCACCGCGAGGTGTTCGAAGAAACTGGCTGGCGCATCGCCGCACCCCGCCGTCTGGGCGCGTTCCGGCGTTTCACATGGATGCCGGAATACAAGCGACATGCCGAAAAACTGTGCCACATCTATCTGGCCCGCCCGGTGCTGAAGCTGGGCCAGCCGTCAGAGCCGAACCACACCGCCATCTGGGTCAGCCCGCAGGACGCCGCAGGAATGCTGGCAAACGAAGGCGACCGGGCGTTTCTGACCGCGCTGATTCTGCAGGATATGGTCTGACCACATCCCGGCGAAACCTTGCCCCGCATCAGGAAACGCAGTATCGCGGCGAACAATCTGAACCGTTGCAAAGGCCCATGCCATGACCGCGCCCAAGAAAGTCGTCCTCGCCTATTCCGGTGGTCTGGACACGTCCATCATCCTCAAATGGCTCAAGACCGAATATGGTTGCGAGGTGGTCACCTTTACCGCTGATCTGGGTCAGGGCGAAGAACTGGAACCCGCGCGCAAAAAGGCAGAGGATATGGGTGCTTCCAGCATCTATATCGAAGATCTGCGCGAAGAATTCGTGCGCGACTTTGTGTTCCCGATGTTCCGCGCCAACGCCGAATACGAAGGTCTGTATCTGCTGGGCACATCCATCGCGCGGCCGCTGATTTCCAAGCGTCTGGTGGAAATTGCCGCAGCCGAAGGTGCCGATGCCGTGGCCCACGGCGCCACCGGCAAAGGCAACGATCAAGTACGGTTTGAAATCGCGGCCTATGCGCTGAACCCCGACATCAAGGTCATCGCGCCCTGGCGTGAATGGGACCTGACCAGCCGCACAAAGCTTTTGGAATTCGCCGAACAGCACCAGATTCCCGTGGCCAAGGACAAGCGCGGCGAAGCACCGTTCAGCGTCGACGCAAACCTGTTGCACACATCATCCGAAGGCAAGGTGCTGGAAGACCCCGCACAGGAAGCGCCTGAATACGTCTATCAGCGCACCGTCGCACCCGAAGATGCGCCCGATACGCCCGAGATGGTGGAAATCACGTTCGAACGCGGCGATGCGGTTGCGATCAACGGCGAAGCGATGTCGCCCGCCACGATCTTGACAAAGCTGAACGAACTGGGCGGCAAGCACGGTGTCGGACGGCTTGATCTGGTGGAAAACCGTTTCGTCGGTATGAAATCACGCGGCATTTATGAAACGCCCGGCGGCACCATCCTGCTGGAAGCGCACCGCGGCATCGAACAGATCACACTGGATTCAGGCGCAGGCCACCTGAAAGACAGCATCATGCCGCGTTATGCCGAACTGATCTACAACGGGTTCTGGTTCAGCCCCGAACGCGAAATGCTGCAGGCGCTGATCGACAAAAGCCAGGAACACGTGCAGGGCACCGTCCGCGTGAAACTGTATAAGGGGTCCGCATCCACCGTGGCCCGTTGGTCCGATGCGTCGCTGTATTCCGAAGCACACGTCACGTTCGAAGACGACGCCGGTGCCTATGACCAGACCGACGCGCAGGGGTTCATCCAACTGAACGCGCTGCGCCTGAAACTGTTGGCCGCGCGCAAACGGCGTCTGTCCTCTTGACCCAGACAACAGCCCGCCCCGGTAAACCGGGGCGGGTGTAACAGGATACTCGTGAACGCCGGGCGAAAGGCACTGTTCAACAGAAAACTGGTTATCCGCCCGGATGTCGCAAACACAGATACGTTGCAAAACCTGCTGACAGGACCGCAACGAAAGCGGGTTACAGGCAGATACACGTCACACCGAAGGACAGAGTTTCAGCTGTCGGCCCGTTTTTGCAGGCGCTGGGCATAAAGCCGGTCGTAATGCGGCAGGGCACGCCGGGCCAGATCGGCGGCATCATCCATCAGCGGCGGCATCGGGCCTTCGGGTCCGGCGAACCCGGTGCTGTTGTGGATCGCACCATACCAATGCGCGGCCCAGACGCCATCATCCGGGTGCCCACCTGCCGGCCATGACAGCATGTCACCGTCGAACGGCAGGCCGATGGCGGCACACAAGGTGCGCAACATGCCGTCAGGATCATCGCGGATATCGGCACTGTCGATGACAAGCCCGCCGATCCGGTCAAATAGCGCCGCCTGTGCGGCAAAACCGATGTCGTCGTCGGTCACGCTGTCCCGTTTGGCCCCGTAGCTGGCGATGACGCGGGCGGGATGACGGATCAGGTGGACGTTGACGCAATCGGCCGCCCAATCCAGCGGCATCCCGTCCATATGATGCGGCATGTGTTTCATGTAAAAATGCGGTTTTCCGGTCGGGATCGGCCCTGCACAGCGCGCAGCAATGGCATCCGGATCGGTGTCATGGGCTGCGATGATGGCATCGCGCATCGGGTGGTCGGCCCCGGTGCGCGCCAGATAGGCCGCATAGAACGGTTCGTCCCAGACCGCGAAATCGCCGCGCGCACCAAAGGCATACATCATCGCCGTCGACAGGTTGCGCGGCCCCGACCACATCGCGATTTTCATGCCGCGTCCACCAGCGCCTTGTAAAGCGAACGGATGCGCAGGGTCATCGGCCCCAGATCACCATTGCCGATCTGGCGTCCATCAATCGTGCCGACGGGGGTTTGCGCGCCGAATGTGCCGGTCAGAAAAGCCTCGTCGGCGCCATAGGTATCGACCAGTGAATAATTCCGCTCGAACACCGGGATTCCATCGGCGCGGCAGACGTCGATCACCTTTTGCCGGGTGATGCCGTTCATGCAGTAATCGCCAGTGCTGGTCCAAACGGTACCTTTGCGCACGATGAAGAAATTGCAGGCGTTGGTCGTGTTCACAAAGCCATGCACATCCAGCATCAGGGCTTCGTCGGCGCCTGCCTTTTGCGCGGCGATACAAGCCAGAATGCAATTCAGTTTGGAATGGCTGTTCAGCTTGGGGTCTTGGGTCATCGGCAGCCCGCGCTGGTGCGGCACGGTCGCCAGATTGATGGGACGCGGGATCGACGGTTTCGAATGTTCCATGATGATCACCATCGTCGGTCCCTGACGTGACAGCGACGGGTGCTGGAACGGACGCGTCTTGACCCCCCGCGTCACCATCAGTCGGGCGTGGGCATCGCTGGTCATGTCGTTGGCGGCGCGGGTCTGTTCCAGCGCCTGTTTCACGCCGTCACGGTCCATCCCGATATCAAGGTCGATGGCCTTGGCCGCTTCGAACAGACGATCAAGGTGTTCATCCAGAAACGCCCAGCGCCCGTCATACAGACGCAAACCTTCCCAAACGCCATCGCCCAGCATGAATCCGCTGTCATAGACACTGACCACGGCCTGTGCGCGCGGTTTCAGTTCGCCATCAACCCAGATCAGGATGTTTTCGTTGCGCGCGTCCTCTGCGGACTGGTGGGTCGAAACTTCGGCCATGCGTATTCCTTGCGTTGGTTTAGTAAAATCCGATCCGCGGCCCGATATGCGGTAACGACCCCGTGAGACCGCATCACGGCGTTTGATCGGAATCATGCCTTATCCCACATAGGTCTGGAACCCGGAGGAGTGACAGATGAAAAAGAAATTGATCGCCGCAGCCATCCTTGCGATTGGATTTGGCAATGCGGCTACGGCCCAGCAAACCCAGACAGCCATCGTTGCGGGGGGCTGTTTTTGGTGCGTCGAAGCCGATTTCGAAAGCGTCGCAGGCGTCGGTGATGTGGTGTCGGGCTATACTGGCGGCACCACCACCAACCCGACCTATCGGCAGGTGACGGGCGGCGATACCGGCCACTACGAAGCCGTGCGGATTCCGTTTGATCCTAGCGTCATCAGCTACCGTGAAATCATGGATCTTTTCCTGCGGTCCATCGACCCGCTGGATGCCGGGGGCCAGTTCTGTGACCGTGGCGACAGCTACCGCACCGCGATTTTCGTGCAGACGCAGGAACAGGCAAATACCGCCACTGCCGCCGTCAACGCAGCCCAGCAAGAGCTGGGACGCCAGATCGTCACGCCCGTGGTGCAGGCTGCCCCGTTCTACATGGCCGAAGATTACCATCAGGACTACTATAAATCCGAAGGGCTCAAGCTGACCCGTGGCGGGGTCAAGACGCAGGAAGGCGCCTACAAATATTACCGCGATCGCTGTGGACGCGATCAGCGCGTTGCCCAGATCTGGGGCAACGACGCACCGTTCATCAATTAATCCGGCAGGATCATGTCCTGGACCTCTTTCAGGTCCGGGATCACGTCTGCGGTGCCGTGGCGCTGAACCATCAGCGCCCCGGCCCGCATCGCCACCCCGATGGCCTGTCCCATCGGCTGACCCCGATCCAGACCAGCCAGCACGTATCCTGTGAATGTATCGCCTGCCCCGGTGGTATCGACGGCATCGACCGGGATCGCGTCGAAATGCTGGGGTCCCATCGGTCCGAACCAATCGGCGCCGTCCGCCCCCAACGTCACCACGACATCGCGGATTCCCAGATCATAGGGTTTCTTGCCGGTGGCGTCGCGCAATTGTCTGGCCTCGACCGCGTTCAGAAACAACAGGTCGATGGACGGCAACACGGCCTGCACGCGGTCCGCGTCAAAAGGTGCGGCTGCGTAGGCCACGCGCAGGCCCATCTTGCGCCCCAGTTCGGCGGCGGTGCGTTGCAGGTTGGTTTCGTTTTGAATCAGCAGCCAGTCGCCGGTTTGCGCTTCTGACAGCGCTTCTTGCAGGATGGCGTGGGGGATGACCTCGTTCGCGCCGGGGGACAGGACGATCGTGTTTTCGCCGTCCTTATCAACAAGGATCACGGCCTGCGTCGTATCCACATCGGCACGGGCGATGAACCGCGTGTCGACGCCGTATTCCATCAGGCGATCGACGCACCATTCGCCGTCGTCCCCCACTGCACCGATATGGTGGACGGTCGCGCCCGCACGCGCACAGGCGACGGACATATTGGTGCCCTTGCCGCCCAGAAATTCCGCGTGATCCGTGGCGGACAGGGTTTCACCGGGGGCGGGCATGTGTGGCACCGCGTAGACCTGATCGATATTGATCGATCCAAGGTTCCAGATAGCCATCAGGCGACCTTTCCGGCGGCGATCACCGCCATGTTGAGGATATCGTTGACCGAAGACACGGTGGAACAGATCTGCACCGGTTTGCCGACACCTGCAAGGATTGGACCGATCACAGTCGCGCCCCCCATTTCCTGCATCAGTTTCACGCTGATACTGGCGGAATGGCGGGCCGGCACGACCAAAACGTTGGCAGGTCCGGTCAGTCGGCTGAATGGATAATGCGCAGCCGCCGACGGGTTCAGCGCAACATCGACGGTCATTTCGCCTTCGTATTCGAAATCGACGCCGCGCTGGTCCAGAATATCGGGCGCGCGGTGCATCTTTTCAGCGCGTTCGGACACCGGATAGCCGAATGTCGAAAAGCTGCAAAACGCGACGCGTGGGTCCAGCCCAAAGCCGCGCGCGACCTCTGCCCCGCGGGTGGCGATATCGGCCAGATCATTTTCGTCGGGCCATTCATGCACCAGCGTATCAGCAACCAGCACGATCCGCCCCCGCGCCAACAGCGCGGTCACGCCGACGGCCCCATGATGCGGACGGGCATCGAACACATGGCCGATCAGTTCCAGCACCTGCGCGGATTTACGGGTCGCACCCGTCACCATGCCGTCGGCATGACCATGCGCCAGCATCAGTGCGGCAAAGACATGGCGGTCACGTGCGGCAAGACGGTGTACGTCTTGCCGGTCATGACCCTGACGTTGCAGGCGTTCGTAAAGAAAGCCCTTATAGGTTTCCAGATGTTCAGTATTCGCCGCGTTCACGACGGTCAGTTCGCCAACGGCATCGTCCAGCCGTTCGGCGCGCAACAACGCTTCGACATCACCGGTGCGGCCAACAACCAGCGCCTTACCCAGACCTTGCCGCTGATAAGCGATGGCCGCACGCAGGACGCGGGGATCGTCACCTTCGGCAAATACAATTGTCGATTGGGCGGCACGCGCGCGGTTATGCAGGCTGCGCAGGATATTGGCGGTCGGGTCCATGCGGGCGGTCAGGGCAGCGGTGTAACCACCCATGTCGATGATCGGACGCCGCGCAACGCCTGTGTCCATGCCCGCCTTGGCCACGGCAGGCGGGATGCGGTGGATCAGACGCGGATCAAACGGCGTGGGGATGATGTAATCGCGCCCAAACGTCAGTTTCTTGCCGTATGCGGCGGCGACTTCGTCAGGCACGTCTTCACGCGCCATGGCGGCAAGCGCATGGGCGCATGCAATTTTCATTTCATCATTGATGGCGCGGGCGTGAATATCCAGCGCCCCCCGAAACAGATAGGGAAAGCACAGCACGTTGTTGATCTGGTTGGGGTAATCGCTCCGCCCGGTGGCGACGATGGCATCGCTGCGGACGGCGTGCGCCTCTTCCGGGGTGATTTCGGGATCGGGGTTCGCCATGGCGAAAATCACCGGGTTCGGTGCCATGCTTTCGACCATCGCGGGTGTCACCGCCCCTTTGGCCGACACGCCAAGGAAAACATCGGCCCCTTTCATCGCATCGGTCAGGGTGCGGGCGTCGGTGGTCGCGGCATGGGCCGATTTCCACTGGTTCATGCCGTCGGTCCGGCCCTGATAGATCACGCCTTTTGTGTCGCACATGATGCAGTTGTCATGTCGTGCGCCCATCGCCTTGAGCAGTTCCAGACAGGCGATCCCGGCAGCTCCTGCCCCGTTCAGCACGATACGGACGTCTTCGATCTTTTTGTCGGACAGGTGCAGCGCGTTCAGCAGACCGGCCGCACAGATCACGGCGGTGCCGTGCTGGTCGTCGTGGAACACCGGGATGTCCATTTCCTCTTTCAGGCGCTGTTCGATGATGAAACATTCTGGCGCCTTGATGTCTTCAAGATTGATACCGCCAAAGCTGGGGCCCATCAGCCGCACCGCATTGCAGAACGCGTCGGCGTCTTCGGTATCCAGTTCCAGATCGATGGAATTCACGTCAGCAAAGCGTTTGAACAGGACGGATTTACCTTCCATCACGGGTTTGGATGCAAGCGCCCCAAGGTTGCCCAGCCCCAGAACCGCCGTGCCGTTGGAAATCACGGCGACCAGATTGCCCCGGTTGGTATAATCATACGACAAGGCGGGATCGCGTGCGATTTCTTCGCAGGGGATGGCGACGCCGGGCGAATACGCAAGGCTTAGGTCGCGTTGCGTGGTCATCGGCACGGTGGCGTTGATTTCCCATTTGCCCGGTGAAGGCTGCGAATGAAACGCAAGCGCGTCTTCTCTGGTCACTTTGGCCATATGGTCCCCCTTGCCTGAATGCCTTTGGTAGCGGGGTCGCACGATTGGCTCAAGCGCGGGTTTTCCATGCAGGCGGCGGGTGCTAGACCCGGCCAGCAGACCGGGGGAAGCAATGACCGACACAGTCACACCGATGATGGCGCAATATCTGGACCTGAAGGTCCAGTATCAAGACGCGATCCTGTTCTACCGGATGGGCGATTTTTACGAGATGTTCTTTGACGACGCGGTGCAGGCCGCAGCCGCATTGGACATTGCGCTGACGAAGCGTGGCAAGCACGACGGCGCGGATATTCCGATGTGCGGTGTCCCTGTGCATAGTGCCGAAAGCTATCTTTTGACCCTGATCCGCAAGGGATTTCGCGTTGCCGTCTGTGAACAGATGGAAAGTCCCGCAGAGGCAAAGAAGCGCGGCCATAAATCAGTCGTGAAACGCGATGTGGTGCGCTTGGTCACCCCCGGCACATTGACCGAAGATTCATTGCTGGATGCCCGGCGTCACAATTTTCTGGCGGCCATCGCACGGGTGCGCGACGACGTGGCGCTGGCGTGGGTCGATATTTCCACTGGCGTGTTGCGTGTCATGGCGTGCCCGCGCGTGGCACTTGCCCCAGAACTGGCAAGGCTCGCCCCAAAAGAAGTGCTGCTGGCGGACGGTGACGCTGCCGATTTCCGCGACCTGATCGAAGACGCCGGCGCCAGCCTGACAGAACTGGGCCGCGCCGCATTCGACAGCACCGTGGGCGAAAAGCGACTGTGCGATCTGTTTCATATCGGATCGCTGGACGCATTCGGCAGCTTTGGCCGGGCAGAAGTCGCCGCATTGGCCGGCATCACCGCCTATCTGGAAATTACCCAAAAAGGGCAATTGCCGCTGTTGCGCCCGCCCGTGCTGGAAAGCCGTGCTGCGCTGATGCAGATCGACGCCGCGACACGTCGTTCGCTGGAACTGACACACGCGATGGCGGGGGGGCGCGCCGGGTCGCTTCTGGATGCTGTCGACCGGACGGTAACAGCCGCAGGTGCGCGGCTACTGGAACGCAGGCTAAGCGCACCGTCGCGGCAGTTGGACGTGATCACTGCGCGGCAGGATGCCGTCGCAGCCCTGTACGTTGATCCCACCCTGACCGAAGATATCCGCGACCATCTGCGCGGCGTGCATGATCTGGACCGGGCTTTGTCACGGTTGGCGCTGGATCGGGGTGGCCCGCGTGATCTGGCCGCCATCCGCAACACGATCGAACATGCGGACAGGCTGTATCAGGTGCTGAACCGGGGCGATTTGCCCAAGCTGCTGGCGGACGCGCAAGCCGCGCTGACAGGCCATGATACGGTGCACGATCTGCTGGATGCTGCACTGGTCGCTGATCCGCCATTACTGGCGCGCGACGGCGGTTTCATAGCGGCAGGTTACGACAGCGATCTGGATTCCGCACGACATCTGCGGGACGAAGGACGCGGCGTCATTGCATCAATGCAGGCGGATTTCATCCAACGCACCGGAATCAACGCGCTGAAGATCAAGCATAACAACGTGTTGGGCTATTTCATCGAAGTCACCGCCACCCATGCGGAACGGATGCTGGCACCGCCCCTGTCGGATACGTTCATCCATCGCCAAACCACGGCCAATCAGGTGCGGTTCACGACCGTCGAACTGAACGAGATTGAAAGCCGCATCCTGAATGCCGGGTCAGAAGCACTGGAGATTGAAAAGCGGCTGTATTCCGATCTATCGGAGTCTGTTTTGGCCGAGCAGGGGCCGCTGGGGCAACTGTCCCGCGCCCTTGCCGAATGTGATCTGGCGGCGGGCCTGGCCCATTTGGCGCGACAAGAAGGCTGGGTCCGACCGCAGATCGACGACAGCCGCACCTTTAACATCACAGGCGGCCGTCATCCTGTGGTCGAAGCCGCATTGTCACGCGCAGGTCAACCGTTTGTCGCCAACGGGTGCGATTTGACCGATACGCCGATCTGGTTGCTGACCGGCCCGAACATGGCGGGTAAATCGACATTCCTGCGACAGAACGCATTGATCGCTGTTTTGGCCCAGATGGGCGCGTTCGTACCGGCAGAGGATGCGCATATCGGGATCGTCAGCCAGATTTTCAGCCGTGTCGGGGCATCGGACGATCTGGCGCGGGGACGGTCGACGTTCATGGTGGAAATGGTGGAAACCGCCGCGATCCTGAATCAAGCGGACGACCGGGCACTTGTGATTCTGGACGAAATCGGACGCGGCACCGCAACCTATGACGGGTTGTCTATCGCCTGGGCCACGTTGGAACATCTGCACGACGTCAATCGCTGCCGCGCACTGTTCGCCACCCATTACCACGAGATGAGCAGCCTGTCCGCCAAACTGGCAGGCGTCGACAATGCAACCGTCAGCGTCAAGGAATGGGATGGCGATGTCATTTTCCTGCACGAGGTCAAGAAGGGCACCGCCGATCGCAGCTATGGCGTGCAGGTCGCGCGTCTGGCCGGTCTGCCACCCGCTGTCATCGCCCGTGCAAAGGTGGTGCTGGAAGCGCTGGAAAAAGGCGAACGTGAAGGCGGCAGTGCGCGCAAGGCGATGATCGACGACCTGCCATTATTTGCGGCGACCCCGCCCCCTGCCCCGGCACCCGTGAAACAATCGGCGCTGACTGACCGTCTGCGCAACGTGCATCCGGACGATCTGACGGCGCGCGAAGCATTGGCGCTGATCTACGAGTTAAAAGATCTGACGCAAAAGGACGACGCCTGAGCGTCGTCCCTTGTTGTCGTTTCAACTGTAAAAAAGTTCAGCTCGCCTGCGTCGACGACACGCCGACCTGCGCGGGGCGCAGCAGACGGTCGTGCAGCAGGAAACCCTCGGTCGAGACATCGATGATCTCTCCAGCCTTGGTGCCGGGCAGTGGTGCTTCGAACATTGCCTGATGCAGGTTTGGATCGAATTTGTCGCCGACTTCGGGTGTGATCGGATCGATTCCGTGCTTTTTGAAGACGGAAATCAATTCGCGCATCGTCAGTTCGACACCTTCCAACAGTGATGCGTTCACCGCCTTTTCAGCATCGGCGGTCGATTTCAGCGCGCGGCGCAGGTTGTCGTAAACCGGCAGCAGATCACGGGCGAGTTTTGATCCGCCGTAATTTTCAGCCTCGCGCCGGTCACGGTCGGCCCGTTTGCGGGTGTTTTCCGCATCGGCCAGCGCCCGCATCCACTTGTCGCGGAATTCGTCACGCTCTGCTTCGATGTCCGCGATCCGCGCCAGCGTTTCATCACCCTGCGCGTCCAGTTCGTCGCCTTCGGCGGCGAGTTCATCAAGGCTCATCGGTTCGTCTTGGTCGGCCATATCAATTCCTTCAGGAGCGGTCGGCGATCATCTTGCCGACGCGCTGCGCGGTATAGTTCACGATGGGCACAATGCGCCCGTAATTCAGTCTTGTCGGACCAATGACGCCCACGGCGCCGATGATCTTACGGTCGGCGTTCATATAAGGAGAAACCACCAGAGAGGAACCCGAAAGTGAGAAAAGTTTGTTTTCGGACCCGATAAAAATCCGCACGCCTTCGGCATCATCAGCCAGTTCGAGAAACTGCGCGATATCACGTTTGCGTTCCAGATCGTCGAACAGGTTACGGATAAGGTCGATATCGCCGGTATCGTCCCCCAGCAGATTGCCACGGCCACGCACGATCAGGCGTTCGTTGTTTTCACCTTCGTTTTCCCAGATCACCGCACCGGACTGCACCAGTTCTGCGGCCAGCTTGTCAATTTCCTGACGACGGGCCGCGATTTCACGTTCGATCACCGCCCCTAGGCGCGAAAGGGTCTGGCCTTCGGCGATGGCGTTCAGGAAATTCGCCGCCTCACGCATGGATGACGGGGTTTGCCCCGGTGGCGGGGTAAATAGCCGATTTTCAACGTGACCATCGGCAAAGACCAGCACCACCAGCGCGCGGGTGTTGGACAGCGACACGAATTCGATGTGTTTGATCGGGGCTTCGTGTTTTGGGGTCAGGACAAGCGATGCGACCTGTGTGACACCGGACAGCGCGGACCCAACGCGGTCAAGCACGGCGCTGACATCGGTATCGTCGTCGGTCAAGGTCTGGTCGATCAGGTTGCGATCAGGGTCCGACAGGTCGTTCACCTCTAGCAAGCCGTCGACGAACATGCGCAGGCCGATCTGCGTCGGCACACGGCCCGCGCTGACATGCGGGCTGCCCAGCAGGCCCAGATATTCCAGATCGTTCATGACGTTGCGAATTGTCGCAGGGCTGACCGGATCGGACATTTCACGCGACAGGGTGCGCGACCCGACGGGTGTGCCGGTTTCAAGGTAACCTTCGACGATGCGGCGAAACACCTCGCGCGAGCGGGCATTCATGTCATCGAAGCGTGGCGGTACATGGGTCATGGCGTTGTTACTCTGGCCAAAGGGCACGGGGGCGTCAACGGGACTTGGAATATCGACATGGGACGCGTATGCCGCTTTCGCAACCTATGAAGGAGCTGAACCATGCGCCCATCCGGCCGTAAGACCACCCAAATGCGCGACGTGTCCATCGAAACCAACGTCACGCGTCATGCCGAAGGCAGCTGTATGATACGCATGGGCGATACGCATGTCCTTTGCACCGCCAGTGTTGACGAACGGGTGCCGTCCTTTATGAAAAATTCAGGGCTGGGCTGGGTCACGGCGGAATATGGCATGCTGCCCCGCGCCACACATACACGAATGCGCCGCGAAGCAAAGAACGGCCAGTCGGGACGCACGCAGGAAATTCAGCGCCTGATCGGACGCAGCCTGCGCGCCGGTGTCGATCGTGTTGCGCTGGGCGAACGCCAGATCCAGATTGATTGTGATGTCATTCAGGCCGATGGCGGCACCCGCTGCGCGTCGATCACCGGTGGCTGGGTCGCCCTGAAACTGGCGGTGAATCAGTTGATGAAGGCGGGTCTGATCACCGCTGATCCGCTTGTTGATCCGGTCGCTGCTGTTTCCTGTGGGATTTACGCCGGTCAGGAGGTGCTTGATCTGGATTACCCCGAAGATTCCGAAGCCGGGGTCGACGGCAATTTCATCATGACCGGCGGCAAGCTGGTCGAAGTGCAGATGTCAGCCGAAGGCGCCACATTTACGCGCGGACAAATGGACACGCTGCTTGATCTGGCGGAATCCGGTATCACCGATCTGAACCGGATCCAGATGGAGGCCGTGTCTTGAGAAAATTCGACGGCGACCAGTTGGTCATCGCAACCCATAATACCGGCAAGCGCGACGAAATCGCGGACCTGCTGAAAGATTATGGCGTGACGTTGACCAGCAACGCCGATCACGGTTTGCCTGAACCGGACGAGACTGAAGACACATTTGCCGGCAATGCCCGGATCAAGGCGCATGCCGCGGCCAAGGCCACCGGGCTACCCGCGCTGGCCGACGACAGCGGGTTGGAAATCGCCGCCCTGAACGGTGCGCCGGGTGTCCTGACCGCTGATTGGGCCGAAACCAAATCTGGCCGCGATTTCCAGATGGCGATGCAGCGGGCGTTCGACGCATTGGAAGCCGTCAGCGCGCCATCTCCCCGCACTGCGCGGTTCTGCTGCACCTTGGTGCTGGCCTGGCCCGATGGTCACGACGAAGTGTTCGCGGGTGTCATGCCGGGCCAGATTGTCTGGCCCGGTCGCGGGGATCAGGGACATGGCTACGATCCTATTTTCCAGCCCGATGGCCATGAGTTGACGTTTGGCGAGATGGACCGTTGGGAAAAAAACCGGATCAGCCACCGTGCCGATGCGTTTCAAAAACTGGTGGCGGGCTGTTTTGACTGAAGATTGGCGGAACGGCGGGTTCGGTCTGTATCTGCACTGGCCGTTCTGTCAGGCAAAGTGCCCCTATTGTGATTTCAACAGCCATGTTGCGACCCGGATCGATCAAGATCGCTGGGGTCGTGCTTACATACATGAAATCAAACGGTTAGGCAAAGAAACACAAGGTCGGGTGCTACAATCCGTGTTCTTTGGCGGCGGCACGCCATCAATGATGTCGGTCCGACTAGTCGATGACATTCTGGCCACGATCCGCGCGACATGGCCGATCGCGAACGATATCGAAATCACGCTAGAAGCAAACCCAACCTCGACCGAGGCGGACCGCTTTGCGGGCTATCGTGCTGCGGGCGTCAACCGTGTGTCTCTTGGGGTGCAGGCCTTGAATGATGCCGACCTACGCCGACTGGGTCGCATGCATAGTGCGGCAGAGGCTTTGGCTGCGTTTGATATCGCGCGGACGACGTTTGATCGTGTCAGTTTTGATCTGATCTATGCGCGGCAGGATCAAACGCTAGCGCAATGGGAAACCGAACTGACCACCGCGCTCTCAATGGCGGTCGATCACCTGTCGCTCTACCAGCTGACGATCGAGGACGGAACGGTGTTTGGCGAGCGCGATGCATTGGGCCAGTTGCGCGGCCTGCCGAACGACGATCTGGGCGCGGACCTGTATTTTGCGACGCAGGCAATATGCGAGGCTGCCGGATTTCACGGATATGAGACGTCTAACCATGCGCGGATCGGTGCCGAAAGCACGCACAATCGGATCTATTGGCAGTCTGGGGATTACGTCGGGGTCGGACCGGGCGCGCAGGGCCGACTGACGTTGGACGGTGCGCGTTGGGAAACATCAACGCCGCTGGCACCGGGCGCATGGCTGGCGCAGGTCGAAAACCAGGGGCATGGGGAACTGCCGCGCGAACCCATTGGGCGTGCCGACGCACTGACAGAGATGTTGCTGATGGGCCTGCGCCTGTCAGAAGGCGTTTCGCGGGACCGTTTGCGCGATGCTGGCTATGAAAATGGCAACCCGCAAGAGACTGAACTGCTAGAATTGGGTCTGATTGCGCAAGATCCTGAACGCCTGCGCGTATCCGCCGAGGGGCGTCCTGTGCTGAACGGTATCCTGCGATCGCTGCTGGCCGACTAATTGCCTGCCAGCTGACGCATCAGATCATCAAGTTGGTTCAAGTCACTGTAACGAATGGTCATTTTGCCACTTTCCTGCCCGGCATCCTGATCAATGGACACTTGCATCCGGATTGCCGCTGACAATTCACGTTCCAAGGCAATTGTATCAGCATCCTTGCGCGGACGGGTCCGTTCACGCGCAGGCTTATCATCGGTGTCAGTTATCTTTTTCGTCAGACGTTCTGCATCGCGGACCGAAAGACCTTTTGCCATGATCTGGCGTGCCAGTTCGGTCGCCTTTGGATGACCGACGAGTGTTCGCGCGTGCCCGGCGGTCAGTTTACCCTTTCCAAGCCAATCCAGCACGTCTGATGGCAACGAAAGCAGACGCATCTGGTTGGCGATATGGCTCCGGCTTTTGCCAAGTGCTGTGGCTAGTTGTTCTTGGGTGTGTCCGAACCGATCCATCAACTGCCGATAACCCGCGGCCTCGTCTACCGGGTTGAGGTCAGCACGTTGAATGTTTTCGATGATCGCAATTTCAAGAACTTCAGTGTCATTGAAATCACGGATCAGGACTGGAATGTCGTGTCGGTTGGCCATCTGCGAAGCGCGCCACCGACGTTCGCCAGCGACAATCTGATATTCGTCGGTCGCGCCCGGTTGAAGCCGCACGATGAGGGGCTGGATCACGCCCTTTTCACGGATCGATTCCGCAAGTTCCGCCAGTGCATCATCGTCGAATGTGCGACGCGGCTGATCGGGATTTGGATGGACGCGTTCAATAGGAACATAAAGATCGGCACGCGGCGGCACCTCATCGGTGTCTGTTTGCGCCGGTTGCACATCTGCCATCAACGCAGAAAGACCACGGCCAAGACCACGGGTTTTAGGAGGTTGAGACATCAAGACACCTTTTTCAACGGGGCTTTGGCCTTGGCCAGGATTTCAGTCGCAAGCTTACGATACGCAACACTGCCAGCCGACTGACTGTCGTATGACAACGCAGGCATGGCAAACGATGGTGCCTCACTTAACCGGACATTGCGGGGAATGACCGTATCAAAAACGAGCGCACCCAAATTCTCACGAGCGTCCGCTTCGACTTGCTGGGACAGGTTGTTCCGCCGGTCGTACATCGTCAATACGACGCCCTCGATCCGTAGGGATTTGTTCGCTGACTGGCGGACTTCTCTGATTGTCAGCATCAGTTGAGACAGCCCCTCAAGCGCGAAAAACTCGCTTTGCAGTGGTACGATGACAGAGTGTGATGCGACCATCGCATTAACTGTCAAAATGTTGAGCGATGGCGGGCAATCAATCAAGATATAGTCAAACCGAAGCTGATCCATCGGTAATTGCCGCAACGCATCAAACAGCAGAAAGCTTCTTTTTTCGTTCGATATAAGTTCAATATCGGCAGAGCTGAGGTCCGTCGTTGCTGGTATGATCGACAGATTTGGAACCGTGGTCTGCTGAATCGCCTGATCCGGCGTCGCGTCACCCAAGATGAAATCGTACGTGGTGACCTGCCGCGCGTAGGGCGATACGCCAAGTCCGGTTGACGCGTTACCTTGGGGATCGAGGTCGATCAACAGGACGTTCTGATCGAGTTCCGCCAGCGCAGCGCCTAAATTGATGGTCGTCGTTGTTTTTCCGACGCCACCTTTTTGGTTGGCGACAGCGATAATTTTGGCGGTTTTTGGTGTGTTACGGTCAGGCACGCCGAATATCCTTTACAACAATGACCTGCCCGTCTGAATCAGTCAGACTAGGGTAGATCTGATGTCTGAAGTGCCACGCCTTTTGTGCATCCTCAAGTTCTGTTTCAAAATGCCGGCCTTTTGGCAGAATTGCCGTGCCTTCGGGCACCATCAGTCCAGATGCAAACGCCAGCAAATTCGACAAAGGCGCCAGTGCGCGGGCTGTCATACAGTCGGCGGGTTCGGCTGTCGTCTGTTCAATTCGTTCGCAAAATACGGTGGCATTTAACGACAGGGTGCAGACTGCAGTCCGCAAAAAAGCGGCCTTACGCTGATCACTTTCGATCAGTTGGAAATGTAACGATGGCTGTGTCTCAGCTTTGGCGATAGCCAAAACGATGCCGGGGAACCCGCCACCACTTCCAATATCTGTCAGCACCTTGGCGTCCGATGGGATATGTGGCAGAAGTTGCAGGCTGTCATCCACATGCCGTGTTTTCAAATCATTAATTTGAGATTTTGAAACAAGATTTATTGTCCTGTTCCACTTGATCAAAAGATCGGAAAACGCGGTCAAACGAGCAGATGTTTCACGTGAAACATCTGGCAGTTCAAAATCAGATGGCACGACGTAGCTCTTTTTTCTGCAAGGTCCCTTTGATCAGCAGAAGCGCTGCGGGAGTCATACCCTCAATTTGACTGCATTCATGTAGGTTTGTAGGACGCAGACGGGCAATTTTGGTCTTCAACTCATTCGACAAACCGGACAAATCGTCAAACGACATGTCCGATGGGATCAACAAATTTTCCGCAGCTTGTAACGCATCAATGTCCCGTTGCTGGCGTTTCGCATAATGGGCGTACAAGGCGTCGTTGCGAACCTGGGTGCCAATCAATGCGTCGATTGATTTAGCGCCGGGTACAAGCGTCCTTACCGTCTCAAATCCACAATCTGCGAGCGACAAGGCAGACAACGCAGTCCGCGCACCGGACCCAGAAGATAAGCGGACGCCGACGTTGTTCAAATCCGACGGCGTTAGCGTAACCTTTTCTAAGATATTTCTTGCCTTGTCGATCTCGTCCAGCTTATCGCAGAATCGCATCCAACGTGCATCTGATACAAGCCCAAGTTTTCGACCGATCGGAGTTAATCGCCGGTCTGCGTTATCCGCGCGAAGAATCAGCCGAAATTCCGCGCGCGAGGTGAACATCCGGTAAGGTTCTGTGACGCCCCTGTTTACCAAGTCGTCAATCATCACGCCGATGTAGCATTCACTCCGGCTGAAATAATGAGGATCACGTCCCAGGCTGCACAACGCGGCGTTCGTACCAGCGACAAGACCTTGCGCAGCCGCCTCCTCATACCCAGTGGTTCCGTTAATTTGCCCTGCAAGGTACAAACCGACGCAAGTTTTCAAAACCAGCGAAGGCGCCAGACTTCTGGGATCGACGTAGTCATATTCGATTGCATAGCCTGGTTGTAAAATCTCGACCTGTTCAAGCCCAGCGATTGACCTGACATAATCGTTCTGTACATCTTCTGGCAACGACGTACTGATCCCGTTCGGGTAGATCACATCGGAATCCAAGCCCTCTGGTTCCAGAAATACCTGATGCGAGGATTTATCCGCAAAACGCGTCACCTTATCTTCGATAGACGGGCAGTATCGCGGACCAACACCATCAATATGGCCGCCATACATTGCTGATCTTGCCAGATTGTCCCGTATGATTTGATGGGTGCGGTCGTTTGTATGCGTGATACCGCAAGCAATCTGCGGCACCTTCAAGGTGTCAGACAGAAAAGAAAAAAGCGATGGGTCGATGTCGGCATGCTGCATGTCCAGCGACGACCAATCAACCGTCGAAGATCGCAAGCGTGGTGGCGTTCCGGTTTTTAGTCGCCCCAGCGGTAGATCAAAGCTGCGCAGCTGTTGTGCCATCTTTTGTGACGCCGCATCACCCATTCGCCCGCTTGGGAATGACCGGTCCCCAATGTGGATAAGCCCGCCTAAAAAGGTACCCGTGGTCAAAACCACAGAATCCGCGACCAACTGGTCTATACCGTCAACTTCTGCCCCGGTAACACGCGTACCGGACATGATCAGTTGTGTGACTTCTCCGGTGATCAGGGTCAGATTAGCCTGCCCTGCTATCACCGCCTGCATCTCTTTTTGATACAACACGCGATCAGATTGAGTCCGTGGTCCCTGCACCGCTGGACCCTTCGTGCGGTTCAGTAGCCGAAATTGAATACCGGACGCGTCAGCAACCTGCCCCATAGCACCGCCTAATGCGTCAATCTCACGAACAAGATGGCCTTTTCCCAGGCCGCCGATCGCGGGATTGCACGACATAACGCCGATATCAGTGGATTTCATCGTAATCAGCGCGGTCTCAACGCCCAGACGTGCGGCAGCAAGCGCAGCCTCGCAGCCCGCGTGTCCGCCACCAATGACGACGACCTGATAATGTTTCACGTGAAACACCTACTTTCCGATGCAAAAACTGGAGAAGATTTCCCCCAGAAGGTCCTCTACATCTACGCGCCCAACGATGGAGTCAAGCGCCCTGACCGCGATCCGCAGATCTTCTGCCAGAAAATCAGCTGGTGCGGATTGCGCGATGGCGTCTTTCACTATTTTCAATTGCGTTTGGGCCAAAATCATCTGAACGCGATGACGTTCCCGTATGGCCATGCCCGCGTTGGCTGCGCGCTTCGAAAGCTCCGCTCCGATCTGGTCGATCATTTCTGTCACGCCGTGCCCATCGAGCCCAGAAACGCCGAGCGGCGGCTGCGACTTGCCCAGAAGGACAAGATCGCCAGCTACGGGCGCAAAGGGCGTCTGACGGTCCATGTCCGTCAAAAAAACACGAAGATCAGCAGCCTCCGCGCGCTGCCGGGCTAGATCGACCCCCAGTTTTTCGATCACATCTTTTGTCTCACGAATCCCGGCGGTATCCAGCAGCGTCACCGGCAAGCCAGAAATTTCCATACGGACTTCGATCACATCGCGCGTGGTCCCGGCAATGTCAGAGGTGATCGCCGCCTTTCGGCCCGCAAGCCGGTTGAGTAACGTCGATTTTCCGATGTTCGGTGGGCCAACAATAGCAACCTCGAACCCTGACCGCACACGTTCCGCCGCACCCGACCCCGCAATCTGACGTGCAAGCCCGTCTTCAACCGAAGACATCAATGACAGCACTTCGGGGTAGACATCGACGGGCACGTCTTCGTCAACAAAATCAATCGTTGCTTCGATCAAGGCAGCAGCGCGGATCAGCTTTGCCCGCCATTCATTGGCAAGGGCACCCAGTTCACCACTGAAAACACGAACCGCTTGTTTGCGCTGCGCTTCGGTTTCAGCGTCGATCAGATCCGCCAGACCTTCGACTTGCGCCAGATCCAGCCGTCCGTTGTCCAACGCCCGGCGGGTGAATTCGCCCGGTCCGGCGGGAACAGCGCCCAATTCAGAAAGACGACGACCGACCGCACCGACAATAGCGATGCTACCATGGCAATGCACCTCGACGACTGACTCACCGGTGAAGCTGTGACCCTTTGGAAACTGCAGAACCAACGCTTCGTCCAACAGGTCGCCGGTATTATCCAGCAATCGGCGGACGCCGCGATTTTTTGGCACGTCCGACATCAAACCAGACGCAATCGTGACCGCGTCCGGCCCGGACAGGCGCAAGACAGATACACCGGCCCGCCCCGGTGCAGACGCCAAGGCAAAGATCGTATCCATAGTCAAGCGCCTGATATTGCTAGGTATTCATCGAGTCAAAGAAATCTGCGTTGGTCTTGGTCTGCTTCAACTTGCCAATCAGGAATTCGATTGCGTCGGTTGTGCCCATCGGATTCAGGATGCGGCGCAGGACATAGGTTTTTGCTAGGTCCGTTTTGCCAACCAGCAGCTCTTCCTTGCGGGTGCCGGATTTCAGAATGTCCATCGCCGGGAACACACGCTTGTCCGCAACCTTGCGATCCAGCACAATTTCAGAGTTGCCCGTACCTTTGAATTCTTCAAAGATCACTTCATCCATGCGGCTGCCTGTATCGATCAACGCAGTTGCAATGATCGTCAGCGAACCACCCTCCTCGATGTTACGGGCGGCACCAAAGAACCGTTTTGGGCGCTGAAGTGCGTTCGCGTCGACACCACCGGTCAGAACCTTGCCCGATGATGGGACAGTCGTGTTGAATGCACGGCCCAGTCGCGTGATCGAATCCAGCAAGATCACGACATCGCGCTTGTGCTCGACCAGCCGTTTCGCCTTTTCAATCACCATTTCCGACACGGCGACGTGACGCGTTGCGGGCTCGTCAAACGTAGAAGAAACCACCTCGCCTTTCACGGATCGCTGCATGTCGGTGACTTCTTCTGGACGTTCGTCGATCAGCAGTACGATCAAATAGCATTCCGGGTGATTGCGTTCGATAGAATGGGCAATGTTCTGCAACAACACGGTTTTACCGGTACGCGGCGGTGCCACGATCAGGGAACGCTGACCTTTGCCGATAGGCGAAACAAGGTCGATGATCCGGGCAGACCGATCTTTCTTGTCATGCTCAGCGTCGACTTCCATCTTCAGACGTTCATCGGGATAAAGCGGCGTCAGGTTGTCGAACGCGACCTTGTGCTTGGTGCGTTCGGGATCTTCAAAGTTGATCATCTCAACCGTGTTCAACGCAAAATAACGTTCGTTGTCGTTTGGTTCCTTCATCGTCCCTTCGACGGTGTCGCCGGTGCGCAACGAATACTGCCGGATCATATCGGGCGAGACATAGATGTCATCGGGACCGGGCAGATAGTTTGCTTCTGGCGAGCGCAGAAAACCAAAACCGTCCTGCAGCACTTCCAGAACGCCATCCCCACCGATCAACCACTCTTCGTCGGCACGTTCACGCAGGATGGCGAACATCATGTCGCCTTTGCGCATCGTGGATGCGTTTTCAATTTCCAGCTCTTCAGCCATGGACAACAGGTCCTTGGGGCTTTGCGCCTTCAGGTCGGCAAGGTTCAGACGATGTTCGGACATGTTCAAAGGTTCCAGTCGCCAGCAAGTGGCGTTTCAATAGCACAGCGTTGGGGATGCGTTGATACCCGGACGGGTGACGCTTTGGCGCAGTTAAGCGCGGTCACCTGAAAAGTCAACGCAGCCTAGAACGGCTTGACGATAATCGCGACAACCGCAATCACCATCAGGATCGTCGGCGCCTCATTCGCGATGCGATAGGTGCGACCGCTGCGTGTGTTGCGACCTGCAGCAAAATCCTTGCGGCGCGCTGCCATCCACATATGTGCCACCGTCATGGCGATCACGGCTAGCAGCTTGGCCCAGCCCCAGACTGCGCCAAAATCAAGTCCACCCATTCCGATCAACAAAATACCACAGACCCAGGCGGTAATCATGGACGGGTTCATGATCAGACGCAAAAGCTTCTGTTCCATGATCTGAAATGTCTGGTCCAGCTCTGATCCCGTTTTTGCGCGTTCAGCATGATAGACGAACAGACGCGGCAGATAAAACAACCCGGCCATCCAGGCGATCACGGCGATCACGTGCAGTGACTTGATCCAGTCGTAATATGGTATGAGCCAGTCCATCGTTTATCCCCTGTCCGGTCTGCGCCCTTCTTTAATAAATAAGTAAAGAAAAGATAGATGATGATTATGTAGTGCGCCAAGAATCTGGGGATGGATTTTTTGCCCGCAGACTTATGCACAGGCCATAAGTCGACCCGTGCGAGAGATGGCGGGCCAGTTTTTTAAAAATCATATGTTATTCAGTAATTTAACGTCTATAAAAGTGTTACGTAGATGTTAAGAACGACTTGACTCTGCAAGATGCGATCAGTTGCGCACAGCGAAGATTTATCCCATTCACAAGAGGATGATATTCATGAATGATGATTTCTGTCCCGCGTTCGCCCTGCCGTGTCCGGGTCCTGCACGGGGGGTGTCGCCGCCGCCCGCATCCCGCACCTAATGTCCCAGAGTTATCCCCATGTCCGCTAACCTGATCCTTGCCAGTGGTTCTGCGATCCGCGCCACACTGCTGCGAAATGCCGGTGTGCCGTTCGATGTCGTGAAACCACGCGTTGATGAAGACGCGATGCGTCTGTCATTACAACAGTCCGACGCGACACCTCGTGATATTGCGGATGCGCTGGCCGAAATGAAAGCGTCCAAGGTGTCTGCGAAACAAGCGGGTGCATTGGTCATCGGGTGTGACCAGGTGCTGGCACATGGTACCGCGATCCTGTCAAAACCCGAAACGCCAGAACAGGCGTTGTCCCAGTTGCAGTCCCTGCGCGGCCAGCGGCATCAGCTTTTATCGGCGGCAGTCGTGTATCTGGATGGCGCTCCGCAGTGGCGGCATGTGGGTGTTGTACGGATGCACATGCGTGACGCCAGCGACGCCTATCTTACGGACTATGTCAGCCGCAACTGGGAGGAGATCCGACATTGCGTCGGTGCCTATCAGCTAGAGGCAGAAGGGGTGCGTCTCTTTGAGCGCATTGAAGGGAATTATTTCGATGTCCTTGGTCTTCCGCTGCTTGACCTCTTGTCATATCTGACGCTGCGCGGAACACTTGCCGGATGAACGTTCCTGCTATTCCTCTTGCCGGCGTGATCGGGTTCCCGATCGGCCAATCAGCGTCCCCGCGGATGCACAAATACTGGCTGGCCCGTTATGGGCTGGTGGGCGATTATGTCCCGCTTGAAGTCAGCGAAAGTCAGCTTCGCAACGTGATCCAAACGATGCCGCAGATGGGGTTTGTCGGCGCAAACGTCACGATACCGCATAAAACTGCCGTGATGCAGATTGCAGACCATCTAAGCGACCGCGCCATTCTGGTCGGCGCCGCCAACACGCTGATTTTCCGGCCTGACGGAAAAATTCATGCCGATAACACCGACGGTTACGGTTTCATGTCAAACCTGCGTCAGGGCGCCCCGCACTGGAATGCGAAATCCGGACCGGCGGTCGTGCTGGGTGCTGGTGGCGCCGCACGGGCGATCATCGTCGCACTTGCAGACGCCGGCGTGCCGCAAATCCTGCTTGCCAATCGCACCCGTCCCAAAGCAGAAGCGCTGCGATCTGAATTCGGCACCCGGATCAAGGTCGTGGATTGGGTCCAGGCCAACACGGCGTTGGAAGATGCTAACCTGCTGGTCAATACCACCTCGCTGGGGATGATCGGGCAACCGGAACTGCGGTTGTCGCTGGATTATCTGTCACCATCAACGGTTGTCACCGATATTGTCTACAAACCGTTGCGCACGCCGCTGCTGGAACATGCGGCCGCGCGCGGCTGCGTGACGGTCGATGGTTTGGGCATGTTGCTGCATCAGGGCGTGCCGGGTTTTGAACGCTGGTTCGGCCAGCGACCAGAGGTTGACGACGCGCTGCGTCAGGCCGTTCTGGAATGACCTATCTATTGGGCCTGACAGGGTCCATCGGAATGGGGAAAAGCACGACGGCAGGTATGTTCAAGGATATCGGTGTCCCGGTCTGGGACGCCGATTCAGCGGTTCACGCGCTTTATGCTGTCGGCGGAGAGGCGGTCGCGCCGATTGCCGATCGGTTTCCAGATGCCGTCGTGGATTGTGCGGTATCGCGTCCGGCGCTGAACACGATCCTCAAAGCAGATCCCGGCGCGCTGTCCGATTTGGAACGCATCGTGCATCCGTTGGTCGCCGCGGATCGTGCCGCGTTCATCGCGGCCCAGGATGCAGACCTATTGGTGTTCGACATTCCGCTGTTGTTTGAAACCGGTGCAGATGAATGGCTGGACGGCACATTGGTCGTGACCGCACCTGCCGAAGTTCAGGCCAAACGGGTGCTGGCCCGTCCTGGCATGACGCGGGCGCAGTTCGACATGATCCTGTCCCGCCAGATGCCGGATGCCGAAAAACGTGATCGTGCCGATTTTATGATACAGACCCTGACACTGGACGACACGCGCCGCGCGGTGCAACAACTGGTGCGCGATCTGACAGGCGGAAAAACAGGGGCTCATCATGCGTGAAATCGTTTTGGACACTGAAACAACCGGGTTCGAGCCTGCCGAAGGTGACCGTATCGTCGAAATTGGCGCCGTTGAGCTGATGAACCATATGCCGACGGGACGGACGTATCATCAATATATCAACCCGCAGCGATCGATGCCGCAGGGCGCGTTCGAAGTGCATGGGCTGGGCGATGATTTTCTGCGCGACAAGCCGGTGTTCAAGGATATTGCACAGGATTTCGTTGATTTCATCGGGACTGCCAAACTGGTGATTCACAACGCCAAATTTGACATGAAATTCCTGAATGCTGAGCTGGGCTGGGTCGGGCGGCCGTTGCTGCCGATGAATCAGGCTCTGGATACGCTGGACATTGCGCGCAAGCGTTTTCCGGGATCGCCTGCTTCGCTGGATGCGTTATGCCGCCGGTTCGGCATCGACAATACATCGCGCACGCTGCACGGCGCGCTGCTTGATTCCGAAATTCTGGCAGAGGTTTATCTGGAACTGATCGGCGGACGGCAGCCCGATCTGGTGTTGCAGGGCAAGACGACGCAAAGCAGCGATTCCAAAGACACGGTCTGGCGCGCCTATCCGCGTGAAACGTCGCTGGGGTCGCGGATTACTGGTGAAGAAACCGCCGCCCATGCCGAATTTATCGAACGGTTGGGCGACGGGGCTTTGTGGAAAAAACTGGCCTGACGGATCAGTTGACCGGTTTGTTTTCGGCTTCTTTCTTCTGCGCTTCGACGCGGGCGGCCAGTTGCGCACGGTACAGGGCGACAAAATCGATCTGTTCCAGATTCAATGCCTGAAACCCGCCTTCGCGTGTCATGTTCGCCACGATCTGGCGGATATACGGGAATGTCAGGCGCGGGCATTCGATCAGCAAAAACGGATGCATCTGGTCGTCTGGCACGCCTGCGATCTGAAACACACCGGCATATTCCAACTCGAGGATGAACAGCGGTTCACCGGATTCCTTGGTTTTGGATGTGATGTTCAGCTTGGTCAGCACTTCATACTGGTTTTCAGCACCGCGTTTGCGGGCGTCGACGTTCACCTGAACCTGAATTTCCGGAACTGCGTCGCCCTTGATCCCCTTTTGGGCCAGAATATTTTCGAACGACATATCCCGCACGTATTGCGTGATGATGCGGTTGGATACCTGCGGCGTTTGCTGCGCTGCATCACCGGTGGCGTTGGATTCCGGCGTCGTTTCGGGTGTAGCGGCCATGTAAACTCTCCATCATGCTAGGTTGCGGACGGCATAGCAGGGCGCAGGGCCGTGCTCAATGCTGCGTCCAGCCGGATGGCGGATGCGTTGGTTTCTTGTCTGTATCGACAGACGTGTATTCACCATCGATCACGGTATCGTCAGGGTGTCCGTTACGATGCGGTTCCCGTCCCTGCCCCGGGGGTGTTCCCATTTCGAACCGCTGGACGTTGATACGCGATTTGATCGCCAGAAAAACGCGGTGGCGCACACCGGGGATCAACAGGGAAAATCCGACGGCATCGGTGAAAAACCCCGGCGTCAGCAGCAGGGCCCCTGCAAACAGGATCATTGCGCCATTGGCCAGCGGTTCTGACGGGTCCGAAAGCTGCGAAAATGATGACCGCAAGCGGTTCAGTTCACGCGCGCCCTGCGATCTGACAAGCCAGCTGCCCAGAAAAGCCGTCATGACGACGATCAACAATGTCGGCCACAGGCCAATCGCACCGCCGATCTGAATGAACAGCGCAATTTCGATCAGCGGGACGGCGATGAATGCCAATAGTAGATACATCTTCGGTCCTTTGGTCACAGGGGGCGACCATAGGTGGACTTGGCCGCTGCTGACACCTACATAAGAACAGACCAAAAAGTTACCAGCTGCGCGCAGCGAGAGGACACAATGAACGGACCCATTATTCAGATCCTTGTTCTGGCAGGCATCGCAATTTTTCTCGTCCTGCGTTTGCGTGGCGTGCTTGGCACGCGGGAAGGGTTTGAAAAGCCGCCAATCCCGCAGGAAAAAGCCGCCCCAAAGCGTCCCGATTTCGAAGTCATCGAAGGTGGACCCGATCGTGATATTATCGACCATGCGGACGAAGGCACATCAACGGCCATCGCATTGGCCGACATGAAACGGATCGACCCGTCGTTCAACGTGGGTGAATTTCTGTCTGGCGCACGTCAGGCGTATGAAATGATCCTGATGGCGTTTGAACGCGGCGATCTGGACGAGGTCAAACCGTTCTTGTCCGAAGACGTCGAAGCCGCGTTTACATCGGTGATCCACGAACGCGCCGACAAGGGTCTGACGGTCGATGCCTCTTTTGTCGGGATCAGCGACCTGAAACTGAAAGACGCCGCATTGGATCGTGACACGAACGAAGCAGAAATGACGATCCGTTTCGGTGGCGAACTGGTCTATGTGGTACGGGATGACGGCGGTGACATCATCGACGGTGACCCCAATGCGATCAAAAAGCAAAAAGACGTCTGGACGTTCGCACGTGTCATGGACAGTGGCGATCCCAACTGGCGTCTTGTCGCGACCGAATGATCGGCGGGCTGGCGCGGGCCGTTGCCGCGTCCCTGACGTTAGTGGGGGCGGCAATGGCTGAACCGACCTTTACCATTTTGGACTATGCCGATCTGGATGGATGGGACGCCGACGATCATGTCGCGGCGTTGGACGTTTTTGTGCAGACCTGCGGCGACATCCCGCGCACCGACTGGGCGCAACTTTGCGCCTTTGCCAAAGATGGGCCAGCGGCGCGCGATTTCTTTGAAACGTTCTTTAAGCCGGTTCTGATCGAAGACGGCAGCCCGATGCTGTTCACAGGCTATTTCGAACCTGAATTGTCCGGGTCGCTTGTCCCGTCCGGCAGGTATCGGCATCCGATCTATGCCTTGCCGTCCGATGGATCGGAAACACGGTTTTCCCGCCGCGAAATCGAAGAAGATCAACCCTTTGCCGGGTTGGAAATCGCCTGGCTGTCCGATCCGGTCGATCTGTTCTTTTTGCAGGTGCAGGGGTCTGGCCGCATCAGGTTGCCCGACGGGCAGACCATCCGCGTTGGTTATGCGGGAAAGAACGGACGCGATTATACCTCTGTCGGTCGGACGCTGGTGGAACGTGGTGTGTTCACGCTGGATCAGGTGTCCGCATCGACGATCCGCGATTGGGTGCGCAGCAATCCGGACGCAGGCCAAGAGTTGTTATGGCAAAACGAATCCTATGTCTTTTTTCGTGAAGTATCTGAAGTGCCGTCAGATCTGGGGCCACTGGGTGCAATGAACCGGTCGATCACGACGTTACGGACGATCGCCGTCGACCCCGAAATCACCATTCTGGGCGCGCCCGTTTGGATCGAAAAGGATGGCCTTGATCCGATGCGTCGCCTGATGATCGCGCAGGATACCGGGTCCGCGATCAAGGGCGCGCAGCGCGCCGATATTTTCTATGGCACCGGGCGCGCTGCCGGTCAGGCTGCCGGGGCAATCAAGGACGGTGGCCGGATGGTGGTGTTGATGCCCATCGACTATGCCCTGTCCAAAACCGAACCCGATGTTGTGTTCTGATGCGGCGGCCCCGCAACCTGTCCAAGGAAGAGCGGGCGATGTGGGATCACGTGGCCCGCAAGACGGACGCGCTGCATCCCGAACATCAACAGCCTGCGCCGACACCTGCCCCCAGCCCCAATAAACAGCCGCCAGCACCGCGCGCGCCCATGCCGGATTTTACCGTGGGGATGAAGGCCGATGTCACGCGGCCCCACGATATTCTGCCGCCCCTGCGCGAACGGTTGCGCAGTGCGCCCGTGCGCATGGACGCCAAGAATTTTATGCGGATGAAATCTGGCAAGCTGAAACCCGAAGGACGGATCGACCTGCACGGCATGTACCGTGACGAAGCCTATCCTGAACTGATCACGTTCATTTTGAATGCGCAGACGGCAGGCAAACGGTTGGTGCTGGTCATCACGGGCAAGGGCCGTGCCGGCGATGATTGGACGGGCGGGCGCGGCGTGCTGCGGCGTCAGGTGCCGCAATGGCTGCAACTGCCCCCGCTAGGCCCGGCTGTGCTGGAAGTGCGGCCTGCCCATCTGAAACACGGCGGCGATGGTGCGTATTACGTCTATCTACGCCGTCGCAAGTGATCGTGCGGCCCGCGTGACGCCGATGGTGGCCAAAGCGGCGGCCACGGCGAAAAAGATGGCGTAACCGATCATTTGCGCAGGGAAATCAACGCCCCAGTCGATCAGATATCCCGATACACCTGGCCCGATGGCGGACCCGAATACCATGATGGCGGCGGCGGCGGCCTTGATCGCGCCGATATGGCGGGTGCCATAGAATTCGGCCCAGAACGCGCCCGGCAGCGTGGATTGCAGGCCCTGCCCGATCCCCATGATCGCCATGCCAACGGCCGCTATGCCGATCCCCGGTGCCAAGGAGATGATGACAAATGACAGGGCGAACGGCAGCATATAAAGCGGCACGATCCGCGCGGTGCCGAACCGGTCAATGGCCCAGCCGGTGCCGAAATTCGCCCCGATAGTGACCAATGTGAACAGCGGAAACAGCGCCACGAACGCGGCAAGGGTCCAGTCTTTGACCTCTGACAGGTGGACTTGCTGGAACCACAATGCGGTGCCCCATGCGGGCGGCCCCAGCAACGCGGGTACCATCAGCCAGAACAGCGGATGACGCATCACGTCCAGACGGGTCCAGTGACGGTTGTCCATGCCCGCCGCCTGTTCATCCTGCGCCAGTGACTGCGGGGTGCGTTCCTGTCGCAACAACAGAACAATCAGCGGGATGGTGGCAACCACGATAACCCCGGCGATGACCCAAAGCGACCGCCAGCCGGTTGTTGCCAGAAGTGCGACAAAGACGATGGGCAGCACGGCTTGCCCGACGGCAAACCCCATGGAAGCGACGGCCAGCGCCTTGCCCCGGCTAGCGACGAACCAGCGCGCCATCGACACAACGGCCAGATGGCTGGACATGCCCTGCCCGAACAACCGCAGGAAAAAGATTGCGGGGATCAGCAGCAGCGCATTTGGAACTGCCGCCATGAAGAAACACGCCGCCGCCAGCCCGGCAAAAACGACGGTGGCGATGACCCGCACGCGAAAGCGGTCCACCAGCGTACCCGCCCAGACCATCGTGCCAGCCGATGCCAGCGTGCCAATGGTATAGATCCCGCCCCATTGCCCGTCAGTCAGGGCAAAATCCGTCATGATTCCACCCGCAAAAAGCGAGATAAAGAACGTCTGTCCGTAAGACGATGTCAGCGTCAGCGTGAAGCCTGCCAACAGAAACAGCCAGTTGGCGCGCAGAAACGATAAAAAAACCATGCGCCATACGTCGCGCCGTGACGCGGGAAAGAAAAGCCCTAAAGCACGTAGCGCGACAAATCTGTGGACCTTGCCATTTCGCCCAGATGCTTTTCGACAAAGGCCTCGTCGATGGCGATTTCGTCGCCGCCACGGTCGGGTGCGTTGAACGACAGATCCTCGAACACGCGTTCGATCACGGTGTACAGCCTGCGGGCACCGATGTTTTCGATGCTTTCGTTCACCTCTGCGGCGATTTTGGCCAGCGCTGCGATGCCATCCGTGGTAAAGGTGACGGTGACGTTTTCGGTTTTCATCAGCGCGGAATATTGCAGGGTCAGCGCGTTGTCGGTTTCCGTCAGGATACGGACGAAATCGGATTCGGTCAGGGCGCGCAGGTTCACGCGGATCGGCAGGCGGCCTTGCAGTTCGGGCAGCAGATCAGATGGCTTTGCCACATGAAACGCGCCGGATGCGATGAACAGGATGTGGTCCGTCTTGATCGGGCCGTGTTTGGTGCTGACGGTTGTGCCTTCGATCAGGGGCAGCAGGTCACGCTGCACGCCTTCGCGGCTGACGTCGCCGCCGCGTGCTTCGGATTTTGCACAGACCTTGTCGATTTCGTCCAGAAACACGATGCCGGATTGTTCGACGGCTTCCAGTGCTGTCTTTGTGACGCTTTCGTCATCCAGCAATTTGTCGGCCTCATCCGCGATCAGCAATTCATAGCTGTCTGCGACGGTCATCCGCTTTTTCACGGTGCGCCCGCCGCCCATTTTACCGAACAGTTCGCCCAGATTCATCATGCCGCCCATCCCGCCGGGTTGGCCGGGAATATCGATCCCACCAAGCGGGTTAGAGGTATCCTTGATCTCGATCTCGATCATCGTGTCGTCCAGCAGCCCGTCTTTGAGCTTTTTGCGGAACATGTCGCGGGTGCCTTCACGCGCGCCGTCACCGGCGATGGCGTTGATAACGCGATCCTCTGCCGCCTTGTGGGCGGATGCCTTGACGTCCTCGCGCATGTGTTCGCGGGTGTCGATGATCGCGGTATCGACCAGATCGCGGATGATCTGTTCCACGTCCCGCCCGACATAGCCGACTTCGGTGAATTTTGTGGCCTCGACCTTGATGAACGGTGCGCGGGCCAGTTTGGCCAGACGCCGGCTGATTTCGGTTTTGCCGACGCCGGTGGGACCAATCATCAGGATGTTCTTTGGATAAACTTCGTCCCGTAGATCATCGCCCAGCTGCTTGCGCCGCCAACGGTTGCGCAGAGCGACGGCAACGGCACGTTTGGCTTCGGCCTGCCCGATGATAAAGCGATCCAGTTCGGACACGATTTCGCGTGGGGTAAGGTCTGTCATGGCTGCCTCCGGCAGATTTTGAGTATTTCGGGCAAGATGATGAAAATGTCAGTCTGCCGTGACTGTTTCGATCGTCAGGTTGCCGTTGGTGTAGACGCAGATGTCAGACGCGATTGCCATTGCCTTGCGCGCGATGGCTTCGGCGTCCAGATCGCTGTCCATCAGGGCACGACCGGCGGCCAGTGCATAATTGCCGCCCGATCCGATGGCGGTCACATCGTGTTCCGGTTCCAGCACATCGCCCGCACCTGTGATGACATACAAATCGGTGCCGTCGCTGACGATCAGCATCGCTTCGAGCTTTTGCAGATATTTGTCGGTGCGCCATTCCTTGGCCAGTTCGACGCAGGCGCGTGACAACTGGCCGGGCGTCGCTTCGAGCTTTTTTTCCAGCCGTTCGAGCAGGGCAAAGGCATCCGCCGTGGAACCGGCAAAGCCAGCCACGACATCGGTGCCTTCGACAGCAAGGCGACGGACCTTGCGCGCCGTGCCCTTGATCACGGTCTGGCCCAGACTGACCTGACCGTCGCCCGCGATGACAACCCGGCCACCCTTGCGCACGCCGATGATCGTCGTGCCGTGCCAGCCGGGGAATTGATCGTTATCCATCGTGTCATCCTGTCGTCTATGTGTTGGGGATTATATGGTCGGACGGTTCGCGCGCGACAACCCCGGCACTTGAATGTGGCCTTGGGGTAGGTCAAGTTTATGTCATGGATCAACCGGGCGACGTCGTATTCTACCTGGACCCCGGGTTGCTGCAAAGCGCGCGGGCTGGAAAGCATAATTTTCTGGGTCTGGTAGCAAATTGCCTGACAGACGCAGGTTTGCGGGTGTGTCATGAACCCAATTCGCCAAAGGCCCGTAAAGAGTCAGCCCAGCGGCCGGGGTATTCGCTGTTTCATATGGACGAACCGGATCATCCGCGCGCACTGACGCTGCGCCGCAATTATTATTACCCGTTCTGGCAAATTGAAAATTCGGCCCGGCGCTGGGAATGGACGGTCGCCCTGACAAAGTTTCAGGGCGCCACTATCGACCGGACCGAAGCGGCGCGGTTTTTTAATTTCTGGCGCAAGCGGCTGTTTCCGGGGTTGGCACCTGACAGCACCAAACACGGGCCGCTTTACATGCCTTTGCAAGGATTGGTGCGCGAACATCGATCATTCCAGACCTGCAGTCCCATCGAAATGGTCCGCCGCACCGCCGACAGATTTCCGGACCGGGACATCATTCTGACGCTGCATCCCAACGAACGCTATTCCACCGGGGATCACGACGCGCTGCAAAAGCTGGAAGATGCCTATGACAACGTCAGCATCAGCGCGCGCCCGATGGAAAGCATCCTGCCGGGATGTTCGGCGGTGGTGACACAGAATTCATCGGTCGCACTGTCGGGTTTTCTGTTTCGCAAGCCCGCCGTGCTGTTCGCGCAGATCGATTTTCACCATATCGCGGGCAATGTCCCCCAAGACGGTGAAGACAAGGCGTTCAAGACATTGGATCGCGTGCCAGATTTCGAAGGGTATTTCTGGTGGTTCCTGCAGCAGATGTCGATCAATGCAGGCCGCCCCGAAGCCCCGGAAAAGATCGCGTCCACCCTGCGCGGTCACGGCTGGCCGGTTTGACCGTCGCACCGTCGGCCCCGCAAAAAACAGGCCGCCCCGATCCGGGACGGCCTGCGATCATCACACCTGTACAGTGGTTCAGATGGAATCTTCGATCCAGCTTTGGATGGCGGCCTTGGGGGCTGCACCGGCCTTGTTCGATACGACTTCGCCGTTTTTAAAGACGAACAGGGCGGGGATGCCGCGCACGCCCATCTGTGCCGGGGAATTCGGGTTTTCGTCGACGTTGACCTTTACGATTTTCACGCGGCCTTCCATTTCGTTCGACAGTTCTTCGAGTGCCGGGCCGATCTGTTTGCAAGGGCCACACCATTCTGCCCAGAAATCCACCACGACGGGGATATCGGACTGTTTGACTTCGGCGTCGAATGTGGCGTCGGTGACGGCATGGGTTGCCATTGGACTTACTCCTGGGGTCAGTGTCAGGGATGGAACCTATGAACGCCCACGCCCCGCGTCAAGCGACAGACTGGCGTGACAGGGCGGTCCGCGCCGCATCGGTCGGCACATCCATCAGCGTCGCGGTCGCCGTCCACAGGATCGCCAGCTTGATCTGATGTGCAGGATAGATCAGCGCCAGCGCGTCGGCATACGCACCCATCTGCCGCAACAGACCTTCGGGAATGTGTGCGGGATCGTCGGGAACCAGACGGTTCGTTTTGAAATCAACCGCCGTCACGGTGTCGTTTGTGACGATCAACCGGTCGATGGTGCCGTTGATCCGGCGACCGTCCAGACCGGGCAGGGCGGCGGTGATCCCGACCTCTGCCAATGTGCCGTCAAAGACATGCGACAGATGCGACGCGTCCAGCAGCGCCAGCGCGTCGTCGACCAGCCCGTCCGTCGGCACGTCGTCGGCACCGGGATAAGACGCCAGCAGGGTTTGCCCGACCGCGCGGCGGTCGTTGGCGGGCTGTGCGGGCAGATGTTCCAGCAGCAGATGCATCAGGGTGCCGCGCATCATGGCCGTGTCCACGTCATCGTTGGACGGATCGCCGGGCAGAATTTTTGCACCGTCCATCTGTGACGGCGACAGCGTCGGCACCCGGATCGCGGGCGGGATCGGGCCAAGCGTCAGTGGCGGCGTGTCTGGCATAGCGTCGTGGGTGGCGGCTCGCATCGTACCGCTGCGCCAGTCACCATTGCAGACGCGCTGGATCGCCAGATCACCCGCCTGATCCAGCGCGGCACCAGCATGTTCCATGCCTTCGGCGACCAGATCGTACCAACCTGTGCCGTCCTTGCCGGGTTTGCCTGCAGATCCAACGATCAGCCATTTTTCCGCCCGCGTCATTGCCACATATAGCAGCCGCAGTCGTTCGCGCGCCTGTTTGTCGGTCAGGGCATCCAGCCGGGATTCAATGGCGGGGGGGATATCAGCCTTGATCGGTTTCCACAGCGGCGGCTGCCCCGGCAGGACGTCGCCCCGGATCAGTTCGGCACGCTCCTTGGCGTCGGGTAGGATCACGATGGGCGCTTCCAGACCCTTTGCGCCATGGACAGTCATCACCCGGATCTGATCGCCCTGCGCGTCGACCTGCCGCTTGATCGTCAGATCGTCGGCATCCATCCAGCCGATGAAACCTGTCAGACTGGGTACGCCGTCGCGTTCATAGGCCAGCGCCTGTGCGAGCAGAGCGTCGATCCCGTCCTCTGCCTCTGCCCCCAGACGGGCAAGCAGTTTGCGGCGTCCGTCATGGCGCACCAGCAACCGCGCGATCAGATCATAGGGCCGCAGGAAATCGGCGCGGTCCAGAAGACCGGTCAGCACATCATGGGTCGCCTGATACGCGGGGTCGGACCGCAGCGTCTGCCACAGGAATTGCCCGTCGGGACGGTGATGCGCCAGCGTGAATAGCTGCTGTTCCGACCAGCCGAACAGTGGCGATTTCAACGCGGCAGCCAGCGACAGATCATCCTCTGGCAACGCCAGAAAACGCAGGACGGCGGCAATATCCTTGACCGCCAGTTCCGCGCCGACGCGGAGCACGTCGGCACCGGCGATGGGCAGACCCGCAACCTTGCACGCACGGATCAGTTCGGGGAACAGCAGGCCCTGACGGCTTTGTACGAGGATGAGGAAATCGCCCGCCCGCACAGGGCGATGATCGTATGTGCCGGTATTGTCGATTTCGACCGGCAGGTATTCGTCCGCGATCATGCGTTTGATCTGGCCCGCCACCCGTTCGGCCATGCGGACCATGTGGTGGCTTTCGCTGACTTCATCCACCGGTTCGGTCCAGTCGCCTTCGGCGTCGGCATCGTCGTCTGACGGTTCGATCAGCGGCCACAGGTCCACGCGGCCGGGCATGTCGGATTTGAACGCAAGGTGGCGCACGTCCCCGCCCAAGGCATCGGCCCGGTCACGCACAAAGGTCTGATCGACCACCCGCAGGATCGACGGGGCGGACCGGAACGAATGTTCAAGCGTGCTGACGGCCAAAGGCGCGTCACTGTCGGTCAGGCCGGTGGCAAAATGATCGCGCATCCGCTGGAATTCCAGTGGGTCAGCGCCCTGAAATGAATAGATCGACTGTTTCACGTCACCCACGACAAAGATCGTGCGCCCCTCGTCGGCGCGCGCGCCTTCGCCGCTGACCAGTTCGCGCGTCAGGTGGCGGATCACGTCCCATTGCGCGGGGGATGTATCCTGCGCCTCGTCCACCAGCAGGTGGTTCATACCGCCATCCAGCCGGAACAAGACCCATTCCGACACCAGCGGATCGGCCAGCAGGGTCCGCGCCTTGGCAATCAGGTCGTCGAAATCTAGAACGCCCAGCGCCGTTTTCTGCGCGCGGTAGGCACGGGTAAAGACATGGCCGAAGCGATGCAGCGCCACCGATCTGTCCAGCGTCATCAGCGCCAGCCGCGTGCCGCGTGCCAATTCCACCTGTTCCATCAACCCGTTCAGCGCGTCGGTCAGGTCGGCATGCGCGGTCTGCACCGCCTTGGTCGGGAATTTGCCGATCTTGGCAGTGAACGGGTTGGCCCCGGATTTGGTCAGGCACACGGCTTCAAGCGTTTCAAGATCGCGGACACATGGCGCTGCCAGATCGATCAGGGACAGGGCATCGGCGGCCTTGTTATCGTTGACGCCACCTGTCCGCAGGGCGGGGATCAGATCGCGGATGATCTCGCATCCATCGGGGCCAAGGATATCCGCGACCAGTTGATCCGGTGTGGCCCCCGGCGTCAGGTCCAGCGTGTCGCGCAGTGCGGCAAGATCCGGCTGATCTGCAAAGGCATCGGGTGATTGGGCAATGGATTTGACCAGATCGTCCAGATCGGCCCCGGTAAAATAGCGCAGCACATCCACCACGACCGCGCGGGCATCGCCTTGCACCAGCGCGTCCATCACATCGGCGCGCATCAACGCGGCGGACCGGTCGTCAATTTCGCGAAAATCAGGGCTGACCCCCGCTTCGAGCGGGAAACGTCGCAGGATGCTGGCACAGAACGAATGGATCGTCTGGATCTTTAGACCACCCGGCGTTTCGATGGCAGAGGCGAACAGCGTGCGGGCGCGGTTCAGGTCATGATCACCGATATCCTGTGTCACGCCCAGCGTTCGCAATTCATCACGCAGGGGGGTGTCGTCCAGCATGGCCCAGCCGCCCAGACGTTTGAACAGGCGGTTCTGCATCTCTGCGGCGGCGGCTTTGGTATAGGTCAGGCACAGAATGTTCTGTGGGCTGACGCCTTCCAGCAGCAAACGCGCCACGCGGTCGGTCAGCACGCGGGTCTTGCCCGACCCTGCGTTCGCTGACAGCCAAGTCGACGCGTGGGGATCGGCGGCTGTGACTTGCCGCTGTGTTGCCTGATCGCGGATCATGTCAGCACCTGCGGCACGGATTTATCCGCGTCCGTCCATTCGCCACGCCGCGCCAGATGGTCATATTCGCTGTCGTAGGTCACGCGCTGCGGGGCACGTCGCGCGGTATAGGGCCAGTCTGCCGCCTGACACATGGTCAGAAATTTGATCAGCTGCGACCAGACGACATCGGGTGGGTGATCGTCCAGCGGTGCGCGCACTGTCGGCATTCCGCGTTTGATCCCCAGAAATTCGGCGGCCTGGACAGGACGTGCACCGACGGCGGCAAAAGCACCGCGTTCGATCATCGCGGCCTCGACCAGCAGCTGCTTGTCGAACAGCCCCTGTTCCTTGACCGATGGCAAGCGGCCCGTTTTGTAATCGTAGATCAACGCGCGGCCGTCGGGCGCGGCGTCGATCCGGTCGGCCTTGCCGTTCAACTGCAGGTTCGGGCCGGGCACGACGATGTCGCCCCAAGTTTCTGTCGCAATTGGGGTGCCCGCCGTCTGACGCGCGGTTTCGTGATGCAGGAATTGCGGCGCGATCTGGTCCATCAACACGCGCCATTGCAGCCGCACCGTTGGCCAGGGGCACATTTCGGCCAAAGTTTGATCCGCAAGCGTCAGCAGTCTGTGCAATGCTGTGGGGTCCGCCGCAGGCTGTCGGGTGTCGACAAAGCGTTCCAGTATCTTGTGGAACACATCGCCCTTCAGCGCGGCGTCGACATCCGCCGTCAGCGGGTTCAGGGCGTTCAGTTTCAGGACCTTACGGGCATAAATCGCATAGGGATCGCGGTAGAGCGTTTTGATCTGCGTGACAGAGATTTTGGAGGGCCGCGCGGTCACGGGCGGTTGCGGGGCAGGGCGCAGCGCACGCGCGACCGGGGCGTCGGGCTGTGACAGACGTGCCGCCTGACGTAGCCAGTCATTGCCCCGGTTACGCATGTTTTGCAGCGCGGTGGGGCCATCGCCATCCGGCAAGCCAGCCAGCAGGTTGGTCAGACGGTTCACCCAACGCGACGGCACGGTTTCGGCATCGGCATCGCGGCGCGCCCGCGTGATCCAGACATGCGGGGCACAGACTGCCTGTTGGTAGTCATGCGCAGACAACCCGATCTGGCGTTCCGGCAGCAGCAACCCGGCCTGTGCGCGCAAGGGGCGGTTCAACCATGGATCGGGGGTTGGGCTGGGTGGCCAGATCCCGTCGTTCATCCCGCCAAGTATCACCAGTTCCGCACCGCCGACCCGCGCCTCTAGCGTGCCAAGGATCAGGATATCGGGGCGTCCGGCGTCACGGTCACGCACGCTGCCTTTGGCCAGCAGGGCGCGGAACAGCGCGGCGTAATCGCGGGTATCCATCGGGTTGCCTGCGTCGGCATCGCGGGCCAGCGCGTCAACCACGCCGCGCGCCTTGCGTCCGGCCTGTTTCTGGAACAATTCGCCAGTGTCTGTGCCATTTGGGCCGGTCGCCAGCAAGGTCGCGGCGGCCATGTGCTGTGCCAGATGATCGGCGATCGGCAGCGTGCCGCTGTGATCCAGCGCCGCGATGACGCCACCGACCCAAGCGGTCCAACCGGCCAGACCGTACTTTGGCGTTTTCATGTTGCCGATCCATGTGGCGATCACGTCGGCGGTCAGAAACGGCGGGCCGCCCTGGCGCAAATGCAGTTCCAGATCGCGGGTCCACAGCAGGTGCTGGTTGCGGTCGGCACCGTTGTTGGTCAGCGGGTGCTTCAGCAGGACCAGCAGCGCCTCTGCCGTGACGGGACGGCCAAAGGCGCTGACGATATGTTCCAGAAACCGCCCCGGCGGTGACAGGCCCAACGGCAGACCGGCGCTGTCGTCGGGGATGATGTCCCAACGGTCCAGCGCCGCCGCGACCTGCCGTGTCAGCATCCGGTCGGGCGTGATCAGCGCGGCGGTCGTCCCTTCTGCCGCGGCTTGCCTTAGACGCAGGGCAATCGTCTCCGCCTCTCCCCGCGGGCTGTCGGCCTCGACGAGCGTGACTTGCGCCATCGCGTCCGGCAGGTTGGTCAGGCTGCGACCCGCTGTGCGCCATTGATCGGTGACGGGCGCGGGACGCAGCGATAGCGACACCAGCGCATTGCGCGCGGGCGTCGGGGGTGCATCAATGGTCCATGGAAAGACCTGCGCTGCGGTCATGTCCAGATCGTGCATCAGGCGGCGATAGCGGTACTGGGGGTGATCTTCGTGTGTCATGCCGGTCGCCATTCCGTCCCAGACGTCCTGCGGCAGATCGAAATCGAAACCCGGCAGCACAACGGCCCCTTGCGGCAGGCGCGCGACGGCCTGCATCAGCAGGCCCGTGGCCCCCCGTGATCCGGTGGAGCCCGCGACGATTACAGGCGTATCGGGTGGTGTGGTGGCCCATGTGTCGATCAGCGACAGGATGTGGCGTCGTTGTCGTGCGGCGGCATCGGGTTGTGCCGCATCGGCAATGAAATAGGGTTCAAGCAGTTTCAGAAACGCCAGTGACTGTTGCCAATGACCCGACACATCGCTGATATCCAGATGCGCCAGCGTGTCGAAATCCACGCCTTCACCGTGCATTTCGTCCATCAGGGCGGCCAGGCTGTCGGACAGATCATAGAGCGCGGCGCGCGGCAGGCCGGGGGTCGCGTCGATCAGTTTTTCGACTGCGCGGGACAGTTCCAGCCTGCGCCGCAGCGGCGATACCGGGACGTCAAGGGTGGACAGATCGCCTTCGAATGCAAGGTCAGTGACAAGCTTGATCCGGGGCAGCAGGCGGGGCGGGCCTGCATCGAATTCCGCCCTGACCTGCCGTTGCATCCGGGCAGAGTTCACGTAGATCCGCGCCTGTGCCAGATCATCGGTGCGGGTCAGCAGTCCGGCCACAAAGCCACGGGCAAAGTCGATGCCGGGAGCCAGACCGAACATGCGGGGACTGTCGCTGGGGTCAAACATCGGTGCGGTCCAACAAGGATTCGGCCAGCGGGATGCTGTCCGGTCGTCCGACGTCGCAGATATGACCGTCCCAGACCAGACCATAAAGCCCGCCATTTGCAATCATCTGGTCCCAGACGATGTTCAGCGAAAAGGCCGGATTGGGGATACCGGGCAGGCGATCCGTGCGGGTCAGTTGCAGTCCGGTATAGATCAGGTCGCGGCCCCGCGTCAGTCGCCCATCGGCCGCGCGGGCAAAATCGCCGGGGCCAGTGTGACCGTGGACATGGGATTTATCGACAAGCAGCAACAATGCTTCCATCCGGGGGTGCCAAGTGTCGCACAGGGTCGGGACCGGGTTTGCACCACGCCAGACCGCATCGGTGTTCAGTGTCACGACGGGTCCGGCGCCCAGCAATGGCAGGGCGTGGCGCAGACCGCCGCCGGTTTCCAACAGATCGGCCTCGTATGATACAGCGATGTCCCGACCGGCCAGATGATCGTCAATCATCGCGGATTTGTAGTGCGCGTTGACCACGCGATGACCGATACAGGGCACGTCCAACAGGGCCAGCGCATGGTCGATCAGGGCGCGGCCCGCGACATGAATCAGCGGTTTTGGCCGATCGTCGGTCAGGGGGGCCATGCGCGTGCCTTTGCCAGCGGCGAACAGAAGGGCGGGGAATGTTGGTGTCATGCGGGGACTGGTGGCAAATCGCGCAGGACGATTACGCGCAGGTCAGATAGTGCCGGATGGCCCAGATCGCGCATCAACACCGACCAGACGCGCGGCATCATGGTGCGGTAACGCGGCTTGCCGTTGGCGATCAGGCGGGCGAATACACCCAGAATCCGCAGGTTGCGCTGGGCGCTTAACACCGCCAGCCGCAGCGTGATCTGATCCATCGTCATGCCTGTGGCATCGGCAAAGCGCGAGGCGGCCCGGTCGCGGATCGAAGGCGGCATATCGCGGCGGATATCACCCAGCAGCGATGCCAGATCATAGCCGCGCGGAGCGATGAATGCGTCCTGAAAATCCAGCAGGCCGACCCGGTCCAGTCCGGTGCGGTCCGGTCGCCAGATCAGGTTTTCGGCGTGAAAATCGCGCAGGGCCAGATGGTCTGCCGCTGGTGCGTGACGGTCCAGCACGTCACGCACGGCGGATACCAGTGGGGCGGGGTCGCAGTTGGCATAGGCGGTGGCGGTAATCGCGACCATGTCCGCCCCGACCTGCGGCGTCATGCGGTGCAGCGCGGGAGGGTGCAGGCGATCCAGCGCGATCAGCACGTCGGTCGCGGCATCATACAGCACAGTTTCCTGTTGCGGCGCGCGCGATGCGGCTGCGGCCAGCGTTTCGTGCCCAAGGTCGGACAGCAGCACGAAACCATCGTCCGCATCGTGGTGCAGAATGTGCGGCGCGGTCAGGCCGCTGTCGGTCAGGTAACGGGCAATGTCGACAAAGGGGGCCGTGCGTTCGCCTGTGGCGGGGTCGGCATCCATCAGGATCACCGTGCCGCCATGGGCTGAAGTCAGTCGGTCATAGCGGCGGGCAGAGGCGTCGCCCGCAATCGGTGTGACCACATCCTTGCCATGCCCCGCGTGGGTCAGGAACGCGGTCTTTCGCGCGGCACGGTCAGTCATTGGACAGGTCCAGCCTTTGCGCCCAGGGTGCGGGACCAAACAGGGTCAGCAGATGATCGTCCTTGCGGGCCTGAAACCGGCAGGTCAACGCATCCACCGGTGTTGCATCACCCAGACGGTCAGGCCATTCGATCAGGCAGATCGCATCGTCAAAGGCATCGGACAGGCCCAGTTCCAACACCTCTTCCGGGGCGGTCAGACGGTAAAGATCACAGTGCCAGATTTCGAGTGTTCCGTCGTCATAGGTCTGCACCAGCGTAAAGGTCGGAGAGGGGACATCTTCCATCCGGCCCAGTCGTGCGCGGATAAGGGCGCGCGCGAATGCGGTCTTGCCCGCGCCGATGTCACCTTCCAGCAGCAAAGTATCACCAGCGGTCAGAACAGCGGCAAAGCGCGCAGCCCAGTGATCGGTCGCGGCAAGATCGGTCAGGGAAATTTCAGCAAGCGGGGCAGACATGCCGCCAGACTAAAGCACGTCCGCAGGGCCGCAAGCGCATTCAGCGGCCCACGGCCTTTGACGATTGATCCGGCAAGCTTTTGACCGCGCCCAACGTTGCGCGGTCTTCGATGGTGTGAAAGCGCACCATCATCATGCCGCATGCAATGGGGCGCGCATCAACCCGCAGCCTGCGCCCGTTCAACAGGGCGATTTCATCGGTGATGCGTGGCCGATCCACGCGACCCTGACCGAACGCTTCGATCTGGCGCCAGAATTCAGACGGTGCGCTGCGCGATTTCCAACGGCGCAATGCGGCGCGCAAATCCTGAAGATCAAGCTTGTCGCTGTCGCGTTCGCCCCACATGTCGCCATAGGCGGTGTTGGTCATGATCAGCGTCTGGGCGTCGGAAAAAACGGCGATGGCGTCTGGCAAGGCATCCAGAACGGATTGCCCGGTTTCGATCTCGACCCGAAAACGGCGGGTCAACGACACCTCTGCGCTGATGTCTTCGAACAGCAGTGCCATCGCGCCATTGGGATGGGGCCGTCCGCTGACCCGAAATGTTTGCCCGTCGGGCAGATCCCACCGTTCCGCATAGGCACCATCGCCGCCGTCGCGATCCAATGCCCGGAACTGGTCGCGCCATGACAGATAATTTTTTGGTTCCGGCAGCATTCGCATGTTCCGCAACCGATCCAGCACGGCTTCCAGTGTGGGGCGCGCTGCGACGAATTGCACAGGCAGGCCAAACATGTCGATAAACGCGGGGTTGAACATTGTCAGCTTGCGTTCGCGGTCAAAGATCACCAGCCCGGTCGACAACTGCGCGAATGTCTTGGCCAGCGTTTGCAGGTATTCCCGCTGCGTATTTTCCGCGCGCACGGTGTCATTGGCGCAATTCGCATAGAACAGCGTCGATCCGTCCAGCGATGTGGCGGTGATATCAAACCAATGTTCCACCGCTTCACCGTGCAGCCGGACCGACAGCCTGCCCCGGAACGGCGCCGCACCGTCGTTTGCCGAGAGTGGCAAATCGGTAAACAGGCGAGTGCCGGGCCAGACCCGCACCGTGTCCCCGCTGTCGGGACGCGTCCGTTCGGCATAGTCCAGATAGGCTGCGTTCGCCCAAATCAGGTTTCCGGACACGCTTTCTTGCCAGATCAACTGGGGCGATTGCCGTGCAACGGACCGCAAAAGGTGAAGCTCTTCGGCTTGGGCGGCGCGTTCCAATGCGCCGAACCTGTCTGCGCTGTCGTCGATCTGTACTGTTTCAAGGCTGATGCGGGTCAAGCCGTGCTGATTTTTCAACTGAATGCAAATCGCATCATCCTGCAGGGCCGGGACCTGCATTTCATCATTCCAGCCCAGTGTGCTGACAGCGTCGCGCAGGGTTGGGAATTGCCGTCCCAGAACATGGAACAGGGCGTCAAGGTCCCCCATTTCGCCCCTGTATTCCCCGATCAAGGCAGACCCACTGGGCGACGCATCAATCAGGAAATCACGATCAAACAGGAACACCGGCGCCTGTCCCCCAGTGTCGCGGCCCTTGTTCATTTGCAGTGCACCGGCTGATCCGGTGCGCGTATAAAAGAAAAGCGCAGTGATCCCGGTCAGAAACAGACAGCCGGCCATAAAGGCCAATACCGAATCGAATAGCATCGCATGTCACCCTGATTGCTTGCGTCGAGACTGCGGAACAGGGGTTAATGGCGCATTAATGAATTAACTCAGGGAAGAAATACCGGGTTATTTCCAAGGGATGGTCGTTTTTCGACATCGGGTTCGACCAAGGTCCGCATCGGCCATCTGACCGTGACAATGGCGCCGGAATCTCGGGCATTCCTGAAATCCAGCGTTGCCCCGGATCGTTCCAGCAATGTCTTGGCGATGAACAATCCCAGGCCCATCCCGTTATAGGCCGGGCGCAAAGATCCATCCAATTCCTGACGTCTGCGGCGGACATAGGGATCACCGATGCGCCCGATTACCGACTGGGGAAATCCGTGGCCGTCGTCGCTGATTTTGATGCTGACGTCTGTTGTGGTCCACGAAATCTGGACGGTGACGGTATCTTGGGAAAAATCGACTGCATTCTGGATCAGGTTCCGGATGCCGTGGATGATTTCAGGTTTGCGCTGGATGGTCGGTTGTGTGCCGGGGCCGGTCCCGATGTCGAACAGCACCGTAGCCTTGCGGTCGACGTGCGGTTCTGCGGCTTCGCGCACCACGGCTTCGACCGGGGCGGTTTTCAGCATCAGGTCATCCTTGCCGGCGCGGCCCATGGATTGCAGGATATCGCGGCAACGGTCGGCCTGTGACCGGATCAGCAGCACATCGTCCAGCAGTTCTGCGTTGTCAGAAAGCTCTTCTGCCAATTCGCTGCTGACAAGCTTGATCGTGGCCAGCGGTGTGCCCAGTTCATGCGCTGCAGCAGCGACGACACCGCCCAGATCGGTCAGTTTCTGTTCGCGTTCCAGCGCAAGCTGGGTTGCAAGCAGTGCTTCCCTCATGTTGTGCATTTCGGTGGTGACGCGTCGGGCATAGATGCCTAGAAACAGCACACCGATGATCAGCGCGACGCGGTAGCCAAAGCCAAAAAGCGGCGGCAGCACCAACAGCGATCCGTCGGGTAATTGCAACGGAATCCATGCGTATCCGATCAGGGTAATCATGGCGATGGCCAGTGCGCCCAAAGCGACGAAACTGATAAGGTTCAGCACCGACGCGGCGATGGTGACGGGTGCGAGGATCAGCAAGGCAAACGGGTTATTCAGCCCGCCTGTCAGGTACAACAGCAGGCCAAGCTGCAGGATGTCGAATGCCAGCATGGCGCTGGCTTCCGATTCGGACAGACGCTTGTTCTGGGGGTATTTGATATGCGTGATCAGGTTCGTGACGGCGGCCACGCCGATCGTGGCGATGGTGGGCATCAACGGGATGGTCAGATCAAAAAACCTGACCGCCACAATGATGGCGACGGCCTGCCCGCAGACCGCAGCCCACCGCAGGGTCAACAGCGTTTGCATCCGCAGCCAGTTGCTGCGTTCGTCCTGCGCGAGAATCGATGTATCGTAACGCGCCATGAATGACCCTATGTGTGCAGTTGTGACCCATTGTTATGTTTGGCCCGGCGCGCAATCAATGCGACGCTTTCGAAAGGACCCCTAGATGAACCGTACGACCATGCTTATTTCTGCCGCTGGGATCGCCGCTGTTGCCGGGCTGACGGCGTCCCTGACGTTTGGCAGGGGGCAGGATCTGGCGTCGTGTTTCAGCACGAACGCCGACGGGGCAGAGATCGGTGGACCGTTCACGCTTGTCAATCAGACCGGAACGGAGGTTACGAACAAAGATGTGATCACCGCGCCGTCGTTGATCTATTTTGGCTACGGCTTCTGCCCGGACGTCTGCCCGATCGACAACGCGCGTAATGTCGCGGCTGTCGATCTGCTGGATGACCGCGGGATCGAAGCGACTCCTGTTTTCATCACCGTCGATCCGGCGCGCGACACACCGGAATTCATGGCCGATTACACCGCGAATTTCCATCCTCGTATGGTTGGTTTGACCGGGACAGATGCACAGGTAAAGGCTGCTGCGGATGCATATAAGGTCTATTATGCCAAGGCGGACGACGATCCTGATTTCTACCTCGTGGATCATTCTGCTTTTACCTATCTGATGTTGCCGGACACCGGATTTGCCACCTTTTTCCGCCGCAACACTCCGGCCGAACAAATCGCGGACGAAGTCGCGTGCGCGCTTAACATAGATTGACGCTGACCCAAGAGGTCCTACCATCACTTCGTAGATTACAAGGCAAATGACATGAGCAATGAAACATTCGACTTAGGCCCCGACCCGTCGCTTTTGCTGGTCGATGATGACGAAGCATTTGTAAAACGTCTGGCAAAGGCGATGGAAAAGCGTGGTTTCGTCGTCGAAACTGCCGAAACGGTAGCGCAGGGCAAAGCCATCGCATCGTCGCGCCCCCCCGCCTATGCGGTCGTCGATCTGCGGCTGGAAGACGGCAACGGTCTTGATGTTGTGGAAGAGCTGCGTGAACGCCGCCCCGACGCGCGGATCGTTGTTTTGACGGGCTATGGCGCGATTACGACCGCAGTTGCCGCGGTCAAGATTGGGGCCACGGATTATCTGGCAAAGCCCGCGGACGCCACCGATGTGACCAACGCACTACTGGCGCGTCAGGACGGTCTGCCGCCCCCACCCGATAACCCGATGAGCGCGGACCGCGTGCGCTGGGAACATATCCAACGGGTGTATGAACTGTGTGACCGCAACGTGTCGGAAACCGCGCGCCGGCTAAGCATGCACCGCCGGACGTTGCAGCGCATTCTTGCGAAACGCAGCCCGCGTTAAGCGCAAAAAACAGCTTGTCGGAACGTGACAGGCCGACGAAAACATCTGTTCAACGTGCGACAAATACGCGCATTTTGACCAAGTGGTCCGTTAGATCTGCGCCAACAGCGCTGCGGTGCGCGCCGCGAAATCGGCCCGGACAGTGACCGGCGCGCGCAGCGCAACCTGAAGCCCGTCTATCACCTCTGGTTTCTGGCGGCCGAAAATCCGGTTCGCCTCTGCAACGGAAAATCCGGCGATCTGCGTGGCTTCGAGCCATGCTGATACGGTATCGGCGGCCTTGATCTGTTTTTTCACGGCTGCAGGGATCTGTGCAGGCAGTCCAAACCGCAGATGAATTGCGCCGGTCAGGCGGCTGTCCAGTTCTTCGTATCCTGGACCAACGGCCGCTTTGACAGGGCTGATCATGTCGCCGATCACGTATTCAGGCGCATCATGCAAAAGTGCGGCCAGCCGCCATTTGGCCGGAGCGGACGGAACCATCCGTTCAAATAATGCTTCGACCAGCATCGAATGTTCAGCGACCGAATACGGGTATTCGCCGCGCGTCTGACCATTCCAGCGCGCAACGAAAGCAAGACCGTGGGCGATATCCTCGACCTCGATATCCACGGGGGTCGGATCCAGCAGGTCAAGCCTGCGACCCGACAGCATCCTTTGCCATGCGCGGGGTTGTTTCATTCGGGAATCCTGTCGTTTTCTAACTGGGCTGGATCATGACGCATCATGTAATTGATGCAACGTCGAGAATTCGTCGGCAAAGCGCGCAACGTATTTGCGAAAGGCACGCACGTCGCGCAAATGGCGCAGCGTCCGCCGTGTCAAACGCCTGCTGCGGGTGGTCTGCATTGGACCGTATCGCTGCGGACGGTCGGGGAAGTGGCGGTTCAGGAACAACCGGAATTCGGCCTTTACGCGACCGGGAATCCGTCCTTCGGGATCGTCCCACGGTTTATGCGGGCCGTAAATGTGCAAAAGCGCGGGATCGAACAGCGACTCTGACATCGGATGATAGAACACCCATTGCCAGTTCCAACTGGGGTGGATCTGCGCCCAATTGCGGTACAGGGCATAATTCAGCAACGATTGATCGTGGTACTGAAACAGGTCGCCATGCTGTTTTGCCGCCTTCAGGCAGGCATTCAACACATCGGCGCTGACCCATGCCGCGGTGTCGATCAGCAACAAACCAGAGTTGAAGTATGGCGCGCGCGCCATGTTCAGCCGCCGCTGGTCACGCACCCGCCTGTATGGTCGGGCCCACAGCGGGCGTTCCAGAACGGCGCCCACGGGATGTGCGCCCAGATCTGCGTCAAACAGCTGATCCAATCCGTTACGCTGCAACCACATATCGGTATCCAGATAGATCAACCGGGCATATTCGCCCGCCAATCGCTGTGGCAACCACAGGCGCAAATAGGCAGTGCGTGGCAGACGGCTGGATTTCAGCTTTTGCATGTCGTCTGGCGGGGTCATTCGCAAAACGCGCACGCCCATGTCGTCCAGAATGGGCGGCACGGCAAAATCGGCATCGGTCGCAAGGATCAGGTCAAAATCCCGGTCGGGATGAAACCGGCAGATCGAATGGAACACCGTGGCGGCATAGGGCAGATGGTTGTTGTCGCAGGTGATGATGATCGCCTTGCGGACGGGTGGCCGAACGTGCTGCACCATTACTCCTTTGCGTTGTCCGGACACAGACAACGACACAACGCCGCACCCCACGGGTCCGGTTCCCTGTGGTTCGAGCTGCGCGTTGTGCGATGGCGGTGCCGGTGCTAAGGACAGCATCAAATGAATGATCCCGTGGAGCGTCGGATGACCCAGGACTATACCGTCAAAGATATTTCACTTGCCGCTTATGGCCGCAAGGAATTGGATATCGCGGAAACCGAAATGCCGGGGCTGATGGCGCTGCGCGAAGAATACGGCGCATCCCAGCCCCTGAAGGGTGCGCGCATTGTCGGTTCGCTGCACATGACGATCCAGACCGCCGTGCTGATCGAAACGCTGGTCAAACTGGGTGCCGATGTGCGCTGGGCGTCCTGCAACATCTTTTCGACGCAAGACCACGCCGCTGCCGCGATTGCCGAAGCGGGCATTCCCGTTTTTGCGATCAAGGGTCAAAGCCTGGAAGAGCATTGGGATTATCTGGATAAGTCGTTCATGTTCCCCGAAGGCGCGAACATGATCCTGGACGACGGCGGCGATGCGACGCTGTATGTGCTGCTGGGCGCGCGCGCCGAAGCGGGCGAAGACATCATCCCCGTACCGCAGTCCGAAGAAGAAGAAGTCATCAAGGCGCAGATCAAGAAGCGGATGGAAGCGTCCCCCGGCTGGTTCACCAAGGTGAAGGCCGCGATCAAGGGCGTGTCCGAAGAAACCACCACGGGCGTGCATCGCCTGTATGATCTGCACAAGAACGGCCAACTGCCATTCCCTGCGATCAACGTGAACGACAGCGTCACAAAGTCGAAATTCGATAACAAATATGGCTGCAAGGAATCGCTAGTTGATGGCATCCGCCGCGCCACAGATACCATGATGGCCGGCAAGGTCGCCGTCGTCTGCGGTTACGGCGATGTCGGCAAAGGCTCTGCCGCATCGCTGAGCGGTGCAGGTGCCCGCGTGAAAGTCACCGAAGTCGACCCGATCTGCGCGCTGCAAGCCGCGATGGACGGTTTTGAGGTTGTCCTGCTGGAAGACGTGCTGGACAGCGCTGACATCTTTATCACCACCACCGGCAACCGCGATGTGATCCGGATCGAACACATGCGCGAAATGAAAGACATGGCCATCGTTGGCAATATCGGCCATTTCGACAACGAAATTCAGGTCGCCGCGCTGAAGAACCACAAATGGACAAACATTAAAGAACAGGTCGACATGATCGAGATGCCGTCCGGCAATCGTCTGATCCTGCTGTCCGAAGGTCGTTTGCTGAACCTTGGCAACGCAACGGGCCACCCGTCGTTCGTGATGTCCGCGTCGTTCACCAACCAGGTTCTGGCGCAGATCGAATTGTGGACCAAGGGCGACGAATACGCGCCCGGTGTTTTCATTCTGCCCAAGCATCTGGACGAAAAGGTCGCGCGCCTGCACCTGAAACGGATCGGCGTCAAACTGACAGAGCTGCGCAAGGACCAGGCAGATTACATCGGCGTCACCGTCGAAGGCCCGTTCAAGCCGGAACATTATCGCTACTGATCCAGCCAGCCTGATGGCAATTTACGGCGCCGTGACCACATCGGTCATGGCGCCGTTTTTCGTAGAAACTTGTCATAGGTTCTTTTTTCTTGTCCCGTGGGTCAGCCACACGTTAGCGTGATCGCGCGGTCGGCAAGGGCCGGGAACAAGGAAGGACACGACTATGGGCAAACGCGACGATCTGATTCAGAAATACGCCGAAGACCTGCGCAACGATTGCGGCATGGAACCGGACATGGATCTTTTGACAAAGGTCACCATCGGCTGCGGTCCGTCGATCTATAATGCCGACGCCAGCACCGTGGCGAGTAGTGACACCGAAGAACTGCAGAGGGTCGTCGATGGGTTTCTGCGCAAGAAGCTTGGCCTGCCCGATGGGCCGGAATTGATGGGCGGCGTCCAAAAGGCAATCGAAACCTATGGTCGATCGAACCGCAACAAATATCGGGCCGTCATCTATTATTTGCTGACAAAACACTTTGGCAAAGAATCCGTTTATTCCTGATCGCCACGCACCATTGCAAAGGCCCGCTATCGTAGCGGGTCTTACAGATGTGACGGTGCAGCCCTGACCCGGTATTTTCCGGGTCCAACAGCGTCTGATCGGTGATGCCGACACCGTACGCGTGTATCAAGTGCTGGGCTGTTCCGCCAGTTTCAGCACCAAAGCCCATTCCAGATCGGTTACAGGCTGCACGGATAGGCGCGGGTTCTTGACCAGTGCCATATCGGCTAGCCGCACGTCTGCCTTTATCTCGTCCAGCGTGACGGGGCGGGGCAGGGCGCGCAGCGCCCTGACATCGACGCAGTCCCAGCGGTCGTCGGTTGCGGTGCTGTCGGGATGCGCCGTGGCAATGACCTCGACGATACCGACAATTTCCAGCCCGCTGCGCGAGTGATAGAAAAACCCGGTGTCACCGATCACCATGTCGCGCATCGCATTGCGCGCCTGATAGTTTCGGACGCCGTCCCATTCCGATCCAGCGTCACCTTTGGCGACCAGATCGTCCCAGCCAAAGACATCGGGTTCGGATTTGAAAAGCCAATGGGCCATGTTATTCCTCTTTGAGTGGGCGAGAAAGTAGGGTCTGCAAGGCAGCTTCGACACTGATTTTCTGTGCGCACAAGTCAGCAACTACAGCGCAAACCGGCAAATCGACGGCGCGCAGGCGGCCCAGATTGGCGACTGCGATAGATGTGGCCGCGCCTTCGACCGTGACGCCATCCGTCACACTGGTCTTTGACCCAAGTGCGATGCCGTGCCGGTAATTGCGCGACAGGTCCGATGTGCAGGTCAGCGCCAGATCGCCAAGTCCGGACAACCCGTTAAGCGTTTGGGGATCAGCGCCAAGGATCGCAGCAAGCCGCTGCATTTCCGCAAAACCGCGTGTCATCAGCGCCGCGCGGGCGCTGTCGCCCAACCCGGCACCGATCGCAACACCGCACGCGATGGCGATAACATTTTTCAGCGCCCCGCCCAGTTCCGCCCCGATTGTGTCAGTTGTGCGATACAGTCGCAGCGTGCGGGTCGATAAAACGGATTGAAGTGCTGCACCCACCTGTCCGTCAGCGCAGGCCAGCGTCAGTGCCGTCGGAAGCCCCCGCGCAATATCGGCGGCAAACGATGGCCCGGTCAGGATCGCGGCGGTGGCGTCGGGCAGCGTCGCGCGGATGCCCGCAACCGGACCGGTCAGCGTTTCCAGATCAATTCCCTTGCAACACGCGACGATACGTTTCCGGCATAACACGGTGGCATGGGTTTGCAGCAACGGACGCAGGGTCTGTGCGGGAATGGCCATCAGAACACATTCAGCCGAACCAAGCTGTTCAACGTCGTCGGTGATCCGCACCGTGTCGGGGATCGGGACATCCAGCTTTGCGCTGCGGCGGGTGCTGATCAAATCCTGCGTTGTGCGGGCCCACAGAGTCACATCGCGGCCATCCTGCGCCAGCGCGATGGCCAGTGCCGTACCAAATGCACCCGCGCCCATGATACCGATCATGCCTTGGCCCCCTTTTTCCCCGATCCCAGCATCGCGGGGGCGGTTTCGTCCAATGGCCAGCGCGGCCGGGCGGTCAATGTCAGGTCGTCCTGTTCGCCCGCCGCGAACCGCGTCAGACCAGCATAGGCGATCATCGCGGCGTTGTCCGTGCAAAGCGGCAGGGGCGGGGCAAGAAAGGCCGTTCCGCGCTGTGCGCACAGGTCGGTCAAAGCGCCGCGGATTGCCATGTTTGCGGCGACGCCACCCGCAACGGCCAGTGTCGGTGTGGTCGGTTGCAACAGCAGATACAGATCCAGCGCGCGGGCAGTTTTGGCTGTCAAAACATCTGTGACAGCGGCCTGAAATCCTGCTGCCAGATCGGACTGATCGCGCTGTGTCAGGGTCTGTTCCGGGCCAATGACGCTGTCACGCGCGCGCAGCAGCGCGGTTTTCAGCCCCGAAAAGGACATATCGCAATCATCGCGGTCCAAAAGCGGACGGGGCAGTTTGAATCGTTTTGGATCACCGGCGTGTGCGGCGCGTTCCACCGATGGCCCGCCCGGTTGCTGCAGGGCCAGCAGTCGGGCGGTTTTGTCAAAGGCTTCGCCGGGGGCGTCGTCGATGGTGCCGCCGATCCGTTCGAACCGGTCGCGGGCGTGGGCAATCAGGAACTGGCAATGCCCGCCGGACACAAGCAGCATCAGATAGGGAAACGGCACCGCATTGGTCAGTCGGGGCGTCAATGCGTGCCCGGCCAGATGGTTGACCCCGATCAGCGGCAGGCCGGTCGCGGCGGCCAGACCCTTGGCGCACATGACACCCGACAGCACACCGCCAATCAGGCCGGGACCGGCGGTCACGGCGATGGCGTCACAATCGGTCAGGGTCAATCCGGCCTGCGTCAGGGCCGCTTCGACGCAGTGGTCGATCTTTTCCGCATGGGCGCGGGCGGCGATTTCCGGCACGACACCGCCGAAATCCGCGTGCAGATCGGTTTGGGCAAAGACGATCGACGACAGGACCTGTGCTGCCTCTTCCGTGCCGCGTACGACGGCTGCGGCGGTGTCGTCACAGCTGCTTTCGATACCAAGGATGGTCAGGGGTCGGGTCATGGGGGCCTGTTGCGCTAACTGAAGGTGCAGGTAACACTTGCCCGCAGCTTCAACAACAACGGCGCGCCATGCCCCCTGTTCTGATCATCAGCCGACCCGCACCAAAGGGGGCCGAATTTGCCGCGGCGGTCACTGCCGGACTGGGTTGGACGCCGCGCGTGATCCTGGCACCTGCGTTTCGTGTTGTATCGACGGGTGCAGACGTTCCTGATGCGGACGCCATGATCTTTACCTCGGTCAATGGGGTGATGCTAGCGCCCGCTGGCATGGGCAGGGTGGCGTGGTGCGTCGGTCAGGCGACGGGGCAGGCGGCCGCGACGCGGGGCTATGCGCCCATGGTTGCCAATGGTGATGCACAGGCACTTGTGGCGCTGATCCTGGCGGATCGTCCGGGTGGCCGATTGGTACATCTGGCGGGCGCGCATAGGCGGGGGGCCGTGGCCGAAACGCTGACGCATGCGGGTCTGACCTGCGATACCGTCGTTGTTTACCGTCAGATCGCCTTGCACCCGCCAAAGGCGTTATTGGCAGCCGCGCACGCAGATGCGCCGCTTGTCGCGCCCCTGTTTTCGCCGCGATCCGCCGGTATCCTGAATTTGCCGGATCGCACCGCGCCGGTATACGTCGTCGCAATGAGTGATGCCGTGGCGCAGGCGGCTGCTAAATTTGACCCAACCCAAACCTTGACCGCAGCGCATCCCAGCGCAGATGGGATGTTAGAGACGACGTTGAAGCTATTTTCAGCAATCTGGCCAAAGCCCGGCAGTGCTTGAGGCTGGCGAGTGAGCAGGCTAACGTCGCAGAGTTGGCGCGAAAGACAGGCGTATGGCAGCAAGAAAGGGTTAGATGTGGCGAAGACACCGACGCAGGGGGCATCCCCAGATACCACATCGGCAAAAACGACAATGCCACCCCCAACGATTCCAGCGCAGAAAAACGACCTGTCAAACACCCCGGCACCTGCTGCACCTCAGCCGGCGGCCGCACAAACCCAGCCGTCACAGCAAGCCGCCGCGCCGCGCCGTCCTGTGTTTTTGCCCATGGCGATGGGGGGTCTGGTGGCCGGACTGATTGGTTATGGTCTGGCATGGGTGCAGATCAGTGCTAGTCCGACGTTTCCCGCTGACACGGTCGCGGCAGAAAACGACGTGGCAGCGGACGATGTGCAAACGCAGCTGGATCAGATACGCGCCGATATCGACGCGATGCCTGCGGCAGACACCAGCAATCTGGAAACAGCGATTGCCGATCTGCAAAGCGGATTGACGGATTTGCAAACACAGTTTTCCGAACTGCCAACCGCTGTGACCGATCCCGCAACCCCGATCATCGGAGAAGACGCGCAAGCCGAAGCGGTGCAGGTGCTAAGCCAGCAAATCGCGAATCAAACCGCAGAACTGCAAGCACAGCGCGATGAATTGCAGGCGGAACTGGATACGATCCGTGACGAAGCGGAAAGCATCCGCAACGATGCCATCGAAGGCGCACGCACAGAAACGGCCAAGGCCGCGCTGGCCCGCGTGCAGGGTGCCATCGAAAGCGGTGCGCCCATGACCACGGCGCTGAACGATCTGCAAAACGCGCTGGACGCGTCCATACCGGATGCCCTGACGGCCGTTGCGCAGGACGGTGTGCCGACCATGGAATCACTGCGCGAAGCATATCCCGAAGCAGCACGTCTGGCACTGGATGCCGCGCGCACGTCTGGCGAAGACGGCGATGATGCGGGTGGTCTGGGTGCATTCCTGCGGACCCAGATGAACGTCAGGTCAACTGCGCCCCGCGAGGGAAATTCTGCGGATGCCATCCTGAGCCGGGCCGAAGATGCGCTGCGCAACGGGCGCCTGAACGATGCCTTGGCAGAGCTGGAAACACTTTCCGAAGCGCCGCGCGCCGCCATGTCCGACTGGATCGCGCTGGCCGACCAACGCGCCGCTGCCGTCGAAGCTGTCAACCAGCTTGACACCAACCTGACCGCAAATTGAGGGCTGACCTATGATTTCGACACTTCTTAAGATCGCGGTCTTTGTCGCTATCGTCACGGCCTTGACGTGGGGCGCGGTGCAACTGATGGACATGCAGGGCGGTGCGATCCTTGCCATCGGCGGCTACGAAATCGCATTGAGCGCGCTGCAAATGGTATTCGCCTTGATCTTCTTGGTCGTGCTGGTCTGGGTCGGTCTAAAATTGCTGAAGCTGCTTTACGCAGTCTTTCGTTTCCTTAACGGCGATCAGACAGCTATTTCGCGCCATTTCGATCGCAACCGCGAACGCAAGGGTTTCGAAGCCTTGTCCGACAGCCTGTTTGCAATGGCCGGAGGTGAGGGCCATCTGGCAATGACCAAGGCAAAGCGCGCCGATAAATATCTTGATCGCCCGGACCTGACCACCTTGCTGAAAGCGCAGGCTGCGGAAATGACTGGGGACAGTCGCACCGCCGAAGAAAGCTATCGCGCTTTGGTGGCCAAGGATTCGACCCGATTTGTGGGGGTGCACGGCCTGATGCAGCAAAAGTTGCGGGCGGGTGACAACGACACGGCGCTGGGCCTTGCCCGCAAGGCGTTCGACATCAAGCCGCAGCACGAAGGCGTTCAGGATACCTTGCTCAAGCTACAGGCAGAGAAATCGGACTGGTCAGGCGCGCGCGAAACGCTGGGCGCGAAACTGAAATCTGGCAACCTTCCGCGCGACGTCCACAAGCGACGCGATGCCGTTCTGGCCCTGTCCGAAGCCAAGGATGTCATGGACGAAGGTCAGGACATGAAAGCACGCGAATCCGCGATAGAAGCAAACCGGCTGTCACCCGATCTGGTGCCCGCGGCCATCATGGCCGCACGTGCCCACATCGAAAAAGGCGAACAACGCAAGGCGTCCAAGATCCTGTCAAAGACGTGGGGCGTGACACCGCATCCTGACATCGCCGCCGCCTTTGCCGAAATCGAACCGAAGGAAACGCCAGAAGCGCGTTTGAAACGATTCCGCACCCTGACAAAACAAAATCCCGATCATCCCGAAACCCGGATGTTGCTGGCGGAACTGCACATCGCCGCCGAAAATTTTCCCGAAGCGAAACGCGCCTTGGGCCATTTGGTCACTGATGATCCGACGGGTCGCAGTCTGACGCTGATGGCGGCCATTGAACGTGGTGAAGGGTCGGACGACGCTGTTGTGCGTGGCTGGTTGACCCGCGCGCTGACGGCGCCGCGTGGGCCGCAGTGGATCTGCGAAAACTGCCAACATATCCATGCGAACTGGTCGCCGGTCTGCGAAAACTGTTCGGCCTTTGATACGTTGGCATGGAAGAGACCCCCGGCCGGTGAAGTCGCCATGCCGACGGGCACCGAAATGCTGCCGCTGATTGTCGGACAAAAGCCCGCGCCCGTGAATACGATGACGGTGACCGACGCTGACGTGCTGGACCCGATTCCAGGCAAGACCGACGACCGCACAACCGAAAAATAGGTCTTTCCCGAACGCCAACGGGGTGCTAATTGGCATCCCGAAAGCCGCATTAGCTCAGTCGGTAGAGCACATCATTCGTAATGATGGGGTCGGGGGTTCGAATCCCTCATGCGGCACCAAATCTTCCGTCTGCCTTTGTTTTCGCCCCAGCTTTTATCCATTCCTGGCAGCCGTAGATCATGTCGGAGATCTTTTTTTCCAGTTTCGCCTTCGTCAAAGGTGGAACTTTCTATGTCAGTCGTAGTTTCCCTAAAAAACTACGTGGCCACTATACCTCTCCTTGGATTGCATCTTCCTTGCGAACAACGTGGGCCACCTGTTGGGAATTGCGATAGGTACGCGGATCATTCGCGCGATTGGCGACGGGTCAAAAACCTAAAACGTGATCTTGTTTCAAGCCGCGAGCCAGCAAAGAAAGACCGTTACAATTCCAAACAGCATCTGGGTCGGGCGGAGGTTCCTGAAATACAGCGGCACTTCTGCGCGTGAGGCTGCTGACACGTCTTCCCAAGCAAGCGCAGCAAATGCACCAGCTAAAATGCCGAGTGCGATCCCAAGGGGCGAGATCAGGACAAGCAGCCCGGCACAGAACAACAACGCAAAACTAGCAAGCTGTCGCAGCGTAGGTCCGCCTTTGGTTCGGAAACTCAACCCCCGGCGCACCCCTGAAAAAAACAGCAATAATGCGCCGCCCCAAAGCTGCGCGAGCGCTGCAGCGGGTTCAGGGTCCAAGCCAAACAACCATATACCCGCAGCGAGAACCGCAAATGGTAACATCGCCGCCCACCCAAGGATGAAACCATCCCACGGAATGCGCGCTGTTTCAGTCAGCTGGATATGGCGTCTGATCTGCTTCATTCTTTCTATCAACCGTCGCAGGATCGCTGAGCGCCGCAAGCGTTTGTCCTCCGCAGCACGAAAAGCTGATCAGTGACTGTCACGCATGCCGTTGCCTCGAAGGCCGTTGCGCAGGTGTCAGTTATTCTTCTTGCGAAACCATCCGACGGCCAAGCCAATGGCCCCGAACAGCATCAGAAAGTAGGCCAAAGGGACGAGCCAGTGCAGGCCTTCGTCACCCAGGTTGGCACGCAGGGGGAGGGTCAGGATGCCTGTGCCAATCAAAAGAATGGCGACTGACCCCCATAGGATGACACGCGGAGACATGGTTTTTACCCTTTCGCTATGTCGAGCCAAACCGATGTGACGGCAGGGAGGTTCCGCCCCGCGCACGGTCACCTTGGTAATTGTGAAAGCGGCCTACGGCCCGAGGCGAGAGGACAGTTGCCTAAGCGTAGATTCTTTGAACCCGCTTTCGAGCGCGTGCCAGGGTTTCGTCGATGCTGCCGTATTCACCCGAAGCGTTGCGGAAAACCCGGCCAACAGAGACGTTGACTGGGTTATTGTCGCTCTCTGGATAGCGCAGGTCTGCGCGCGAAAGCTCTTTCTTGACCAGAAACTCGACCTCGTTTTGGAACTTCGGTTTGTCGGGGGCAAGTTTGACGACAAGAAAGCATCCGGACCCGCCGTAGGTGAAGTGGCAATCTTCGAATTTCAACGCGATTGAAAGAACATCGCTCATTTCGACAAGGAGACCGAGAAAACTTTGGGGTGTCGAACAGTCGAACAGGTCCGACGCGTTCTGCAGCTTGACCGACGCGACCCCGCCATAGCGAAACTGGCTTCGTTCCATCCGTTCAATGTAATTTCTGAATGTCGGCTGCTCCAGGTATCCAGGGGTGCCGTCGAAACTGATGGCGTCCTCAAACTTTAACCCCAAGGGCGTTGCCTGACCCTGACATGCCGAAGCGATCTGACGTACAAGCCGGTCAGCGGATATGATCTGGCGGCTCAGACGTGCGGCAGAGTCTATTCTGCTCATCAGGTCATTGATCTGAAAAGGTTTCACGATGTAATCGGTCGCACCGGCAGAAAATGATCGTTCGATGTGGGCTCGATCCGACATCGCGGTCAGCATCACAATCGGGACGCGCTTGTAGGCTGGATCGGTCCGAAGCTGTTGGCACAACGCGATGCCGTCCATGTCCGGCATTTGAATATCAAGCAAAAAGCAATCGAACGGATCGTTGGCTTTTTTGACGATGGCGAGCGCTTCGCTGGCGCTGTTTGCCGACTCCAGATTTGTGAAACCGAAAGCTTCGAGTGCCATCCTTAGAAATTCGACGGTGAAAGGCTCGTCATCGACGATCAGAATCTTCATTTCGTGACCGCGTCTGCACCGCTCGTTGACTTCATTTCGAAACATCGAAGCCTCCACCCAACTCTAAACACTTATGCCCAGATCGCAGTCTATGTGCAAAACATGGCCGGATTTGGGCAATATTGAGGAAGGCCTGCTGACGCGTCTACGTCCTGGTCACGAACCGCGACTGATGGCTCGCAGGGCCGACTCTGATCGCAACGATAGCCGTTTTGCTGCTGGTATCCACCCCCCGCGCCCGGCCGCTACGGTCATTCTGCGGCCATCGCTGCGTCAAATGCATCTACATCAAGCTGCAATTTCCAACTTCGAAGATGTGCCCTTTGGCAGTGACAAGGTGAATACACTGCCCGCGCCCGTCTTGCTGCGCACATGAATTTCCCCGGATTCGAGCCGGGCAAGCTCTTTTGCGATCGAAAGGCCAAGCCCGGTCCCTGGTGCCGTCCGGGAAGACGATATGTCAACCTGATGAAACGCTTCGAATATATTTTCAAGTTCGCTTGGCGCGATACCCGGTCCTGTATCGCCGACCGCGATATGGACCTTATCCTGTGATTGGCTCACTGAAACAGACACTTTGCCTGCATCGGTGAACTTGATCGCATTTCCCATCAGGTTTATTATGATCTGACGCGTTCTGTTAATATCTGCCAACATTAGGCACGACGGGATCTCTGTCTCAAGCGTCAGACCCTTCTGGTCCGTCAGTACTTTCATTTGTTCCATGACGGGCTGAAGGACGTCCTGCACATTGCAGATCTCTGGCGCAACTTCGAGCCGGCCCGTTTCCATTTTGGCATAATCGAGCAACTCGTTGACGAGGAACAACAGATGCTCGCCTGACTTTTCGACTTTGGCCATTCCGGTGTTGGCAGAACGAAGCAATTCTTCGATCTGGCTTTGGACAAGCTCACGATTGATCTCTTGCTCAAGCAGCAGGCTTTCCAGCCGTTTTGCAGCAGGCATCTTTTGCAGGTTTTTTCCAAGCCGGGCGTAGCCCAGAATGACGGTCAAAGGCGTCCTGAGTTCATGGCTGACGATGCTCATAAAGTTTACCTTTGCGCGGTTTCCGGCGTCAGCTGCTTTCCTTGCCTGTACGAGCGTCTCGACATCCATGAGGGCCTGCGCTTCACTGGCCTGTAACTTGCGCGAGAGCTGCACCAATCGGCGGACGATCCAGAAAAACAGGGCTAAGCCCAATGCGCCGACGACCAACAGCACTGGCAACATCTTCAAGAAAAGGTCCGTACCCGGCCGCTCTGGTGTCCAGGAGAGCCAGGACAGAACTTGGCCCCTAGGCCCAGATACCGGCACCCCTGCCTGCACTCCGCTTGGTTCAGACGTTGTAAAGGAAACGTCTGCAAGTTCCGTTGCCGCGCCAATCGAGCTTGCAAGTGCGTCGTCGAGAAACCGCATTGCGACGTGCAGATTTTCTGTACCCGGCACCTGAATGATTTCGCCTGAATCAGAAATGACAGGCACAATACTGACGATTGCAACTTTGTCATCAATCCGAAGCGGCTTTACGATCTCAGCTTCGGTCAATGCCTCATTGGGATTGCTTTGACCCAAGCTGATGTCAGCCACAATTTTTTGAAGTTCTGCCACAAGCGGTGCGACAGCGCTGGCACGCGTGGAATAGGTATCAACTGATCTGATGTCCCCCAGCACAGAAACGAATATAGGGTCACCAACTTCATTCAGGACGTAGTTTTCGTGATGCCCAAAATATTCCTGCATCCAGCTTCCAAGGTTTTCGTCCATCCACTCCTCGTCAAAGTTTTGAATGTTTTCAATCGCGTCATCCCAGAAGGTCGCGCTTCGCTGTTGTTCAGGAATCGAAGCAATGACGCTTGACAGGCTGCGCGTTGCGGCACGCTCCTCTCTGGAAAAAGCGGCTTCGTCAGCCATTCTTATGGCGTTATTTCCGACGATGATAAGGTTCAGAAAGCCCGCAACAAAGACAAAGAGCAAGGAGCCGGTAATCTGCAGCGACAAGTTTTTCTGTTGCGACGACACGCTGAACTGACCCCTACTCATACAACCGTCTTCGACAAAGTTTGCGACGTCACTGACTGATAGCACGCCAGCACCCACCGATCACGAAGATATGAGCGTGGTTAATTATTGATTGTGGCCAAGATTGGACAAGATCGTCGTTGCCGTTTTTAAGCCGACTGAAGCGGCACTGTATTGACTCTGCTGCTTCGCTCACATCCTCGCCCAGTTCTGAAAGTCGGCTCGTCGCTTTTCGAGGAGGTTTATTGCTAGCAATGATAAGACCTGAGAACTTTGATGAGATTATGGATTTGGCGAGGCGCCTTTCAAAGCCGTTTCCACACGTACGAGTGGATCTGATCACCGTTGGGCGCAAGCTGTATGTTGAAGAGCTGACTTTTTACACGGCAAGCGGGGCGGGACGGTTTGACCCTGTGGAATGGGACTACAAACTGGGGGACCTGTTCGTGTTGCCAAAGGCCAATGTGGATGATTTTGAAGCCACGGAGCAACACGCGCCCTGACCCGGGACGGGGTATCCCGCAAGCCAACCGATTGCCGGAAATCCGCTGGTCGTTTGTGTCTGCTATCGCATATCGGTGGGAATCCGTCCTATGTCTGCGGAAATCTAACCGGTCGAGGATTCCATGCTGAAATTCGTTCTTTCTGTCGTCGCGCTGATGGCGGCACAGCCGGTCATAGCGGACAATTACGCGATGATGCTGGGCAGTCGCCAGATCGGGACACTAGTCACCAATGGCGACGCGCTGACGTCGACACTGGACAACACACCGCTGGGTGTCGCGGACGGGACGTTTCAGGCGTCAGTGAATCCTGTGGAATTGCCCGATGGCACGCTGGCGGACCAGTTTCTGGGGATCAACCGGGGCGGCAAGACGCGCGACATTTCGGTGATCCGGCAAGATGGTCGTGCGGTCGACGTCACCGTTGTTCCCGCCAACGATGCAACCGACCTTAGCAAACCTGAAGCTGTGCCTGCGGGCGTGCTGTTCCCATCCGAACTGTTTTCGCGTTTGGAACGCACGGGCGGCTGTCCCGGCGCGATGACGATGTATGACGGGCGGCGTGTCGTTTCGATTGCGACCGCGTCGTCTGCCGTGGTCGACGGCGTAACGGTCTGCACAATGGACTACCGCGTCACAGCGGGCAAAGGGCATTTGTCGCCGTTCAATTTCAAATCGTTGAACATGCAGTTGGCGTATGCCGGGGGCGCGCTGGCGCGTGTCACCGTCAGCGCGGGCGGGTTCGATGTGTCGATGGTGCGCCAGTAGCCGCTACAGGCTGCGCCCGTCCAGATCCTCGACCAGTTCGAAGAATTCGAACACCAGCGGCATGTCGTCGGACCAGCCACCGTTGCGCTTGAAATAATGTTCTTTCTGCGTCCGCCAGCCCTGCAGGGTGTAGCTGCTGCTTTCGGCTTCTGCCATCTCCTCGGTCACGTCGCAGAACCGGACGTGTTCCACACGCGTGGTCCGCACGACCAGCGCGGGCGACCCGCCCCAGTTCGCCGCGATATCGCAACGGCCCACGACGGGCATGGCATCGGGGTCGTCCTTTAGGTCGCGGTAGGGCGCGCAGTTGGCTGATTTTTCGCCCCGTCGGACAAGGTCGATCTGCTGCTGGCATTCTGCCTTTGAGTTACCAAAACGAAACGTCCCCGCGCCGGGGTAGGTATCGTTCAGGTCCACGATGGCATCGTAGTCGTCTTTGTCTGTCATATCGGAAACCTCCGGGGTCGGCCTAGCGGCTCAACCCGCCCCTTAGCGTCGGCACGTCGAGCGCGGAAAAACCGTAGTGGCGCAGCCAGCGCAGGTCGCTGTCAAAGAAGGCGCGCAGGTCGGGGATGCCGTATTTCAGCATCGCAATGCGGTCGATACCCATGCCGAATGCAAACCCCTGCCACTGGGTCGGATCGACGCCAGCGGCTTGCAGCACCTTTGGGTGGACCATGCCAGAGCCAAGGATTTCCAGCCAGTCATCGCCTTCGCCGACCTTGAGCGTGCCGCCTTCCCATGAACAGCGGATGTCGACCTCTGCCGAGGGTTCGGTGAACGGGAAATGCGAGGCGCGGAACCGGATGTCGACGTTGTCGACCTCGAAATACGATTTGACGAATTCTTCCAGCACCCATTTCAGGTTGGCCATGGAAATATCGCGGTCGATGGCCAGACCTTCGATCTGGTGGAACATGGGCGTATGCGTCTGGTCATAATCGGCGCGATAGACGCGACCGGGGCAGATGATGCGCGTGGGGGCACCCGACGCTTCCATGCTGCGGATCTGGACGGGGCTGGTGTGCGTGCGCAGCACGGCGGGCGGGCGGTCGTCGCCATCGGCGCGGGCCATGTAAAACGTATCCATTTCGGCCCGTGCGGGGTGGTGGCCGGGGATGTTCAGCGCGTCGAAATTATACCAGTCGGACTCGATCTGTGGGCCTTCGGCCACCGCAAAACCCATGTCGGCAAAAATCGCTGTGACCTCTTCCGTGACCTGGCTGATCGGGTGGATGGTGCCCGTGCGCTGGGGGCGTGTCGGCAGCGTGACGTCCAGCCATTCGGTACGCAGGCGCGCATCAAGGGCCGCATCGCCCAGTGCCGCCTTTTTCGCGGCGAGGGCGCTGTTGATTTCGTCCTTTAGCGCGTTCAGGGCGGGGCCAGCGGTCTGGCGTTCTTCTGGCGTCATCTTGCCCAGTTCGCGCATCTGAAGGCTGATTTCGCCCTTTTTGCCAAGCGCCTGCACACGCAGCGTTTCGACCGCTGCCTCGTCCTGAGCGCCGGAAATCAGGTCAAGATATTTCGACTTGAGATCGGTCATGTTCGGTCCTTCCGGTGTCGCGCCTGTGCTATATCCTGCTGCCGTGTGAAGCAAGACAGTGGGACGTGACCGCGGCGGCATCGTGGCGGGGGTTATGGATACAGTGGGCGACCGTCGCCCCCGTGCTGTGCGAGGTTGAAGCGAGGGTCAGTAACGGAAAAAGCCGCCCTGTCATGGGGCGGCTTTTATCTTATTCGTGACACGCTTTGCTTAAGCAGCAAGAGCATCCTTTGCCTTGTTGACGATGGCTTCGAAAGCCTGCGGTTCGTTCACGGCCAGATCAGCCAGAACCTTGCGGTCGACTTCGATGCCGGCCAGCGACAGGCCATTGATGAACCGCGAATATGTCAACTGTTCGTCGATCGCGCGCACACCAGCGTTGATACGCTGAATCCACAGGCTGCGGAAATTGCGCTTGCGGTTGTGACGGTCGCGGGTTGCATACTGCTGCGCCTTGTCGACGGCCTGCGTTGCGACCTTAAAGGTCTTGGAACGGCGGTCGTAATAGCCCTTTGCTTTATCAAGGACTTTTTTGTGGCGACGGTGGGTGACGGGTCCGGATTTAACGCGCATGAGTGGTCCTCCTGATTAGCGTGCGTAGGGCATCATCGGCTTGATGATCTGTTCATCAGCCTTGGCGAGGACCGTGGTGCCGCGTGCATCACGGATGAACTTTTTGTGGCGCTTGATCATGCCGTGGCGCTTGCCAGCCTGACCTGCCTTGATCCGGCCAGAGGCCGTGATCTTGAACCGCTTTTTGCAGCTCGATTTCGTCTTCATCTTCGGCATTTCCATCTCCTCTAAGGGTGGTTGGACGCACGACTCGGCATGCCATATCGGCCGGACGCGCGGTTAGAGCGGGCCTTTTAGGCCGGACCATCTGGATTGGCAAGCAAGATTACAGACCGAAGCCGACCAAAACACGCATCAGAACATCCGGCGCCGTATCAAACGTATAGGCCGCCGGACGGGACTGAACCGCATAGCCCACCATCAGCGCCGCCAGCATGACGATCAGCGCGGGCGCGCGTGGGACGCGGCCATCGACAAAAGCACTGATAATGGCGGGAATTGCCAATAATCCGAACAGGACACCCACGACAAAGATCAGATCCGTATCCATCGCGCATCCTGACTAATTATGGCAATGCTGTAACTCTATTCCCTATCGGCGCTGTGAATCAATCTTTCCTGACAGGGCGCGACGCGCAAGATGTTTGTGGAACCCGGCGTATTGAACGGGACACCTGCGGTAATGACGATCATGTCGTCTTCGGTTGCCATCCCTTCTTTCAACGACGTGCGGACCGCTTCGATCACGGCGTCCTTGAACCGATCAACCGGGCCGGTCAGCACGCAGTTCGTTCCCCATGTCAAACACAACTGGCGAGCGGTGCGGATGTGGTTCGTCAGCGCCAGAATCGGCACCCGGGGACGTTCCCGCGCAACCAATGCGGCGGTGCTGCCGGTTTGCGAAAAGCAGCAGATCGCCTTGATGTCCGATTTTTCCGCGATTTCACGGGCAGCTGCGACGATCCCGTCAGCGACAGATCGGCCCGATGTCTTGCGGCTGCTTTCGATGATTTCTGTATAGGTCGGGTCTGCTTCGACTTCGACCGCGACGTTATCCATCGTGGTGACGGCCTCGATCGGGAACGATCCGGCGGCGGATTCGGCGGACAGCATGATCGCGTCAGCGCCTTCGTAGATGGCGGTGGCAACGTCGGACACCTCTGCCCGGGTGGGCATCGGCGAATCGATCATCGATTCCAGCATCTGTGTCGCTACAATCACCGGTTTGGCTGCGGCACGGCATTTACGGACAAGCTGTTTCTGAATCGGGGGCACATTCTGCACGGGCAATTCGACGCCCAGATCACCACGGGCAACCATGATTCCATCGCTGACGGCAAGGATGTCGTCGAAATTCTTGACCGCAGAGGGTTTTTCGATCTTCGACAGGATGTTCGCGCGACCGTTGCACAGGACGCGCGCTTCTTCGACATCGGATGGACGCTGCACGAATGACAGCGCCAGCCAGTCGATGCCCAGTTCGCAGACGAATTCCAGATCCTTGCGATCCTTGTCCGACAGCGCGGCCAGTGGCAGCACCACGTCGGGCACGTTCACACCCTTGCGGTTGGAAATGGTGCCGCCGACGATGACTTCGGTGTCGGCAAAGTCGCGGCCGCAATCCTTGACCCGCAGCTTGATCTTGCCGTCGTTCACCAGCAGGTGGCTGCCGGGTTCCAGCGCGTCAAAGATTTCCTTGTGGGGCAATTTCACACGGGTTGCGTCGCCTTCTTCGTCGTTCAGGTCCAGACGGAAGCTGGCACCGACTTCCAGCTCTTCTTCGCCGTTCTTGAAGGTGCCGACACGCAGCTTCGGTCCCTGAAGGTCGGCAAGGATTCCGATGGGTGAACCCATATCCTTTTCGATCTGCCGAATGGTTGCGTGGCGCACGCGGATTTCGTCGTGGCTGCCGTGGGACATGTTCAGGCGAAACACGTCGGCGCCGGCTTCATGCAGCTTACGGATCATCTCGTAATCGTCGGACGCAGGTCCAAGGGTTGCAACGATCTTTACATGGCGGTTGCGTTTCATTCGTTCGATCCTTTCACCGGGGTGACAATGGTCGTTAGCGGTAACGCCGGTTTCGTTGCGCTTATTACGCAATTCACTTCCTGCCACAACTATACTAGGTGGGGTGACGTAAAAATGACGGTTCCCATGACACATGATGCCTATCAAATAGACGGTGCCGACCGCCCTGGCCGTTGGATCATAACTTGCGATCACGCCACCAATCTTGTGCCTGCATGGGTCAGCGGTGGTGATCTTGGCTTGCCCACGGCGGACATGAATCGCCACATCGCATACGACATCGGGGCAGAAGGTTTGTCGCGCCACATTGCGGCGGCACTGGACAGTCCGATGATTTCATCACGGTTTTCGCGGCTGGTGATCGACCCGAACCGGGGCGAACAGGACCCGACGCTGTTGATGCGGCTATACGATGGCACCGTGATCCCGGCGAACCGTGCGGCGGATGCCGCCGAACTGACACAGCGGCTGGAACGGCTTCACCGTCCCTATCACAGTGCCATTGCCGATCTTGTCGATCAGCGCCCTGATCCGGTTTACTGTGCGATCCACAGCTTTACGCCCAAACTGACCGGACGAGAGGCGCGTCCATGGGAAGTCGCGATTCTTTATGGTCAGGATGCACGCTTGGCTGTGCCGTTGGTGCAGGCTTGCCGTGCGGCGGGCTGGGTCACGGGCGATAACCAGCCCTATACCGGCAACTTGCCCGGCGACAGCGTTGATCGCCACGCGATACAACGCGGTATCCCCAACATCCTGATCGAGGTGCGGCACGATCTGATCGACACGCCGGATGGTCAGGCGTTGTGGGCGGGGCGTCTTGCCCCCATCTTGGAACAAGTATTGGCCAACAGCGGCCTTTGACAGGAGACAGGATCATGGACGACGCCACCCGTACTGAAATCGAAGCCGCCGCATTTCGCCGCCTGCAACAGCACCTGATGGACGATAGGCCCGATGCGCAAAACATCGACATGATGAACCTTGCCGGGTTCTGTCGGAATTGCCTGTCGCGCTGGTATCAGGAAGCAGCGAACGAACGGGGCATTGCGATGACCAAGGACGAAGGACGCGCCGCGTTCTATAAAATGCCGTTCGACGAATGGAAAGCAAAGCATCAGACGGATGCCACGCCAGAAGCAAAGGCGGCTTTCGCAGACAGTCACAAGCACTGAACATCAAAAAGGGCGGCCACCGGGGCCGCCCTTTGTTCATCTGTGGAAAGTGGTCAGTCTTCGGATTTTGGCGTGCCGTCTTCGTCCTTCAGCTCGTGGTGCTGGGCTTCTTCGGGACGTTCCTTTTGACGCTTGGTGGCTTCGACGGCCTTGCCGTCACCCGTCATGTTGTCATTCGTGCCGCTCATTGGACTCTCCTTTTCGCTTGAAAAGACAACGCGACGGCCCCGGAAATGTTCCGCACCGATACAGGGCTTTCGTGATTTTGGATATCTGGTCGGGCTGAGAGGATTCGAACCTCCGACCCCCTGCTCCCGAAGCAGGTGCGCTACCAGGCTGCGCTACAGCCCGACCGTGGCGGCGTCGTAAACCCGCCGTGCCAATTTGACAAGACTAATCGGTGTCCTTCCGGCGCGGCTCTGCCACGGGGGGAACCCGACCGGGGACGCCGCGCAGATGCGGGCGGGGCTGCACGGACGGTGCGTTTGTCGGGGTCTTGCGCTGCGCTGGTATCTCGGGTGCGATTTCACGCGGGCGGGGCCGCAGAAACGTCCCCGTTTCGAACCGCAACCGCATCCGCAGGTTCGGCGTGCCGCTGGTGTCGGATCGGCTTTCGCGCAGAACGATGTAAAGCCCGCTGGCGATGATGATGGCAGCGCCCAGAATGGTCGTCCCGTCCGGCACCTCGTCAAAGAACAGCGCGCCAAACAATGTGGCCCAGATGATCTGGCTGTATTGCATGGGGGCGACGATGACCGCTTCGCCAGCCTTATATGCGCCGATGATCAGCAGACCGGCCGCAAAGGCAAAGGCTGAAATCACGAACAACATGCCCATGTGTTCGACCGGCATGGGTTCATAGACGAAACCCAGCGCCGCCCCCATCACAATGAAGTTGCCCGCCATCGGATACAGCATCAACACCACGGGGCGTTCATCGGCCCCGATCTTGCGGACAATCAGCCCGGTCAGTGCTGCACCAAATGCCCCGATCAGGGCGGCGGCGTGACCCAGTTCCAACGCTGTGCTGCCGGGGCGCAGCACGACCATGACGCCCGCCAGACCGACCAAAACAGCCATCCAGCGCCGTAGGCGGACCTGTTCGCCCAGAATGGGAATAGCAAGGATGGTGATCAGCAGCGGGGTTGCGAACAGGATCGCATAGACCTGCGCCAGCGGCAGGACGGAAAACGCGTAGAACACGCAAAAACCGGTCGACACCGCCGCGACCGTCCGCACCGCCATCCAGTAGGGATGGCGCGGGACCAGCGTGCCGGGGTTCGCGTCGCGCATCAACTGGAACGTCGCCAGCGGGAACGACAGCAAGACAGAGAAAAAGACGATCTGGACCGGTGAATAGCTGGCCCCAAGCACCTTGATGAAAACGTCGTGTGTGGAAAAGATGGCGTAAGCCATGACGGCCAGCAATGCGCCCCGGGCGTTGGATGACATGGTCAGTGTCCTGCATAAAATCGAAGTGTATCTGACGGATGGTCGCACTTGCGCCGAGCGTCAAGCCGTCGCGGCCAATGAACGGCAGCAAACCGCGTCCCACATTCCGCCTGCAGGGTCGCAGGTCGTGTTTCGCCCAAGACCCCCGGCAATGCGGCAGTCTTGGGCTTTGCAGTATCGTTACAGGCTTGCGTCGAGCGCGGCCAGAATCCGGTCGCCCATGACTGTGGTGCTGATCGGTGTGCCGTCTTCTGGGCCCAGCAGATCGGCGGTGCGGGCACCGTCGGCCAGCACGCGTTCCACCGCCTGTTCAAGGCGATCTGCCTCTGACCCGGCGTCGAAGGAATAGCGCAGCGCCATCGCAAAGCTAAGGATACAGGCAATCGGGTTGGCCTTGCCTTGACCTGCAATGTCGGGCGCGGATCCGTGCACCGGTTCGTACAACGCCTTTGGACGGCCATTGGCCATCGGCAGGCCCAGCGATGCACTTGGCAACATGCCCAGCGATCCGGTCAGCATGGCCGCCGCGTCGGACAAAAGATCACCGAACAGGTTGTCGGTCACGATCACATCGAACTGTTTGGGCCAGCGGCAAAGCTGCATCGCACCTGCGTCGGCGTACATGTGGCTTAGTTCGACGTCCTGATATTCTTTCTGGTGCACTTCGGTGACGACCTGACGCCACAGCACGCCGGATTCCATCACATTGGCCTTTTCCATCGAACAGACCTTGTTGCTGCGACGGCGGGCCAGTTCGAATGCGGACCGGGCGACACGGGCGATTTCGGATTCCGTATAACGCTGGGTGTTGATGCCGACGCGTTCGTTGCCTTCGGTATGGATGCCGCGCGGTTCACCGAAATAGACGCCGGACGTCAGTTCGCGCACGATCATGATATCCAGACCAGCCACGACATCGCGTTTCAGCGACGAAAAATCCGCCAATGCATCAAAACACTGGGCGGGGCGCAGGTTGCTGAACAGGTCCATTTCCTTGCGCAGGCGCAGCAGACCGCGTTCCGGCTTCAGGCTGAAATCAAGATCGTCATATTGCGGACCGCCAACGGCACCCAGCAGAACGGCGTCGACCTCTTGCGCCTTGGCCATCGTGTCGTCGTGCAGTGGCGTGCCGTGCTTGTCATATGCGCAGCCGCCGACCAGATCTTCGGACACGTCAAACACCATGTCGCGTTTGGTGCCATACCAGTCGATGACGCGTTTAACCTCGGCCATGACTTCGGGGCCGATGCCGTCGCCGGCCAGAATCAACAGTGAGGGGTTCGACATGTCAGCGGTCCTTGTGTGGAAAGGTTCGCGCGTGGCGTAAACCCAAGGGCCGCCGGGATCAAGTCAGCGTGAGATATCGACCCAGACCAAACGGTGCGGACCCGCATCTGCCACAATGCGCGCCACAGGGTCATCCGACGGCGGCCAGACGACGCCGGCGTCGTCGATGCGCCAATCCGCAGATGGCAGCACATATGACACGCGCAGGTTGCCGGGCGTGCCATCAGTCCAATCGGCGGTGTCCAGTGCGGGATCACCCACATGATTGGCGTCAGCGGCTTCGACCCCGCCAGCACTGCGTGGTAAAGGATCGATGATGCGGGGATCGGCCAGAAAATCCGTCATCGCATCGCGCAATCCGTCACCGTCAGCAGGATCAAGATTGGCATTCCCCAAAATGACGAACATCGGTGGCTGATCCTGATCCAGCACATGGGTCCAAAGACGTAACTCGTCACGGTTTCGCAGGCCATTGCGATCCTCTGGCCCATCGAAAACCGGTGGCGTAGACGAAAAGGCCATCAGCGTGACCTGCCCACCCGGGGCGTCGATGGGCAGAACCCAATGCGCTGTCGACGACAGCCGCTGCACGTTCATGATCTCGGATGACCCGGTTGGCCCGTCAGGCGGAACAGCGCCCGGTAGATCATGCCAAAGCATCGTGGTCAGGTCGCGTTTCTGATCTGCCAAGATCGGGAAACGGGATAACACAGCCAATCCGCCCGCACCAAAAAACCGCCCGTATCCCTGAGCGTCGCGTGGTTCCCCCAGCCGCCCATTGGCATTCAGGTCCAGACCGGTCGGTAAACCGCTGTTCGGCGCACCTGCATAGTGGTGCGGATATCCCAAAAGGTCAGCCAAGGCCGCCAGCGTCAGCCCGTCCACATCGTAATCCACGGCTGTCAGCAGCAGGATATCGGGGGCTGCATTCGCAACGATGATCTGCACAGCGTCGATTTGTGGATCGTCGCGCCCCAGATCGCGCAGCAGCATGCCCGGCCCATCACGGCCCAGCGGTGCGGCAAAGGTCGCGACACGGATCGTTTCCGACGCCGCAGCCGTGGCCGATAGCGTCAGGATCAGACTGGCAGCAGCCCGCCAGCGGCCGCTTCGGCGTAGGCGCGTTTGCGCTGGTTGTGGATCATCTGCGCCACCCGCGACAGCGCGATGCCGCGCATCAAAAGACTTGCTGGCAAAAAGGCCCATGCTGCTACCATCCAGATCAGGGTCTGTGGATCGTTAAGAGCAATCGGTGTCGCATAGATCGAAATCAGCTTGCCAACCGCCGGGATCAGGAATGGCAGCAGGAATCCTAAGATCAGGTTAATCTGGCTGTCCCTGTGCAGGCGCTGGACCACGTCGCCCCCTGCGGTGGGATCGAACATCGGCAGATTGATCCAGACATTGAAGCTTTCGGATCGGCGGGGCCAGCGTTTCACGCGCAGCATCATGATGAACGCGGCAATGGAAATCAGCGACACCAGATAGGCAAGCCCAGCCGCGACACGCAGGGTTTCCAGAACTGACGCTGGCGTATTTTCAGACATCATCAGCTGGACAAGCCGAACCGGCGAAAACGGAACGTCCAGCGCGTCGCCGATCTGTCGGCCAATCCCCTGCAGCAAAAGCGTCATTGTACTGGGGTTGTCGCCACCGCGCAGAATCAAAGAGAGTGTGAGAACCGTAAAAAACAGTGCGGCAAAGCGCAGCCGATTGAACGGGGGGGCACTGCGAAATTCGATGAAGCTGGGACTGGCCACACTGTATTCAACGATTGTGAAAAGCGCGGCAAAGACGGCCACAAGTGCCACAACGGCGGAATTGCCATTGGGTTGAATCGGCAGGAACAATGTAGGTGTCGCAATCAACACCACTACGCATAACGCGCGCGCCAATGCCTTTAGCAAAGTCGTGTTCAAAACCTGCATATCCTTCTTGCGGCCAGGGGCGATACGATGCCGACCCTTTGTTCCGTCAAACGATCCCGCTATTGTGGCGGGCTGCCTCGGTACTGCCATAATCTTGCCTTTCTCACCCGGTCCGCACAAGTTTCTGTTATGTCTGTATAAAAGACAGGGCTGTTTTGCGGCGCGGGTGGTGCGGCTTTGCAACCCTTTTGGGGCGCTGGGGCGTCAACGTTGCGTTTGCCTACAAGATAATGGGGCCAGCAAATACTGGCCCCATAGGAAAAATTTGAATTTACTTAAACTTTGTTTAGACCCAAGGCCGAGATGTGGCGGCCTGCGCCTCGAACGCTTCGATCGATGCCGATTTTTCCAGCGTCAGTCCGATGTCATCCAGACCATTCATCAGGCAATGCTTTTTGAAGCTGTCGACCTCAAACGTGAAGACCTGACCATCAGAAGACGTGATGGTCTGGGTTTCCAGATCAATTTCGATCCGGGCGTTCGACCCCTTTTCAGCGTCCGCCATCAGCACATCGACCTGTTCCTGTGGCAGGACCACCGGCAGGATGCCGTTTTTGAAACAATTGCTGTAAAAGATATCGGCATAGCTTGGTGCGATCACGCAGCGGATACCGAAATCCTTGATCGCCCAAGGCGCATGTTCGCGCGACGACCCGCAACCAAAGTTATCGCCCGCCACCAGAATTTCGGCGTTGCGATATTGCGGTTTGTTCAGCACAAAATCGGGGATTTCGTCGCCGTTGTCGTCATAGCGCATTTCGTCGAACAGGTTCACGCCCAGTCCAGACCGCTTGATGGTCTTCAGGAACTGTTTGGGGATGATCATGTCTGTATCGATGTTCACCAGTGGCATTGGCGCAGCAACACCGCTGAGTTTGTCGAACTTTTCCATTACATCATCTCCCTTACGTCGGTCAGCCGTCCGGTGATTGCGGCGGCGGCGGCCATTTGCGGCGACATCAGGTGCGTGCGTCCGCCGCGGCCCTGACGGCCTTCAAAGTTGCGGTTGGATGTGGCGGCACAGCGTTCGCCGGGCGACAGTTGGTCAGGGTTCATCGCAAGGCACATGGAACAGCCTGCCAGACGCCATTCGAAACCGGCGTCCTTGAAGATATCGGCAAGCCCTTCTTCTTCGGCCTGCGCGCGGACAAGGCCCGAGCCGGGCACGACCATCGCACGTTTCACGGCGATCTTCTTGCCCTTCAGGATTTCAGCGGCAGCGCGCAAATCTTCGATCCGGCCGTTGGTGCAAGACCCGATGAAAACGGTGTCGATCTCGATTTCGGACAGCGGGGTGCCGGGCGTCAGGCCCATGTAATCCAGCGACCGCTGTGCGGCACCGACCTTGCCGCCCGTGAAATCGGACGCTGCCGGCACGGTGGCCGTGATCGGCAGCACGTCTTCGGGCGATGTGCCCCACGTGACCGATGGCGCAATGTCTTCGCCTTTGAGCGTTACGACCTTGTCCCATTGCGCATCGTCGTCGGAATACAGCGTTTTCCACCATTCCAATGCGGCTTCCCACTGGGCGCCCTTGGGGGCGTGCGGGCGACCGTTGCAATAGGCGAACGTCTTTTCATCGGGCGCGATCAGTCCAGCGCGTGCACCGCCTTCGATTGCCATGTTGCAGACCGTCATGCGGCCTTCCATGCTCAGGTCGCGGATCGCCTCGCCGCAGTATTCAATGACATAGCCGGTGCCGCCAGCGGTGCCTGTCACGCCGATCACGGACATGGTGATGTCCTTTGCGGTCACACCGGGGCGCAGTTTGCCGGTGATTTCGACCTTCATGTTTTTCGATTTCTTCTGGATCAGCGTCTGGGTGGCCAGCACGTGTTCGACCTCTGACGTGCCGATGCCGTGGGCCAGCGCGCCGAATGCGCCATGCGTTGCGGTGTGGCTGTCACCGCAGACGACCGTCATGCCCGGCAGGGTCCAGCCCTGTTCCGGACCGACGATGTGCACGATGCCCTGCCGCACGTCGGACACCGGGTAATAGTGGATACCGAAATCCTTGGCGTTCTTGTCCAGCGCTTCGACCTGAATGCGGCTGTCTTCGGTCATCGACTGGGCGTTGGCGCGGTCCAGCGTGGTGGGGACGTTGTGATCCGGCACTGCAATCGTCTTGTCCGGGGCATGAACCGTGCGATTCGTCATGCGCAGGCCTTCGAACGCCTGCGGCGACGTCACTTCGTGAACAAGGTGACGGTCGATATACAAAAGGCAGGTGCCGTCTTCGGCTTTGTGCGCGAGGTGCGCATCCCAGATTTTATCGTAAAGGGTCTTGGGGGACATTGGTCCACTCCCGTGTTGGTCAGTGATGTGGGGTCATGGCATGGCGCACAAGGACGCCGCACGCATCATAGATGCGCGAGAATTGTCCGTGTCGCGCCAAAAAACCGCCAAGGCAGCCGTGCGCGATCATCCATGTCGAAAAACCGTTTCATGCAGGGCGGGATATACCCCGCCCCGCTTTGCCGCAAGGGGGCAGTCACTGGTGCGCGCTACCGGGCGTCGATTTCAAGGTAAGACAGCTGCGACGCGGCATAGGTGGTAAAGTTGTCTTCCGTCAAATCAGCCGGAGAAATGCCATTCAGCCGCAGCACCAGATCACCGTTGGTCGTATCTGCCGACGTCGTCGGCCCAAAGGTCACCAAGGTGAACGGTCCGTCTGCATCAGTGCCCGATGTCAGGACAATGTCATATTCCGCGGGCTCGTCGAATTCGCTGCCGTCATCAGGCATGCGCAGTTGATACAGGTCGATCTGGTCGCGGGTTGGATCAAAGTCGGTAATCGTGGTGTCGGTCGCCACTTCGATCGTGTCGAACCCGGTGCCTGTCGTGATGGTGTTGTTGCCCGACATGCTGAATATCTGGTCGCCGCCGTCCCCGCCAAAAACAACGTCGTCGCCTGTGTCCGCCACGATGGTGTCGGCACCAGCGCCACCGTCCAGAACATCGTCGCCGTCCATGCCGATCAGATAATCGTTTCCGGCGCTGCCGATCAGCGTGTCGTCGCCCAGTCCGCCATCAAGAATATCATCGCCACCGTCGCCACCAATCACGTCATTCCCATCGCCACCCATGATGGAATCGTTGCCGTCACCACCGTTCAGGCGATCATCGCCAGCACCACCGCGGATGGTATCGTCACCGTCGCCACCGAACACGCGATAGGGGCCTTCGTCATCGCCGGGATCAATCCTGTCACCGATCAGGATCGTGTCGTTGCCTTCGTTGCCCAGCACAAGGCCGGTGCCACGTTCGACGATGATCGTGTCGTCGCCCAGCCCACCAAAGGTGGTGTCTTCGCCACCGTTGATTGTGATGGTGTCATTACCCGTCCCGCCGCTGACCGTATCGTTGCCAGAACCGTCAAAGATTGTATCATCGCCGGCACCGCCAAAGATAAGGTCGTCACCCGCGCCGCCACCCAACAAATCGTCACCGAACCCACCGTCCACAATGTCGTTGCCGGCATCGCCGCGCAGTTCGTCATTTCCCAAACGGCCGCGCAATGTGTCGTCGCCATCGCCGCCACGCAGGATATCGTCACCGTCGTCACCGATAAGTACATCATTGCCACCGCCGCCATCGATGGAATCATTCCCCATCAGGGCGCTGTAGCGATCATCGACGTTGCCCAACGTCACAACGTCGTCACCGTTCGTCCCTAACTGCAGCGGTGTGATTGCCGGATCGTCCGCGGCATCATCGCCCGACGTGTCCTGATCGGGTTCAGGCAGCGCGGTTTCCGTAAGGCCAAGGGTCAACCCGTCGTCCGCGGGTGGCGCGTCGTCGTTGTCGTCATCATCGTCGTCAAACGTGAATGCGTAGATCAGTCCAACAGCCAATAGTGCGGGCAGCAAAAAGAGTTCCATTCAAAATCCCCTGATTTTTTCACCTGTGCAGGTCAGACGCGACCAAAGCCGCAGAAGATTGCATCGAATATCGTCAAAATCCGCCCGGTGCCGTGGTATTGTTTCCCGTATGAAAACATTATTAATTTCATAGCCTTATAAAAGTCATAATTGACGATTGGCCAAGCTTTGTGCCCTGTCAAGTCTTTGCGTGTCGGACCGGCTTATCTTGATGGTATATCGTTAACGATCTAGCCTCACTTATCTGGCTGGAGAATGCGATGGCGCTGCATGAAGACCTGTTGACGCAACCCGACGGGGCGGATGCCCCAATGGATGAGATTATTGGCGTCGGGCAGGATCTGTTTCAGCAGGCAGAAGTGTTCATCGCGTCGCTGTGGCGGCCATGGATTCTGTACCAGATACTTATCGCATTGGTGATTTTCATCGTTGCGCATGTTGCGCATACTATTCTTGCACCGCGACTGCGCGCATGGATCAAGACGCGTGAAGACTGGCCGTTGTGGCGCATCCGCTGGATGCTGGTTGTGCACAAACGGCTGCGCGGTATTTTGTTCGTGGCACTGATCTGGACCACCATCCTGATCATGCAGGAAATCACATGGAACAGCCGCAGTTACTTGCTGCAGATCGTCGGCAATCTGGCACTGGCCTGGCTTTTGGTGGCATTTACCACCCGTGTGATTGCCAATCCCCTGATGCGTGGCATCGTGCGGTACACGCTGTGGGCCTGGATTACCCTGCGCATTCTGGGGCTGACCGACGAATTTGCTGCACTTCTGGACAGTCTTGCGTTCCATGTCGGCGACGTGCGGTTTTCCCTGCTGATCGTGGTGCAGGCGATCCTGATTATCGGTCTGTTGTGGGTCGGCGCACGGTTTCTGTCGCGGATGGTGACGGGGCGCATCCACGGCAATGCGGATATCAGCCCATCGATGCAGGTGCTTGCGGTCAAGGCGATGCAGATATTGCTTTATGGTGCCGCCGTTTTCGTCGGACTAAAGGCAATCGGGATCGACCTGACCGGTCTTGCCGTGCTGTCGGGTGCCATCGGCGTGGGCCTTGGTTTTGGTCTGCAAAAGGTCGTATCGAACCTTGTGTCGGGCGTGATCATCCTGCTGGACAAATCGATCAAGCCCGGTGACGTCATTAGTCTTGGCGAAACCTTTGGCTGGATCAATTCGCTGGGCGCGCGCTATGTCAGCATCACCACACGCGACGGCAAGGAGTATCTGATTCCGAACGAGGATCTGATCACCGGGCAGGTGGTGAACTGGTCCCATTCCAACGATTTTGTCCGGCTGGATATCTATTTCGGCACGGCCTACAACGATAACCCGCATGATGTACGCCGCATTGCGATCGCTGCGGCGCAAAGCGTGGACCGGGTGCTGAGCACACGACCTGCGGTGTGCCATATCGTTGGTTTCGGGGACAGTTCAGTGGATTACATCCTGCGGTTCTGGATATCGGACCCGACCGGTGGCCTGACGAATATCAGGGGTAATGTCTATCTGGCGCTGTGGGATGCATTCAAGGAACACGACATCAGCATCCCGTTTCCACAACGCGAGGTAAAGGTGTTGGACGGGTCGACGCTGGTGACGCGCTCAAACTCAACCCCCTGAGGTTGGTCCGCTTCTGTGGCGTCTGGTCAAGTGCCGGGGCGCCGTGGTGCTGCTGGCCTGACAAGGGGGCACAGGCTGCAGGTAGATTTTTCACCGTTGCAATTGATCCATAATGGTGCCAATTGGCGATACCTTGCGCGCCGGATGTGTCGCAGTCGTTGAAATCGTGTCTTGACGGGTCTAGATTGAACTTACGCACCGCGTCGGGGCGTTTGATGCCGGCGCTATTCCTTGGAGGACAATGCACTGTCTCTTTCCACCCCGGCAGCTTTCCCTGCCGCCCGCAAGGCCGATAGCGTGACATCGGTTGCATACAATGGCGACCAATTGCTTGACGCCATCCTGACCTCTCTGGATGACGACAAAGCCGAAGAGGTCGTGAAAATCAATCTGCGCGGTAAATCCGAAATGGGTGACTGGATGGTCATTGCGACCGGACGGTCGACACGTCAGGTGTCCGCCATTGCCGAAAAACTGGTCGCACGCATGAAGGAAAAATTCGGCGTCGTGTCCAAGGTCGAAGGCAAGGACGTTGGTGACTGGGTTCTGATCGATACCGGCGATGTCATCGTGCATATCTTCCGCGAAGAAGTGCGCGAATTCTACCAGCTTGAAAAGATGTGGATGCCCGGCGCGGACACCGCCACCGTCTGATGAAGCTGTCGATCTGCGCCGTCGGGCGTCTTGCGCCCCGCTCTGAGGAGCGGGCGCTGACGGATGATTACATGTTACGGTTCGCGCCGGTCGGGCGTACGCTGGGCTGGGGTCCGTTGACCGAAACGCAGGTCGAAGACCGCAAATCCCAAGGGATGGGCGCAGAAGCAGAGCTTTTGCGCCGTGCCATTCCCAAGGGCGCCGTAATCGTGGCGCTGGATGAACGCGGCAAGCCTGTCACCTCTCCGGATTTTGCCGAACGGTTGCGCAATTGGGGCGATCAGGGGCGTGATGTGGCGTTTGTCATCGGTGGTGCCGACGGTATCGATCCGGGTCTGCGCGATCAGGCCGATATGCTGCTGTCGTTCGGATCAATGGTCTGGCCGCACAAGCTGGTGCGCGTCATGCTGGCGGAACAGATCTACCGCGCCGCGACGATCCTGACGGGATCGCCCTATCACCGGACCTGACAAATTGCCCTAGAAACCGCGTACCGGGCATTTTCCCGCGCCGCCGCTTACGCTAGGTCTGTGCCAACAAGGAGATCCGCGATGACCCAGACAACGCCAAAACCAGTCGTCCTGTGCATTCTTGACGGCTGGGGGGACCGGGATGCGCGCGACGGCAATGCGCCCGCGCTGGCCCAGACCCCGAACTTTGACCGGATTGCCGCCGCAGGTCCGCGCGCACAACTGATCACGCACGGGCCGGACGTTGGGCTGCCCAGCGGCCAGATGGGCAATTCAGAGGTCGGCCATACAAATATCGGCGCAGGCCGCGTCGTGGCAATGGATCTGGGCCAGATCGACCTTGCCATAGAAGACGGCAGTTACGACACGCAGGCCGCGATCAAGCGGTTCATCGCCGCATTGAAAGACAGCGGTGGTCGCGCGCATCTGATGGGTGTGGTGTCCGATGGCGGTGTACACGGGCATATCGCGCATTTGATCCGCACGGCCCACGTCATCCACGATGCGGGCGTTCCCGTCGTGATACATGCCATCACCGATGGCCGTGATGTCGCGCCGAAATCGGGTGCTGATTTCATGGCTGACCTGCTGGGCCAGCTTCCCCCTGACACACAGATCGGCACAGTGATCGGGCGGTATTACGCGCTGGACCGTGACAATCGCTGGGAACGTGTCGAAACCGCATACGACGCGATGGTGCGGGGTCGGGGTCAAGCTGCAACCGATGCGCCGACTGCCATCGCGCAGGCGTATGCCGCCGGACAGACCGACGAATTTGTGACCGCCACGGTGATTGGTGATTACACGGGGATGGAACAGGCCGACGGTTTGTTTTGCCTGAATTTCAGATCGGACCGGGCCCGCGAAATCCTGGAAGCGATTGGCAACCCCGATTTCGACGGCTTCACCCGGGACCTGCCGCATTTGGTGGCGCGTCTGGGAATGGTCGAATATTCTGACCGGCATAGCGCATGGTATGACGCCGTTTTCCCCAAGCGGGATATCGTCAATACGCTGGGGGCGTGGGTTGCGCAGCATGGACGCACCCAGTTCCGGTTGGCAGAGACGGAAAAATATCCGCATGTCACGTTTTTCCTGAACGGTGGCAAGGAAACGCCAGAAGCGGGCGAAGACCGCCATATGCCAAAATCACCCAATATCGCCACCTATGACATGCAGCCCGAAATGTCGGCGGCAGAGGTGACCGATGCCTTTGTCGGTGCCATCGAAAAAGGTTACGACCTGATCGTCACCAATTATGCCAATCCCGACATGGTCGGTCATACCGGTGATCTGGATGCCGCCATCGCAGCGTGCGAAACGGTGGATCGCGGTCTGGGGCGCGTGCTGGACGCGCTGGAACGGGCAGGTGGCGCGATGATCGTCTGTGCCGATCACGGCAATTGCGAAACGATGGTCGATCCCGCATCCGGCGGGCCGCATACCGCGCATACCATCAACCCGGTGCCCGTCATCATGGTCGGCGGTCCCGATGGTGCGAGTCTGCGCAACGGGCGTCTGGCCGATCTGGCACCGACCCTTCTGGCGCTGATGGGGCTGGACCTGCCCGACGAGATGACGGGACGGTCATTGATCGACTGATGCGTACGCTCGTCCTGATCTTGATGCTGTGGGGCGGGATCGCCGCTGCGCAATCCCCGGCAGAGGCGGCGCAACAGGCGGCTGACCGGCTGACAGCCGCACGCGCGCAGTTGGATGCGGCAGGTTCCGGTTCCGACCGGGTCACGGCGCTGTCCGAAACTGTCGGCGCATATGAGGACGGTTTGATCGCCCTGCGCGACGGGCTTCGGCGGTTGGCGATCCAGCAGGACACGATGCAGACCCAGTTGGACAGTCGCAGCGTAGAGGTGGGCCGCCTGCTGGGGGTGCTTGCATCCATCGGGGACGCACCTGCGCCGTTGTTGCTGTTGCATCCGAACGGGGCGCTGGGCACCGCGCGTGCTGGAATGATCGTGGCGGATGTGACGCCTGCGTTGCAGTCACAGGTGGATGAACTTCGCCTGCAACTTGAAGAACTGGGGCTGATTCAGTCGCTTCAGGAAACAGCGCTGGATACGCTTGGCGACGGGCTCGAAGGGGCGCAAGCCGCGCGCGCTGCCCTGTCCGCCGCGATTTCAGACCGGACGGACCTGCCACGCCGGTTCAGTGACGATCCCATTCAGACCGCCCTGTTGCTGGCCAGTACCGATACGCTGGACGATTTTGCCGATGGGCTGGCGCAGTTTTTCGATACCGGCGACGCGGCACCGACATTGGAACCGACGGGCAACCTGCCATCGCCCGTGCGGGGCACCGTGCTGCGCGGATTCAATCTACCAGACGCGGCGGGTATATCGCGGCCGGGTGTGATCATTGCGGGGCGGCCGCGCGCGCTGGTCACGACGCCGGTGGCGGCCACCGTCCTGTTTCGCGGGCCGTTGCTGGATTACGGCAACGTCATCATCATTGAGCCTGCGCAGGATGTCATGATGGTGCTTGGTGGTCTGGCTGAAGTTTACGGCGAAACCGGTCAAGTGCTGCCCGCAGGGGCACCCGTCGGCCTGCTGGGCGGAGATGCGCCTGCCATTGACGACATTTTGACTGAAACGAAGCGTTCCAGCGACCCTGCGGCGTCCGAGACCCTTTATCTTGAAGTCAGAGAAGGGCAAAGTCCCGTGGACCCCGCGACATGGTTCGCGCTGGACCAAAGATAGGAACACGCGATGAAAAAGTTGATGATGGCAGCCGCTGGCGGCACGATTGTGGGTCTTGTGGCAACGACACAGTTTGCTGGCCCGGTTCTGGCGCAGACGACCGACAGTGGTGGCAGTATTTACCAGCAGCTTGATCTGTTTGGTGATATTTTTGAACGCATTCGACAGGGCTATGTCGAAGATGTGGATGACAAGGCGCTGATCGAAGCGGCGATCAACGGGATGCTGACATCGCTTGATCCCCATTCGTCCTATCTGTCCGAAGACGATGCATCGGACATGCGGGTGCAGACCCGTGGCGAATTCGGTGGTTTGGGGCTAGAGGTTACGCAGGAAGAAGGCTGGGTCAAAGTCGTGTCGCCCATCGACGGCACCCCGGCTGATGCCGCTGGCATGGAAGCGGGCGATTATATCACGAATGTCGATGGTGAAAGCCTGATGGGCCTGACGCTGGACGAGGCGCTGGAACTGCTGCGCGGCCCTGTCGGGTCCGAAGTCATCATCACCGTGGTGCGCGAGGATGAGCCGGAACCGATCGATGTGTCGATCATCCGTGACACGATCAAACTGACCGCCGTGCGGGCCCGTACCGAAGGCCGCGCCGTCGTTCTGCGTGTCACGACCTTTAACAACCAGACCTTCCCCAACCTTGAAGAGGGGCTTGCCGAACAAGTAGAGGCAGCAGGCGGAATCGAAAACGTGGACGGGATCGTGCTGGACCTGCGCAACAATCCGGGCGGTTTGTTGAATCAGGCCGTGTTCGTGTCGGACGCATTCCTGAACGCTGGCGAAATTGTATCCACACGGGGGCGCGACGTGGCGGACAGTGACCGTTTCAACGCCACCGAAGGCGATCTGGCCCAAGGTCTGCCCATCGTCGTTTTGATCAATGGCGGGTCTGCCAGCGCGTCGGAAATCGTCGCGGGCGCGTTGCAGGACCATCGCCGCGCCATCGTCGTCGGCACCAAAAGCTTTGGCAAGGGATCGGTGCAGACTGTCGTGCCGCTGCAGGGGAACGGCGCAATGCGTCTGACCACCGCGCGGTATTACACGCCATCGGGTCGGTCCATTCAGGCGTTGGGCATTTCGCCCGACATCATCGTCGAACAGCCCCGCCGGGCGGAAGAAGATCCAGAGGCTGACGAAAACGATGCGGCACCGCGCACCGAAGCAAACCTGCGTGGCGCGCTGAACAACGACAGCCTGACCGACGACGAGATCGAACAGATCGAAGAAGACCGCGCGCGGGCGGAAGCTGCGGCACAACTGCGCGAGGACGATTATCAACTGGCCTATGCCATTGATATCCTCAAAGGGCTTCAAGCGCTGGGTGGCGAACAGGTCGGTCTGATTTCAGAACAGGACTAATCCATTCGATACCAAAGGGGCCGCATTTCAGTAGAATGCGGCCCCTTTTGCGTCAGACGATGGTATGTCCGGCATCAGTGATCGCCCGCGCCAAAGCGCTGATATGGGCGGGCCCTACCTCGCAGCAGCCACCGACGACGGTGGCGCCTGCGTCGATCCACGCCATTGCATGTTCAGCATAGGCATCAGGTGACAGGTCGCGGCTGGTCAATGCGTCGACTGTCGGTTTGTCCTGCAGAAATTCAGCCGTGATCTTTTGAAACCCGTTGGCATAGGCACCGAACGGCAGATCACCTGTTGCAAGGATGCGCAGGGTGTCATGTATGGCTTCGGGTGCCGAACAGTTCACAAGGATCGCCGCCGCGCCGCCGTCTTTTGCAATCGGTAACACGTCTGAAACGGGCTCGCCTGACCGCAATCTGGTGCCGTCGCGGTCGTCCACCGTCACCGCCAGCCAGACAGGTAAACCGGTCGGCACGGTTGCAGCCAGAATTGATCGGGCATGGTCCAGCGATGCCACCGTTTCACACAGAATCAGATCGCAGCCGGGGGCCAGCGTCTGCGCGATTTCCGCATATAGTGGTATGGCAACCGCCGCTTTGGGATGGATGTCGGGGCGGTAGCTGGCGATCAGTGGGCCGATGGCGCCTGCGATCTTGCCCGACCCGTGGGCGTCACGGGCGGCGTGTGCTTCTGAAAGTGCCAGTGCGTGCAGTTGGCTGAACTGGCCTTCGCAAGGGGTATCGACCAGTCTGTCGTGATGAATGGCATAGGTATTGGCCGTGGCCACGGTCGCACCAGCGGCAAAGTAGTCGGCATGCACCTGTTGCACCATGCCGGGATGGTTGAACATCACCTGCGTGCCCCACAGTGCTGTCGGCTTTTCGGGTGCGCGATGGGTCAGTTCCTGTCCCATGCCGCCGTCCAGAAGGGTAATTTCGGTCATTTCACTGATCCTTTGCGGCGAAAACTGCGCCAAGCAGGCGTTCCAGTTCATCCGCATCTTGTTGTGTAAAGGCGTCGGGTTGGTTGCTGTCGATGTCGAAGACACCCAACAGCCCGCCGTCGCGGCCCCAGACCGGCAGCACCAGTTCGGACCGTGTCGATGACGCGCAAGCGATATGACCGTCAAAGACGTCAACATCAGGCACCAACTGCACCTGTCCCGTCCGGGCGGCAGCACCGCAGACACCACGGGAAAACGGAATGACAAGACAGCCGTGGCCCCCCTGATAGGGGCCGATCTTCAGCAATTCAGGGTCCGTCAGGCGGTAAAAGCCTGTCCAGTCGAACCGGTTGTCAGCGTGATGCACCTCGCATGCGACGGTCGCCATCAGGGCCACGACATCGGTTTCGCCTGAAACAAGCGATGCGACGGTCTGGTGAAGCTGTGGGTAATTGATCTGTTTCATGGCGGTTACGTATCGCCATATTTGGGCCGGAAAAAGCCCCGAAACGACCTGCTTTGCGTCACGACCAGGTCAAACCGACTCGTCAAGGATCGAACTGTAGCTGCATGGCTTCTTTCGGCACCGCGTTTTCTAGCCCCCACCCAGTAACGCGGTGCCGATCAATCTGTGATCAGCGATTGCCCCTGCATGTTTTTTCCCCCACGTTCCGTGATCAAAGCGGGAGGAGCTGCAATGCGTGATTTTCATCTACCAGGTCGGTCGGCGGTCTATGCGGAAAACGGAATGTGCGCGACATCGCACCCGCTGGCCGCAAAAGTGGCCGTACAAATTCTGGAAGCCGGCGGAAATGCCGCGGATGCCGCCATCGCAGGCGCCGTTCTGCTGGGGATCTGTGAACCGCAGATGACAGGGATCGGGGGCGATTGTTTCGTCCTGATGACCCCACCGGGCGAGGATCGTATCATTGCGCTGAACGGGTCAGGCCGCGCGCCTGCCGCGTATTCCGCAGATGCACTGCGCGCACAGGGTCATGCGACCGTGCCAGTTGACAGCGCACATGCCGTCACTGTGCCGGGGGCCATTGATGCATTTTGCCGCCTGTCAAAAGACTGGGGCAAACTGGGCATGAAGGCGGCGCTGGCGCCAGCCATCCACTACGCTGAAACGGGTGTGCCAGTCGCACCGCGCGTCGCCTTTGACTGGGCGCTGGATGAACCGCGCCTGCAAGGTGCGGCACGCGATGCCTATCTGATCGGTGGCGCGGTGCCGCGCACGGGCCAGATGTTCCGCGCGCCCGGTCAGGCGGATGTGCTGCGTCGCATCGGTCTGGATGGACGTGCCGGTTTCTACGAAGGCGAGGTGGCCGCAGATATGGTCGCATCGCTGAACGCCGCAGGTGGTGTGCATACGCTGGACGATTTCGCGCAGCACGAATCAACCTATGGTGACCCGATCCACGGTGCCTATGGCGGGTTGGATCTGTTCGAGCATCCGCCAAACGGGCAGGGTGCAACCGCCATCCTGCTGCTGAACATGCTGGCGCATTTCGATTTGAAATCAATGGACCCGCTTGGGGCAGACCGTATCCATATCGAGGCAGAGGCGACAAAACTTGCCTATGATGCCCGCAACCGTTTTCTGTCCGACCCCGATCATATGACGCGGCTGGACCATATGCTGTCGATGGAAACGGCCCAAAAACTGGCCGCAACCATTGATCCAAAACGCGCACAAGCGCCGCAACGCGCACCGGTCGAGGCGATCCACAAGGACACGATCTATATCACCGTGGTGGACCGCGACCGCATGGCCGTTTCGCTGATCTATTCCATTTTTCATGGGTTCGGGTCGGGGATCGCATCCGACAAATTCGGCGTCCTGTTCCAGAACCGTGGCGCGGGCTTTAGCCTGGCCAAAGGCCACGCCAACGAAGGCGGCCCTGGCAAACGACCCATGCACACGATCATTCCGGGGATGTTGCAGCAAAACGGCAAGACGATCATGCCGTTCGGCGTCATGGGCGGGGCGTATCAATCGACGGGCCATGCACGGTTTGTGACGAACCTGACGGATTACGAAATGGACCTACAGGCCGCACTGGACGCGCCGCGTGCGTTTTCCGACGTGGACGGCCTAAAGGTGGAACGCGGATACAGCGACGCTGTCCGTGCCAAGTTGTCGGACATGGGACATCACGTGGTCATTCCCGAAACCGCAATCGGCGGCGCACAGGCGATCAAGATAACCGAAGACGGTATTCTTGAAGGTGCGTCCGATCCCCGCAAGGACGGTTGCGCACTGGGCTATTAATTTAGCTGCACCTGCAACGGGTATGCACCATCCTCGAACGGGCCAAACAGATCGGGCACGTCGGGATGGTCCACCGGTTCACCGGAATAATCTGCAACCAGATTCTGTTCGGATACATAAGCCACGTAGAAACTGCGTTCGTTTTCGGCCAGCAAGTGGTAATACGGCTGATCCTTGGCCGGGCGCGACTCTTCTGGGATGGCTTCATACCATGCGTCCGTATTCGAAAAACTGGCATCGACGTCAAAGACGACCCCGCGAAACGGATGTTTGCGGTGACGGACGACTTGGCCAAGATAGTATTTCGCGCGTGTCTTATACATGGTTAGCAACCCCCAAGGTCCGAATACCTTCAAAGTTGACCAAAAGTCCATCGGGACAAGGGCAATTCCAAAGAAACAGTCTGTTAAGGGGTCTGATTAAACCAAAATCGGCGGATCGGCGCGGATCGGTGCATTGTGATCAGGCCACTCTCATAGAACCGTTCACACAAGGCGTATCATCAGCTATGCTGTAAAAAAACGAGCGAAAAGCGAGAGGCGTATGAGCAGTTTCTTTCGCGCATTGGTGTTATTGGCGGTCCTTGGCAGTTGCGGCAGCCGGGAATTTTCTGCACCGCGCGACCTGGAAAACGCGTGTTCCATCCTGATGGAGCGCCCGGAATACCGACGTGCCTTCAAGAAGGCAGAGCGTAAGTACGGTGTGCCCATGCCGGGCATGATGGCGATGATCTACCAAGAGAGTAAGTTCATCGGCAACAATCGCCCGCCACATCAATACGCTTTGGGCGTGATTCCCGTTGGGCGACAATCGTCTGCACTGGGCTACAGTCAGGCGCTGGATGGCACATGGGAAGAATACCAGAACGAAGTCGGTGGTCGTAGATCAAAGCGCGAAAACATTGATGACGCTGCTGATTTCATGGGCTGGTACATGACCAAGACCGTGTCTGAAACGGGCGTCCCAATGCACGATATCCGCAATCAGTATCTAGCCTACCACGATGGCCGTTCAGGTTTTAAGCGTGGAACTTGGCGTAGCAAAAGCTGGTTGATCCGGATCGCCGGAGAGGTCGAATCACGTGCCTTGGTCTATGACGCCCAGTTGCGCGCCTGCGGCAAACGCTAAACGGCAATGACCCCGGCGTCATCACGCCGGGGTCATCAACCCTATTTCAGGTTTATCGAGAGCCGTTTGCCCCGATGAACCATGCGTCTTTGTCCAGCGCGCGGCTGATTTCGACGAACAGATCTTCTGTATCGCCGTCGCCCGCCTCTTCGGCAGCGGATGCGGCATCGCGAATGGATGCGCCAACGCTGAGAAAACGCTTTTTCAGCTCTTCGACGTGTTCTTCAATTTTGGTCAGTTCCACCGGATAGGCGGTCATCTTGGCCTTATCGGCGGCGACTTCCAACGTGCCACGGGCGAAACCACCCAAGATTACGGTGCGTTCGGCGATGGTGTCGATACCGTCGCGCAGGCGGGCCGATACATCGTCCAGCAGTTCGTGCACACCGATGAAACCTTCGCCCTTGAGGTTCCAGTGCGCTTGCTTGACGGCCATCTGCAGTGCCTGCATTTCGACCAGATTGTCGTTGAGAATATTGATGACCTTTTCACGGGTCTGGCCGTCCAGACCGGCGACGAATGCTTCTGGCATGTGAAACTCCTGTTCAAATAATACGGCGTCATCGCCTTTGGTCCATTAATGCGTGGGCCCCCTGTACGGTTCCATCGCCGATAGTCGCTGACAGGGTGGCGCTATCGCATGTCAGACCCGATATGGTTTTCATCAAGCCAACCGCGGCCTATGTCGTGGAACACGTCGAATAGGGTTTTAGACACATGAACAGACGCACACTTCTTCTGGCAGCCGCAGCTACGGCGCTTGTCGGCACGGCTGCGCAGGCGCAGCAGCTTTCACTGTCGCAGGTGTCCAGCTATCTGAACCAGCTTGTCACCGCGACGGGCGGATTCACGCAGATCAACGGGGACGGCACGCTGTCCACGGGGCAAATCTATATCAAGCGACCGGGGCGCATCCGATTCGAATACAATGCGCCCGACAATTCGCTGGTGATGGCGGGTGGCGGATCGGTCGCAATTTTCGATCCCCGATCCAACACGCCGGCTGAACGCTATCCGCTGTCACAGACACCGCTGTCGATCATTCTGGCACCGAACGTCGATCTGGGCCGGGCCAGCATGGTCACGGGACACACGTCCGACGGGACAACCACCACGATTACGGCGCAAGACCCCGAAAATCCCCAATACGGCAATATCCAGATGGTATTTACCGCCAATCCGGTGGAATTGCGGCAGTGGGTGGTGACCGATGACGTCGGTGAAAAGACCACCGTGATCCTGAACGATCTGCAGCCCGGTGCGTCGATTTCGGACCGCATGTTCAACATCGTGGCCGAAAACAGCGCACGCGGAAACTGACAACATTAGGGCGCGGGACGATTAGTGTGATCGACCCGCGCCTTTTTGCTTAACTGTCCCGGAATGACGGCTATAAACCGACTGCATTCAGGGAAAGACCAGATATGACATACCCCCGCGATATGATCGGCTATGGCGCCACGACGCCTGATCCGAAATGGCCCAACGGGGCAAAGATCGCCGTTCAGATCGTCGTGAACTACGAAGAAGGCGGCGAAAACAACATCCTGCACGGCGATCCCGCATCAGAAGCGTTCCTGTCCGAAATTCCGGGTGCGACCGCGTGGTCGGGGCAGCGCCACTGGAACATGGAAACCATCTATGAATACGGCGCGCGCGCCGGGTTCTGGCGTCTGCATCGCCTGCTGCACGATCTGCCCGTGACCGTCTTTGGTGTCGCGACCGCATTGGCGCGCGGGCCTGAACAGGTTGCCGCGATGAAGCAATCGGGCTGGGAAATCGCCAGTCACGGGCTGAAGTGGATCGAATACAAGGACACCCACGAAGACACCGAACGCACCCATATCCAGCGCGCAATCCGCCTGCATACCGAAGTTACGGGGGAACGTCCGCGCGGGTTCTATCAGGGGCGCGCGTCGATGAATTCAGTGCGGCTGGCCGCCGAAGAAGGGTTCGACTATCTGGCCGACAGCTACGCAGACGATCTGCCGTTCTGGCAGTCGATCAACGGCACAGACCGGTTGATCGTGCCATATACGCTGGACGCCAACGACATGCGGTTTTCCACGCCGAACGGGTTCAACGCAGGCGACCAATTCCGCGACTACCTGACCGCAAGTTTCGACGCCTTGTATCGTGAAGGCGTCGAAGGTGCGCCCAAGATGATGTCCATCGGTCTGCATTGCAGACTGGCCGGACGGCCGGGCCGGATCGAGGCACTGCGCCAGTTTCTGGACCATGTCCGGTCGCATGATCGTGTCTGGTTCGCCACCCGTGCCCAGATCGCGGACCATTGGAAAGCGCATCATCCCGCAAGCACCGCGCAGCGCCCGTCCCAGATGGACCAAAAGGAATTCGTCAAAGCCTTTGGTGATGTCTATGAACATTCGCCATGGGTGGCCGAAGAGGCATTCAAGCTCGAACGTAGCCCGGCCCATGATACCCCTGTGGGACTGGCGAACCTGATGGCCCGCGCGTTCCGCCGCGCGACGGATGATGCCCGGCTGGAAGTTCTGCGCGCGCATCCCGATCTTGCCGGAAAACTGGCGGCGGCCCGGCGGTTGACGGCAGACAGCACATCTGAACAGGCGTCCGTCGGCCTGGACGCGTTGACCGACGACGAACGCTCTTTGTTCCAGCGCGCAAACGAGGCTTATACTAAGAAATTCGGGTTTCCATTCATCATTGCGGTGCGTGACAATACCAAGAATTCGATCCTTGAAGCGTTCGAAATCAGATTGAACAACACCAAAGAGCAGGAATTTGCGACCGCCTGCGAACAGGTCAACCGCATTGCGGAACTGCGCCTGATGCACATCCTGAAGGGCTGAACGGCCCCGCAAAGATAAAAAAACCGCGCGCACCATGGGGTGTCGCGCGGTTTTTTTGTACGCCTTGGTTTGTGCCCTAGTGTTGTTCGGGCACCAGAATTTCGCGCTTGCCCACGTGGTTGGCCGAAGACACCACGCCTTCGTCTTCCATCTGTTCGACCAGTCGCGCGGCCTTGTTATAACCAATCGCCAGCTTGCGCTGGATATAGCTGGTGGAACACTTGCGGTCTTTGATGACGATGGCAACGGCGGTGTCATACAACGCGTTTTCGGAATCGGACCCGTCGCCCAGACCCAGCACAGCATCGATGCTGGATTCCGTATCTTCTGACGGTCCTTCGACAACACCGGACATGTATTCGGGCGGCCCAAAGGATTTGAGGTAGTTGACGATCTCCTCGACCTCTTCGTCGGAACAGAACGGGCCGTGGACGCGCGTCACCTTGGACCCGCCCGCCATGTAAAGCATGTCGCCCATGCCCAGCAGCTGTTCTGCACCCATCTCGCCCAGAATGGTGCGGCTGTCGATTTTCGACGTGACCTGAAACGAAATCCGGGTCGGAAAGTTCGCCTTGATCGTGCCGGTGATGACATCGACCGATGGGCGCTGCGTCGCCATGATCAGGTGGATACCCGATGCGCGGGCCATCTGCGCCAGTCGCTGGATGCAGGCTTCGATTTCCTTGCCCGCGACCATCATCAGGTCTGCCATCTCGTCCACAACGACAACGATATAGGGCAGCACGACGGGCTTGAATTCATCCGTTTCAAAGATTGGATCACCGGTTTCATCGTCGAATCCGGTCTGCACGGTGCGGCTGAACATTTCGTCCTTGGCCAATGCTTCGCGGACGCGCCCGTTATAGCCGTCGATGTTCCGCACACCCATCCTGGACATCTTGCGATAGCGTTCTTCCATCTCTCCGACGACCCATTTCAGGGCGACAACCGCCTTTTTCGGGTCGGTCACGACGGGGGACAGCAGATGCGGGATGCCGTCATAGACGCTGAGTTCCAGCATCTTGGGGTCGATCATGATCATCCGGCATTCTTCGGGAGACAGTTTGTAAAGCAATGACAGGATCATCGTGTTGATCGCCACGGATTTACCCGAACCGGTGGTCCCGGCGATCAAAAGGTGGGGCATCTTGGCAAGGTTCGCCACGATGGGCTGGCCGCCGATATCCTTGCCCAGGGCCAGCGGCAGTTTCATCGCACTGTCACCGAAATCGCGGGCTGACAGGATTTCGCGCAGTACGACCTTTTCGCGGTTTTCGTTCGGCAGTTCGATCCCGATCACGGTGCGCCCCGGCACGGTGGATACGCGTGCCGACAGCGCTGACATGCTGCGGGCGATGTCGTCGGCCAGACCGATCACGCGGCTTGCTTTCAGCCCGGGGGCGGGTTCCAGTTCATACATCGTGACGACAGGGCCGGGGCGGACGGATACGATTTCGCCCTTGACGCCATAGTCATCCAAAACGGATTCCAGCATCCGCGCGTTTTCTTCCAACGCCTCGTCCGACAGAACGTGCCGCTGCACGCCCGACGGGTCCGCCAGTAGGTTCAGCGGCGGTATTTCGTAGTCTGCAAATTTATCTTCGAACGCAAGTTCTGGCTGCGCTTCGGCACGCGCCTGTTTCGACGGCAGGACCTTGCGGCTCAGCTCGTGCTGGACGACGGCGCGGCGTGGTTCGGCGGGTGTGGCGCGCGGCGCATCTGGATCGAACAGCGGTGCAGCAGTCAGCGAGGGCGCTTCTTCACGCGGAAGGGCGCTGCGCTGATAGACCGATGGCTCATCCGGGGCGATGACCATGCCATCATCGTCTTCATCATGGTCTTCGACGTGCAACAGGGTGTCCTGCGCCGTCAGCGGCGGAACAGACGGCAGGACCAGCGCCTTGGGGCGGCGGCCTTCGGTCAGCGACGGTTCTATGCGCACCCCTGTCACTGCAGGGGACACAACCGGCTGCGGTGGCATGGTGCGCGCGCGGACGGCGTCGGTGATCCGGCTGCTGATCCGATCTTCTGGCGGGCTTTCGACATCACCGTCGAAATCATGTTCCAGCAGTTCGGGTTCGGGCGCCTTGCGGCGCAACAACGACCCGATACCGGGCATTCTGCGGGTGTTTGGCGCGGGGACAGCATCGTCATCATGCGCGTGCTGTGCTGTCACGGGCGGTTCGGCGCGGCTGCCGTCGGCGCGGATGATCGGGGGCATTTTGCGGCCCGCGTTGCCCCCGGCATTGGCGCGGACGGCTGCGATGGCACGGGCGCGCACATCGTGCTGTTGAACAGGCTGGTCGGCTTGCGCAACACTTGCCTCACGCCGGGCGGCCATGGTGGTCCGCGCGGCACCCGCTGCGGTGGCGGCACGGCTGGTTCCCTGCGACAGCAGACGCAGTGCCGCATCATACAGCGTAATTGTCCCGAACAGGACGTAGCGTATGCCAAACCGGATTTCGACACGGGTAAAGCCCAGCGCAAACGCCATCAGCCCCAACGTCACGAATGCCAGCACCACTGACAGCACCTTGACCGAAAACGCGGCACTCAAAGGCAGGATCGTCAGCACCATGCCCAGAACGGTATCGCCCAGCAGCCCGCCAAGACCGAAATTCGGCGGCCAGCCCGCGCCCGGTGTCAACGTAGCGGCGTAAAGCGATGCAATGGCGACCGCGATCGGGGCAAAGACGAGTCGCGTGCCCGCACGGTCGGACCCGTGATGCAGCATGAACCTTGCGCCCCATGCCAGCAGCGTTAGCGGCAGCGCCCAGATACCCAAGCCGACGATCATGATGACCGGCGCCGCGATGGATGCACCCAATGGCCCCAACCAGTTGCGGACCGGGGCATCTGTGGCAGAAATCCAGGACGGATCATCTGGCGAATAGCTGAACAACAGTGCTGCACCCAGCAAGCCCAGCACCACCAGACACAGCCCCAGCAGTTCTTTGCCGCGTCGTTCCAGAATGGCCTGCGTTTCGCTGTCCAAAAGGGGATCGCGTTGCCGGGTCTGGTAAGAAGCCATTCGTTTCGTCCTCACTGGTAAAGGCAGTCGCGCAGTCGGGTCAGGCCCGTCGCAACATCGGTCTTGGGGCCGCACAGGGCGACACGGATATAGGACGCGCCGGGGTTTCCGGACGCGGTATCGCGGCTAAGGTATGCACCGGGCAGTGTACGCACGCCGGTGGTTTGCCAAAGATGCAGGGCGGCCCGTTCGCCGTCATCGACGGGCAGCCACAGAAAGAATCCGGCGGGCGGGCTGACGTAACCGGGCACATTGCCCAGAATGTCGTCCGCGATCTGAAATTTTTCGACATACAGCGCGCGGCTGGCGGCGACATGGTCTTCGTCGTCCCAAACACGGGCCGATACCGTCTGGATCGGGCCGGGCAGCGGGGCGCCAGCATAGGCCCGAAGCGCGCGGATGCGGGCGATATTGCCGGGGCCGGACGCACAAAATCCCGACCGCAGCCCGGCCAGATTCGACCGCTTTGACAGCGAATGAAAGATCACGACGCGGTCGGGGTCAGCGCCCATTTCGCGCGCGATTTCCAATGCACCCGGTGGCGGCGCATCGCGGTAAATCTCGGAATAGCATTCGTCGGCGAAAATGATGAAATCATGCTTTTCGGCCAAGCTGATCAGGTTGCGCCAATAGTCGCGGTCCGCAACGGCGCCCTGCGGATTGGCAGGAGAGCAGATATAGGCAATGGCGGTGCGGTCCAGCGTTTTGATGTCCAGTGCTGCGAAATCAGGCAGATGGCCGGTTTCTGCCGTTGCTGGCACATAGACGGGTTGCGCGCCGACGCTGAGCGCTGCAACGGCATAGACCTGATAGAACGGGTTCGGGGTTAGAATAACGGGTGTTTTGCCATTCTTGGTTTCAGGGCACAGCGCCATGGCCGCGTTATAAAGCCCCTCTCGGGTGCCGTTCAGGGCCATTATTTCTGCCGGTGCGACGGTCACGCCATAGCGGCGGTTCAGCCAGCGTGCGACGGCATCAAGCAGCACCGGCGCGCCGTCGTTGTTGGGGTATTTGGCAAAGCTCGCCATTTCGGCAGCCAGCGCGTCGGGCAGAAACGCGGGAAAGGCGTGCTGCGGTTCACCGATAGTCATGTTGACCGGTGTGTCGCCCGGCTGGACGGCATCCAGCAGCCCACGCAATCGGGGCCACGTCGCAACCGGAAGGTCTGCAAACCGCATCGGGGGTTTCATCTTACTGCCTCTCGTGCGGGGTCATGTCGCCCCACTTGCGCCTAACGTAGACGGCGGGCCCGTCCCCTGTCCAGCGGGACGGGGGGGCTTTGACGCAAGAATGTGTCTTTTAGGCCAGCGCCATCTCTGCCGCACGGGCGACCCGTAGCAACGCATCGTCGCGTCCCGGTTGGCCGCACAGCATGATCCCGCAGGATGGCGTGCCAGTGGGCAGCGTGACGGCGGGCAGGTCCATCAGGTTGGCGATGCGCGTATTGCGCAGCGTCAGCAGGTTCTGCGTCTTGTAGTAGTCGGAATCGTCCAGCAGGCGCCGGACCTTTGGCGGCAGGATCGAGGCCGTCGGCATCAGGATTGCATCATAGGGCGCAATCGCTTCGGCAAATTCGGCGCGCACGGCACGCAACCGGGTCCATGACGCGATGTAATCGGCCGCCGATACGTCTTGTCCGGCGCTGACACGTTCCTCGATCTGGTTGAACATGACGCCGGGATGGGTGCTGATCAGATCGCGCCACCACGCCCATGCGTCCGCTGTGTATAGCGGCCCGGCAAAGGTAAACACCTCTTCCATCGGGGGAAATTTCAGGTGATCGACCGTGACACCAGCGGATTGCAGTGTGGCGACTGCGGCGCGGAACCCGTCGGCCGGGGCCTGTTCCAGACCATCCATCGCAACGGTATCAAGAATCGCCATATGCAGGTCTTGACGCGGATTGGACAGATCAGGCGCGCGTTCACCGCCAAGGGCTGCCGTCAAAAGTGCGGCATCGGTGACGGATCGGCACAGCGGCCCGATGCTGTCGAACGTGATACACAGCGGCACGGTGCCTTGCAGGGTCAACCGCCCGTGGGTCGTCTTGAACCCCGTCAGATCGTTCCAGGCGGCGGGAACCCGCACCGAACCGCCTGTGTCGGACCCGATGGCAGCGGCCGCCAATCCGAATGCAACAGATGCCGCCGCCCCCGAAGACGACCCGCCGGGCGCTGCGTCATGGTCGTTGCGGTTCGGCGGTGTTGCGGTGATCGGGTTCACACCCAGCCCGGAAAACGCGATTTCCGACATATGGGTCTTGCCCAGACACACCAGACCGGCAGCGGTGGCATTTTCCAGCACCAGCGCATCGCGGACCGGCACCCGACCCGACAGCAGGCGTGTGCCCGCCTCTGTCGTGGTGCCTGCGGTATCGAACAGGTCTTTCCAGCTGATCGGCACACCGTCCAGCGGGCCGCGTCGCAGGCCAGAACTGGCCCGGTCACTGGCGGCGTGCGCTTCGGCGCGGGCGCGGTTTTCGGTGACGCTGGTGTAGATCCGCTTGCCATCGGGGTGCGCCGCGATGGCGGCCAAAAACACCTCGCACAGGGCGGCGGGGTCGATGCCGCCTGCGGCGATCGCCATGCCCAGATCCTGCGCCGTCATCCACCGCCAGTCGTCCATCGCGTCCTCCGTCATTTGTCGACAGGGTAGCGGTGCGCTGCCGCATGGACAATCCTGCATGCGCAACCATATCGTGCAGTATGAAAACTGAAAGCGACATTCTGATCGTCGGCGGTGGGCTGAATGGCCCAGTGCTGGCGCTTGCAGCGGCCCACGTGGGTCTGGACGTTACGATCGTTGACGCAATGGTGCCGGACACGCAGCGCGCGCCTGATTTCGATGGCCGGGCCTATGCATTGTCACTGACGTCGGTGCGGATGTTGCGCCGGTTGGGGGTCTGGGACGACGTTGCCGACGACGCCCAGCCCATGCTGGACATCAAGGTGACGGACGGTCGCGCCGGTGAAGGCGCGTCACCCTGGATGATGCATTTCGACCACGCCGAGATCGAAGAAGGCCCGATGGGCTGGCTGGTGCAGGATCGCCATCTTCGGCCCGCCCTGTTGGGTGCGCTTGACCGTGACGGGATCACGCATGTGACGGGCCGCACGGTCGTCAGCCAGCAGATCGAACAGGCTGGCGTGTCGGTGGCGCTGGACGACGGCACGACCTGTAGCGCACGTGTGCTGGTCGGGTGCGACGGGCGATCCAGCGGTACCGCGCGGCGGGCCGGGATCGGGCGCACCGGATGGGATTACGATCAGCGTGCGCTGGTCTGTGCCGTCGAACACGATCTGCCGCACAATGGCATCGCGCATCAATTCTTTATGCCGGGCGGACCGTTGGCGATCCTGCCCTTGACGGGCAACAGGTCGTCCATCGTCTGGTCGGAAAAAGCCAGCCGCGCGACGGCGGCGATGGAACTGGATGACGATGCGTTTCTGGACGTGCTTCGGCCCGCTTTTGGGTCGTTTCTGGGGGATATCCGGCTGGCAGGTCAGCGGTTCACCTATCCGTTGGGGCTGACACTGGCGCACAGCCTGATCGCGCCGCGTATCGCGCTTGTCGGTGATGCCGCACATGGTATCCACCCGATTGCGGGGCAGGGGTTGAACGCCGGTCTGCGTGATGTCGCGGCACTGGCGCATGTTTTGCAGGACGCCCGCCAGCGCGGACAGGATATCGGCAGCCCGACGACGCTGGACGCCTATCAGCAGTGGCGGCGTTTCGATACGGTCAAGCTGGCGCTGGCGACGGACGCGTTCAATCGGTTGTTTTCAAACGATAACGCCCTGCTGCGCGGGGTGCGCGATCTGGGCATGGGGATCGTGAACGCGGTGCCCGGTCTGCGCCGCGGTTTCATCCGCGAGGCAGCGGGACTGAACGGCGCGTTGCCGCGACTGATGCGCTAGGCGCTGGACACCGTGAAAGGCGCGCTATCTGTGTTGCAAACGGATAATAGGAGCGCCGCCATGAAAACCGCCAAAGACTATCTGGAAGAAGCCAACAGCGTCATCACCCGCATATCCACAGAAGATGCGATCAAGGCCCATGCATCCGACGATGGGGGTGTCTGGATCGATGTGCGCGACAGCGCTGACATGAAAAAGACCGGCACGATCAAGGGTGCAAAGCACGTCGCACGCGGTTTCATGGAATTTTCAGCCGACCCGGATTCACCCTATTACAAGGATTTCCTGAAGCGTGATGGCAAATATTACCTTGTCTGTGGTGCAGGCGGTCAAGCAGCGCTTGCCGGCAAGACGCTGAAGGACATGGGTTACACCGACGTCACCAACGTCGGCGGCGTCCCCGACTGGAAAGAGGCAGGCGGCCCGACCGAAGAGGTCTAGGCCCATATTTCCCAAAGCAGCCGCACGGCCAACGCCGTTGCGGCTGTGACCAGCACGGGTTTGATCAGGCGCGACCCGACCCGCATGGCCAGTTTCGATCCGACCCATGCCCCGGCGATCTGCGCCGCGCCCATTGCCAGCCCGACCGCCCACCAGGGCTGTGCAACCAGCGCATAGGTTGCGATGCCGCCAAGGTTGGATGCGAAATTCAGCAGCTTGGTATGGGCCGTGGCCCGCAAGACGCCGTATCCCGCCAACCCGACAAATCCCAACATATAGAACGCACCTGCCCCCGGTCCGATCAGTCCGTCGTAGAACGCCACCAGTGGCACGACGGTCAACGCAAAGATCCACGGCGCGATGCGCTGGGCGCGGTCCACATCGTTCAGACCCGGTTTCAGCGCGAAAAACAGCGCAATCCCGATCAGCAGGATCGGCAGGCCCAGCCGGATCACATCTGTCGGCAGGCGCGATGTCAGCAGCGCCCCCGCGATCGCCGCGGCAAAGGCCAGTAGCGCGGGCCGCAGTTGTTTTCGCAGGTCGACATGCCCGCCCCGCGCATATGTGATCGCCGCCATTCCCGCACCAAAGACACCCTGCACCTTGTTCGTGGCAATCGCCGTCACGGGCGGCGCACCGGCCAGTACAAGCACCGGCAGCGTGATCAGACCGCCGCCACCCGCGATGGAATCGACGATCCCGGCGATAAAGGCGGCCAGCAAAAGCCAGATCAGGACATCGGATGCGACTTCGAACATCTAGCCGACAAATTCGCTGTCGGCATAACCTTGAATGAACAGCAGGGCGGTCAGGTCTGAATGGTTGATCCTAACGGCACATTCTTTCTGAACGCTGGGTTTCGCATGCAGGGCAACGCCGGTGCCGGCCCGGCCCAGCATCCCCAGATCGTTGGCCCCGTCGCCCACGGCGATGGCGTCCGCTTCGGTCAGGCCCAGCCGGGTGGTGATCTCTGACAGTGCCTGAATCTTGGCTTCGCGGCCCAGAATCGGGTGACCGACGTCACCTGTCAGCGCACCATCCGCGACTATCAGGGTGTTGGCGCGGTTTTCGTCGAATCCCAGCGTTTCCGCGATCCGGGCGGTAAATGCGGTGAACCCGCCAGACACCAGTGCGGCATACGCGCCATGTGCCTGCATCGTTGCCACAAGCGTCTGACCGCCGGGCATCAAGGTGATGCGGGTGTCGACGACGTGCTGGATGATGCTGTCCGGCAGACCTTTCAGCAGGCCGACCCGTTCGATCAGCGCGGATTCGAAATTCAACTCGCCGTTCATGGCGCGGGCGGTGATATCGGCCACGCGTTCCCCGACACCTGCCTCTGCCGCCAGTTCGTCGATACATTCCTGACGGATCATTGTGCTGTCCATGTCGGCCAGCAGCAGACGTTTGCGGCGGTTGTCGGCGGGTTGCACCACCAGATCGACGCCCAACGCCTGCATGTCGTCCCAGACAGTCCATTGGTTTTCGGGCGCGGCGGGCATGGTGAATTCCGCAGCGGTGCCGCGCGACAGCCAGACAGCATCGCCGCCACCCCAGGCGTTGCGCAGGTTTTCGACCAGCGTGGCGTCCAATGCGCCGGGCTGCGCGATCAGGGTCGTGACGAACATGGGCGGTCTCCTTTGACGAACGGAGTAATGCGGTTAAGTCCGAAGGGAAAGCAGGAGAGCGGCATGACGGATCTGACATGGTGGCAACGCGGGATCATTTATCAGGTATACCCCCGCAGTTTTCAGGACAGCGACGGCGACGGGATCGGTGACCTGCAAGGCATCATCCAGCGGCTGGATTATATCAAGGCGCTGGGCGCGGATATCGTCTGGATTTCCCCGATCTTTCCATCCCCGATGAAGGATTTCGGCTACGATATCAGTGACTATCGTGGCATCGATCCGATGTTCGGCACGCACCGGGATTTCGATGCGCTGATCGCTGCGGCCCATACCCGCGGGCTCAAGGTGCTGCTGGATTTTGTGCCCAGCCATACAAGCGACCAGCATCCATGGTTTGTCGATAGCCGGTCGTCGCGCGACCACCCCAAACGCGATTGGTACATCTGGCGCGACGCCCAGCCCGACGGCAGCCCCCCCACCAACTGGATCAGCGAATTCGGCCCGACGACATGGGCGTGGGATGAAACGACGGGTCAATATTACCTGCATATCTTTCTGGCGTCCCAGCCCAGCCTGAACTGGCGCAATCCGCAGGTGCAGGCCGAAATGCTGGATACCATGCGGTTTTGGTATCAGCGTGGCGTCGATGGCTTTCGCGTCGATGCGATCACCCATGCCGCGCCAGACGTGGCAAGGGGCGACCACCCAGAAAATCCCGATTGGCATGACGGGATGAACCCGTCCCAACGGCTGTTGAAAGCTCATTCCAAAAACCAGCCGTTCAATTTTGATATCGTGCGGATGATGCGCCGCGTGACAGAGGAGTTTCCCGGTCGCCTGCTGTTGGGCGAAACCGACGGCACGCTGGCAGAGGTGACCCGCTACTACGGCGCGGATATGGACGGGTTCCAACTGCCGTTCAATTTTGCGCTGCTGGATGTGGAATGGACCGTTCCGGTCCTTGTCCGCACCATCGAAAACTATGTGGCGGCCTTGCCCCGTGACGGATGGCCGACATGGGTGATTGGCAATCACGATTGCATCCGTATCGCGTCGCGTGTGGGCCATGATCGGGCGCGGTTGGCGATGACGCTGCTGCTGTGTCTGCGTGGCACGCCGACGATCTATCAAGGCGACGAACTGGGGATCGAAAACGCTGATATTCCTGCGGACAAGGTGCAGGACCCGTGGGAAATTCAGGTCCCGGGCAAGGGGCTGGGACGCGACCCGGTCCGCACGCCGATGCCGTGGGATGCCAGCAACGGCGCGGGCTTTACCACCGGCACGCCGTGGTTGCCGGTTGCGGTGCCGCGCGACGGTCCTGTCAGCCTGCAAGGTCCGGGGTCGGTCGTGGATTATGTCCTGCAGCTGATCGCGTTGCGACAGGGGACGGACGCATTGCTGCGGGGTGCCTATCGCACTGTCACGGCGACCGATGATGTGCTGATCTTCGCGCGGGACGGGGCGGACCAGACAATCCTGATTGCGCTGAATTTCTCGGATCACACACAGCCTGCACCAAGCGGCGATACCCTGCTGTCGTCGCATGACGGCACTGGTCCGCTGGCCCCGCACGAGGCGCGAATCCTGCGCGCACACTAAGTCGCAAAATGTCGTAAAACCGTCGTTGCCTTTACCCGGCGTCCGATCTATGTCCGGCGGTGGGACACCCTTCCCCAACGAAGGGCGCTTATCTGTGAGGATACCAGCAATGGTTACGACCAAACCGGCAACGCGGCCGGCTAATCCGCGTTTTTCTTCTGGCCCCTGTGCCAAACCCCCCGTTTTTGAATTGCAGAACCTGTCCGACGCCCCATTGGGACGGTCGCACCGGGCTGCTGTCGGCAAGGCGAAACTTGCCGAAGCAATCGACCTGACGCGCACCATTCTGGGCGTGCCGGACGATTATCGCATCGGGATCGTGCCCGCATCCGACACCGGTGCCTATGAAATGGCGATGTGGACCATGCTGGGGGAACGCCCTGCCGAAATGGTTGCATGGGAATCCTTCGGTGCGGGCTGGGTCACGGATGTGGTCAAACAGCTGAAAATCGAAGCGCAGGTGCATACCGCCGAATATGGCGATATCGTCGACATGGCAGCGCTGAACTATGACAATGACGTCTGTTTCACCTGGAACGGCACGACATCTGGCGTGCGGATGCCGCATGGCGAGATGATCCCTGCGGACCGTGCAGGGCTGACGCTGTGCGATGCGACCTCTGCCGCGTTTGCGCAGGATCTGCCGTGGGACAAGCTGGATGTGACGACGTTCAGCTGGCAAAAAGTGATGGGCGGCGAAGCGGCACACGGCATGCTGATCCTGTCGCCGCGCGCCGTGGAACGACTGGAAAGCTACACGCCCGCATGGCCGCTGCCCAAGATTTTCCGCATGACCAAAGGCGGCAAGCTGATCGAAGGTATTTTTAAGGGTGAAACGATCAACACCCCGTCCATGCTGTGCGTCGAAGATTATTTGCTGGCGCTGAAATGGGCACAGTCGATCGGGGGTCTGGACGCCCTGCACGCCCGTTGCGATGCCAACGCACAGGCCATCTGGGACTTTTGCGATGCCAACGATTGGATTGCGAACCTAGCCAGCGATCCTGCGACGCGGTCCAATACATCCGTTTGCGTGAAATTCACGGACGACCGGATCACGGACGGACCCGCGTTTGCCAAGGCCGTCGCCAAACGGCTTGAAGCCGAAGGCGTGGCGTTGGATATCGGTGCCTACCGTGACGCCCCAGCCGGTCTGCGGATCTGGTGCGGTGCAACCGTGGAAACGGCCGATGTGCAGGCGCTGTTGCCTTGGATCGACTGGGCATTCCAAGCCGAATTAGCAGCCTAAGGCTGGCCGGGCGGACATGATTTCGCCCGACCGTCATTCCCCAATTTATGCGGGATGCGTCCCGCACCATTCATTCAAGGAGCGCCCATCATGGCCCCCAAAGTTCTGATCTCGGACGCGTTGTCCGAAGCTGCCGTCCAGATTTTCCGCGACCGTGGGATCGACGTGACGTTCGAACCCAAACTGGGCAAGGACAAGGAAAAACTGCTGGAAATGATCCATGAATTCGACGGTCTGGCCATCCGGTCCGCCACGAAAGCCACCGAAAAGCTGATCGAGGCCGCGACGAACCTCAAAGTGATCGGTCGCGCCGGGATCGGCGTCGACAACGTCGACATTCCTGCCGCGTCCAAAAAGGGCATCATCGTGATGAACACGCCCTTTGGTAATTCCATCACCACCGCCGAACACGCGATCAGCCTGATGATGGCCGTCGCACGCCAGATCCCCGAAGCAAACGCCAGTACCCACGCAGGCAAATGGGAAAAATCCCGTTTCATGGGGGTCGAGCTGACCGGCAAGACGCTGGGCGTCATCGGGGCAGGCAATATCGGGTCCATCGTGATCGACCGCGCCAAGGGTCTGAAAATGAAGGTCGTCGCCTACGACCCGTTCCTGTCCGAAGACCGCGCGCTGGAAATCGGTGTTGAAAAGCTGGAACTGGACGATCTGCTGGGTCGGGCTGATTTCATCACTTTCCACGTGCCGCTGACCGACCAGACGCGCAACATCCTGTCGGCGGATGCGATTGCCAAACTCAAACCCGGTGTGCGGATCGTGAATTGCGCCCGTGGCGGTCTGGTGGACGAAGCCGCGCTGGCCGAAGCGATCAAAAGCGGCCATGTCGCAGGTGCCGCGTTTGATGTTTTTGCCGAAGAACCAGCCACCGACAGCCCGCTGTTCAATCTGCCCAATGTCGTTGTGACACCGCATCTGGGTGCCGCCACGACCGAAGCACAGGAAAACGTCGCCCTGCAGGTCGCGGAACAGATGTCCGATTATCTGCTGTCTGGTGCCGTGACCAACGCGATCAACATGCCGTCGATCACGGCAGACGAATCAAAGATCATGGGCCCGTGGATTCAACTGTCCAAACATCTTGGTAATTTTGTCGGGCAGATGACCGATGAACCGATCCTGTCGATCAACATTCTGTTCGACGGCGAAGCATCGGATATGAACCTCAAGGCGCTGACAGCGTCGACCGTCGCGGGCATCATGCAGCGGCGGAACCCCGACGTGAACATGGTCAGCGCCCCTGTCATCGCCAAGGAAAATGGCATGAAGGTCAGCACGACCAAACAGGACCAGTCCGGCGTTTTCGAAGGCTATATCAAAGTCACGGTCAAAACTGCCAAGATGGAACGGTCCGTTGCCGGCACCGTGTTCAGCGATGGCAAACCGCGTTTCATCCAGATCAAGGGCATCAACGTCGATGCCGAAATCGGAAGGCACATGCTGTACACCACCAACCTTGATGTCCCCGGCATCATCGGTGTGTTGGGGCAGACGCTGGGCAACCATGGCGTCAACATTGCAAACTTTACCCTTGGACGTTCCGCAGCCAAGGGCGAGGCGATTGCCCTGCTTTATGTGGACGACAAAGTTCCGGAAGATGTCGTGCAAGCGCTTGGCGCGACTGAAAAGTTTCAGCAGATCAAAACGCTGGCCTTCGACGTCGCCTGACAGCTTGCGTCCTGAACCCAGATTTGGCCCGCCCGGACATCACGCCGGGTGGGCCTTTTTATGCGGACCTTGCGTCTGACCTGTCAATCGCCACGCAGCCTGCTACATATTGCCCGCAACTGACGGAGTGTGACCCATGATCTATGCAATCGGTGATATCCACGGCCAGAAACAGATGTTGGACCACGCGCTTGATCTGATCGCGCGGGACGGTGGCGATGATGCGGCGGTCGTCTTTCTGGGTGATTACACAGATCGCGGTCCTGATAGTGCAGGGGTGATCGACACGCTGATCGCCGGACGCGATGCGGGGCGTAACTGGACATTCATCAAAGGCAATCATGACCGGATGTTCGCGTTGTTCGTGGCTGATGGCACTTGCCATGATCCTGCGATCAAGTCGGGTCTGTCATGGATGAACGCCCGATTGGGCGGGCCGCAGACGCTGCAATCCTATGGGATCGTGCCGACGGGTCCGGCCGTATTCGATCTGGATGAAAATGGGCTGGAAATCCTGCGCTATCAGCCGACCGAACAGGGCGATCTGACCTTGGCCGAATTGGTCGCGGCGGCGCAGTCTGCGGTGCCGCAGGCGCATCTGGATTTTCTGTCGGGCAATCCGCTGATGCACCGTGCGGACGATCTGTTGTTCGTGCATGCGGGCATCCGTCCCGGCGTGCCGCTGGATCAGCAGGTCGAAAACGATCTGATCTGGATTCGCGATGGCTGGCTGGATAATGACGATGACCACGGCGTTATGGTGGTCCACGGGCACACAATGGTCGACCAGCCGACGCATTTTGGGAACCGTATCGATCTGGATGCAGGCGCGGGCAAGGGGCGGCCGCTGATCCCGGCGGTCTGTGATGACGGCAGTTGGTTCACCCTGACCGAATTCGGACGCGTGCCATTGGTCCGTGAATGACACGCAGCTTCGGCGATCTGACGGCCATCCTGTCACATGATTTCGACACGGTGATCGACGTGCGGTCGCCAGCCGAATTTGCAGAAGACCACGTGCCGGGTGCGATCAACCTGCCCGCGCTGTCCAACACGCAGCGGGCAGAGGTCGGGACGATTTACAAACAGCATGATCCTTTTACCGCGCGCAAGCTGGGGGCGGCAATGGTGGCGCGGAACGTGGCGGATTACGTCGATGGCCCGCTGAATGCGCATGACGGATCATGGCGCCCTCTGGTCTATTGCTGGCGCGGGGGGCAGCGGTCGGGGTCGGTGGCCACAATCCTGCAACAGATCGGTTGGCGGGCAGAGGTGGTGAACGGTGGGTATCAAGCCTATCGCAGACTGGTGTTTCGATATCTTTACGAAGCACTGTTGCCGCACCGCCTGATCCTGCTGGACGGCTATACCGGCACGGCCAAGACGGCGCTGTTGCACCGGTTGTCGTCGCGCGGCATCCAAACCCTCGATCTGGAAGGTCTGGCGGCGCATCGCGGATCTTTACTGGGGGGGATACCGGGCGGCCAGCCCGCGCAAAAAGGGTTTGAAAGCGCGTTGGCGGCGCAGTTGTCGCGGCTGGACCCCGACCGCCCCACGATCGTCGAAGCCGAAAGCAGCAAGATCGGGCGGCTTATGCTGCCCAAGCAGCTTTGGCAGCGGATGACCGAATCCCCAAGAATCGAAGTGACAGCGTCGCTGCCTGCACGGGCTGCATTCCTGACGGATGCCTATGCGGATATCATCGCAGATCCGGTGGCGCTGCGCGACCGGCTGCAACCCTTGCGGACCATTCGCGGTCACGCTGTTGTTGATGCATGGGAAGCGTTGTTGGATACGGGCGAATTCGTCACCCTTGCGACCGCGCTAATGGATCAACATTACGATCCTTCTTATGATCGGTCGCGTAAATCCGATACCCGCGATTGGCTGGGGCAGGTCCACGCTGACACGCTGGACGGGTCGGGGCAGGAAACGACTGCCGATGCGCTGGCGGCATTGATCCGCAGGCTTTAGCGCAGGCGCAACCTGTCGCCTGCGGTGATCGTACCGATCCGTGCGGCGTCGGCATAGCCTGCGGCGCGCAGTGCTTGCACAATAGCATCGACCTGACCCGGACTGACGGCGGCCAACAGGCCGCCTGCGGTCTGTGGATCGAACATCAGGTCACGGCGCGGACCGGGGGCCGCTTCGTATGCACCGGCACCGGTTTCGTTGTCTGTGAACAGACTGGACCGTGTGCCTGCGGCTGCAAGCGCCAGCGCGCTGTTCAAAAGCGGCACATCGGCCAGCACGATATTCGCGCCGACACCGCTTGCGTCACAGATGCCGCGCAGATGCCCGGCTAGACCGAACCCCGTCACATCGGTCATCGCGTGGGCATCGCGCAGGATTGTGCTGGCCTGTGCCTGCCCCTGACACATCGCCGCCAGTGCGGCGGCAACATCTGCACCGCGACCTTTGCCCGCCATTTCCGCGGCCATGATCGTGCCGCTGCCAATCGGCTTTGTCAGGATCAGCGCATCGCCCACCTGCGCACCGCCCAAGGTAATGGGTGCTGCATCGCACAGACCTGTGACGGTGAAACCGATGGTCAGTTCCGCACCCAAAGAGGTATGGCCGCCGATCACCTCTGCCCCGGCATCGGACAGGATGTGCCGGGCGGTCGTCACAATCTCGCGGACCGTGCGCGATTGCAGGTCGGCGGACAGACGCGGCAGGATCAGGTTTACCGTTGCCGCCTGCGGCGCGGCACCCATTGCCCAAATGTCGCCCAGTGCATGGGTCAATGCGATGCGTGTCATCAACACGGGGTCATCCCAGAAGGCGCGCAAATGGTCGGTGCTGACGACCTGCCGGACCTGCCCCATGGTCAGCAACCCGGCATCGTCGCCCGCCAGCCGGACCACATCATCACGCTGCGGCGCGGGCAGGTCTGACAGCGCGGCCTGCAAAGCCGCGCGCCCGACCTTGGCCCCGCAGCCGCCGCACATCGGTTTGTCGCCCAGCGCGTCCGGCAGACCCAGCGCGTGTCTTTTTGGCAGATTGGGCAGCGTCATCTGGGGCAGATCGCTGAAACGGCGCATGAACTTGCGGTCGATGTGATCTTTCCACCGCCACAATGGCCCGCCGGCAAAGGCCGTACCGAACCGTTCTGCAAGTGCGCTTTTACCGCCCAGAGATATCAGTTTCAGGTAATCACCCTGCGGGGTGTAATGGCGCAGCTTGTCGCCAGACAGCACAGCGCACAGGTTATCAAACAGGATTGGTGCTTCTCTGACGGCATAGACGCCGGCCTTGGGACGCGGGTCGTGGGTCAGATGCGCGCAATCCCCGACCGCGAATATTGCCGGATCGCTGGATTGCAGCGTTGGACCGACGGCGATGTATCCGTCATGCAGATCCACGGCGATGCCAGAAACCCAGTCATGCGGTTTTGCGCCCGCAGCACCCGTGGTGAAATCGGACCGGATGCGCTGGCCGTTGTCCAGCACCACGGCGCCTGGCTCAATGGCGGATACGGTCGTGTTTTCCATCACCTGAATGCCGTTGCTGTCCAGTGCCGCGCGCAGCTTAACCCGTGCGGTGTCGTTCAGCCCGGTCATTGCAGCGCTGCGGTCGATCAAGTGGACGGTCGGTTGCAGATTGCGCGACCGCAGCGCGTGCGCCATCGCCATCGACAGTTCTGCCCCTGCGACGCCGCCGCCCAGAACCACGATATGCGGATCACTGGCCTGCAGGCGAAACGCATCCCATCGGCTTGCAAACGGGGCCAGCGGTTTCGCAGGGATGCCATGATCGGCAAAGCCGGGCAGCGTCGGCATGTCAGACGTGATGCCCACATCGACGCTGACCACGTCATAGGCGACGGGTGGGCGTCCCGGCACCTCTATTTCCCAGTTTGCCAAGTCAATTCCGGTGACGGCCCCGTCGATCAGGCGGGCACCGGCAAAGCGTGCCAGCTTGACCAGATCAATGTCCAGTTCATCCCGCGTGTAATGGCCCGCAACGAACCCCGGCAGCATCCCCGAATAGGCAGCGGTTGGGCCGGGGGATATCAGCGTCAGACGCACGCCGGGCAGCGGGTTCATCCCCCATTTGCGCAAGACGATCGCATGCGTATGTCCACCACCGATCAGCACAAGGTCGCGGGTCTGGGGAAGCATGTTTTGCATGATTTTAGTCTACCGTCGGTTCAGGGCGAAAGCCATTGGCCTTGCCATCCATCCGCGCGGGTAAACGCAGCGCGTCTGTGATCGTCGCCCAGATGCACCAGATCGATGGTCTGAATCGCACAACGCAGCACCGCAAAACGTTCGAAATCGGGCGCTTTGTCATAGGCCAGCGCATCCGTCAGCGGCGCACCCGGCTGCGGGGTCACCCCATAGCTCAGCCGTCCAGTGTCCGGCATCCTGTCCCAACGGTCGCGCACTGTGTCGCTGGTCAGGATCGTCACCGCGCATTGCAACCGGATCTGTAGCCGTTTTTTATCTTCCCAGACGTGAAGCGCGCCGCGCGGCGCATCGCGCAAGCTCGCGATCTTGTCTGATTGCAGGTCGGTATAGACTTCTAGCGTTGCAGTATCGCGGTCAGCGGCACGCAGAACGATGGTGCGCGCCTCTGGCCAGCCGTCGCGGACGGTGGCGAGCGTCGGTTGTCTGCTGGGCGATTTGTGGTCGGCCACACCGCGCGACAGCCGTTGCCACATGCGGTCATGCAACCCGTTCAGCGTTTCAAACCATTCACTCATATCCCGTCATCTCCAGATATCCTTGGCCTGTGTGGCTGCCGCTTACGGTCACCGGACCTTCCCAGTACGGGACAGAGGTGTCCATCCATGCCAGTGGATTGATCGCTGTCACTGTCACGTCGACCCCCCGGTCGGGTAGCGTGACACGCCATGTGGTCGGCACGCTGCGCCCCGCAACTTCGGTGTTATCCAGCGGGATGGCGCGCAATGCCCCGTCCTGAAACGGCGTCGGCGTGCCGTCGGCTGTAATCCACGTGGCATAGGTGAAATCTTCACCGTCTGTCTGGCGCAACTGAAATCCCATCAGCTTGTCGCCGGTGTCGAACGACAGCGAAAACCAGTCCCATCCGGTCTGCGTGTCCGCCAGCGGCTGGCTGGACCATTCCCGATCCAGCCAAGCCGTTCCGGTAATGGGCACATCACCCGTCGGCAGGGTCAGGGTGCCCGTCAATTCATAGAACGGCTGGGAATAATAATACGACGCCTGACCGGCGGCAGATTTGACGGAATAGCCGTTATCGCCCTGCCGGACCAACGGACCGGTGGCGGTCAGGTCCACGTCATAGGCAAAGTTTGGACCGGATGCGGTCAGGCGCGCGTCGTCGATCCCTGTCATCTGCCAGTCGTCGATCCATGCGGTGAACGGGTCCGCGATCACGCCCGCCTGTCCGATCCCGCCCCGCGCCAGCCGTTCTGTCACGAAATGCGCGTCCGGCGTGGTGACGGCGGCGTGACCCATCCAAAGTTGCGGATCGTCCCAGCCATCGCGTGTTTCAGGGGCCATTGCGCTGCGGAACAGCGTCCATTGCAAACCATAGGGCGTGCCGTCCGGTCCGGTCATGTTGGCGGTCAGATACCACCATTCGATCCTGTAATCGGGATGCGCGCCATGATCGGCGGGAAAGCTGAACTGTGGATCGGGCTGCGGAACCGCAAAGCCCTGTGCATCGCGGCCCAGCCCGGCAAAGCCCTGTGCCATGGCTGTCATCGGCAACAGACACAGGATCAGGATTTTAACGTTCATTGGAAAATACCTGTAGCAAGGCCGCAGGGGGTGTGCGGGCCAACCGCCATGCGGGCCAGAGTGCTGCCAACCCGGCAGCCCCCAGCGCGAAAACCCCCAAACGCAGATAATCTGCCGGGAACAGGAACATCGGCAGTTTCCAGCCAAATGCCGCGACGTTGACGACCGCCAACAGCGCCCAAGCCAACGCCAGCCCCAGCGGCAGCGCGACGGCAGCGGTAAAGACCGCCAGCATCACGGCGCGGATCAATTCGATTGCACCCAGACTGCGGCGCGTCATGCCCATCGCCCAAGCCGGGGCCAGTTGCGGCACGCGCAGCGCTGCAAGTGTCAGAAGGCTCATCAATATGGCGAACCCGGCAACGGCCAGCGTCAGCACATTCAGCGCGGTTGTCACGGTAAACGTCCGGTTGAACACATCCAGCGAAAATTGTTTGATCCCCGCCTGATTGATCATCGCACCATCAGGAATGCCGACATTGCGGGTAAGGGCCGCGCGAAAATCGGACACCTCATCCGGCGGCAGGCGTAGCCCGAACCGCAAGGCGATGACATCGGGGTAAAGCGCGGCAAACACGGTTTCGGACAGGATCGCCTGACCGATGGGGTTGCCATAGTCGCCGTAGATGCCGGCAACGGCAAAGCTGCTGTCACCCACCGGCACCATATCATTCATCGCCAGCCCGGTGCGGCGCGCCAATTGTTCGTTGATCAGGATGCCCGTGCCGTCGCTGACCTGTTGCCACGGGTCCGGCCCTGCCGACAGAAACGTCCAGTTGTCGGTATAGGTCGGACCGATCCGCGCGCCGAACACTTCGGTCGGCAGATCGCGGACTGTGGCCATGGCGGATTGGATGGGCAGGATGGCGTCGGTGCGCGGCGCGGCATAGGTGGTCAGCGCTTGCGCCTGCGCAGCATCCTCTGCCGTGACGTAAAGCTCTGACGCCAGCCGCTGGTCCAGAAATCCGACAAACGTCAGGCGAAAACTGCTGACCATCGTGGACACGCCGACGTTTGCGGCCATGGCCAGCAACAGTGCAGCCAACGCAAGCGACAGGCCCGGCAATTGCTGGCGGGTATCGGCCCAGAACCACTGGGTTCGCACGCCTGATGACAGCGACTGCGCCAGTGCCAGCACCCGGTCAAGGATCAGCGGCAGCGCCAAAGCAGCGCCGATCAACAAGGCGCCAAGCAAGGCGAAACCCGTGATCAGCCCGTCTGCCGTGAACGCCAGCACGGCAGCCAGCACCAGCAAAACGGCGGCCAGCCCACCCTGTACCCGCGCACCACGCCCCGCCGCCATCGACAGCGCCCGCCGCGATCCGCCCGCCAGTAGCGGCATTTGCGCCAGCCGCCAGAACGCCGCCGTCGCGGCAAGCGCCGTGCCGCCCAGCGCGATCCCAAGACCCGACAGCCACCAGACCGGGCGCAGTTGCAGCGTGCCTGCGACGGTCTGCCCGTAAAGCCCCTGCAAGGTCGCGGCGACATCTGGCAACAGGACCGACGCGATCACATACCCGAGCGCCACACCGATGGTGCCTGCGACCAGCGCCATCAGCGCCAGTTCGGCGGCCATCAGTGCCATCAGCGTCCGCAGCGGCACCCCCAGCGCGCGCAGTGTCCGCACGACGGGGCGCCGCTGTTCAAACGCCAGCCCGATCGCGCCGTTCACGATGAAAATGCCGACCGCAAAGCTCAGCAGGCCGAAGGCCGTCAGGTTCAGATGGAAACTGTCTGTCAGACGGCCAATGTCGCTGCCGTCCTGCGCCACCTGCCGCACAAGGTTCGGGGCGATATCCTGCAACGCAGGGCGACCCAGCGGTTGTTCCGTGGCGACAATCATCCGCGTCAGGCCGTCGGTTTCCAGTAACGTCTGCGCCAGTCCGATGTCGGTCAGGACCGTGCCGGGGGCCACATCGGGGGCTGTGATCCGTTCGGCGTCGATGTCGGGCAGACGGTTCAGGACCTCTGCCCGGCCAAAGACCTGACCGGACCCGGACAGGAACGTGTCAATTTCGACCCCATCGGACACGGTGACAGGTCCCAGCCCACCGGGCGCCGTCAGTGGGTCCAGCCCGACGATACGGACACCGTTCAGCCGACCCTCAATCACGGGGGACACCAGCCAGCCGGCGCGGCGCAGCGCGACGTATGTCGATTGCGGGATCGTGCCGCCGTCGCGGGCGGTCAACTGGTCGAACTGGCCTTCGCCCAAGGTTGCGGCGGCCGCGTCGTAGCTGGCCGATGCCTCTGCATTGATGGCCTGCACGCCGGACCAAAGCGCCGTCGCCAGCGCGAGCCCCGCCAGCAGCGTGAACAACTGCAGCGGATTGCGCCACCAATGCGAAGTCAGCGCCTGAAGCGTGGCGCGGATCACGCGATCCGGCCCTTGCGCAGATGGACCCGCCGCTGCATCTGCGCCGCAAGGATCTGCGAATGCGTGACCATCAGCAGGCCCGCGCCCGTGTCACGCACCAGATCCAGCATCAGCGACAGGACCGTCGCTGCGGTATCTTCGTCCAGATTGCCGGTCGGTTCATCCGCCAGCACCAGTCGGGGGCGGGGGGCCAGCGTGCGGGCGATGGCGACGCGCTGCTGTTGGCCCCCCGACAGTTGTTCGGGATATTTGTTCAACTGCGGCGTCAGTCCCATCCGGTCGGCCAGATCGGCGCACCACGCGGCATCGTGCCGCCCCGCCAACCGCGCCTGAAAGTTGATGTTGTCCACGACCCGCAACGATGGGATCAGATTGAACTGCTGGAACACAACACCCACGGTGCCGCGCCGCAGCCCGGCACGGGCGCGGTCGTCCAGCTGTGTCAGATCCGTGCCGTCCAGCATGATGTGCCCTGAATCCGCCTGATCCAGACCGCCGACAAGATGCAGCAGCGTGCTTTTGCCGGACCCGCTTTCCCCGGTCAGCGCAAGCGTTTCGCCTGCGCCCATTTTCAGATCGACACCATCCAGCACAGTGATCCGCGCATCGGCGGTCACATAAGATTTTCGCAGGTCGCTGATGGTCAACAGCATGTACATATCCTTTTGGTGTGAACTTAAGCCGTGAGTAGGGTTTTCCACCACCCGGGCGGTTTGCCGCAGGGTCAGTTCACGTTTTTCTGGCGTCTGGCGTGGCGGCTTGTCATCCTGCTGGTGACACATGATCAGGAGGGTCACATGACCGATATCGTCATTCTGGGCGGCGCACGCACGGCCATCGGCACATTCGGCGGCGCATTGGCAGGGACACCCCCCACCGAACTGGGGGCCATCGTGTCGCGTGCCGCGCTGGACCGCGCAGGCGTGGATGGTGCGCAGATTGGCCATGTCGCATTCGGCCACGTCATCAACACCGAACCGCGTGACATGTATCTGTCGCGTGTGGCGGCGATGGATGCCGGTGTGCCCGACACCACACCGGCAATGAACGTCAACCGCCTGTGCGGGTCCGGCGTGCAGGCGATCGTGTCTGTCATGCAGTCGCTGGCGATGGGCGATGCGGATTTCGGACTTGCCGGTGGGGCAGAGAATATGTCGCGCAGCCCGTTCATCGTATCCGGCCAGCGCTGGGGCACAAAGATGGGCGATGTCGTGTCGCGTGACATGATGCTGGGAACACTGAACTGCCCGTTCGGGTCCGGGCATATGGGCGTCACGGCGGAAAATGTCAGCGGCGAACATGATATCAGCCGCGCGGCACAGGATGCCTTTGCGCTTGAAAGCCAGCGACGGGCGGCCGCCGCGATCAAGGCTGGTTATTTCGCTGATCAGATCGTGCCCGTGCCGATCAGGGTCAGACGGGACACGGTGGATTTCGTGACCGACGAACATCCCAAACCGACAACGGCGGACGGTCTGGCCAAACTGCGCCCGGCCTTTGCCAAAGATGGCACTGTCACGGCAGGCAATGCGTCGGGGCTGAACGACGGGGCGGCGGCCGTGGTGCTGGCGCGCGCCGATGCGGCACAGGCGGCAGGCCTGACACCCCGGTTCCGCGTGCTGGGCTATGCCCACGCCGGTGTCCGGCCAGAGGTGATGGGCATCGGTCCGGTGCCTGCAGTTCGCAAGCTGCTGGACCGCACCGGGTTGCGGCCCGGCGATTTCGACGTGATCGAAAGCAACGAAGCGTTCGCCGCACAGGCGCTTGCCGTCAGCAAGGAACTGGGATTTGACCCAGACCGCGTGAACCCGAACGGTGGTGCGATTGCATTGGGCCATCCGGTCGGTGCCACGGGTGCCATCATCACGGTCAAGGCGATGTATGAACTGGACCGCATTCAGGGCAAGCGTGCCCTAATTACGATGTGCATCGGTGGCGGTCAGGGGATCGCGTTGGCCATCGAACGCATCTGAACGGATGCGGAGCCGCGCCGCCCTAGTAGAACAGGGCGGCGTTGTTGATCAGCAGAATGCGGATGATTTCGATCCCGATCAGGGCGACGATGGGCGACAGATCGATCCCCCCCATGCTGGGCAGGATGTTGCGGATCGGACGATAGATCGGGTCCAGGATGCGCTGCAATGTGTACCAGATCTGGCCAACGATTGGCTGACGGACATTCAGCACGTCGAAACTGATCAGCCAGCTCATGATGAAATGGGCGAAGATGAAAAAGCGCGCCACGCCAAGCAGCAGCAGCAGGATCTGGAACAATGATGTCATCAACGTCACTTTCGGGCTATGTCAGCCCCGGAGGTAAGCGCAAGTCGCTGGCGCATCAAGACCTTGTTGCCGCAGCGGCACAGCTTGACCTGCGCGTCAGGCAGTGACACCTGCGCCCGCATGTATCCATTTGTTCGTCTTGCCAAGGAATTCATCGTGCACCGGGGCGCGCAGGACCTGCCGGTTCTGGGCGCGCATGTCAGTCATCATCGGTGCTGGCCGCAGGATCTGGATGTCTTCGTCGAAATGAACAACGGGCGCATTCTGACGATCCTTGATCTGGGGCGCACCATTCTGGCCCAGCGGGTCGGTCTGCTGCGGGCGCTACGGCGCAACAGGTGGGGTCTGACGATGGCGGGGGCCAGTGTGCGCTATCGTCGCCGCATCCGTCCGTTCGAAAAATTCCGGGTCATCAGCCGTTGTGTCGGCTGGGACGGGCGGTTCTTTTATCTGGATCAGTCGATCTGGGTGGGCGATGTCTGTGCGGCGCAGGCGCTGTATCGATCCGCCGTGACCGACCGCAACGGGATCGTCGATCCCGCGCGGGTGTTCGAGGCAGCGGGTTTTGATGATGCCCCACCGATGTTGCCTGCGTGGACGCAGGGCTGGATTGATGCCGATGCAACGCGCCCCTGGCCGCCGGAACTGCCCGACGCGCTATAATACTTGCCAGCGCATGTCCCGGCGGGCTTAGGTTGCCGCAACGGGACAAGGGGCAGGGCATGGCAGTATCACGCAGGCGTATCTGGGGCTGGATGGCGTTCGATTGGGCGTCACAGCCGATGTATACACTGGGACTGACATTCGTGTTCGGACCCTACTTTGCCAGCGTCGCCACAGCCTATTTCATGACCGGTGGGCTGGACCGCGCCGCCGCCGGGGCAGAGGCGCAGGGGCTGTGGTCGATGGGGCAGGCGGTGGCCGGACTGTTAATTGCCGTCACCGCACCGTTTCTGGGGGCTTTTGCCGATAATTCCGGGCGCAAGATGCCGTGGATTGCAGGCTTTTCCGTCCTCTTCGTCGTGTTGACGGCAATGCTGTGGAACCTGACTCCAGACGGTGCCTGGATCTACATGGCGCTGATATTTTTCTACCTTGCGTTCTTTTGTGCGGAATCGGCGCTGAATTTCGTCAACGCAATCCTGCCCAGTCTGGGCAACCGGCATGAAATCGGGCGCATTTCAGGGTCTGGCGCGGCATTCGGCTATTGGGGCGGGGTGGCATCGTTGTTCATCATGCTGCTGCTGTTTGTCGAAGACCCCGACACCGGCGTCACCCTGATCGGCCTTGCCCCGGCGCTGGGCCTTGATCCCGCCCAGATGGAAGGGACGCGGTCGGTTGGTCCGTTCATTGCCATCTGGTTCGCGATCTTCATGGTGCCGTTCTTTATGTATGTGCGCGATGACCCGTCGCTGGGCGGGCAGTCCACGAAAATCAGCGCCGTCTGGGCAGAGCTGAAAGACACGCTGCGCGGTGTCGTCCGACGTAAAAGCCTGCTGAACTTTCTGCTTGGGTCGATGTTCTACCGCGACGCACTGAACGCGCTTTATGCGTTCGGCGGTGTCTATGCGGCGATTGTGCTGGACTGGACAACCATCAACATCGGAATTTTCGGGATCGTCGCGGCCTTTGCCGCCGCGATTTTTACCTGGATCGGCGGATTGGCCGATGCGCGCTATGGGCCCAAACCTGTGATCATTGTGTGTGTCTGGTTGCTGATCGGCGTCAGCATCGTGATCGTCGGCATGTCGCGCGCGTCGCTTTTCGGCGTTCCGCTGGCCACCGGATCGGCGATGCCCGACGCGATCTTTTTCGCGGCTGGCGTGATTATCGGCGGGGCGGGTGGTGCGACCTATGCCGCATCCCGGTCGCTGATGGTCCGCCACACAGACCCCGACCGCCCGGCAGAGGCGTTCGGCCTGTTCGCCCTGACCGGCAAGGCGACGGCGTTTCTGGCCCCCGCCAGCATCGCACTTTTCACATATATGACAGGAAACGTACAACTTGGGTTTCTGCCGGTGATCTTCCTGTTTCTGTTGGGGCTGCTTCTGCTAAGGTGGGTCAACAAAGACGGAGACCGAGCATAATGATCCGCACCATCGCCGCCATGACGTTGCTTGCCGCCCTTGCGGCTTGCCAGCCCGAAAAGCCTACTGTTTCTGTGGTGTCCACCCAGAACACCAACGACACACGGATCGCCAAACAGGTGTTCGGCCCGATGGCAGGCGCATCCCGGCAGGCACCCGAATCGCTGGGGTCCTATGCGCGGGGCTGTCAGGCGGGGGCGCAAGCGTTGCAGGAAACAGGCCCGACGTGGCAGGCGATGCGACTGTCGCGCAATCGCAACTGGGGGCAGCCGCAGCTGGTGGATTTCGTGCAGGATCTGTCGCGTTTCGCGGCGACGCAGCCGGGGTGGAACGGGTTGTATGTCGGTGACATCAGCCAGCCGCGTGGTGGCCCGATGACATCCGGCCATGCCAGCCACCAGATCGGTCTGGACGCGGACATCTGGTTGAAACCCGCACAATCGCTGACACTGAGCCGGACAGAGCGCGAGAATATCTCGTCCGACCGGATGGATCGCAATTCCGGCGCTTACATCAACAGCAGTTGGACGCCGCAGCACGAAGCGATCATCAAAGCTGCAGCATCCGACCCGCGCGTGGCACGTATCTTTATCTTTCCGGGGGCAAAGGTGGCGATGTGCAACAACGCCACTGGCGACCGAAGCTGGCTGAACAAGGTCCGGCCTTGGGCCGGCCACAACTATCATTTCCATGTGCGGCTGAACTGCCCGCGTGGCGATGTGACGTGCGAAGATCAGACCCCGCCGCCGCCCGGTGATGGCTGCGCCGATGCGCAGGAGTGGGTGAACAACATCATCAACCCGCCACCATTAATGCCGCCACCGCCAGATGCGCCGCGTCGTGTGCCAAGGGGTGATCTGACCATGGCCAACCTGCCTGGCCAATGCGCTGCAGTCGCTGCCAACTGACGTGTTCAGACCTGTCGTTATTCTCTTGTCCCTGCTTGGGGGCTGCCAGACCTACGTCGGGGTGCAGGCCGACACGTCTGCCGAATATCTGGGCCGATTTGTCTGGCAAGACACGGACCCGGCGTTTGGCGGATTGTCCGGGCTGGAATTGAACGCGGACGGGTCGCAGATCTGGGCTCTGGGTGACCGCGGCGTTCTTTGGACCGGCGACGTCATGCGTGACGACGGTCTGATCGCGTCGATTGCGCTGGATTCACCGCACACGCTGCGCACGTCAAAGGGTGATCCTGTATCGGGCAGTACTGCCGATGCCGAAGGTCTCGCTTTGTCCGGCGACGGCAGGCTTTATGTCTCATTCGAGGGGCTGGCCAGACTGGCGGCCTATCCCGACCCGAACGGCCCTGCAGTCCGCATCCCCCGCGCAGAGTCGTTTGCAGACATGCAGGGCAATGCCTCTCTTGAGGCGCTGGCCATCGTCGGGTCAGACGGTGCGCTTTATACCTTGCCGGAACGCAGTGGCGCTGTGACGCGTCCCTTTCCGGTCTATCGTTATCTGGATGGTGAATGGTCCACAGTGTTCAGCATCCCGCGGACCGATACGTTTTTGCCGGTTGGCGCGGACATCGGACCGGACGGGCTGTTCTATCTGCTGGAACGTGATTTCACCGGGTTCGGGTTCCGATCGCGGGTCCGGCGCATGCAGATGGATGGCACCGGGCTGGAATTGCTGTTGGAAACCAGCACCGGGACGCATGACAACCTCGAAGGTATCAGCGTCTGGCGCGATGCTGCAGGTGATATCCGCCTGTCGCTGGTGTCTGACGACAATTTTCGCTGGTTCCAGACAACAGAAATCGTGGAATACCGCGTCAGCGATTGACGCGGTTCGGGCTTGTGGCTAATCGGCGTCGTCCCCGAAAGGTTCGGGGGCCAAGTGCCGCACCCTTGTCAAAACGGAAACCAACATGACCCGAATCCTTCCCGGCGTAATCGCCATGGCCGCCATTGTCGTGGCGTCCAACATCCTTGTGCAATTTCTGATCCTTGATGGTCTTCTGACCTGGGGGGCATTCACCTATCCGCTGGCGTTCCTGGTCACCGACCTGATGAACCGCATCTACGGTGTCACCGCCGCCCGCCGCGTTGTGTTCGTCGGATTGATCGTCGGCATCATCTGTTCGCTGATCGGCAGTCAGATCCAGCTTGAATTCGGTCCTGCCGTGCCGATCCGGGTCGCCATCGCATCGGCCACCGCGTTCGGCGTGGCGCAACTGCTGGATATCACGGTGTTCAACAAGCTGCGCATGGGTGTGTGGTGGGTTGCCCCGCTGGGATCGACGCTGGTGTCGTCCATCGTGGACACCGTGATCTTTTTCTCGATCGCCTTTGCCGCTGTGTTCAACTCACTGTCGGCCGCCGCTGCGGATCAGATCATCTGGGCCCAGGATGCCGTGCCGTTCCTGAATGCCGGACCACTGGTGCCGCTGTGGGTATCGCTGGCCGTCGCGGATTGGGGCGTCAAGATCGCCGTGGCGCTGATCGCTCTGGTCCCATTCCGCCTGATTGTCCGTCGAGTCACAGCCACGTCATAAATGCAGGATTTAGTGTGATTAGGGTTTGACAGACGCGATATCTGCGGCAAACCTGACAACAGGCGAAACATTTGAAAGGAGGTGATCCAGTGCATCATGAAGTTCTGGAGACGTGTGTCGGGACAGCTTGGGGGATTCTGATCTAGGGCAGCCCTTGGATTAGCAATTTCACAGGTGGGTGACCCTATGGGTTCCTAACCGACCACCTCCGATATTCAGGAAAGGGCTGTCCCATCGCCGGGGCGGCCCTTTTTTGCTTTGAATGCTTGGCGGTCATCTGTTGGGCCAGCGTTTGGCAACGCCAATTACGACGATACGTGGTATGAAGCTGGGTGCAGGTGTCAAATGCGCGCGGGCCTGCTACATCAATCCCATGGCCGACGATCTGTACATCACCGACAGCATCACCCTGCAGGGGTGGGAACTGACCGAACAATTCACCCGCGCCTCTGGCCCCGGCGGGCAAAACGTGAACAAGGTCAGCACCGCTGTCGAACTGCGGTTCGAAGCCGCCAGGTCCCCGTCCCTGCCCGATCCCGTCAAAAGCCGTCTGCGCCGTCTGGCCGGGCGTCGCTGGACAACGGACGGCGCGGTGGTCATTTTCGTGCAGGACACGCGGTCGCAGGCCCGCAATCGCGATCTGGCCCGCGAACGACTGGCCGAACTGGTGATCGAGGCGACCCGCCGCCCCAAACGCCGCGTCGCCACCAAACCGACCTATGGATCGGTCAAACGCCGGCTGAAGGCCAAAAAGGTCCGTGGAGAGGTGAAGGCCCTGCGCGGATCTGTCGACCCCGACTAGGGGAACGATCGCCCGGCCATCGTGTTGAACCCAAAAGGAGACTTATTATGCGCAACCGCTATATCTACGCCCTGATCCCCCTCGGCTTTGTCGCCCTCGTCGCTTTCATGCTGCTGGGAGGAGAGGCTGTTCAGGAAACAACCGACGGCCCCGTGGGTGATGTAATCGAAGGGCAGGGCGAGTAATCGCCCAGACATTTCAAAAATGATGCCTCAAGTCGGGATGGAAAGCGCCAAAAAGTTCAAACCACGACCTCCGCCCGGTCCTGTGCCCCCACCCCGAATACCCGTTTGTACCGTGTGATCTCTTCTTCCGGTCCCATCGCCTTGTTGGGGTTGTCGGACAGCTTTACCGTCGGGCGGCCTTCGGCCGAGACGGCTTTGCAGACCAGTGAAAACGGTGCCAACCCGTTGTCGGGGGTCAGGCCGATGAAATCATTGGTCAGCATCGTGCCCCAGCCGAAACTGATGCGGACGCGGCCCGCGAATTGGGAAGACAGGGATTCGATCTTGTCCACCGTCAGCCCGTCGGAAAAGATCACCAGCTTGTCGCGTGGGTCTTCGCCACGGTCCTGCCACCACCGGATCGCGGTTTCGGCCCCTGTCGCGGGATCGCCTGAATCGACGCGGATGCCGGTCCAGCCCGCCAGCCAGTCGGGCGCGCGGTCCAGAAACCCCGGTGTGCCAAAAGTGTCGGGCAGGATGATCCGCAGGTTGCCGTCGTGTTCCGCCTGCCAGTCGCGCAGCACGTCATAGGGCGATTGCGCCAGTGCCGCGTCGCCGTCGGCCAAGGCGGCATAGACCATCGGCAATTCGTGGGCGTTGGTGCCGATCGCTTCCATGTCGCGGTTTTTGGCGATCATGCAGTTCGATGTGCCGGTAAAGGCCGCACCCAGCCCTTCTTGCATCGCCTGCACGCACCAGTCCTGCCACAAAAAGCTGTGCCGCCGCCGGGTGCCAAAATCAGCGATCCGCAGACCGTCGATCCGGCGCAGGCGTTCGATCTTTTCCCATGTCTTTGTCATGGCGCGGGCGTATAGCACCTGAAGCTCGAACCGGCCCATGTCGCCAAGCACCGCGCGGCCCCGCAATTCCATCAACACGGCGAGTGCGGGAATTTCCCACAGCATCACCTCTGGCCAGTTGCCTTCGAATGTCAGCTCATACTGTCCATTGCGTTTTTCCAGATGATAGGGCGGCAGACGCAGGGCTTCGAACCAGTCCATGAATTCAGGCGTGAACATCGCGCGCTTGCCATAGAACGTGTTGCCGCGCATCCAAGTGGATTCGCCACGCGACAGCGACAGCGACCGGATGTGGTCCAGTTGTTCGCGCAGTTCGCCTTCATCGACCAGATCGGCCAGCCGGATGGATTTAGTGCGGTTGATCAGGCTGAACGTCACCTGCGTCGTTGGATGGTTGCGGAACACCGACTGGCACATCAGCAGCTTGTAGAAATCGGTGTCGATCAGGGACCGGACGATCGGGTCGATCTTCCATTTGTGGTTCCAGACACGGGTAGCGATATCGACCATGGGGTCCTCCGGCGTTTGGGCCGTTAGACCAACTGCGCATAGGGCTGGCAAGGGCTGGTGCGGGCGCGCTGATTATTCAGAACAGGCCCGATTTCGCCATTTCTTCGTCGTGCAGTTCCTTGGCCCGTCCCGGGGCGACGCCAAGGATCGCTTCGATCTGGTGCAGCAGGTCGTCCTGCTCTGCTTCTTCGAAGCCGTCGGAAAACACCACGGACCACAGCGCACGCACCGCGTCTTCTAGATGGTCGTCTGCGATATGCTGGTGCAGCACCTCTGCCAGTGCCTTGGTGTCGGGCATTGCTGCTTCCAGCTTTTCACAGCGGGCGCGCATTTTTGCGGCTTCAACCGCGTTCAGGCCGTACAGGCGGGCCAGCACGTGGTCGATTTCTTCCACTTCCTCGAAAAGATAGGCGCGGTCGATCTTGGCCGCGCGCACCAGCAAGGCACCCAGCGCGTGGCGTTCGTCTGCCTGTGGCAGTGGCGTGACCGCCTTGTCGGTGTGAAACAGGGACAGCAGACGTTCGAGCATGGAAACCTCGGGCTGGGGGTGATTCGCCCCTCTTACGCGATTGGGCAAACCATGCAAACGGTGGCTAGGACATGCGCCGCAGGATCAGACGGGATGTTGCGGGCGCGACAGCGATGACAAGCGCGATACGGACAATATGCATGACGGACACGTATGCGATGTCCTGCCCCAGTGCGAGTGTCAGCAACGACATTTCCGTCAGGCCACCGGGCGAATAGGCCAAAAACGCTTGGCTCAGGGGGATGCCCTGACTGTAGGCGATCAGTTCCGCACACCCCAGCGCGACCACCAGCATCGCGCCAGAAGCGACAGCCGCGACGCCAAGGTCGCGCGCGATCTGGCGGGGCGTCGATCCGACGAACCGCGCGCCGATGACTGTGCCAATGACGATCTGCGCAATAATGACCAATAGCGTGGGCGGTGCGATTTCGACCCAGCCCATCAGGTGGACCCAGCCCGACAGGATCATCGGGCCAAAGATCGTGGCAGCGGGCAGGCGCAACCGTTTACCGGCAAAGACCCCGATGACAGCGCAGGCCAGCAAGATGATCCCGTTTTTCGGCGTGATCATGTCAAGCGGGACAACACCGTTGCCGTCGGCGCCGGATTTCACGTCCAGCACATAGCCGAAATAGATGACCACCAGCGTGACCACGATCAGGATACGTGCGGCATGGGCCAGCGCGATCTTGCGCGCGTCGCCACCTGCCGCTTCGCCAAGGATCAGCATTTCGTTCAGACCGCCGGGCATGGCAGAATAGAACGCGGTAACAGGGTCATATCTGCCCAAGCGGCGATAAATGACGAAAGACACCGCTGCCGCGAGGGCCAGAAACAGCGGCAACAGCAGGATCGTCAGCGTCCATGTTCCCAAGCGGTCGAACAGATCGGGCGTGATGGCGCTGCCCAGCAGTACGCCGATGACGGGAACGACATAGGGCCGCAACTTGCCGGGGCCGCGTACCGGCAGGCCGACAAGGGCGGCAAGGGTTGTCCCGATCATCGGTCCCAGCATCCAGGGCAACGGCATCTGGATCGCCCAGCCGATAAAACCCGATACGATCCCGATTGCCAGCGCCAGTCCCGTGTCCTGATGACGACGGACCATGCTAAAGACTGCCGATGTGGCGTTCGCCACGCGCGCGGGCCAGTGCGATTTGTCGCTGGCGTTCGCGGAAACGGTCCTTGTCGGCGTCAGTGGTGTCGTTGACGCAGTGATGACAGGCGACGCCTTCTTCGAAAGCGGGATGCTGCGTGTCTTCGGGCAGCAGCGGACGACGGCAGGCATGGCACAGCACGTGCGGGCCTTCGGTCAGGCCGTGGCCGACGCTGACGCGCCCGTCGAACACAAAACAAGACCCCTGCCATGTGCTGTCGTCCTGCGGAACCTCTTCAAGGTATTTCAGGATGCCACCTTGCAGGTGGTAAACGTCTTCGACGCCCTGTTGGCGCAGGTAGTTCGTTGATTTCTCGCAGCGGATGCCACCGGTGCAGAACATCGCGATCCGCTTGTTATGGAAGCGGTGTTTGTTTGCTTCCCACCAGGCAGGAAATTCGCCAAAGCTGCGGGTCTGCGGGTCGATGGCGCCGTCAAAGGTGCCGATCGCCACCTCATAGTCGTTGCGGGTGTCGATGACGGCCACGTCATCGGATCGGATCAGATCGTTCCAGTCGGCGGGGGAGATATATGTGCCGGTCCCTTCGGCAGGGTTCACGTTCGGCTGACCCATCGTCACGATCTCGCGCTTCAGACGGACCTTCATCCGGTTGAATGGCTGCGTGCTGGCGGTACTTTCCTTGTGTGTCAGATCCGCGCAACCGGGCAGGGCGCGGATGTGGGCCAGCACGGCGTCAATCCCAGCACGCGGACCGGCGATGGTGCCATTGATGCCTTCGCCTGCCAGCAGCAATGTGCCGCTGATGCCATGCGTCCGGCAGGCATCCAGCAGGGGACTGCGCAGCGCGGCGGGGTCGGAAAAGCGGGTAAAGTGATAAAGGGCGGCGACAGTGAACATAGGGTCAGACTTACGCCTTTGCCGCCGCGCGCGCCAGACCGTCGGACACGGCGGTAAAGGCCGACCCCTGTTCCAGTCGCGCCTTTGGAAAGGCGCGCGCCAGCGCCTGTGACAGCGTCATCATCAGGGATGAGCCGCCGACAAAGATCAGCGCTGCGATCTGGTCGGGATCGGTGTCACCCAGCGCGTCCCGCGCGGCCTGCACGACATCGGCCACAGGGTCCGACAGCGTGGCGCCAAGCGCCTGCGCATCCAGCGGCACGGCCAGCCCTTTTTCCAGTGGGGAAAGATCGATGTGGGCACGGTCGGTATCGTTGGCCGCGATCTTGCCTGCCTCGACGGCAAAGGCGATGTCGTGGCCCAGTTCCATATCGATCACCTCTTGCAGGCGGGCGAATGCGGTCTGGTCCGCGCCCTGCCGTGCCAGATCGGCCACCAGTCGCCGCGTGTCGGGGGAATACAGGAAAGCGATCTTTTCCCATGTTGCCAGATCGTTGAACACGGCGTTGGGGGCTGTCGATGTGCCGGACCCAAAGGTATCGCGCACCTCGCCGCCGCGGCCCAGCAGCGGCATCACATGGGCCAGCGACAACAGGCGGTCAAAATCGGTTCCACCGATCCGTACGCCATGGCTTTGCATGATCTCGGGGCCGTCGGACCCTTGGCGAAACAACGTGAAATCTGACGTGCCGCCGCCGATATCGACGACAAGGCCCAGTTCACCAGTGGCCAGCGGTGCGGCGGTCAAGGCGGCCGCTTCGGGTTCGGGCAAGAAGTTGACGGTCGTGAAACCTGCCATGCGATATGCTTCTGTCAGGTCGGCCAGCGCGCGGTCGTGACGGTCGGGATCGGGATGAAACCTCACGGGGCGACCCGACAGGGCGCTGTCGATGGTCAGGCGGGTGGCTTCTTCTGCCGCGATCCGGACGTGGCGCAGGAAATCGGCAACAACACCCAGCAGCGTCATCCGGACATAGCCGATCTGCCGGGTTTCGCGCATCAACGGCGTGCCAAGCACCGATTTCAGCGCGCGCATGAAACGCCCTTCGCGCCCGGCGATCAGGGCGGCGTTGGCAGCGGACCCGGTCAACATCCGGTGCGCGTTCATGTCGAAAAACACCGTGGTCGGCAGCGTGGTCCGGTCGGTTTCCACCGGGATACGATAGACGCGGTCCCCCGCCATCAGGGCGGCGGCGGTGTTCGATGTGCCAAAGTCGATGCCAAGTGTCGGCATGGAACGCTCCTGCTATGAGGACGCGCGAAATAGGCGAAAGGCGGTCTACTGGCAAGCTCTGGCTTTGATTCAAGTCAGGAAGCTGCGGGACAAAGATTGACGGCCCTTTGGCCCGTGCCTAACCCTTGCGTTAGCAACAAGGAGACGACCATGTCAGAAGCCCTGATCGTGATCGACATGCAGAACGATTTTTGCGAAGGCGGCGCGCTTGCCGTCGAGGGCGGATCGGCGCTGGTTGCACCAATCAACGCGTTGATGGACGATTTTACAGCGGTGATTCTGACGCAGGACTGGCACCCTGCGGGGCATTCATCGTTTGCATCCAGTCACCCCGATCGTGCGCCGATGGATCTGATCACCATGCCATATGGTCCGCAGGTATTATGGCCTGATCACTGCATTCAGGGCAGCGACGGTGCAGCGTTCCACCCCGGCCTGCGGACCGATGGCGACCTGATTATTCGCAAGGGTTACAACCCGGCTATCGACAGCTATTCGGCGTTTTTTGAAAATGACCATGCGACGCCCACGGGGCTGGACGGCTATCTGAAATCGCGCGGTATCACGCGGCTGACGCTGGTGGGCCTCGCGCTGGATTTCTGCGTCAATTACTCTGCCGTTGATGCGGCCCGGTTGGGGTATGACGTGACCGTGCGGACGGATCTATCGGCGGCCATTGATGTGAACGGATCGCGCGATGCCGCACTGAAATCCATGGCCGATGCGGGCGCAAAGGTTGCCGTATGACACGCGCTGCGCATTACGACGTGGTGATCGTCGGTGGCGCGATTTATGGGTTCGCCATTGCCTGGTTTCTGGCGACTGATCCAGACTTTGACGGGCGCGTGCTGGTGGTGGAACGTGACCCGACCTATGCGCGGGCCGGAACATCGTTGACAAATTCGTGCATCCGTCAGCAGTTTTCTGACCCGTTGAATGTGCGCATCAGCCAGTTCGGTGCGGCCTACATCAAGGATTTTCGCGCGCAGATGGGATTGGGCGACGACGTTCCGCATCTGGCGTTGCACAGCTTTGGTTACATGTATCTTGCGGATACGCCGGCCTTTGCCGATGCGTTATTGCAGGCGCAACAGATGCAGGTGTCATTTGGGGCTGCGACCCGCCACATGATGCCGGATGACATTGCGCAAGCCTATCCATTTTACCAACTGGACGACATCATTGCCGGCAACCACAACACCGTGGACGAGGGCTATTTCGACGGCGGCACCCTGTTCGACTGGTGGAAACGCGGTGCGCGGCAAAAGGGCGTTACCTATGTCACCGATACCGTTGTGGGACTGGATCGCACAGGTGACAGGATCACGGCCGTGCACCTGATGGATGGTGGCAAGGTGGGCTGCGACTGGTGCGTAAATTGCGCGGGCACGCGCGGCGCGCAGATTGCGCAGATGGCCGGGATAGCCCTGCCGGTGGAACCGCGAAAACGATACTCTTTCGTGTTCAAGGCAGAGACACCGCTGGACCGCGACCTGCCGCTGACCATCGACCCGTCAGGTGTGCACGTGCGGCAGGACGGCGCATATTACCTTGCAGGGTGCCCACCGGACGACGACCCTGCCGTCGACCATGATGATTTCGGGTTCGATCACAGCCTGTGGGAAAACAAGGTATGGCCCGCCATCGCAAATCGCGTGCCTGCGTTTGAAAAGGTCAAGGTGGTCAACAGCTGGGTTGGTCACTACGACTACAACCTGCTTGATCAAAATGCGGTGCTGGGGCCGCATCCGCAGGTTGCCAATTTTGTCTTGGCCAACGGGTTTTCTGGTCACGGGCTGCAACAATCCCCCGCCATCGGGCGCGGGCTGGCGGAACGGATCGTGCACGGCGCATACCGGACGCTGGACCTGTCACCGTTGAGCTATGACCGGATCACGGCCAATGCACCAATCGTCGAAAAAGCGATCATCTAAGGAACAGACCATGTTGAAAAAAATCGTCCTGACCGGGGCCGCCGGAAATCTGGGCAGCGTGCTGCGCAAGCCGCTGGCAGAGATGTGCGAAACGCTTGTCACCACAGATATCGCCGACACCCTGACCGGCATTTTGCCGAACGAAACCTATACAAAGGCCGATCTGGGCCAGCTGGATCAGGTCGAACCGTTGTTGCAGGGTGCGGACATGGTCGTGCATTTCGGCGCGATCGGTGACGAAGCTCCTTGGGATCAGATCCTGCATTCCAACATCGTAGGCGCCTATACCATCTGGGAAGCGGCTTACCGTCAGGGGGTGCGGCGCGTCGTCTATGCATCTTCGATCCATGCAGTCGGAATGCACGCAAAGTCCGATTGTCTGGACGGTTTGGAACGTCACCGGCCCGATACCTATTACGGCCTGTCCAAATGCTTCGCAGAAGACCTTGCCAGCCTGTATTGGGACAAACGCGGCGTGGAATCGGTCTGTATGCGGATCTATTCATGCCAGCCTGAACCGGCAAATGCCCGTGCGGTCGGATCGTGGCTGTCCTATGACGATCTGACACGCATGGTGCGATCTGCAATCACGTCGCCCACCACAGGGTTCACGATCGTCTGGGGTGTGTCGAACAACGACCGCGCCCCGGTCAGCAATGCGCGCGCGTCTTTCCTTGGCTACCGACCGCAAGACAACGGCGAAGACTATGCAGGTGCCATACTGCCAAAAGCCGATCCGATGGACCCCCAGAATCCAGAAGACATGTGCCACGGGGGGCCGTTCGCTGTGGTCCCACTGGGAGAGTCCGGTGTCGAGATGATCAAGGCGCGCAGCCCAAAACCGTAGCTTTGGGTCGGCGCGCTGGGTCTGGATATCACAGCAGCTTGATCGCGATTGGACACGAATTAGCCACAGTTTTGCGGTCAGGTCGGCATTGTCCAAGAATCGGAATTTGATCACAGGTATCTTGCTATGCTGACCCGCCGCCGCTTCATTGCCGCCACCGCGTTGCTGCCTTTGGCGGCACCAGCGCTTGCGAACACGGTCGTGTCTTATCCAAAGCTGCCGCGCAAATTCATGCCGCAGACCGTGGACGTGAATCCCGATCTGCCGGCGGGTGAAATCCATGTCGTCAAAGACCAGTTTTACCTGTTCTGGACCTTGGGTAACGGTCGGGCCCGTCGTTATGGAATCGCTGTCGGGGCTGAAGGCCGCAACTATACCGGCGTTCTGACAATCGAACGCAAGGCGGTCTGGCCCAGTTGGCGACCGACACCGGGCATGATCCGCAAGGAACCGCAGGTCTATGGCCCCTTTGCCGCGGGTCTGCCGGGTGGTCATCCGCAGAACGCGCTGGGCGCCCGTGCGCTGTATCTGCACAACCGTGATGGCGACACATTCTACCGCATCCACGGCACCCCCATGCCCGATAGCATTGGCAAGGCATTTTCGTCGGGCTGCGTGCGGCTTCGCAACGATCACGTGGCGGAATTGTATGATTTGGTGCCAGTCGGCACGCGGGTCTATCTGTTCTGAAGCGTGCGCAGCGTTAGCTGCTGGTCCAGCTTTTCGGCCAGATCGGACGGCAGATCGTCATAGCGCGCTTTCACCAGATACCTGTTCCAAAGCCATCCCAGCAATTGTTTTCTCAGGCGCTTGTCCGGTGACCAGTGATTGAGTTGATTCAGCGCGGCATCTAATCCGGCGCGGTCACGTGCACGCAGCACCAGCCCATCAATATCATAACAGGCATCCGCCAGAATGATGACGCTGCGATCCAGCAGCAGTGATTCCAGCCCAACGGTCGAATTCAATGTGATGACGGCCTGCGCGCCTTCGATCAGGTCGCGCGTCACATTGGCATTGGCAAAGATTACGCGCGGATGCGGGTCCACGTCCGGCTGGACCGACAGCGGAAAACTAGGATGTTCCTTGATAACGAACGTCAGATCAGGGTGGCGATCTGCTGCGGCGCGGATTTCGGCATGGAACTGATGCATATCCCTGATCCACGGCGAATGCAGGGTAATCTGCATGTCTGACGGCACCTGAAATGCTACAAAAACATAGTGTTGCGGCAGGGGAACGGGATCGGCACCCTTTGTCTTTGTTGGGCGACGGTGCAGGACGTCGGGCAACCCTTCGGCGGCAAAATCTTCCGCTGTGTCCAGATAGAAGCATGGATCGCGCGGCACCGTGTTTGCAGCATTCAGGCCCAGCGGGTCGATCTGAAGTGTGCCGGGAAAGAAACCGGCTTCGATGAACAGGCAATCACGGTCCAGCCGTTGTGCGACATGCGCAAGCACCGATTCGGGATAGAGTGATCCATTGTAGATCAGCGCAGCCCGATCCGCATCGTCTGTCAGGCGCAGGGTCAGACGCTGTTCGAGCAAGCGTGCTTCGACGGCTTTCAGCCAGCCATAAAGGCCACCTATGACAGCATTGCCGAAAATGCGGGGCAGCCTGATCCGTTTGCGATCCAAGTTGCCAGCAACATGAGCATGTGCGGGATTGCGCAGCGCCAACCCAACCGACGATAGCACACCGGACCAACCTTGCCGTGAAGCAATTTCGCGCAAGGATTCCAAGGGCGAGGTATTTACGCTGTCCGACAGGGCCCCAAGGGCCCTGTCGAAGTGTTTCACGACACCGGTATCCAGTTTCAGCCAGTGTCGCGTCACGCTTAATCGCCCTTGAGCGAAGTTTTCCGCAGGTAGGGCAGCACTGTGGTGAAGTCGCCGAATTTTGCTTTTGCGTCTTCGTCGGACACGGTTGCCGGAATGATCACATCGTCACCGACGTTCCAGTTGGCCGGTGTGGCAACACCATGTCCTGCTGCGGTCTGCAATCCGTCCAGCGCGCGCAGCACTTCGGCAAAGTTGCGGCCCACGTTCATCGGGTAGGTCATCGACAGCTTCAGCTTCTTGTCGGGACCGACGATGAACACGGCGCGCACGGTCGCGGTATCATTGGGGGTGCGGCCATCGGGCAGATAGGCCTCTGCGGGCAGCATGTCGAACGCTTTGGACAGGGCCATATCCTCATCCGCAACGATGGGGAAGCCGGGATTCGCGCCGCTTGCGGTTTCGATATCGCGCTTCCATTTCTTGTGGTCTTCGACACCGTCGACGCTGATGCCCAGCACCTTGGTGCCGCGTTTTTTCCATTCGTCGGCAAGCTGCGCGACAGCGCCAAATTCCGTGGTGCAGACCGGCGTGAAATCCTTGGGGTGGGAAAACAGCACAGCCCAATCGTCGCCCACGAATTCGTGCAGCGTCATCGTGCCTTGATCGGTTTCGACCGTCAGGTCCGGGATTGTGTCGTTGATACGCAGTGACATCTTATGACTCCTTGTGTGTGGAACGTCTTGTCCCATCACATAGACATCTGTGCGGCGGTTTCCAACGCTTGCGGGCTATGATTGGCGGTGCCAGTGTCAGGCAAACCCCAAGAGGAGCTTACCATGCTGGACAAGCGTGAATTCTACATCGATGGCCGCTGGATGGGCCCTGCCGAACCCCGCGACCTGGAAGTAATCGATCCTGCGACCGAAGAACCATGCGCCGTCATCTCGTTGGGTGGTCAACGCGATACGGATGCGGCTGTTTTTGCGGCAACGGCTGCCTTTCCGGCGTGGGCCGCGCTGTCGCCTGAAAAGCGCGCCGCTTATTGTGCGGCCATTCTGGAGCAATATCGCAAACGCAAAGACGAGATGGCAGAAGCGATCCGTGCCGAAATGGGGGCGCCGATCAAACTGGCCCGCGAAAGTCAGGCACCAAGCTTGGCGTGGCATCTGTCAAACTTTCTGGATGCTGTAGACCAGATCGACTGGATCAAACCGTTGGGCGACCATGCACCGAATGATCGGATCGCAATGGAACCCATCGGTGTTGTGGGTCTGATCACGCCGTGGAACTGGCCAATGAATCAGGTCACGCTCAAGGTTATTCCCGCATTGCTGGCCGGCTGCACCGTCGTGCTGAAACCGAGTGAGGAAGCGCCATTGTCGTCGATTCTGTTCGCGGAATTCGTCCATGACGCGGGGTTGCCTGCTGGTGTGTTCAATCTTGTGAACGGTGATGGTGCCGGGGTCGGCACTCAATTGTCGACCCATCCCGATGTGTCCATGATCAGCTTTACCGGATCGACCCGCGCCGGGATCGCCATTTCAAAAGCGGCGGCAGACACGTTGAAACGGGTGACGCTGGAACTGGGTGGCAAGGGCGCAAATGTGATCTTTGCCGATGCCGGACCGAAAGCTGTGAAACAGGGGGTGCTGCATTGCATGCAGAATTCCGGTCAGTCCTGCAACGCGCCGACCCGGATGCTTGTCGAAGAATCGATCTATGATCAGACCGTCGCAGAGGCGGCAGAGATCGCGCAGGGAATCACTGTGGGGCCGACGACGCAGGACGGGCGGCATATCGGCCCGGTCGTGAATAAATCGCAGTGGGACAAAATTCAGGCGATGATCGAGCGTGGCATTGCAGAAGGCGCGCGGCTGGTCGCAGGCGGTCCCGGTCTGCCCGAAGGTGTGAACCGTGGGTATTACGTGCGCCCCACAGTCTTTGCCGATGTCAGCAACGATATGGACATCGCGCAGCAGGAAATCTTTGGTCCCGTGCTGTCGATCATTCCGTTCAAGGATGAGGCTGACGCGGTACGGATCGCGAACGACACGGCCTATGGTCTGACCAACTATGTCCAGACAGAAGACGGCGCGCGGCGTAATCGGATGGCGCTGGCGCTGAAATCCGGCATGGTGGAAATGAACGGCACGTCACGCGCGGCCGGCAGCCCGTTCGGGGGCATGAAGATGTCGGGTCGGGCCCGTGAAGGCGGCGTCTGGGGAATCGAGGAGTTCCTAGAGGTCAAGGCGATCAGCGGCTGGTCAAACGACTGACGCAGAAGGAAATTTTTGCGAAAATCCTGACGCGTATCGGTGTGCGTGTGAAACCGGGGCGCCTAGAACGGTGGTTTGGCGGCAATCTTTGTCGGCAGACCGCCATCGGGGTGACGGAACATCAGCGACTCGCTGTGCAGCATCATCCGGGGGTGATCCAGCGCGGCCCCCGTGGCATAAAAAGGATCGCCCAGAATCGGGTGTCCGATGGCCAGCATATGCACGCGTAGCTGATGCGAACGGCCTGTTTTCGGCATCAATCGCATCCGCGTTTCGGTTTCACCGCGTTTCAGCCTGCGCCAGTCGGTCACCGCAGCGCGGCCGTTTTCGTGGTCGACCATCTGGCGGGGACGATTTGGCCAATCCACGCAAAGCGGCAGATCGACCGTGCCTTTGGCGTCCTGAACCTGCCCCGATACCCGCGCGACATAGGTTTTGCGGGTCTGACGTTTTTCGAACTGTAACCCCAGATGGCGCTGGGCGTGGGGCGTCAGGGCAAAGATCATGACGCCGGATGTGTCGCGGTCCAACCGATGCACAAGCAAAGCCGTCGGAAAAACATTCTGAACCCTGCGGATCAGGCAGTCCGACAGGTGTTCGCCTTTGCCTGGGACGGACAATAGACCTGCGGGCTTGTCCACCAGAACAACCTGATGATCGTGGTGCAGGACAACAAGCGGGTCTTGCGGGGGGGCGTAGGTATCGGTCATGCCGGTGGCACGCGGGCGCCAAAGATCGCAGAGCCAACGCGCACATGGGTCGCGCCCAACGCGATGGCGCGTTCGAAATCGTCGCTCATGCCCATCGACAGGCCGGGCAATCCATTGCGGGCCGCAATCTTTGCCAGCAGCGCGAAATGAAGCGACGGTTCTTCGTCGACGGGTGGGATGCACATCAGGCCTTTGACCGGAAGGTCAAGATTGCGCGCGGTGGCGATGAAAGCATCGGCGTCGGCTGGTAACACACCGGATTTCTGATCTTCTTCCCCTGTATTCACTTGGATGAACAGGTCGGGGCAGATCCCTGTTTCCTGCGCCAGACGTGCGATAGCGGTGGCAAGCTTCGGTCGATCCAGTGTGTGGATGGCATCGAACAGACCCATTGCCGCGCGCGCCTTGTTGCTTTGCAGTGGACCGATCAGGTGCAGGTCCAGATCGCTGTAGGACTTGCCGAATTCCGGCCATTTCCCGTCGGCTTCCTGCACCTTGTTTTCACCGAAACACCGATGGCCTTGTTCCAGCACGTGGACGACACGGTCCGGGGGCTGCACCTTTGATACCGCGATCAGTTTGATGTCATCTGGCTGCCTGCCTGCTTTGATCGCAGCTTTTGCGATGCGATCCTTGATAACAGAAAGTGACATCTGGATTCCTTTGGTTTTTCGGACGGTCTGTCTTCAGGACTGAAATAGGTCAAATGCGCGGCGGTGTCATGGTGGGGCGATGTCGCTATTGTGTGTCTCTCGTGCATCATTTGCTCTTCACCCCTGCCTCGCGGGGGCAATTTCCTTGAGTGGAAGCCGTAACAAGAGCAAATACGCACTCAATGCCGGACAACTGGCATATTCGGGAATGCAAACACGAGGGAATTATCCATGAAAAGCATCCTTCTTACATCGACCGCGCTGGTTGCCTTTGCTGGCGCTGCCTTCGCTGAGGCACACACGACGGGCGCACCAATGGCTGATGGCGACATCATGCCCAGCGACACCGTCATGATGGACCCGCCCACGGCTTCCGGCGTTGTTGTCGGTGCTGACGGCGAGTTCGGCTACAATGAAGAAGTCGAAAACGGCTTCTACTTCGACGGCGGCCTTTCGATCACTTCTTCCGCTGGCATGAACATGGGCCTGACAGCCGGTATCACGCTGGATGTCGATCTGGGCTTTGGCGACGCTGAGTCGTCCGAGCTGACCGGTGGCGGCATGTTCGACGATATCGCTGTGAACGCTTCCGACTTCGTGATCTTCGTCGAAGGTCAGGGCGCAGGCCTGTACGTTGGTGACACCGAAACCGCCGCTGCATCGCGTTGGTCCGGCACCACGAACATGGAACAGGACGGCTTTCTGGAAGTCGACGATGTCGATGATGGCGCAGAAGACGGCGATTTCGTCGACGGTGTGATCCGCGGCGATTTCGAAAACGCGATCTTCAAATCGTCCGTGTCGTTCCTGCTGGTTGACGGCGAAAACGATCTGGTCGACACCGATGTCGAGCTGGACAGCCTTGACGGTCTGTCGCTGGGTGCGGAAGCAACCCTTGGTGGGTTCATTGTCGGCATGGCCTACCAGGAAGAAATCGACCGCGGTCTGGTCGACTTCAACGAAGGCGCAGATGACGACAACGATGGAATCATCTCCGCTGGTGAAGGCGGTCAGAACGACGGTACCGTCGACGAACTGCTGGGTCTGTATGCTGGCACGTCCTATGCTGGCGCTGACATCAAGCTGGCATATGCCCGCAACATGACGTCCGAAGAAAACTCGCTGGGCGTTCAGGTTGACTACCCCTTCGGCCCGGTCACCGCTACGGTGTTCTACTCGGCTGAATCCGCCACCGACGACAACTACGGTGTCGGCGTTGCATATGCTAACGGCCCGATCGCTGCTGCAGCCTACTACCACGGCGGCTTCGACGAAGAAATCGGCGTCGAAGGTTCCTATGACCTTGGCAACGGCCTGCAGATGTTCGCTGGCTACGTCGAAGGTAACGACGACGCAGACGATTACGAAGCATACATCGCAGCAGCCTATGACCTGGGCAGCGGTGCAGCTCTGGTCGCATCCTACGGTGCGGTTGGCGACGACTATGACAGCGCGCTGGACGAAGTGGGTAACGCCTACGAAGTCAACGACGGTGTGACTGTCGGTGTGTCCTTCACGTTCTAACTCATCCAAACGGTTGAAATACGGGGGGCGGTCCGCAAGGGCCGCCCCCTTTGCTATGATGCGACCCGTCTGGTGGGGCATCGGGCTTGTGACAAGAACGCTGCTTCGTTACATATTCGGCAGATGTGAATTGTGGGGCAGGGTATTTCAGTGACGCACGCCATCCATGCGGGACGCGCGACCGTCCTGACGCTGTTGTTCCTGTCGCTGACCGGGTGCGGTTTTCTGAACTTTGGCGGGGGTCAGCCGGTCCCTATTGCCACGGGGCCAAACCCATATCTGTATAACGCCAGTCAGGATGTTCTGGAGTTTCTGCCGTTGCAAACGGCAGATCCCGTGACGGGCCGTCTGATCTATGATTATGGGCAGGCACCCGGGGCTGCGCAGGCGTACCGCGTCGTCGCCACGGTCAGCGGCAGTCGTCTTGACGCGCGGTCCTTGAATCTGGATGTGCGCGACCGGTCCGGCCAATCCGTGCGCGAACCGCGTCTGGCGCTTGAAGATGCAATTTTCACGCGTGCGCGCCAGCTTCGCATTGCCGATCTGTCGCAATAGGCTTTATTTGCGGCCCACCATGCCGCCGGACGATTGTCCGGCCTTTTGTTTCTGGAAAGTCTGATACCGATGTCGACCTATTCACCGTCCGAAATCGAACCGAAATGGCAAGCTGCCTGGTCGGATGCGGGCACGTTCGTATCGCAACGCGATGAATCCAAACCCAAATACTACGTGCTGGAAATGTTCCCCTACCCGTCGGGGCGTCTGCATATCGGTCACGTGCGTAACTATACGATGGGCGACGTGGTTGCGCGCTATAAGATGTCGACCGGGCACAATGTCCTGCATCCGATGGGGTGGGACGCCTTTGGCATGCCAGCGGAAAATGCCGCGATGGCGACCGGCGGGCATCCGTCGGATTACACGTATAACAACATCGCTGAAATGAAATCCCAGATGAAACCGCTGGGCTGGTCCCTGGACTGGAGCCGGGAATTCGCCACCTGCGATCCCGCTTACTACGGTCAGCAACAGGCGCTGTTTCTGGATTTTCTGGATCAGGGTCTGGTTTACCGCAAGAACGCAGTCGTGAATTGGGACCCTGTCGATATGACCGTCCTGGCCAACGAGCAGGTCGAGGATGGCAAGGGCTGGCGATCCGGCGCAGAGGTCGAGCGGCGTGAGCTCACGCAATGGTTCTTCAAGATTTCCGACCAGTCCGAAGACCTGCTGGACGCGCTGGACGGACTGGACAACTGGCCGGCCAAGGTCAAGTTGATGCAGGCGAACTGGATCGGCAAATCCCGTGGTTTGCAGTTTTCGTTTGGTCTGATCGACGGCCCGTCCGGACACGACCGGGTAGAAGTCTATACGACTCGTCCTGACACATTGCTGGGTGCATCTTTTGTTGGGATCTCTCCGGATCATCCGCTGGCAAAGCAACTGGAAGCCAACGACCCCGCTGTCGCCGCATTTTGTGCGGATGTTCGCAAGGGCGGCACCACCGAAGAGGCGTTGGAAAAGGCCGAAAAGCGTGGATTCGATACCGGGCTGCGCGTCCGGCATCCATTCGATACCGCGTGGGAACTGCCTGTCTATATCGCCAACTTTATCTTGATGGATTACGGCACCGGCGCAATCTTTGGTTGCCCCGCCCATGATCAACGCGATTTCGAATATGCGACCAAATACGACCTGCCGATCACGGCGACGTTCTTGCCAGACGAAAACACCGACCCGACCCTGACCGAAGCCTATGTGCCGATGAAATCGGAAAAGGTGTTCTACTGCAAAGGTTTCTCTGGCGATGAATGGCAGACCGGTGAACAGGCCGTAGATGCCGCCATCGCATTTTGCGAAGCAAATGGCGTCGGCCACGGTGTGACGAAATTCCGTCTGCGCGACTGGGGGCTTAGCCGTCAACGATACTGGGGTTGCCCGATTCCCGTGGTGCATTGCGACGCCTGCGGCGTCGTGCCCGAAAAGAAAGAAAACCTGCCGATCACCTTGCCCTACGACGTGACGTTCGATGTGCCCGGCAACCCGCTGGATCGTCATCCGACATGGCGCGACTGCGCCTGCCCGTCCTGCGGCGCTGCCGCCCGACGTGAAACGGACACGATGGATACGTTCGTCGATTCGTCATGGTATTTTGCGCGTTTCACCGCCCCAAATGCCGACACGCCGACCAGCGCCGCCGATGCCGCCTATTGGATGAATGTGGACCAGTATATCGGGGGCATCGAACACGCGATCCTCCACCTGCTGTATTCACGCTTTTTCGCCCGCGCCATGCACGCGACAGGGCACCTGCCCGAAACGGCGCGTGAACCTTTCGATGCCTTGTTCACGCAAGGGATGGTGACACATGCAATCTATACGACAAAGAACCCGCGGGATGGACGCCCGGTGTATCACTACCCGGAAGAGGTCGAATTGCGGGATGGTCAGGCATTTCTAAAGGATGCTGGAACAGAGGTGACGGTGATCCCCTCTGCCAAGATGTCAAAGTCGAAAAACAACGTCGTCGATCCAACCCGGATCGTGGCACAATACGGCGCCGATACCGCCCGCTGGTTCGTGCTGTCCGACAGCCCGCCCGAACGCGATGTCGAATGGACCGCCGCCGGGGCTGACGCCGCGCACAAACATTTGTCCCGTGTCTGGCGCATCGTGTCGGACATTGCGACGTCCGACGAACCGGCGTCTGACGCGGATGACGCGCTGTTGAAAGAAATGCACCGAGCCATCCGCGATGTGACGGGCGGGATCGACAGTTTCGGTTTCAACGCGGCGATTGCAAAACTTTATGCCTTTACCAACGCCCTGACGAAATCGACGGCCGGAACAGAAGCAAAGCGCACGGCCGCCCGCACGCTGGCGCAGTTGATGGCCCCCATGACGCCGCATCTTGCAGAAGAAATGTGGACGGTGCTGGGCGGTTCCGGCCTTGTGGTCGATGCACCCTGGCCGCAGGTCGATGAAGCGATGCTCGTCGATGCCCACGTCACGCTGCCGATTCAGGTCAACGGCAAGCGCAAAGCGGAAATCACCGTTGCCGCTGATGCGGCCAAGGCCGATATCGAGGCACTGGCGCTGCAGCAGGACGCCGTGCAGCGCATGTTGGATGGTGCCAGCCCAAAGAAGATTATCGTTGTCCCGGGCAGGATCGTAAACATTGTCATCTGACCCCATCACGCGCCGCGTATCGCTGCTGTCCTTGCTGGCGCTGGGGGCTTGTGGGTTTAGGCCCGCCCTGACCCCTGACGCGGCTGGTGGCGCGCTGTACGGCCGTGTCACGGTGGATGCCCCACGCACGATACTGGGTTTCGCCGTGCGGACACGACTGGAGCAGCGGTTGGGCGCACCCGCTGGTCCCTACCGCCTGACCGTCAGTCTGGATCAGGCACTGGAAGCTGCGGCATTGTCACCTGCTGGGGATACGCTGCGCTATAACCTGAACGGTGCGGCGGGCTGGTTATTGTCGGGGCCGGATGGCGGCCGACTTGGCGGTGGTCAGGTGGACGCGTTCACCAGCTATGCCGCAACCGGATCGACTGTCGCCACACAGACAGCCGCAACCGATGCGAATGGCCGCCTGATGGTTCTGCTGGCGGATCGGATCGTGGCGCAGTTGTATCTGCTCGATTTGCCCGCATGAAGATGGCTGGCCGTGATGCCGCCGGGTTTATCCGCAAGCCGGACCCGACGCGGGCGGGCATCCTGATCTTCGGTGCCGATCCCGTGCGGGTCGCGACGGCGCGCACCCAGATCGTACAGGCGCTTGTCGGCCCCCAAGGCGAAGCAGAGATGCGCCTGACACGTTTAGCCGCCAGCGACCTGCGCAAGGACGCCGCCGCACTGGACGATGCCGTAAAAGCGCAAGGGTTTTTCCCTGGACACCGCGTTGTTCATGTCGAGGACGCGACAGATGGGCTGGCGCCGTTGCTGTCGGCAGCATTGGAAGACTGGCGAGAGGGTGACGCCCAGATCGTGGCTACAGCCGGTCAGTTGACGGCAAAGTCCGCGCTGCGCAAGGCTTTCGAAGGGCATCGAAATGCCGTTGGAATCGGCCTGTACGACGATCCGCCCGGCCGCGATGAAATCGAGGCAATGCTGGCACAGGCCGATATCACCGGTGCGTCCCGCGATGTGATGGATGCGGTAACCGTGCTGGGTCATAGCCTGACGCCGGGTGATTTTCGCCAGACCATCGAAAAGCTGGGATTGTACAAACGGGGTGATGCGTCGCCACTGACCGTGCAGGAATTGCACCTTTGCGCGCCGCAGGCGTCTGACGTTGATGTCGATGACATTCTGGATGTGGTCAGCGCGGGCGAAACCGAACGTCTGGGCACTGTTCTGCGTGATCTTTACGCGCAGGGTGTGGCGCCAACGACGTTGTGCATCGGGGCCATGCGCCATTTTCGCCGTCTGCACACGGTCGCGTCTGATCCCGGCGGGGCAGGGCAGGGGATTGGTCGATTGCGTCCACCCGTGTTTGGCCCCCGCAGGGATAAGATCATGCGTCAGGCAAGTTCATGGGGTAAGGATCGTCTGGAACGGGCGCTGACAACGTTAACCGACACGGACCTGACGATGCGGTCGTCCAGTCAGGCACCACAATCCGCGCTGATGGAACGGACGCTGATCCGGTTGGCCATGATGGCGCGGCGCTAGACCGCGCAGTCAACCGGTGTCCTGACATCGCAAATCCAGCATAAGCAAGTCTGCGGCCTGAGGAGCATTATAACGGCTTGTCAGAGCGAGATGATGTGCCATCCCTAAGTAATGAAATGTGCAGAAACGAAAAAAGGCTGACCCGAAGGCCAGCCTTTTAAAATGAATAGCTGAAAAGCTATTATTCTGCAGTTGTGGTAGTCGCAGCTGCTTCGTCGTCGTCGTCGCTGGCGGAAGCCAGAACCAGAGCGGCCAGGAGGCCCAGAACGACGTAGCCGGAGTTGATGGAGCCAGTGGGTGCCATCGGTGTGTCAACCATGACGACCGGAGCTTCCATGACTTCGGGTGCCAGGCCGCCAGCGGTTGCTGCGGCACCGGTCACTGCGATTGCAGTCGAAGCGGCGAGAGTAGTGATGATGCGCATGTCGGTACTCCAATTAGATGCACTGTGTGGATGATCTAGGGTTGTCTAACTACGTTTCACGCTCGAAACAAGATACTTCTTAATTTCAGATACTTTGGGCCGGTTCTTAAGGGCGATCAAGCACCAGATAGCCTAATTCAGGACTGATGGCTTGGCGGCTGCGTACAATCTCTCCGGACTCGTTGAGCCAGTAAGTGTTTGAAAAGGATATGTTTTCATTCTCGCAGTTTTCTTCATAGCGCTGCGTTGAAAGCGGTCGTTCAACGATTGAAATTGTCTCTGTGCCGATAAAATTGATGCTGCACTGCAACACTTCGGTCGAAATCTGGTCCATATCCGAAAGCGTTTCGTGTGTCCGCTCTGCCGTTCCGCCCCCGGCGGCAAGCGCCCGCCGGGATTCGATGACCGATGCGGCCATCAGATCGCGTGGAAAGCCCCGCGTCGCGATGACGATGCCGTTTTCCGTCACGATCGATACGCTGTCTTCGCTGATCCAGGTGACGCGGTTCAGGTTGATGGCTGCCGGCACCATCACAGCGCGCGATGTGCCATCGTAGGCTTCGACCACCAGAACGTCGCCGGGCAGTTGGTCGATCATCGCGCGGCTGACGACCATTGGCGGTTCTTCTGGCGCGGCGGCACGACCGGGAATCGACAGTGACTGGGCGGCCAGTTTCAGCGCGCCGGCCCCTTGATCGTTGTCGTTCAGCGGTCCGCAGGCCGACAGTCCGGCAGCGAAAGTGACCGCCAGCATTGTTTTCAGGGCTGGTGTCATCGCCAGAACCTCCCGCTGGTGTCGGATAGCTCGTTCAGGTTGCCGTCGCGCACAGTGTTATACAGTCTGCCGGCCACCTGAAGCCTTGCGCCGCCGTCGCGGGTCAGTGACCTGACGCCGGTGTTGACAGATCGCCGTGTCGGACTGCCGACAAAGTAATCAGCTGGAATCGTCAGGCGAATACCCTTGTCAAACGACCCTTCGCCAAACTGGCTGAACGGCATGTCCGTAAATGTGAAAAAGCCACCCACGGTCCAGCCGTTTTCGAATTCGCGGTCCAGCGAGAAAGTCGCGCCGTAGTCACCGGCAAGATATTTTCCGACATCGACCTGTGCGTGAAAGCCGTCGCCGATATCGTAATACCCCGACAGATGGCCGGTCACGACATCATAATCGCCGACTTCGACCCGGTCACCGTTTGGCTGCGTTTCATACAGGGCGAAATCGAAACCCATGTCCTGATCGCGTAGTTTGGCATAATTCAGCTCTGCGCCGATGGCCCACGATTTGTCGACAGGCGCATAAAGCACCTCTCCGGACACGCCGCCGTACATTTTTTCAAGATAGCCTGCGGTCAATCGACCATAGACCTCGGGCGCAAGGCGATCAACATAAGCCGCGTATAGGCGGTCTAAACGCAGACCGCCCGTCAGGCCGTAATATCCGGTGTCAGTCCGCACATTCACGTAATCGTTGGAGTCCACAAAGGTCGAGACCGGGTCACGTTCGCCCAGCGCAGATATCGATGTCCGTCCGACAAACGACAGGTTGCGGTTCACTTGATATCGCGCATCGAATGCCAGACCGACATCGGCTGTAACCGGGTCGCCGGGCGTGAACAGCAGGAAATCGAGATACGGCCCGATACCCCATTCGAAACGCGGTGATGGGACAGGGGCCAGATCCAGCGGTTCGGTCGGTCCGGCAGGTGTCACGCTTAGTGCGTCAAACATCGCTTCGGTGCTGCCGACGGTGTTTTCCAAATCTTCCAGTTGCGTCCGCGGCACCGTGATCGCGGATAGCGGAACGCCGCGCCGTGACGGTTCCAAAACAAATGTCTCGATCGAATCCGGCATGACCTGCGTCATCATCCGCGAAACGCGACCTGCTGCCTGTGCTTCTGACCGGAAACGGTTATTGACGTAACGCACGCGTGCGGTGCGGTCGGTCATTTCAAGCCCGATCAGATCGATACCTTCGACATCCAGCAGGCCGGTCAATGCTTCGCGAATGGCTGGCTGCGTGCCCCGGTTCCATGACTGTGCGGCGCGTTGCGCTTCGGTGCGGGGCTTGACCGGGGCGGGTGCCACATCCAGTCCGCTATAGGTGGGCCGTTCATTGGGGTTGATCGTGAACGTCGCGCGCAGGCCGAATTCATTCCCGTAAAGATAGTTTGCGCCAAACTCCATTCCGGGTCGCGGTCGATAGGACACGCCGAAATTCAGCGGCGAAGATACGTCGACAGCCGGTGTATACAGCCCTTTTTCATAAGCGATCGACGAATATTCCGCCTTAAAGCTAAGGTCCGGCGACAGGTTGTATTCGACCCCGGCAAATGGCGCGACATCGCCGCGGAACCACTGTTTCACCGACAATTGGCCGCCTGTGTTGACGCCTGCATCCTCGTCGAACACGTCGACTTCGTTGCGGTTTTCAAAATTGCCGCCCAGTGGATTACTGACGCCGTTGCGTTCGCCCATTCGGCCCCATCCCAGACCACCCGTCACTTTCAGGTTTGAACCGATGGATTTGGTGCCGACCACGTATTCGGAACTATAGCGCCCGGTGCCCAGAAAATCGCGCAGACCCACCGCGATGGCGGGCATATATTGGCCTTCGTTGGTCAGTCTGTATTCGATGTCAAAACTGCGGTCATAGGTCCGAAATGTCCGGCGTTCGCCATTTGCACGTTCGATCCCGTAGATGTCGAAAATCGCATAACGGAAACTTCCCGACAGACGTTCGGTCAGCTGGAACGTCAACGTCGTGCGGTATCCCGCCGTATCGGAATAGGATAAAGTCGTCGCCAATTCGCCGCTGGCGGCACTTTCGGCTGTTGGCATTTCCAGCAGGCCGGTGGTGCCAAAATTTGTGTATGTCGGCCCCTCAGCCTGGGCGGTTGCCGCAAGACAGCACAGGATGGCGCCGTAGCTTGTGGTTCTGACATATCTCAGCTTCATCGGCGTCACCTTCGGTCATACTCGTTTGGCTTCTATCAGCCGGGACCGCTGTTGCAAATCTTGAAAATCCTTCGGGGTCAGAACCCGCCAATGGTTTTGGTTTCAGGTCGTTTTCAATGTTTTGCTGTCATTCAATGCCTGCAAAGCGGCAGCGCGGCCTGTCGCAAGGCAAGCCGTGATCAGATAGCCACCCGTCGGTGCGTCCCAATCCAGCATCTCTCCGGCGCAATAGGTGCGGGGCCGATCACGTAGGGCAAAGCCGTCCAGCGTGTCCCAACGCAGGCCGCCTGCCGTGGAAATTGCCTGATCTATTGGCAAGGGGGCAGCGACCGGCACGTGCAGCGATTTCAATGCCTGTGCCACGGCTTGCGGCGTGCGGTCCATGTTGCGGGCACATTCGTTGAACAGGGCGACCTTGACCGCAGGCAAGCGCAGCGTTTTTCGCAAGGTGTTTGCGAGCGACGTTTTCGGCGGCACTTTTGACAATCGATCCGTCAGCGTGGGCGGTGACAGGTCCGGTACAAGGTCGACGGTCAGGCGATGGCCCCGCGCGATTGCGTGGCTGATATCGTAGATCCCGCCGCCCTCGACACCCTGCGCGGTGATCACCCATTCCCCGCGTGACACGATGTCGCCCGCCCGCAGCGCTGTGGCCTTGACCGGGTGCCCGGTCACAACGGCCATGTGCGGCGACCAATCCACCCGAAAGCCGCAGTTTGCTGGGCGGAAAGGTGCTGTCTTGTCCCGCAGTTTGTCGGCCCATGCGCCATCTGACCCCAGCCGCCGCCAGCTGGCGCCACCCATGGCCAATATCGTGATGTCCGCAGTGATCCGCTGCGGCCCGTCGGGTGTTTCAAACAGACAGGCATCCCCGTACCATCCGGTCCAGCACCACCGCAGGCGGCGTGTGACACCAGCGCTGTCCAGTCGTGCGAGCCAAGCGCGCAGCAGCGGTGACGCTTTCATCGCGGTCGGGAACACGCGGCCGGTCGTGCCGGTAAAGAGTGGCTGTCCCAGATTTGCGGCCCATTGCGCCACGGCATCCGGTCCAAAGTCCTGCAATGCATCCGACAGGGACGGGGCAAGGTGAGGATAACGCGCAGCAAAGCGGTCCTGGTCTTCGGCTTTGGTCAGGTTCAGGCCGGATTTGCCCGCCATCAGGAATTTGCGCCCCACCGAAGGCATGCGGTCCGCTATCGTCACCCGCAGCCCGGCGGCTGACAGGATATCGGCGGCCATCAGGCCAGCGGGTCCGGCACCGATCACAAGGGCGGTCTGTGTCATGTCTTGGCGATCCCCTGAACTGGATTATCTTGTGCGGCGATGACAGATGACCTGCAAGACACCGTTCCGATCTGCGCCCTGTGCCTGCGTCCGATCCCGCCGGGCGTGCCGCAAAGCCTGCATCATTTGGTTCCAAAGCTGAAGGGTGGCAAGGGCGGGCCGACGGTGCTGGTGCATCACATCTGCCACAAGGAAATTCACGCCACGCTGTCAGAAGCCGAACTGGCCCGCGTTTACAACACACCGGCGATGTTGCGCGGTCACCCCCGACTGGAAAAATTTGCGGCTTGGGTCGCGAAACGGCCCCCGGATTTCATGTCGCGGGCGCCCAAACGCAGGCGCGGGCGGTGATTTATCAGCCGTCACAAAACGGATTTCAGGTCGCGCACATACGCTGGGTCAGCAGCGCATGCAGCGGCACACAGGTCTTTCGCTGCCGCGACGGGATCGTCTGCTATGTCGTCGATCAGCCCGAATGTCAGCGCCTGATCCGCTGTCCATTTGCTTGCGCCCATCAGCAGCATGCGTGCCCGCGCCGGCCCGCACAGCGCGATAAGCCGGGCAGGGTCGGACGGTTGTGGGCGGACGCCCATCTTTATAACCGGATAAAAGAACCGGGCGCTGGGGACGGCGGTCCGCATATCACAGGCAAGCGCCATGCCCATCGCGCCCCCGGCCAGTGTGCCGTTCAATGCGGCGATGGTCAGGCCGGGGTGCCGCGCAATCGCTGACGACACTTCTTCCCACAAAGGCGATGTCGCCAGAGTCGTGATGTCCTGTAGGTCGGCACCTGCGCTGAAAACGCGACCGTTGCCGGTCAGGATCAACGCGCTGGCATCATATGCTGCCAGCACCGCATCGCGCAGGTCTGTCAGCATCGCGGCGGTCAATGCATTTGCCTTGTCAGGGCGGTCCAGCGTCAGGACGACCAGATTGCCAACCCGTTCGGTGCGGATCATGCAACGCCGACCATCTGGCGCACGTTTTCATCGCGCAGGGACACGTCCTGACCTAGATAACTGTCTGCTTCTGGCGTGCACATCCAGACCAGCGCCTGCGCGGCCCATTCGGGGGGAATGTGGTCTGACCAGTCCAGTTGGCTGACCGGACCGATGCCCGACGCTTTGATGTCTTTTTGCATGTCAGTCGCCACGGTGCCGGGTGACAGGCCCATGACCCGCACGCCCTTGCCCCGCGTTTCGCGATCGGTCACCTGTGTCAACATAAACGCCCCGGCTTTTGACGCGCAGTAGGCAGACCAGCCTTCCAATGCGTTGTGCGCGGCGCCTGACGATACGGTGATGATCGTGCCGCTGCCTTGCTGGATCATCGGTCCGATCGCGGCGCGCATGCCGTGCATCGCGCCTTTGAGGTTGATATCGATGGCTTTGGCCCATGCCTCTGGATCTATGTCGGCCAGCGCACCCATTGGGTCAATCACGCCCGCGTTGTTCACGATGACGTCAACGCTGCCAAAGGTTTCGATTGCCGCGCCAATTGCCTGTTCGACTTCCCAGTAACGGGACACGTCGCAGGGCACGGCCAATGCGTTTTTGCCAATCTCGCCCGCGATTTCGACGATACGGTCACGGCTACGGGCCACCAGAACGACCTGCGCACCTGCATCGGCAAAAGCCCGCGCAGCGGCGGCCCCGATTCCACGGCTTGCTCCGGTGATCACGACTGTCTTGCCGGCCATGTCAAAGTTTTTCATCTGGGGTCCCTTTCAGTCATCTTCCGCAACAACTAGCATCACCCATATCATTTCCAAACCGTCCGGGTCGATCCGCCCGAGATGCGCCGCGAAGGAATTTGCCAGATGACCCATTTTGTAACCATAGGCACGACTGCTGCCTGCGCTGCGATCCTGTCCACGATGCCCGCAATGGCCGATGTCACCCCCCAACAGGTGTGGCAAAGCTGGCAAGACATCATCGAACGCACCGAAGGTGCAACCGTCACAGTCGGCGCCCTGAACCAAAGCGCAGATGAACTGATCGCAAGCGATGTGGTTTACACAGTCGTCAACGACGGCACGACAAGTGCCATGACGGTGTCCACAATCACCTTGCAGGATAACGGTGACGGTACTGTATCGGTCGTTTTGCCCGACAACATCCCCCTGCGCGTCATTACGAATGCTGGCGAAGATTTGGATATGTATCTGGCGCAGACCGACGCAGAGACACAGGTCAGCGGCGCCCCCGATGCGATGAATTATACCGTTTCGGCCGCGCAATACGTGATCGGTGTGAACCAGATGACCGACATTGACGGCAACCCGGTTCCGTTGGAACTGCGGGTCGCGTTGAATGGCCTGTCCGGCACAACGGATCAGACCACGGGCGATACGGTGAACGTGGTCTATGATCTGACAGCAGATAGTCTGGATCTGTTGGTCGACGGTGTCGACAGAAGCACCGGCGACGAACTGACCGTGTCCGGCAAGATCGATGGCCTTGAACTAGATGCCGATGTGATACTGCCCGAGGCGGATGTCGCAGGTGGGCCGGGCATGACGGGAAGCGGGGGTTATGCCTACACCGGGGCGGCGTTCATCTTTTCGTCTGTTGGTGATCAGATGACGGCTGACGGGACGGCGACGACCGGACCAGTCGCGCTGACGTTCGCTGTTGATCCGGCTGGCCTGCGCTATGACGCGGCTGTGCAGGATCTGGCCGCAGCTTTGCGCGGGTCCGAATTGCCGATGCCGTTCGAAATGCAGATGGACGCTTATAACGTGGGTGTCACCATGCCGCTGGGACCGACCGAAGCGCCTGCGCCGTTTGGTTTCCAATTCGGGATGGACGGGGTGACCGTCAATGACGAAGCATGGGCGATGGTCGATCCCGGTGGCATGATCCCCCGCGATCCGGCGAGCCTGACCATCGATATCGACGGGACGGCGCAATTGACGCAATCGCTGATGGATACGCCTGAAAACACCCAGATGCAGGGGTTTCCCGGCCGTCTGCTGGGGCTGAACATCAACGAGATCAGCCTGAACGCGGCTGGCGCCCTGCTGAACGCCGTCGGTGCATTTACGTTCAACGAAAATGGGCCGCAAACCGCACCGGGGATACCTGCGGCCCAAGGCGAAGCCACAATTACACTCGAAGGGGCGAATCAGTTGATTGATAGCCTTATTGCTATGGGCGTTGTTCCGCAGGATCAGGCCATGATGGGCCGCATGATGCTGGGTATGTTCACGTCGCCCGTGGGTGACGATACGCTGGAAACGGTCATCAAGGTGACGCCTGACGGTCAGGTGCTGGCGAATGGCCAGCGGATTCGCTGAGCGCGCGACCCTGTCTTGCGGGCCGGGGACCGGACAACTAGGTCGCACAGGACCATACAGGAACCGATTGATATGACCGAGCTTGCCGACCTGACCCATGCCCTGCTGGATGCCGCCGTAAAGGCAGGCGCCGATGCGGCCGATGCGCTGGCCATCGACGGCACGTCCATTGAAATCGCCGTCCGCGCAGGTGCGCTGGAAAAAGCAGAGCGTTCCGAAGGTGTGGATATCGGTCTGCGGGTGTTTGTCGGCCAACGTCAGGCCAGTGTCGCTTCGTCGGACAATCGGCCCGCTGCGATCGCTGAAATGGCAGCGCGCGCCGTGGCAATGGCCCGCGAAGCGCCGGTCGATCCGAACGCCGGGTTGGCAGACCCCGACCAACTGGCCACCGATACCGATATGTCACGGCTGGACCTGTGCGATCCGTCAGACGAACCCGATCCGGCGGTGTTGCAGGACATGGCATTGCGCGCAGAAGCAGCGGCGCTGGCCGTCGACGGCGTGTCTCAGGTTTCGGAAACCAGCGCGGGCTATGGCCGCCGCCGTCTGCATCTTAGCCAGACGAACGGGTTTTCGGCGGGCTACGCGCGATCGGACGTGGGGCTATCCTGCGTGCCGATCAGCGGCACCGGCACGGGAATGGAACGCGATTACGATTACGACACGCGGATTTTCATGGCCGACATGCGCGACCCCGCAGACATCGGGCGGACGGCAGCCGAACGCACCGTGGAACGGATCGGCGCGCGGCGTCCGAAAACCGGTCACTACCCGGTACTGTACGATGAACGTGTCGCCAGTTCGCTGATCGGGCATATGGTGCAGGCGATCAACGGCAGTTCCATAGCGCGCGGTGCGTCTTTCCTGCGCGATGCACTGGGTGAAGACATTCTGCCCAAGGGAATGAGCCTGACCGAAGACCCGCACCGCCCGCGCGCGTTTTCGTCAAAGCTGTTCGATGCCGAAGGTCTGCCAACGCAATCCCGTGCACTGGTGGATGACGGCACGCTGACCGGCTGGACACTTGATCTGGCGACGGCGCGCAAACTGGGGCAGCGATCGACCGGGAATGCCGCACGCGGCACGTCTGGCCCACCGCGTCCGTCGGTGACGAATCTGTCGCTGACCCAAGGCGAGGCAACACGCGCAGATCTGATCACGCAAATGGGGACCGGACTGCTGGTCACCAGCATGATCGGATCGACGATCAATCCCAACACCGGTGATTATTCACGCGGCGCATCCGGATTTTGGATCGAAAACGGTGAAATCGCCTATCCGGTGAACGAATGCACGATCGCAGGCAATCTGCGTGACATGTGGCTAACGATGATCGCGGCGAACGATGCCCGTCCGCACCTCAGCCGGGTTGTGCCGTCGTTGCTGGTCGAGGGGATGACCCTTGCCGGCGATTGATCTGCCTCTTCTGATCGACGCGGCACGTGCTGCGGGCGATATCTCGCTTTCGTTTCTGGGGCGCAATCCGCAGGTCTGGCAAAAACCCGGCGATGCGGGTCCGGTGACAGAGGCCGACATCGCCATCAACCGGATGCTGGGCGACAGGCTGCGATCGGCCAGACCTGATTATGGCTGGTTGTCAGAAGAATCAGAAGACGATCCGCACCGGCAAAATGCTGCGCGGACTTTCATTATCGACCCCATCGACGGCACCAATGCATTTATCCGTGGCGACAAGGATTGGGCCCACGCCTTTGCTGTGGTCGAAGACGGCGTACCGATTGCCGGTGTGGTGTTCATGCCCGCACGCAGCCTGATGTTTGCCGCAGCACAAGGCCAAGGCGCGACATGCAATGGCCGTCCGATCAGCGTCAGTGCACTGACGCATATGAACAGCGCGCAGGTCCTGACAACGAAACCCAATATGGCGCCGCACCACTGGAAAGGTGCGACGCCACCGTTTCAGCGTGGGTTTCGGTCGTCATTGGCCTATCGCATGGCACTGGCGGCAGAGGGCAAATTCGACGCGATGTTGACCCTGCACCCGACGTGGGAATGGGATATCGCCGCCGGTGCGATCCTTGTGGCCGAAGCCGGCGGGCAGGTCACGGACAAGCGGGGCAAGCCGCTGCGGTTCAATTCGCGCAACCGGCAACTGGACGGTGTGCTTGCGGGCGGGGCCATCGTGACGTCATTGCTGGATGCGCTGGTCTGACAGACATGCGGTTGTGCCGGACGCCTGTGCCGCCTAGTTTCAGCAACACGACAGGAATAGGAAAGAATTATGACTCAACGCCTGCATTTGGTCTTTGGCGGCGAACTGATCGACCCGACAAAAAACGCTTTCACAGATGTGTCGAACATCGACATCGTCGGTATGTTTCCCGATTACGCCAGTGCCTATAACGCATGGAAATCAGCGGCGCAGCGGACCGTCGACGATGCCCACACGCGCTATTTCATCGCGCATATTCACCGTCTTCGGGACGAGGAGCAGCCAGCATCCCCGACCGAGGAACTGGGCGACTGATCCATGGAACCATTGGTCTGGTGCCGTTGCGGATCACCCGCGATGGCCCCTTTGGCCGACACTTTGCGTGACCTTCTGGCGGCCGATGGCGACGCTGTTACGCTGGTTCTGACAGGTGCAATGGGCCAGGCCCATCCGATCGGAAAAAGAGACGCGCGCAGCTACATCGACGCGCAGCGCCCGGTGCTCTTGGTTTGGCTGGGTGGCACGCTTGATCTGGGGACGCTGCAGGCGGCGGCAGACGCAGGGCTGCCTGTCGTCATGGTAAATATGGACGACAGTGCGCTGTCACCGATCATGGGTTTCTGGTCGCGTGGCCGGGCCCGCGCAATTCTTGCGCGGACGCGGTACATGCTGACGGTCAACGAACATGCCGCTGCGGCCTTTCGTGCTGCGGGCGTGCCGCAGGCACGCCTGCGGGCCGGCGTTCGATTGGAAGAACCCGTTTCCGTCTTGCCCTACGATGAAGACGACCGGCGCGAAATTTCGGATGCTTTGAACAATCGCCCCGTCTGGCTGGCCACCAAGGTCACCATGGACATGGTCGACAGTCTGATCGCAGCGCAGCGGCATGCGACACGCCGCGCGCATCGGCTTTTGTTGGTGGTCGAAGCCGCGCAAGGGCTGGATGGCCAGATGCTGGTCAATGCGTTCAACGATCAACGGTTGCTGACGGATCGGTCCAGCCGGACGCGTATCCCGCAAGAAGCAAATCAGGTGCATGTTGCAGATTCTGACGGTGATCTGGGGCTTTGGCTGCGACTGGCATCTGTCACCTTTGCTGGTGGCACGTTCAGTAAGGTCAAAGCGCAGGACCCGTTCGAGATTGCGACACTGGGGTCGGGGCTGGTCCACGGTCCAGTCACAAATCCCTATGGCCTGCGCTATGCGCGGTTGGATGCCGCAGGTGCAGCGCGTCCGATTGCCGATTGGACCGTTCTGGGCAGAACGGTAGAAGATCTGCTGGCCCCCGATCGTGTCGCAAAGCTTGTCACCGCCGGGTGGGACGTTGCATCGCAGGGTGCGGAAGCCGCAGAAATTGTCGTGTCCCAGATCCGGGATGCCGTTGACGGGATCGTGGCCTGATGCGCCCGCCGTTGTTCTGGTCAAACCCGCCTGACGCACCCGGTTGGCAAGCGCGTGCACTGGCCCCGCTTGCGCACATCACACGCCGCATCACCGCCCGCCGTCTGACGCAACCGGGCTACAAGGCCAGCGTGCCCGTGATCTGTATCGGGAACATCAATGTCGGCGGAACGGGTAAGACACCCACGGTCATGGCGTTGGCCGGGCGACTGACGGACCGGGCCCAACGCCCGCACATTGTGTCGCGCGGATATGGCGGTTCGCTCACCGGGCCGATCCGGGTCGATGAGCTGACACATCGCGCGGATCAGGTCGGTGACGAACCGCTGCTGCTGTCGGCCTTTGCGCCCACGTGGGTCGCCAAGGATCGCGCAGCAGGTGTACAAGCGGCCGAAGCGGCCGGTGCCACCGTGATTGTGCTGGATGACGGGTTTCAAAGCCCAGCCGTTCACAAGGATATCAGCATCGTTGTGGTCGATGCGTCGCGCGGGTTCGGTAATGCCTGTGTGATGCCTGCTGGACCGTTGCGCGAACATGTGGCCACAGGGCTTGCCCGCGCTGATCTGTTGCTGGCAATCGGCGACGCGGCTGCGCAGGCCCGGTTCGCTGACGCGTGGCCTGCGCCACAGCTTTGCGGTGAACTGGTGCCGCTGGTCACGGGGATGCCATGGACCAGCCTGCGATTGCTGGCGTTCGCCGGGATTGGCCATCCGGAAAAATTTTTTGCAACCCTGCGCGCCATGGGCGCCGATGTGGTGCGCGCCGAACCGCTGGACGATCACCAGCCCTTGACGGATGCCCTGATGCTGCGCCTTGAAAAGGAAGCGGCGTTGCGGACGGCGCAGCTGGTCACTACGGAAAAGGACGCGGTGCGCCTGCCCGATGCATTCCGGTCCAAGGTGCTGACGCTGCCGGTGCGCTTGCATGTCGGTGACTGGGGCCCGCTGGACCGCGCGCTGGCCGATCTGGGGATTTAGCGCAGCAGTGACTGGTCCTGTCCCAGCGCTGGTGCGGGTTGTTCTGACAGGGATTCCGCGCCGGAAAAACGCACGGGATGACGCACGCCCGGAACGCCATCACGGTCGATCTGCAAGCCGCGCGCGATGATCTGCGGATCTGCGAAAACCTCTGCCATGTTGTTGATCGGGCCTGCGGGCACGCCATGGCTTTCGCAGCGTGCCAACAATGTCGCCTTGTCGATTTGCCCCAACGCGGGGCCCAGTCTATCGTTCAACGCTGTCAGATGTGCCAAACGGTCTGCGTTCGTCGCAAACCGGGGATCGGTCAAAAGATCCGGCAGGCCCAGCAGCGTGACAAGTTTTGCAAACTGACTGTCGTTGCCGACCGCGATCACGATATGCCCGTCGGCGCAGGCATAGACCTGATAGGGGGCAAGGTTGGGGTGGAAATTGCCGATCCGGGCGGGTGCCGTACCCGTGACCAGATAATTCATCGCCTGATTGGCCATCATCGCAACCGCGACATCCAGCAGGGCCACGTCGATCTGCTGACCCTGACCCGTCGTCGCACGCTGGTGCACCGCCGCCAGAATCGCCGTCGCGGCATACATCCCCGTGAACAGATCGACGACCGCGACGCCGACACGGTGCGGCTGACCATCGGGTGGGCCGGTCACGCTCATCAAGCCGGACATGCCCTGAATGATGTAATCGTAACCAGACCGGTTCGAATAGGGTCCGGTTTGGCCGAAACCGGTGATCGAGCAATAGATCAGACGGGGGAAATCGTTTTTCAGGCTGTCATAGTCCATGCCGTATTTGGCCAGTCCGCCGACGCGGAAATTTTCGATCACGATATCTGCGTCGGCCAAAAGACGACGCACCTGCGCGCGGCCCTGTTCCGTGCGAAAATCCGCGACGACGGATGCCTTGCCCCGATTCGTGCCGTGAAAATAGGCAGCAGACCGATCAGCCACCTTATCGACAAAGGGTGGACCCCAACGGCGGGTATCGTCGCCGTCGGGGGATTCCACCTTGATGACCGTGGCGCCCAGATCTGCGAGTGTCTGGCCGCACCACGGCCCGGCCAGAATACGCGCCAGTTCGACAACCTTCAGCCCGGCCAGTGGTTGCATCAAGCGTCCAGCTTGGCGTCTAGAATCGCCTGCAGATCGGCGTAAGACATATTGCCGTGTTGTTCGCCGTCGATGATGAACGACGGTGTTGACCGGATCGAATCTTCTGCCGCGTTCTGCTCGTACCACGCGACAAGGTTCTGCGCGGTTTCAGCGTCCTGCATGCAAGCGTCCAGCATTTCGTCGGTCAGGCCGGCTGTCTTGCCGATGGTGCGCAGCTCCTGCGCGATGGTTGCGGGATCGCCGGATGCGGTCCATGCGCGCTGCTTGTCATAGATTTCTTCGGTCAGGCCGAAAAAGCGCATTTCGCCGCCGCAACGTGCCATCATGGATGCCCACAGGCCGAACCGGTCGAAATAGACCTCGCGGTAGATGAAGCGCACCTTGCCGGTGTCGATGTAATCGGCCTTTAGCTGCGGCCAAACGGTTGCGTGGAAATTGGCGCAGTGCGGGCAGGTATAGGACGCGTATTCGATCATTTCGATCGGGGCGTCCGCGTCGCCCATCGTCATGTCTGTGATGGCCGACGGGTCCGCGTCCTGTGCGCTGGCCATGCCGACCAGCAGGTTGCCGTCCTGGCCGCCCGTGGTGAACGCGAAAGCGCCGATTGCGGCCAGCGATACGCCGCCAAGAAGAAGAGTTCTGCGGTTCATTGTGTCGGTCCTTTGGTCAGGTTTTCTGTTTCGTCAGGAAATTCGTTGTCAGCGCTTCCAGCGCGGCCCGCAATTTGTCATCGCCCACGCCGCTTGCGGCCTCTTTGGCCTTGGTGGCGATAGCAGGATCAGGCTTTGCCTCGGCCTTTGGTGCGGGTTGAAACATCGCGCGTCCGTCTGCAAACCCGGTAGGGGCTGTTTGCGTGATGCGGATGCGCGCGATGGCGCGGTAGCCGTAACAGGCGTTGACCCGTTCCAGCAATTGCGCCTTTTGCATATCCAGCATCGGCGCATTGGCCCCCGTCGTCAGCACCGTCAGGGTCGCCCCCATGCCGCCGCGGCTGTACGAGATATTCACCGGGCGTGCGATGGATGCGATGCTGTCACCCACGATTTCGGCCCAATGGGTCAGCAGCCGCGATTCGGCAAAACCACGGCCTTCGGTCGCCGTGCGGATACGCGTCTGCATCAGCGTGGCGGCCCGAGAAAAACCGCGAGTAGAGGATTGGCGCCTGGGCTGTTTCATAGTCATCTTTTAATCTAAGGCTGTTCCCGCGCCAAGTCAGCGCACAACGATCTGCCGACAGGTGAAGAATGCGTGAACGACCGTTACAGCTTTTGCAATGGTATGACCGGAATGCGCGGGCGATGCCGTGGCGCGTGCCGCCCGCCGACCGTCAAGCTGGCGTTCTGCCCGACCCCTATGGCGTCTGGCTGTCAGAAGTCATGTTGCAGCAGACCACAGTGGCCGCCGTGCGCGATTATTGGCGGGCTTTTACACAGCGCTGGCCGACGGTCGCAGATCTGGCGGCGGCAAAGGACGCCGACGTGATGGGCGCATGGGCGGGTCTTGGATATTATGCCCGTGCGCGCAACCTGCTGAAATGCGCACGTGTCGTCGTGGCGGATCATGGCGGTCGGTTTCCATCGAATCATGCAACCTTGCTGTCCCTGCCGGGAATCGGCCCCTATACAGCGGCGGCGGTCGCGGCGATTGCATTCGACAGGCCGGAAACGGTTCTGGACGGCAATGTTGAACGGGTCATGTCGCGGCTTTACGATGTGCATACACCCTTGCCCGGGGCCAAACCCGAACTGATGGCGCTTGCTGCGGCGCTGACCCCTGTTGAACGGCCCGGCGACTATGCCCAGGCGGTGATGGATCTGGGGGCGACGATTTGTACGCCCAAATCACCCGCCTGCGGGCTGTGCCCGTGGCGCGACGACTGCTGCGCCCGTTTGGCGGGGACAGCGGCGGAACTGCCGAAAAAGACCCCGAAAAAGGCGGTGCCGGTCCGGCGTGGCATCGCCTATGTCGCCCGGCGCGCGGATGGCGCGTGGTTGCTGGAAACGCGACCCGAGAAAGGATTGCTGGGCGGTATGCAGGGCTGGCCGGGATCGGATTGGTCAGATGACCCGCAACCTGCCGCACCCGTGGATGCCGACTGGCAGAAACTGGATGCCACGGCGCGGCACACGTTCACGCATTTCCATCTTGAACTGGTGATCATGACCGCCACGCTGCCGCAGAGCGCGGTTGCAGGTCGTGGTGCGTTTGTGCCGCATTGTGCGTTTCAACCCACGTCATTACCCACGGTGATGCGCAAGGTTTACGATTTGGCACAGGGGGCGTTGATTTGAATATTGCGTCTTCATATTCTGGACAAGAAACTGGATCATAAATCCCGCGATGACTGATACCGCACCACCGCCCCGCATTGCCCGTTTCAGCGCAGCGCTGCCGTTCTGGCTGTCGCTGTTGTTGATCCCGATTGCATGGGTGTCAGCGATTGCTGGTGGCTGGGCGGTCCTGCTTGTGCCGGTGTCGACGTGGTATCTGTTCGGGATCATCGACATATTCGCTGGCCTGAACGAAGCGAACGAAGATCCGCAAACACCCGACGATCAGCTGTGGTGGTACCGGTTGATCACGATAATCTGGGCACCGGTGCAAGCGGTATCGCTGTTTGCCATGATCGCCTATGCGACCCGTGCAGAACATCTGGGCGGTTGGGAATTGGTGGGCCTGTTCTTTGGGATGGGCGTCATCACCGGCACCATCGGCATCAATTATGCCCACGAACTGATGCACCAGAAACCAAAGATCGAACGGTGGATGGCCGACGTTTTGTTGGCGATGGCGCTGTATTCGCATTTCCGCAGCGAACATCTGTTAGTGCATCACCGCTATGTCGGAACGCCGCGCGATCCGGTGACGGCGCGCTATAACGAAGGGTTTCACCGCTATTTCCCCCGTGTCGTCGTGCAATGCGCGAAATCGGGTGTCGCCGCCGAATCCGCGATGCTGGCCCGCAAAGGGTTGCCGTGGCACCACCGCAGCAACCCGATCTGGCGCTATGCCGGGCTTCAACTGGGGTTCGTCATGCTGGCTTTGCTGGCGGGTGGATGGCTTGGGCTGGCGTTGTTCCTGCTGCAAGCGTTCATCGCGGTCTGGCATCTGGAACTGGTGAATTACATCGAACACTACGGGCTGACGCGCGAACATCTGGGCGACGGCAAATACGAACATACCAAACCGCACCACAGCTGGAATGCGGCGTTCAAGGCGTCGAACTGGCTGCTGATCAATCTGCAACGCCATTCCGATCACCACTATAAACCGGACCGGCGGTTTCCGCTGTTGCAGAACTACGATGCCGCGGATGCGCCGCAGTTGCCTTATGGTTATTCCGTCATGGGGATTGTCGCCATGACGCCGCCAGTCTGGCGGCGCATGATGAACCCGCGCGTGCGGGCGTGGCGCCGGCGGCATTACCCGCATATCGCGGACTGGACACCGTATAAAACGGCGTCCAATCCTTGGCCGCGCTAGGCGGGATCGGCCCCGACACGTACCAACTGTTTGCCGAAATTGCCGCCTGACAGCATGTCCAGAAACGCTTTTGGTGCATTTTCCAGCCCGTCGGCCACGTCTTCGCGGAATTTTACGGTGCCGTCTGCGACCATTGGCGCGACTTCGGACATAAAGTCGGGAAATTTGTCGTAGTGGTCAAAGATGATGAACCCTTCGACGAGCAGGCGGCGCGTCAGGATGTTGCGCCAGACAGCGGGCAGGGGCTGTGCATCGGCGATGCCCTGACCTGAATACCACGCTATCATTCCACACAGCGCGATACGGCCATGCGTGTTCATCCGTTGCAAGACGGCTTCCAAAGTCTTGCCGCCGACGCTTTCGAAATAGACGTCGACGCCGTCGGGGGCTTCGGTCTTGATCGCGTCTGACAGGCTTTTGGCGTCATGGGCGCGGTGATCAAGACAGGCATCGTATCCCAGCTCCTTGACCGCGAAATCGCATTTTTCCGCACCGCCAGCGACACCGATAACCCGCATATTGCGCGCCTTTGCCAACTGACCCACGACAGCCCCCACAGCACCGGTTGCGGCGGACACCACAATGGTTTCTCCGTCGCGGGCGCGTCCGATATGGTTCAGCCCGACCCATGCGGTGATGCCGGGCATGCCCAGCACGCCAAGCGCGGTCGAGATCGGCGCCTGTTCGGGATCAACCACCCGAATGCCATCCCCGTTGCTGATGGCATGGGTCGTCCAGCCGAACGGGCCGACAACGATCTGGCCCTTCTTGAAACCGCCGTGACGGCTTTCCATCACCTCTGCCACGGCGCCGCCTTCCATGACGCCGTCGATGTCGACGGGTTTGGCATAGGATTTGGCATCATCCATGCGGCCCCGCATGTATGGGTCCAGCGACAGCCAGATGACGCGGACCAGAAATTGCCCATCTGCGATCTGCGGAAGCTGGGTTTTTTCCGTTCTGAAGTTATCCGTCGTGGGCGCACCTTTGGGGCGGCTGGCAAGCAATATCTGTGTCGCTACGGTCATGATGATATCCTTTGGTTTTTACGACAGGTAGCATGTTGCGGTCAAAAAAAACCCCGACCTCGCGGAAAGCGAGAGCCGGGGCAAGGTAGTGCCTGCGCGGCTGCATCATTGTGCAGCCGTCGTCGCAAGGCACCGGCGGTAACTGTGAATGTCGTCAGGCGTTGGCGGCCATCTCGGCGCGGATCTGCTGGCGCAGCAGATCGATCGGCACCTTTTGTCCATCGCGGCGGAATTGCCAATACGTCCAGCCGTTGCAGCTGGGTGCGCCCTCAAGGAAAGCACCGACCTGATGGATCGACCCCTTGATATCGTCACCAATCAGCGTGCCGTCGGCGCGAACACGGGCCTTGTGGCGACCGTTCATCGACCACAACTCCTCTCCGGGGCGCAGCATGCCGCGTTCGACCAACACGCCAAAGGCGACGCGTGGCTCAGAGCGTTTTGATTGGGTGACTTCCAATGCCTCACGGTCGAATTTACGGATCTTGGCCAACCGTTTTTCGGCCACGACGCGGTAGCTGTCTTCGCGTTCGATCCCGATGTAGTCGCGGCCCAGCATCTTGGCGACCGCACCCGTGGTACCGGTGCCAAAGAACGGGTCCAGCACGACATCGCCGGGGTTTGTCGTGCCCAGCAGGACGCGGTGCAGCAGGCTTTCGGGCTTTTGTGTCGGATGCGCCTTGTTGCCGTCTTCGTCCTTGAGTCGTTCGTGACCGGTGCAGATCGGCAGCATCCAGTCGCTACGCATCTGCGTGCCCTCGTTCAGGGCCTTCAGTGCTTCGTAGTTGAACGTATATTTTGCGCCTTCGGACTTGGACGCCCAGATCAGTGTTTCATGCGCATTGGTCAGGCGCTTGCCGCGGAAATTCGGCATCGGATTTGCCTTGCGCCAGACCACGTCGTTCAGAATCCAGAACCCCTGATTCTGAAGCTCCGCTCCCATGCGAAAAACGTTGTGGTAGCTGCCGATGACCCAGATTGCGCCGTTTGGTTTCAGCAGGCGGCGTGCGGCCGTCAGCCAGTCACGGGTGAACCGATCATAGCGGGCAAAGCTGTCGAACTGATCCCAGTCGTTGTCGACTGCGTCGACTTTTGAATTGTCGGGCCGATGCAAATCGCCCCGCAACTGCAGGTTGTATGGCGGATCAGCAAAGATCAGATCGATGCTGCCAGCGGGCAAGGCGTTCATCCGCTGGATGCAATCCCCGTCCAAAATTTGATTAAGCGGTAGCGTTAAGGCCTTCTGGCCCTTTGTTTTTATTGTCATGCTCTGCCTCTGTCCCGGCCAGATTATTTCCGGCTCGTGAATTGAGAACAAGATGACCTGTCGGGCGTTTCAACCGCAACGACTAAAGTTGAGTATTGCTATGGGTTTTTTTCTTGCCACAAGATGTTGCGGATAGGGGCAAAGGCACGCCGATGATGTAGTGTGACACCGTTGCATTTGAGCCCCTCTTTATGTTCCGGCGTCGGATATCCGGCGTTTCGATCCCAGCCATAACCGGGATGCTGTTGCGCCAATCCCACCATCAAACGGTCGCGCCACACTTTGGCCATAATTGATGCCGCCGCGATGGACTGTGACCGGGCATCGCCCTTGACCAGCGCCATGGCAGGACACGGCAGATTGCGGGGCAACATGTTTCCGTCAATCAGCGCATAGTCCGGGCACACCGGCAGGGCGGCCAGCGCACGGATCATGGCAAGATGACTGGCCCGCAGGATATTGTGTTCCTCTATTTCCGACACCGTCGCCTGCGCGATCCCGACGAATGCCATCCGTTGGATTTCGTCGTATAGCGAATCGCGCTTGCGGGCCGTCAGACACTTGCTGTCGTTCAAACCCGCCGGGATGTGGTCAGGGTTCAGAATAACAGCCGCGGCAACCACGGGACCTGCGATCGGGCCACGCCCGACCTCGTCCACGCCGGCGATCTGCAGATAACCATGCGCGGCGGCAGATGTTTCAAAGCTAAAATCAGGGGTAGTCCGGGTCATGCGACACGATGGCCGACAGGCGACATAGGGTGCAAGCCCTAACGATAGCCTGCCGCCCGCAGGCATCCGGCATGATACAGGTCGATGACCCTGTTTTGATAAATCCCGCGTTGTTCGCATAATTTCGGCAACGGTGCCGTGACAGGAAGCCGGTCTTGCAGGCATGCGCTGTCATAATGTTCAGCCCCGCGGGCACAAACTGACGGCAGTGCTGTGCCTTGCCAATCATCACCAATGACCGCGCCCTTTTGGGTGACGACGGGTGGTTCATTTGAATCGCGCAGCCCGCCGCGTTCCGTCGCCGTGTCGTCATCATCGCTTGATAAAAGCTGCGTCAGAACAAGTGCGGCAACAACACCTACGGCGACGCGCGCCAGCGTTTTGTCCTGATCAAGTTCAGCGTGTGCCGCTTGTGGCAGCGCGAGTGTCAGTGCTGCGGCTATCGCAAGAAATATCTTTGGCATATGTCGACCTCTTGGATGAAGGGGGATGGCGTTCCCCCGTGCCCTGGCACCGATCGCCGGGCATCTTGCAAAACCAAACGCTGCGGCCCCGTGTCAGGCAATAACACGCTCTGGTGTTGGCCGGATCCCGGGGGTAGCATCGCAGGATATTGCATAACATCGTGACAAGAGGTGGGGTGGCGGCATGAAACATTTTATCTCTCTGCTTCTTGTCCTGTTTGTGACCGCCAATGCGGCGCAGGCCGCGTGCTTTGCCGACTACAAGGCAAAGCGTGACGGCCCCTTGCGCTTGCATTATGGGGTTGCCGAGATCGAAGGACCTTGCACCACGGAATCCGCTGCGGCCCAACTACGGCCAAAGCTTCAATCCGATGGCTGGGAACTGTTGACTGTGGTTGGCACCTTTGATGATTCGGGTCTGGACAGCAGAAAGGACAGCGCCGGTGAATATTTCCTCCGCTACTGAAGGGCGCGAGATCGGCAATCGAATCGTCATGGGTGGCATCATCGCCATCGTCGCGATCCTTGCGGGCGCGGCGGTTCTGCTGTTCGTGAACCTGCCGGACGCGAACGCGTTCAATGCGCGTGTTGAACAATTGTTCATTGAAAATGATACGCTGACCGGCAATGCCGAAATCAAGTTGCTGGAAATCATCGCACAATCCGGGACGGCGTTCAGCGATACGCTGTCGTCCTATCGTTTTGTGATCTTTGTCCTGTTGGTGTTTTCGACGGCCCTTTTGGTGGCGGCTATCGCTTTTCTGGTCATGCTGATCGGCCTGACGCGCCGGATGGGGCGGATCGAACGCAAGGGGATCGAGGTGAATTCCCTACTGATCAGCCGTGACCAAGGTTCTGTCTACCTGAACAACTTTGAATTCAAGCTGACCGAGGCCGCGATTGAAACCCTGTCGGTCCTGGCCGAAGCGCGGATGGACGACGAGGTGCTCTCAGGTGCCGAAATCGAAGGCGTGATTTCCGGTCGGGATGCTTCGGACTGTGAAGAGGCAGCAGGTGCAACGCGGATCAAGCGGCTGCGCGACACCCTGGGTAACCAGATGGTCAGTGAGCTGCTGGTCAAGAACATCGCCCGCAAGGGATACATGCTGGCGATCGACAAGGACGTCATCCGCATGGTCTGATGGTGACCCCGGCAGGGTTCGAACCTGCAACCTGCCCCTTAGGAGGGGGCTGCTCTATCCAGTTGAGCCACGGGGCCTTGTTCCTTCCTTGCCCCGGTTTGTGAATTTGGTCAACGGTAGGACTGTGGGCTTGGACAACCGCCTGTGGGCGCTGTAGGTAAAAGGCAGCTATACAGGATCTCGCCAGTGACTATTCCACCGCGCCGCCCGATGACATTGCGAGACGTATCAGAGGCGTCCGGCGTCAGTGAAATGACGGTCAGTCGGGTGTTGCGCAACAAGGGCGACGTCAGTGCTGCGACCCGTGCAAAGGTGCAGGAAGCTGCAAAGTTATTGGGCTATGTTCCGAACCGGATCGCCGGGTCGCTTGCATCAAGTCACGTAAACCTGATTGCAGTTATCATTCCCTCACTGAAAAACATGGTCTTTCCCGAAGTGCTTTCAGGGATTTCTGATGCTTTGGACGATACTGAACTGCAGCCTGTGTTCGGGGTGACAGGATATCGACCCGAAAAAGAAGAAAAGGTGCTGTTTGAAATGCTGTCCTGGCGGCCAGCGGGTGTGATTATTGCGGGGTTGGAACATTCGCATGCGTCGCGCGCGATGCTGGCGCAAGCGGGGGTGCCAGTGGTGGAGGTGATGGACACGGACGGTGACCCGATTGACGCCTGTGTCGGTATTTCACATCGGCGCGCCGGGCGTGAAATGGCCAAGGCAATCATTGACGCCGGTTATCGACGGATCGGATTTTTGGGCACGCAAATGCCGTTGGACCACCGGGCGCGCAAACGGTTCGAAGGATTCACGCGGACCATGGCGAAGGCCGGGATCGAAATCGAAGGCCAGGAATTCTATGCTGGTGGGTCAGCGCTGTTGAAAGGCCGCGAAATGACGAAAATGATCTTGGATCGGCACCCAAATCTGGACTTTCTTTACTATTCCAACGACATGATCGGGGCTGGCGGGCTGTTGTATCTGATGGAGCAGGGCATTGATGTGCCCGGCGAAATTGGGATGGCCGGTTTCAATGGTGTCGAATTGCTGGACGGTTTGCCCCGAAAACTTGCCACGATGGACGCCTGCCGCCGCGAAATCGGAGAGGCCGCAGCGAATATCATAAAGGCGCGGATTGCCGGGACCAGCGCTGGCAGGGAACGCATTAATATGACACCCCGTCTGGATCTGGGCCAAACCTTGATCCGGAATGGCGCGTTAAACACTGGCTTCAAAGATACGTAGGAAATCAGGAAGTTTGGACAGGGGGAGGGCCTTGTCGTAAAACCATCCCTGTGCCCGTGAACACCCCATGCTGACCAGACACGCCTGTTCTGCGGCGGTTTCCACCCCTTCTGCCAGAATGCAGATACCCAACCGCTGCGCCAGACTGATGATCGCCCCGGTCAATTCTTGCAGTTCTGGATCATGATCCACGTTCTGGACAAAGCTGCGATCAATCTTGATCTGCGACACCTTGAATTTGCGCAGCGTCGCAATCGCGGCATGACCAGTGCCAAAGTCGTCGAGTTCCATGACAAAGCCTGCCTGCACCAGCTTTTCAATGTTTGCGATGTAGTGCGACGTGCGTTCATCCAGCAAGGTGGATTCCAGTAATTCAAGCCTGATCCGATGCCGCGCGACATCGTGTCTGCGCAGTGTCGCCAAAAGGCGCGACAGCAGGCGCGTGTCGGCGACCTGATTGGCCGAAAGATTGACGCTGACTGTCAGGTCGGATCGACCGATGCTGTCCAGAAATGTCAGAGCACGGCAGGCACGGTCAAGAACCAGATCATCCAGGGTTTCCGTCAGGCCTGCACGTTGCGCGATTGCCAGGAAAGCACCGGCAGGCAGGATTCCCCGTTCAGGATGAACCCAGCGCAGCAACGCTTCGAACCCGATGCAGCGTTGCGCGATGGCATCGACCTGCGGTTGAAAGAATGCCTCAAATTCGTTGCATTCAACAGCGCGCTGCAAATCGCGTGTTAGGTCACCATCATTGACGGCCCGAACCTGCATCGTTGGTTGAAACAGCTGCACGGACCGACCCAATTGTTTGGCTTCTGCGAGCGCCATTTCCGCAGCGGCCAGGACCGATCCGTCACCGTCGCGGCAAGTGGCCGGGTCAAGCACGGCAATCCCGGCAGAAACACAGCATGCAATCTGTTGGCCATCAATCGACACGGGCCCGGACGTCCATTTGCAAAGTGTTTCTGCAAAATCCACGATGTCGACTGCGGCGATATCTATTTTTTTTGCCACGATGAATTCATTGCCGCCAACCCTTGCTGTCAGCCCATGCGGCCCGGCGGCGGCCCGCAACGTGTCGGCGATATGACGCAGCAGCCTGTCACCAATATCATAGCCATAAACGCTGTTGATCTGTTTGAAGCGTTCGACATCCAGATGGTAGACCGCCAGCCCCTGTTGCGGCGGTAGCGAATCCCCCCAGGCCAAAAGGTCGTTCAGCAGATTACGACGGTTGCGCAGCCCGGTCAGTTCATCGGTCAGCATCATGCGATGCAGTTTTTCCTGCTGATTCTTCAGGTCGGTGATATCCACACGCAGGCCAACGCGGCCGCCGTCGGACGTCATCCGTTCCTCGATCCGCAGCCAGCGTCCGTTGGACAGGCGCTGTTCGACGATGCTGTTGTTACGAGAATGATCGGCCAACCGCTCGTTCAGCCAATCGACTTCTCTGCCGATGGCATCCAGGTATTCGCCCTTATCAAGTCCGGCTTGCAGGATGTCGCGGAATCTGGTCCCCGGCACCATGCGATATGCGCTTTTGGCATATAGCGATTTGTAGGGTTCGTTGCAGATGACCATGCGATCGTGCTGGTCGTACAGAACGAACCCATCCGACAGCGCGTTTATCGCAGTCATCAGTTGCGCCTGTGCTTCATCTGCACGGGTCTGGGCCTGAACATGCGCGGTATGATCGCTGACCACCACCACAAACGTTGGGAGTCGATGGCCAAGGTATATGATCCGAACGCACAATGAACGCGCGTCACGACCATGCATTCGCAGCCGGGTTACACGTCCCGGTCGCCGCCGTTTGACAGCGGTCAGCAGACGGTTGACCCGATCTGTGGACATACTGGACAATACGTTATCCAGCCGCAATTTGCGAAGCTGTCGTAGGCGATAGCCGGTGTTTGCCAAAGCTGCCGGATTTGCAGCAATAATCCGGTGGGTTCTGCCATCGGCAACAATCACCCAAGACGGGCTCATACTATAGAGCGCGGTCAGTACGCCGCGTCGATCAAGTTGCTGCCGCGCTTCGAATTCAGCGTTCTGGTCTGGATCAAGTTTCATCGCAATCCCGGAGTGAGTCCGGTTTTGCTAACGCGCGGTCATGAAATAATCCTTAAATCCCAAGCCGCGAACAACACGATTCACGCTGAAGGACTGAAAATATCAGACGTCTGGTCGACGTTCGGTCATGCCTTGGCAGGTTCGACCCCAAAGGCCGCCGCTATGTCCGCAATCTGAAACGGCTTTTCCACAAGCTGAAATTCACTGATTTCCGCGATTTCGTCCCGGTTATAGCCCGAAGCAAAGACGACCTTTATGCCCTTTTCGGCCAGTTCCAGACCTAAATCGATACTGCGTTCGCCATTGCCAAGATTCAAGTCGAGCAGCGCATAGTCAAATTCATGGGCTGCACATTTGGCGCGCGCTGTCGTCAGGTTGTGCGCGACCTGCACATCGAATCCCAGATCGTTTTCCAGCCCGTCGGATACATCAAGTGCGACAATCACCTCGTCCTCTACATATAGAATTTTAGGACGTAAGGGTGTCGAAGACTGAGTCATGCGGGATCTCTATTAATGAATCTTTCGGAATGATGAAAACGCACCGCAAGCCGGTTTGTTCCCAGTAAAACTCCACCTGGCCGTCAAGGCTGCCTTCGATGGTGGATTTGATCAATTGGCTGCCGAAACCAGCGGTTTCGCTTTCTGCCGCAGAGGGGCCAAACCGTTCTTGCCAGTTGAAAATATAGTCGTCGGATTCGCCGTCGTCCTGACGCACCCATGACAGCGATACCTGTCCGTCTTCGACGGAAAAGCTGCCGTATTTCGCCGCATTCGTAGCCAGTTCGTGAATCGCCATTCCCAGTGACAGAGCGGCGCGCGCGTTGACGGTGATATCCGGGCCCTTTAGCTGGACACGTTCAGCACCGTAGACATCAACCAGTTCCGGTCGCAGCACGTCTTGAAGTTTGGCGGACGCCCAATTCGACTGCGTCAGCAGCTTGTGCGTTTGCGCCAGTGCCTGAATCCGCTGTGACAGCGCTGCGAAAATCTGCGCGTCGGCCGTTGCATCGCGCCGCGCGCGAGACACCAGCGCCAGCACGTTTGCCAGCATGTTTTTAACGCGGTGCTGCAACTCTTGCATGATACGGCGCAGTTCGAACTGCATTTGTACCATTTCAGTGGTGTCGCGTACGTTAATGCCAACACCGACAAGCTCGCCGTCCTGAAAGACAGGATACCAGTCTGTCTGAAACACCCGTTCATTGCCCGGTGATACTGGGAGGGCGCCCTGCATCTGGTAATTTTCGATCTTTTGTTGGGTCAGCAGTACCTCTTTTGCCAACGATCGGGCTTTTTCAGCCATCCCACCTGACATTTCGCCCAATGACGCACCGATCATGTCGTCGACCGGGACACCCAATATTTCGGACAAACGCGTGTTTGCGCGGACATAGCGCAGATTTGTATCCAAAAGCGCCATGGCTTGCGGGCTGGCAGAGTAGAGCTCTTCGATTTCTTCAAGCCTGTGGGCCGCGACTTTACGCGCCTGTTCGGTGTCTTCGGCCAGTTTGCGCAATTCTGTCACTTCAAACAGGGATACGACAACGCCGCCCCTAGAATGGCCACTTTGTGCATAGGGTACGAAGCGCGCGCGATAGCTTCTGTCGCGGCGCGTGTCGTATTCTTTTTCCAGCAGGCTTTGGCTTTCCATGACGCTTTGGCAATCCGCGACAAGGCTTTCCATGTCCAGATCTGACCCAATATCGTCGATGCGGCGACCGACATCGCTTTCCTGAAACCGGAAAACTTCGGTCGCTTCGGGCGTGTAGTTGCGCAGTCGCAGGTCCGGGTCCAGAAACACGGTGCCGATCTTTGTGCTGCGGATAAAATTCGCCAGATCGGTGTTGGCGTCGCGCACCTCGGTTATCTTGTTGTTCAGTTCGTCGTTCGTGGTTGTCAGCTCCTCGTTTGCGGACTGCAACTCTTCGTTCATCGACATCATTTCTTCGTTCGAGCTTTTCAGCTCTTCGTTCGAGGTTTCCAGTTCCTCGACCGTCGAACGGATCTGATCGCGCGCTTCGTCCAGATCGCCTTCCAGCTCTGTGATATAGCGTGCGGTCGCGTCTGAAACGCTTTCGGACGACGGCGATTGGCCCTGATCCGGTAACGCTTGATCCTGAAACAGCAACAGATCCTGCGCATTGGGCAATCGCTGCCGGGTGATCGTGATGTTGCGGGGAACGTCGTCCAGGGTGCCACGGAACGCATAGGTCGACGTTTCGCCGGTTTCCAGGTTCCGGTTCAACAAGCGCCGCAGGTATTTTTCCAACTCTGGGCGGATCAGCTTGAGCAGGTCGAGCTGCGGGCGGCCACCCTTGATTTTAAGAAATCCAGCAGCGGCATCAGATGCAAATTGCAGATCGCGCGCATTGCCCAGCACAAAATAGGCGGGCGCGATCAGGTCGATGACCTTATCGGAATGGATGTTGGCTTGCGCAACATCCCGGGCAGCCAAGGGCGTCGACTGTGGTGGCTGTGGTTCGTCGTGTTCGGCGCTGCCGCTGACCAGATCCAGACGCCGGGCCGGGCCGGGCAACCGGCGGTAGATCCTGTTCGTGCGTGACACGTCCTTGAACATATCTCCTGCGGAAATCGGGGATTCGGACGTGCCCAGCACCAGTATCCCGCCTTCGCGCAGGCCATAGTGGAACACGCGGATTGCTTTTTCCTGCAATACCTTATCAAAGTAAATCAAAACGTTACGGCAGGTCACCAAATCGATTTGGCTGAATGGCGGGTCCTTGATGATGCTTTGGTTGGAAAACCGGACCATCGCGCGCAGACGGTCGTTGACCGTGTAGCCATCGCTTCGCCACTTGAAATACTTATGCAGGTATTCGGTGGGAATCTCATCCGCAACGGTGTTCAGATATTGGCCACGCCGCGCCATTTCCAGCGCGTCCTCGTCGATGTCGGTGCCAAAGATCAGAACGCGCGGCCAGACATCAAGCCGCTCCATCGTTTCGGAAATCAGGATGGCGATGCTGTATGCTTCTTGGCCCGATGAACAGCCGGGCACCCAGATCCGCAATTCGTCGGCGTTGGTGCGACCTTCCAGTAATTCGGGAATGATGGTGTTGCTCAATTCTTCGAACACGGCATCGTCACGGAAAAAGCTGGTGACGTTGATCAGCACATCCTTGAACAGGCGCTTCACCTCTTCTGGATCATTGATTAGCACCTTCAGGTATTCGCCCGGTTCGATTTGCCCCAGTACGGACATGCGCACCGCAACCCTGCGCAGCAGGGTGCCGGGTTTGTAGCCCGCAAAATCGTGCCCCGTGCGGTATCGCACATGGCGCATGGCGCGGTCGATGAATTCTCGATCTGTCAGCGCGTCTTCCTGAATACCCCCGCGACAGTCAAAGTAGTCGTTTAGCACCGGGAACATTTCTGCGACCGGCAAAACGATGTCTGCAACCCCTGTTTCGATCGCGCTACGTGGCATGCCGTCGTATTTTGCTTCTGATACGGCCTGAACGAACACCAGCCCACCCGCAGCCTTTATCGCACGTGCGCCAAGACTGCCATCGCTGCCCGTCCCTGACAGAATGATCCCGACCGCCCGTTCGCCAGAGTGTTCCGCAAGCGACGTCAGAAAACAGTCGATCGGACGCCGTCGTCCACGCGGCAGGTGAAAATCTTCTGATTTGAGCTGCCCGTTCATGACAGTCAGCGACTGACCGGGTGCAATCAGATAAATATGGCTTGGCTTGATCTGCATGCCGTCCACGGCTTCGAAGACCGGTGTTTTTGTCCGCTTGGTCAAAAGTTCACCCAGCAGGCTGTCGTGATCTGGGTCCAGATGCTGCACAATGACAATGGCAAGGCTGTTGTCGAATGGCAGATAATCCAGGAACTTTTGCAATGCTTCCAGCCCGCCTGCGGACGCACCGATCCCAACGATCACGGGGGTGTCAGCAGATGTCAGCGGAAATTCGAACGTATCATTCATTGTCTAATCCGGCCCTGTTGTCGTTGGACCCCAAAATGCATAAGCGCAAAGTTCTACTGGTAGGAGCTCGCATGCCAATCCTCAATATTCCCGAAGTCGCGAAACGCCTTGATCATTTAAGCGTCGCTCTGACGATTGCTGATCCGCAGCGCGAAGACTCTTCCTTGATCTATGCCAATCAGTCATTTTTCAATCTCACCGGCTATGAATGTCACGAAGTTTTAAACCGCAACTGCCGATTTCTGCAGGGCAATCTGGAAAACGCTGCGGCACGAAGCGTGATCCGGGACGCCATCGTCAAGGGCAAGCCTGCACAGGCGACATTTGACAACCTGCGCAAGGATGGGTCGCCCCTGACGACACTTTTGCTGATTGAGCCGCTGCACGACCGCGATGGCAAACTTGTGTATGTGGTCGGGTCGCAGTTCGAGCTGCACAAACGTGTCCAAGAGCATGATGTCAAACAACATTCAGATCGGGTCATCGACGGTATCAGTGGTTTGCTGGCGTTGAACGCAAACCTGCGCGCCACAACACAGCGTTCGCTGGCACGGTCTGCCACGGCGACGGTACGGCTGTGGCTGGAAACCTAGATCTTATAATTCGGCAGCGACGCAAACGCTTCTTTCAAGGCGATGGACCACCCTTCCGAGATCTTCAGATACAGCTTGTCATCGACTTCGACCCGTTTGCGGTGCTTCACCGTAAAACTATCTGACTCATAGCACAGGATATCGAAGGGCAGGCCGACGGACAGGTTCGATTTGACCGTCGAGTCAAAACTGACCATCAACAGTTTCACGGAATCTTCGAACGTCATGTCGGCGTCGTAGCCACGCACCAGAATGGGTTTGCCGTATTTCGTTTCACCAATCTGGAAGAACGGCGTTTCTGTCGTGACTTCGACAAAGTTGCCTTCGGGATAGACCATGAACATCGTTGGTTCACCGCCCTTGATCTGGCCACCCACGATCACGGTCGCGCGAAACTTTTCTTCCGTTCCGGTCACAGAGGCGTTCGAATAGGATATCACCTCTTTCAGGGTGGCGCCGACCAATCGCGCAACCTGAAACATTGTCGGTTCGCGCAGGATCGACGGATCGCGGTCGGCTGCGGTTTTCGACCGCTCATCCAGCAAAGAGATCAGCGATTGAGTTGTCGCAAGATTGCCTGCAGTCATCAGGGTGATCAGGCGTTCGCCTTCGGTTTCCCAAGTGAACAGTTTTCGGGTGGATGAAAAGTTGTCAACGCCCGCATTGGTGCGCGTGTCGGACATGAAAACAAGGCCGTGGTTCAGACGCAGGCCAACGCAGTAAGTCATCTTGTAAGGTCCAGATAGGGTGTGGCGCCTGTTCTACTGCTGCACTTGCAAAGTAACAATCAGCGATTCGTCACCGGCACCAACGCGCATGCCGCGCACGGGCGATGCGTCGCGCGCATCGCGTCCGACTGCAAGACGGGCATATCGGTCGTCTGGGCTGATACGGTTGCTGACGTCGAACCCGACCCAGCCCAGATCAGGTAGATGAACCTCTGCCCAAGCGTGGCTGGCGGTCTGGTCTTCGGTCTGGTCCAATTTGAGATAGCCGGAAACATAGCGTGCCGGCATACCCGCCGCGCGCGCCACGGCGATCAGGATATGGGCGTGATCCTGACAGACGCCATACGCGCCGGTCAGGGCTTCCTGCGCGGTCGTGTTGGAATAGGTCCTGCCGGTTTCATAGGGCACCGCATCCAGAATGGCCGTGCTGATGGTGTGCAGCGCCGAGATCGACTGATCGGTCTTCAGTGTGTTTGCCAACGCACGGATTTCGTCGCCTGCTTCCGTTGCTGGTGTCGCTGAAATGAAATGCCATAGTGGCGCTGTGCCATAGACCGGACCCAGCACCCCGGCCGTATCGTGGGTTTCCACGATACCGCGCGCAGTCACCGACAATTCAGTCGTGCCACGGGTTACGTTAACCAGATCAGTCTTGTTGCCATAGTGATCGTCATAACTCAGCTCAAGCTGGCCGCCTTCGACGGTAATCTCCCACTCTTTGACGCGCTGCATCCGATTGTCCTGCGGACGCAGGTGCAATCGTTGCAGTGCATAAAGCACAGGTTTGTCATAGGTGTAGCGGGTGGTATGCGAAATATGCAGGTCCAAGGGGCGATCCTATCCGTAGAACTTGTAGTCCTGCTCGATCATCTGACCCAGCGCGTTGTTGTCCCGGATGAAACCGGTGATGAATTCGTGCAGGCCTTCGTCAAAGATCGACGCGATGTCGCGCTTTGTCAGGCCATCGACCATCTGGCTGGCATGGTCCTGACTGGTGTGCCGTTCACCATAGGCGTCGCACAGGCGTTCAAGGTTGGAACAGGTCTGTTGCAGGCTGAACAACAGGCTGCGCGGCAGGCGACGGTCAAGGATCAGGAACTGCGCGACCGATGATGCGGTCATGTCCTCCTCGTCCAGCCAGCGGAACGCACGGTGCGCGCTGACCGACCGCAGGATCGTTTCCCACTGCACGTTGTCCAGCGACGACCCGACAAAACTGGTGCTGGGTAACAGCGTATAGTATTTCACGTCGATGATACGGGCGGTATTGTCGGCGCGTTCGATGAACGTGCCCAACCGGGCAAAGTCATAGATGTCGTTGCGCAGCATCGTACCGTGCAGCGCACCGCGCACCAGCGCCGACTGCTGACGTATCGTATCCAGCACCTTGGGCAGTTCGGTTTCCACGACAGGTTCGGCCAGCAGGTCCTTCATCGTCATCCAGTTGTCGTTGACGGCGGTCCATACCTCTGTCGTCAGGGCGGTGCGGACCAGCCGCGCATTGTCGCGCGCTGATTTGATCACCGACATGACCGACGACGGATTGTCGGTATCGCGCAGTAGAAAATCGATCACGTCCGCGCTGTCGAAGCCTTCGTATTTCTGCGAAAACGCGCCGGCTGCCCCTGCGGTCGTCGCCACGGATTTCCATTCAGACGCCTTGTCCTGACTGCGGGTCAACGCGATGCGAAACCCGGCTTCGATCAGGCGGGCGGTATTTTCGGCGCGTTCCAGATTGCGGAACATCCAGTACAGTCCGCCTGCGGTCTTGCCCAGCATATCAGTCCTCCAGCACCCAAGTGTCTTTTGTCCCGCCACCTTGGGAAGAGTTCACAACCAGTGAACCTTCTTTCAGGGCGACACGGGTCAAGCCACCTGGTGTGATATTGATTCCCTTGGGACTGACCAGCGCAAAGGGGCGCAGATCGACGTGACGCGGCGCCAGACCCTGTTCGACAAAGATCGGGACAGTGGACAGCGACAGCGTGGGTTGTGCGATGTAATTGCTGGGCCGCGCACGCAGCTTGGCTGCAAAATCTTCCAGTTCCTGCTTGCTGGCGGCGGGGCCGACCAGCATCCCGTATCCGCCCGAACCGTGAACTTCTTTCACGACAAGGTCAGCCAGGTTATCCAGCACATAGGACAGGCTGTCGGGTTCGGAACAGCGCCACGTGTCCACGTTTTTCAAGATCGCCTTTTCGCCAGTGTAGAATTCCACCAGTTCCGGCATGTAGCTGTAAATCGCCTTGTCGTCGGCCACGCCAGTGCCGGGGGCGTTGGCGATCGTGATGTTGCCCGCGCGGTAGACATCCATGATCCCCGGCACGCCCAGCGTCGACTCCGGGTTGAACGTCAAAGGATCAAGATATTCGTCATCGACCCGGCGATACAGCACGTCGATCTGTTCGTAACCGCGTGTCGTGCGCATTTTGATATGCCCGTCCACGACCCGCAGATCGTGTCCTTCGACCAGTTGCGCACCCATCTGGTCGGCCAGAAAGCTGTGTTCAAAGTATGCGGAATTATAAATGCCGGGCGTCAGCACAGCGACGCGCGGCTTTCCCTGACACGATGCAGGCGCGCAGGCTGCAAGCGATGCGCGCAGGTTCTTGGGGTAGTCACTGACCGGCTGCACCTTGATCCGTGCAAATAGTTCCGGGAACATCTGCAGCATGGTTTCACGATTTTCCAGCATATAGCTGACACCGGACGGCGTGCGCGCATTGTCTTCGAGGACATAGAAATCGTCTTCGCCAATGCGGACGATATCGGTGCCGACGATGTGGGTATAGACGTTACCCGGCGGCGCCATACCGATCATCTGTGGCAGGAAGGCGTCGTTTTGGGCAATCAGTTCGCGCGGCATGCGGCCGGATCGCAGAATTTCCTGCCGGTGATAGATGTCATGCAAGAAAGCATTGATCGCGGTGACGCGCTGTTCGATCCCTTTGGATAATTTTTGCCACTGACGCCCGGAAATGATCCGCGGCACCAGATCGAACGGGATCAACCGTTCCTGTGCCGCGTCCTCGCCGTAGACGTTGAAGGTGATGCCGGTCCGGCGAAAAAACGCTTCTGCCTCTTCGTGTTTTGATCGCAGGCGTTCTGGATCCTGCTGATCGAACCACGTGCGATAGGTGGCGTAGGGCGGGCGGACCTGATCGGCTGGCCCACGCATTTCATCGAAATGTTTTTCTGTATCATCCATCAGGTTACGGTAGCGCTTTGCCGTCGGTCTGCAATGTCTGGTTTCGCAGCTCAGCTTTCTTGAACATGGACTGCCTGTTCCTTTAGCTGGACGACGCCGAAACTGGTCAAGAAAGAGACATCTGCCGCATCGCGCCCCACACCGGTCAGGACCATGCGGTCAGTGGTCGTCATCTCGGTGGGGTCAACAAGGTGCCATCCGCCATCCAGAAACACCTCTGCGACAGCATGGAAATCAGGCGGGCTGATATCGGGGCTATAGACAGCGGCGATGCGTGCGGGGATCGCACTGCACCGGCACAGCGCAATCAGCAGATGCGCGTAGTCGCGGCACACTCCCCTGCGGTCGGCAAATGTATCCTGCGCAGTCGTGTTGGCCGTGCTGACACTATTATCGTATACTAGGTTCGACGTGATCCAATCGCGCATCGCCACGACCTTTGCCCCGCCCGACAAATGGGAAAAAGTATCAAGCAGATCTTCGTAACCCGTGGCCCCGCAATAGCGAGACGCCATCAGGTATTTGATGTCGGGCGCGTTCATCTGAAACAGTGGCGTAGCCTGAAGACGCGCCAAATCGTGCGCAGGGCGATCAATGCTGACGTGGGCGTGATAGCTCAGTTTCAGCGGTTCATCGATGTCCATCCAAATCCGTTCACCAATGCCTTCTTCACCAGATGTCGCGCGCCAGTGGCATCCGTCGGGAACCAAAAGCGTTTCGTCTGTGACGTGTTGAAATGGGTCTGTCACGGCGCGCAGCTGCAACAGCAGCGTCACGCGGTCAGGCACCTCGTAATCCAGATGAACCCGAATGTCGCAGTCCAAGGCAAAGTCCAATCAATACGGAAGGAAGTTTCCAACTACCTAGGCTTTCTGCCGGGGCGCGCAAAGGGTCAGGCATAAAGAACGTCACGAAACACGCGCGCCACGCTTTGATCGCGGTTGATAGCCAACCGCCGCATCGGTTTTCGCGGGGTCACCATAGTTCGCTGTATTCAGGCCGCGACCGGGGCAGGGGCAGATCTGACGTTCCAGAACAGCAGCCCTGCGACGACCACAACGCCACATAGATTGATCAACAAGCTACCGGGCCACATACAGGCAATTCCTGCGACGATGACAACAGCGCGCATCGGCCAGCCAATGACGTTTTCCATGCAGCCCTGCAATCCGGCGGCCAGCGCGTAGATGCCCACCACGGCAAAGCCAAAGACGGTCAGTACCGCGCCCCAGTCGTCACTGAGCAGCGGCGTATAGGCAAACAGGATCGGCACGATATACAGCCCTTTCGCCAGCTTCCAACTGGCAAAACCCGTGGCCATCGCCGGTGCTTTGGCAATCGCGGCGGCGGTAAATGCCGCCAGTGCCACGGGTGGCGTGACGTTGCTGTCCTGGCTGAGCCAAAACACGATCATATGCGCCGACAGCAGCGCTGCCGTCGCGGCTGCAGGGCTGACAACCAGATCGCGCAGCGGTGCGGCAACTTCCAACGGCAGGCTGCCAATCAATGCGCTTGCATCAGCGCGCGCCATCGGCGCCATGATTGCCTGCATGGCGTCCGGCGCGCCCAGCATCAGCACGGCACGCGCGGCGTCGGGCAGATTACCCGCCACCAAAGCGTCGATCACAAATCGGTCCCCGATCATGCCCGCCAACGCAGGTGCGGACAGGGTCGCAAGCACAATATAGGCTGCCGTCACTGGCAGCCCCATGCCCAGTATCAGGCTGGCCAGTGCGATCAGAATGATGGCGATCAGGATGTTACCCCCGGCCCAGTCGGATATCATCAGGCTAAAGGTATTGCCGATCCCCGCCGTCGCAATGACGTTCACGATCAATCCCACAGCGCACAGCAGCACGGCCGTCAGGATCATGTTGCGGGTTCCCATTGCCAGTGCTTCGACCACGGCTCTTGGTCCCATCGGGTTTGTGGTCAGCCAACTGGATGCGATCACCGCAATGATGCCAAAAACAGCGGCATAGGTCGGCGTAAAACCAGAAACCAGCATCCCGATCAGCAATGCAATGGGCAGTATGAAACTGGCACCGCCACGCCGGAATGCGCTGCCCAGCGTCTGACCTGTGTTTTCCATCGGCGGCAGGTTTGCGCGCTTTGCTTCGATCCGCACGAAAAAGGCAACGGACAGGAAATACAGCAACGCAGGCAGTGCGGCGGCGGCGATGATGTTTTCATAGGGGATCTGCGTGAATGCAGCCATGACGAATGCGCCAGCCCCCATGATCGGTGGCATCAACTGGCCGCCAGTGGACGAAGCGGCTTCGACCCCGCCTGCAAATTTTGCATTGAACCCCGCCTTTTTCATCAGCGGGATCGTGATGACCCCCGTCGATGCGGTGTTGGCCACGGCAGAGCCTGAAATCGTTCCCGTCAATCCGCTGGCGATCACAGCCACGATGCCGGGTCCGCCGACCATCTTGCCCGCGACCGCCCGCGCCAGATCAACGACGAAATCCCCGGCACCGGATCGCAGCAAAAACGCGCCAAAGATGATGAACAAAAACACATAGGTCGACGAAATGCGTGTGATCGACCCGAACATCGCATCGTCACCATAGACAGACCGAAACGCGACGGTTTCGATGCTGAGCCCGGGAAACCGGAACACACCGCCCACGAATTGCCCCCACCATGACACGTATGTCAGCGCCAATATGATCAGGACCGGGATGATCCACCCGGTCAGGCGGCGTGTCAGTTCTATGGCACCGATCACAGCGACAGCGATGGCGATCCAGTCCGGCACGCTTAGGTTCACGCCGCGGTCATAAATTGCGTTTTCCGCAGTTGCGAGCCACAGCGCAGACGCAGCGACCGCCACACCCAGTGACAGGTCGATGGCCAGCCCCGCGCGGGATGCTTTTGTATTGTGACGCAGCGGGTAATACAGAAACGCCAACAGCCCAAAAACGCCGTAGTGTAAGGCGTTGCGCGTCAGTTCTGACACGACAGGATCAATCGCCACATAAAGATGGGCAAGCGCGATCAGGGCGCAAAACACGGTAAGGACATGGCCCGCAGTCCCTGTGAAATGACGCAATGCGCCTTCGTCGGTATCGTCCGCCATAGTCCCCCCTTGGTCGTAAAAAGGGGCGGGACCGCATGGTCTCGCCCCATCGCATCACGTTACTGCGCAGGTATCAGACGGTCGGGAATATCCATCCCGATTTCCTGATAGTACCGCACCGCACCCGGATGCAGCGGCAGCGGCAGGCCCGCGATTGCCGCATCGATGTTCATCGCGTTCGTCGCGGGGTGGATGGCCTGCAGAAACGGCAGGTTTTCGTAGATCGTCTTGGTGATCTGGTAGACATTTTCTTCGTCTACATCCGCACCGACCGCCAGAAAGTTCGGCTGGGCGACGGTCACAACATCCTCTGTCTGGCCTGAATAGGTATTGGCCGGAATGGTATATGCGGTCCACAGATCGCGCCCGCCATCCGCTGCCGTCCGCTGTTCATCGGTGAAATTCAGCAAGGTTACGCTATCACCCGCAGATGCGAAAAGCTGGCTCAGCGCGCCCACGGGCACACCGGCTGGGGTGCTGATCCCCTTGACCTGACCGTTTTGCAACGCCTCTGCCGCTGGACCGTAGCCGCCGTAAACCAGCTCGTAGTCGGTTTCGACATCGACCCCCAGACCTGACAGCAACGCCGCATTTGACCCCAGCGTCCCAGAGTTCTGCGCACCCAGCGCGACAGCTTCGCCTGTCAGGTTTACGAAATCTTCCATCGTGCCTGTTGGCGCGGCATCGCTGGCGGCGACAAAATGTTCGACGTTTTGCCATAACATGCTGACCGAACGCAGGTTTTCCTGCGGTCCGACGTCTTCCAACGGGCCAGTGCCCGATGCCGCATAAAATCCGTAAAGTCCCTGAAGAATGGCGAATTGAGCCTCGTCTTCACGCAAAAGACGGACATTTTCACCCGATCCGGCAGAGCTGATGGCAGACATGCCGATCCCCATGCCCGGCTGTAGCTTGACCTTGACCAAGGTGGAAAGCGCGACGCCCACTGGATAATAGGTCCCGCCCGTCGATGCGGTCGCAAGGATGTAATCGGATGTGTCCTGCGCCGACGCCATATTTGCGCCAAAGGTCGCAACAACGGCAGCGGCGACAAATGTCGATACTGTTTTCATGGTAGCCTCCCGGTTGGTGGCCCGTCTGGGCCAGAACCGAAACTATGACCAGCGCGCTTTCATATGACAACCATCGAGATACCGCAGGTTTCCGCCGACTGCGGCTGTTTGTCCCTTTTCGCGCTGCCCCGTGTAAATTAGGCGTCCGTTTGAAATGAACGGAGAGTACGATGACGTCCCTGACCCGCCTGATGACCGGAATGATGCTGGTCTTGTTGCCCGGATTTGCCTTTGGGCACGATTACACGCTGGGCGATTTGCGGATCGAACACCCGGTCGCGCGCAGTGCCGCTGCCACCGCAATGACCAGTGCTGGTTATCTGACTGTCCTGAACACCGGTGCAGAAGCAGACACCCTGATTGCAGTCGAAGCACCGTTCACCCGCGTGGAATTGCACAGCGCCATAACCGATGCAGACGGCATTACCCGTATGGTCAAACAAGAGACGGGTATCGTCATCGCCCCCGGCGAAACGCTGACGCTGGCACCTGGCGGCTTTCACGTGATGTTCATGGGATTGAACGGCGATGCGCTGGAAGTCGGTGAAGCCGTCGAAGGAACGCTGGTCTTTGAACGGGCCGGGCGGCTTGACGTCTCATTTAACGTCGAAGACGTGGCCGCGACGGGAGCCGATCACAACTTAAATCACGACACGATGGATCACGACGCCCATATGTCAGGCGACGACTGAACCCGGTCGGGCCGGGGCAATCTAGTCGTTGCTCTGCCCGATCAGTCCGAATTTGCGCAGCTTCACGTAAAGCGATTGCCGCGACAGGCCCAGCATTTCTGCTGCGGCGACACGGTTGTTGCTGGTCAATTCGATGGCGGTTTCGATACACATCTTTTCAACGACATTTGTCGTTTCGGCCACAATATCGCGCAAAGTCGAGCTGCCGACCAGTTCGACCACGGAACTCAGCCCACTGTCGTCGTCGCCGTCCTTCAGGCTCTCGGTTTGCGATTGCTCTCTGATGACAAAGGCAAAAATCGTTGTGTCCGCGGCCTTGATCGCGGTTACGCTCATGTCGACGTCACGCGGGCTGCCATAATCGCCTGCAATACGCGTGGCATACGACCGCAAGCTGCCAGCACGGGCGGCGTTCTGGGTCATGACGCTGAAATCGACCATGCCGCGTTGCAGAAAATCCATGAATGGCGTGCCGCGCAGGTTCAGGTCATGCGCCGCGCCGATCATGTTCAGGAAACCATCGTTTGCAGACAGCATCGCGCCTTCTTCGCTGGTGAACACGATACCGTCGGGGCCAGCGTCATAGATCCCGCGCAAAACCTGCGCCGTCCGGTCCTGATCTGCCATCGCATCGGACGCGCTGCGTATGCGACACAGCAAAATGCGTTCGCCTGCGGATCGGAACATCGTCGGTCGCAGCGTCAGGGGGGTGCCATTCACCGATTTGACCGAAAGCCGTCCATCATCATCTGACATCGCCAAAGAGCCCAGCCTGTCGATCAGTGTGGGCTGTGACCGGGCGTCGAACAGCTTCGTGAATGATCGCCCGACCAATTCTTCGCGCGGGGTTCCGACAAGCCGGGATGCTTCTGCATTCAGGTCATTGATCTTGTCGGACTGCGCCGACACCATCACGACACCATCGGTGGAGCTGTCCATCAGAACCTTGAACCGGGTCTCATAGTCGCGTTGTGCTTCGTAGTCGCGTTCCAATGCCAACTGGGCACTGACAAGCTGCTGCTGCATTTCCGCGACCGGACGCAGATCATGGCCCAGCATCAGGATAACGCCGCCTTCGCTGATACGATGAAAACTGTAGCGTACAGGTAATCCGGTGCGGTCCCCGTCGATCGTATGGTTGACCTCGATCGGACGGACGTTGTCGTCGCCATCGATAAATGCCGACAGGCGTTTGGTGAATTTTTCCTTGCTGTCGATCATCAAAAGGTCGGCCACTTCGCGGCCTTCGACCTTGTCGAACAATCCATCGTCCGAAAAATTGCGGTTCAACAGCACAGACATGACGATGCCTGTTTCCGATACGACCAGACCGACATCCGACACGGATGCCAGAATGCCACCCAGAATATCCGGCCCGATCATCGGAATGTCGCCGTTTTTCCAGTATTTGATGCCGCCCGATGTCATGCCGGTCCGTTCTGTAGGCGAAAGCCGACCTAAGGTTTAGTGAGAGCGCCTGTCGGTTGGCGCAGTAGTCCGCATTGGGTCAGAGCCTCGTCCAGATCAGAGGTCGCAATGTCTGCTCCGATAAGGCGTCCTATATCTGCGCGCGCAGAAAGCAAGGGGCCGCCAACGACAATGGGAACCCCACTGTTGAAAACTCGAACCTGTTTTACGATTTGCCGCAAGGTTGCAACCCCATCACTATGGGACGCGGTCAGAAACACTGCGTCACTTGCTGTGTCGCTGAACCGTGCATGTGCGGATTGTGGTGTCGTGTCCAGCGACAGCGCAACCGACAGACCGCGCCGTCGAATCTGATGGGCCAGCAGCATGGGGCCGAACGTATGCGCCATGTCCTGACAGGAAATCAAAAGAACCGACTTTGTGTCATGACAGCGTGCGTCACCCGGCTGGATCGGCGGGGCAAGCCAGCGCAGGGCTGCCTGCAACCTTGCTGTACCAATTGTCACGTCGGTCCAACCGATGTGATCTTCACGCCATAGGTCACCCAGACTGCAGACCGCACGCGGCAAGAGCACATCAGCCAGAACGATGTCGGTCAGCCCATCGTCCCGCGCCGCCATGACGACATCTGCAACCGCGTCCCGATCCTGCGACAGCGCTGCGTCGCACAGGGCCATTGCCACATCGCCGCCCGACACCCGGCGCTGCGGCAGAACCGATCTGAGCGGCCGGGATGACAAAAGCTGCGACATGGGTAACGGGCGTCCTCTTCACTTGGCCAACGCGGCGGGTGCCACCATAGTCGAAATTTGGCAGCAGATTGTCAAAGAAAATTGACAGATTATCCTGCATTAGGCGAGCGCGCATGAAAAGTTGTTTAAATGCAGATATTTAGAAATTTCTTCTCAGAAGATCTGCTCGGGTAGAAGATCAAGCAATGTGTAACGTATGGTTGACACATACCCAGAATCGCTCCTAATCTGCAATGGCAATGTGTCAGGAGGGCATACCGTGCAGACGACCCTGCAATCTCGGACTGACCATCTCGCCGTCCGCCGGATGGCGCAGCCATTGTATACGGCACGGCAGCGCGAACGCCGCGATGCGACGCGCTGGACGCTGGTGCAGGGGGTGCTTGCGCCCGTCCAATTTATTGTTTTCCTGATCTCTTTTGCGCTGGTGGTCCGGTTTTTGCTGACCGGTGACGGATATCTTGCCGCGACGGTTTCCATCGTAATCAAAACCGGCGCGCTGGCCGTCATTATGGTGACTGGCGCGATCTGGGAAAAAGTTGTGTTCGGCCAGTATCTGTTCGCGCCGTCGTTCTTTTGGGAAGACGTGGTCAGCTTTGGCGTCATCGCGCTTCATTGTGTCTATGTCTGGGGGCTGATCACGGGCGCAATTGACCCGCTGGCGCTGATGTGGGTCACTTTGGCCGCTTATACAGCGTATGTCGTCAATGCCGCGCAATTCGTGCTGAAGCTGCGTCGCGCGCGTCTGGATGTGGCAGCATGAACGTGCCTGTTCCTCCGCCCGGTGGTGGATGCCGCACCGCCCCCGTCCTCAAGCAACGCGGACAAAGGGAAGTGTTCTGTGGCTTGACCGGGATCATCTGGCTGCACCGCAAGATGCAGGATGCCTTTTTTCTCGTCGTGGGATCGCGCACCTGTGCGCACCTTCTGCAATCCGCTGCCGGCGTCATGATCTTTGCTGAACCGCGCTTCGGCACGGCCATCCTCGAAGAGCAGGATCTGGCAGGCATGAAAGATGCCCATACGGAACTGGACCGTGAGGTCGCCCGCCTGCTGGAACGCCGCCCCGACATCCGGCAGCTGTTTCTGGTCGGGTCCTGTCCGTCCGAAGTGATCAAGATCGACCTGGCCCGCGCCGCTGAACGCCTGTCGCAGATCCACGCGCCGCATGTGCGCGTGCTGAACTATTCCGGGTCCGGGATCGAAACCACCTTTACCGAAGGCGAAGACGCTTGTCTCGCCTCCATGGTGCCCGTGCTCAAGGACACGGTGGCGCGTGAACTGCTGCTGGTCGGTGCCTTGCCCGATGTGGTCGAAGACCAGATGCTGGCCCTGCTGGGGCAGATGGGGATCGACAATATCCGTCTGTTGCCTGCCCGCCGGATCGACGACACGACGGCCGTTGGGCCGAACACCGTCTTTGCCCTGACGCAACCCTTTATGGGCGATACCCACGCGGCGCTGATCCGCCGTGGCGCACGGCACATCGCGGCCCCGATGCCCTTTGGCGACGAAGGCACAACGGCCTGGCTGCGGGCGATCGCGCTGGAATTCGGTGTCCCCGATGCGACATTCGACGCCGTGACTGCCGCACCGCGCGCGCGTGCGCGCCGCGCCATCGCGCAGGCCGCCGAACACTTGCGTGGCAAATCCATCTTTTTCTTCCCGGACAGCCAGCTTGAAATTCCGCTGGCCCGGTTCCTGACCCGGGAATGCGGCATGACCGCGATAGAGGTCGGATCTCCTTACATTCACGACGCGATCCACGGCCCCGATCTGGATCTGCTGCCCGCCGGGCCGCAAATCTCTGAAGGTCAGGACGTCGATCTGCAACTCGACCGCGTGCGGGCCGCGCGCCCTGATCTGACCGTCTGTGGTCTTGGCCTTGCCAATCCATTGGAAGCCGAAGGTCTGACCACGAAATGGGCCATCGAACTGGTCTTCACGCCGGTCCATTTCTACGAACAGGCAGGCGATCTGGCAGGCCTGTTCAGCCGTCCGATCCGTCGCAAGGCTGCTCTGCGGCTGGAGGCAGCGCAATGACCGTCGCTTTCGCTGTTTTTCAAATATCCTCGGGGGTCCGGGGGCAGACAGCCCCCGGCGGTCAGCCATGAAGCTGACGGTCTGGACATACGAAGGCCCGCCGCATGTCGGTGCGATGCGCGTAGCCACCGCGATGACAGGGCTGCATTACGTGCTGCATGCGCCACAAGGCGACACCTATGCCGATCTTCTGTTTACGATGATCGAACGGCGCAATCACCGTCCGCCCGTCAGCTATACGACGTTTCAGGCGCGTGATCTGGGGTCGGACACCGCCGGTCTCTTCAAGAAAGCCGCGCAGGATGCCGTCGACCGCTTCAATCCGCAGGCGATCATCGTCGGCGCCTCTTGCACCGCCGAATTGATTCAGGACGATCCCGCCGGACTTGCCGAAACGATGGGTCTGTCGATCCCCGTCATCGCGCTGGAACTGCCCAGCTATAGCCGCAAGGAAAACTACGGGGCGGACGAAACGTTCTACCAGATTGTCCGTCATCTGGCGCAGCCTTGCGACCGCACGGGGCGGATCACCTGCAACCTTTTGGGACCGACCGCGCTGGGCTTTCGCAACCGCGACGACGTCGAGGAACTGACAGGTCTGCTGTCCGATCTTGGCGTCGACGTAAACGTCACGGCCCCGCTGGGCGCGACCCCCGCCGATATCGCCCGTCTGCCTGCGGCACATTTCAACGTGCTGATGTATCCCGAAACCGGAGAGGCTGCCGCACGCTGGCTCGAAAAGACATTTGATCAGCCCTATACGAAAAACGTGCCGATCGGTGTCGCGGCCACCCGCGCATTTGTGGCAGAAGTGCAGGCGCTGACAGGGTCGACGGCCCCGGCCGATGAGTCGCGGTTGCGGCTGCCCTGGTGGTCGGCATCCGTCGACAGCACCTATTTGACAGGCAAGCGCGTCTTCCTGTTCGGTGACGGCACCCATGTCTGCGCGATGGCCCGTATGGCACGCGACGAAATGGGGTTCGAGGTTGCAGGACTGGGCTGTTACAACCGCGAACAGGCCCGCGCCGTGCGCGCCTGCGCAAAGGAAATGGGCGTCGAGGCGCTGATCACCGACGACTACCTTGAAGTCGAAGAGACCATCGCGGCACTGGCACCCGAAATGATCATGGGCACCCAGATGGAACGCCACATCGGCAAGCGTCTGGGTATCCCCTGCGCCGTCATTTCCGCCCCGGTCCATGTTCAGGATTACCCGGCCCGCTATTCGCCGGTCATGGGCTACGAAGGCGCGAACGTCCTGTTCGATACACTGGTCCATCCGCTGGTGATGGGGCTGGAAGAACACCTTTTGACCATGTTCCGCGACGATTTCGAATTCCACGATGCAGCCGGGCCAAGCCATCATGGCGGTCACGCGCCGGTTGCGA